>NZ_JBDWYP010000055.1:0-79147 GCF_039982295.1 Roseibium sp.
CGGCGGCAGATCCTCAGAAGGGTCTGCCGCCGGTGTTTTCTCCCTCGGTTTCTTTGCCTTTTGAAAGCGATCTTCTGTAAAAGGAGAAGATGTTGCGGATTCTGATCATTGAAGACGACGCCGAGGCGTCGGCATATCTGGCCAAGGGCCTGAAAGAACTGGGTCACCTGGCCGATCAGGCAGGTGATGGTGAAGCAGGCCTCGAGATGGCGCTGGGCAGCACCTACGACGTCTTGATCGTCGATCGTATGTTGCCGCTGCGCGATGGTCTTTCGGTGATCGAAGAGCTTCGCAAGGCCGGTGATCAGACACCTGTTCTGATCCTGTCTGCGCTCGGTCAGGTCGATGACCGGGTCAAAGGCCTCAAGGCGGGCGGAGACGACTACCTTCCCAAACCCTATGCCTTCACCGAGCTTCAGGCGCGCGTCGAGGCTCTGTCACGACGCCCGAAGGCCGGCGGCGAGGTCGTCACGTCCTATCAGGTTGGCGATTTGATACTGGATCGTCTGGCACATTCCTGCCGGCGGGGCGAGACGGACATCCCGTTGCAGCCGCGCGAATTCCGTCTGCTTGAGTATCTCATGCAGCACGCAGGCCAGGTGGTGACCAGAACGATGCTTCTGGAAAATGTCTGGGAATACCATTTCGATCCTCAGACCAATGTCATCGATGTTCATATTTCGCGGTTGAGAAGCAAGATCGACAAGGATTTTGACAGACCTCTCCTGCACACCATCCGCGGCGCGGGGTATACGATCCGTGACACGGCTGACTAGGATACTGAGAACGACAGCCTTCAAGCTGTCGCTGCTCTACATAGCGATTTTCACCGGTCTGTCCGGCTTCCTTCTGATCTACATATCGCGCAACACCACCGAGCTCATGGCGAGCCAGGTCGTCCAGACCGTGGATGCGGAAATTTCAGGCCTGTCGGAAGAATATGTCCGGGGCGGTGTGCGTGCCGTGGTCGAGAGCATCGAGCGCCGGGCCAGGCGTCCGGATGCCAGCCTGTATCTGCTGGTCGACTTCGCTGGCAACTCCATTGTCGGCAACATTTCACGTCTGCCGACGGTTGTGCTGGATGAGGCCGATGGCGATGTGCGGCGGATGAAATACGGGCGTGTCGAGGCTGGCGGCGAGGTGGAGCGCGAGGCGCTCGTGCGCATCTTTGAGCTCCGCGGCGGTTTCCGTCTGCTTGTTGGCCGGGATCTTGGAGAGCAACTGCGGTTCTCCGCCATCTTGTCGGGGGCCCTGCGGTTCTGGCTGATTGCGGTCGTGCTCATGGCTGGTGCCACCTGGTTCTTTGTCAGCCGCCGGGTGATGAAGCGTATCGATGACATTGCTGCCACCAGTCAGACGATCATGCATGGCGATCTTTCCCGCCGCCTGCCGGTGGCTGGCAATGGCGATGAATTTGACCGGCTTGCGACCAACCTCAACGACATGCTGGAACGCATCGAATTGCTGATGCAGGGCATGAAGGATGTCACGGACAACATCGCCCATGACCTTAAGACGCCTCTCACCCGCATGCGCACGCGCGTCGAGACAGTGTTGCGCGAGGGCAAGGACCAACCCGACTACCGGGAAGCGCTGGAAACCACCATTGAAGACAGCGACAACCTGATCCGGATTTTCGATGCGCTTTTGCGCATTGCCCGGGTGGAGGCCATGTCGCCGGAAGCCGGAATGGAGCCCTTCGATCTGAAGGCTGTCATTGACGAAATGGCAGAGCTATACGCGCCGGTGATTGAGGACGAGGATGGCCGTCTGGAGGTGACCGTCGAAGAGCCGGCAAGGGTGATGGGCAACCGGGACCTGATCGCGCAATGCGTGGTCAATCTGGTCGAGAACGTTCTCAAGTATGGCCGCCCGGAGGAGGGCGGTCCGGTGATCCTGATCAAGGCAGCGCCAGAGGCAGGTCGTATGGTCCTTACCGTCAGCGATACTGGTTCGGGTATTTCCGGCCCGGATCGAGACCGGGTGACAGGTCGCTTTGTGCGGCTGGACGAGAGCCGGACAAAGCCGGGATATGGTTTGGGATTGAGCCTGGTACGCGCGATTGCCCGCTTGCACGGCGGGACCCTTCGTCTGCAAGATGCAGCTCCAGGACTCAAGGTCAGCGTCGATCTGGCGCTGGCAGACGAAAAAAAGACACCGAACGGGAAGGGCATAGCCAATCATGGGTCAGGAAACGGCAGGTAGCGGGAAAGAGCAAACGCAGGTGATGCCGGTCGTGGTCAGCGGCAAGCCTCTCTATCTTTCTCTTTCTGTCGATCCACCATCGATTGATCCGGACAAGGGGGCCTTGTTCCTGGCCGACGTGCTGGAAAAGGCGCGCGCGCATGACGACGGACCTGATCTGCCCGGTTTGTTTCGTGATCACCCGAACGTCGAAGCCTTTCTCTCCGCAATCCTGTCGAATACGTCTTATCTGCGGGATCTGTCTCTTGCTGACCCTAAGCGGCTTTTCGACATCCTGACGGACGATCCTGCTGAGCGCATTGCGACTTTGCTGAAACGAGCGCGCCAGACCTCGGGCGAAAGCGAAGCGGAGCTGATGCGCGACCTGAGGCTGTTGAAGCAGGATCTGGCGTTGACGCTGGGTCTGGCGGATATCGGCGGCGCAATTGATCTCGACCAGGTTACAGCAGGTCTGGCTGGCTTCGCCGATGCGGCCTTGTCGGCGGCCATTCGCTTTTGCCTGACGGATATGGCGACGAAGGGGAAATTCACCCCTGTCGTTTCTGAAGATCCTGAAAAAGCGTCCGGCTTCATTGTTCTGGCCATGGGCAAACATGGGGCGATGGAACTCAATTATTCGTCCGACATCGATCTGATCATTCTCTACGATCCGGCGATCAGCCCGATTGCCGGCAATGTCGAACCCTCCGTCGAATTTGTTCGCATGACGCGGCGGCTGGTGAAGATCATGCAGGACCGGACCGCGGAAGGTTACATCTTCCGTACGGATCTGCGGCTCAGGCCTGATCCTGGAGCGACGCCGCTTGCCATGTCCGTGCCCGGGGCCTTGTCGTACTATGAGTCCCTTGGGCAAAACTGGGAGCGGGCAGCGCTGATCAAGGCGCGGCCGTGCGCGGGAGATATTGAGGCCGGTAACGCCTTTCTGGCAGAAATAACGCCCTTCATCTGGCGCAAATATCTCGATTTTGCCGCCATCGCAGATGTTCAATCCATCAAGCGTCAGATCCACATCCACAAGGGCCATGGCAAGTTTGCTGTGGCCGGTCACAATGTGAAGCTTGGCCGGGGCGGCATCCGCGAAGTGGAGTTCTTCGTCCAGACCCAGCAGCTGATCGCCGGAGGGCGGAATCCCGCTTTGCGCGGCAGGCGCACGCTCGACATGCTGGAGGGGCTTCTTGAAGCCGGCTGGATCAAGGAAGATGCCCGTGATGAGCTGCGGGAGGCCTATATCTTTCTCAGGGCGGTCGAGCATCGGATCCAGATGCTCAACGACGAGCAGACGCAGCTGCTGCCCAGGGATGAGGAAGGTCTGACACGGATTGCGTATCTGATGGGCTTCGACAGCCGGGAAGCTTTCGAAAAGGCCTTCATGGCGCGCTTGAAGCGGGTTCAGCGTCATTATGCTGAGCTTTTCGAGGACGAACCGGAGTTGGCCTCTGACCTTGGAAATCTTGTCTTCACCGGAGATGACAATGACCCCGAAACCCTTGAGACACTTTCAGGTCTCGGGTTCAAGCAGCCTGGTGACGCCGTCAACATCATCAAGTCCTGGCATTTCGGGCGCTATGCCTGCACCCGCTCCGCCATGGCGCGCGAACGACTGACCGAATTGCATCCCGTGCTGGTGACGGCACTGGCGGGAACCGACAACGCCGACGCCGCCTTGCGCGGCTTTGACAGTTTTCTTGCCAAACTCCCCGCCGGAATTCAGCTCTTTGCCTTGCTGAAATCCAATCCCGAGCTCCTGAACCTGCTGGCGACGGTCATGGGGTCTGCCCCGCGGATGGCGGAAACCGTGTCTCGCCGCATCCATGTTCTGGACACCGTTCTGGATCCGGCCTTCTTCGGTGCGATGCCCAGCTATGAGGAATTCCGCGACGGACTGGATCTGACCCTGGATCTGGCGCGGTTCTATGAGGAGGCGCTCGACCGGGCGCGGATCTTTGCGCAGGAGCAGCAGTTTCTCATTGGCCTGAGACTGGTCTCAGATACTCTGTCCGCCGACAAGGTCGGTCACGCGATGGCCCGCTTGGCGGAAGTGGTCGTCGATCGGCTTCTGACACGGGTCGAAGCGCATGTCGCCGAGAGCAATGGTCACGTGCCTGGCGGACAGGTGGCGGTGCTGGCCATGGGCAAACTCGGTGGCCGGGAAATGACTGCCGCTTCCGATCTCGACCTGATCCTGCTTTATGAAGCGCCGGAAGGCGTCAGCCAGTCTGACGGCGGACGCCCCCTGGCGATCTCCCAATATTATACACGTCTGACGCAGCGGCTTGTTACGGCTCTCTCCGCGCCAACGGCAGAGGGAAGCCTCTACGAGGTGGATTTTCGCCTAAGACCCTCGGGCAATGCCGGGCCGCTGGCAACGAACCTTGGCGGGTTTATTGCCTATCAGGAAAAGGAAGCCTGGACATGGGAGCACATGGCTCTGACCAGGGCGCGTGTCATTGCCTCAAGCTCTGACGGCTTCGCAGAAAAGATCCAGCATCACTTGTGCCAGACCCTGGCCAGGGAACGCGACCGGGCGACCCTTGCCGACGATGTCAGGTCCATGCGGGCCCGGATCGAGAAGGAAAAGGGCACCAAGGACATTTGGGACCTCAAGCAGGTGGCAGGCGGGCTCGTGGACATAGAATTTATCGCGCAGTTTCTGCAGCTTGCCCATGCGCATGAAAAGCCACATGTACTGGCACAGGGAACCGAAGAGGCGCTTGAGAAGCTGCGTGAAGCCGGTTGTCTGAGCAGTGGTGATGCAGATCAGCTGCTGTCCGCGTTAAGGCTTTATCACCGCCTGACCCAGGTGTTGCGAATGGCACTGACGGGCAAATTCGTGCCGACTGAAGCGCCGCGTGGCGTCCGAGATCTCTTGCTGCATGCTGCCGGCGCACCCGACCTGGCGCGACTTGAACTGGAACTTGGCGACATACAGCAAGGCATCAGGGCACGGTTCGAGCAAATCGTCGGCAAGGTCGAAGTGCCATCCTCCACCTAGAGCTGAAAAGCCGGGGCTTTCTCTAACCCCGCAAAAAATGTCGAGGGAAGACGGCAGAATTATTGCTATATTTCGATATATCTAGTATTCTTGAAATATGGATATTGAAACCTCGCTCTTTGCCTTTTCGGCTCTTAGTCAAAAAACCCGCCTGGATGTCTTCCGCCTTCTTGTGAAAGCGGGGCCTGAGGGAATGTTCGCTGGTGACATCGCCGACGCGCTTGGCGTTCGACAAAACACGATGTCGACCAATTTGAACATCCTCTTGCGGGCGAAGCTGATCCGGAACGAGAGAGAGGGGCGGGCGATCCGCTACAGGGCCGATTTCGATGGGATCCGTGGCTTGCTGTCCTTCCTCGTCGAGGACTGCTGCGGCGGAAATCCCGAACACTGTGCACCCCTGCTTGACACGCTTGTTTGCGACTGTTGGGAGACTGAAAATGACTGAAAAAGTTTATAATGTGCTGTTTCTCTGCACGGGAAACTCCGCCCGTTCCATTATCGCCGAAGGGGTGATGAACAGGGTTGGTCAGGGCCGATACAAGGCCTTTTCCGCCGGCTCTCACCCCAAGGGCGTAGTTCATCCCTATACGCTTGAGCTGCTGGAGAACGCCAACTTCAAGACCGATTTCGCCCGCTCCAAGAGCTGGGACGAATTCGCGGTGCCGGACGCCCCCGAACTCGATTTCGTCTTCACGGTCTGTGACAATGCGGCTGGCGAAGCCTGCCCGGTCTGGCCTGGCCAGCCGATGACGGCTCACTGGGGCGTGCCAGATCCTGCGGCGGTCGAAGGCAACGAAGCTGAAAGACGCCTGGCCTTTTCCGAGACGCTGCGCATGCTGAACGCGCGCATCTCGATTTTCTCCAGTCTGCCGCTGGAAAGCATCGACAAGCTGTCGCTGCAAAAGCGCCTGGATGACATCGGCAAGGCCGACGCCATGGACGGCGCCGCCTGATCAGGCGGAGCGTCTGATTTTCAGACGTTACAATAGATCGACTGAACGGGCGTCCCATCTGGCGCCCGTTTTTGTTTGTCTGGTTACAGGTGATAGCGAACGGTAAGGCCGCCCACTCAGGCCGCGTCGGCGGGCTCGCCCAAAGGCAGGCTGAAGCTGACGGTTGTGCCTTCGCCGACCTTGGAGTCGATGCTCAGCTTGGAGCCATGCAGCTCGATCAGGGAGCGGGCAATGGCAAGACCGAGACCTGAGCCCTTGTGGCTCTTTGTGAACTGGTTTTCCACCTGGATGAATGGCCGGGCAAGGCGCTCGATGTCGGCGTCGGAAATCCCGATCCCTGTGTCGATGATCTGGAACCGGACCAGCTTGTCCTCGTGGCGAGCGACGAGCCGGACCTGGCCGCCGTCTGGCGTGAATTTCACCGCGTTTGCGAGCAGGTTCAAAAGCACCTGTTTCAGTGCACGGCGGTCGGCTGCGACCGGCAGGTCTTCCGGCACCACGTCGCAGGTGACCGAAATATTCTTTTCCGAAGCAGCTGCCGTGATGATCCGCGCTGCGTCGTGGGCTGCCTCGCCGGCATTGACTGCTTCGGTGTCGATGGACATGCGGCCGGCTTCGATCTTCGACATGTCCAGGATATCGTTGATGACGTTGAGCAGGTAAGTGCCGGAGTTGTGAATGTCCTGGCAGTATTCGGAATACCTGTCGGTGCCCAGCGGTCCGAACATCTCCTGGTTCATGATGTCGGAGAAGCCGATAATAGCATTCAAAGGTGTGCGCAGTTCGTGAGAGATATTGGCAAGGAACTCGGACTTGGCGCGGTTCGCATCTTCCGCCTTGGTTTTCTCTTCGCCGTATTTATCGGCCAGTTCGACCAGTTGTTCTGCCTGAATTTGAAGGGTCTGACGTGACTTCTGCAAGTCGGTGATGGTCGCCTTGAGCTTGCGCTCGCTGTCCATCAGCTTTTCTTCGTGAAGCTTCAGCGGGGTGATGTCCGTGCCAACCGAGACGAACCCGCCGTCTTTGGTCCGGCGCTCCGAGATCTGAAGCCAGCGGCCATCGTCAAGCTGGGCTTCGTAGCTGCCGCTCGGAGTCTCGGAGCGTTGGCTGACCTTGACCGGATGTCCCGTAACTTCGCCGTTTTCTGCTGCAGCCATGACCTTTTGATAGGGGGTGCCAGGCTTGACCGCTGTAGTGGGAAGGTTGTGCAGGGACTGGTAGTTGGAATTGCAGATAACCAATTCATTCTTGGCGTTCCAGAGCACGAAGGCTTCGGAAATGGTCTCGATCGCATCGCGCAGCCGCAGATCTGCCGTGCGGCTTTGTTCGGCCAGTTCATGCTGCTCTGTCACGTCGATGCAGATGCCGATCAGATGTGGTTCGCGGCGACCTGCCTCGCTCTGGATTTCGCCGCGGGCCCGGAGCCAGATCCAGCGTCCGTCCGCGTGGCGCATGCGAAACATCTTGTCGACGGTGCCGTCTCCGCTTTCCAGCAGCTCTTCTGCCAGTTGCAGGAGGTCGACATCTTCCGGATGGGTAATTTCCGAGACCTCGGCAAATGACAGGATGTCATCCTTGGGTTTGCGCCCCAGCAGTTCATACAGCGATGAAGACCAGAAAATCCGGCCGCGGGAGAGGTCCCAATCGAACAGACCGCAGCGGCCATGGTTCAGGGCCGCATCAATGCGGCTGCGCGTCGCCGCATACATGTCGTCAGCCTGCTCGGCGCGAGTGGACTGGGCGAAGAAGGCGTAGATCAGAACCAGAAGGATGGCGGCCGTGCCAACGAAGAGGGTGACATTGGCGGAAACGTCGCGTCGCCACTCGGCGAAGATATCGGCGTCCGGTTGCAATACGGCAACCATGCCGAGGCGTCCTTCAAGATGATGAACGGTCGCGAATGTTTCGACAGTCTCGTTGCCGATGGTTGCCGGAACCGCCATGACACCGGCCCGGGCGCCAAAGACAGTCAGCGGTTGGGACGCGCCGAAGAGGTCCGTAATCGGGAGACCCTCAAGCATAGGTCGCAGCGGGGCGCTGGCAACGATCAATCCATCCTTGTCGGCGACGAGGAATGTACGTCCATGGCTCGTTGCACCGGCTGGCAGGCTGTCCGCCAGGATGCGCTGCAAGGCAGAGCGGTAGCCGAGCTCTGGCAGGCGGCTCTCTTCGTGGGCAAGATGGGAAGAGACAACGGTGGCTGTCAGGGCAATTTCGTCGCGAGCCTGACGCTCGGTGTCCTGATAGTCATAAGACAATTCCAGAACGCGGTAGATGGCAAGGCAGGCGATGAAGATGAGGCAGAGCGCAGGGATGATCCGACGCATCAGCGGCTCCGACCGCAGCAGTCGCTGATAGGTCGGCTGAGCCAGCAGGCGCAGGTGGCCTGTCAGGGTCGTTTTGCCTGTCTTGGAAGCTGTGATTCGAGCAAGGCGTCGCATGGACGCGCTGCCGGCAAATGCCCGCGCCATCGGAAGTCTGCCCCGATTAGATGAATGTCCGACCGGTTGGCTTCCTGCCCCCCGAATCAGTTCATTTGAATCGAAGGCGGCAGATTTGTCTAGAGTCCGCAAAGAAAAAAATAGTTAACGCCGCAAGTGGTTTTTGGTTTCTTTGTTAACTATTGTGGCGTGGTGCCTCGCTGGCGTGTAAGGGGAAAGAAATTTGAGTGTCATGGTTTGCAGAAACTGAGGTGCAGGCAAGGTTATTTGCAGAGTTCCTCAATGGCAGTTTGCCATGGTATTTGAATTTCGGTGCTGGGTGGCGTGTCAAGAGCAGTTGCGGCGACGGTGGATATACCTTCCTGATACTGGCGTTGGATAAAAGTGTCGGCAGCAGGTCTTGATCAGGAGAAGGGCGGTCTTCACTCAGCGGTCTGACATCTTTGGCTGCAATCGATTCTTATATTCGCGTCAGGAGCCGATGGATCTCAAGGCCAACAGGCAGATCATCCCTCCGGCGACACTCACAACAAGCGACTTGCGCAAACCGATCAGGGCGGTGACAGGAATGGCGATAGCCTCAGCCAGACCGTGTGTGGCCACAGACGGAGCGACCAGAGCTGTCAGGACGGCCACCGGCACCGCGTTGAGGGCTGCCTCCACGCGGTGGTTTATGGCGCCAAAGCGAGAAAGAACCAAATGCCCCCCGGCGCGTGTCAGATAGGTGGCCAGCGCGCAAGGGATGATGAGAAAGACGATATCAGACATCGATTTCGGCTTTTCCGGGTTTGCTGAGGGCGGCGGCGATTGCGAGCCCACCGAGACCACCTAGAGTGATGTGCCATGGGCTTCCAACGGTGAAATAGACCGCAAGCGACAACGAGGCGCTTGAAGCCAGTACAGGCAGGAAGCCCGGGCGGGTATGAAACCCGGCCACGAGCCCTGTAAAATAGAGCGGCAAGATAAAGTCAAAGCCGAACGCCGCGGGGTTTTCAATCAGCGAGCCAAACAGTGCGCCGATTACGTTGGCGCTTATCCATGTCAGATAGACAGTCGTGGCATAGGCGAAATAATAGGCCGGGCGGAGCTCTTGCCCTGCTGCCCGATTTTCTGATGCTGCATATTGCGGGTCTGACAGGAAAAAGAAGGCGAGCGCTTTCTGTGGGCCGGAAAATCCACGCATGTGCCGGCCAATGGCTGCGGAATAGAGCACGTGCCGAAAATTGACAGCAAACACGGCCAGAACGATCGACCAGGCCGGCACCTGCTGTCCGAAGAGATCCAGCATCACATACTGGCTTGCGACAGCGAAGATCGACATGGAAGCGAAGAGCAGTTCTGGCAGTGACAGGCCGCGCTCTATGGCGGCCGCGCCGAAGACCGCAGAAAAAGGCACGAGGGCGAAAAGGATCGGCAGGGCGTCGCGAGAGCCATCTCTCACATCCATCAAGAACGTGGCTGCGGGCTCTGGGTATGACGAGGGGGCTTCATTGGGGACACGCATTCGGACACCTGTCAGGCCTTCGTGGGAAAGTTCGGGTTCGGGCATTATATCGAACGTTGTTCGTAAAAATGAACGACATGGCTTTGTTTGTCAAATCGAACTACGTTTGACTTAACGAACGTTCTGCCGGAGCTCAGCTGTCCCTATGTCCACGTCACAGTCCCTGACGCCGATTGCTCTCATTGCCCGAGCCCTGCAAAGGGAACGGACACGGGCCGGCATGAGCCTGTCGTCTCTTGCGAAAGAGGCGGGTCTTGCAAAGTCTACCTTGTCGCAACTGGAAGCGGGGCAGGGCAATCCGAGCGTGGAAACGCTCTGGGCAATTGCGAATGCTCTAGAAGTACCGTTCAGCTTCCTGTTCGACACGCCGTCGTCTGAGACGACCCTGATCCGTGTAGGCGAGGGGACGCCGGTCTCGGCCGATCATGCCGACTTCCGAACCACGCTTCTGGCCAATTGTCCCCCCGGCGTGCGGCGAGATCTCTATAGGGCCGAAGTGACAAAGGGAGACATCCGCTCCGCAAAGGCCCATCCGGCGGGTACTGTGGAGCATGTCTTGGTGGTGTCAGGCCGGGTGAGAACCGGTCCGGCGGGAATGGCCGAAGATCTCGAACCCGGAGACTACTACCGCTATCCGGCGGATGTTCCACATAGCTATGAAGCTCTGTCGGACACCGCGGTGCTTGTGGTTGTGATGGAGGTTCAGGGCTGAGCTGTCACTCAGCCCTGACGCTGGTCGCTTACTGCAGACAGCGGTCGACAATATCGCGCGTGTCGCGCGAAAGTGCCTCGGCCGAAGAGATCTTCAAGAGCGCCGCTTCTGCGAGCTTGGAGCGGTCCGGCTCATAGGCTCGCCAGGAACGGAAGCAGGTAAGCAGGCGTGAGGCCACCTGCGCGTTGCGCTGGTCGATCACCAGCACGTTGTCGGCGACGAACTCGAAGCCCAATCCGTCTTGTCTGGCAAATTGCGTGGCATTTCCCGTGGCAAAGGCATGGACCAGCGAGCGGACCCGATTTGGATTGGAAAAGTCAAACAGCGGATGGGCTGTCAAGGCCTTCACCTTCTCAAGGCCGTCGGTGAGAGGAGCGGTCGCCTGCACAATGAACCACTTGTCCATGGCCAGCGACGTCGCTTCGTGGCGTTTGCGGAAGATCTCCAGTGCCTGCCCGGCAGCCTCCAGATCGTCGTGAACCAGAAGGGTGAGAGCCGCGATGCGATCGGTCATGTTGTCCGCTTCGGTGAAGGCACTCATCACAAGGTCATCGACATCCGACGCGCCGGACGCTGCGTAATAGGCAAGCGCCTGGTTGGCCAGGGCGCGTTTGCCTGCAGCATCGGCGTCGGGACTAAAGCTCCCCTCTGGTTTCGCACCAAGGGCAGCGCGGAATGCTCCGGCGTTTTCTGAGCCAATGGCCGCGCGCAGCACCGCCCGTGCCTGATGAATGGCGTCCGGGTCCACATTGGATCCGATGTCGCGTGCCAGATCCGCTTCGCTCGGCAATTGTAGCGCTAGCGCCCGGAATGCCGGATCCAGATCTTCATTCAGCAGGGTCTCACCGAAGGCCTCAACCAGCCGAGCGTCCGCCTTCAACTCCTTGCCGGTGCGCGCTTCGCCGGCAAGACGGATGAGGTCATGGGTCGCCAGCGTTTGAATGGCCTGCCAGCGGTTGAAATCATCACTGTCCTGACGCGCCTGAAACAGCAGGTCATCCGCATCCTGATGGTCCTCAAGCCGAACCGGTGCCGAAAAACCGCGCAGAAGCGAAACAACCGGTCTGCTTTTGAGGCCGGTGAAGGTCACGCTTTGGTTTTGCTCTTCAAGGATGAGCACATCCTCCTGGAGCCTTGCACCTGTGACCCGGTCGAAACTCATGTCCTCACCATTGGGACCCACAAGTCCGAAGCGCAGGGGGATCACGGCAGGCTCACTCGACGCCTGACCTGGCAGCGGTGCGATCGACTGGGATATGTCGAGAGTAAGCTCGCCTGCGCGTGTGTCGTAGTGGCTCTTGACCTCGACCTGCGGGGTGCCTGCCTGATCGTACCAGCGGGCGAATTGCCCGAGATCGGTTGCCGTCGCCTCGGAAAAACAAACGAGAAACGCTTCAATAGTCGTGGCGTCGACGTCATGGCGTTCAAGGTAGAGGTCCATGCCTTTTCGGAAGCCGTCAGGCCCGAGCAGGGTCTTCAGCATCCGCACCACCTCGGCGCCCTTTTCATAGACCGTTGCCGTGTAGAAGTTGTTGATCTCGGTGTATTTGCGCGGACGAACCGGATGGGCGAGGGGACCTGCGTCCTCGGGGAACTGATGTGACTTCAGCAACCGGACATCGGCAATGCGCTTCACGGCCCGTGAGCGCATGTCGGAGGAAAACTCCTGGTCGCGGAAAACGGTCAGCCCTTCCTTCAGGCAGAGCTGGAACCAGTCACGGCAAGTGATTCTGTTGCCGGTCCAGTTGTGGAAGTACTCATGGGCAATGACGGCTTCAATGTTGGCATAGTCCTGATCGGTTGCCGTTTCCGGGTCCGCCAGAACGTATTTGTCATTGAAGATGTTGAGGCCCTTGTTCTCCATCGCGCCCATGTTGAAATCGGAGACCGCCACGATGTTGAACACATCGAGGTCATATTCGCAGCCGAAAACGTCCTCGTCCCACTTCATCGAGCGCTTCAGGCTGTCCATGGCCCAGGCGCAACGGTCCTCGCGGCCATGTTCGACGTAGATCTTCAGATCGACCTTTCGCCCTGACGTCGTGACGAATGTGTCTGCCACATGGGCAAGATCGCCTGCGACCATGGCGAAGAGATATGAGGGCTTTGGGTGCGGGTCATGCCAGACGGAGAAATGCCTGTCAGTGCCGGGAAGATCGCCTGCGTTTACCGGATTGCCATTTCCCAAAAGGAT
This sequence comes from Roseibium sp., assembly GCF_039982295.1. Taxonomy (GTDB): domain Bacteria; phylum Pseudomonadota; class Alphaproteobacteria; order Rhizobiales; family Stappiaceae; genus Roseibium. Next base: position 13,005 of record NZ_JBDWYP010000055.1, read on the forward strand.
CGGCGCATCGCCTTTGCGCGCCTCGATCCGCGTTGTGTAGACGGAAAGAACGTCCGGTCGGTCGAGGAAATAGGTGATGCGACGGAAGCCTTCGGCCTCGCACTGGGTGCAGTAAGTGCCAGAAGAGCGATAGAGGCCCATAAGTTCGGTGTTGGTGTCCGGGTCGATCCGGGTCTTGATCTCCAGGATAAATGGTTCTTCGGGTGGAGCATTCACAGTCAGCTTCGAGGGTGTCGCGCTGTAGGCGTTCTCAAGCAACGGCATTCCGTCAAGCGTCAGACCAACGAGCTCCAGCTCGTCCCCATCCAGTTCCAGCGGAGCGCCCGGGTCGGTGTCTTCGTGCCGGCGAACGGCAAGACGCGCAAAGACGTCGGTTGAGCGCGGGCTCAACTGTATGTCGAGATCGACCGTGTCGATCTGATAAGGCGCGGGAGCATAATCCTCCAGATGGATGGCGACAGCCGTTTCAGGGCGCATTGGAAATCCTTGTTTGTGTCTTCTTGTTAGCGTTGGTCTGGCTGTCTCAGCCGCCCAGCCGAGCAAGGCTGCGCGTAAGAGCGCTGCCAGGGTCGGCCAGGGGATTGATGACCGTAAAGTGGTTCGCGCCTGCCTGAATGTCCAGTTCGCCCTCCAGGCCGGGGGCATTCCAGCGACTTGCAAGGTCGCGACTTTGGCGCTGGTATTCCGAAGATTCGTCACCGCCGACGACGGCGCAAAAGCGTCCCGCGGCGGGAGCGGGCCAAGTCAGCGGTGATGCTGCGAGAGCGCTTTTGTCCGTGAGCTTCAAGGCCGTGTTGATGCTTGTTGGGATCAGGGGCGCGAGGTCGAAAAGCCCCGAGATCGGCATGACGCGATCAACAAGAGCTTCAGGCAGGTCGCGGGCCGCCCAGTCCGTTGCCATGAGCGCTGCCGCCAGATGCCCGCCGGCGGAGTGGCCATAGACAAGCAAGGGTTTGCCGTAGGTGCGCCAGAGATGGGCAGCCAGCGCATCCATCTCGCTGATGATGTCACCGATCTCGACGTCGGGGCAGAGGCTGTAGTTGGCCACGGCAACGTCAAAGCCGTGGGCATTGAGACCTCGTGCCATATGGGAAAAGGCAGTCTTGTCCAAGGCCTGCCAGTAACCACCATGAATGAAGAGCGCGGTGCGCGGCTGCTCCGGCGTACCCGGTTGGGCTGGGAACATATCGAAGACCTGGCGCGGCTTGTCGCCATAGGGCTGGTCCAGCGCTGTATCGCTGCGCGCCGCGCGATAGGCGGAAGCGTCGGCCATCCAGCCGGAGATGATCTCCGGATGCTCCGGCACGCGTGCCCTGTTGTTGTATTCCGCTTCCAGATCAATCTGGCCGGTCGCCATGATTTTGTCCCTCAAATGATGCGGCTCTTGAAGCATGGCGCCATGTCTTTGCGCAAGAGAAGCCTTTTTTCTCGACACGTCTGGGCCCCTGAGCGTTGTTTTGACCTTGAAGCCGGAGCGGGCTAAGACACAGCCGGTCCGAACCTGCATGACGCGCTAGAAACAGGAAGTCCCATGAGCCGCCTCGACAGCTTTATTCGTCGCCTGACAGCCCAGAAAATCTTGCTTGAGGATGTCGCCGAACGCGTAAAATCCGTTGAAGGCCCGGTTCTGGAGCTGGGTCTCGGCAATGGCCGCACCTATGATCACATTCGCGAAATTCTCGACGATCGCGAGATTTTCGTCTTTGACCGGGATCTTGCCTGCCATCCGAGCTGCATTCCCGACGGCGACCACATGATCTTTGGCGAGATCCGCGATACTTTGGCGTTCTGTGGACCACGCATCGGCGAACCGGCGGCCTTTATTCACTGTGATTTGGGCTCTGGCGACCCGACCACCGATCTGGCAACATCCTCGTGGTTGTCACCATTGGTCGACCAGCATACAAAGCCGGGTGGCTACGTCCTGTCAGGTTTGGCTCTGGACCTTGGCAACTTCGACGAACTTCCCAAACCGCAGGGCATTCGCCCGGGCCGGTACCATCTTTATAAAAAACGCGGCTGAGCCTTCCCCTTCACGCCGTGTCAGGAGAGACGCATGACCGCACCACTTGAGGGCGTGAAAGTCGTTGAGCTTGCTCGCATTCTTGCGGGGCCGTGGGTCGGCCAGACCCTCGCGGACCTTGGTGCTGACGTCATCAAGGTGGAAAGTCCTGCTGGTGACGATACGCGCGGCTGGGGGCCGCCCTTTGTCGAAAGTGAAGATGGTTCGTCCGGCGATGCCGCATATTTTCACGCCTGCAATCGTGGCAAGCGCTCGATAACAGTCGATTTTCGCACTGAAGAGGGGCAGGAAGTCGTGCGGCGCCTCGTCGCTGATGCCGATATTCTCGTCGAAAATTTCAAGGTTGGCGGCCTGAAGAAGTATGGGCTCGACTACGAGAGCTTGAAGGAGGTCAATCCGAGGCTGGTCTATTGCTCGGTGACGGGCTTTGGTCAGGACGGGCCTTATGCGCATCGCGCCGGTTATGATTTTATGATCCAGGGCATGGGCGGCATCATGGATCTGACGGGCGATCCGGATGGCGAGCCTCAGAAAATCGGTGTTGCCTTTGCCGACATTTTCACGGGGCTTTACGGTGTCATCGGCGTGCTGTCCGCCTTGCGTCGGCGTGACCAGACGGGCGTCGGCGAGCATGTCGACATGGCCCTGCTTGATTCGTTGACAGGTGTTCTGGCCAACCAGGCGCTCAACTATTTTGTATCGGGCAAGTCTCCCAAGCGCCTTGGCAACGCACATCCCAACATTGTGCCGTATCAGGTGGTGCCTGCCTCGGACGGTCATCTGATCATCGCTGTGGGCAATGACAGCCAGTTCGTGAAACTCTGTGATGTGCTCGGCCGGCCTGAACTTGCGCAAGATCCTGACTACGCGACCAATGCGGCGCGCGTTGCAGCGCGTGAGGCCCTGGTTCCCATTCTGGTTGCGGAAACCCAAAATCACAGCCGCGATGAGTTGCTTTCGGCCCTGGAAGCCAAGGGTGTGCCCGCAGGCCCGATCAATTCGGTCGAGGATGTCTTCAACGATCCCCAGATCGCCCATCGGCATATGAAGGTCGATCTGCCTGCGACCGGCGTGAAGGGAGGTTCCGTATCATCCGTGCGGACGCCGATCCGTTTTTCCAACAGCGACCTGGTGCTCGACAAGGCGGCGCCCAGGCTTGGCGAACACACCGATGAAATCCTCATGGAATTCGGTCTGCCGCCACGCAGTGCCAATGACAACGGCTGACAAGGCTCCCGATTGTAACAGTCGACATAAACTGTGACACGGCAGCTGGTTGAAAACCAATCAGCTGTTCGCCACAATTTGCATCACAATTGCCGTTATGCGCCTTGCTTGATTTGCTCGACCGGATTCGCACCGGCGCGGCGGAATGGGATGGAAATGTCCAGCTGGACAAGAAGGCGCACAAGCGTATGAGCGATATTCGCAAGATTGATGAAAAAGGACAGAAGCGCCGCGTGAAGGTGCCGCTGACCCGGATCATATCGTTCAGCTTCGGCGGTTTTGTCGCCGTGGCTCTTGCGCTGGTCCTGTATCTTTCGGTCCTGGCCAATTTCAAGAACACCTTCTCGCTGCTGAATGACAAGGCGATCCTGATCACGCAGGCCATCGACCGGCAGCTGCGAGATCACTTTGCTTCCGTTGAACACGCCGTCGTTGACGTCAAGCCGTTCTTCGACAATGGCAGCATCAGTTTCGACAATGTCGATGAAGCGCTCGAGAAGATGTCGCTGGCTGTGGCGTCCAATTCGCGCATCAACGTATTGGTCGCGACGGATCTGAACGACGACAATTTTGGTGTGTTCAAGGGCCCCAACGGCAAGCTTTGGCCTTTCAAGCGCCAAATCCCCCCCGGCGGCGAACGCACTTACATGCTGCCACGGATGACCGCGGACAGTGGTCCGACCTGGGGTGCGCTCCTTCACAGCGACGTGGGACAATTCGCGAATATTTCCGTACCGCTTGTCGTCGACGGCGAAATGATCGGCACCTTGACCGCCGCCAGTTCGCTCAAGGCGCTGGGCGAGGCAATCCACTCTCTTGATGAGGGGGAGGATTCGACAACCTTCATCATTGCCAACGGCGATGATGTCGTCGTTCATTCCGACATGAAGGTCTTCCAGACCGGAGAGGTGACCGACAAGACGTTGCCGGTCGCGCGCAGTGGTTTGGGTGATCCGGTCCTTGCGGCGATGAATACGGGTGACCGGCTGGAGAGCTTTCAAAAAGCTGCCGAGCTCGGCATCGAAGTGTCGCGGATCGAAACGGCCGATGACGAATTCATCATGATGCGCGTCGTGATCCCCGGCTATTCCGACGAACCCTGGATCATTGGCCAGTATTTCAGGGGCGTGACCATTTCGCGCGAGGTGAGGCGGCTGACCGGATCGGCGGCCGTTGGTATCGGTGCTTTGATCATCGCTGTTCTGATCGCGATCTGGATGGGGCGGCGCGTTGCGAGGCCGCTGAAGGCTTTGGCCAAACAATCCGAGCGCGTGGGAAGTCTGGCGCTCGATGAAGTCGAGCCGCTCCCGCGCAGCCGTGTTCAGGAGCTCGATCAGGTGGCGGTCGCCTTCAACTCCATGGTGGATGGCTTGAAGGCGATGAATACCTATGTCCCAAGGTCGCTCTTTGCCAAACTGATGCGGCTCGGCGGCAAGGATGCAGCGGGTGCGCGCGAGGCGGAGCTGACCATTCTTTTCACGGATATAGTCGGCTTTACCGCGCTGTCCGAACACATGAGCGCCAGGGAAACAGCGAGCTATCTCAACGATCACTTCGCGATCCTCGTGGAAGCGGTCGAGAGCGAGGGAGGAACGGTCGACAAGTTTATCGGCGACGGCATGTTGGCCTTCTGGGGTGCTCCGGATGCAAGAGCCGATCATGCCGCTGCTGCTGTGCGCACGGCCAGAAACATCGCAGCTGCCTTGCAGAAGGTGAATGATCAGGCGGAAGAATGCGGCCAGAACCGACTGTGCATGCGGATCGGCATTCACACCGGCACAGCCGTGGTCGGCAACGTGGGCGCTCTTGACCGGTGGAACTATACGGTGGTCGGAGACACGGTCAATGTGACGGAGAGGCTTCAGACCCTCGGCAGAGAAGTCGGCGATGGCGACGAGGTGGTCATTCTGGCAAGTGCCGAAACCGTTGCGCGTCTGCCGGCTGAGCCTGGAAAAGACCGCGCTGGCGAGTTCTCTCTCAGGGGGCGTTCGACGTCCCTTGAGGTCTGGAAGCTTGATCCGTTCTGCGCCGTGCCGGACGCCTCGGCAGTATTATCCCCGACCGCGGCTGAATAAGCTCAAGGTCCCGCGCCTGGCTGACGGAATGTGATCTGTGTCACACTTCGCCTATTTCAGCCTTTACCGTTGCTAAGTGACTGGGATTTGTGGTTGTCTTTTCCCCGATGACAGAGGCCTACTGCTTCTGGATAAAGCGATTAATCGCAGCAGAGGGGATTGGCTGTGAATGTTCTGTCGATCGACGGCCTGACCGTTGATTTTAAAACTGCGGAAGGGCAAGTCCGCGCGGTGGACGATGTCTCTTTCACTGTTCCACAGAACAAGACCGTGGCCTTGGTGGGAGAGTCCGGGTCAGGCAAGACCGTTATTTCCCAGACCATTATGGGTCTTCTGCCCGCGTCGGCCCATGTGACATCAGGTAGCGTCGTTCTGGACGATCCGCGCGGCAGCGAGCCGCCTGTCGATATCACCAAGCTCGAGCGCAAGGGCCAGCAAATGCGCCATCTGCGCGGCAACCAGATCGCGATCATCTTTCAGGAGCCGATGACATCGCTGTCGCCGCTCCACACCATTGGCGACCAGATCGGCGAAGCCGCGCTGCTCCATCGCAATGTTGGCGCTGCAGAAGCACGTGAGCTGACGCGGGAAATGCTTCGTCTGGTCCAGTTCCCCGACCCTGCGCAGTCTCTTGATGCCTATCCCTTTGAGCTGTCCGGCGGGCTGCGCCAACGGGCAATGATCGCAATGGCGATGATCTGCCGTCCTGCGCTCCTGATCGCCGATGAGCCGACAACTGCTCTCGACGTTACAATCCAGGCGGAAATCCTCAAGCTGATCAAGGATGTCCAGTCAGAACTGGAAATGTCTGTCCTGATGATCACCCATGATTTCGGCGTCGTTGCCAACATGGCTGACGAGGTCGTGGTGATTTATCACGGCCGCATCATGGAAAAGGGAACGGCGCAACAGCTCTTCAACGATCCGCAACATGCCTATCTGAAAGCATTGCTCAAGGCTGTGCCTAGCTTTCACATGGACAAGAATGAGCGGCTGGAACCAATCCGCCCGATCGAGGTCCACGCCGAAGATCTGAAGAAGAGCCGGATCGAGTGCACCGTTGAACCCGGAAAACCATTGGTGGAGGTGAAGAGCGCCACCAAGAGGTTCAATCTCCGCAAGGCAGGCCTGTTCGGGACCGCGCCGAAAACGCTGACCGCACTCGACACGATCAACCTCACCATCCGGCGCGGCGAATGTCTTGGGCTTGTCGGGGAATCCGGTTCGGGTAAAACCACAGCCGCCAAGGCGATCTTGAGAGCCATCAATCTCAGCGAAGGTGAGGTCTTCTACGACCGGGGCGAGGGGCTGAAGGACATTGCGGAGCTGTCCGGTGAGGATCTGATGGATTACCGCCGCCGCGTGCAGCTGATTTTCCAGGATCCGTTCTCGTCACTGAACCCGCGCATGACCGTCAACGATATTCTGACCGAGCCGCTGCAGATCCACGGCATCGGCACACCTGACGATCAGGCCGAGCGGGCACGCGCCCTTATGAACCTGGTTGGTCTGGATGCCCGTTTCCTGCGGCGTTATCCCCATTCCTTCTCCGGAGGTCAGCGCCAGCGTATCGGCATTGCCAGGGCACTCGCGCTCAACCCAGAGTTCCTGCTTTGCGATGAACCGACATCAGCGCTTGATGTGTCGGTGCAGGCCCAGATCCTCAACCTGCTTCAGGACCTGAAGCGGGACCTGAACCTGACCTATCTGTTCGTCAGTCACAATCTCGCGGTGGTCGACTATATCGCCGATCGCATTGCGGTCATGTGCCGTGGACGTGTGGTCGAGATCGGGGAAACCCGGGAGATCGTCTCCAATCCGCTCCATCCTTACACCAAGGCGCTTCTGTCGGCAGTGCCTGAGCCGGATCTCGAGACTCCGCTCGATTTTGACGCCCTTGGCGAAAACCGGGCGTCGGATCCCTCGCAGTGGCCTGAGCCATTCCGAGTAGTCGATGGCGTCGAGCCGACGCTCGTAGAATTTGAAAAAGATCATTTTGTATGCGCACCGGGCGTGGACGCCCGAAGCGCTCTCAGGGGGACTGCAGCATGAATTTCTGGACGGGGCTCTGTGCATCAGCGCTCATCGCCACTTCACTTGCCGCCAATTCGGCGACTGCTCTGGAACTGAAGGAAACGCCGGGTCTGGCCACGGATCTGCCGCCGATCGCCGAGCGTGTTCCAAGCGAACCTCTGATCGTCGATCTGGCCGCCACGGGCCGCTCTGTCGGAACGCACGGCGGGACACTGGACACGCTGATCGGCCGCTCGAAAGATGTTCGCTTGATCAATGTCTGGGGCTATGCGCGCCTTGTTGGCTACAACGAATCCCTGGAGCTCCTTCCCGACCTTCTTGAAAGCGTTGAAGTCGAGGATGGACGGATCTTCACACTGAATACGCGCGAAGGCCACAAGTGGTCCGATGGCGCTCCATTTGGCGCAGAAGACATCCGTTATTACTTTGAAGACGTGGCGCTGAACGAGAGCCTGAACCCGTCAGGCCTGCCGCCGTTCCTGACGGTTAATGGCAAAGGGCCGAAATTCGAAGTGCTGGACGAGACAACCGTTCGTTTCTCCTGGGATGACCCGAACCCGCTCTTCCTGCCCGAGCTGGCCAAGGCGCGACCGCCGTTCATCTATCGGCCGGCCCATTATCTCAAGCAGTTCCATGAAAAATATGGCGACACGGCCTTTATCAAAAAGGCTGCCGCTGACGTGAAGGCGCGGAGCTGGGCACCGCTTCACAACAAAAAAGACGATATGTACAACGCCCGCAATCCGGATATTCCGACCCTGCAGCCCTGGAAGCGCCGGGACGGAGAAAGCGATCGCAGGTTTGTGCTCGAGCGCAATCCCTTCTATCACCGCATCGACAGCACCGGTCAGCAGCTCCCCTATATCGACAACGTCATTATGACCGTTGCCGACAAGAAGCTGATCGCTGCCAAGACCCAGGCAGGCGAAAGCGACCTTCAGGCACGAAACCTGTCCTTCTCCGATATCACGGTGTTGAAGCAGGGAGAAGCGAACCAGGGCTACACGACGGCTCTGTGGGCGAACGCCAAAGGTTCGGAAATTTCGATCCTGCCGAACCTGACCGTCAAGGATCCTGTCTGGCGTGAGTTGTTGCGCGACACGCGGTTCCGTCATGCCCTGTCTCTTGGGATCGACCGGGACATGATCAACCGGACGCTCTTTTTCGGACTTGGAAAGTCAGGCAATGACACCGTGCTCAGTGCAAGTCCCCTGTACCAGTCGGAGTACCTGACAAAGTGGGCGAGCTACGACGCCGAGAAAGCAAATGCCCTTTTGGACGAGATAGGGCTGACCGAGCGCAACGGCGAAGGCACGCGCCTGATGCCGGACGGCCGGCCCCTTGAAATCATCGTTGAGACATCCGGCGAAGCACAGGTTCAGGACGATGCCCTGGAGCTTGTTGCAGAGACCTGGAAGGAAATCGGGATCAAGCTCTTCGTCAAACCGAGCCAACGTGACATTCTTCGCGAGCGATCCATCACGGGCGACCTTGTCATGTCGGTCTGGTGGGGCGTTGAAAACGGCATCCCGACCTCCGAAATGCCACCGTCGGACTTTGTTCCGGTCCACGGCGATGTTCTCTCGTGGCACGCTTGGGGTGACTATCACGAAACCTCGGGCGAGGGCGGCGAGAAGCCGGATTGGGCACCAGCCGAACGTTTGATGGCCCTCTACGACGAGTGGCTCGTGTCCACCTCCAAGGACGAGCGTGAGAAGATCTGGACCGAGATTCTTGATATTCATGCTGAGGAGACGATCCGCATCGGTCTCGTGTCCGAAGTTCCTCAGCCGGTTGTCATCAATGGAGTGGAAAACGTGCCGTTGACGGCGATTTATGGCTGGGATCCGGGTGCCCATTTCGGTCTTCACCGGATGGATGAGTTCTACCTCAACGACAAGGCCCGATAAGGCTGAAAACAACGCGCCTTCCCATTCCTGATTTGGGAGTGGGAAGGCCGAATTTTATGTAAGACTCACCGCGCCTGGAAAGGCGGGTGCGGGGAAGCCGGGGAAGTTTCAATGTTGCAATATATAGCGCGCCGGATCCTGGCGATGATCCCGACGCTGTTTGTCATCAGCTTCCTGACGTTTTTTATCATCGAGCTACCGGCGGGCGATTACATTTCGAACCAGATCGCAGCTTTGAAGTCGACGGGAGAATCTTCCTCGGTTGCAAAGCTTGAGTTCCTGCGCAAGGAATTCGCGCTCGATCGGCCCTTTTTCGAACGCTATCTGATTTGGGTGGGACTCTGGTCCGGACCTCATGGCTTTGATGGCCTGATCCAGGGGAACTGGGGATGGTCCTTCGAATTCGACAAGCCTGTCTCTGACGTTGTCGGCCCGACGCTCCCGCTCACGGTCCTTCTGAACTTCGCCACCATTCTCTTCGTTTATATCGTTTCCTTCCCGATCGGGATCTATTCGGCGACCCGGCAATATTCTTGGGGCGACTACGGTTTTACCTTGCTGGGCTATTTCGGCCTGGCGGTTCCAAACTTCCTGCTCGGATTGATCCTGCTCTACCTGTTCAACAGATGGTTCGGACTGTCCGTTGGCGGCCTGATGGCACCTGAGTACATTGATCAGCCTTGGAGCCTCAATAAAGGGCTCTCCATACTCGCTCACCTGATTGTTCCGACAATAGTGATCGGAACATCGGGCACCGCTGCCATGATCCGGCGGTTGAGAGCCAATCTGCTCGATGAGCTTCACAAACAATATGTCACGACGGGCCGCGCAAAGGGCCTGAGTGAGCGCAAGCTTCTGACCAAATATCCGCTACGGATGGCGCTCAACCCGTTCATCGCTGACATCGGCAACCTGATCCCGTCGATGGTGTCCGGTTCGGTGATTGTCTCGGTGGTGCTGAACCTGCCGACGGTAGGGCCGGTTCTTCTGTCCGCCCTTCAAAGTCAGGACCAATTCCTTTCTGGTTTCATCCTGCTCTTTGTTGCGGTTCTGACGCTGATTGGCATGCTCGTGTCTGATCTTCTATTGGCCGTCCTTGATCCCCGCATTCGTCTTGGCGGGAGGGCATCCTCATGAGCACGAACATGAACGGCAACGGCACGGAAAACGAAAACACCGTGGAACATTACGTCGACCCGGCTCCCTTCAATCCCGCGACCACGGAAGATCTGACGGCCGAACAGGAACGCTTCTATCAGGCGTCCCAGTGGCAAATCATGTGGTGGAAGTTCAAACGCCACAAGGTCGCTGTCTGGTCCGGGGTGGTGCTGATCCTCTTCTATCTCTGCGTCCCCTTTGCGGAGCAAATCGCTCCCTACACGCCCAACACTCGCGACAGCCTGCATCTTTATGCTCCGCCGCAGCCCTTGCATCTCTTTCACGAAGGCGAATTTGTCGGGCCGTTCGTTTATGGCATGAAGTCCGAAGTGGACATGACCAATCTCAAGTGGGTCTTCACCGACGACAAGACCAAGGTGCAGAAACTTCGCTTTTTCTGCAGGGGCGTGAACTACCGGTTCTGGAATCTTTTCACCGCTGACTTCCACCTGGTTTGCCCTGCCGAGGGAGGCACACTGTTTTTGCTCGGAACCGACCGACTTGGCCGGGATCAGCTTTCTGGCCTGATCTATGGTGCGCGGCTATCACTGACTGTCGGCCTTGTCGGCGTTGCGATCTCCATCGTGCTCGGTCTCTTCTTCGGCGGCATCGCCGGCTATTTCGGCGGCATTGCGGACAACCTGATCCAGCGGCTGATCGAGATCATGCGCTCGCTGCCCGAACTGCCACTCTGGATGGCGCTGTCGGCGGCTCTGCCGGTGACCTGGGCCCCGGTCTGGATCTACTTCGGCCTGACCATCATTTTGGGCCTTCTGGACTGGCCAGGCCTTGCTCGCGCTGTCCGCTCCAAGCTGCTGTCCCTGCGTGAGGAAGAATACGCCCGCGCCGCAGTGTTGATGGGCGCCAAGCCTGGCCGCGTGATCACCCGTCACTTGTTGCCGGGCTTTACCAGTCACATCATCGCATCTGCGACCTTGTCCATTCCCTCGATGATCCTGGGCGAGACAGCTCTTTCTTTCCTCAATCTCGGACTTCGCCGTCCTTCCGTCTCTTGGGGCGTTTTGCTCAACGAGGCGCAGAACATCTCGGTCGTCACGGTCTACCCCTGGCTCATGGCGCCGGTGATCCCGATTATTATCGTGGTTCTGGCGTTCAATTTCCTCGGCGATGGTTTGCGCGACGCTGCCGATCCCTATAAGTGATCCCGAGACGAATTTGAATCGGTGCCGCAGTGTATGAACTGCGGTGCAAGCCAATCGGAGACCTCATGTCGAAGAATGCCAGCACCGCCGAAGGGTGGGACGAGGAATATGAAGCGGGCCGTTGGGCTTTCCTGCGCTCGCTGCCGGAAAGTGGCCGCTACGGCATCATCGGCATGTGGCTCAATCTGACCAACTCCATGGACGAGGTTCTGGACATCGGCTGCGGCGAAGGCCTGCTCTACGAGCGTCTGCAACCCATGGGCATCAAGCGCTACGTCGGCATGGATCTCGCGCCAGCCGCGCTGGAGATCGCCAATGTCGACCCGTCAATCGCATCCCTTCGTGCCGGCGACATGCATACGTTCGAACCGCAGGATGGTGAACGTTTTTCAGCCATCGTTTTCAACGAGGTTCTGCATTTTGCAGAGGATCCGGCTGCCGTTGTTGCGCGCTATGCGCCCTTCCTGAAGGACGATGGCGTCATCGCGCTGTCCATGTATTCGCCCAAGCGACCGGAAAGCGGCGCGAACAAGCTAATCGCCAAGCTCTGGGAAGCTACCGATGACGAGAGCAAGTGGGAAGTTCTCGACGATTACCGCCTCGTCTCCGACAAGAAGGGCGTCACCTGGCGCATGCGTCTCGTCAAGCCGGTTCAGGCCTGACTTGAATGGGGGTGTTCAAGCCGGTCCGCTGACCTCGGCGATGATCATCAAATAGCACGACAAGGGGCGCTCTCAACGCCCCTGAGATTGATGACAAACCTTGATTTGGTCATCCCGGACGAAGCGCGAGCGGAGATCCGGGACCGGCGAGTCGAGGTGTTTGTTTCATTGATTCCATTGAAATGGAAATGCTCTTGCCTCACCGGCCCCGGCTCGTGTTTACGCTTGGCCGCGGTGACTACGGTGAAGAAAGAGCTTTGTCAGCAGTCTGAGGGGCGCTCGCAGCGCCCCTTTTTGTTGCCAGTGTCCCAGGCTTTCCTGCGCCTTCCCGGACGCAGCGCGAGCGGAGATCCGGGACCTCATACTCATTGGTCTTTTGACGATTTTGCTGAGATTGCCGGGCCCCGGCTCTGCGGCCGGGGCGGCGCGTGCTGGGATGGGAGGTCCTTATCCCGGCAGAACCACGATGGTGGATTTGCCGCCCTTGTTGCGCAGGGCATGGATCGGCTCAAGAGTCGGGTCTTCGCGCCAGGCGGTGGCGGCCTCTACACTTGGAAAGCTCAGGAGAGCGGCGAGGGTTGGTGCCTCGAAAGCTGCCTCCAGAACGGTCGGTGCCGGATCGCCGGCCACGACCTTTCCGCCGTGTTTGGCGAGCGCCTCTCCGGCGATTTGCCGATACTCTCCCAAGGTGTCCGGATCGGTGACGGTAATCAGGGCAAGGGCTTGAATGCTCATGGATCGTGCTCCTCTGGTTGAACACCATGGAGATAGGCGCAGACGCGGATGATGAAAATTACACAAAAACAAAAACATACTGTGCAATAATGCACACTATGGAAAAGTGGGATGATCTGAAGTTTGTGCTGGCCGTTGCCACGGCGGGAAATCTCTCGGCGGCGGCGCGCAAGTTGGGCGTCAATCACACGACGGTGTCGCGTCGTCTTTCGGCCTTGGAGGAGGGGCTTGGCACCCGTCTGTTCGAGCGTTTGCCGGATGGGCTGACGCCCACGCCCGCAGGCAGTGAGGCTGTCGAGAGCGCCCGGCGGATCGAGACTGAACTCTACAGTCTGGATACGCGTATCACCGCTCAGGATACCGAACTGGAAGGCCCCTTGCGGGTCACGGCAGCCCAGCTGATTTTCCAGTCCGGCCTTGCCGACACCATGGCGCGCTTCGCCCGGCTTCATCCGCGTATAGAACTTTCAATGAATGCCGCAAACGAGATCCTCAGTTTGCACCGGCGGGAGGCGGAGGTGGCCATCAGGGTCACCGACCGACCGGACGAGAACCTGTTTGGCCGCATCGCAACAGGCCAAAACAGGACCTTCTACGCCTCCAGGGAGTATCTGCGCAGCCACACAGAAGTTTTTGCCAGCAGTTCGAGCGCCGACGCCATTGAGAGCGTCTCATTCAAATGGTGGGGCAAGCAGCCGCCAAAGGAGGTTCGGGCGCGGTTTCCAAATGCCCATACGACCGTGGTCTGCGACGACATGATCGCGATGCAGTCTGCCGTCAGGGCCGGAATGGGAATTGGCCGCATGCCCTGCTTTCTGGGTGACACGGACCCTGAACTTGAGCGTGTTCCGGGCTTCGAACTCAGCCGCTACTTCGATATCTGGGTGCTGACACATCCTGACCTGAAAAACGTCGAACGGATACGCCGGTTCGTGCGTTTTGCAGCTGATGATTTCAAGGCCAACTCTGGCCGGTTTCTGGGTGTCGGTGCCTGATCTGCGAGAGAATGAACTAGCTCTTGAGCGTGATTGGTTTGCCGTGGGGTGTGGCGCGGGCGGCTTTGTCCCAGGCGTCCTGAAGTCTGCCGAGGTCGGCAAGCGAGGTGAGGCCCTTGGCGGCCAGCAGTTTTTCGAAGGCCGTCAGCCAGTGTTCGTAATAGGGCTTGCAGGGCGCGCCAGGTGCGTCGGTCGCCAGTTCCGTGCCAAGCGTCTGGGCCCAGTCCTTCCAGGTAAACAGCCCTGCGTCATAGGCGCTGAGCGTCATGGCAAAGACCTTGGCCTCCCAAGGAGCCGCGAAGGCCGGGCCATCCTCGCCAATGGGAATGGCGGGGGAGGCATCCATCAGGTCAGAGGCGGTCAAGATAGGGCTCCCAGAGATCAAGGCGCAGGCTCAGCTTCGGATCGCTGTCCGGACCCCATATGTCCGTGCCCTTGAAGGCAACGCCATAGAGCCAGGTCGGCTGCTCGCCGTCGCCGCGCGCATTGGTGTCAGGAAAGACGTGGACGCCGTGAACGGCTTCGATCACACCTTCGCAGCCCCGGGCATAGCGTGGCAGGCGCGTGTGGCCTTCAGGATGCATCACTTTGGTGCGGATCCTGTCACCAACCTTGAAGGCGGCAGGGGTTGTTTCCGGCCGCTCGACTGGCCCGCCCTTGGCAAGGGCGGCGGCCACATCCTCAGCCTTGAGGATGCGCTTCACGGGAGTGGGCGGTTGGATCTTGTGGCCATTCGCAAGCTCGTCTTCGCTGATCAACCCTGCTTGAAGGCAGAGCTTTTCCAGGCCCCGTGTCCAGATCTCGTAATAGCTGGTGCCGAGATAGATGGCAGGCGGCAGGCTCTCGCGGGCAAAGCGGGACGTGTCCAGCGTCCAGGAGCCGGTCGCGCCCATGGCAAGGGTGATGGCAAAGGCGCGCTCTTCCCATTTGCCATGAAAATTCGGCTCGTTTTCCTCCAACTCGATTGGACCAAAGCCCATCTGTCCGCCGAGGTCCTGTACGCCGTTCATTGGGCTGCCTCCAGTGCTTGCGGTGACAGCGCCAGCCCGGTGCCGATCATGCTGTCGCGGGTGACAAGCTCGGCAAGCCGGTCTTCGCTCCAGCCCTCGGTTCCTTTTGGGCGCATCGGGATCACGAGGTAGCGCACTTCCGCGGTGGAATCCCAAACGCGGATGCCGATTTCCTCCGGCAGCGAAACGCCGAATTCAGCCAGAACGCCGGACGGATCCCGCACGGCGCGCGAGCGATAGGGCGCGGACTTATACCAGACCGGCGGCAGGCCCAGAACCGTCCACGGATAACAGGAGCACAGGGTGCATACGACCATGTTGTGGGTGGCGGCTGTGTTTTCGACCGCCACCATGTGTTCGCCCTGACGACCTGTGAAACCGAATTCGGCAATGGCCGCCGTCGCATCGCTCATCAGCCGCTCCCGGTAAGCCGGGTCGCTCCAGGCTCGGGCCACGACACGAGCGCCGTTCTTAGGGCCGATCTTGGTCTCATAGGTCTCGATCAGCTCATCCAGCGCCGGTGGGTCGACATAGCCCTTTTCGGTCAACAGCGTTTCCAGCGCACGCACCCGAAGCTCGATCGGCGAGAGCTCGGAGTGGTCGTGATCGTGGGAATGATCATGGTCGTGAGAAGACATGAAAGGCTCCGAAAGAAACGATGGCGGGACGCTGATCTTAGGCTCATTTCGCTTGCCCCGCCAAGAGCCTCCACGCGGATTTGATTGAAGGACGGACGGTCTTCAGCGCGTCCCTTGGTCGGCACTGTAGCCCTCTCCGCCTTCCCGGACGAAGCGGCAGCGGAGATCCGGGACCAGTACCCCGAAGTCTCTGTCGATGCGCAGGCGGTCCCGGCTCCCTTGGTCCCGGCTCGGAGGCCGGGACGGCAGAGGGCAGGGTAGCAGAGGACGGAGTGGTCGAGGGCGGGACGACGGTTCCTCTCCCCCCTCAAGGGGGGAGAGTGACAGAGGCGGTCGGACGAACCGGCGACTATTCCCCAAACAGACCCTTCACCCTCGGCCACTCAGCCCCCGGATGGTGTGCGGCTATGTCGAGGAAGCGGTCGAGGAATTCGTAGCAGCCCTCGTCATGGGCGAGGTGGTGGGAGAGAATGCCGAGCGGCTCGTCCGGATTTGTGCGGCGGCGGCAGAGCTGCAGATCGAAACGCAGGCGCGCGCTGTTCCAACCAATAAAGCGCCGGTCCTTTTTCCACTTGATGATGTCGACGTGGCTTTGAACCTGGCCGGTACGAGGAAAGTGATGCCAGGTGAAGGTCGACAAACCCTCGAGACCAATGCCGGGCAGACGGCGTGAGATCTCGGGCGCAATCCGGTTCCAGGGCGGGACCATGGCCGGCACGAAGCGGTCGCCGAAGAGTTCCTCAAGACGCGCCTTTCCCTCGGCAAGTTCAGCGATCAGCTGATCCGGATCCCGGCGTGAGCCCAGTTCCCCGGCCTTCTCGCCGAGATCCTTGCGTTGGAAGTTCTTGTGCTGAAAGCCGTGTTGCAGGACGATCGCATGAGGCTCGTTCGAAAGCCGTTCTGCAAGCGCTTCCGTTGCGTGTTTGGGAATGACTGCAAGCGCGACATCAACGTTGTGGGCATTGGCGATGGCAAGCAGGCGGTCGAGATCCTCGGTCGGCTCAACCGCATCATCATCCCGCCACCAGAAACGGACCTTTTTGCCGCGTTCGGCAAACCAGTCGAGATGGGCAATCAGCTCAGCCTGGAAACGGTCAAAGTCTGAACTCATGCAGCGCGGGCCTTCAGGTCTTCCAGAAGAATATCGGCGCTTTTTTCCGCGCCGCCGAGCAGTACCTGGTGAGATGACCGGGGCAGGGCAAGTGCGTCGTCGATCGCCGCGGCGAGCCGCTCGGGCGTCAGGTTCTGTTCCGGTGTGACGACAGCCCGGTCATGGGTGGCCAGAGCGTTGGCGCGCTGGGTCTGTTCGGTTTCCTTTACCTGGGCAAAGGGCACAAAGACCGCAGGGACGCCGGCAATGAGCACATCCAGCACCGTGTTGTAGCCTGCCTGAGACACTGACAGCCTCGCCCGCTCCAGGAGCCCGGGAAAATCTCGTCGCGCGCGCTCCACGATCAATCCGTCGCGCGCGCTTTTGCGATAGGTCTGAAACGCATCTTCGGAAATGTCGTGGCCGACCAAAATCCGCCACTGGGTGTCTTCAGCGCGCCGGGAGAGGGGGCGGGCCTCAAGAGCTGCCATCAACAGTCCTTCAGCGACAGCGCCGCCACCGCAGGAAATGATGACCTCGTCTTCACCCACACCATCGGGTGGGACAGGGCGCTCGCCGCCGCCGACGAAGCCGGTGTATCGCAGCAGATGCTCGACCTTGTCGGCAAAAGGAAAACTGTCGGACAGCTGAACGAAGTCCGGGTCGGAGTGGCACAGGATCCGATCGTAGAACTTCACGGCCTGATCAGCCATCCATTCCTCTTTCCAAAGCTCCTGCTTGCGCACGAGAATGTCCCGGATGGATGTGGCGATCAGCGGCGGCCTGTCACTCCGACGTGCTGCATCCAGAAGCGCAGAGAGCTCGAACTCGAACTGGCGGCGCCCAAACGGGTAGGTTTCGGTCAGAAGCAGATCATAGGGCCGGGCTGCAAAGGCGTCCAAAGTTGCGGCCGTCCGCATTTCCTCCCAGGCGACGTCAATCGGATCGCCGCCCGGCGTCACCAGCCGGTTGAAGGCAGCGTCCGGGCTTTTCACCGGCGGCAATTGCACGACCTTGAGGCCTGCCGTGTCCAGAGTAGGCGGCAACAGATTGCCGGTTGCCAGGGTCACGTCGATACCACGGGCGGTCAGCGCTTTGCCAATGGCAGCGGCGCGCACTGCGTGGCCCGTGCCCAGAAGATGCTGAACGTGGATGAAAGCCGAAAGCGTCATGTCTGGTCCGGAACGATTGCTGGACGGGACGGCGCAGGCGTGCGGTCCCAGCGTTGATCGAGAGCTGCTTCCAGCAGGGCGTCCAGGCGCTGAGCACCAGCCTCCAGCCTGTGGTTGGCCGCTATATGACCTCGCGCGGCATCGCCAAAGAATTTCGCCTTTTCAGGCGCTTCCAGAACTTGCCGCAGATTGGCGGCAAGGGCTTCGACGTCGCCTTCCGGAGATAACAGACCTGTCTCGCCATGCCGGACAATGTCGGGAACGCCAAATGTGTCCCCGGCGACGACACCAAGGCCTGCCGCTTGTGCTTCGAGGAATACAAATCCGAAGGCTTCGCGAATGGCTGGCCAGACGAAGAGATCATGAGCCGCATAGAGGTCCGGTAGGTCTTCTGGCTCCATGGCTCCCAGACAGCGGACACGGGTTTCAGGAAATCGCGCCAGAATATTCTCGCGATTGGGCCCGTCACCAATGATGGTCAATTCCCAGGGCAAATCGCTAACGCGTGACAGCGCATCGGCCAGGACTTCATAGGAACGGGTCTTGTCACCGTCACGCATCATGCCCACAGTCAGCAGCTTAAGCGGTGAATGGGGCGTTTCCGCACCGTGTCGCGCAGCCTCTTCAAATGGCTCAGAATTCAGGAAGGGCAGAAGAACCCGCAACCGGTCCTTGTAGACCACGTCAGCCAGACATTCGCTGTCTGCCTTGTGAAGGGCTGCGACCTGATCTGCGCGCGCCAGAGCCGCATCGGCAGCCTCGAAGCCGAAGGCCCAGAGGCCGGTCTTGCGCTTCGGTGCGCGGCTTGCCTCGACGATGGCGTAGGCGATGCCGAACTTGTCGGCAAGTGCGGGGCCGATCCAGTCCGGTGCCTTGTGATAGAGGTGGTAGGTCAGGAACACATCCGGCCGGTAACCTTCGGCAAGCCATTCGCCAGCCACCCGGTCTGCTTCCGCAAGGGCCTCATCGCGGATCGCTCGCTGAACGTCCTCGCCGCTGTCTTTCGACCAGGACCGGAAGCGACTGGCGATCCGAACGTCATGCCCGCGTGACTCCAGCGCCTGGACAATCAGGCGTCCCATGGTTCGGTCGCCGGACGGGACAGGATGGTCCAGCGGCTTCATCGGCGCTGTGAAGGCGATCTTCAAGTTGCTGATCCCGGTGCTTGAGAACCTTATAGGACCTTTCGGAATTTCTCGGCAAGGTGATCAAGCCCTGGCGCGCTGGCAAATTCCTTGCGCACGTGGTCCGAAGCGGTACGTCCCAGCTTATCACGCCGGGCAGGATCCGCAATCAACTCGGCCAGCGCCGCACCCAGCGCAGTCCTGTCTGCTGGTGGCACAAGACGACCGGTTTCGTTGTCTTTGATAAGTTCAGGTATCGCCGACACCTGTGTGGAAAGGCAGCACAGGCCCATGGATTGGGCTTCCATCAGCACATTCGGAAGACCATCGCGGTCGCCGGATTTCGCAAGCTTGGACGGCAAGGTGAAGAGATCAGCCTCGGTGCAGGCCTTGATCACCTCTTCGCGCGGTTGTGCACCCTTCCAAATGATGCGGTCCGAAAGGCCGAGCTTTTCGCCAAGCTGCTGCAATTGATCGGAAAGTTCTCCCCCGCCGATGTGGACGAATTGCCAGTTGAGGCCATCGGGCAACTGCGCGAGCGCGTGCAGCAGGTCGTCATAGCCTTTCTTCTCGACGGCGCGGCCGACCGACAGGATCCGGACCGGCTCTCCTGAGCCGTCGCGGATGGACGGGGTTTCGCGCGGCATCGGGAAACCGGTGAAATCAAGGCCGTGATAGACAAGTTCGACCTTCTCGGGCTCCGCCGAAAGACCTTTGAGATGCGCCGTGTTGACGCCGGTGCAGGTCACGCCCCAGGCCGCGTCGTCCAGCTTCGTCCTTAGATCCCATTCAGGGCTCGTCCAGATGTCCTTGGCATGGGCCGAGAACGACCATCCGCGGCCCGACAGGTGTGCGGCATAGCGGGCAACCGAGCAGGGCGTATGCAGATAGTGCGTGTGGATCCAGGAAATGTCCTCAGGCAGTTCATGGGCAAAAACACAGCCCTGTGCCCATCGCCGCTGGCGGCCGACATTGTGCTCTTGCGCAAAGTCTGCATCGAAAAGCGCCTTGGCTTTGGCATGGGTCGGCTGGTTTTCGGCCCAGCGTTTTGCTCTGGCAACACGCGCAGGATCGTCCTTGACGTATTCGGGGAGGTAAAGCACTTCGGCCGAGATTTGCCGGTGCAATTCATGGATGAACGGATCATAAGGCTTTCGAAGCGCTACGATCAGGAACGGAATGCCCCGCCGTTCCAGCCCCAGAATTTCCTGGGCGATGAAGGTTTCGGAAAGGCGCGGATAGCCTTTGACCACGACGGCGATGCGGGACATGGAAATTCTCTTGTGATTGGTCGTGTTGGGCTTTGGTCCGGGAGTGGCGCCCTAGAAGTTGACGAGCTTTTGCGCTGATTGGCCTGGCCGGTTTTCCTCGAAGATCTCTCCGACACGTTCCTCGATGAGTTCCAGTCCACCCAGCAGGTTCTCGACACCGGCAGCTGATGGACGCGGTGCGTTCGGCAGTGCCACCAGAGCTTCCGTCATCAGGTCCGGATCTGGGTAGGAGTCAATCGGCAGGACACTGAGCAAGCCGCTTGCCTCGGCGCGCGCTGCCCGTATCGCTTGCTCCCGGCGTGGGACGATGCGCGGCACCATCAAGGTCGGTTTGTCGAACGAGAGGATTTCGCAAAATGTGTTGTATCCGCCCATGCCGACGATCGCGGTTGCATTGGCAAGGTATGGCTCGATCTGCGGCGTGAAGCGAATGATCTCAACGTCGCGCAAGTGTTCTGCGCGCTCGACAAACTGGGCCACCGAAGCTGCCGGCATGAAGGGGCCGAGAATGATCAGGGCCGGAAACAGCGGATGCTTGCGCGCTTCATAGGCGCGCATGACCCAGTCGACCATCTCGACACCGTCGCCGCCCCCACCTGGCGTCACAAGGATATAGGGTTCCTCTCCGAACGGAGAGGGCTTGGGGAGCGTTTCGGCACCTTCGGGAAGGCCGCGTCGCAAATAGCCGGTGTAGCGCAACTTTTCCTCGATGCCTTCCGGCAAGTCGATACCCTCGACGGGGTTGCAGATGCCCTCGGGGCCGTACACCCAGATCTCGTCATAAAGCGACTGCAGCGCAGGATAGACGTTCTTGCGCTCCCATTCGCTGCGCAGGATCTCCGGATCGTCCATGACATCGCGCAATCCAAGGACAAGACGCGTGTCCGTGTCCTTCAGCGCTTCCAGTGTAGGCACCACTTCGCCGCGCAGTCCCAGGGGCTCCTTGTCGACGATGAAGATGTCGGGATCGAAAACTTTTGCGGTGTGCTCGATGATGGAAGACCGAATCGCGAGTGTATGATCGATGTTCAAATGCAGGGAAAGCGGTGTGTATTCGCCGTCGCGCAGCTTGATGACGCCCGGAATTCGAACGAAATCCACACGCGATCTGAATTCGAAACTTCCGATGATCGGCGATCCGGACAGGATCAGGACCGACAGGTCGTCGAACGTCCCGACGAGCGAATGAGCAATCGCGCGGCAACGGCGGAGATGACCCAGCCCGAACGAATCGTGACTGTAGATCAGGATTTTCGGTGAATTCGAACGCATACTTCCCCAATTCGTTGCGCCGATCCGGCTCGCGGTGTTGACACCTGCACTTGGCAGGCCCTCGGTCGGGTCTTACTTGTAACTGACCTGATCTTTGGCTTGAAGGTCAAACATCAGTGGCACATCCCCTGCGAGGGGTAATATACTAAAAATCAGACGGCTGCACGACGTTGGTGCAGGTCAATCTGGATGGGGTAATGGAAAAAAGCCTTTTTAGCTTCATTTGGAAATTTAGCGCCAAGCAACAGATTTTCATCCTTCTCGTCACAGTGCTGTCCTATCCGGTCAGCTATGTGCTTCTGGAATTGCCCAAGCTGATTGTCAATGACGCGGTTCAGGGGGATGATTTTCCACGAGATATTTTCGGGTTCGAATTCGACCAGATTTCCTACCTGCTGCTGCTGTGTATCGGTTTTCTCGGACTCGTCGTTCTGTCCAACAGTCTGAAGCTCTACATTAACGTCTACAAGGGGCGTCTTGGCGAGCGGATGCTGCGGCGTCTGCGTTTCGAGCTTTTTCAACGCGTCCTTCGCTTTCGCTTGCCGCATTTCAGAAAGGTTAGCTCCGGCGAAATCATTCCGATGATCACATCCGAGGTCGAGGACGTCGGAGGCTTCATTGGTGAGGCTTTCGCGCTCCCGGCCTATCAGGGCGGCATGCTGGTGGTGCAGCTCGGCTTTATTTTCATGCAGGACCCGCTTCTGGGTCTCGCTGCCATTTCGTCCTATCCGGTACAGGGCTATGTGATCCCCAAGTTGCAGCGCAAGGTGATCCTGCTGTCGCGCCGTCGGGTGAAGAACGTCCGCCTGATTGCCGACAAGGTTGGTGAGAGCATTTCCGGCGTGCCGGAGATCCATGCAAACGATGCTGCTGCCTGGCATTCTGCGGATCTTTCGGACCGCCTCTACGAAAACTTCAAGATCCGCTACGAGATCTTCAATCGCAAATATTTCATCAAGTTTCTCAATAACTTCATGAATCAGCTGACACCGTTCTTCTTCTATCTGATCGGTGGTTACCTCGTCATTGAAGGCAATTTGAGTATCGGTGCGCTGCTGGCTGTTATCGCCGCCTACAAGGATCTGGCAGGACCCTGGAAAGAACTGTTGGCGTACTATCAGCTCGTGGCTGATGTGGATGTGAAGTATCAGACCGTCGTCGAAAACTTCGACCCGGCGGATATCTATCCGGTCGAGCGCCTGACCTCCGATGAGAGCGTCGAGCTGACCGGTGACCTGGAAATGTCGGGCGTAAGCTTCTCCGGCGGCGCCGCTGGTCAGGAGGTGACGGACATCAATTTGAAGGTTCCCGAGGGCGACGCCTTTGCAATCATTGGTCCCGATGGATCAGGTCGCTCGGAGGTGCTGCAGTTGGCTGCTGGACTTGTCAGTCCCGCCTCAGGCACGGTGAAGATCGGCAAATGGGATCTGGATAAGCTCACCGCCTCCACTCTGGGCCGCGAGATCGCCTACGTTGGCGGTGCGGTTCATATCTGGACAGGAACGATCCGGGACAACCTTTACTACGGCCTCCGTCATAGACCGCTTGCGCAGCTCGAACGGGAAGGGACAGCGCTCAGGGATTACAAGCGACGGCTGTCTGAAGCTGCCGAGACCAAGAATCCTACCTACGATCTTGCAGCTGTCTGGGATGATTTTTCAGCCGCAGGTGTTGAGGATATGCAGGGGTTGGATGCTCGCGCCCTCGATCTGCTGAAGGCTGTCTCCCTGGAAGCCGACATTTATCGTCTCGGCCTGCAGTCTCGCTTTGATCCGGCGATGGATGATGTTTTCGCCGATCGTATTCTTGCGGTGCGCAGGAAGCTTGCGGCTCGTATTGCAGGAGATCCCGAAATTGCCGGCCTCGTCGAGCTTTGGGATATCTCAAAATTCAACGCCAGCGCGAGCCTTGCCGAGAACCTCTTCTTCGCCGTGCCGTCCGATCCCGAGATCAGCATGGAAAATGTGCCTGAACTGCCCGAGGTTCGGGCATTCCTCAAGGAAACCGGGCTTGACGAAAAGCTGCGTGAGATCGGCCTGAAGATTGCGGAAACCATGGTCGAGCTGTTTGCCAACGTCAGCGGCGACAGTGGCTTGTTGGGGAACTACTCTTTCATCACGCAGGACGACCTGCCCGAGTTTGACCGGATCACCCGCGTTGCGCGCTCCGAACAGCAAAGGCCGGGACTGACCCAGGCCGATCAGGACCGTTTGATTGCGCTGGCGTTCAAGCTGGTCCCCGCGAGGCACCGTCTTGGCGTCATGGACGATGCCATGAAGGAGGCCGTGGTTGCTGCGCGCGCCACATTCCACAAGAAGGTGGTCGATGCCGGTGACAGTTTTGTCGCTATCGATCCGGAGCTTTATCTCCCGCCGCTGACCATCGAGGACAATCTGCTTTTCGGTCGCCCGCGTGTCGATCGGCGGGATGCCCGTCAGCGCATTGATGCTGTAATTCGCACCATCGTCGAAGAGACCGAACTGCGCGAGCCCATTGTCTTCGCCGGCTTTGATTACCATGTGGGAGTCTCGGGATCGCGCCTGTCTGCAGGCCAACGCAGGCGACTGGCCCTTGTTCGCGCACTTTTGAAAAATGCCAAGCTCACCATCCTGGACGACATTGCCACCGGCGTGGGTGAAGAAGATCAGGCGCTGCGCGTGACCCTGCAGGAAATTCTCAAGGGGCGCACCTTTTTGTTTGGCGCGCCTAACGCAGCGGCGGCCAGCGAATTTCAAAAGAAATTGGTTTTGGAACAAGGGCGTATGTCCCAAGATAGCGATCAGCATGCTTGAGGCTGAGCGAACAAGATGCTTTTCTGCACTTGGGCGTTTTCTAAATGATCGCCCAGGCAAGATTGCCGGAAACGGCAAAGGAGGTAACTGTGTCTTTGGAAACTGAAGTCGAGGCCCTGAGAAAGGTGCCCCTGTTCCGCGGGATCGACGAAACCAAGCTCCGACTGCTTGCCTTCATCTCCGACCGTATGGAGTATAGGGCTGGCGAGCGCATGTGTACGCAAGGGGAGGAAGGCGATAGCGCATTCATCCTCTTGAAGGGCGCAGCCAATGTGATGGTCAATACGCCTGACGGTGAGAAGGTCGTTGCACAGGTCAAGGAAAATTCGATCGTCGGGGAAATCGCCATTTTGTGCGACGTTCCAAGGACAGCAACGTTGATCGCAGCATCCGACATGGATGTCCTGACGGTATCGAAAGACGACTTCCTGAAATTGCTCAAGGAGTTTCCTGAAATGTCGCTGGAGGTTATGAGAACCTTGGCACTGCGACTTGAGCGCACGACACGTGATCTTGCCGCTGCCCGCTCGGAAGCTGCGGCTTAAGGAGAGACGGATTGGCGACAGAATTTTCGCTTCGCTGCTGGGGAGCCAGGGGGTCAACACCGACACCGGGCGCAAGCACCCTGCGTTACGGCGGGGAGACAATCTGCCTGGAAATTCGCGCTGGAGATGCGCTGATTCTGGTGGACTGTGGTTCTGGCGCACGAAACCTCGGCATGGATCTCTGCCGTGAGATGCCGCGCGAGTTCGACCTGCTTTTCACCCACACGCATCTCGACCACATCTGCGGCCTGCCGTTTTTCAAGCCTGCTTACGATGAGCGCTTCAAGGTTTGTGCATGGGCAGGACATTTTCAGGACGAGACCAGCCTGGCTGACATTGTCAGCCGCATCATGTCGCCGCCGATTTTCCCGGTTGCCGCAAAGACCTTGAAAGCTGTCGAATTCAAATCCTTCTCCGCTGGCGATACGCTTGAAAGGGATGGGGAACTTGTCATTCGCACTGTGAAGCTGAACCATCCTGGCGGCGCTTGCGGATATCGGTTTGAATATCGCGGCAAGTCCATCGCGATCATCACCGATCACGAGCACGGCAACCCGGAAATTGATGCCAGCGTCAGGCGCTTTGTCGAAGGCGTCGACTACATGATCTACGACGCGATGTTCACGGATGAGGAATATCCGACCTACGAGGGATGGGGCCATTCAACATGGCAGAAGGCGCTGGAGCTCGCCGGACAGGCGAATGTGAAAGTTCCGGTGTTGATTCATCATGACCCGCGTCGCAGTGACGATGAGCTCGACGAGATCGCGCGGGCTGCCGAAGCGATCCATCCCGGTACGCTCATTGCCAAGGAAGGCATGCTGATCGTTCCCTGACGCGCTTTGATCTGCTCTCGGAAGAAGCTGTCTTGGCGGGTCTGATCACGTCCCATCACAAAGCGCTAGCTCCGGTTGCGCCTGGCCCGCAGATCCATCAGCATGGCCGACAAGCATCAAACACGATGAGGACCAGATGGCGCGCTTGGGTGGTTGGATCCGCTATATACTTCAGGGAGGACCGCCGGAAAGCGGCCTGCCGACCCGGGTGCGGGAGGAAATCCATCAGCGTGAAATCGCTTCGGAGCGCCTGATCGGCTGGGTGCAGCTGGTAATCGTCCTGTTTTTTTCGGCCCTTTATGCAGTCGCGCCCAAGGCGGAAGGAAGCAGTGGCTTCAACTTCGTGCCTCTGGCGCTTGGCGGCTACTTCCTGTTCACGATCGCCCGTCTCGCCCTGTCTTACCGGGTAGAGCTGCCAAAATGGCTTTTGCTCTTGTCGATCGCGGTCGATATGGCGCTGCTCGTTGGCCTGATCTTTTCCTTTCACATCCAGTATGGCCAGCATCCGACCTTCTATCTGAAGGCTCCGACGTTGATGTATGTGTTCATCTTCATCGCCCTTCGTGCCTTGCGCTTCGACCCGCGGTTTGTCCTGACAACCGGTCTTGTTGCGGTTGTCGGTTGGCTCGGTCTCGTCACCTATGCGGTCCTGGCTGATATGGATCACATGCGGGTGACCCGCAATTACGTGGACTACCTGACCGGCAACACGATCCTGATTGGCGCAGAACTAGACAAGACGATGGTGATCCTGATGGTCACGGGCGTTCTGAGTGCTGCCCTTTACAGGGGCAGGGTTATGCTCTTCGAAGCGACGCGCGATCAGGCTGCCGCGACCGATCTGCGCCGTTTCTTTGCACCGGAGGTTGCGACCTCCATCACGACATCTGAAGCCGCATTGATCGCCGGGCAGGGTAGCGTTCGCAATGCTGCGATCCTTTATCTCGACATCCGCTCCTTCACAGCGACCGCGAGCACGCTGCCGCCCGAAAAAGTGATGACGGTGCTTGCAGCCTACCAGGAGCTCGCGCTCGAGATCATCCAGGAAGAGGGTGGCCGGGTCGACAAGTTCCTGGGCGACGGCATTCTCGCTACCTTCGGCGCGGTGATGCCGTCTTCGACCTATGCGGCAGATGCAGTACGGACTTCAAGGCGGCTGGTGACAGAGATCGCCGCTCAGCAATCGCGCTTTACAAAGGCAGGCTGGCCCGAGCTTCTGCGCGTCGGCACAGCCGTGGCAGCCGGCTCGATCATGGTGGGAACCGTTGGCAGCACGGACAGGCTTGAGTTCACGGTGATCGGGGACGCGGTGAACCGGGCCGCGAAACTGGAAGACGCCAACAAGCATCAACGCAGTGCCGCCCTGACCGACGGCAAGACCTACGCTCTTGCAAGAGAGCAGGGCTACACCGGACCGGAAGCCGAGCAGCGACCGGCCGTCCTGGTGCCTGGACTTGGCAATCCGGTCGATCTCGTGGTTCTCGCTTAAGTTCGCCAGACAGCCCTCAGCTGCAACCGTCCAGCCTCTCCCTTAACGGCATCAGCCTCTTGACCGAAAGCGTCTTTGGGTTCATTTTGAACTTTCTATTGACGTAATAGTCAATTTATCAATGAAAATCATTTAAAAACAATGATTTGAATCATAAATTGATTTGGAGGAAAGATGCAGTTGAATCAAACGATCGCAGCCGTTGTCACTGGCGGCGCATCAGGGTTGGGCGCGGCGACCGCTCATATGCTGGCCCGTGAAGGTGTAAGGGTCACGATTTTCGATCGGGACAAGGAGCAAGGCGAGGTCACAGCCGAAGAGATTGGCGGTCTCTTCGTTGAAGTTGACGTAACCAATCAGGAAAGCGTTGAAACCGGCTTTGCGGCCGCTCGCCATGCCCACGGCGTGGAGCGCATTCTCGTCAATTGTGCGGGCATTGCACCTGTCGCGAAGACCGTGTCACGCGGTGAGCCACATCCGATGGACATGTTCGAGAAGGTGATTGCCGTCAACCTCGTCGGATCCTTCCGTTGTACCTCGTTGGCTGCAGCGGCCATGGCGGCGCAGGAGCAGATCAACGAAGACGGCGCACGTGGGGTCGTTATCTCGACCGCATCTGTGGCAGCCTTTGACGGCCAGGTTGGGCAGGTCGCCTATGCCGCGTCCAAGGCAGGCATTGCCGGAATGACCCTGCCGATTGCACGCGATCTGTCTCAATCCGGCATAAGGGTCATGACCATCGCGCCCGGCATCTTCGAAACGCCGATGCTGTTGGGCCTCTCTCCGGAGGTGCAGGACAGCCTTGGCAAACAGGTGCCGTTTCCCTCGCGCCTCGGTCGGGCCACGGAATATGCCCAGCTCGTCAGATCCATTTGCGAGAATGAGATGCTCAACGGCGAGACAATCCGCCTCGACGGCGCAATCCGCATGGCGCCGCGTTGAGACGAGGGGCGGCGCATCATCGCCGCCCTCGATCGTTGCCTAAAGCGTTCTGCCCAGGCGCAATCCGTCATAGACGGCCGCGTGGGTGTTGCGGGCCGCGACAGCGTCGCCGATACGGAACAGCTGATAGCTGCCGTCCGGGTTCGATGTAACGGTCTGAGCCACGCCATCTATGAGGGACTGGTAGTCCACTTCACCCTGGTTCGACGCGCCTGGCCTCAGTTCGAAATAGAGCTCGTCCAGCGGCCGTGTGCCGTGATTGACCACGATCTGGTCGAGGCGTCTTTGTTTTGTGAAATCTCCGTAATCGCTGCCAACTTCGGCCAGTAGTTCGTTGCCATCTCGGCTTGCCGAGCGAAGTCGCCACGTCACGGTGAATGTCGTGTCGAGCTTTTGCAGGGACCGCATGTAAGGGACGAGGTTCATCGCCATGACTTCGGGGGCGAAGGAGCGGTCCGGTGTCATGATTTCCACCTTTGCGCCGGTTGCCGCGATTTTCTCCGCTGCCATAAGGCCGGAATGATCGCCCGCGTCATCATAGACCAGGACATTCGACCCCGGCTTGACGTCGCCAGACAGGATATCCCAGGCCGAAACGACCAATTCATTACCGGATAGAAGCACTTCGGTATGTGGCAGGCCGCCGGTTGCGATGACGATGACGTCCGGGTCGTCTTCGAGAGCAGTGGAGGTGTCGACAAAGCTATTGAAGCGAAATGTGACCCCGAGACGTGTGCACTCCTGAAAACGCCAGTCGATAATGGAGATCATCTCGCGGCGCCGTTCGCTCAGCGACGTCAGGCGGATCTGGCCACCGGGGTTGTTGGCAGCTTCATGAACGATAACTTCGTGTCCGCGTTCGGCTGAAACGCGAGCGGCCTCCAGGCCCGCAGGCCCGGCGCCGACGATGACAACGCGTTTTGGAACTTCAGACTTTGCGATCTGGTGCGGCTGCTGCAACTCGCGGCCGGTCGATGGGTTGTGAATGCAGTAGGCGGCACCGCCCTGATAAATGCGATCAAGACAATAGTTAGCACCGACACAGGGCCGGATCCGTTCCTCTTCCCCGGCCAGGATCTTGGCGACAATATGGGGATCGGTCATATGCGCCCGGGTCATGCCGACCATGTCGAGCTTGCCGCTGGCAATAGCGTGACGTGCGGTGGCAACATCGGGGATTTTGGCCGCATGGAACGTCGGGAATCTCGTTGCCGCGCGTATCTCGCCTGCGAAATCGAGATGCGGCGCATTGCGCATGCCTTGAACCGGAATGACATCGGTCAATCCGGGATCCGTATCGATGTGGCCCCGGATGATGTTGAGGAAATCCACCAACCCGCTGTTCTTCAGCTTGTGGGAAATCTCCATTCCGTCTTCCTTGGTGAGGCCGCCGGGCAGGTCCTCATCACCCGAATATCGGATGCCAACGATGAATTCTGTCCCGACACGCTCCCGGATCGCCCGAAGGATGTCGAAAGTGAAGCGCATCCGGTTGTCGAGGTCGCCGCCATAGGGCCCATCGAGATTATTGGTCAGCGGAGAGGCAAATTGTTCAACAAGATGGCCGTAGGATTCCAGCTCGATTCCGTCCAGACCAGCTGCCTTCATGCGCTCCGCAGCGTCGGCATAATCCGTGATGATCCGCGCGATATCCCAGTCTTCAGCCTGTTTGGGAAAGGCCCGATGCGCTGGCTCACGCTCGTGGCCTGCTGAAATGACCGGAAGCCAGTCGGCCTTGTCCCAACGGGTCCGCCGGCCCAGATGGGACAGCTGGATCATGACCGCCGCGCCGTGATCGTGACACTCGTCGGTGAGTTTCTTCATCCAGCCGACGACTTCGTCTTTCCAGGCCAGGATATTGTTGAAGACCGGAGGACTGTCCCTCGAAACGGATGCCGAGCCCGCGGTCATGGTGAGCGCGACACCTGCCTTTGCCCGTTCCACGTGATAGGCGCGATAGGTGTCCTTGGGCATGCCGTCTTCCGGATAGGCAGGCTCGTGGGACGTGATCATCACCCGGTTGCGCAACGTCAGATGCTTGAGCTGGAACGGCTGGAGGAGGGGATCGCTCGACATTTGGGCCTCGGCTTCGGCTAAAGACATGCTTAGTACAGTTGAAAATATACATGACTGTCAAGTTTATGATCACTGATGTCGGTTTTGTTGCGTCGCGCGGCGGAAATCGCATATAGAAGGCAGTATGGATATCGAGGACAGCAGGCCGAGCGCAGCAGAAGATGCGACCATCAAGGACGCAGCCACCAAAGACGCAGGCTGGCGTGGTTCGCGAGACCTATGGCTGAAGGCCGCGCTGTCTGCGCTGATGGAAGGCGGCGTGGATGCGGTGAAAATTCAGCCGCTGGCGAGCCAGCTCAACCTCTCGCGCACAAGCTTCTACTGGTTCTTTGAAAACCGCACGTCTTTGCTGGCAGCTTTGCTGGATCACTGGGACGGGAAAAACACGACGGCATTGGTCAAGGCAAGCGAGGCTTATGCGGAGACGCCAGCCGAGGGCATGCTCAACGTGATTCACTGCTTTCTGGAGCAGGAGGCCTTTGATCCAAAGCTTGAATTTGCGGTCCGTGGCTGGGCCCTGCAGTCAGATGAGGTGATGTCGCGGGTCAACAGCACCGACGAACTGCGTCTTGCTGCGCTCGTTCGCCTGTTGCAGCGGCAAGGCTTTGAGGAGGCGGAAGCCGACGCGCGGGCGCGCACGGTCTATCTCACTCAGATCGGGTATATTTCCATGCAGGTGCGCGAACCTATGCAGGAACGCATGGCACGCGTTCCCGCTTATGTGCGCATTTTCTGTGGTGAGGCCGCAACCGGTTCCGAACTCGCCCGTTTCCGCTCGCGTCTCGGCCTGGAAGCGACCTAAGCCTCTCCTAGAGCTTTGACAGAAGCGCTGGCGTCGGCCAGGCGTCGGCGGGCATGCCGAGTTGCTTCTGGACGTTTTGCACGGCATCTCGGGTCTTGCTGCCGAGGATGCCGTCCACCTTGCCGACGTCGTATCCCATCGACTTGAGCTTGGTCTGCAGCTGCTTCATCTGGACATCCGACAGTCCCTTGTCCGGGCTTCCCGCTTCATAGCGCTGTGCGCCGGCAAGGCGCGTTGCGAAATAGGCCGCCGATGTCGTGTAAATGAATGACTGGTTCCATTCCAGATAGATGTCGTAGTTCGGATAGGCGAGGAATTTCGGTCCCTTGCGTCCCTGTGGCAGGATCAGCGAAGCTGGCAGGTTCGAAATCTTGCCGCTCCGGGCTTTGACGCCCATGCGCGACCAGTCACTGCCGTTCTTGCGCTTGCCCAGACCGGTCGTTTCCCAGGCGAAGTTTGAAGGTACGGTGACCTCCTGCAGCCAAGGCTGTCCTCGTTGCCATCCCAGGTTCTGGATGAATGCGGCCGCGGTCAAAATTGCGTCGGGCGAGCTGGCCTTCAGGTTGACATGGCCATCGCCATCCCCGTCCTTGCCGAACTTGATGATATCCTCGGGCAACATTTGAACCTGACCGATTTCACCAGCCCAGGCGCCGGTCATGGTCCGTGGATCCAGGTCGCCGTTCTGCACCATGTGGATGGCACCAATGAGCTGCGGGCGAAACAGCTCGGGGCGGCGGCAATCGTGGGCGAGGGTTGCCAGGGCATTGACCGTGTTGAAGTCGCCTTGCACGGCGCCGAAGTCTGTTTCCAGGGCCCAAAAGGCAGTGATGACCGGAGCAGGTACGCCATAGTCGCTCTCGGCACGGCTGAAGACACCGCCGAACTGTTTCATTCTGGCTGCGCCGTTTTTCATCCGATAGCCGGAAATGGCGCGCTTGGAAAACGTCAGGAAGTCGAGCTTGAAAACGCCCTGAGCCCGGTCTCTCGAGAGAACCTTGCGATCAATCTGCGCGTTGGCAAGTGTCCGATCAGCGGCGCGGGCGGAAAGGCCCATGGAAACCGCCTCTTGTTTCACGCCTGCCAGAAATTGACGGAAATCACCGCCACATTGCGCTGCGTGAGCCGCTGGTGCGGTCGCGGTGAGGATGAGGGCGGTGATCGGAGCGAACAATCTGGCGCGAGTCATGAAATCTCTCTGGTCAAAGGAAAATGCAGTGGCAACAATAAATGCGGCAAGCATATGGCGCCTAGTTGACGGTGACACGTCAGCAAGGTCAACCGTCTTGAACACCTTCTCCACCAACTGGGATGGTCCGTGGTCCACCCCAGTTGGTTTGATCGCCGGGTTGCGGCTAGCGGTAGATCAGCGTCGGCAACCACATGGACAGCGCCGGGACGAAGGTAACCAGCAGCAAGACCAGAACGAGCGGCACCAGGAATGGCATGGTGGCCGAAAGACAGCGTTCGAAGGGAATCTTCGACACGCGCGACAGCACGTAGAGCACCATGCCGACCGGAGGCGTCAGCAGGCCAATCATCAGGTTCAGGACCATGACAACGCCGAAGTGCACCGGGTCGACGCCCACATGAGTGACGATCGGGAGCAGCACCGGAACAAGGATCGTGATGGCGGCAACCGTCTCCAGGAAACAGCCGACGACGATCAGGATGATGTTGATCAATGCCAGAACAATAATCGGGTTCTCGGATACCTGAAGGATGAGGCCTGCGAACTGTTCTGTCACCCGGTTCGACGTCAGGATCCAGGCGAAGATCGAAGCACCTGCGACGATGAAGAGCACCACTGATGTCGTCTCGATCGTGTCGAAAGAGACTCTGAGAAAGCGTTTCAGGGTCAATGTCCGGTAGACGATAACACCCAGGAACAAGGCCCATGCACAGGCGGCGATTGCGGCTTCCGTCGGTGTGAAAACGCCGAATAGAATGCCGCCAACGATAATCACTGGTGTCAGCAGGGACAGGAAAGCCTGCTTGAAGGTGACGCCTAGCACGTTCCAGTGAAAAGCCTGGTCCCTTGGATAGTTGCGGGTTCTTGCGTACCACGCGACCATGATCATCAGAGCGACAGCCATCAGCAGGCCCGGGATGAAACCGGCTGCAAACAACTGGCCGATGGAGGCGCCTGCCATGACGCCGTAGATCACCATGGGCAGGGAAGGGGGGATGATCGGTCCAATGGTCGACGAGGCTGCTGTGATGCCGACGGCGAAGCCGGGGTCGTACTTCGCGTCACGCATGGCCTTGATCTCGATGGCTCCGAGACCGCCTGCGTCGGCGACAGCGGCACCCGACATTCCGGCGAAAATAACCGATGCACCGATATTCACATGTCCAAGTCCGCCTCGCATCCAGCCGATCATCGCCCGCGCGAAGGCGAAGATTCGGTTGGTGATGCCGGCGGTGTTCATGAGGTTGCCCGCCAAAATGAAGAAGGGCACGGCCAGAAGCGCAAAACTGTCGACCCCGTTGATCATCCGGTGAACAACGACGACATCGGGAACCTGTCCCGTTACCAGAATGAAGGCGAGGGAGGATCCGGCGAGCGCGATTCCAACAGGTACGCCCACGATGATAAGGCCGAACAACAGGCCAAAAAGCATAAGAAGCGCCATGGGTTCACTCCGATCCTGTCGCGGGTTCGTCCAGTCGCTCCGGATCGATCAGGTGGCTGGTGCCCGAGCGCAGATGTTTGATAAGGATCCAGATGGCCAGAAGACACATGCAGGCAAAGCAGATGGAAACGCCCCAATAAACGTAGGACTTGCTGACTTCGATCGAGACCATCTTCTGCCGGGTGCGTTGCGCGAGCCGCATGCAGGTCATCGCCATCGTGCCGTAAAAGATGATCGAGACCAGATCGACACCGAATTGAAGCGCCCGGCGGAGCCCTCTGGGAAACCAGCGATAGAAGATTTCGACCGCGATCATGCTTTCCTTGCGCACGGCCATCACGGCCCCGATGAAGGTCACGGCGATCAGAAGATAGCGAGCGATCTCCTCGGTCCAGCCAAGGGAGTCGTTGAGAACGTAACGCGTAAAGAACTGAAGAAAGACAACAGAAAAGAGCAACCAGAAAATGAGAAGAACGAGGCTGTCGTGCCAGCGAAGGTCGCTGAGGTCGATCGGCTCTTCTTCCAGTTCAATCTGATGCTGCGGCATACCGGGCGCGGTCATGCAGCACTCCCCGACTTGGAACCGTGATTCAGAGAATTGTGACGAGGTGGGAAGGTCCGGGCATGGAGCCCGGACCTGATTTGTCTCTTAGAGTGCCTGCAGCGCGTCGTACTGGTCTTGGCTCCAGGTTGCGTCAGGGCCGTTGTGAAGCGGCATTGTCACCTCACGGAACGGAGCACGGTCAACGACATTGACGGTGTTGCCCTGTTCGGTGAACCAGTCTGCCAGAGACGCTTCGTTCTGCTGAATGTCGGCGGTGCAGCCGGCAGCTGCTTCCTTGAGAACCTCGATCAGGATCTGGTAGTCGGCATCGTCCATCTGGTCACGGGCCGGCCCGCCCACGATCGTCAGAAGCGAGTCCGTGATGTGACCGGTCAGGTTGATGTTCGACTGTACCTCATAGAACTTCTTGGCCTGAATGGTGGTCAGTGGATTTTCCTGAGCATCAACCGTGCCCTGCTGCAAAGCCAGATAGACTTCGGAGAAGGCGATCGGGGTCGGGTTCGCACCGGCGCCCTTCGGGAACATCATGTAGAGCGGTGCATTGGGCACGCGGATCTTGAGGCCCTTCATGTCGTCCGGGCCGAGAATCGGCTTGTTGGACGTCACGTGGCGCTGGCCGTAATAGGTCAGGGTGATGGCATGATTGCCCGAAGCGTCCAGATAGCCGGCTGCCATGTCCTGAAAGAGCTCGGAATCGCGATAGGCTGCCCAATGATCATAGTCGCGGAACATGTAAGGCGCGCCGCCGATGGCCATCGGGCCGTAAGACCGGCCGGCGAAGGACTGTCCGGTGTAGATGATATCTACCGTGCCAAGTCCCAGGCCCTCATTGATGTCGGTTTCTTTGCCGAGTGATGATGCCGGGAAGACCTCTATATCGTAGCGATTGTCAGTCCGTTTGGCCAGCTCCTCACCTGCCCAGACGGCCCAATTGTGGTAAGGCTCAGTCGTTTCATAGACATGTGCCCACTTGAGAGACTTCTCTGCCTTGGCAAATGTCGGGGCGCCGAAGGCCATCAAGGTTGCCGCAACAACACTGGTCGCAAGCGCGGCTCTTCTGCTGAATTTAGTGGTCATTTATGTTCCTCCCAGAGCAAAATTAAAACGATTTAAATTCTCCCAAGTCTAATTTTTCCTGAAAGTTGTCGTTAGATCAAGTGCATAATTGAGAAGTTGTTGTGACGATTATGCAGGATGATGATTTGTGCATTGCAATAATTCAACAAGATGAATTGTAGAATAGTTCCAATGTAATCTGACTGCGCAAACGGTTTGCCGAGGGTTCGCGTCGCTAGAATATCGGCGAGTTCGGCTGTTAACGGCAGTTGAGACCGGAAGCGCCGGATCTTGCCCCTAATGGCGCGCGCGAACTGCTGCCAGCCACCCCGGCGCGAGAGCGGCATTTGACGGAAGGGTCACCTAACGTGCTTGGTCTGTGCGTCACGCCAGAAGTCTCGTTCCGGCAGATCTGATAAGCCATGTCGTAGAGGGCCTGCCAGCCGCCAGGATAGGCCGCGAGATTGTCGAGCACGGCCAACGCGCCGCCTGCTCTTGCGCCGCGACGAGCCCCGCCCGGGCCTCTCCATGCGCCACCAGCGACAGCACCTTCCATGCCGCCCGCGACGATATCTCCGGTCGGATCGCCGTTGCCACGATAACTGTCCGCATAGGCACGCGCATATGCGTCGCAGTTCGGCCCCTGAGGCACGGCAGGTAGCGGGATTGGAAGCGCGTCTGGCTCAGGCAAGCTGTCAGCCATGAGGTCATTAGGCGCATAAGAGCTGATCAACGCAGCGGCAAGAAGGCCCTTGCAACTCAAGTTGCAGATCCTTCTTCTTGACTTGCCGAGAGGGCGCATGCAGCTATCCTTGTGCCTCGTTGGACGCGTCTCACCGGTACACTGCAGGGATTGCGCAGGGCTTGCGGCGGACATTCTTGATGAAGATTGTCAGGCAAGGGCTTAACATCCGGATAGTTTTACTCTTTAAATGCTAGCGAACAAAGAGCCGGGCAGGGCAAGGGGGATCTGAAACCCTCCTGATGCGGCCGTGGTGACACCGATCACGAGGGGATCAATTCATGAAACGTATCTTGTCCGCCCTGACGCTTGGCGCCGGACTGGGCGCTGCCGTTCTGACCGGCACCGCCGCACCAGCTGCTGCCGAAAGCCTCAAAGTCGGTTTTCTGGCGACGCTGTCCGGCCCGCCTGCAGTTCTCGGCCAGCACATGCGTGACGGTTTCCTGCTGGCTGTAAAGCAGGC
Organism: Roseibium sp.; assembly: GCF_039982295.1. Taxonomy (GTDB): domain Bacteria; phylum Pseudomonadota; class Alphaproteobacteria; order Rhizobiales; family Stappiaceae; genus Roseibium. The sequence goes on from NZ_JBDWYP010000055.1 coordinate 49,508, forward strand.
CAACGGTCGTCTGGGGGGCATTGAGACGGAAGTCATAGTGGTCGATGATGAGCTCAAGCCTGATGGTGCGATCACCAAGGTTCAGGGGCTCCTGGAGCGCGACAAGGTCGACATCATGGCCGGCGTCGTTTTCTCCAACGTGATGATGGCGGTCTACAAGCCCATCATCCAGTCCGAGACGATTTTCATCGGTGCCAACGCAGGTCCGTCCCCGATTGCTGGCCGCGGCTGTAGCCCGTATTTCTTCTCTACGTCCTACCAGAACGACCAGAACCACGAAGTTATGGGTCGTTATGCCAGCCAGAAAGGCTACGACAAGGTCGTCGTGATGGCTCCGAACTATCAGGCTGGCAAGGATGCCGTTGCAGGCTTCAAGCGGCACTATTCTGGAACGGTGGCGCAGGAAATCTACACCAAGCTGGGTCAGCTGGACTTTTCCGCGGAACTTGCACGTATTGCGGATGAACAGCCCGATGCGCTTTTCACCTTCATGCCTGGCGGCATGGGTGTGAACCTCGTCAAGCAGTACTCCCAGGCAGGCCTCAAGGACGTGATCCCGTTCCTCTCGACCTTCACCGTGGATGAGACGACGCTTCCGGCGACAAAGGACATGGCAGTCGGTCTTTACTCCGGCGCTGAATGGGCCTCGGACATCGACAATGAAGCGAATGCCCGTTTCGTCCGTGCATTCGAAGCCGAATACGGTTATCCGCCCTCGCTCTACGCGGCTCAGGGCTACGACGCGGCCCGGCTGATCGATGGCGCTGTTTCCATGGCAGGTGGCGTTCAGGACAAGAAGTCACTCTTGTCGGCCCTTGCCGCAGCACCCTTCGAAAGCGTTCGCGGCGACTTCCGCTTCAACAACAACCAGTTCCCGATCCAGGACTTCTACCTGGTCGAGGCTGTGAAGCGTGCAGAGGGCAAATACGTCACGCAGCTCGTCGAAAAAGTCTTCGATGATGTTGGCGATGCCTACTCCGGCTCCTGCCACATGAAGTAAGGCGAAAAGCCAGAAAACCGGGGTCCGGACCGATTGGTGCGGACCCTCTCTGTTTGTAGCGTCATTTTCTGCCTGTCGGGAAAATCTCTTGAGCGTCACCCTTCTGGCCGTCCAGACCCTCAACGGGTTGCAGCTCGGCATACTCCTGTTCCTGATTGCGGCTGGTCTTACGCTCGTTTTCGGAGTGATGGACTTCATCAATCTGGCCCATGGCGTGCAATATATGCTCGGCGCCTATCTGGCAGTTGCCTGCTATCAGTTGACCGGCTCTTTTTGGTTGGCGGTCATCCTCGCCCTGGCTGCTGCTCTCATTTGTGGTCTCCTGCTTGAATTCCTGGTCTTCCGACATCTCTACAACCGAGACCATCTCGATCAGGTGTTGGCGACGTTTGGTGTGATCCTGTTTCTGAACGAGGCGGTGAAGGTGCTTTGGGGGGGCGCGCCCCTTTCTCTGCCGGTTCCCGAGTTGCTGGACGGCTCGATCCAGTTGATGGCGAACTTCGCCTATCCTGTCTTTCGCATTGCCCTGATTGTCACAGGGCTCGCCGTCGCGGTGCTGCTCTATGTGCTTGTGACCAAGACCCGCATTGGCATGCTGGTGCGCGCGGGCGCGACAAATCCGGATATGGTCGCGGCGCTGGGCATCAACATCCGGCGGCTGTTCATGCTCGTTTTCGGTTTCGGTGCGATGCTTGCCGGGTTCGCCGGCATCATGGCCGCGCCCATCCTGTCCGTTGAGCCGGGTATGGGCGACAATCTCCTGATCCTTGCCTTTGTTGTTATCGTGATTGGCGGCATAGGTTCGATCCGCGGTGCATTCTTGGCGGCTTTGATCATCGGGCTTGTTGATACGCTCGGACGGTCCTTTGCCACGGATATTGCAAGAGTGCTGTTGCCACCGGCAGCGGCCAATGACGTTGGCCCCGCCATTGCCTCCATGTTGATCTACATTCTGATGGCGGGTGTTCTGTTCTTCAGGCCAAGCGGGCTCTTTCCGGTGCGCAGCGCATGACCGGCCCTTTCTTCAAAAACACGGTCTTGCCGATTGCGCTCTTTGCCGCATTGGCGTTGGTGCCGGCCTATGCAGACGTCTTCGATGACCGCTTCGTCCTTTTGTTTTTCACGCGCATCCTGGTCTTTGCGATCGTGGCGATCAGCCTGGATTTCATTCTGGGGCTGGGCGCCATGGTCAGTTTCGGACACGCTGCCTACATCGGATTTGGCGCCTACGCGGTTGCAATCCTCTCCGAGCATGACATCTGGGACGCCTGGATTTCCTTTCCTCTCGCAATGGCGGCAGGCGGGCTCTTTGCGCTTGTAACCGGTGCTATCAGCCTGAAAACCCGCGGTGTCTATTTCATCATGATCACGCTGGCCTTCGGTCAGATGGCCTATTTTACGGCGACGTCCCTGTCGGCCTACGGGGGGGACGATGGGCTGACCATGTGGGGTCGGTCTGAACTGTTTGGCACAGGACTGTTCACCGGAGATGCCTCGTTCTATTACCTCGTCTTCGGCGTGCTTGCGGGAGCGTATTTGCTGTTGCGTACCTTTGCAGCGTCCAGGTTCGGGCGTGTGCTAAAAGGGGCCAAACAAAGCGAACCTCGTCTCGAAGCCATGGGCATCGATCCCTATCGATATCGATTGGCTGCCTATGTCATTGCCGGGATGATCGCAAGTGTCGCGGGCGCGCTGATGGCCAACCAGGCTGAATTCGTCTCGCCGGCCTATATGTCCTGGCACCGGTCCGGCGAGTTGATTGTTATGGTCATCCTTGGAGGGCTTGGTTCACTCCATGGCGCGATCCTTGGCACCATTGCCTTTATGGTTCTGGAGGAGGTGCTCTCCGGTTACTCAGAACACTGGCGGCTCGTCTTCGGTCCGTTGTTGATACTGGTCGTGCTTTATGGTCGCGGCGGGCTGATGGGCTTGATATCTGGACAGATCGGCCGGAAGAGCAGGGGAGAGGCAGACCAATGACCGCTCCTGTTCTCGAACTGAAAGACCTCAACAAGGCTTATGACGCACTTCAGGTGACCAGGAACCTTTCCCTTGAGGTGTTTCCGGGCGAAATCCACGCTGTGATCGGCCCCAATGGCGCGGGCAAGACAACCCTGATCGGCCAGATCTCGGGCGCAACGCCGTCAGACAGCGGGAAGGTTCTTTTTGGCGGCACAAACGTGTCAGGCTGGTCTGTCGCGGAGCGCGCCAAGGCGGGTCTCGGTCGCACGTTTCAGATCACTGCGATCCTGCCCGAGTTCACAGTGCTGGAAAATGTGGCGCTAGGGGTTCAGGCCCATGAGGGCCACTCGTTCCGGTTCTTCCGCAATGCTGCACGTGACCAAGGTTTGAACGAGAAAGCAGCGTCGATCCTGGCTGACGTCGGATTGGCCGATCGTGCGCGCCTGCGAGCTGGAAACCTGAGCCACGGCGAAAAGCGTATGCTCGAGCTGGCGCTGGCACTTGCATGCGAACCCAAGCTGCTGATCCTCGATGAGCCCATGGCTGGAACCGGGCCGGAGGAAACCGCGAGACTGATCGAACTCCTTCTGGCGGTGAAGGCGCGTTGCCCGATGCTTCTCGTCGAACATGACATGGACGCGGTCTTCCAACTGGCCGACCGTATCTCGGTGCTGGTTTATGGCGAAATCATTGCCAGCGGCACGCCGGAGGAGATCCGAGCCGATCCCAGGGTACGCGAAGCCTATCTGGGGGAGGAAGTACCTGCATGAGCATTCTTCTTCAGGTCGACAATCTGCAGGCCGGATACGGCGAAGCTCAGGTTCTGTTTGATGTGTCGCTGACCATCCGCTCCGGGGAAGTGGTGACCCTTATGGGGCGCAACGGCATGGGCAAGACGACAACGATCAAGAGCCTCATGGGCATGATCGCCGCGAAGGCGGGAAAGGTTGCGATCGAGGGGCGCGACATGACCGGCCAGCCATCCTACCAGGTCGCAAAGGCTGGACTTGGGTTGGTTCCGGAGGGGCGTCAGATTTTTCCGACACTGAGTGTCGAGGAAAATCTCGTTGCGACCTCCGCTCGCTCCAGCAGGGCAGAGGCATGGGACCTGACCGCGGTCTATGAGCTCTTTCCGCGGCTTGAAGAACGCCGTCGCAATCTGGGCAGTCAGCTTTCGGGCGGCGAACAGCAGATGCTGGCAATCGGCCGCGCGCTCATGACCAATCCCAAGCTGCTGATCCTGGATGAGGCCACCGAAGGCCTCGCACCACTGGTGCGGGCCGAGATCTGGGAATGCCTGGAAACCTTGAAATCCCGTGGCCAATCCATCCTGATCGTCGATAAGAATGTCTCGGCGCTTGAAAAGCTGGCAGAGCGTCATGTGATCCTGGAAAAAGGCCGCACCGTCTGGACCGGCAGCGCGGCCGATCTGAAAGCCGCTCCGGAACTACGTGAACGTTATCTCGGCGCGTGAGGCATCACTTCGCTCCTTGCCGTTCTCCATTGATTTGACCCATCACGCTCGCGGCGATCTCGAAGGAGCGTTTGCGCGATTGGTGGTCGTGGATCTGGCCGGTGAAGATCAGTTCATCCGGTTGATAGGTCGCGATCAGCTCCTGCAGCTTCGCCTTGACGGTTTCTGGGGCCCCGACGGCTGAGATCCGCAGGGCGTCTTCCACCATTTCAATGGCGACGGGACCAACCAGCGCCTCGAGATCGGCGACAGGTGCGGGCAATGGGCCATGCCTGCCGGTGCGCCGGTTGATAAAGGCCTGCTGCATGGAGGTTCTAAGATAGACACCTTCCTCGTCCGTATTGGCAGCAAATATGTTGGCGGCCATCAAGAAATGCGGCTTTTCAAGATACTTTGTTGGGCGGAATGAGCGCCGGTAGATCTTGCTCGCGTTGGACAGCTCCGCAGGGGCAAAATGAGAGGCGAACGCATAGGGCAGCCCGTAGTGGGCGGCCATCTGCGCGCCATAGGTGCTGGAGCCCAGTATCCAGACCGGGACTTTGGTGCCGACGCCGGGGACAGCAATAATTTGCGTGCCATCGGCCGGATCGTCCAGATAGGCCATCAACTCCAGAACGTCTTCAGGGAAATTGTCCGCGTTGTCCAGAGAGCGGCGCAGGGCGCGGGTCGTCTGCATATCTGTTCCGGGAGCACGGCCAAGGCCCAGATCGATCCGATCCGGATAAAGCTCTGCCAACGTGCCGAATTGCTCGGCGATGACAAGCGGGGCATGGTTGGGAAGCATGATGCCACCCGAGCCGACACGCATGGTCGAGGTCGCCCCGGCAACATGCCCGATCAGAACCGCAGTCGCAGCCGATGCTATCCCGCGCATGTTGTGATGCTCCGCCATCCAGTAGCGTTTGTAGCCGAGAAGTTCCGCGTGTTGAGCCAGGTCCTTCGTGTTGGCCAGTGCCTCTCGGACGCTGTGACCGGCCGGAACAGGGGAGAGATCAAGGAGGGAAAAGGGGATCATGAAAGACCTTTGTCTTGCCTGTATTATCTCTGCTGACAGAGTGTTGATCAGCAAATAGGAACGCTCGGTCCAAATTGTTAGACCCGGCTCTTGTATTTGGAACCGACCGGTCCAATATGCCCTCCATGATCAAGGATTGTTGTCAATCAAACTCCGAGACGCAGGCGTCTGCCAAGGCCACATGTGGCCCGGGCCGTCCTCGTGCCTTCGATGAGGCAGAAGTGCTTGATGCGGCGCTCCAGGTTTTCTGGCAGCAGGGGTATGAGGCGACGTCACTTGACGACCTAACGAGCGCGATGGGCCTGTCCCGTTCAAGCTTCTATTCGGCTTTCGGCTCGAAACAGGGTGTTTTCATCGCAGCCTTGAAGAGCTATTCGCAGGCTGCGGTCGAGGCTTTTAAAGAGCTGTCTGAACAGACTTCCGACGATCCTGTTGCCACGATATTGACGGCGCTTGCCAATCCGAATGGCGGGCCGCGCGGCTGCATGCTGGTCAATTGCATTACCGAACTCGCGCCGCATCAGGAAGAGGTGGCCGAGATTGGCCGACAACACCTCAAGCGGATCGAAGATCTTCTTGCACAAGCCATTTCGCCAAACGATCCGGCGTCTGCAAGTGTAAAAGCGCGTGCCCTCTCGGCCTTGGCCATCGGCACATTGACCCTGCGCAAATCCGGCGTCCCGCCGGAGCAGATTTCAGGAACCCTTGACGCGGCGATAGAGCTTTTCACGCCGTAGGGTTTCCGTGAATACCCGGAGTTTTCAGCACCTGTAGGATCCCATGGTGCGGGAAATTCTGGACTAAATGGTCCAAAATTTGGACTCGATACGTCTGGCAATGTCTCGAGGAGACTGGCATGAGCGAATTGAAACTTTTCTCTCCCCTGAGGGCGGGAGAAATCGAACTTGAGAACCGAATTGTTCTGGCACCCCTGACGCGCAACCGGGCACGTGCCGAAGATGACGCGCCCTATGAGATCCATGCCGACTATTACGGCCAACGTGCGAGTGCGGGCCTGCTGGTGACCGAGGCGTCCCAGATTTCACCGCAGGGCAAAGGCTATGCCTGGACACCGGGAATCTATTCCGATGTTCAGATTGACGGCTGGAAAAAGGTCACCGACGCCGTGCACGCAAAGGGCGGCAAGATTGTCATCCAGCTTTGGCACGTTGGTCGTATTTCACACCCCGTGTTGCAGCCAGATGGTGCCGCACCGGTGGCGCCTTCCGCAATAGCCGCCCAGTCCAAGTCCTTTGACGGCGAGCAATTTGTCGATACTCCGGAACCGCGCGCGCTCGAATTTCATGAAATTCCAGCGATTGTCGAGGACTACCGAAAAGCTGCAGCCAATGCGATGAGGGCCGGCTTCGACGGTGTCGAGGTACATGCCGCGAATGGCTATCTCATCGACCAGTTTCTGCGCGACAGCTCCAACAAGCGCGAGGATGTCTACGGTGGCTCGATTGAAAACCGGACACGCTTCCTGAAAGAGGTGATGGACGTGGTAACGATGGAAATCGGGGCCGGCAAGGTCGGTGTCCGCATCAGTCCGTTCTCGGCAGCCAACGATATTTCAGACAGCGACCCGATGGCGCTTTTCAGCAAGGTCGTCGATCTGCTTGATAGCTATGGCCTTGCCTATCTGCATGTCGTCGAAGGCCAGACAGGTGGTTCGCGCGATCTTCCGGAAGGGGCCAGCCTGGCAAAGCTGTACGATCGCTTCTTCGGGCCAATCATGGGCAACAATGGCTATGATCGGCAGATGGCTGTCAACGCAGTAGCCGACGGCAAGGTCGATCTGGTCGCGTTTGGCCGGCCCTTCATTTCCAATCCGGATCTGGTCGAACGACTGAAGGGCGATGCGCCGCTGAACGAGTGGGACCCGTCGACCTTCTATGGTGGTGGTCGTGAAGGCTACACAGATTATCCGACCCTGGCGGCGGTCGAGCCCGTCTAACTCATAAGCTACCAAAGACAACAAGTTACCGCTGCATTGCCTCCGTCATTGCCCCTGATGGACTTCACAACTGGCAAGGCAGCCGACGAAACGACCGGTGCGGCCTTCCTCTCCCGCACCGGTCGTTTTGTATCTGGCGAGGGTGTTGACGACGTCAGGCGACGGTCTTCTTGCGGGTCGCAAAAGGAGTGGTCAGCGCGGCTGCCTTGAGTGGGCCTTCGCTGTCACCGCTATTGAGTACCGTTTGATTGCCGCCCTTGGACTTGGCCCGATGCAGACAGTGATCAGCGATCTCCAGTGCGCGGCTCAGCGGCACCAAGGCATTGCCGCAAAACAGGCCGATGCTCATGGTGACCGTCAGTTGTTGGTCTGAGGCCCGTGACCCTTCAACGGTCAGGTAGCGCGACAGCCGCGTGGCAATAGCGTCCGCTTCGGCTTGCGCGACGCCCGGTAGAAACAGCGCAAACTGATCGTTACGAAGCCGGCAGGCCTCTGGAGCTGCCTTGGCGGTTTCTGAGCAGATGCGACCAACAAGCCGCAGAAGCGCATCATTCATGGCGTTGCCGTAGCGGGTGTTAATGTCTCCCAAATCGTCTATCTCAAGAACCATCAAGGCGTAGGGCGTTGCGGGCGCGTTCATTTTCGCCAGCCGGGATTCTGTCGCGGATTCAAAGGCACGGCGGTTCGAAAGGCCGGTGAGGGGATCGACAAGTGCTTGTTGTGCGAAGGAACCTGTCAGCTGCTCGAACACGGCGATGCCCAATCCAAGGATTTTCAGCATGACGGCAATGATAAGCACAATGATTGTGACCTGCAGCGTGGTGGTTTGAAAGCTGGCTTGGAAGTCTGGAAATGCCCTGCCCAGATGCATCATGATCAGGTTGCCTCGGACAAAGATGTCCAGAGCGAACACAGCCATCAAGAGCAAGGAACTGACCTTCTGCGTTTGTATCGCCTGCCAGCACTGACGGATGCAAAGCCCCATCGCGAGAATACTTGCAAGGTTGACATAGAGCGTGCGCGCAAGCAGATCGTCCCGAAACCACGGGACCAGGTAAAGCCCGAGCCAGCCGAAAGAGAACAGGAAAGGCAGCCAGGGATAGGAAACCTGATCCCGATTCAGCATGCTCAGTGCGTTGGGTCGCAGGCCGAAACCGAAAAGCATCAAGGCGTTGGCAAGTGCAATGCTGAGCAGGTCGGAAATCGATCCGCGCATGCTGACAAGCGTTGCACAAGAGCCGGACAGCAGCATGGCAAACGCCCAAAAACCCCAGCCAAGGCGAATGTGGCGTGGGAAGGACCTCAAGGAGAACGCCAACACCGCAAGTATGAGCGCGCCGGTGTAGTAGGCGATCGTCACGGCCATCAAAAGGGTGGGAGTGTCGAGTTTCATAAAGCGATCCTGAATGTCTGCCGCTCTACTTATGATGAATCAATGCTTAATAATCCACTGCATAGTCGTTTGAAATGACAAGTGTATCGGCCGCGATTGAACTGTTGTTATAGGTTGTACCGCAAGTCCGGTACTCCATCGGCCCCGCGTGCCGTAGATGCGGTCGCGCTTGCTGCAAGACTGCGCATCTCTTGCCCGGGCCTCAAAATCTCGAAATGACAACCGTACCGTGGCGTACTGTTTTTCTGCTTTCCGCCCTTCCGTCTCTTTCAAAAACCTGACAAAACACCAGTTGAGACCAAGGGCTGTTTGGGGATTTCCCCGGGGAGGACAGCCGAAAAGACAAGAAGACCTTTGAGGACGCAAGATCATGCCCCCGTATCGTTCAAGAACCTCGACCCATGGCCGCAACATGGCGGGCGCGCGCAGCTTGTGGCGCGCAACCGGCATGAAGGACAATGATTTTGGCAAGCCGATCATTGCCATCGCGAACTCCTTCACCCAGTTCGTGCCAGGGCATGTACACCTGAAAGATCTTGGTCAGCTGGTCGCACGGGAAGTCGAAAAAGCCGGTGGCATCGCGAAAGAATTCAACACCATCGCGGTCGATGATGGCATCGCGATGGGGCATGACGGCATGCTCTATTCGCTGCCTTCGCGCGAGGTCATCGCCGATGCCGTGGAATATATGGTCAACGGACACTGCGCCGATGCCATTGTCTGCATTTCCAACTGCGACAAGATTACCCCGGGCATGCTGAATGCGGCCATGCGTCTGAACATTCCGGTGGTCTTCGTTTCTGGCGGCCCGATGGAAGCGGGTAAGGTCGTCCTGGAAAACGGCGTGGCGAAGGCGGTTGACCTGGTCGACGCCATGGTCATGGCTGCAGATGACAGTGCGTCAGATGCCGACGTCATGGAAATGGAACAGAACGCCTGTCCGACTTGCGGTTCCTGCTCGGGCATGTTCACGGCCAACTCGATGAACTGCCTCACGGAGGCCCTCGGCCTTGCGCTGCCGGGCAACGGCTCGACACTTGCGACCCATGCAGACCGGGAACGGCTGTTCGTCGAAGCAGGTCATCTGATCGTCGACTTGGCGAAGCGCTACTACGAGCAGGACGACGAAAGCGTCCTGCCGCGGTCCATCGCCAATTTCCAGGCCTTTGAAAACGCCATGACCCTGGACATCTCCATGGGCGGCTCGACCAACACGATCCTTCATCTTCTTGCCGCGTCCTACGAGGGCGAAGTGGGCTTCACGATGGATGACATTGATCGTCTGTCTCGCAAGGTCCCGGTGCTGTGCAAGGTCGCTCCGGCGATCGAGAACATCCATATGGAAGACGTTCATCGCGCCGGCGGCATCATGGGTATCCTCGGCGAACTGGATCGGGCAGGGCACCTGCACTCGGACAATCCGACGGTTCACACGGCTTCCATGAAGGAGGCTCTGGCGCGCTGGGATGTCCGCCAGACAAATTCCGAAAGCGTTCACAAGTTCTACAAGGCAGCGCCCGGGGGTGTGCCGACACAGGTGGCCTTCAGCCAGGAACGCCGTTGGGATGAGCTCGACCTTGATCGCACCTCTGGTGTGATCCGTGATGGCGAGCATGCCTACAGTAAGGATGGCGGCCTCGCAGTTCTCTACGGCAACATCGCCGAGGATGGCTGCGTCGTGAAAACCGCTGGCGTGGACGAGAGCATCTTGACGTTCTCCGGCCCGGCCCGGATTTTCGAGAGTCAGGACAGCGCCGTCAGCGCGATCCTGACCGGCAAGGTTCACGAGGGCGATGTGGTGCTGATCCGCTATGAGGGACCCCGCGGCGGACCTGGCATGCAGGAAATGCTCTATCCCACCAGCTATCTGAAGTCGAAAGGGCTCGGCAAGGCCTGTGCGCTGATCACCGATGGCCGTTTCTCCGGTGGCTCCTCGGGGCTGTCTATTGGCCATATTTCCCCTGAAGCTGCCGAGGGCGGTGCCATCGGTCTCGTGGAAGAAGGCGACACCATCGTCATCGATATCCCGAACCGTGTGATGAAAGTGGACCTCTCGGACGGCGAACTTGCAGAGCGCCGGACACAGATGGACCTGAAGGGTGATGCGGCCTGGAAGCCAGTCGAAAAGCGCAAGCGCAAGATCACCACGGCATTGCGGGCATATGCTGCCCTGACGACCTCTGCGTCAAAGGGCGCCGTTCGCGTCGTGGACTGACGGGCGCAAGACGCAGCTTTTGGATACGGAAGGGCAGGCCGCCGGGCCTGCCTTTTTTCGTTGCGAAACAAACGCGAGCTTGGTTTGGACGCGAAATCTGCCGACGGCAGAGACGTCAGGCCGCCTCCACCCAGGTGCTTGGCGGACAGCCCTTCACCCGCAGAAACTCGCGGTTGAAGTTCGATTTGGTGTTGAAGCCGCTGGTGTACATGGCGGAGGTGACATTTGCGCCGCCCTTCAATTCCTGGCAGGCGTGTTCAATCCTGAAGGTATTGATGTAGCGGGAGACATTCACACCCGAGTAGCCGTTGATCGTGGCTGAAAGCAGCTTTTCGGGCACCTTGAGGCGCCGCGCCATGCGGCCAAGCGTCAGATTCGGATCAAGGTAGATCTTTTCGCCCTTCATCAGGTCTTCAAGCGCGGTGAAGAGGTCTGGGTCTGCGTCATAGGCTTGAGGTCGATCGGAAGTCTGGCCGGTGCCGGAAGCTGCCTCCTTGGTCGAATTGTCTTTGTCGGCGGTGTCTTTCAGCATGTCCGACAGGTTCAAGACACCGATCATCAGCAGGACACCGGACGAAAAAATCGAGATGACCCAGGGGCGCAGCCACTCCTGGCCGGTGGCCATGATCGCAATGATGACGACGTCGCTGAACGCGGACGCCAGCAAGGCCAGTCCCACGACCCGCCACAGAACGAGTGGCCGGTCTCCGTGCTCCAGCCGTATCAGGGGCAGGGCATCCGCGCCGGATAGCGTGGCTTTCAGAAGCAGCGCGGCATAGCCGACATAGGAGGCGACGACCAGGCCATCCATGAAATCGGGCAGGGTGAAAAAACAGATTGCGCCCGCCACAGGACCCAGCATGTGAAACCAGTCCCGCTTCCATGCCAGAGGACGAATGGCGGTGCTGGCGATGGCGAGGTACGCAAGCGCTGGAATCACCATTGCCGTCACGGGTTGCACAGGGCCAAGCCACGAGACCCCGTAGTGCTGGTTGAAGGAGATGATCATGGACTGGATGGCACAGGCCAGGATCAGGACTTGCACCATGACGGGCGTGTCCCGCGCCAGAAACGCACGCAGCCAGACATAGGCCAGAACCAGGGCGGCAAACATGGAAATGGGTAGAACTGGCATGGCACCGATCGCGCTTGAACCTGATTGGCCTTGTCCCAGATCCGGTTTCAGGACGACCTTGAACCGGATTTAGGACGCATTTCGTCTCACGTTTCAACAGTCTCCATCCTGTGATCCACCACAGGAAAGACCAATTCGATGAAACACCTTCTTTTCGCCGCTGGCCTTCTTGGTTCTGTCGTCACCGGAGCCAATGCCGAAACGCTCAGTGGCTATGACCGGTTTGATATCAAGGCCAGTCATCGCAGCCAACTTATCCAGGGGTCTGTCTGGTATCCTGCCGGTTCCAAAACCTATGCGGTGCCGATTGGCGACAATCCTCTGTTTCATGGGACGAAGGCCCTCATAGGGCCAATGATTGCGGACGGGAAGTTCCCGCTCGTTGTGCTCTCCCATGGCTCTGGTGGCAATATGGACAGCCTCGGTTGGCTCTCGTCAGAGCTGGCGCTGCGCGGTGCGATGGTACTGGCGGTCAATCACCCGGGCAGTACCTCTGGTGACAGTTCCCCGCGGCGGTCCACGCGCTTTGCCGACCGGGTTCATGACTTGTCGGCTGCGCTGGATTTTTTTCTGAATGATCAGGAGTTTGGTCCTAAGGTCGATCGGTCCAGAATTTTCTCACTCGGCTTCTCGCTGGGCGGTGGCGCGGCGCTCCAAAGCATTGGCCTGACGCTTGAGGCCTCCAGGATCGGGGACTATTGCGCCGAAAATCCGCTAGCGCCGGGCTGTGACTTCTTATGGCAAGGGCGGCGTTGATTTCCGGAATGTTGACATCGAACTGACCGACGGAAACTATGGCGATCCGAGGTTCGCCGGTACCATCGCAGTCGATCCGGGCTGGCCATATGCGTTTACCGACGAGAGCATCGCCTCGATGGAAAAACCGGTGCTTCTGATCAATCTGGGATCGCAAGAGACCCTGCCGTTTCAGGTGAACGTTGGACAACAGGGAAGCGGAATGGCGGATCGCTTGCCAAACGCCACTCACCTTGAAATAGCGCCGTCCAACCATTTCTCTTTTCTTGCGCTTTGCAAGGACAAGGCACGCTTCATTCTGCAGGAGGAGGGCGAGGATCCGATCTGTGACAATCCGGCGGGGTCAGATCGAGCAGTTGTCCATCAGCAGGTGATCGACGCGGTATCTGACTTCCTGCAGCTCAGTGGTGAGCAGGGAAACTAGGAGCAAGAGCGTTTGCAGGCGGCGGCTGGAAAAGCCGTCGTCTTCCCTTGTCCGCATGAGCTTAAACAGCAAAGCTTGCAATTTCAGGCAGCTACAGCATATGGCAGAGTGAGAGTTGCCCCACAACAGACCGCTCGTCGTCATCCGGACATCGTTTCACATATGGATTCTCTGACACAATTCGTTCTTGGTGCCGCCGTGTCGACCGTCGTTCTTGGCAAGAAGCTCGGTCCGAGAAAAACGGCGCTCGTAGGTGGCGTTCTTGGAACCTTGCCGGATCTGGATGTATTCATTCCTTTTGACGACCCGGTCGATACTTTCGTGTTCCACCGTGGATGGACACATTCTCTCTTTGTCCATGGCTTGGCGGCTCCGCTGATTGGAGAGGGGCTTGTAAGGCTGTTCAAGGGACTACGAGATCATCGTTGGATGACCTGGCTGGTCGTGTTTCTATGCCTGTCGACCCATGCGCTGCTGGATGCAATGACCATCTACGGCACCCGGCTTCTCTGGCCTGTTTACCCCGAGCCCCTGGGCGTCGGGTCCATCTTCATCATTGATCCGCTCTACACGCTCCCACTGCTTGGAATCGTCCTCTGGGCATTGTTCAAGAAGGATTGGTCGAAGGGCTTTTCACGCGGTATAGCGGCGGCAGTGGTCTTCAGCACGGCCTATCTTGGCTTTGGTGTCGCGGTTCAATCCCATATGGAAAACCGGGCCAGGGACGTTTTTGCCGAAGCCGGGATCGAGCCGGATCAGATGATGGCGCTGGCAGCTCCTTTCAATTCCGTTCTGTGGAAGGTGATCGGCATCGAAAACGGCACCTATCACAACCTTTATCTATCGCTCCTCGATGATGATGCTCCGGCCAAAATCTATAGTCATCCACGGCGTCCCGATCTGACTGCTTGCCTTGAGGACAACGAGGCCTTTGAGAAGCTGGCTTGGTTTAGCCGCGGGTACTTCAAGGCCGAGATGGTCGAAAATCAGGTCGTTGTTTCGGACCTCAGGATGGGCATGACGCCGGCCTATGTGTTTCGCTTCGCCGTTGCAGAGCAGACTGGTGACCGGGCACAGGCCATTTCCCCGAAACGCGAAATGAGCCACAGAGCGCTATCAAATGGGGATGGCGATTGGATGCTCGCACGGCTCTTGGGGCAGCAGGCAGTTCGGGCAGCAGAGGCCGTTGAGGGCCTGGACGTCAGCGACGTAATGACCTGCGATGTCGAAGCGCCGACACAGCCTGCAGGCTAGGGTTGAACCCGATTGGCATGAGCTGAAAACCCCGCTTCTGCCTCGGGCATTTGACGCTCCTGGATAGCGCTCGTATCCGCTCTATAGGTATTACTAGCTATGTTGGAATTTACTAAGCGTTTATCCGCGTGGACCTAGACTTCTGGCAGTCCATCCTGACTGAAAAATCCAGATATTCCGCGGAAAACACAGCAGATAGTCATGCCAAGAAACGTTACGGTTACTGGGGTCGAAAGAACCTTCGGCGACAACGATATCATTGTCAGCAAAACCAATTTGAAGGGTCATATCACTTACGCGAATGATGTTTTTCTTAAAATCGCTGACTACACGGAAAAGGAAGTCCTCGGTCAGCCGCACAGTCTGATCCGGCATCCCCAGATGCCGCGGTGCGTCTTCAAGTTGTTGTGGCAAACGGTTGAGGCGGGGCAGGAGATCTTTGCCTATGTCATCAATCGGACCAAGTACGGCGATCACTACTGGGTCTATGCCCATGTTACACCGAGCAGAGACAGGTCCGGTCGTGTCATTGGCTATCATTCGAACCGCAGGGTTCCTGATCGCAAGATCCTCGAAGCTCAGATTATCCCGCTTTATCGCGATCTTCTACGTGAGGAAACACGTCACGGTGACCGCAAGGCCGGCATGCTGGCCGGGGAGCAGATGATGATGGATCTGCTCGCGCGTGAAGGCGTCGCCTACGATGAATACATCGCAACGCTGGGAAAACCTCACTTGCGCGCGAGCCGCGAGGGACAGCCGCCCCATCCCCGTGACCAGGCAATTCAATTGGAACAATCGACATGTTTTCAGGTTTGAAAAAATCCTCCTTGAGGAAAGCCATATCCGTCTGCCGCGCTGTGGCTGATGGCGACTTCGAGGCGCGGATCACCAATATTTCGGAAACTGGCGAAGCGGCAGAGCTCATGCATGCGATCAATCTCCTGATAGATCGTACTGACGCTTACTTGCGCGAGTCCAAGGCTTGCCTCGACTATGTTGGCCGTAATCAACATTTCCGTCTGATTTCTGAAAAGGGGATGGCGGGGAGCTTCAAGGAGGCGGCAACCAGTATCAACACGGCCACGCTGTCGATCAAGGAGAGGCATGACGACTTCTGCAGGCTTGGATCTGATTTTGAAGACCAGCTTCAGGACGTGGTTCAGTCGGTAACTGTTACAGTTGGCGACCTGAATGTGGTCTCGGAAAACGTCGCCCGTGCGTGCTCCGAAGCAAACGAGCAATCGGTCATGGTGGCCGCCGGTGCAGAAGAAGCCTCCACCAACATGCACAGTGTTGCTGCTTCTACAGAAGAGCTGACGAGCTCCATCACGGAAATCAACCGACAGGTCGTGTCTGCAGCCGAGATTGCCAACGGTGCCGTGAACAAATCCCGTACAATGAGCCGGGAAATCGACAGTCTTTCCCGCAGTTCGATGAAAATCGGTGAAGTCGTTCAGCTGATCAACGACATCGCTGCCCAAACCAACCTGCTTGCCCTGAACGCCACCATTGAGGCGGCCCGGGCGGGTGAAATGGGTCGAGGGTTTGCCATCGTTGCACAGGAGGTCAAGGCGCTGGCCAGCCAGACGGCCAATGCGACCGAAGATATCAACGCGCAAATTTCTGCTCTACAGTCCGTCACCGCCAATGCGGTCGACGCCAATGCCGAGATCAGCGATGCGATCGAACGCGTGAGTGAGATCTCTTCTGCCATTGCTGCAGCGGTGGATCAACAGACCGAGGCGACTGGTGAAATTGCGCAAAATGTCGAAGATGCGGCTGCCGGTGCGACAAACGTCACCGCAAGCATCGTGGGTGTTCAGTCGGCAACTGCAGAGACACATGAGGTTAGCGGAAGGGTTGTCGGTGCCGCTGGCAATCTCAAGCAGCAGGAGCTCAACCTTCAGCAACTTCGTGAACAAATGATCAGCTTTCTGGAGACGGCGAGAAAGGTCGGGTAGCGGTTCCTGAAATGAGGGCTCGAAGAAAAGGCAAAAAAACCGCGCAGAGAGCCTGCGCGGTTTTTTACATCGGTCAGAAACCTCGACTTATGAGTCGGAGCGGTTTTCCAGCTCACGGCGGATCTTCAGCTTTTCTTCGCCGTTCAGATCACCGACCATGTCCTTGGCACCACGTGCCGGAACGTCGTTTGCTTCGTCCATGCGCGCTTCTGCATTCGCGGCAGCGGAAGCGCCTGGCAGGATCAGACGGTCGCCATTTGCGTCACCGGTCACTGCTTCGCTCTTTTCGACAGGCTTGGCTGGTGCGTCTGCCTCAACTTCGGCCTGAACGGCAGCGCTCGGGCGGATGAGTTCATCGCCATTGGCGTCACCGAGCATTTTGCCATCTGCCTGTGCGGCGCCGATCATGGCCGTGGAAGCGAAGAGGCCTGCGAAAAGGGTCTTTGTAAAACGCATAGTGAGTTGCTCCTTTGTTGTTGCGGCGCCGTGTGCTGATCTTTGTCAGGATGTGAAGCTCTTATTCAGCCTCGGCGCTCGGGGGGCAAACACACAGAATGCCGGGATCGTTCCGAAAAAAGTGATCACGAAAATTTTGGTGCAAGGGCTGTCGCAGGCGGCAACCAATGGAGCAACTGTGCGTTCCACACGGGCCCGCGCGAGCGCGCGTTAATAAAGAAAAAGGCGGACCGAGGCCCGCCTTGAACTGTCCAGACGCAGATGTTTGCTCAGGTCGGTTCCAGGGTCTTCGCCTTGGCCAGTCGACTGACGACATTCTCGATAATCTTGTGGCCGGCATCCTGATCGAGAGACATGATGCTCTCGGGGTGAAACTGAACCGCCGCGATCGGCTCTTCGTCATGCTCGATGGCCATGACGACATCATCCTCTGTCTCGGCTGTGATCCGGAAGCCTGAGGGCAACTTGTCTTTCTTGGCAAAAAGCGAATGGTAGCGGCCGACGATGACCGGCGCGTCGAGGCCATCAAACAGTAGGGAGTTGCCGGAAATCGAGATCGGGGACGGCTTTCCATGCATCGGAACGTCAAGCTGGCCAAGTTCGCCGCCAAGCGCTTCGGTGAGCGCCTGAAGGCCCAGGCAGACACCAAAGATTGGCAACCCACGCGAACGTGCCCGGCCGATGGTTGCCGCACAATCGAAGTCCTTTGGCGAGCCGGGACCAGGCGACAGCACGACGAGGTCGGGATTGACGTCATAAAACACGTGGTCGGCGACGGGCGAGCGATAGGTCACGACCTCTGCACCGGTCTGGCGGAAATAGTTCGCAAGCGTGTGGACGAAGCTGTCCTCATGATCGACCAGCAATATTTTGAGGTTTTCGCCAAGCTTTGCCTTTTGGGTCTTGTCCTCGGTCTTGGTCGCCAGTCCTGCCTCGCGAACGGCAGCGCGCATGGCTTCCGCCTTGAGTTCGGTTTCAGCTTCTTCGTCCTCGGGAACACTGTCGTAAAGCAGTGTTGCGCCAGCGCGGATCTGCGCGACGCCGTCCTTGATCCGGACCGTCCGGAGCGTCAGGCCGGTGTTCATGTCGCCGTTGAAGAGCACGGCGCCGATGGCGCCGCCATACCAGGCGCGCGGGCTCTTTTCATTCTGCTCGATGAACTCCATCGCCCAGCGTTTCGGTGCACCGGTAACGGTCACCGCCCATGTGTGGGATAGAAAGGCGTCCAGCGCATCCATGTCCTCGCGCAAGATACCCTCGATGTGGTCGACCGTATGGATCAGACGCGAGTACATCTCGATCTGCCGGCGCCCGATGACCTTCACCGAACCTGGAACAGAGACCCGGCTCTTGTCGTTGCGGTCAACGTCCGAACACATGGTCAGTTCGGCTTCATCCTTGGCCGAATTCAGAAGCTTGCGGATTTGAGCTTCGTCCTCGATCGCGTTCTTGCCGCGCCGGATGGTGCCTGAAATCGGGCAGGTCTCGACTCGGCGTCCGCCGGTCACCCGAACATACATCTCAGGGGAAGCGCCGACGAGGTATTCGCGGTTTCCCAGATTAAAGAAGAAGGAATAAGGCGACGGATTGATCTGCTGAAGCCGCCGGGAAACGGCCGATGGTAGGTTCGGGCAGGCTTCATAGAAGGTCTGGCCGGGAACCGTTTCGAACAGATCGCCGCGGCGGAAGTAGTCTTTGGCCTTGTGAACCAGCTTGGCATATTCGCCTGGCTCGTGGTCGCCCCGGCCCGGGTCTTCATTGGCCGGCATGTAAGGGCTTTTGTCGCCGTCGCGTGGCAGTCCCTTGGTGCTCTTGCCATCAACCTCAAAGTCATATTCGAGCACGTAAGCACGCTTGCCGTGGTGGTCGACGATCATGATTTCATCGGGCAGGAACAGGACAACGTCCCTCTGGTCTCCTGGCCGCTCCAGCTTCAGGTCAATGGGTTCGAACTGGAAAGCAATATCATAGCCGAACGCGCCATAGAGGCCGAGCTGATCGTCGTCGCAAGCAAAGAGGTCTTTAAGCGCTCGAACGATCGAGAAGGTCGAGGGCTGACGCGAACGTTCTTCCTCCTGGAACTCCCGGTCAGGCTTCTTCACAGTGAGGTCGATGCGTTCGTCCGAGTTCGAGAAGGCTGCCACATCTGGATGCGCTCTCAGGGCCCGGATGACCGCTGGCATGAGGATCTTGCCGCGTTCGTTGAGCGCTCTGATTTCGACGGTCCGGTCATTGGCTTCCATCACCAGCGGCGGGTTGACCAGGGCCATGTCCCAACGGGTGTAGCGTCCTGGATATTCATAGGAGGATGCCAGGACCGCGCCACGTTCTGCATCCAACCGGTCAATCCACGCGGACGTGCCGGCTTCATAATCGGACGTGCGGGACGTTCTGGAAATGGTGATCCCGCTTTCGCAGTTGAATGTCTGGTCAGCCAGTGCCTGCATGGTAACTCATCCTCTGGTGTGGGCGTGGTTGGAAACACGCCCTGAAATTTTCTAGGGCCTCGGAGTGCTCACCGCCTGGTGAGGCCGACGCCCGGTCAAATGAACTGCTCAGACAAAACAAAGGCCGCCAGCGGAAACCCGCGGCGGCCTTTTGTCTGCTTTGATCACGTTCAAGACATGGAAAAGCTCTGGCCGCCAATTAAGCGTCCCGCCACCACCAAGTCTGGATCGCGATCATGTTCATGGGAAATGGCATAGCGGATCGAAACGGAAGTCGCAATCAGGAAATGAGGTGTCGCGGTGAGGTGGCTCTGTCCGTAGGCGAAGTTGGCTCGGATGAGTGTTGGAGCGGCTTGGTGTCCCATCTTCGCCCTGTAAGGTTTTCGTTTGTGACTCGGTGTCTGACATCTCTGTTCTGAGCTGAAAGTGACGGCTGAATTGTGTGTCGCCGAACACCAATGCAGTTTCTCACCGGTGAAATCCGCTTCAAATACCGAATATCAATAGCTTTTGACATCACGTTCATCTTTTTCGGCAAGGCTGTGCTCCGTGAGGTCTGGAGAGTGACCGCGACGTAATCGCAGCATGGGGCGCTGATACATGGAACACTATGATCTGATTGTGATCGGCAGCGGGCCTGCCGGGCGCCGCGCCGCCATTCAGGCGGCCAAGTTCGGGCGCGACGTTCTGGTGGTTGAACGCGGTCGCCGGGTCGGTGGCGTGTCGGTTCACACGGGAACAATCCCCTCCAAGACCCTGCGCGAGACGGCGCTGAATCTTTCGGGCTGGCGCGAGCGTGGCTTCTATGGGCGGTCCTATCGGGTCAAGCAGGACATTTCCGCAGATGACTTGCGCGCCCGTTTACACATTACATTGAACCACGAGATCGAGGTGCTCGAGCACCAGTTCGCGCGCAACCAGGTGTCAACGCTTCGAGGCGAAGCGAAATTCGTCGATGAGAAGAGTATCGAGGTTGAAGGCGAGGCGGGCGAGACGTTCCATTTCTCTTCGGACAAGTTCCTGATTGCCGTTGGAACACAGCCTTTCCGGCCGGACTATGTGCCGTTCGACGGGGAATATATTCTAGACAGCGACGAAATCCTCGAGCTGGTCGACCTGCCTCGGTCTATCGCCGTGATCGGCGCGGGCGTGATCGGCATCGAGTATGCGACCATATTCTCTGCGCTTGATGTGCACGTCACCCTGATCGAGCCACGCGACACGATGCTCGATTTCATCGACAGCGAGCTGGTGGCAGACTTTACGCACGAGCTGCGGGATCGCGGCATTGTCATGCGTTTTGGGTCAAAGGTCGAAAAGATCACCAAACATGGTCCGGGAAAATGCGAGATCGAGCTGGAAGGCGGTCGTTGCATCCGGTCCAATGTGGTGCTCTTTGCCGCTGGTCGCATGGGCAACACGAAACCGCTCAACCTTGATGCCTGCGGCCTGACAGTGGATCACCGCGGGCGACTGAAGGTGGATGCGCAGACTTTTCAGACGGACGTAGAACATATTTTTGCGGCAGGCGACGTGATTGGTTTTCCAAGCCTGGCCTCGACGTCCATGGAACAAGGCCGGATTGCGACCTGTCATGCACTCGGCGAAAAGGCCTATGACCCGCCGGAGTATTTTCCCTATGGCATCTATGCTGTGCCGGAAATCTCGACTGTCGGCATGACCGAAGAAGAGGTGAAGGAGCGGGGCATTCCATACGAGTGTGGCATTGCCCGCTTCCGGGAAACCTCGCGAGGCCATATCATGGGCCTGAATTCCGGCATGCTCAAAATGATCTTCTCCCTGAAGACCCGCCGTCTTCTGGGCTGCCACATCGTGGGTGAGGGAGCGACCGAGCTGATCCACATTGGACAGGCCGTTTTGAACCTTAAGGGCACGCTCGAATATTTCGTCGAGAACACCTTCAATTATCCGACCCTCGCGGAGGCCTACAAGATCGCCGCACTCGACGCCTGGAACAGGATGCCGATCATCGAGGAGTGAACGAGGTAAAGCCTCATGACGCTTTACCGTGCAGTTGAGGCGATGAATTTCTCCAGCAGCAGAGAAAGTTGTTCGACCTCCGCGGCATTCAGGCCACTCACTGTCTTTTGCTGGCAGGCGATATAGTCCGGCATCATGCCCTTGATGAGCTTCAGGCCCTGGTCCGTCAGGCAGACCATGAGCGCACGCCGGTCCTCCGGATGTGGACAGCGGGTAATGTGTCCAGCCTTCTCCAGCCGGTCCAGCCGGGCGGTCATGCCACCGGAGCTCATCATGGTTGACCTGTAGAGCTCGGTCGGCATCAACTTGTAGGGTGGTCCCGAGCGAACAAGGGTCGCCAACACATCGAACTCCCCCTGTTTCAGTCCTGCCGCCTTGAAGATGGGTGCCAGATGCTCGGTGGACACAACGTGGGATGCTTCATTGAGGCGGCCAAGCAGCACCATGGGTGCCAGGTCCAGCCCTGGAATTTCCAGGTTCCATTGATCTCTGGCAACGGCTGCACGATCACCTGCCGGTTCGTTTTTCGAACTGGTTACATCGCTCTTCCGGGCGATTTTAGCCTCTTCCACCATCGGTGTTCTCATCTCGGTTTTGCCTTTGAATGTGATGGCGGCTTGGTTCTGTTTTGTCAAATTGCAAGAATCTTTATTATAAGTATCTTGATATCAAGATAAATAATCCGATATAGCTGAAATCAGCGAGAAGCTGTGACAGCGCAAAGGATTTCAAAATGACGGCGTCGACGGAACGAGACGGAGAGGGAATCCCGGGAACAAGGGAGGCAGACAGGACCTTGTTAGGAGAAGGTCCGGCGCGCGCAATTCCGGCGGCGGTTGTGCTGCTGATGATCGTAGGAGCATTGCTCGCAACATCGGCCGTGTTTGCCAAATGGGCACCTTCCGCAGGATGGTCGCCTGTCGCGCTGCTGCAATGGTCTTTGTTGGGAACGGCTGCGGTTCAATTTGCAGTCGTGGGGTGTCGGAAGGCTGGATCAGCTCGTGGGCGCCCTGAGGAGAGGCAGGTTCGGTTGAACGTCGCAAGGGCTCGCCAGTTGACGCTCTACTGCGCGGCCTCCGGCTTGCTGTTCGCTGTTCCCAACGCATTGGCATATGCCTCGGCACGCCATGTCGGTGTCGGCTTCATCGCCTTGTGCTTTGCCTTTCCGCTGGTTCTGACCTACGCGCTCTCCGTGGTGTTGGGACGGGAAAGACTGAACGGCAGGCGCCTGAGCGGAGTTGGCCTCGGGGTTGCTGGCGGCATTCTTCTGGCCTGGCAGGGACTTGGCCAGGCAACCGGCAATGCGGTCTGGTATCTGGCGGCTCTGACCATGCCTGTGCTTGTCAGTATCGGCAACATCTATCGCAGTGCCTATTGGCCAGAAGCGGCAAGTCCGCAACTGCTGTCTGCAGGCATGATGGCCTTTGGATTTGTCACGCTGTCGGTTTTGAACGCTGCGCTGGGAACCGATCTTGCGCCTGTCAGATATGATTGGCCGACGATGGCGTTGCTTGCCGCGCAGGTGGGGCTGTTTTCAACGCTCTATGCGCTCTATTTCCAGCTACAGGAGCTGGCAGGACCGGTCTATCTTAGTCAGATTGGCTCTGTTGCGGCCGTTGTCGGACTGGCGTTGGGATACATCGTGTTTGGGGAAGTGCCAGGAGCAGAAAAGCTGCTCGCCGCAATGGCGATCGCGGCGGGGGTCTACGTCGTCAGTCGCACAAGGTAACCTGGTGCCCCTTGTGAATTGGCGTCAGCTGTTGGCCCGCGCAAAGGTCCTCTGATTTGGTGGTCAAAAAAAAGCGCCGCGGCTTTGGAGGCCGCGGCGCTTGCGCTAGATGAAGCGTTTCTCGGATCTGTGAACTTTAGGCGGCGTTCGCCTTGATACCGTCGAGGAAGGCGGCAACATGATCGCGGAGTTGGTGCGCTTCGCGCTCCAGGCTCTGGCTTGCCGAGTAAACGGTGTCTGCGGCCTCGTTGGTGACGGTCGCCGCCTGGGACACGCCCGAGATATTCTCGGAAACTTCCTGTGTACCGGATGCGGCTTGCTGAATGTTCTTCGCAATATCCGTCGTGGCTTCTCCCTGCTGCTGGACAGCCGCAGTGATTCCGGTCGTGATATCGTTGATTTTCCCGACTGTCTCGGTGATGTCCGCAATGGCATCAACGGCTTTGCTGGTTTCTTCCTGGATCGACGAGATTTGGCTCGAAATTTCCTCGGTTGCCTTGGACGTCTGAGTTGCTAGTTCCTTAACCTCAGAGGCCACAACGGCAAAACCTTTGCCAGCTTCCCCGGCGCGTGCCGCCTCGATCGTTGCGTTGAGCGCCAGAAGGTTCGTTTGCTCTGCGATCGCCTGGATCAGGGTTACAACTTCACCAATGCGGCCGGCAGCCTCTGAAAGGCCTTGGATGCGTTCATTGGTCTGAACGGCCTGAGATGAGGCCTGCGATGCAATTTCGGCAGACGTGCCGACCTGGCGGCTGATCTCGGTTACGGACGCCGTCAGCTCTTCTGCCGCTGCTGCGACCGTTTCCGTGTTTTGTGACGCGCTTGCAGCTGCACCGGCGACGGCTTCACTTTGATCGGTGGTCTGTTTGGCGCCTTCGTTCAGGCTGGTTGACGCTTCCTGGAGACCTGTAACCGATCCGGTGATCGTGTCGAGCAGACCGCGAACCTGAACTTCGAAATCGGCCGAGAGGGTCTGGATATTCCCGGATCTTACGAGATCCTGCTGCTGACGTTCGGTCTGGTCGGACTCGAGCACGCGACGGGAATGCTCATTTTCGACGAAGGTTTCCATGGCAGAAGCCATCTCGCCGATTTCGTCGCCGCGGTTTGCGCTCCCGATATCTATCTCTGTGTCGCCCCTTGCAAGGGCCTGCATGTTACGGGTCAGCGCCTTGAGCGGAGCGGCAATGTTCCGAATAGCGGCGAAAGCCACGGCTCCTGCCAAGAGTGCGCCAACCAGAACAAGGCCAGCCGTCTTGATCATCTGCGAGAAGAAGGTGGCTTCAATGTCGTCGACGTAGTTGCCGGTGGCAAAGATCCATCCCCATGGCTCATAGAGGTCGGCCCAGGTTGCCTTGGGTACCGGAATTTCCTCATCCTTGCGGGTCCAGCTATAGTAGAGCAAGCCGCCGCCATTGTTGGCGACCTGGATCATTTCACGAATGTGGTACTTGCCGTTCTTGTCTTGGGCATCCCAGGCGTTCTTGCCTTCGAGTTTGGGATTTGAGCTGACAATCCGGTCGCCATTCGGACCGATTACGAAAGCATAATTCTTGCCATCGTAGGTCGCAGCACGAATGATATTTCCCGCTTGCGCCATCGCCTCTTGACGGGTGAGCTCACCGCTCTGCTCAAGACCGTGGAAATAGTCTGCAATCGAGCTTGAGAATTCGACGACCGTTCTGGCTTTGGCTGCACGTTCTTCGAAAAGTGTTGAACGCAGTTTGAACAGTTCGAAGCTCAAGAGGGCCACCGCCACGACACCAAGCGTGATTACGGGAAACCAGATCTTGATGCCAATTCTAAAACGATCGAGGATCATCACTCTCTCCTGGAAGGATAACTATCTTCCTTCTCTGATGGAAAGCTAAAATAAAGGTGAAGAATCCATGTTCTGAGAACTCGAGTGTTTACATCAGGGCTGGTGCCGAATGTCGAATTTTTAAAAATAGTTTTTTTGACAATTATTGGATTTCCAGAATAAGCCGATTGATGGAATCTATAGGTGTTTCTTTATGAGTGGTTATTCATTTTCGTAGGCTGATACGGCAACCGAAACACGCACGCTTCATGGAGGCGTATTAAGCGAACTAATTGAGATGAAGGGCGTCGTGGTCTCCAAAACGACACGCAACGCTGATGAGAGGTTAGCAAAGCCAGCAATTGTCCGGAAGGTTTGCGGGCTCCACCGCGCCTTCAGCTTCGATCCAGCTTGCGATGCCGTTCTGGACATTTGCGATTTGAGTGAAGCCGGCCTTTTCCGAAAGGTGTTGGGACAGCACTGAACTGCGATTGCCCGACTGACAAATGAAAATGATCTCCTCGCCAGGTCCGGCGATTACTTTCTGCAGTTCGTCTCCGAAGGCCGGGTTGACCTGGCCTTTTTTATCGAAAAACGTAATCAGATGGCTGCCAGCCAGAACACCGGTGGCCTTCCACTCATCTGGCCGCCGGATGTCGACGACCGGTATCCCGGTCGCCAGTTTCGCTTTCAGTTCATCATTGCTGATGTCGGAAAATTTCTTGCCCTTGACCTCGAGCAGCTCAACCTCGAACTTCAGCGTTGCATTTGGTGGGATGATGTTGCCTGCGCCCCGGCGGCCATAGCCAAGTTCCGGCGGAATGATCAATTCGCGCTTGCCACCGACTTTCATGCCTTCAACGCCCTGTTCCCAGCCGGGAATGACACGTCGTTCACCGAGGGTGAACGAGAAGGGTTGATTGCGATCATGGCTGGAATCGAACTTCGTGCCGTCCATCAGCCAGCCAGTGTAATGCACCACCACCGTTTCGCCGACGTTTGCCTCTTCTCCGGTGCCGATCGTGATATCCGTGACCTTGAGCTCCTCCGCCTGGGCCGGCAGGATGAACAAGAGCAAGGCGGAAACAGCCGCTGCGATGATAGGTCTGAGCATTTAAAACCTCGTCTGGATGATTAACACCGCAGACCACGCCCTGTCAAAACGGCGAAGTCAAAGCCATCCGCAAAAATGGCCGCTTGGTTCAGGACTTAGCTTCGCTGCGTTTGGTCATCTCAAGCAGCTTGTCGAGGTCGGCCACTTCACAGTAATTCGCCGAGCGGAAGGCCTCGAACCATTTCGCCGCGTATTCCGCGTTTTCCGTTTCTGGATACCAGGGTCCTCCGTCCGTAAAGTGGACGGCCTGCGGTGTCTCGACGCCTTTGGTGTAGTCGGCGAGATAATTCCAGTTCGCTGGAATTTCGCCGATCAGGTGATCACCCTCGAGCCATTTGAACTGATGGAGCTGAAGGCCGGTCGCAGAATTCACGTAGTCGGGGGTCAGCGCGGTACACTTCGCGTTGTTGAACAAGATCACGCTGGACCAGTTCTTTTTTTCGTACCTGGTCTGCTTTTCGCCAAGAAATTTCGTGTCTTCGGTCGGGTTGTGATCGTGCTTCACGCACATGACAGAGTATTTGTCATCTCGCAGCGCCCAAAGCTTGGCAATATCATCAAGGTAGACGATGTCGTTGTCCATAAAGATGGACCAGCCGGTGAAACCCGAAAGATAAGGCGTCAAAAAACGGGAAAACGAGAACTCTGTCGACTGGTTTGGATCCGTGTTTCGCCAGAAAATATCTTTCATATTGCGAAGATTCAGCGGCAGGACACTAACTGGAACACTGCTGTGTTCCGTTATGGAATGCGCGAGTGTTGTTGACGCAACATGGATCCGGCGATCGTAGCCCACGAAAATCCTGACAACACTGTCATGCATGTTTTAGCTCTCTTTCGATGCTGAACTGTTCAAAACCTGAATGAACTGTCTAGTTTTATCGCCGGGCAGGATCAAGGGCGCGCGCCAGAAATTCATTGGTGCGTTCGATGTCGTCCGGCTGCCATGAAAGGCCTTTGGTTTCTTCGGCGGTCAGGCGTTCCTGGTGGCGGTCGCGAATGGCGGTCAACATAGGAACCAGCACATCGGCATGCCGCACAGCATAGACGGGAGCGCGTTGGTCGGATGTCGGAAGGGCGGTTTGGGCCGGGAAATGACAATAGCGTCGTCGCCACGTGTTCAGAAAAAGCGGTATGCCATTGTCGAGAGCTTCCTGAAGGGTGGCCGAATTGTTGCCCACAAGAAGATCCATCCGTTCGAAGAGCTCGGCAAAGGGCGTGGTCGTGTCAATTTCGACAGACCCTGAGAATTCATCCGCCCGCAACGTTTCCTGAAGCCACTCGAAAGGAAGTCCGGCTTTTTTCGGCTTGAGTTTGATCAAGAGGCGCAAGTTGTTCACTTGTGCAGCGGCTCTGGCGAATTCTAGAAGACCGCGCAGATACTCTCCAGGGGTTTCTGTTACGTAGGGAACGTGCCCGTGTAGTTCACGATAGTTGCCTGCCATGACGACCAGAAATTCGTCATTCTGTTTTTGGGCGACAGTGTAACGTTGACCTATGCTGATGGCACCTATCACAGGGCTATTGTCGATAACTTCAGGCGAAAGGGAGGCTGTCAGCGGCCCCTTGCAAATGAGGGTATCAAGTCCAGGCATATTGACACGGCCATGACGTGCCCAGAGCTGCGCTCCCAGATTGGCAAGTCGGCCGGTTTGAGCCGTGTCGCTGCCATGGTTGATCATAATGGACCGTGCGCCCGAGGAGGTCATGTCGATTGCCGCACGGATGACGGATGGCTGAATCAGGTGATCCAGTACGAGGCATGACGGCTGAGCTTGCCGAGCAAGTTCACAACCTGCTTGGCTGTCTTTGCAAATATGCGGAAGGTAGCGCGCGATGGCCTCTCGTATCGCCTGGTCGACCAGCATGTCATCATCAACAAGGCTGGTAAGACCTATGGTCGTCAAATGTGGTTCTGATGGGCCGGAGTAGGCACGAAAGAGCCTAATCTCCGTCCGGCGACTGCCGATCGCACGCGCCGCCAGCAAGGATTTCAGGGTCCTCCTGAGTGATGCAAAGGTGGTCTTTCCAGGCGGGCGTACAGAGACGATCGCGGCACCTGGGTCCGAGTCAGCAAGTGTGTTGCAGACTCTCTTGGTAAAAGGAGTTGCCCGGTCCAGCTGGAAGATCGTCGGTCGTTTTCCAAGGAGTTTCAGGATCAGATGGTTTGCTAGCTTGCAAAGTCGTGCATGAAACCGTCCGTATTCTGTTGACGGCAAGAACGCGTCGAAAGAACGTGAGAGTAGTGCGGAGAATTTTAAAAATACGTCCTTCTGACTCTGACCAGTTAGCACATCTCCTTCGATTGCAATTGTCAGGTCATTCTCTTCGCATGCGGTCAGTGCTTTTTGGAGAAGAAGCAGCGGAGGGACAAGGTTGAACAGCAAAATCCGAACGCCTTCGACTTCGCTCGTATGCCAACCAAGCGCTCGAAGCTTCCTATCGACGTCATCGAGATACTTCTTTGCGCGCAGCACATTCCGGCCATGGGTGAAAGCCGCGGTAACGTCCTCAAGCTCTACGACTTTGTGTCCAGCCTCTTGAAGCCGCACGGTGGCGTCCGGCGCAAGGGATAAAATCGGAGCATCTAAGTTGGGCAGAGCCAACAAGAGCTCTGCTTCAGCCAAGGTCGTTGCGATAGCGCAGGCTTTGGGCTTTTCGATGGTGGCTCGTTGAGAGATTCCGAACTGCATTTTTTCGCTAAGGTCTTGCTGCGAGACAATCGGCCGCTGTTTCACGCGGACTGTATCTTCTTTCGACCTAACACGCGCAAGGTCACGTTCCTTCCAAAACGAAGGAGAGGGTAGCTGAAGCGTGCAACCCTTCGATTTGAGAACAGTGCGCTCGCTATCTTGTTGAGAGGCCCATATCTGCTTGAGAGAAGCGAAATCAAGTGTACACAGTCATGGCCGTAGTATGCGCGCCCTTCGTAGTAGGCCAGCATGCCTTCATTGAGATCGTAGCCGTCTGCAAGTGCTTTCTCAACGTCTGGTCCACCCTCACGAGCATTGACAAGTGTGACCGGTCCGACTGATGACCTCAATCGAGAAATGACCACATAGCGTGAGCAAAACGGGCAATCCCCATCGTAGATAATCTTGATACCTGACATGCCGGTGTCATTTGACCTTTGCTACTAGCGGAATCTCGATTTTATCTTCGTGTACGAACCTCGCCATGGGGCGATCATCGACGACGGAAATACAAACTGACTCCGTCTTATATAGATAGTGATTGATTTCCGAAGGCAATACCGAGGAGAACTCGCCGAACAAGAAGGGGTTTGACCAAATGTGGTGTGGATAGAGATCATACGCATATCCGCCACTGCTGGCTTCTTTCTGCAAGGCGTAGCGATGTAGAAGTTGAATTGGTTTTTCGATCTTCTCGCGATCCTGCCTTAGAGCCGGATTTAAAAGTAGTTGAGTGATATCAAAGGGTTGTGATTCAACCGTCTTTGTCTAGAAGATGGAGGATCGAATGCCCTGGGATGATATCACTCGCCGGCAGCATAACCGGGACCATCTGCGTTATCCAACCGAT
>NZ_JBDWYP010000056.1:0-2008 GCF_039982295.1 Roseibium sp.
CCGTTGCTTCATCCGAAGGGACCGACCCTCCGATGAGGCCCGTCAAAGACCGCTGGACGAGGCCTGCACTGACGCCATCGGCGTCTGCTTGACCCCCAAAGGCGGGACGTGGTGCGGGCAGGCGCGGAACGCGCCAACACGGGTCCCACCGCGCGGGGTTGCTGGCCTCGGACGGACGGGATTAGGGAATCAATCAGGAGGAGGGACAGGTCTTTCTGAAGAAGCGCCAGCGGAGACGCGGCGCAGAACCAGCATCCGAACGCAGGTTTAACGTCGGACATCCCCAAGACCCAATATCGCCTTGGCACCTCTTATCATCCTCGCCACCTCGTGCAGCATGGCCGCCACAAATTCGAAGCGGGACAGAATTCGCATGAACGGCAAAACGCTCAAGGCAGCAAACATCATATCGACGGCCATAGCCTCGGCGGGACGTTTGTTCAGCGGCGGGAAAGGGAAGCTGCATTCACGCGGCCTTACGCGCAACAGGCAGACCGAGAACAGCGGGTGGAGTTTTTTGCACTTGAGACAATCCGCCTTTGTCAGACTGCTGTGAGGGACCGGCAGGCGATGTCGTCGAGGCATTCTAGGACCACGATCAAGTTCCCCAGTGAGGCACCCCGCGGCCTTGCGGCCAAGGCGACCGGAATGTGCTCAAACGAAGCCGAGCTCAGACCATGCCGATTGCGTCACTGCTCGAGGACGCCGTCGCCAAACGCGTTCAGATTGATGATTGCCGCTATCGCGACCACGGCACCACAGGTTCCACTCAGAAGCGTCAGCATAACGCCCGGATCGAGGGCGTGTTTTGCGATACCATGAGCCAGCGCATACCCCGCCACCCCAGCAGGCACAGCGAACAGGCCGAGCGCTGCAAGGCGAAGGAAAGGGTTCCGCGCAAATCCCAGAATGGCGATGACCAGCCCGATGGAAACGACTGCCCCGACCATCCCTGCAAGGAGGGCCAACCCGAAACCGGAACCGCCATCCTGAACCTCTATGAAAGCGGCAATACCGGCCATAACCGGAAGCGCGAAGACCGCGAAACGGAAAGCCAGGACGCCAAGGGCGAAGGATAGCGAGATGGCAAGAAGAACGAGTGACATGGGAGCCTCCATTAGTCAGTGATGATCGTGATCACGTCAGGCTGCCCAAATTTGCGCTCCGCCTGCGACTGTGCTGCTACGCCGGTTCTGCTGTTCCGATTATGGCCCAAACCTGCTTTTGGCCGAAGAAAAATGTGACGATGCGGCGAACCTTCGCGCATTGTGCTTCGTTCGCCCCCATCGCAGACAAAGCGACAGCAATACGGTCGTGGGTGCTGACTTGAATTCCGGACGTATACGGTATATATCTTCCCCAACTAGGAAAGGATTTAACTATGGCCGCTGAGCTGACGATCAACGAAGTTGCGCACATCGCCGATGTCCCGCCACGCAGTGTGGAGAAGGCAATCGAGACCGGTATAATGACGCCGGTAAAGCGCCGTGGGATGTTCACCAAGACCCGCGCCCGGTTCCTCAATGTGGATGCCGTCTGCTACTTCGCAACCGTCGGACATATGAGGTTTCTCAAGGAAATTCCGGTGAGCCGCAAAAAGATCCTGATGAAGGCAATCCGGGGGATGGCCGGTACAAACCTTGCGCCGCTCGATCTCGAACCCGGCCTCCACCTCGATCTGCCGATGATCGCGGGGACAAAACTCGAAGCCGCGCGCGCCTACATGGTCAACAAGAAGCGTCACATCACCAGCGATCCGGAGATATTCGGCGGCGTTCCGATCATCAAGGGCACGAGAATTCCAGTCTATGCGGTAAGCGGGCGGCTGGCTGACGGCGATACGATCGATGATCTGTTGGAGGACTACCCCGAAATCCCGCGAGAAGCCTTCGTCGCGGCCGACATCTACGCGCGCACCCATCCGGAACGCGGACGCCCCGTGGCGGCTGGCCGTCCCTGGGAGGCGGCCGCGTAGTTCTCGCATGAACCTTTTCTTCGACGAATGTGT
>NZ_JBDWYP010000057.1:0-3410 GCF_039982295.1 Roseibium sp.
GTCGGGTGAAGCACAGAGCACACGTTTGTCTTCAGCCAGTTTCCGGCCCATCATTGCGCTGTCTTCGATTGCGAAGTTGCGAAGAGCAAGGTCATATCCGCCTTCTATAAGCTTGGCTTGCGTGTCTGAGAGACGAAGATCTAGATTAATCGCTGGATATTGATCAAGAAACTCTGGGAGTATGGGTGCGACATAGAGTTGAGCAAATGTGCTGGAGCAGGCAAAGCGCAGCGTCCCTGAAACTTCTGGATTTCCCTTGCCGAGAGCGACAAGTCCGGCATCTTCTTGCGCGATGATTTCTTTGGCGAAAGGTAAAAACTCAGCTCCCTCTAGCGATAGAGAGACTTTGCGTGTCGAGCGATGAAGCAGGTCCGCACCCACTTCTTTTTCCAATTTCGCGAGCCGCGTCCCTGCAACAGCGGGAGCCAGCCCTAATTGCCGACCTGCAGCACTAATATTGAGTAGGTCCGCCGCCATGACAAAGAGACGAACAGCTTCTGTATCCATATTATATCCATAATCGATATTCTGATTATGTTTTTACCTCATTTATATCCATAATTAAAGATATATATTCAAGTTTATCGGAGCCGCTTAAGGCTTTCCTACCCAAGGTGGAGATGAACAATGCAAATTGATGCAAACGTAAATTACCACATTAAAAAGTCAGCGCCGCAGGCGTTTGAGTTTGATGTTGATGGGGTAATCGGCAATCTCGTTTCGCCGGAACTCATAACCACCGATGTTAAAGTTTCAGACCTGCGAGACAGCGACTGGACACCCGCCTTTCAACGCGATGGCATTGAGTTCGTTAATCACCGGTCTGCTGTGAAAGATTTTGAGAAGGGCGAGGGTTGGCAAGCAACCTATGATCAAGAACTAGTCGACCTTCTGAAAGCCCGTATCGGCGCGACAGAAGTTATTGTATTCGATCACACTGTTCGCATAGATGACACCAACGCCCCGCGTCGTCCTGCGCGCAATGTCCACAATGATTACAACGAAGCAGGTGCTGAGCAGCGCCTTGTTGATTTGGTCGGCGAGCGTCGCTCGAAAGAATTTCAAGATGCGGGTTATAGCTTTGTCAATGTCTGGCGTCCGGTTGAAAACGTCATTAAATCATCACCTCTAGGCTTCATTGACCCTCGTTCCATGCAGTCCGATGATTGGATGGATATCGGTCTCGTTTACCCCGACCGCCTTGGTCAAATTCTCGGTGTGGCCAACAACCAAACCCACCAATGGTTTTATCAATCCGACATGACCCCGGATGAGGCTATCATCTTCAATATCTATGACAACGGCGGACGCCCACATCTGGCACATAGTGCTCTTGATCTTTCGAGTGATGCCCAAGCATCTATCCCGCGCAAAAGCATCGAGAGCCGCACTCTAGTTCGCTATTCTTAAACAACGAAAGGCATAAATCATGTCGACAACTCTACTGTCAAAAGCTCGCAACGTAACCCGACCAACACGAGAAGCTATGTTGCACAGAGAACCCTCAGTTCACCGTTTTTGGAATGACAATGAAAAAATGTTTGAGGACGCATGGACTGAATGGGAGAGGAATGGCGACCAAGTCAATATTGTCTTGGATCACTCCCTCTATGCAACAGACCTCCGTCACGCGATTGAGAAGGGTTGGGAAGACCCAGCAAAGGAAAACTCCGTCAAAGACCTTTGGACTGAAGTATTTCCCAATGTTTACAAAGCCCAGTTCTTCGACCCAAAAAAGCTTCACATCTTGAGAGATTATCTCCAGCGCGTCGCGAAAGCTGATATTCCCGTTCGCCCGCCGTACGGAATTGTCCTAAATCGCGGCGGGGCTATGCTTGATCCGCGCTCGGAAGGCTATCTTGCCGCACCAACATTCCAGACGTTCTACCGTGATCTCATGGATCATTACATGCGTCCCATTGCCCGGCTCCTATTTCCGGATGTTTATGGCTTTGACAGTCAGACATTTGGTTTCTCCATTCAGTGGGAGGCTGGCAAGGACACGGATTTGCGTCTCCACACGGACGCATCTAGCGTAACGCTGAACATCAATCTGAACCTACCGGGTGAAGAGTTCTCCGGGTCAGCTGTGCGCTTTATGGATCCAGCGAGCCGAAAGGTTGAGAACCTGACATTTGAACCAGGAACGGCCTTAATCCACCATGGCAAGGTCCCCCATGCTTCTGAACCGATCACGGAAGGTGAGCGTCATAACTTTGTACTATGGCTTTATGGCGAACACGGTCAGATTCCCTATCAACATGGTGAGGGACCAGTGCCAGCGAGCGCAACAGAACGGTGGACTGTGCCGCAAGTTCAATCTGATAAATCTGCACCATTCTAACGATCCGGCCAGACGCCTTAAGCTATAATCTGATCAATAGGATAGACATCATGACAAAGACAATTTTGATAACAGGGGCAACGGACGGTATCGGCCTCGAAACCGCAAAAATGATCGCGCCGCAGGGCCATACGCTTTTGTTACACGGTCGTAACCGTGACAAACTCGCAACAGCGGCTAAATCCGTTTCGGCAATCACAGGCGCCGGCGAGATCAAAACCTTCCGCGCAGACCTTTCAGTCCTGCCTGAGGTCGAAGCTCTAGCGAGCGAGATCAAGGGCGAAGTCAGTTCAATTGACGTGCTGATCAACAATGCAGGCGTGTTCAAAATGTCGAACCCGCTCACAAATGATGGCTATGATGCACGCTTCATTGTGAATGTTGTAGCGCCATATTTGTTGACTAAATCCTTGCTGCCAATCCTGGGCTCAAAAGGCCGGGTAGTGAACTTGTCATCAGCGGCACAAGCGCCTGCGGATGTGCAAGGTTTTCTGAACAAACGCGCCTTTTCTGACAGTGACGCTTACGCACAAAGCAAGCTCGCCCTGACCATGTGGTCCTTTGGAATGGCGAAAGATCTTGGCGCGAACGGCCCCATGATAGTTGCCGTAAATCCGGCCTCATTTCTGGGCAGCAAAATGGTCAAGGAAGCTTACGGTCAGGCCGGAAACGATTTGAGGATTGGCGCGGACATCCTCACCCGTGCGGCTCTGAGTGACGAATTCGCCAATGCCTCTGGTCTTTATTATGACAATGATCGGAAATCGTTCGCGCAACCACATCCCGATGCGCTGGACGCCGTGAAGAACAAACAGGTGATGGAAGCCGTCGAACAGCTGATCAACTAAGCCACTCACCCTTGCCGAGCCTACCGATGGTCTGAAACCACTTCAGGCAGACACTACCACTATACCTAAAATCTAAACTCAACTGAAAGGATACTCTCATGAAATATGAAGGATTTACAACATTTTCCACCAATCAGGACGGCGCAATTCTAACCGTCACCTTCGACTTTGGCACCGTCAACGTCCAAGGTCAGGAAATGCTCGCTGACCTTAACAGC
>NZ_JBDWYP010000058.1:0-117889 GCF_039982295.1 Roseibium sp.
TAATTTTGGACGCAGTGTCCGTCCGCCAGCGACGTTGCCGCCGTCGATGAACGTGGTTATAGGTCCACTCCCCATAACCGTCAACGCCTAAATCCAAAAAAAACAAACTAAATAAAAATTCAAAACATCAATTGTGGACAAAAGAGAAGAAAATTTGAAATATATCAATTATTTCAATTACTTGCCTATAACACCACATTCACATCGGCGAGCTCGCTTCTCAGCCAAGGCCTGCCAGAACCTCCTCTACAGCTTTGCCACAGCCCAGCAGTGCGGCGTCATTGTTCCTCACCCCGATCAGCATTGCACTCAGGGTCAGTCCGCTTTGCCGATAGGGCATGGCCAGACTACAGCCATCCGCGCAGTTGGCAAGTGATGGATTGCGCAGCGCCAGCAGATTGGCTCGGCCAAATTCCGCGTCATCTGAAAGATCCGACACTTTTGGTGGCAGCAACGGCGTCGTCGGCATCAGCAGAAAGTCACCGCCAAGCTCGGCTGCAAAAGCCTCGGCAAAGGCATTCCGATTGTTAAGCGCCTGACGATAGCCGACCGCAGTGAGTTCATCTGCGCGAGACATTCTGGAATGAACGCGAGGATCGAAATCTCCGGCACGACTTTGAAAGAGATCTTCATAGTGAGCGCGCGATTCAACCGAGGTCATCTGCCAAGGACCGAATGTCCCATACAGATCTATACAGCCCAGGTCCCTCTCGACAATTTCAAGGCCGGCGTCACGCAGGACGGCAAGAACCGCCTCGAAGCCCTTCGCGATCACGGGATCCATTTCGTTGAAGCCAAAATTGCGTGCGACGACGAGACGGCCGGCCCTGGGAGCTTTTGGCGCGGTGGTTAGACCGGCCATCACCTGCCAGGCCAGTTCGCAGTCGGCAACGGACCGCGCCATCGGACCGAAGCTGTCGAGCGTATCCGACAATGGCTTGCCTCCGGCCAGAGGAACAGTCGCCTGTGTTGGCTTGAACCCGGTGATGCCTGTGAACGCGGCTGGAATGCGAAGTGAACCGCCCGTGTCGCTGCCGATTGCGATGTCACACAATCCAAGGGCGACCGAAACTGCGCCACCACTGGTGGAGCCACCAGGTGCGCAGCCCGGATAGGCCGGATTATCGGGCGTGCCATAATGCGGATTCAAACCAAGGCCGGAATAGGCAAACTCGGACATGTTGGTCAGACCAAGGAAGACCGCACCGGCCTCACGCAGCCTTGCAATGGCGGGCGCGTCCTGCTCCGCGGGCGCGTCGCCCTGTAAAACCCTGGTACCAGCTGTTGTCGTTTCGCCAGCAACATCAAAAAGGGCCTTGATGCTGGTAATCGCGCCGGCAAGTGGCGAGTCATTGGACGAGGCAAGCGCAGCCTGTTCTCGCGCAAGACGAGGCAACTCCCTGGTAAAGACCGACACAGCTGCGGGATCCTCGGCCAGTCGCGCCAATGCGCTTTCTGTACGTTCCGAAGCAGTCTCAGCGCTCCAAGCGAGATCGGTCCTGGCACTCATCTTCATTTTCTTTCCAAAATTCCGCCGTCGATACCCCGATGTTTTTCGAAGTTCCGACTGTTTTACAAGCCATTGTCGGCCCCAGACGGTACGCTTGAATTGTCCGCTTCGCTATGAAACAGCGGAAAGACAACGAGTTCGATACTGCCATTCGATCTTCGCGCCGGAGACCGGATCGCTCAAAGACATCTTGAAATCTTCAGCCGGCCTTACTCCGCCAATGGCAGGCAGGGTTCCACAAAGCATGGTGGTCCCTTCCGGCATTTCGATCCCGGCCATCAAGGTGGCGAGAGGTAAAATCGAGGATAGGGTTCCGTCCTGGTAGAGTTTCCAGGAACCGTCTTCCAGAATCCAGGAGCGCAGCTCGAGCTGATCAAGGTGGTCTGAAACGTCGTCAAGCTTCCAGAGATCAGGAGCGACCGGCTTGGCGCAGATCTGCTTGGAGTGCGCCACGGAATAGGTTTCGAGCGCCCGATCCGTATGATCTGACGCAAGCCCCAGCCAGAGCGTGCCGTCGGCATTCAGCAAAAATGGCTCGGCCTCACCTGAACTCTCCGTGCCCAACACCTGAATCTCGCTATCTTGAGTCAGGAGTGCGGGCGCGCATTGGTAATAGAGAGGCACAGTCGAAGGAGCCGGGACGCCGATGGCCGCCAGTTCTTCGATGTGATGATCGACAGCAGCCCTGTCTCGCCCGGTCCACCCGGCAACAATCAAGGTGTGCGGTGTGCATTCGAGCACACCGGTCGGTGTCTGAAATTCCATTACAGGAGCCTCTTACAAGCTGGATGGGAGAAAGAGAGCGAGTTGCGGAGCCAGGATGAGAAGGCCAACCATCAACAGCATTGCGAAGGCATAGGGAATGCAGCCCAGCATGACATCTTTGAACGGCGCCCTGCCGCGAGCGGACTGAACCACGTAGAGATTCAGGCCGACCGGAGGTGTGATCAATGCCATCTCTACCAGAATGATCATCAAGATCCCGAACCAGATCTTGTCGTAACCCAGATGCACGATGATCGGCACGACGATGGGAATCGTCGCGACCATGAGGGACAAGGTCTCGATGAAAAATCCAAGAACAATGTACATCAGCACGATCACAAGGAGGGTCGCCAGAGGCCCCAGGCCGAGCCCGTTGAGCAAATCCTGCAAGGCACGGCTGACACCGGCAGCCGTCAGGACAAAGTTCAATACATAGGCCCCAATGACAACCAGCATAATCATCGCCGATGTGCGCACCGCACCGCGCAGCGCCTGGGACAGCATATCAAGACTGAACGCCCGCTGCTGAACGGCAATTGCCAACGCGATGCCGACCCCGATGGCGGCAGCTTCAGTGGGTGTCGCCCAACCCGCATAGATCGAGCCAACGATAGCTGCGAAAAGGCCGAAGATCGGAATCAGGTCAAGGAGCCCAATGAACCGCTCGCGCCAGGCACTCGGGCGCCGCGGGCCGCCGAGGGACGGCCACATCACGCAAAGGATCACCGTGAAGATCATGAAGAGCAGCGCCATCAGCAGGCCCGGCAACAGACCTGCGAGAAACAGCTGAGGGATCGAGCTTTCAGTCAGAAACCCGTAGACAATCAGGTTGATTGAAGGCGGAATGATAATGCCAAGTGTTCCGCCAGCCGCAATTGCACCGGAGAAAAGCTTCTCGTTATAGCCCAGCGCCCGCGCCTGCGGCATCGCAACAGTTGCCACTGTCGCGGCAGTCGCGACCGACGAGCCGGACGTTGCAGAGAACATGGTCGATGTGGCGATATTTGCATGGATCAGGCCACCTGGAAGCCAGGACACCCATTTGTCGAGCGCGGTGTAGGTCCTGCTTGCAACGCCGCTGCGAACCAGAATTTCTCCCAACAGCACGAACAATGGAATGGCGATCAAGGTCGCGCTGTTGGAAGACGACCAGACGACCTGACCAAGGCCGCGCATCAACGGGAAAGGACTGAAGAAAAAGTCGATTCCGAAGGCCAGTAGAAAGAGAACAATCCCGACCGGGATGGATAGTGCGAGAAGGCCGAGCAGACCGAAGGCTGTAAAAGGGATCATTCGCTTCCCCCCATACCAACAGCTTCTTCAATCGCGCCCTCGTCGCTCAAGAACAGCTTTTGCATGACATAGACAACCAGAAGAACGGCTGAGATCGCAAACCAGAGCCAACCGGACCACCACAAGATTTGCGGGATCCACAAGGGTGTTTCCAACGGAGTGTTTGCTCTTGCTCCTGTCGAAAGCGTTTTGGCAACGACAGACCAGCCACGCCAGGCGACGACCAGTGCCGTCGCTGCAAGGCTCATGATGGCGATCGCATCGAGTTGTGCCCGGCCTTTTGACACAAGGCGCTCGCGCACGAGGTCGATCCGCACATGCGCCCTCTCCGTCAGGGCATAGCTCACGCCCCAACTTGATGTGATTGCCATTGCGTAGCCGGAGATCTCGTCGACTCCGCCCAAGGATCCGCCAAGTTGGCGTGTCAGAATTTCAACGAGTGTATAGAGAACGCAGACCATCAGCATTGCGCCGACAGCAAGTGCAACCCTGTCGTTGATTTTCTTCAAGAGATAGATGAGCGGAGTCACGAGTTTCCAGCCTTAGTTCAGGGTCAGTTCGACGCCGGTGACGTTGCCGACACTGTCGTTCCAACGCTTGGCCCATTCAGGCCCGGCGCGTTCGGCCCACTCCGGCAGCACCTCGGAGATCAGAACCTCTTTTGCCTTGGCCAGATCTTCGTCATTTGCGGCGACAAGGATCATGTCGTGCGCATCGCCGTATGTGCATTCGCCGGTTCCGGTCAGGCAGGCAATATCATTTGCAAGCGCACCCTGGGCCGACTGCCATGCGGGAGCCTCGAACTTTTCCTTGATCGCACTTTCCAGAGTGCTCTTTTGAGCATCGCTGAGCGCGTTCCACTTGTCGAGATTGATCGCGGTGACAACGGGATCCCAGCCACCGAGCGGGAGGGTGATCAAATGGGTCGAAACTTCC
Organism: Roseibium sp.; assembly: GCF_039982295.1. Lineage (GTDB taxonomy): Bacteria > Pseudomonadota > Alphaproteobacteria > Rhizobiales > Stappiaceae > Roseibium. The sequence goes on from NZ_JBDWYP010000058.1 coordinate 4,505, forward strand.
CACCAGCCCGCATTGTACCCCGAGCCAGCTCCGGTGACGGCGCAATCGACAACGCCGCGTTGCAGGGCACCTGGCACTTCGCCAAAGCCGATATTGACGCCCTCAGCGCCCAGCGCTTCCAGGAACTTGGCGGTCATCCGGCCCGAGGCGCGCACTTTCTTGCCCTTTAGGCCTTCCAGATTGCTGACTTCCCCGTTGCAGAAAACGACCTGCGGCGGATAGGGCGCAATCGCCAGGACCTTGGCATTGAAGACATCCTTGTAGATATCGTCGACCATCGGACGGGCTGCCTCAACAGCCTTCTGTGCGGTGGCAGCATCCGTGGCGATAAGGGGCACATCCAGTCCTTCGAGGGCAGCGCTGTCGGCGACCGCATAATCGCCCACGGTCATGCCCACATCAAAGACGCCCTCAGACAGCATCCGGAACACATCGCCGCCGGCAATGCCCATCTGGTCATGCGTGGTCATTGTGGCCGTCAAGTCGCCGCCGGAAACTTCAGACAAGGTCTCCGTCCAGAAAGGCATTTCATACTGCTTGTAAAGTGGCAGGCTGCTCCAGCTGCCAACGACGGACAGCTCTTCCGCCTTAAGAGCGCTCGCTGCCGTCAGCGCAGCAAGAGAGAGCGTGGATATTGCGAGAAGTTTTTTCATGTTGTTCTCCATTCCGGAAAGGTTCAGAAAATCGGTTTTTTATTATCGTTGTAGGGATAAATCGGCGCACATTGATCGCTGACATCAGCGATGAGCATGGCGCCCGGGGCGTGCGTGATCGAAAGAGCGGGCTTGGCCTGCATGATCGCAACTTGCGGAGTGACACCGCAGGCCCAAAAGAGAGGAACCTCGCCCTCCCCTATGTCGACCGCAGTGCCCCAATCAGGCTTGCCGACATCCGCAATGCCAATTTCTTCTGGCGCACCGATGTGGAGCGGTGCGCCATGGGCGAGAGGATAGGCCCTGCAGATCTCAAAGACTTCGTCGATCCGGTCTTTTTGGACCGGACGCATGGACACGACTGTATCGCCACCAAAAGGTCCGCACGGAACGGTCTTTATCGACGAGCGGTACATTGGCACCGTCACATCCATTTCAATGTGGCGCATGGGAATGCCCGCACGCAGCAGTGCGTTTTCAAAGGTGAATGAACAGCCGATCGCAAAAGCCACGAAATCGGGCTGCCACACCCCCATCAAATCCGGCACCTGTTCGGCCAATGCGCCATCGCGGTAGATGTTGTATCGCGCGGCATCAGTGCGAATGTCCACGGTGTTGCCGAGCCGCTCCACCTGCGGATTGCCAGGCTCAGACACGCCCGCAAGCGGACAGGATTTCGGGTTCAATCGGCAGAACTCATGAAAGCTCTCCGCCAGATCGCCTGAGACAATTGCGAGGTTACATTGCAGATGTCCCTTCGCGAGACCTGCCGTGTGGCCCGTATACAGACCGGACCGGACTGCACTGCGGACCGCAGCGAAATCGCGTTCGACAAGTTCTGAAAAACTGACCATCTGGACCATACGCCCCCCTTCACTATGGAAAGGCTGAAGCTGACGGCCTATAAAGTCAAATTGCCATTTCTTGTTCAAAGTGATCGAATTTTCTGATCACCAAGTAGGACGCACAATATGACTCTGGAACAGTTGAGAACCTTCCTTTGGGTTGCCCGTCTTGGCGGGGTCCGTCGTGCCGCAGAGCAAATGAACATTTCCCAGCCCGCAGTCTCCTCACGCATTGCGAGCCTGGAAGCCTTCCTTGGCGCAGAGCTGTTTACCCGGAGTTCGACCGGTGTGTTTCTGACCAAACAAGGAGTGCTCCTACGCGCTCATGCGGAGCAGATCGCCGCACTGGTCGAGCGGATCAAGGCAGACATCATGCCGGCAGATAGCGTGAGCAGCCTTCTCAGGCTTGGTGTTGCTGAAACGGTAGCCCAGACATGTCTGCCGGATTTCCTGACCCGCCTCCACCAGACGTTCCCGAAACTGAAGATCGAAGTCTCGGTCGACATCTCACTCAACTTGCGAGAAATGCTGCTTGAACGTTCCCTGGACCTTGCAATCCTGATGGGTCCAATCTCCGAATATACGGTCGACAATGTCGATTTGCCACCGTTTCAGCTGAACTGGTATCGCCCCCTGAACATGGCTGAGCCCGACCTCAGGGTGACGCCTGTCATCACCTATAACCGGAACTCCAGACCTCACCGGGAACTGACCCGCGAACTTCGCGAACGCTATGGCAGCACGGCGCAGATCTTCCCGACCAATTCACTGTCCACCGGCTTTGAAATGGTTGCATCCGGACTGGGCGTTGGCATCCTGCCTCATGCCCTTGGGCGCAGATTTGTCGGTGAAAACAAGATCGCTACATTTGATCCAGGCTGGCTGCCCAATCCACTCCAGTTCACCGCCACCTATATCGGAGAACCACGTGATGAATTGGTCGCCGAGGCAGCGCGGATCCTTCAGGAGGTCGCTGTCGACTATCACCGCCGTATCGCTGATATCGACTTACAAACCGCCGAAGTCTAGATCTATCGCATAAAAAACAACAACTCACTGAGTAACTAAGAAAAATCTATTGCGCCACCTAATTTAGTATATTCTCTCCAATCATAAAAAATTCAATATACCCACAAATACAGAAATCAATACTTTCCTTATCCATATTCTATTTTACAGAAACGACATATTTCCATCACTGCCAGGTCAAGCAGGAATGGTATCCGGGATCGGGTTTTGCATATCCCCGCCAGCTTACGCAGCTCGCGTTCACCAGGGAGATCCTGAAATGAAGTTTCTAAAATCCGCAGCCCTCGCGGCTGCCACCCTTGCCCTGTCTTTTACGACATCCTTTGCAGACAATTTCAAATTGGCTGTGACCGATGTTGAAGGCCTTGAGCGCCTTCAGCTCGAGTGGGGTCCGTTCAAGGGCGCGCTTGAATCCGCAACTGGCCATACTTTTGAATTTTTCCCGGTTACAAGCCGCACAGCAGCTGCAGAAGCGCTGCGCGCCAAGCGCGTCGACTTCGTCGTCACCGGTCCGGCTGAATACATCGTCATCAACAAGCTGACGGAAGCCACGCCTCTGATCGGTCTCGGCCGCCCTGATTATTTCTGCGCAATCGTTGTTCGCGCTGACAGCGGCATCGTTCGCCCGGCCGAACTTGAAGGCAAGAAGGTTGCCTTTGGCGACATTGGCTCGACATCGAACATGCTCTGCCCAATGCAGCTGATGGCCGACTACGGCATCAATCCTGCCAAAGACGTCGATCGCCTGCATACCTCGCGCAACATTGCTCATGAAGCTCTGAAGAAGGGCGACGTCGCAGCCATCGGAACCAACCACAACTCGTGGATCAGCGTTCGCAACAAGGACGACAGCGTGCCGAATGGTTTCTTCCGCATCATCGCACGATCCGGCGACTTGCCGAACGACATGCTGATGGCTGCCGCACATGTCGACACCGAGACTGCCCAGGCCATTCGCCAGGCGATCCTCGACAACAAGGAAAGCATCATCAACGGCATCCTCGCTCATGAGGAGAACGACAAGTACTCCGGCATGGACCTGGTCGCGATCGAAGACGGCGCTTATGACATCGTCCGTTCGATGTACACCACCGCCGGTTTCCCGCAGTACGACAACTTCATCGGCGAATAATGCAGACCGCAGCTTTGACCACCGGCGTGCAAGCGCCGGTGGTCCATCCCCCGTCACCGGCATCTCCCGCCAAACTGGATCTAGCGATCCGCGGCCTATGCAAGTCATTCGAGACCAATCGCGCGGTTTTGACTGATGTCTCCTTCTCAATCGCCAACAAGGAAGCTGTCGCACTGATCGGATCAAATGGCGCCGGCAAGTCTACCGCCCTGAGGTGCGCCATGCGGTTGGTCGAACCCGACAGTGGTGAGGCGGTGCTCTTTGGCACGGAATTGCGTTCGGCCAAAGCCCGTCAATTGCGGAAAATCCGTAGCGATGTCGGTTTTGTCTTTCAAAAGCACAATCTGGTCCCACGCGTCTCTGCTTTGACCAATGTCGTGCATGGCAACCTGGGCCGAGCGAGCGGAATTCGCGGCTGGAGCCAGGCCTTCTCAGGACGCCACATCAGAGAACGGGCCTATGCCTGCCTCGAAAGGGTCGGCCTGTCCAGGCAGGCAATGAAACGCGCTGATCAACTTTCGGGTGGTCAATCTCAGCGCGTTGCCATCGCCCGTGCCCTGATGCAGCAACCCAAAATGATCGTCGCGGATGAGCCGGTCGCCAGTCTGGACCCGGTCGCCGGCCAAGAGGTCATGGACCTGTTTCATCATCTGGCAAAGGAAGAGGGCATCACGCTGCTCTTCACGACGCACAATGTTGCCCATGCGCTTGCCTATTCGGATCGTGTTGTCGCTCTTCGCGGCGGCAAGGTGGAACTCGATCAGACCAGCGCCCTCCTGTCCTCCTCCGACCTGAACGAATTCTATGGTTGAAACCTCACAAACCCGGCCTGGACGCCGGTCGATTCCAACGCGGCTAGAGCGACAAAATCCGCTGACCTTCGTCGCCTATGTCGCGTTGCTCGCTTTTGTTCTTTGGTCTTTCCAGGGTGCAGGCTGGTCGTTTTCGGCGCTCGTTTCGGGTGGTCCGTCGATGGTCGACTTTCTGTCCCGGGCATGGCCTCCAACGACGGAGCGCTTGCCGCAGCTGTCGACCGCACTGCTCGAGACCTTTCAAATGGCGCTGGCCGGAACAGTGATCGGTGTCATCTTGAGTATTCCGCTTGCCATGATGGCAACCAAGGGCCTAACGCGGCCAACCGTTCTGGGCCGAGCTGTCGGTGCATGCGCCCGGCTTCTGATCGCATTTTTCAGGACGGTCCCGGACCTTGTCTGGGCACTGGTCTTTGTCATCTCTGTCGGCCTTGGTCCATTCGCAGGAACGCTCGCCATCGCGGTCGACACCATCGGCTTTTGTGGCCGTTTCTTTGCTGAGTCCATGGAAGACGTTGAAAAGGGTCCTGGCGAGGCATTGACCGCCGCTGGTGCAAGCCGATTGGACACGATCTTTTGCGCCATCATTCCAGCTGCCATGCCGTCTTTCATCACGACCTCCCTCTTCGCTCTCGAAAAGGCGACGCGCTCGTCCGTCGTCCTGGGCCTTGTCGGCGCCGGTGGCATCGGCATTGAGCTGAAGGTCGCCATGGACTTTTTCGATTACCAACTCGCGATGACCATCATCCTGATGATTTTCGCGCTCGTGCTTGTTGTTGAGCGCCTGGGCTCGATCGCGCGCCGCAACATTCTTGAAGGAAACTCACAATGAGTGAACTAAGCTCTCTCGAACAAACCGACACTGCCCATCTTGAATGGCAAAAGCGTTGGCAGACAGAAGAAGGCCGCGCCGACTGGCTGGTCGCAGAGCCTGATGTCGCCACGCTTGTTGAACAGATGGCCAAAGACGGACCAAAGACCGCACTGGACCTCGGCTGTGGTGTAGGCCGTCATGCTCTCGCATTCGCCCGCGCTGGTTTCAAGACGCATGCGATTGATCTCGCCGAAGCGGGTTTGGCAGAACTAGGCGCCAGCGCAAATGCCGAAGGTCTTGATGTTGAAACGCACCTTGGTCCGATGAATGCCCTGCCGTTTGACGACAACAGCTTCGACTACGTTCTTTCATTCAACGTCATTTATCATGGCGATCCGGACATCGTGCGTCAGTGTATTTCAGAAATCGTGCGTGTCCTGAAGCCCGGCGGTATTTACCAGGGCACCATGCTGTCCAAGCGCAACGTCAATTGCGGCAAGGGGCGGGAGATTGCACCCGATACGTGGGTCAATGATAACGATGATGACAAGGCGCATCCGCACTTCTACTGCAATGCCAGCGAGCTCGTCGCGCTTTATAGCGATTTCGAGCTACGGTCTCTGGAAGACAAGCTGCACAAAAAGCCCGGCTCGTGGCACTGGCACCTGATCGCGGACCTGACAGCCAAATGAGACCCATCCTAATTCGCAACGGGCGCGTTCTCCTTGACGATACATTGGAAGATGCCGACGTGTTGATCCTAGATGGCATCATCCAACCTCTTGGAGCCTCGGTACCGGCTGATGCCCTCCAGCTGGATGCTCGCAACCGCCTGGTTTTACCCGGCATCGTCGACGTTCATGGAGATGCCTTTGAACGCCAGATCATGCCCCGTCCAAAGGTTTCCTTCGACCTTCCTCTTGCGCTTGGCGAAACTGACCGGCAACTCGCCGCCAATGGGATCACCACAGCTTACCATGGGCTGACGCTCTCCTGGGAACCAGGCCTGCGCTCAATCGAGGCAGGCAGCGCCTTTCTTGAAGCTCTGAATCGCGTGAGAAAGAACCTCTCCGTCGACCACCGCGTACAGATCCGCTGGGAAACCTTCGCGTTTGAGGCGATTGACCTGATTTGCGACTGGCTGGAGCGCCCACTCGACCTTTCGATTGCCTTCAACGATCACACAAGCTCAACACATCGAAAAATCACAGCCGGAAATCATAGCAAGCTGTCCGATTGGGCGAGCCGCGCAGGCCTTTCGAATGAGGGGTATTTGGCCTTCTTTGGACAGGTATGGGATCGACGTGCCGCAGTTGGCGATGCGGTTGACCGCGTCGCGACGATGACAAGAGCATCTGGCGTGCCGATGCTCTCGCATGACGATCTCACACTGTCAGACCGGGCCGCATTTCGCAGCCTTGGATCTGACATAGCCGAGTTTCCACTGGCCGAAGAAATTGCAAGCGACGCTCGATCGCATGGTGAGCATTGCGTCTTTGGCGCCCCCAATGTCGTGCGGGGCGGCAGTCACACGAATGCCCCGACCGCCGCCGACATGGTCACCCGTGGTCTTGGAACGGTCCTCGCCTCGGACTACTATTATCCGTCCCTTTTCTCGGCTGCGCAAAGACTGATCAGAGACTATTCCATGCCGCTTGCAATGGCTTGGGCACAGGTTTCAACCAATCCGGCGCAGGCCATGAGACTTGCTGACCGCGGCAGGATCGAGCCAGACCTTCGCGGTGATATCGTTATTGCCCAGGATCTGGCGCAGGACGGCGCCAGGATAGAGGCCACTCTTTCAGAAGGCACGATCGCCTATCTGGCAAACGGCGCCCTGCTCGAATGCACGCAGTGAACGACAGTCAAGTATCAGTTCCATCCGAACCAGGTGAGCACGTGGAAGCGACAGGCGTCGAAGATATGGCGGATGCGTCTTCCCGTTGAGGAAAATCCGAAGGGCCGACGGAAGCGGAGGTCAAGGCGTCGCACGCCAAGATCATGAAGTTGACCATCGGCAAAGACTTTTTAGCGCAAGGGCGCAAGAAGTGAGCCTGGCAAAGAAGAAGGCGATAGACTGGCGGGACCATACGGATCTGAGCATCAGGCAGCAATGCTACTTGGTGAAGCCAGGCCGGTCGTCATTCTACCACACGCCAGTCGGGTTCAGCGAGGCAACGCTGGAGTTGATGAAGGCCATCGACCGCGCCCTCACCAAACATCTGTTCTTCGCAAGCCGACAGATCGCTGCCGATTTGCGCCGGGGCGATGTCTTGGTTGGATGGACGCGGTCGGAGCGAGGACAACATCGTCATCGAACGGCTCTAGCGGTCCTTGAAGCAGATAACAGTCTATCTGGGGCACCTGACAGACGGCCTCAAGGAACATCGAGTCTTCCGGCACTGGATGATCTTCTATAACACCGAGCGACCTCATTAAGCCCTTGAGTAAAAAAACTCCCAGAGAGGTATACTGGGCTGACACAGATCTGAAATTGGCGGCATGAAAACCAACCCTGCGACATCTTAGATCGTACGCTGACGTTTCCGGAGAACCAGGATCACATCACATCGACCATGGCAGACAACGCGATCGCAAAATTCGAGAACAAATTGCAACCAGATTTTGCAAAACGGAGTGCAAAACAATGCTAGATGATGGCGCACCGGGGAGGATTCGAACCCCCGACCCCCAGATTCGTAGTCTGGTGCTCTATCCAGCTGAGCTACCGGTGCATAGGCGTGTGATCCGTTGTGAGGCGTCGTCGTTTTCGAGCTTCAGGCTGGATCCAGCGCGTTGTCCGTCTCGGTGCGGCGATCTCGCTGCCCCGGGACTGGAGGGACTTCTACTTTGCCCGCCTGTGCTTTGCAAGCGCCGTTTTGGTTTTTTTTGAACCGCTCGAAAGCCAAGCACCAAAACAAGCAAATCCGCCGTTTTCACCTGTGAAAAACTTCCAGGGCAAATTTCCAAGTCCCGTTTTTCCCCTATCGCTTTCCCTCGCCATGATGGCCCGGCCGCACCCTCAGCGCCGATCGGGCATCTGGATCCTGAAGCATGTGCCCTGCCCTTCATCGTCCAACGAGATTTCCCCGCCGTGCGCCTTGAGAAGCTCCGCGGCGATGGCAAGCCCCAGCCCAACGCCTCCGGCCTTGGACCCGCTGTGAAAAGCCTTGAAGAGAGCCTTCTTGATGTTGGCAGGGATGCCCGGGCCGGTATCTGAGACAATGATATGGACACAATCGCCGCGGCGTTCCGCCTCGAGAACGATCCGCCTGACAAGCGTCTCATCGCGTTCGCCTTCCAGAGCCTGAACAGCATTTCGACACAGATTCAGGAGGACGCGAAAGATCTGCTCAGGATCGGCGTCGATCTCGACACTGCCGTCGACCCGGTTTTCAAAAGCAATCGTCGCATGATCCGACAAGCCGAGCACTTCAGCGACATCATCACACACCCGCGTCAAGGCAATCAGGCGACGCCGGGGCGCTTCTTCCTGGGCCTTGCCGTAGGACATGACGGCCTGAGTGTAGGAGACCGCGCGGTCAAGCGTTGCCAGGATCTTTGGTGCCAGGCGGTTCACAGTCGGATCCGGCACATGCTCCAACCGCTCCAGGAACAATTGGGCCGAGGCAAGCAAGTTGCGCAAATCATGATTGATCTTTGAAACCGCCAACCCCAGATCAGCAAGCCTCTGCTTTTGTTGCAAGGCACGGGAGAGCGCCTGCTGCATTGCCGCCAGACGAACCTCTGCGTCCCCAAGCTCATCGTTCCGTCCCGATGGCGCCGTGATGCGGGATGCGTCCTCGGGTGCTTCCGCGAAAAAATCCATCGACCGGGTCAGCCGTTGCAGAGGCCTTACAAAAAGCGCGCGCAAACTGATGTAGACCAGCGCTGCCGTGATGATGGAAATCACGAGCGACAACGCCAGAATGCGACCTGAGAACGCCAGCATGTCCTGCTGAAGCAGACTGACCGGCAAGACAATATCGACGTGTTTGACCACCCCCATCTGACCTGCCCCGACGACGCGCATCAGTCCATCGCCGCTATAGAAAAGGACCCGGAAGCTCTCGACGATCGCCCGCAGGGGTGTCATTTGCGCAAGGTCGACAACAAACTCGACCTCAAAAGGTGCACTGCTCATTGCAATCAGACTGCGGCGGCTGCCCAGATCCAGGGAAATGGCAACAGCACCAGTGGTCCGCAAAAGCTCTTCCTGAAGGCGTGGTGCGATCGTGTTGGTTTCACTCAGAACCGCGGCTGCCACTCCGGCGGTCGTAAGACGATCCGTCAGCCAGGTACTACGAAAATTCGCAACCGAAGGCACGTAGATGAAGACCTCCGCCAACATCACGAAGACAATCGTCAGCAGCAGAAGCTTGCCGGAAAGCCCACCAAGTTGATAGCGGGATCTTGCGAGTTGCTCGCCTGCCGCCGCAAGATCGGATGCCTCATTCCCGACGGAAGGCTCAATGTCGCCCCCGGGAAGACCTTCGTGCTTCATTCAGGTCACTTTCACCGCTGTTTCGCGCAAGGCAGCAAATCATAAGGGCGAGATCAAGGCACCATCGCCATCGTCTCACCCAAACTGTGTCAGAAATCGCACGAGGCGCCGCACCCAGGGATTAGAAGGCGCATCAGCGTAATAGGAGGTCGCGGCACGGCGCACCAATTCTCCCAATGTCGGATAAGGCGCAACAAAACCCGCCAGGTCCTTCATTGTCATCTTCTTCGAAATCGCAAGGGACAGGAGATTGATCACTTCGCCGGCCTGGGCGCCAACGATGTCTGCCCCCAAAAGCTTGCCTCTCGGGCCTGCAACAAGCTTCAAACGACCGATTGTGGCACCTTCCGCCTGAGCCCGATCATTCGCGGCATAATCGGCGGTCAGGATCTTGACCTTGTCGCCGTGCCGTTTCCTTGCCTGCTCTTCGCTCATTCCGACGTGGCCAAGCTCGGGAGACGTGTAGGTGACCCAAGGCATGTTGACCCGGTCCTCCCGAACAGGCAGGCGGAACAGAATCGAACGAATGACAAGGCCGCCATGATATCCGGCTGCATGCGTGAATTGCAGACCACCAATCACGTCACCGATCGCGTAGACTTTCCGGTTCGACGTACGCAAGCCCTTGTCGACCTTGATGCCGCCGCGCTCGACCTCAACCCCGGCAGAATCAAGGCCCAATCCGTCGAGATTCGGCTTGCGGCCCGTGGCAACCAAAAGATGGCTGCCTTTGACTGTAACCGCGCCCTTTGAACTGTCGGCATTCACCTGAATCAGGCCATCTACCGATGATACGGACTGGACTGCAGTGCCTTCCAGAATTTCGACACCATCCTGCTTCACTGCGCTCAGAACGATGGCAGCCAGTTCCGGATCGTCCTTGCCCAGAGCTTTCTGGGCCTCAATAACAGTGACCCTTGATCCCAATCGGCTGTGCGCTTGCGCCATCTCCAATCCGATCGGCCCGCCGCCAATGATGATCAGGTGTTCCGGCGCCTTGCGAAGCTCGAACAGGCTCTCGTTTGTCAGATAGTCCACATCCGACAGCCCGGGGATCGGCGGCACCGCCGGGGACGAACCGGTGGCGACCACAAAGCGCCTGGCCCGGATTTTGATTTCACCTGCCAAAACCGTGTCAGGAGATGTGAACCTGGCTTCCGCCTTCATCACATTGACACCCAGTCCTTCGAAACGTTCAACAGAATCATGTGGTGCGATGGACGCGATCACAGACCGGACATGATCATTCGCACTGGCAAAGCTGGCCCCGGAAAAATCCGCCTCTACTCCGATCTTGGCATCAGGACCATGAGCCTTGGCCGATTTCGCCGCAGACAGGAGCGCCTTCGATGGAACGCAGCCATAATTGAGACAATCACCGCCCATCAGCCCCTTTTCGACAAGCACCACATCGACACCAAAGGCAGCAGCTGCCGCGGCGACGGTCAGGCCACCGGACCCGGCGCCAATCACACAAATGTCGGGGGTCAAAGTATCGGGCATTGTTCTCGCTTTCGCGTTGTTGTTCGTTCAAGAGCGGCTGACATTGGCCGCCATCTAGCTGTCCGTTCCGCGACTGCGGATTTTCTTCAGCGCGACCGGGATCAAGGAAGCGATTCCCAAGGCGAAGAACGCCAGCAAGAGTTCAGGCGTCACAAGCGCTCCAAGCTCAACGTGACAGGTCCCGGCTGCCGCGCATCCTGGGTTGGCGGCCTCCTGAGCTTCAATCACACTGTCGAGGCCCGCACCTATGAATGCAAACGCGTAGGTTCCCGGAACGATCCCGATCGCTGTGGCGCCGACATAAGTTGCCAGCGGCACATGGAAAATCGCAGGGGCGATATTCACCAGCCAAAATGGAAAAACCGGGGTCAGGCGCAGAAAAAGAAGGTAATTGAAAGCGTTCTCACGGAAGCCGGAGGCAAGTCTTGCGACGAAAGGACCGGCCCTCCGCGTAAAGACCGAGCCAAGCGACGAGCGGGCCGCCAAATAGATAACCGTTGCGCCCAGTGTCGCTGCCACGACTGTCGCCGTTCCACTGATCAGCCAGCCAAAGAGAAAGCCTCCGGCAATGGTCAAGAGCGATGCGCCGGGGAAGGACAGCGCAACTGCAACGGCATAAATCAGAATGAATGCCAGAACAGCGGCAGCCAGGTTCTGGGTGACATAGTTTGCCAGGTCCTGGCGATTGCGGATCAGTTCGGACAGCGTGAGGTGTTCATGCAAACCCATGAACCAGGCAGTTGCCATCGCAGCCAAGATGCACAACACAGGGAACCAGCGACGGATCGTATGGCCAGCACCTGTGGACGCCTCCGCATCGTCGCCGTCTTCTGCGGCATGTTTCGACATATTTCTTGCCCCGCTGACATTGGATCTTGGCACTGCCAAGTTCATCCGCAATTCGTTCGAAGTGCCTGCTCCCAGTCAGGTGTAGTCGAAAAGTGCAAATGAGAACTGTACTTCACCGACAATTGAGTGATGGTTGAACAAATCCGCCATCAATTCATCCAACTGCGCTTCCCGGCTCGCCAGATATGCGAACCCTTTTTCACTCGATTTGTGCAATATATTTGACATCTGACGCGTTGACTTGAGGCCTCCTGCCCCGTATAAGCGCGCTCGACCGGGACATGCACTCGGATCATCGCCTTTGGTATGGGCGCGCCGATGAGGCGTTTCGAGTGCTTCCTCCAAGAATTTCGAAAAACAAGGGCCGCGCTCATCTGCGCGGATAAGAACAATGAAGCGTACGTATCAACCGAGCCGTCTTGTCCGCAAGCGCCGTCACGGCTTCCGTTCGCGCATGGCGACGGCAAATGGCCGTCAAGTTCTCGCGCGCCGTCGGGCAAAGGGCCGCAAGCGTCTGAGCGCCTGATCGGGCTCATGCACGCGGCGTTGCCGGTGATGACTGTACCAGACACACAGCCTGCGCCGCCGATGAAAACACTTAAAAAGCGCTCCGAGTTCCTAGCTGTCGCCAAAGGCGGACGGGTGGGTCGGCGCGCTTTTGTGCTTCAAGGCCTCAAGCGCGACTGTGATGATGCTCCCCGCATCGGGTACACAGTGACCAAAAAAACGGGGAATTCAGCCGCGAGAAGTCGGATCAAACGCCGTCTGCGCGCAGCTGTCGCAGCCTTGGATGCGAATGATATTCCACAACGCGCCGATTTCGTCCTGGTCGGACGTGAATCCGCGCTCTCCCTTCCCTTTCAAAATCTGGTATCGGATCTTAAGTCCGGAATGCCGCTTGCGCTCGACCCAAAGTCGGGACAGCGTCGCAGAAAACCGCGCTCGTCAAATGGCAAGCCCGGACCAGAGACAGTGCCGAGCAGAAAACAGGGGTAAATCCAGTTGTTCTCCGAAAATAGAAATACGATTCTGGCAATCGTGCTATCCCTGATCGTGCTTCTGGGCTGGCAATATTTTGTCGCCCAGCCGCAGTTGGAGCGACAACAGGCGGAGCTGCAGGCACAGCAAGCAGCGGAGCAAGCGCAGGCCGAACTGAATGGCGACCCGACCAAACCGACTCCGAATGCGGTACCAGGGCAAGCAAGCGCCCCGACCAGCAGCGCTGCGGCTATCGGCCTGACGCGCGAGCAGGCGATTGCCAGCTCTGAACGCGTCAAGATCGAGACGCCGAAACTTTCAGGCTCAATCAACCTGACCGGCGCGCGCCTCGATGATCTGCGTTTGAAGGATTACCACGAGACCGTCGACAAGAGCAGCCCGACCATCGTGCTGCTGTCGCCCAAGGGCGGTCCGACACCTTATTATGCCGATTACGGCTGGGTCGCGGATCCCGGATCAGATGTCGTTCTGCCAGAAGCTGATACGCTCTGGACAGTCGAGGACAATGATCAGCTGACGCCGTCGACGCCAGTCACATTGAGCTACGACAACGGCTCGGGCCTGATTTTCAAGCGCACCTATTCGCTCGATGAAAACTACATGTTCACGATCGAACAGTCGGTTCAAAACAACACTGATACCGCCGTGAACCTTTATCCTTACGGCCTCATCGCGCGGAACGGTCAGCCGGAAACTGCAGGCTTCTACATTCTTCACGAAGGCCTTCTCGGCGTATTCGGTGAAGAGGGCCTGCGCGAAATCGACTATTCCGATCTTGAGGAAGAAAACCAGATCCGCCCCGCAGAGGTTGATCAAGGCTGGCTCGGCATCACTGACAAGTACTGGGCAACGACACTCATTCCGACACCTGGCGAGACCTTCCAGCCCAGCTTTAGCTACTCCTCAGTCTCGAAGAACTTTCAGGCAGATTTCCTCGGCCAGGGCGTCAGCGTTCCGGCCGGGGGCGAAGACGGCACGAGCTCATATCTCTTTGCCGGGGCCAAGCAGAAGCACCTTCTGGACGCCTATGAAGACAGCATCGGCGTTGCGAAATTCAATCTCCTGATCGACTGGGGCTGGTTCTATTTTCTGACCAAACCGATGTTCTTTGCCATTGACTGGCTTTTCCATCTGGTCGGAAACTTCGGCGTGGCGATCCTGCTCGTGACAGTCGGCGTGAAGCTCGTCTTCTTCCCATTGGCAAACAAGTCCTACGTCTCCATGAGCAAAATGAAGCTCGTGCAGCCGCAAATGACCGAAATTCGAGAGCGCTACTCGGATGACAGAGCCAAGCAGCAACAGGCGCTTATGGAGCTCTACAAGAAGGAAAAGATCAATCCGCTTGCAGGCTGTTTGCCTGTGCTGATCCAGATCCCGGTCTTCTTCTCGCTCTACAAGGTGCTTTTCGTCACGATCGAAATGCGGCACGCACCTTTCTTCGGCTGGATTCAGGATCTGTCGGCTCCCGATCCAACGACGCTCTTCAACCTCTTCGGCCTGATCCCCTGGGATCCGCCACAGATGCTGATGCTCGGTGTTTGGCCGTTGATCATGGGTGTCACCATGTTCGTCCAGATGAAGATGAACCCGGCGCCGCCCGACCCGACCCAGCAGATGATCTTCACCTGGATGCCAGTGATCTTCACCTTCATGCTGGCCTCGTTCCCGGCCGGACTGGTGATCTATTGGGCATGGAACAACACACTCTCGGTGGCGCAGCAATGGCTGATCATGAGCCGACAAGGTGTAAAGGTGGAGCTGTTCGACAATCTGAAATCGACCTTCAAACGGAAGAAAACAGAAGTCGAAGACAAGAGCTGACGACTCTTTGAAACCCTGCTAAAGATCAAGGGCTCCGCATTGCGGAGCCCTTTTTATTGAACTCGTTACGAACCTGCCGTCTGGGAGAGCCGCGCCAATGATCTTCTAAGTCCAGACCCGTTCTGCAAGGTCTTCGCCGACCACCGGGTCAACTGCAGCCCCATCAGCTGCATCCGTTCCTTGCTCAACATCTGATACTTACGGAGGCCCCATGCACGGTCCAGATCCGCAGACACGTTTTCCCTTTCAAGGCGAACAACACACGGTCTTTATCAAGAACGTCATTTCCGGCAGTAATATCGAGGCCGGCGACTATAGCTATTACAACGACCCGCTCGAAGCAGAACGCTTCCAGGAAAAATGCGTTCGCTACCACTTCGACTTCCTCGGGGATCGCTTGGTCATTGGCAAGTTCTGCGCTCTGGCAACAGGCGTCGAGTTTATCATGAATGGCGCGAACCATGCCTTCGACGGGCTATCCACCTACCCGTTCCATATATTTCAGGAAGGCTGGGAAACAGGGTACGACACCTCCGTTTTCCAGAAACAATCTCGCGGCGACACCATCATCGGAAACGATGTCTGGATCGGAACGGGAGCAACTATCATGGCCGGCGTTCGGATCGGTGATGGAGCAATCATTGGCGCCAACGCCGTCGTTGCACGCGATGTCCCTCCCTACAGCGTGGCAGTCGGCAATCCAGCCATGATCGTGAGACAACGTTTTTCCGACGACATTGTCTCCCAGATGCTGGAAATCGCCTGGTGGAACTGGCCGATCGACAAGATCACGAAAAACCTTTCTGCGATACGTGGCGCTGATCCAGCCGGATTAAGCGAGATTGACGGCTAACACCCGGCAAGCCATGGCGTCCTGCATCGTCTACTCGACGCGGGGCGCATTGCCAGCTAGAAGACCAGACATGAGCGAAGAAGAAAAATTCACCAAAGATCAAATTGAAGCTGGCCGTCTGCTATTCGCCAAGCGCTGGGATTTCCTGACCAGTGTTACCGACATGGCGAACCTGCCCGACATTGGCGACACGGAGATTGCCTTTGCCGGGCGCTCCAACGTTGGCAAATCCAGCCTCATCAACGCATTGACCGGACGCAAGGGACTGGCAAGAACATCGAGCACGCCGGGTCGAACCCAGATGCTGAACTTCTTTTCAGCCGATGAAGCGCCGCTGACGATCGTCGACATGCCGGGGTATGGATACGCGCAAGCGCCGAAGGATCTGGTCGAAGCCTGGACAAATCTGGTATTCGCCTATCTGCGCGGTCGGCCGACCCTGCGCCGCGTCTTCCTGCTGATCGACAGCCGGCATGGCATCAAGCCCATCGACTTGCAGGCGATGGCACTGCTCGACAAGGCGGCCGTCATTTACCAGGTTGTCTTGACCAAGTCGGACAAGATCAAACCTCCGGCCCTGAACCGCCTCAAGGACGAGACGCTTGCCAACCTGTCCAAGCGGCCCGCAGCCTATCCGGAAATCATCGCGACGTCCTCGGAAAAGGCGAACGGCATCGAGGAGCTGCGCGCGGAGATCAATCATCTGGTCCTGAATTGAGTTCAGGCCTTCTGATTGAGAAGCAGGCCGAAAAAAGCTATCAAGCCACGCACAAGACGTGAATACAAAGTGAGACCACCCGACCAATGACTTCCTCGGATCAGCACAGCCGCGCCCATGTCATCGCTCAGGCCCTGCCGTACATGCAGCGCTATGATGATCGAACCGTGGTCGTCAAATACGGTGGCCACGCAATGGGCGACCCGGAACTTGGCAAAGCCTTTGCACGTGACATCACCCTGTTGCGGCAGTCCGGCGTCCATCCTGTCGTTGTCCACGGTGGCGGGCCCCAGATCGGCAAGATGCTCACACGCCTCGGTATCGTGAGTGAGTTCAAGGCGGGTCTGCGCGTGACAGACAAGGCGACGGTCGAGATCGTCGAGATGGTTCTGGCCGGGTCGATCAACAAGGAAATCGTCCAGTCGATCAACGCTGAAGGTGGTCGGGCAGTAGGCCTTTGCGGCAAGGACGGGAACATGGTCACCGCCGAGAAGCTTCGGCGCACCGTTATCGATCCGGATTCAAACATCGAGAACGTCGTTGATCTGGGTTTCGTTGGCGAGCCGGCGGATGTCAATCCAACTGTTCTGAAGCTGGTGCTGAAGGAAGATCTCATCCCGGTCGTTGCGCCTGTTGCTCCGGGCCCCGAGGGCGAGACCTATAATATCAACGCCGACACGTTTGCCGGAGCGGTTGCCGGATCCCTCAATGCCAAACGCTTGCTGTTTTTGACAGACGTCCCCGGCGTTCTTGACGGCGAAGGCAACCTGATCAAGCAACTGACTGTTGCCAAGGCGCGTGAACTCATTGCGGACGGGACGATTTCCGGCGGCATGATCCCGAAGGTGGAAACATGCATCGAGGCTCTGGATCAGGGCGTGGAAGGTGTTGTCATCCTCGACGGGAAAGTGCCTCACGCCGTGCTGCTGGAACTCTTTACCGATCGCGGTGTCGGGACATTGATCCGCCCGTGACCGGCAAAAAAATCATCTCTCGCGAGGGTTCCCATGCCCATGCGCAGGACCTGCGGGTCTTCAAGGGGGTCGAAGCCTGGGTCTTCGATCTCGACAATACGCTGTATCCTGCCGAGACCGATCTCTTCAGCCAGATCAATGATCAGATCGCCAGCTATGTTGCCCGCCTGCTCAACCTGGGCAAGGACGAGGCAATGGCGCAGCAGAAGGCCTACTATCATCAATATGGCACCACGCTGCGCGGCCTGATGATGGAACACAACATCGACCCTGACGATTTCCTCAGACACGCACATGACATTGACTATTCAAACATAGCCCCCGACCGAGCCCTTGGCGCCGCGATTGCTGACTTGCCCGGGCGCAAATTCATTTTCACAAATGGCGACAGGCCCCATGCAGAGCGAACAGCTGCAGCTTTGGGGATCACCGAACACTTTGAAGACATCTTCGACATAGTAGCCGCCGACCTGATACCGAAGCCAAACCGGAAAACTTACGACATGTTCCTGCAAAAAACTGGCGTCAGCCCAGCACGTGCAGCAATGTTCGAAGACCTTCAGAAAAACCTCGATGTGCCGCACCGGCTTGGCATGCGCACTGTTCTGATCGTGCCCTCGGGAACGAGAGACGTTTTTCGCGAGGGCTGGGATCTGGAGGGCGAAGACCGAAGTCCTGTCGATTTCGTCACTGACCACCTGGCCGGTTTCCTGACCGCAGTGAAAGGCGCACTCTAAAGCACGACGTTAGCCGCTGGCTCTGGGCTTCTACCTGTCGTATATTGAGTAAATCTCAAACGATGGGTCGATCGAGCCATGGCGTCCTTGCGCGCTCTTCATGCATTTTCTCTTCTGGCGCGCCATGGCCGGGCAGCACAAGCGGCTGAAGAACTTGGCGTCTCGCCATCCGCACTTTCCCATCTGATGCGCAAGCTCGAAAGTGAGCTTGGTTCAACGCTTGTTCTACGAGATGGGCGCGGGCTTACGCTCACCGAAGAAGGCCAGCGTCTTGCTCTTGGCATGGGCGACGCCTTCGATCGGATTGAAGGCGCTGTAGACAGTTTCAAGCGACGTGGACGCACAGAACTCAGAATCAGTACGGTCTCCACATTTGCAACCCGCTGGCTCATTCCGCGCCTCCCCGAGTTTCAAGCGATTCAGCCCGACGTTGAGATCCTTCTGTCCGCCTCAACGCGCGTCATCGATCTCGAGCGAGAGAATTACGACTGCGCCATTCGCCTAGGCAAAGGAAACTGGCAAGCCATCGACAGCACCTTGCTGTGGCAAGAACATCTTGCTGTTGCCATGGCGCCTTCTTTGCTTCCCCTCGAGGATGGCAAGCCCGGTGAGATACTTTCCGAGCTGCGCTTGCTGCACAGTGCAAGCCGCCGCAATGATTGGTCGCTTTGGCTTAACGAAGCTGGACTCGACCATAGTGAGGCGACATCCGGAACGCTCCTTGAAAGCCGTGATCTGGCAATTCAGGCGGCGATTGCCGGTATGGGGGTGCTCGTTATCGACCGACGGTTCGTCGAGCAGGAAATCGCAGCCGGCCACCTGATCATGCCCGATTGGCCAATCCTCGAGCTCGATACAGGCTACTGGTTTGTCCGCTCTCCCAACCGGCCCATTTCAAGGCCCGTGTCGGCCTTCAAGACCTGGCTCCTGGAAGCAGCGGGCTAAAGCAGTCTGTTTCAAATCGTGTTCGCCAAAGCTGGGTGTGCCCGTCCTCAACGTTTCTGTGACTCCGGACGCCCGCCTTTACCTTGACAGGGACGAGCATCGCAGCTTAGGTCCGCGCGATGAGAAACAACCGCCATGCCGGAGAGAGTCCCAGCCGATGAACACAGATCTCGCCAAACTTGCCGAAACAATCGATGCGGCATTCGAGGATCGCGACAATATTGATACGCACACCACAGGCGACGTACGTGATGCTGTCGAGAAGACACTCAACCTGCTCGATCGCGGTGAGCTACGCGTCGCGGAGAAAAAAGACGGCGAGTGGATTGTAAATCAATGGACCAAGAAAGCGGTTCTTCTGTCTTTCCGGCTCAACGCGATGGAAGTTATCAAGGGCGGCCCTGGGGACGCGACTTGGTGGGACAAGGTTCCTTCCAAGTTTGACGGATGGCGTGGCGTTGATTTTCAGGAAGCCGGCTTCCGCGCCGTTCCAAATTGCACGGTGCGTCGCTCCGCATTCATCGGCAAAGGCGTTGTACTGATGCCGTCGTTCGTCAATCTCGGCGCCTACGTCGATGAAGGAACAATGGTCGACACTTGGGCGACCGTCGGCTCCTGCGCACAGATCGGCAAGAACGTGCACCTTTCCGGCGGCGTCGGCATCGGTGGCGTCCTGGAGCCTCTTCAGGCCGGTCCGGTCATCATTGAGGACAACTGTTTTATCGGGGCGCGCTCGGAAGTTGTTGAAGGCGTTGTCGTGCGCGAGGGTGCCGTGCTTTCGATGGGTGTGTTTATCAGCGCCTCCACGAAGATCATCGACCGCAACACAGGTGAGATCTTCATCGGAGAAGTCCCTGCCTACTCGGTCGTCGTTCCGGGCAATATGCCCGGCAAACCTCTTCCCGACGGGACACCGGGCCCAAGCCTCTATTGCGCGGTCATTGTAAAGCGCGTCGATGAACAGACACGTTCCAAAACCTCTATCAACGACCTTCTACGCGACTAAAGCTCAAACATAAGACGCTACAGCACCCGCGCAGCAACGCTTCGCGGGTGTTTTCATATCGCACAGACGTTGGGCAAAACTGCTGCAAAAAGGTCTGCCATCGAGGCCATCGCAGCGTCATGTACCGTATATCCCGGTAAACTACCTCCTGCGGGCAACGGCAGAGGCCGACTCGCGCAGGCACTTGCCACCACTGCGCTGCGAAATCCATGTTCAAAACCGCCACGGATCGTATTTGATACGCACAGGTGGGACATAAAACCGCCAACGATAATGTTCTTGACGCCATC
This sequence comes from Roseibium sp., assembly GCF_039982295.1. Lineage (GTDB taxonomy): Bacteria > Pseudomonadota > Alphaproteobacteria > Rhizobiales > Stappiaceae > Roseibium. The sequence continues at coordinate 24,989 of NZ_JBDWYP010000058.1, forward strand.
CCTTTGAAGCTGTTCGGCAAGACCTGTGTCTGCAAAAGCATTCGGCGTGGTTTTGGAAATGACCAGCTCACCTGGCCTGGGAGTGCCCTCAGAACAAAATATGCCGCTGGCCGCCGGCTCGAAAAGATCACCAAGCCCACCTTCATTGCACGCATGCACAACAGGTATTCCCAGTTCCGAGGCACGGGCGCGAAGTTGTACAATTTCGCTCAGAGCTTCATCGACGCCGCTTAGCCGCAGGCGTCCCGATCTATATTCTTCCTGAACGGCAACAAGGATTACGACCGTTTCAGCAGAGGTAGGCCGCCGCCACTCAGACGCTCCACCCGTAAGCTCCAAAAGAGTTTGAGGGCGCCTCGCCCCAGCTCGCATCATGCAGTTTCTCCAGACCTTCCATGAAGGAAACTATACTTTCACATGAGGGAATTAAACACTCGATACTGCAGGAAGCACTTACAAAATGCAGGAGTGATCGACCGAATTTTCTGAGCCTCTACGGCTTCTGACCTCCCGTAGACGCACAGTGTCCGCCGAGGTCCCCGATGTCAACGAAACAACAGTTGCTTACCGACTGGCCCGCAGAGGCGCTTGCGGAACCTCAAAACGGCCAAATCGATAGGACCGTGGAGGTCACAACCCCCAAATCCGGCCCGCAATCTCGCCAATCAACAACGACAGAATGATGTCCAGCATGACGACGCCGATCGTCATGCTCATGCTTGCTTGCAGGGCCACACGCGTGATGATGAAGCGGTACCAGATAACGACAATCAAGGTCACGAGGGACAGCAAAACCATGATGCCAGGCGCGATCAGTCCTGCCAGATAGAGAAGACCGACAAAGACATACGGCAGAGCTGCGAGGAGGCTCGTCCAGTTGCGCGCAACGATGAAAGGTACATAGCCTGCAGAAATGCCGAGAGGCTTTGCGAGTCCGGCGAGCAATAGAGGCAAGACCACCCAGTCCAATCCGAGACTGGTAAATTGGGCCAGCCAGAAAGACCCCGCGGGAAGAAAATCTGTCTCGTCCAGCAAGAGCTTTCGCTCAGCCAGTGAACTGACAACAAAAAGTGGCACAAGCAGGAAGACAACCGCGAACGAGCGCCAGAACCCCTCAATCGACAGATCGAAGCCACGCATGCCTTCGGGACGATTGCGCAAAAGCATCCAGCTTCCCTGAAGAGCGCGCGCAATTTCTTGTCCGCTCAGCATGGATCAACCACCTTTGGTTGCCTTGAAATAATCATTGAGGAATTGCCGATAGATGGCTGTGAGACCATCGACGTCAGCCAACGCAACACATTCGTCGACCTTGTGCATGGTTTGGCCGACGAGACCGAATTCAACGACAGGACAATAGTTCTTCACGAACCGGGCGTCGGAGGTACCGCCGCCCGTCGTCAGCGCGGGAACTCTGCCCGTTGTCGCTTCGACGGCACTGCTCAACGCCTTGATGAGTGTTTCATCACGGGTCAGGAAGGACTCGCTCGCGTCACGCCGGAACGTGACCGACCATTCAAGATCATCGCTCGCTGCGTCTGACAGGATACTCTCGATTTTAGCCTTCAGAGTATCCAGGGACCAAGTGTCATTGAAACGGATGTTGAAACGCGCTTCGGCCTTCGCCGGGATGACATTAAATGCTGGATTGCCCACATCAAACGTTACGATTTCCAGATTGCTCGGCTGAAAGCGATCGTTACCACCGTCGAAGACAACATCATCCAATGCAGTCATCAGACGCATGAGGCCCGGGATCGGGTTATTTGCATTTTCCGGATAGGCGGCATGGCCCTGCGTGCCGGTCACGACAACAGTCCCCGACAAGGACCCACGACGACCAACCTTTATGGCATCACCGAGCTGCGTCGGATTGGTCGGCTCTCCAACGATACAGGCATCAAAGCGATGCCCCTGCTCTTCCGCCCATTGGAGGAGCTTTACCGTACCATTCACCGCCGGCCCTTCTTCATCACCAGTAATCAGGAAGGATATTTTCCCGCCAAACTCGGTGCCATTGGCCTTTAGGAAATCCAATGCCGCAGCAGCAAAGCAGGCGACACCACCTTTCATGTCGACGGCGCCCCGACCAAAAAGCGTGTCGCCGACGATCTCTCCGCCGAAGGGAGCGTGGCTCCAATCAGCCTCGTCACCTGGCGGAACCACATCCGTGTGCCCGGCGAAGACGAAATGAGGGCTTCCTGACCCAATCGTTGCGAAGAGGTTCTCGACACTCGGGGTGTCGCTGTCGGTGAATGTAACGCGATCTAAGTTGAAACCTGCGCCACCCAGAAGTTTCTCCAGGTAATCCAGCGCCCCGCCCTCTACCGGCGTCACAGACGGGCAACGGATCAGATCACGGGCGTATTGAATTGCGGGAGAACGCTGGGCGGACATGGAACCTCTGGATTTGCGCGGTCACGGTCTGAATTAGCATAGCCTGAAGCGATCAGGGCTTGCGACGATAATAGCTGTTCGGAAACGGACCAAAACGGTTGGGCATCTGCTGGCTCGGAATAAAGCCAAGCACGAGCACTACAAGAATATTGACGCCGGGAACAAAAATCAAAAGCGCGAGAAAACCGGTGACGCCAATGTCCTGGCACCGCTTGATGACCAGTGCCAATTCAACCCATTGAAGGACAAAGAACAGGACCGGAAACAACGGATTCGATTCAACGAAACCCTGAAGGGTCAGGTCTTCGATCGTGACATCCGGGTCGATCGAACCGAACCACATGTTGATTGCGATGCCGATAACAATCCAGACCAGGAACAGAACCAGCCAATAGGGCTCACGGCCCAGCCGCCCAATAGGGCTTGCAAAAAGCCAAGCCAATCCGGGTGTCGCGTTTACCTGGCTTTCGTTCGAAGACATTCAAAATTCGCTCGCGGCTCAGAATTGCAAATACAGACCAGCAGTTAGTCGCAAGCTGCCGCTTGATCAAGCACAGATCCGGTTTTGCGGCCAGCGAGCTGCTCCAAAAGCAATCTTCCGCTGGTTTCCGTGCGAATTTTCAATGAGCATACCGAAAAGTACGGTTGGCGTCCGACTTTCCGCTGGTCATGATGGCGAGGTCGTTTTGGGAGAAACGCGGGAGGAAAAATGACAGACAGCACGGACAAGATCGATACGGATACAGCATCACCTTTTCGAAAGGCACCAGTCGTTCGCCAAATCTCGATATCTGACGTGATCGATGCTCTCGGCGATGGCATGCGGGACTTCCGCAAAGCGCCGATCTTTGGCCTCGCTGTGGGCGCATTCTTCACCTTTGGCGGCCTGCTTATCGTGCTGACTGCAGCTGCATTCGACATGAGCTACCTGAGCTACCCTCTTGCCGCAGGTTTCGCACTGTTTGGCCCATTCGCAGCAGTCGGGCTCTATGAAGTCAGTCGCAGACTGAGCCGAAACGAACCGCTGAGCTGGTCTGCGATCCTTGGCACCATGTGGGCACAGAAAAGCCGCGAACTTTCCTGGATGGCGTTTGTTGTCCTGTTCGTCCAGATCATGTGGATGTACCAGGTGCGCCTTCTGCTTGCACTTTTCCTCGGCTTCAGGTCCTTCGCTTCCTTTGGCGAATTCCTGTCGGAGATCGTCAACACACCTGAAGGCCTCATGTTTCTGGCCGTAGGACATGTCGTCGGCGCAATCCTGTCCCTCATCCTGTTCTCGTTGACGGTCGTCTCCTTTCCTCTCCTTATGGAGGAAGACCGGGACTTCATCACCGCAATGATCACGAGCGTGAAGGCTGTTGCGATGTCTCCCGTTCCGATGATCGGCTGGGCTATCGTGGTCACGATCAGTCTGATAGTTTCGATCGCACCGGCTTTCGTCGGGCTGGTCATCACGCTGCCTATACTCGGCCACACAACCTGGCACCTCTACAAGAAGTGCGTTGAACCGGAGGTCCAGTGCTAGCGCTGGCTTTCTTCCAATTTCTTGGCCTTCGCCTTGGCAAGGTCCTCGTCCTTGGGTCGGTAGTCGACGCCGGTCAGATACAGACCATCAGCAGGCGCGACAGGCCCGCAGAATTTCCTGTCGCGAGCCGCCAGAGCAGCTCGGACATCCTGCGCCGTCCACTTCCCCTCGCCAACCAGCTTGAGCGTGCCAACCATCGACCTCACCTGATTGTGCAGAAATGAACGCGAGGAGCATTCAGCAATCACAAACTGTCCCTCTCGCCTAACCGTGAAGGCCTCGAGCGTTTTCTCCGGACTTTTGGCCTGACATTTTGAATGGCGAAACGTCGTGAAGTCGTGATGGCCGACAAACTCTTGCGCAGCGTCATTCATCGCCCCCGCATCCAGCTCTGCCTTCACATGCCAGGCGAGGCCACGTTCAAATGTGAGACGCGCAGGACGATTGAAGATCCGGTAGCGGTAGGAGCGGCGAATGGCTGAAAATCGGGAGTCGAACCCCTCATGCTTTTCGGCACAATCAAGCAGCACAACCGGGTCGGGCTGAATATGAAAATTGACCGCACGCAAAACTGTTGCTGCAGGCCATGCCTTCTCAAGGTCCACATGAGCCACCTGGCCAGTGGCATGGACACCGGCATCCGTTCGTCCAGCACCACCAATGGTGACTTCTTCGCCGCTGAATGCCTTGATTGCACGCTCAAGAGCGGCCTGAACAGACGGTCCATTCGCCTGGCGCTGCCATCCGCAGTAGGGCCGTCCATCATATTCAACAGTGAAGCTGTAACGCGGCATTGCGTATCTTACTCGAATTCCTGAAAGGGGGTGGCAAAGGTGACTTCGATCGGCAGATCGGCTTCCACCGCCTCTGAAAGAGCATTTGCCTGGAACGCATCACCTGCATAGGGTCCGCTGATCTTTCGCGCCAGGGCCGGATCAAAGCCGAACCGTGGATAATAAGTCGGAGGACCAAGCACCAGAACGAGATCTTCCCCCAAATCCTTGAGTTGATCCAGCCCGGCGCGAATGACCCTGGAACCAATTCCCTGACGCTGAAATTCCGGCCATACAGAGACGGGCGCGAGACAACTGATTTTGAGCTCCTGGCCCGCGCCAATATTGGTTGGCGTCACACGGCTGAACGCAACATGACCGAGGAGCCTTCCCCGCTCTGTGACTGCGACAAGTTCGAGAACCAGCGCCCCGCAGTGTCTGAGTTTATGGACCAGGCCCGCTTCAGTTGGTTGATCAAAGGCAGCCGTCACAAGCTCCTTTACACCAAGCTCATCAGCAGGCTCGACCTTTCGAACGATCAATTTTTCCGGCTCGAACTGATCGCTCATTCTACAGTCCCCTCCTGTCAGCTCTGCTGCTGTCTGTCATGGTTTCAAGGCAGCGTGTCGCCCACTGATAGCGTTGCGCCTCTCAGGAAGTCCTCGCCAGACACTGCTTTCTTGCCCGCGCGTTGCACCTGAACGAGCCTGACAGCACCAGTACCACATCCCACGACAGGACCATTGCCGTCCAACGCCAGGACCTCGCCGGCCGGACCAGCGCCTTCCGCAAGCTGACTGCGGAGAACTTTGACCCGCTCAGCCTTGCCCGCGAGCATCATTTCGCACCAGGCTCCTGGGAATGGCGAGAGTCCACGAATATGATCATGCACGCCTTTCGCACCGAGCGCCCAATCAATCCGGGTTTCATCCTTCGAGAGTTTGCGCGCATAGGTGATGCCGCTCTCAGCCTGCGGCATTTGATTCAAAGCGCCGCGAGACAATGCCGCGAGCGCACGGACCATCAAGTCACTGCCCAGTCCAGACAGTTGGTCATGCAGTTCTCCAGCGGTCGTATTGTCGCCAATCGCGACAGTCTCGGACATACACACGGGGCCAGTGTCGAGACCTTCCTCCATCCGCATGACCTGAACTGCAGTCTCCGCATCGCCTGCCATGATTGCGCGATTGATCGGTGCAGCACCGCGCCACCGCGGCAGCAACGAAGCGTGGAGATTGAGGCATCCCTCGCGCGGCGCTTCGAGAACAGCCTTTGGGAGAAGCAAGCCATAGGCAACGACGACCGCAACATCCGCATCGAGATCAATGAATTTTTGCTGCTCTTCAGGATCTTTCAAAGAGGCGGGCGTAAAAACCGGGATTCCGAAAGATTCCGCGGCTTCATGAACCGGGGACTTCTTGAGCTCCATGCCACGGCCTGCAGGTCGTGGAGGTTGCGAGTAACAGGCAACAACATCATGGCCATGGCCAACGATTTCCATCAGTGTCGGGACGGAGAATTCGGGCGTACCCATGAAAATGATGCGAAGTGTCATATCGTTTCCGGCTGTTTGAGCAATCGCGCCCTTATTGCGCGATCAGGCCAGTCCCGGCAACAGGGCTTTGAGGCTGGACACCATCATTTCCATCGCAATTGCCGCCAGGATCATTCCCATCAGGCGACTCATGACGCTTGTCGCGGTCTGGCCAAGCAGCTTTGCCAAGAAAGGCGCCGAAAGGAACGTGACGCCCAACAATGCAACTGAAGCTGCCGCGGCAGCGCCATATGCAACTTCCTGAGCAAGCCCTTCAGCCTGACCACGAAAGATAATGAGTGTGGAAATAGTCCCAGGCCCCAAAAGGATCGGCACAGTCAACGGATAGATTGCCGGATTGTCCTGAGAAGCGTGATGCTCCTGTTCCTTTTCGGTCCCATGGTGCGCCTTGCTTTGCTCGCCCGAGATCAGATTCAGCGCGATCAAAAGGATCAGGAAACCACCCGCTAGACGAAAGGCATCCAGAGAGATACCGAATACGGCCAGGATTTCATTTCCGGCCAGGGCGACGATGCAGCAGCCAACGACAAGAGCGACAATCAAGATGATCGCGACCGCCCGTTGTCCGGCCGGTGTCTTGTCCGCAGTGAGCGACAGGAAGACCGGAAGATTGGCGATCGGATTCATGATCGCGAACAATGCGGCGAACATCTTCAGGAAGAACGCATAATCCATTGATTTTTCTTCCACTTAAATCGGCTAAGGTCAGCCCTTGCCGAACTGTCTGGCCTGTTTTGCAAATTTCTTCATCACACGGTCGCGCTTCAATTTCGAAAGATAATCGATGAAGAGTTTGCCGTTGAGGTGATCCAATTCATGCTGGATGCAGGTTGATAAAAGGCCGTCGGCCTCGATTTCCTGCTCGGCACCTTCCCGGTTGAGAAACTGAACCCGTACCGACGCGGGACGTTCGACCTCTTCGTAGAATTCCGGTATCGAAAGACAGCCTTCCTGATAGACGGAAAGTTCTTCACTTTTCCAAACGATTTCCGGATTGATGAAGACCATAGGCTCCTTGGGCGCATCTTCCTGGGCAACATCCAGCACAAATACGCGCTTCAAGACGCCAATCTGACTGGCGGCAAGGCCAATTCCCGGCGCCTCATACATCGTCTCAAGCATATCGTCGGCCAGAGCGCGCACGTCGTCATCGACAGAAGTTATGGGCTCACATACTTCGCGCAGGACCTGATCGGGAATAATTATGATGTCACGTTTCGTCATGGGACTGACATAGGCAAAGCCGTGCCAAGGGTCAACGTGAAAGGCAAGTAAATATGCCCGTTTCGCGGGCCGTTTGGCCGTTAGATCCGATCCGGAAAAGCTTGATCACGCGCCCGGCAACGATGGTTGTCGTTGGACGGCAGTCAACATGCGGACTGCACGTGCGAGCGAATCGTTCTATGTTTGTTTCATGCAAACTGTTCTTTTTGTCCTGAGTGGCCATCCTGTAACTGCGCTGGAGGCTTCTGTCGCTGGCGGTCTTTTCCTGTTGTTGCTTATCGCGTGGCTGGTTTTGGGGTCGCGACGACAGATGCGTATTCGCGCCGAAGCCGAAACCGTCGCCACCGAGCGGATTCACGAGCTGGAGAGCCACCTTGCGACACTTTTGAAATCGCAAGGGGAAATGACAGGCCGTATGCAGACGATGGCCGAGGTGTTCGGATCGCGGCAATCCGACATGATGCGCGCGGTAAACGACCGTCTCGACGGAATGGGCCACAAACTCGGCATATCGATGGCCGACACGACCAAGCAGACGCACGAGGGACTGAGACAGCTGCATGAGCGCCTGGCCGTGATCGACCGCGCCCAGCGCACCATCACCGATTTGTCAGGGCAGGTCGTGGAGCTGCAAACCATCCTTTCCAACAAGCAAACGCGAGGCGCTTTTGGCCAAGGACGGATGGAAGCCATTATCCAGGATCAGCTGCCGCCAAGTGGGTACAATTTTCAGGCGACGCTCTCGACCGGATCCCGACCGGACTGCCTGGTTCACATGCCCAACGGAGCGCCATCCCTCGCAATCGACGCAAAGTTCCCTCTCGAAGCCTACAACCTCCTCAGGCAGGCCAAGAGCGAGGAACAGCTCAAACAGGCGCAGTCCCAGTTTCGGCGGGACTTTACCAAGCACATTCAGGACATTCGGGAGAAATACCTTCTGCCCGGCGAGACCCAAGACACGGCTTTCCTCTTCGTGCCATCCGAAAGCGTCTTTGCCGAGCTGAATGAAGGCTTCGAAGACCTGGTCCAAAAAGCCCACAGATCACGTGTCGTGATCGTCTCCCCATCCTTGTTGATGCTATCGATACAGGTGATACAGGCTGTTCTTCGCGATGCCAGGATGCGCGAGCAGGCACACCTCATTCAGGCCGAAGTCGCCCACCTCACTGCAGATGTTGGACGCCTCAATGATCGCGTTTTGAAGCTGCAGTCCCACTTCGGACAGGCCAACAAGGATATAGACCAGATCCTGATTTCGACGGACAAGATCGCCAAGCGCAGCCAGAAGATCGAAGATCTGGACCTTGGCGAGATTCCCGGAGAAGCCGCCGCAGCAGAGGCGCTCCCTTCGGAACATTGAGCGCGGAGCGTAAGCTCATTCACAAGCGCCGGAGGCTTGTGACAGCTCCCCACTCATTTTTTGAGATCCGCTCCACGGCCTCATCAAGAGGCTCACTGGACACAATCATGGTGTGGCCGTTCGCATGCAGAAGACAGTTCTGCTCCTGAATGATCCCGACATGTCCCTTCCAGAACACCAAGTCGCCACGTTGGAGGTCGGACAGTTCGATATCAGACAGCAGAAAACCTGCGTCCTTCTCCTGCATATCGCTGTCGCGTAAGAGCTTATGCCCGGCAAAGCGGGCTGTCAGCTGGACCAGCGCTGAACAATCAAGGCCGAGGCTCGTGCGGCCACCCCATCGGTAAGGCGTGCCGATGAACTGTTCCGCAACACCAACCCAATCTATGAGCGTCTCGCCCAATGGCATGAGGTGACGCTCAACCACAGCCGATCCATCGCTCAGGATTGCGTAGTCCAGACCGCGCGTCGTCTTGCGGTCGACAACAGAAACATGCGCTCCGATAGAGAGCAGACCAAGGGGCGGAAATTTAAGATCGGCGACCGGATAGCGATAGGTCCGCAGAGCTGACACTTGATGCGTCGATGAGTGGTGTGGTCCCAGCCCCTCCGACAAGACCCAGCCGACATATCCATCGGTCTCGAGCTGCCCCCAAGACCAACCATCGTCCGTCTCCTCGAAAACGGTCACAACCTCGCCATGGAGTACCTGGCTGTCGATTGATTTCTCAAGATCAGGAGCCGGCCGCATGTCCAACAAGTCAGCAGTCACGGTCTTGGCGACTCCCGGAACGAAATTTTCAGCTGCCACACGATCCTCGTAGCCACTCGTGGCAAGGTCAGCACGAACCGGATGTAGACGACGATCGAGGTCAATAGGCATTCAATAATCTCCAAATCCACTTTGGACGCGACAAGTCACTAACGGGGTAGCTCACGTGCCTTTTCAACGACAAGATCGCCAAGTTGCTCAAGATAAAGCGCACCCTCGACCGTTCTCGTGATGATAACGTTCCGCCGATCAGCTTCATCTCTTTTCCGGGATAGAAGCCGCATACCTCCTAGAGTATCCAGCGCCCGCGTAATCGCAGGCTTTGTGACATTCAGCTTGGCAGCCAGTCCTCTTACCGTATGCGGCGGCGGCTCGAGATAGACCGTCATAAGGATCGTGATCTGGCGCGCAGAAAGATCCTGCTCCTGATCTCTCACAAGCGCCAGATTTACCTCGTGCAAAAGCTTCAGCGCCTGAGAGGCGCGTATCTCAACTGCCATATCGGAGGTGCATCCTCTTCGATTTCACATCCGATCATTCAAGCATATAACCGTTTCGGAGCCGTTATCTTCAGGACGAATATTTCTCGCTGACAAGATCGAAGAGGCAGCGAATACCCTGCGCCTCTCCTCCAGACGGTTTTCCGGGCTTGTCAATCGGCGTCCAGCCATAGATGTCGAAATGCACCCAGGAAGCGGAATTTTCGACGAACCTGGACAAAAACAGCGCTGCGGTGATCGAACCGGCAAAACCCGCGCCCGATGTATTGATATGGTTGATATCGGCGATCTTGCTATCGAGGTACTTCATGTAGGGTTGCCAAAGAGGGAGACGCCACAGCGGATCTGCGCTCGCCTCAGATAGAAGAGCGATCTCTTCTGCCAGCTCATCATCTTCAGTGTAAAAAGGTGGCAAATCCGGCCCAAGCGCGACCCGCGCTGCCCCCGTCAATGTCGCCATATCGATCAGAAGATCCGGCGTTTCCTCATCAGCAAGTGCGAGCGCGTCTGCAAGCACCAGCCGGCCTTCGGCATCCGTGTTCCCGATTTCGACCGTAAGCCCCTTGCGACTTGGCAAGACGTCACCGGGCCGGAAAGCAGTTCCCGAAATGGCGTTCTCGACACAGGGCACAATGACCCGAAGGCGGATAGGCAGTTTCGCGGCCATGATCATGGATGCCAGGCCGAGGACGTTAGCCGCGCCCCCCATGTCTTTCTTCATCAATGTCATTGCATTGGCAGGTTTGATATCGAGCCCCCCCGTGTCAAAGATGACCCCTTTGCCGACCAGGGTAACCTTGGGCGCCTTTTCATTCCCCCATGTGAAATCGGCCAGCCGCGGCGCGTTCGCACTCGCCCGGCCCACAGCATGGACCATTGGAAAACCGCGCTCCAGCAAGGCTTCTCCGACGATGACTTCTCCTTTGCCACCATGCTCTTCAAAGAGTTTGGTGATTGCAGCTGCAAGCTCCTGCGGACCAAGATCATTGGCTGGTGTGTTGATCAGATCGCGCGCAAGCTTTACGCCATCCAACACCGTGTATAGGCGTTCGAGGTCAATGTCGTCCGGAACCACAAGTCGCGGGAGGTCGCCCCCCATTTTTCGGTACCGATTGAAGCGATAGGACGAAAGGGCGAACCCAAGGAGACCCAGTTCAATATCTGGAGATGGGGTCTCGAAGACATAGTCCCCGGATGGCAGCGCAGTTACGAGCGAACCCAAGGCAAAACTCGAAGAAAGCCCACCCTCATCGGTGCCGTAAAGAACCGCGAGCGTCGTGCCTTCGGCTGCCGGAACCAGCAATGTGCGTCCTGGCTCACCCTTGTATCCATGACGAGCGACCCAGTGTCCGGCGGCTGATCCGAGCTGATCAACGACACCTTCAACACTTGCCTCGTTGACCGTATAGATCGGAGTAGGGTTCAACGCGTCGCTTTTGCGGATAAGAGAATGGCGCAAGACTTGCTCCTTGAGGATGAAGGGCTTTGATCCTCAAAACTGTTACGCGCCCCTCCCCTGATTGGCAACCTGAAGAGCCAGACCTTCCAAGGCAATGCGCTCAGATCTCACATGCAAAATGCGACATTTAACAAAGCATTAGGGTTAACAGGTTATTTCAAAGGTAGTCCTTAACATTGCGTCCTCTTGTCAGGAAGTCAGCCATGCCTTCTCAAGCCAACAATATGCAGCGCCGTCGTTCGCGCCTGATCCCGATTGCCGCGGCAATGAGCGTACTCATGTTGGCAACAGGGTGCTCGACGACGAAGCGCGGCAGCATCGGAACGCATGCCTCTGCCACCAGTCAGCCCTATGCGGCCCCGGGGTCCGCTCAGGCACGACGAGCCGTTTCAACCTGGGGCGCGCAGTATGAGAAAAATCGTCAGGACAAAACGGCCACTCTTGGCTATGCGGATGCACTGCGGCAAAATGGACAGATTACACAATCGATGGCCGTTCTGCGCAGTGCCGTGATCGCCCATCCCAAGGATCGCGAGATCGCGTCGGCATACGGCAAGATCCTGGCGATGAACGGCAAGTTCAGCGAAGCCCTTAACGTTCTGCAGCGTGCTCAATCCCCGCAAATGCCTGACTGGAAGCTCATGTCAGCAGAAGCGGCTGTACATGACCAGATGGGAAATCATGAGCGTGCACGAGCTCTCTACAATCAGGCACTCAAGATCCAGCCAAACGACCCGAGCCTTCTGAACAACCTCGGCCTGTCACACCTCTTGTCCAACCAGCTGCCGGAAGCCGAGTACACGCTGCGCAAGGCCTCAGCTCTTCCCGGCGCCGACAGCAGGGTGAGGCAGAACCTGGCCCTCGTCCTTGGCGTTCAAGGCAAATTTTCCGAAGCTGAACAAGTTGCTCGCGCCGAGTTGGATCCGCGACAGGCAGAGGCAAACATCGCCTACCTCAGGCAGATGCTCTCAAGCAACGGCTGATTTATATGATAAGACCCAATTGGCCTTGAGCTTATTTTTACGGGTGAAGCTCAGCTTCACTTGGGTGAACCAAATGTATCCAGCACCTGCATAACTGCCGGACCCAAAATAACAAAGAACAATACTGGCAGGAAAAAGACAATCATCGGAACTGTCAGTTTGGGCGGCAGGGATGCTGCCTTCTTTTCGGCTTCCTGCATACGTTGCTCGCGATTATCATCCGACATTACCCGGATCGCATTTCCAACAGGCGTTCCGTATCGTTCGGCCTGAATGAGAGCCATCATGACATTCTTCACGCCATCCACGCCGGTTCTCGTGGCAAGGTTTTCGTAGGCGAGCCTGCGCTCGCCGAGATACGACAACTCGGCGTTCGTCAGCGTCAATTCCTCTGCTAGCGGAACCGATTGTACACCGATCTCTTCTGCGACCCGTCCAAACGCGGCTTCAATCGACATTCCGGACTCAACACAGATCAGCATCAGATCCAGTGCATCGGGCCAAGCCCGGCGGATAGAAAGCTGGCGGTTGGTAATTCGATTTTGCACGTACAGGTTCGGTATGAACACGCCCAAGCCCGCAACAAAGATGCAACCCGCAATCCGTGTCACAAGCGGAAAAGCATCAACGAGAATTACAAAGGCATAAAATGCCGCGACGATCAGCAGAATCCCGGGCAGCGCAACACGCGCAAATAGGAAAGTGTACAGTGGGCCGGTGCCGCGATAACCTGCCATTCTCAGCTTGTTCTTGGTCTCTTCATCAGACAACATCGCCATCAAATTCAGACGATCCACGATGTTCTTGACTTGCTCTTTGGGTTTAGCACGTAACGCAGTGCGTGGATCGTTCTTCTCGGCCGCGAGACGCGACCGTTCCCGCGCACGCATCTTGTCGCGCTCAAGCGCGACCGACTTCATACGTGACTTCAGACTGTCACGCTCAAAAAATGGCACGACCAGTGTGTAGAGCGTTCCAGCGACCGCCACGGCGGCCAAGACAGCGATCAGGAATTGACTGTTGGCAATTGCTTCCAGGTCCATTTCGTCTCTTTCCTAGAAGTCGAAGTTTATCATCTTGCGCATCACCATGATGCCGCAGAACATCCAGAACAAACCGCACGCAATGATGATGTGACCAGCCGTTCGCGTAAACAAAAGCATGATGTAATCGGGAGCGATCATGTACATGGCGCCCGTAACCAAAAATGGCAGCGCACCAATAATACCGGCAGAGGATTTTGCCTCGGAACTGAGCGCCTGGATTTTACGTTTCATTGTTTTTCGGCCGCGCAACACCTTGGACAAATTTCCCAACGCCTCGGACAACCCACCACCGGCCTTTTGCTGAATCGCCACCACGATCGCAAAGAAATTAGCCTCAGCGACGGGAACACGCTCGGGAAGTCTCGCAACGGCATCCGTTAGCGAAATGCCCATAACCTGCGTCTCGACGATTTTCTGAAATTCACTTGCGACCGGTTCAGCTGCTTCATTTGCAACGATCCGGATGCAGTCTCCCAACGGCAAACCTGCTTTTACACCACGAACGATGATGTCGACTGCGTTCGGTAATTCATTCAAAAACGCGTCAAAACGTCGGCGGCGTTTGGCGTTGATAAACCACCTGGGAAAGCCAAGCCCACCCGCAAATCCGAGCGCCAGAGCGACCAGAAGGTTCTTGCTGAAGACAAGACCCAACAACAAAAATACTACGGCACAAGCAATGCTGAAGAAAACGAAGTGCTTTCGCTCCCAGTTCAAGCCCGCCTGCTCCATACGCACAGTCAACGGGATATTGGATTGCTTGTTCAGCTTCTTTTTTTGCCGTTCCTCGAATTCCTTAAGCTGATCCTGGACAGATTTCCGCCGTTTGTCGCCATCTTTTGTTTGCGAACGAACCTCAACTGATTGGGATCGGGTCGCGATCACATTGATGCGCTCGTCTCGACGCCTGGTGCCAGACAGCGCAGGCTGAAACAGAGCGTAGATCACGCCACCGATGCTCACGGCGACCAAGATCGCAACGCCGAGAGTGGTCAGGCCGGGACCAAGCAAAGACTGAAGGTCAGGCATGGGCGCGCTCACTCATTGACATATTCCGGTTGTTCAGAAGCATCCAATGCGGCGGCGAGGCGATGCTCTTCGCCAAAGTAACGCGCACGCTCCCAGAACCTCGGACGACCAATACCCGTAGACCGGTGCCGCCCAAGAATTCGACCGCTCGGATCCTCACCAATCATGTCATAGAGGAAGACGTCCTGGGTGATGATGACGTCGCCTTCCATGCCCATGACCTCTGTCACATGCGTAATTCGACGAGATCCGTCACGAAGCCGCGTGGCTTGCACCACCACATCGATCGACGACACGATCATTTCCCGGAGGGTCCGAGAGGGCAGAGAGAAACCACCCATGGTGATCATAGATTCTAGGCGCGACAGCGCCTCGCGCGGAGAGTTCGCATGCAATGTGCCCATGGAACCGTCGTGGCCGGTGTTCATTGCCTGCAACAAATCAAATGCCTCGGGCCCGCGAACCTCACCGACGATAATTCTTTCAGGCCGCATGCGAAGGCAGTTCTTGACCAGGTCTCGCATGGTGATTTCGCCCTCACCCTCGAGATTCGGCGGCCGCGTTTCCAGGCGCACCACATGAGGCTGTTGCAGCTGAAGCTCCGCTGAATCCTCACAGGTGATAATGCGTTCGCTGCTCTCGATATACGCCGTAAGGCAGTTTAGAAGCGTAGTCTTTCCCGAACCCGTGCCACCAGAAATGAGCACGTTACATCGAGATTTGCCGATGATCTGCAGGATTGTTGCGCCTTCCGGGGTGATCGACCCGAATTTGACCAGCTGATCGAGAGTAAGCTTGTCCCTCTTGAACTTACGAATTGTAAGCGCGGGGCCATCGATCGCGAGCGGCGGAGCGATGACGTTTACACGGGACCCATCGGGAAGGCGCGCATCACATATCGGGCTGGAATCGTCGACGCGGCGTCCGACCTGACTCACGATGCGCTGGCAAATGTTCATAAGTTGCGCATTGTCGCGGAAATGAACGCCGGTCTGCTGCATTTTGCCTTCGGTCTCGATGTAGACCGTATGGGCACCATTGACCATAATATCTGCGATATCATCACGCGCGAGAAGCGGCTCCAGCGGACCATAGCCAAGAACGTCGTTACAGATGTCCTCGAGCAAGTCTTCCTGCTCAGAAATCGACATCACAACATTTTTAAGCGCAATAATATCGTTGACGACGTCCCGAATTTCATCGCGGGCGTCTTCTGGACCAAGACGGCTCAGTTGCGAAAGGTCGATTGCTTCAACGAGGGCGCTAAAGATCTGCCCCTTGGTCTCATAATACTCGCCGGACTTCCGGCTTTTCCTATCATTCGGCTCAGTTTTTGGTTTAGGCGCATCTGTCGGCGGCACCTCAGGGGTTGCCGCATCGTTCCTGACTGCGACTTCTTCGATAGGCGTAGCCGAAGGAGATGCTTGCGCCGCTTCTGGCCGCAAGGACCTTCCCGACGCCGCTCCTGAGGGCGATGTACCACGTCTACCGAACATCGTTGTCTATTTCTCCGCTACGCTGGCGAGGCTAAGCCGTCTTGCCAATCAGTTTCGAAAGCAATGAATTCAACCCGTTGCGCTTTGCCTTGTTGGTATCGCTGCGGCCAGATACCTGTTGTGCAAGCTCCGAGAACAGGGCACTCACGCTATGTTTTGCGTCCAACTCGGCGATCATCTGCCCGTTGTTGGCAGCTGTTCCGAAGAGCTGTGGATCAAACGGGATGATCAGCGGCGTCGGCAAACCTAGAGCAGACGCAAATTCATCGGGCTTGATCTCAGGCCGTTTCGGCACATTTACCCGGTTCATGACCAGTTGCGGCAACCTGTCATTCGGACGCAGTTGCTTCAATGTATCGACGACATTCTTCGCATTGCGAAGATTGGCGAGATCCGGCTCCGCAACGATTACAACCTCATCGGCACTAACCAGGACATTCTTGGTCCAGCCGCTCCAGACATGCGGCACATCCAGTACAATTGTCGGCGTAGAGCTGCGCATGGTATCGATAAGGCCATCGAAGGCATTCTCGCCATAGTCGTAGGTTCGCTCAAGAGACGCCGGAGACGCCAGCAAACTCAGATGCTCGGTGCACTTGGACAAGATGCGATCCAGGAACGTTTCGTCGAGACGTTCTGGTGAAGACACGGCTTCCAAAACGCCCTGCAATGGGTCCTGATTAAAATCCAGTCCGGCTGTTCCGAAGGGCAAGTCGAAATCTGCAACCGAAACTTCGTTTTCAAAATTGCGAGCAAGCGCCCAGGCACTGTTATGTGCGACCGTTGAAGATCCGCACCCGCCCTTTACGCCGAAAAATGCGATTGTGCGACCTAGAGGTTCTGTATCAGGATCACCGTAAAGCTCACCGATCGAACCAATGAGCTGATAAACGTCTATTGGTGCAACCAGATACTCGCTGACGCCTTGATGAATGAGATCGCGATAGAGAGAAACATCATTGATGCCACCGATAACAATAACCTTCGTGCCAGCGTCGCAAAACTCTGCGAGCCGCTCCAGATCTGCGACAAGCGCTGATCGCTCGTTGCCAGCCTCCACGATGATAAGGTTTGGCGTCGGGGCTTGCGCATAAAACTCAACCGCCGCCGGAATGCCGCCCATGTGAACTTTCACATGGGCTTTCGCCATCCGTCGATCCTCGGCCGCGATCTCAATCGTGCGGCTGGTGTTGTCACTAAGACAAAAACCTTGAACCGAGATCCTTGGAATTGGGCGAATATCGATGCCTGCATTTGGCGCGGGCGCTTGCGGTTCTGAAACCGTGTTCGGGTTCAGATCTGCGCCCGTGTCGGACAATTTAAGCTCAGTGCTCATTGACATCATCACTCCGAAACGGTCGCGCCGTCGCCTTCTTTGTACTCGCTTGCCGTCACTTCACCCGCCCTGAATTTTTCAAAGACAACTGCTCTGCGCATCTGGTCCGGAGGTGTGCTTGCGCGTGGCGTGATCAGATCAGCCGGGTTGCTGACCATTGCTGCGAGATTCGCTTGCTGTGCGCAGCCGAAATTATAGTAATCGTTGTTCTGATTGACGCCGCCGCCGATATCTTTGGGCCATTCGCCACAAGGCCCGGCGGTGGCCATGACTCTGGCATACGACAAGCGAATAGGTGCCTCAGCCGACGCATCCTCAACCCGATAACTACGTGTCGCCGTCTGACGTCCGGACACTCCACCGCGTTTCAAAGCAGCGCGAATTGACGGCACAACCGCATGGACGGCAGCTTCATTCCCGGAACCAGAAGGCACAAGGATCTCGACTTTGCCATCACCATGAGCCTTCGACTGTTTCGCGAAAGCAGCAACACTGTCCGACAAATGCCTGTTCAGGCCTCTGGTGTTAAAACCAATCGGCAGATCAAGAGTCTCCGGCTGCTCGGTAATGACTATCGGATGTCTCAGCTGATAGTCGTTTGCCGCAAGCATTGCGGACTGGTTTTCCGCCGACTGTGTCTGGCACCCCGCGAGCAATCCCGTTCCGAGCAGGCAAACAGCCAAGGATCTGACTTTCGGGAACATTTCAACGTAAGATAAGCTCATCGTCTGTTCCTCACTTGTAAATAAAGCCGACCTGGCCGTGATAGGTACCCTCGGCAACCTTCCCGGGACTGCGGAAAATCTTGTTGAGACGGTTCAAAAAGACCGTCTCTGCGTCCGACGGCGGCAGAAGGTTCTTGTCTGGGCGGGTGATCTTGCTCCGAGCGACAGGAGACACCGCGTAGGGTGTCACAAAGACAACGAGCTCGGTCTGTTCGCGAAGAAAATCGCGGCTCTTGAACAGGGCGCCCAAAATCGGAAGCTGCATCAAACCTGGAATGCCATTGATCGACTGGCTATAGGTCTCCTTCAGGAGACCTGCCATAACCAAAGTGCCCCCTGAGGGAAGTTCCAAAGTCGATTCTGCGCGTCGTACCTTCAGGGCGGAGATTGTGATGTCTCCGGCTGTTACTGCACCGTCAGTCGTGAGCTCGCTTACCTCGGTCTTGACCCGAAGGCTTATGCGCCCACCGGACAGAACAACAGGCGTGAAGTCCAGGCCGACACCGAATTTCTTGAATTCGACCGAAACCGTGTTGTCGTCTTGAGCGACGGGGATGGGGAACTCGCCACCAGCTAGAAAACTCGCATTTTCGCCAGAAATGGCAGTCAACGTAGGTTCAGCGAGCGTCCTGATGACACCATCTCTCTGCAATGCTTCAATATTCGCGTTGACCGATGAACCACCTGCAAGAAATGTCGTTCCCACGCTGGATTGGTTCACGACACTCGAATTGACATTGAAGGACGTAGGGTTGTTGAACGTCGTCGAATAGTTCCCGATACCAATCGTGCCACCGAGTTCGACACCAAGCTGTTTGATGATGGAACGCTCGACTTCGGCAACCGTCACTTTGAGGTGAACCTGATCTTTGCCGTCGACGGCGACCATATTCAGAACCTGAGCGGCCGTGACACCTTCACCCGCGAATCGGGCCGCCAAATCGCCGGCGCGTTGTGCGTCGCCGGTGCTCTTTGCCGTTCCGGTGAGCAGAATATTTCCGTTCAGGGCTTCCGCTTTGATGCTTGAGCCCGGGACGACCCGGCGGATTAGCGCTGTCAGGTCTGTCGTATCAGGCTCGACACGTAGATTGAAGCTTGCAAGTTCACGACCTGAACGGCTGAAGAGGACAAGGTTGGCCTGCCCCGCCTTGTTTCCAAGCACGAAAACCCTGTGCTGTGTGCGAACCACTGCGTCAGCGATCTCCGGATTTGACACTAGAACATCTGCGACGGGCTCAGCAAGATTGACAATAAGCGAGCGCCCAATCCCAACGTTGATCATTCGTGACTTCACACGCTCACCCGATGCGACATGGACCTGGGTAGGGAAATCCGTCCCTGCAGAAGCCGCCGTCGAATAACCGCATATCGCGAGAAACAGGCTGAATAGAAAAACCGGCAGGCCGAACCCTCTCGTTAAACGGTCTTCAAAAGTCCTGGCGTGAATACGCTCGCTGAAGGAAATAATCATCGTGTCGGTGCCTGACTTGAAACGCCATATTTCACAAAACTCACCCCACCGCGTTTGCGCACCACATCAACTTCGTCATCAGACGAGTCCTGGGCACTGCGCAAAGCAAGAGATATCGTTCCAACTTGTTGGGACTGCGCAACGATCTCGGCTTGATCGAGCGTGAGTTCCAACGTCGCGGTACGTTTTGGAGAGAGACTTTTCTTGTCCTGTTCTCCCGCCGTCGTCTCATCAATTGCCAGCACTCGTACATTTTCGAGTATGGTTTCGCTGACAGCCGAGTTTCCATTCCCGGTGCGCGTCAAGATGAGATCGATTTTGTCGCCGGGAAGTATGAAGCCTCCGGCGGTTGTTTCTGCCTCGACACTCACGGCAATCGCCCGCATACCCTTGGGAAGCATCGCCGCCATAAAGCCCTTTTCCGTATCAATGAGGCGCTGAGCTCGAATTGGTTCACCGTCGTAGATAGGGGCTTTCGCAATCTGCCCTGTATAAATTGAGCGTGCCTCTGGGTCAGACGACTTCACGATTGCGCCCTTGGGTACCGCATCTTGCGGCCATTCCGTCCATTGCAGATCTTTGGGAGACAATTTAGCTCCCAGAACGATATCCCGCGCTGCAACCAACACTTCTTCGCTCTGGCCAGTTTCCGCCTGGGTAACAACAACCTGGGGTTCGGGAGATTTGCTATTCATCACCATGCGAGCGGCCAGAAGACCTGCCCCCAACGCCACCCCAAGAACCACCAATCGTGCGTACTTCATAGAAAATCCACCGGCCTGGACGGCAGAGGAAGCGCCGTCGGCTTTCAATATCGCTCGCAATTCGTCAAAACATGGTTAACCCATAGTGACGAAACTTGGTTAAATTCGATTAGTGATTTCTTTGCTGACGTTTACTATTTTTTTACTTTGAAAAAGCTCTGCAGGTGCTCGAGCCGAAGCTTCAGGGCGCTTAGCTGAGAAGATCGAACCACGCAGAAGAAGAGTATGTGTGCAAAGCGGCGGCCGATATCGCGATGCCGTAGGGGATACCCGTTTGCTTGTCGTGAAGCTTCAACAGCCATCCCTGCCCCAAGCAAAAGCCCGGCAGCACGGGAATGAGCCTAAATGCCAAAATGCCCAAGGTTAATGCCATGCCGTAAACTGCGGTTAGCAGCAGAAATTGCGTCAAGCTGGCACCGAAGCCGAACCAGAGGGCAATTGCACTCGCGACCTTCGCGTCACCGCCACCCATCCAGCCCAAAAAGAACATAATAAAGCAGGGCAAAAAGACGGCCGCGCCACCGAGCAAGTGAATACCCCACTCCTGAACGGAAAATCCGGCCAGGACACCCATCAATCCCAATGCCAGGATCAGCAGAATTGAGACCCGATTGGGAATGGTCATAGTGAGGAGGTCGGATGCTCCCGCAAAAACGACGAGCACTGGAAAGACTGAAAATATCGCTGCATTTTCCATATCGGTTGCCGTTGTTCGTTTTGACCTAGATGCAAACTATCTTTTGCTGCTGGCCAAACGGTTAACCAACGCAAAAACGGGCGAAAGTCGCCCGTTTGTTTTTCAGAGCGGCCGGCTCGCTAATCGCCCGACCGCTCCAAACGTATATATTCTCAAGCCAACTCTTAGGAGGCAGAAGAAAGCGCGTTAGAGATGCTTGTGAAAAGGCTGTTCAGATTCGTCGACATCGTGCCAAGGACCGTGATCAAAGCAACGGCGATAAGACCAGCAATGAGGCCGTATTCGATTGCGGTTGCGCCAGATTCGTCCTTAGCAAAACGTGCGAAAAGATTTTTCATGAGTTTACTCCAATGTACCACTTGTTTTGACAGCTTCTGCGTTCGTCGTGCCTGTTGGTCGGCCGTTCGAACATGAGGTCAATGTAGCCGCCGCCCGTTTCCAAGGAGTTAAAATTACCAAGTAAGTGATGTTTTTTACGCAGCTCCCTCTTTATAGTTAATAGTATATTTCTTATTTTTCTAAATTTTTCTTCAATTCCACCTCCCGTATAATTATCAAATTTCTCCACTTAGTCATCATCATAACTCTTATTTCATTCAAATTATTTTAAAGTTCGAATTTATGTCAGTTAATTTTTTTATAATTTTGGCATTTTTACTTGATACGCCGACGAGATGAACATTGCCGAATTCTGTCATCGAGCATCTTCCTATTTCCTATTTAAACGCTCTATTTGCCATCCAGCGTGGTGCCACAAAATACACCGCGCGTTAGGGCTTCCTTCACCTTGTTCTTGGTAAACATTCGTAAACCTCATCAGATCTGAGGTAGGTCATGACGATGGATTTTTCTATGCTCAAAAGAATGTGCATCTGCGCCTTCCTTACGTTTTCCGGACAGGCAGCATCCTCGGAAGAGGCTGTTGTTTCGGTGACAGTAGACCGCGCGAAGGTATTCCGGATCGACGAGCCCGCGAGCACAGTTATCGTTGGAAATCCATTTATCGCAGACGTCTCCATGCATGACCGCTACACGGTCGTTGTCACTGGAAAGGCCTACGGCAGTACAAATCTGGTTATTCTGGATGACGCCAACAAGCCGATTATAGATGAAGTCATCATTGTAAAGGCGTCTGGCGAGAATACCGTATCGGTTACAAGAAACTCGGCCCGGACAACCTATTCATGCGCACCTGTTTGCGAGCCAACCCTGCGCATGGGCGATAGCGAAGAAGCTTTTGCATCTGCTGCACAACAATCAACAACGCGCAATGACCTTGCAGTCCAGGCCGCTGGCGGTTCAAACTAGAGCACTCCATGATGAAGTCGGCAAACAAGAATTGCGGGCAGATCCGTTCCAATCGTCGCTTTTCCTCTGTGTCACGTCTCCTCGGGCATATGTTGCGGCGATACACGAAGGACCGGAATGGAGTGACAGCCATTGAGTTTGCGGCTGTTGGACTTCCGTTTCTCATGCTGGTCTTTGGACTTTTTGAATTCGGCTTGGCATTCCTCGTGAATCGCGTTCTCGACAACGCAACACTTGAATCCGCGCGACTAATTAGAACCGGCCAGGCACATCAAAGCAGCTTTGACGCAGCTGCCTTTAAGACTGACGTCTGCACAAACATGACAGGTATACTTTGCCAGATGTCCAGGCTGACTATCGACGTTCAAACCTATAGCGACTTCGCTTCTCTTGACGATATCCCCGACCTCATAGATGAAGACGGCGAGCTAAAAGAAGACACGGATTTCAATATTGGGGCGGCGAATGACATTATCGTGGCCCGTGCAGTCTATCGCTGGCCAATGTTCACTTCGATGCTACGCACTGATGCCGGTGACACGGGAGATATGGAACGACTTCTGTTTTCGACTGTGATCTTCAGGAATGAGCCTTTCCCATGGTAGCTCCGCGCGAACAAAATCGACGAAGAGAGACAGCCTCTCAGCTTATCTCGGATCGATCCGCTGTGGCTGCGGTTGAGTTCGCCCTCATCCTCCCATTCCTTCTTTTGTTGCTCATTGGGATGGCCGAGACGACCAGTGCCTTGAATCAGGATAGGAAAGTCAGCCAGATTGCGAGCTCTGTCGCCGATCTCGTCGCCCAAAGCGAGTCCATTTCGACCTCAGAAGCGGCTGATATCATGCTTGCGGCGTCTGCAATCATGAGCCCTTACGAGAGCTCAAGGTTGTCGGTCACGATCGCAAGTGTCACCTTCGATGATGAAGGCAACGGCGAAGTCGACTGGAGCGTCGATCAAGATGGCGGCACCCCTTGGGCTGCCGGATCAGAACCTCCGATCGATATCCCTGAAACAATCGCAAAAGCCGGAACATCAATCGTCGTCGGACAATCAAGCTACACTTATATTCCAATGTTTGCGAGCCTGGCTCAGAACCTGTTCCCCAGTGCATCAACCATTCCTATGGGCGACGTTTATTTTTTAAGACCCCGACTATCGACCTCTGTGACCTTTAACTGAGCCCTGACGTAGCCATTTGCCCGTATTTGATCCGTCGCACAAGACGGCTAGTCTGTTCGTGTCTACGCTGCATTGCAGCAAATTGAAGCGCGACACCGGGCAAATGGATGAAGGCAAGAATGGCTACGAACAAGACATTTGATCAGATTGAGGTCGGTGATTGCGCGGAAATCACTCGTGTATGTTCAACCAACGACCTGCTCATCTTCGCGCATGCCTCCGGGAACAGGAACCCACTCAATCTACCCGACACCGATTGGACAGGTGACGGCGTGGTCGACACGCCGCTGGCCCCATCCATGTGGGTAGGCGCTTTGATATCGGCAGTTCTGGGTAACATTCTACCTGGGCCCGGAACCGTCTACAAAAAGCAAACTCTGGCGTTTGACCGCCGCGTAGCGGTGGGTGACAGTCTGACGGTTCGGGTCGAGGTGACCGCCAAAAGACCGAACGAAATGCTCGATCTCGAAACCACGGTCAGCACGGAATCCGGTGACCTTGTCGCGTCGGGCATGGCCGAAGTTGTCGCACCAAAACAACAGATCGAGTTTGACGCCTCGGAGCTACCTGCACTCCTGATCGAGCGCCACCGGCATTTTAACCGCCTGATCACGCTCGCGAAAACACTGTCGGCACTCCCAACGGCAGTCGTTGCTCCCGATGACGAAAGCTCACTGGAAGGGGCAATTCTCGCGGCGAGAGAGGGCCTGATCGAGCCCATTTTGATCGGAGCACGCGATCGTATCGAGGCGGCAGCCAAGGCTATCGACGAGGACCTTTCTCCGTTTTCCCTCATCGATATAGAAGATGAGGCAGCGGCTGCGGCAAAAGCCGTCGCAATGGTTCATGAGGGCAAAGTCAAAGCCATCATGAAAGGGCATCTGCACACAGATGACCTTCTGAGGCATATCGTTAAACGTGACGGCGGCCTTCGCACAAAGCGGCGGATCAGCCATGTTTTTGTGATGGACATTCCAGGCCGTGCGACACCCGTACTGATCTCGGATGCAGCCATCAACATTGCGCCTGATCTCAACACCAAAGTCGACATCACACAAAATGCGATCGACGCGGCTCTATCGCTTGGCTTGCCCTTGCCGAAGGTCGGTGTTCTTTCTGCGATCGAAACCGTCAACCCTGCTATTCCGTCCAGTCTTGACGCAGCGATCCTCTCAAAAATGGCAGAACGAAATCAGATCAGGGGTGGCATCGTCGATGGGCCGCTTGCGATGGACAACGCGATCGACGTCCAGGCAGCCCGCACAAAAGGTATCACTTCTCTCGTTGCCGGGCGTGCGGAAGTGCTCATCGTGCCAAATCTGGAATCGGGCAACATGCTTGCGAAGGAGCTGACCTTCATCGCCCATGCGGAGGCAGCCGGCCTTGTTATTGGCGCGAAGGTGCCGATCATGCTCACCAGTCGGGCGGACGACAGCAGGGCACGACTCGCATCCTGCGCGCTGGCCCTGTTGTTCAACCATTGGAAAGCGACGGGTAATCCCGTCGAAACTCTTGAGCCGATCGAGGGATGAGCAGATGAGTGATCCGACCATCCTCGTGCTGAACTCCGGCTCTTCGTCGATCAAGTTCGACCTGTACGATGGAGATGCAGAGACGGTGAAGGGCCAGGTCACGGGGCTCGGGGCCAAGCCCTGGATCTTCATCGAGAACTGTGTTGATGGGACATGCAAGGACGAGGCGCTATCTTCAGACGCAGGCCAATCGCACAAGACAGCGCTCGGTGCACTCCTGTCCTATCTCAAGGATCTCACCAGCGTTACCCGGATAGACGCTGTTGGCCACAGGGTCGTTCATGGTGGCCACCTTCATTCCCGGCCGCGCGTCATTGATAACGCATTACTCGCAGAACTCGAAACCCTGATCCCGCTGGCGCCATTGCACCAGCCGCATAATCTAGCCGGCGTCACCGCTGCCAAGTCGGCGTTCCCGCAGGCCATACAGGTTGCGTGCTTCGACACCGCGTTCCACCGGCATCATCCGTGGGTCAACGATACGTTTGCGCTGCCGGATTCTTACTATGACGAAGGGATCCGCCGCTACGGATTTCACGGCCTTTCCTACGAGTATATCTGCGAGCACCTGAAAGAGAGGCGCCCGTCCGCACATGATGGTCGACTGGTCATAGCGCACTTGGGAAACGGGGCCTCGATGTGCGCGATCAAGAATGGAAAGAGCATCGGCTCGACGATGGGCTTCACCGCACTCGACGGACTGCCGATGGGCACGCGCTGCGGCCAGCTGGATCCCGGGGTTGTCCTCTACCTCTTGACAACCAAAGGCATGAGCCCCGAGGACGTCTCCGATCTTCTTTATAGAGAATCTGGACTGAAGGGTCTTTCAGGCATCAGCCAGGACATGCGGGCGCTCAGCGAAAGCACATCACCAGAAGCCGCCAAGGCGATCGACTATTTCGTTTTTCGCGTACGCCGCGAACTTGGCGCGATGGCAGCCGTCCTAAGCGGACTCGATACGCTGGTCTTCACCGGGGGCATTGGGGAGAACGCGACTACAATCAGGGAGCGCGTTTGCGAAGAACTGGACTGGCTGGGATTGAAAATTGACCCGGACAAGAATGATGCAGGAGAGACTGACATTTCCAGCACAGATTCTCGCGTAAGCGTGCTTGTCATTCCCACAAATGAGGAAGCCATGATCCGCCGGCACACAGCCCGGTTCCTCTAGGGATTGGCTGCGAGCACTTCCTGAAAATCAGGTGCATACGATCTGAGCATGGCGCGGTAGTCAGCGTGGACAACGGGCTCCAGCCCCCCCGGGAAATCAGGCTCGATTGAGAAATAGGCCGCGGGAGATGCATCCCGCAGTTCGAGCAACGCGCCTCGAAGCGCGCGCTTTTGCTCATCAGGAAGATCAGTTCGAACCGAGTGCGCGTTGTAGGGAATGGCAGGCGAGCGCCAGACAATCTGCAATTTGTCCAGCCCGGCTGCCCCGCTCGTGAACAACTCGTTCAAAGTTCCCGCAGTGTAACCGGTCTCCATCTTGCCAGACAGCGTCGACCATCCCAAACTCGCATCAATCCTCTCTTCAAGCACGGCCTGCAAACCTTCGACCGGGTCCTTTACCCTGACACTGGTCCGAAAATGCTGACGCACATCAATACCTTCAGCAAGCAAGTTGGAAAGTGGCACCCTATAGCTGGAGATGGAATTTGACTGCCCGATACCCAGTCGCCCACCTTTCAGATCGGAAAGTGTCGCGCCTTGATCCGCCGATTTGACGATCAGTACAGAATAGAAGCGGGCTGGAAAATGATCCGGACGCGCGGTCGCCAGCGGTTCGATGCAGGCACACTGGGTAAAGGCGGCAGCATAGGACGCCGGCGAGAGCCGAGCATAGTCGATATCCCCTTTGACAAGGGCTTCCGCGAGTTCGCCGAGCGTATCGATCAGAAACAAATCAACTGGAACATCAAGTTCGTCTTCCAGATAGAGGCGAAATGGCTCGATGCGTTCTCGCATCGCTTCATCCGCACCAACCGCAACCCCCAATCGCAACCTCTGCAGGCCTTCCTGCTGCGCCCAGCTTGTTGTCGCGGGCAGGAGAACCAACGCGGCCAGCGCGAGAAAGAGAGAAACTCTGATTTTCATAATTTTGCCATCGGTTGGTACCTAGCTTCGAAGCACGCATCGATGCTTAAAGATTTAATCGCCATCTCAATAGCAAATTCAGGAGTTTTCATGACCACCGCCATTTCAACAGTCGTTTTTGATGTCGGAAATGTCCTGATTGAATGGGACCCAGAACACCTTTATCGGGATTTGATCCCGGACGCAGCAGAGCGGCAATTCTTTCTATCCGAAATCTGCTCAATGGATTGGAATCTTCAGCAGGATTTAGGCCGCAGCTGGAGCGAAGCAGTGTCATCGCTAAGTTCCCAGCACCCCGAGCACGCCGAGCTTATCGCAGCTTACTCGTCACGTTGGCACGATATGGTTCCAGGCGAGATACAAGGATCAGTCGAGGTCCTGGAAGCTTTGAAGACGGCAGATGTTCCGCTTTATGCGATCACCAATTTTTCCTCGGAGAAGTTTGCCGAAGCACAGGACCGATTTCCCTTTCTCAAGACCTCTTTCAAGGACATCATTGTCTCGGCCGAGGAAAGATTTCTAAAACCCGATCTCAGGATTTATGAAGCCCTTTTCGCGAGAAATGCCATCACGCCATCGGAATGCGTCTTCATCGACGATTCAGAGAAAAACGTCGCAGGTGCCCGAGACGCCGGTATGGCGGCTCTGCATTTCACGGGTGCCGACAAACTCCGGCAGGATCTGCGAGAGATGGGATTGCCGGTTTGAGCGCGCGGTTCAACCGCGCTCGAAACCTTCCAGAACATTCACGCAATTGGTGCCGAGAGCTTCGACGGCATAGCCACCTTCCATGAGGAAGACCGTCGGCAGACCAAGGAGTGCAAGCCGTTTCCCAAGCTTCGTAAAATCGTTGCTTGCGAACTTGAAACCTGAAATCGGATCCTCTTCGAAGCAGTCGAGGCCAAGCGAGACGATCAAGTAGTCAGGCTTGTAGATTAGAAGCCAACGACACGCATCATCAAGCGCCTTTTCATAAGCTTGCCAGGTGGTGCCAAGCGGCATCGGCCAGTTCCGCGTATAGCCCTTACCGGCATTCTCTCCTGTTTCATCTTCATGGCCCAGGAAATACGGATATTCCACCTTCGGGTCGGCATGCAAAGAAAGAAAAAGCACATCTGAGCGATCGTAAAAAATCGACTGGGTGCCGTTGCCGTGATGGTAGTCAACATCAAGGATGGCAACCCGGTCAGCGCCATGATCCCTGAGCCATTGTGCTGAAATGGCCGCATTGTTCAAAAAACAATAGCCACCGAAGAAATCACGCCCTGCATGGTGTCCAGGCGGGCGGCAAAGGCCAAACGCGGCTTTTTCACCTTGCTTAACCAATTCTACTGCTGTCAGCGCAGTGTTGGCCGCCGCTTTTGCAGCTTCAAAAGTGTGAGGGCCAATCGGCGTGCCTGCATCCATGGAATATCGACCCAAAAGGCCATCAATGTGATCGGGTGCCGGGTCTTCACGCAATGACCGTATCGGCCACACAAAAGGAAATGCTTCAGAGCTCCGGCCGACCGCAGTCCACCGCCCCCAGAAGCTCTCCATGAATGCGAGGTAGTCTCGCGAATGAACGCGGGCCAGCGGCTTTTCGCCAAAATCCTTTGGCTCGATCACTGCCCCAAGTTCACGACTCTGAACCGTGCTCAAGACAATTTCGGCGCGTTCCGGAATTTCAACGGCCGGTTTCAGCTGACCGTCAGAAATTTCATGCTTTGGAGCATGCTTGAGCTGGTTCTGAGAAAAAATTGTTTTCAACGAGACGCCCCTCCAATCAAAACCGCTCAGGAAAAACGGAATTCGGTGATGTGGTTGTAAGTCTCATCCGGACGCAAAAGCACTTCAGTGAAATTGTCATGATTGACGCTATCCGGCCAACGTTGAGTCTCCAGGCAAAGTCCGGCGCAGGCACCGTAGTCTGCGCCACCCAAACCGGGCGAGTTGGTCTCAATCTTGTAGCCGTCGTAAAGTTGAATTCCGGGCTCGGTGGTCCAGACCTCCATACGGCAATCCCCTTGCGGATCCTCGAGGGCGGCAGCAAAAGCAACCTGATCAAGAGGCTCATCGCCCAGGCAGAAATTGTGATCAAAGATCACGCCTTTTTCTGAGGCCTTCCTTCTCAGCTTCCGGCCTTCGCGAAAATCATAGGGCGTCCACTCAACCTTGCGAATCTCGCCTGACGGAACGAACTCATCAGTCACGGGCAAGTACCGATCGGCAGCAATCTCAAGCACATGGCCCAGGATGTCCGGCGTACCGGCAAGATTGAAATAGCTGTGCTGGGTCACATTGACGATGGTCGTCGCATCGGTGGTTGCGGTGAACTTGACACGCAACGCGCCTGCGCCTGTGAGGGTGTAGCGGCACAAGACTTCAACACGCCCGGGGTAGCCCTCATCTCCGTCTTCCGAGACGAGCTTCAGAAGAACGCCTGCCTTGTCATGCTGCTCCAACGACCAGACACGATCGGCAAAGCCAACATTGCCGCCATGAAGGTGATGCTTGCCCTCAATGTTCTGCGCCACTTGATAGGCATGGCCGTCAATCTCGAACCGGCCATTCGAGATCCGGTTTGCGCACCGACCCGGTACTGCGCCGAAGAATGCATTGTTCTGCAGGTAGCTTTCAAGATCCTCAAATCCAAGGACAACGGTCTTTCCGTTAAAGGCCAGGTCCCGGACAATAGCACCGTAGGTCAAGACTTTGGCTTCAAGCGGCCCTTTTTTCAGGCTGATTTCCTGAACCACAGTTCCGTCTGGAAGTCTCCCGAAGTCCCGGATCGTCGACATTGCATTCCTGTTTCTTCGTATAGCGTCTGTACGCAGATCGACGCGAAAGGAGTAGAGGACTGATACTCTACCCCGCTCAATTCACACGGCTTTAAAGCGTCTGATTGTATTCGCCGACTTCCGGGTTCTCGCGCAGAACCGTATCCACCGCCTTGAACATCGCATGAAGTCGCTCTTCGGAAGTCGGGCTTTCAACAACAACAACCAGTTCCGGCTTGTTGGAAGATGCCCGAACCAGGCCCCAGGTGCCGTCATCGGTCACAACACGGACGCCGTTCACGGTAATCAGGTCAGTGATCGGGCTTCCGGCGACCTTCTCGCCCTTCATCTGCATGTCCTTGAACCGTGCAACGACGCGGTCGACGACGTCATATTTGATTTCATCTTCACAATGCGGAGCCATCGTCGGTGAGCCCCAGGTCTTGGGCAAGTCACGGCGGAGATCCGCCATTGTCTTGTCCGGATTCCGGTCGAGCATATCGAGGATCGCAATCGCGGATACCAGACCGTCGTCATAACCACGGCCAATGGGAGCGTTGAAGAAGTAATGCCCCGATTTTTCGAATCCGACGATTGCGCCCAACTCCGTCACCCGGCGCTTGATGTAGGAATGGCCGGTCTTGTGGTAGTCGGTCTTGGCGCCATTGGCTTGCAAGACCGGGTCGGTATTGAAGAGACCGGTCGATTTCACATCGACAACAAACTGGGAATTGGGGTGCAAAGCGGAAATGTCGCGCGCCAGCATCACACCGACCTTGTCCGCGAAGATTTCTTCGCCTTCATTGTCGACAACACCGCACCGGTCGCCATCGCCGTCAAAGCCAAGCCCTACTTCGGCACCTGTCTCAAGCACCTTGTCGCGGATGGCATGAAGCATTTTCATATCTTCCGGGTTTGGATTGTAGCGCGGGAAGCTATGATCGAGTTCTGTGTCGAGCGGGATCACTTCCGCACCAATAGCCTCCAGAATGCGCGGTGCAAAGGCCCCAGCCGTGCCGTTGCCACAAGCTGCGACGATCTTGATCGGGCGCTTCAGCTTCGGCCGGTCAGTCAGGTCCTTGATGTAGGTCTCGGCGAAGTTCTCGACATAACGATAGCTGCCGCCGCCCCTTGCATCGAATTCCGCCTCAAGCACGATGTCCTTCAAACGCCCCATTTCATCCGGACCGAACGTCAGCGGACGGTTGATGCCCATTTTGACACCCGTCCAGCCGTTGTCATTATGGGATGCGGTGATCATTGCAACGGCAGGCACATCCAATGCGAACTGTGCGAAATACGCCATCGGCGACATCGCGAGACCGATGTCATGAACATTGATTCCAGCCGCCAACAATCCGTTGATCACTGCCATCTTGATCGCCGAGGAATAGCTGCGAAAGTCATGCCCAACGACGATATCGGGCTGCACGCCGCGCTCGTGCATCAGGGTACCGATGCCCATGCCAAGGGCCTGCATGCCCATGAGATTGATCTCTTTTTCAAACAACCAACGCGCATCGTACTCACGAAAGCCGGTTGGCTTGACCATCGGCAAGGATTCGTAGGCATAGGTGTTCGGTTCAAGAGCGGGCTGCGGCTTGGGAAACATTACTCACCTCTTAAGGGTAAAACGGGTCAGATCCATTGCTGGAAAAGTGCATGTTTGAGGAATGACGCGACCTTACTGAACAAGGATCATGGTGTCATTCGAAATGTCGAAACCCCTGAGGCGACCAAGGGCGGACATTCCCAAAAGCGGAACAGACAGGGCCTCATCTTTCAGAACAATCACGTCGATGTTTTTCAAGCGGATTGAACCCAACTTCAGTTCACGGATGACAGAGCGCGCACCATGGGTCGCACCATTCGCAGTCTGGACAGGGAGGTTATAGTCTGAAGGTTGCAGAAATATGCCAATCTTCCTGGCCTGACTTTCGGGCAAAGCAACCGCGGAAGCACCAGTATCGACAAGCATATCCAGAAAACGCCCATTTAGCCGCGCTTCGGTCATGTATTGTCCATTGTCGGCCGCTCGGATTTTATGTGTCCTTCCTGCATTTGCCTCATCCGCATCGCCTTCCGAAGAGACTACCTGCCCACCCCTGACCATGTCGAGAAAGCCCACGACGTCATCACCATCCACTAAACGCGGAACGATCAAAGCAGTTGCAGCAACAACCAAAATTATAAGCGAGACAGGCCACATTGGTCGGTAAGCTTCTTTGTGAACCGGATTTTCCAATCGAACAGCGAGCCTAACAAAGACCCCTTAGCACGATGTGAAGGTGCATCAGTTTTAGAGTTGTGCGGCAAGTTTCTGAATATCGCCTTGGCTGGGTGCGCTCGATTGGGCGCCGGTCACCGTACACGCCAAGCTGCCCGCAGCTACTGCCTGCTTCAATGCAGCTTCTGCTTGATCTCCGCGATCGATGGCAGCGGCCAGTGCGCCACAGAAGGCATCACCCGCACCCGTCGTATCGTGAACGTCAATCGACGGAGCCTTGATCCGAAAGCGCTGTGCCCCTTTGCCCGCGCAGATCCCGTCCGCGCCCATTGTCACAACGACAAGCAGATCGTCTTTTGGGAATGCACTGACGAATGACTCCGGTTCGGACGGCAGTCCCAGCAATGCCGCCAATTCTTCCGCCTCGCCCTGATTGACGACAAGAATGTCTACATCACCGACCAAAGCTGCACACTTGAAACTTGGAACGGGCGCCGGGTTCCAGATAAGCGTTGCATCGGCTGCATGTACCAACTCAACCGCTGACATGAGTTCAGCTTCAGGCAGCTCTCCTTGCATCAACACGATGTCTTCGGATGCCAGCCCCGACTGCAACCAGTCTGCCGAAACACGCGTATTGACACCACTGGCGACAATAATCTGATTTTCACCGCTTGCCTCGACGCCGATAAAGGCGAGACCGGTCGCTCCCTCCAGCCGCCGAACAGTGTCCAGCCTGACCCCGGCGTCATGCAAGCCGGTCAAAGCAGGGGCTGCGAATGCATCCTGACCAACCGCTCCGACCATTTGCACGGAAGATCCCGCACGCCGGGCAGCCAAAGCCTGATTCGCCCCCTTTCCGCCAGAAAAGGCCTGGTGGTCAGGACCGATGACCGTTTCACCGCGCTCTGGAAGCCTCGCAACCGCGACAACCAGATCCAGATTGATAGATCCAAATACGGTGATCATTGCCGCCCCTTCGCTTCCGATTTGTGATTCACACGATAAGAACCAACCCCGAACAAGCACAAACAGAAAAGGCGCCCGGACGGATCCGAGCGCCTCAATTCCTTAGCATGCCCGACTTACTTGGTGCCGTACATCCGGTCGCCCGCATCGCCGAGGCCCGGCACGATATAGCCGTGATCGTTCAGCTTCTCATCGATGGACGCTGTAAACACCGGAACATCCGGGTGTGCATCGATGAACTTTGCCACACCTTCAGGTGCTGCAAGGAGACACAAGAAACGTATGTTGTTTGCGCCGCGCTGCTTCAGCTTTTCTACGGCGGCGATGGCGGAATTGGCAGTCGCAAGCATGGGGTCGACCACAATCACCAAGCGTTCGTTCAGGTCTTCGGGCGCCTTGAAATAGTATTCAACCGGCTGCAGCGTGTCGGGATCACGATAAAGTCCGATATGAGCCACGCGCGCCGACGGCACCAGATCCAACATACCTTCAAGGAGACCATTGCCTGCTCGCAAGACGGAGGCAAAGACCAATTTCTTGCCAGCAAGCGTCGGCGCCTGCATTTCACAAATTGGCGTTTCGATCGTCTGGTTCACCACCGGTAGATCGCGTGTCACTTCATAGCACAGCAGAAGTGATATCTCGCGAAGCAGACGTCGGAAGCCTTGTGTGGAAGTTCCCTTGTCACGCATGATTGTCAGCTTGTGCTGGACCAGCGGATGATCGACGATTGTGGCTCCGGACATGTTTGCCTCTTTGGTTTGGGGCCCCGAGAAGATGGGCCTGTGCCGTTCAGAACAGTTTGAAGTGCTATGCCCTGAAAGGTAGCCAAAAAACACCCCCGCCGCCGAGGATTTTTGACGCTTTTCGCCATGCTTCGGGATTTTCCCGTGCAATTAGCCTTCCGGCGGGAAGCGTGCCGCCTTCTTGCACACAGGTCATTGGCAACGACGTCTCATCCGCATCGAGCTTGTCCCGTAGCTTTTGAGCAAGCTCTGACAAGAGGCCGAGGGTTGATGCCCGCAACTCCAGCGCCTGCGTCTCCGAAGTTTCAGAGGTATCGGTTTCGAATTCAATCGCACCACATGCCAGGAAAAGTGCGGCGTGCTCAAGATTGGCCAGGCCCGGCACCGCTTCGAGATCGTCGACGGAAAGACCGACCCAGGCCAAGGGTTCGATGAGACTGTAAAAAATGGCCAGGGCAGGCAGATGGAACGGCACGAGATCTGATGCAAGCCCGACCTTCAACGCACCTTCATGCTGCCAGGTGTCACCGAGGATGACCTCGTCCAACATCGCGCCACCCTGCCACAGAGGTGACAAACCGTCGAGCAATCCATCCACGATGTTCGATGCTTTGAGAATGCCATCAGTCTCCTGCAGGCTCAGGTTTTGCAGCAAGCAGCCGGGGCGAATTTCATCCTCCAACTCAAACAAATCGGGGCGCAATCCGATTGTCTCCCCGAGCCGTCGCAACAATGCTGTCAGCTGAGAAATTTCAGAGCCATCCTCCAACTCGGTCAGCTGAACGCCATCAGCAATTTCTGCTTCTTCGAGGCGGATCAACGCGTGCGCATCGACGCGCAATGGATCGTTTGGCTCTGCGGAAAACGTCCCAGCGGTGAACATTGCCAAGGTGGCTAAAGAGCGCCCCAATGCGCCCTCAAAGGCTACACCTGAGACCGGTTCGACAAATGTCCAGTCCGGCCGGAGTGCGACATCCATGACCGCCGACAGGACTGCCAGGTCTCCGGCTGACCTCAGCATTTCCTCGGCGGTTTCAAAGCCTCGGGCTCCAGCGAGCATACCCCATCGGTCAATCTCTCCCGTCTCAAAGTGGCGCCAACATCCGAGCGGCGGAATCTGGTGATCGGGATAGTTTTTCTCGACTTCTGCAGCTGCCCAGCTGACGGCGGTCTGCAGGCGCTCCGGGTGAATGCGCAATCCGATGATTTTGCCATCGTATGCCGCTTGCAAGATCTGCTGTGTACGAACAACAGCTGTTTCAACACTCAGGATTGAAACAGCCGCAGAGACGGTGTTGCTATCACTCATAAATCAATCGACTTTCACGAATTCGGCTTTGGTGCCTCTGACAACACAATTTACCTGCGGATTAGCCAGATACACTGATGGATATGGAACTTTTCCTATCCCAACGGATTAGGCAACTACATGGTGATTTGGGCTGATATTCCAACGGGTTCAAATCATCAACAACGGCAACCGTTTGTTCTCTGTTGTTTTTTAGCGGGAGAGTTCAATGCGCGCCGTCCTGCCTAAGCCGGTCTAAGTTGACCGCCAACTTGTTGAGACATCATGTCGACAGTCTTTTCGATCGCAGCCCTTTTGACCGGTTCGGCGTTGCTGCTTCTTGCCGGCGGGATCCATAGCCTGCTGCTGCCAGTTCGCGGACTCGCTGAAGGATTTTCAGATACTTCGCTCGGTCTGCTTGGCGCCGGATGGGCCCTTGGGTTTATGGCCGGGTGTCTTGCCGTTCCGCTGATAGTGCAGCGTGTTGGGCATATTCGAACGTTTGGCGTCCTGGCTTCGCTTGCAGGTATCACCCTGCTTCTCAACCTGTTGCTGCTCCATCCATTTGCCTGGGTCCTGCTTCGTTCATTGTCAGGCTTCTGCTTCGCAGGTGCCGCGATGATCGTTGAAAGCTGGCTGAATGAGCGCGGCACCAACGAAACACGCGGCAAGATTTTTGGCATTTACACGATGATAAACCTCGGAGCGACCACGGTTGGCCAGATGCTTCTGACACTCGGCGATCCAAATGGTTATCTGTTCTTTGTGCTTGGCTCCATCATCTATTCCCTAGCCCTTCTTCCCACCGCCCTTTCAACTGCATTGACACCAGCGCCTCTGACCCAGGCAAGACTTGACCCGAAACTGCTTTGGAGGAATTCCCCGATCGCGGTCGTTGCGATTTTCCTTGTCGGCATATCGAACGGCGCCTTCGGAACGCTTGGGGCTGTCTACGGTCGGCGCATAGGCCTCGAGGTGTCAGATATCGCGATCATGATGTCCCTCGCGCTTTTGATCGGTGCCGTCATCCAAATCCCGATCGGATATGTCTCGGATCGTCTCGATCGAAGAATCGTGCTCATCTCCGTGGCCTTGATAGCAATGGGTATAGGCACCTGCCTGTCACTCTTCGGTGACTATGACACAAGCGTGACCATCGCCCTGGTCGCCGCGTTCGGCGGAACAATTTACGCCATGTACCCGGTGATCGTTGCTCATGCGAGTGACCATGCGGACCCTGGCGATTTTCTCAAAACCAGCGGCGGTCTTCTGCTGATCTTCGGCACTGGCACCATGATTGGCCCTCTCGCTGCAGCTGGCCTGATGACTGCGACCTATCCGGGCGCCCTGTTTCAAGTCACTGCTGTCGCGCATCTCTGCATGATCATCTTCGCGATTTGGCGCATGACTCAACGCGCGACACTGGATACCGATGAGAAGACCGATTTTGTCCCTGTTGTTTCAACAGGGCGCTTGAGCACCCCGGAAACATCCCTGCTCGATCCCCGGATAGATCAGGACGAATTGAATGATCGCGCTGACGAAAGAGACCTCGGTACAAAGCCGGGTGGTTGACGATCCGTCCATCAATCAGGAGACGTGCGCACTATCCAACCTGACCAGGAGACGCTGCTTGGTCGCGTGATCGCAAAACGCTGATTCGATAGCGTTTCGGGTGATCTCCATCTGGTCTTCAAAGCTCCAGCCAAATGTCTTGGAAACGCTCGCATATTCCTTGCCGAGCGTCGTGTGAAAGAACGGCGGATCGTCAGAGTTCAGCGTGACCTGGACTCCAGCCCGGCGCAGCAAGTTGATCGGGTGAAACCTCAGAACCGAATATACACCGAGTGCGAGATTTGAGCCCGGGCAGACCTCGAGAACCACATTTTCGTCGACAAGTCGCTTGACCAGATCCTTGTCCTCGATTGCCCTTACCCCGTGTCCCAGACGCTTGACGCGCAAGAACTCCAGTGCGGCGACGACGCTGTCCGGACCACCAAACTCCCCAGCATGAGCGGTCAAGCCGAGGCCGGCGTCACCCGCCATTCTGAATGCCTTGGCAAAGTTCGCCGGATGACCCTCGCGCTCATCACCTGCCAGTCCAAAACCCGTGACCATCGGATGAGGATTGCCGATCACCTCCTTGGCGACACGCTCGACGGACGCCGCCCCGAAATGGCGGACGCCAATTGCGATCATGCGGCCTTCGATGCCGGTCTCTTCTTTGGCCCGCTCGATTCCCGCGGCAAGGCCTTCAACATAGGAACGGTAGGACAGACCTGCGGCCTGTGCATGATCTGGTGAAATAAAGATCTCGCCGTAGATCGCGCCCTCTGCCGATAACATGCGGAAGTATGTTTCACTCAAGAGAGCATAGTCAGCGGGAGTCTTGAAAACAGAACTTGCAAGGTCATAGGCTTGGAGAAAGCTGGTGAAATCCGACCAGACATATTTGCCATTGCCGTTGATGATCGAAGAAACGTCGACCTGATATTTGTCTGCCAGGCGCAACACGAGAGACGGCGGCGCGGCACCCTCGATATGGCAATGCAATTCAGCCTTGGGCACCGACATCTTGTTGATCATGTTCTCGCTGTCGCCAGTTTATTGACCGCCTGTATCCATAGTTCATGAATCCCCCGGCCGAGACCTCACATGCTGTCATGAATTTCGATTCGACGTCAGCTCGGATTCCATCTGGGCTGTCAAAGTTCAGAGAAAACTCGTCCCATGAGCACCGGGTGCTATGCCCAGATGAAGCGCAATGCTCTCGCCGATATCTGCGAAAGTCGGCCGAACGCCGATCGATCTGCCTGCGACACCCGGCCCTGTTCCGATCACCGGAATATGCTCGCGCGTATGATCCGTACCTTGCCAAGTGGGATCGCAGCCATGATCCGCGGTCAGGATCAGAAGATCACCTTCAGACAGCTGCGCAATCATTTCAGGCAAACGCCGATCAAAATGCTCAAGGGCGGCTGCATACCCTGGGACATCACGCCGATGGCCATAGAGAGAATCGAAGTCGATGAAATTGGAAAAAACGAGATCGCCATCTTTCGCCAAGGCCATCGCTTCCAACGTCTTTTCAAAAAGTTCGTCGTTTCCGGCCCCCTTCAGGACCTTGCTGACGCCCTGGTGCGCGAAAATATCGGAGATCTTTCCGACGCCGATCACACTGCGCCCCTGTTCGACGAGACGGTCCAGAAGCGTCGGCTCTGGCGGCAGCACTGAGTAGTCCCGGCGATTGGGCGTGCGAATGAAGTCATCCGCCGAGCTGCCAACAAACGGCCGGGCAATCACGCGGCCTATATTGTAGGGGTCGACAAGCTCACGCGTGAGTTCGCAAAGTGCATATAGCCGCTCAAGCCCGAAGTGTTCTTCATGGGCTGCGATCTGGATGACGGAATCGGCAGACGTATAGAAGATCGGCTTGCCTGTCCGAAGGTGCTCCTCACCCAGTTCCTGAATGATGACCGTGCCAGACGCGTGCTTATTCCCCAAAACACCAGGAATCTCGCCGCGTTCAATCACGTCGCTGATCAAGGCCTCAGGGAAGGATGAAACAGTGTCTGGAAAGTACCCCCAGTCAAAGCGCACCGGTACGCCGGCGATCTCCCAGTGGCCTGATGGTGTATCCTTGCCATTGGAGATCTCGGCCGCACAGCCCCAGATGCCATCTGGCTCTCCCGTAAAATCAAGGCCAGGCGCAGCAATTCCGTTCGACAGCCTGGAAGCGCGGCCAAGTCCGAGCCTGTCCAGGTTCGGCAAGTGGAGCGGCCCCTTGCGCAAGCCTTCACGATCACCGTCACCTCGGGCGCAAGCTTCCGCGATATGGCCGAGCGTGTCAGAACCGGCGTCGCCGAACCGTTCAGCATCTGGCGCGCCACCGATCCCGAAGCTGTCCAGGACGCACAGTATCGCACGTGACATGCGGGTTTCCTCTTAATTTACGGCTGCTTCAAGCAACCTTGTTCTTGACCGTTTCTGGCCTGGCACTAGAGCGTTGCCGGTCAGCACGACGCTTGGCGTCTGAAATCTTTAGGGCGCAATTCGATCGACAACGCTTGGGAGATCTGAAACCTCCATTGCGCCTCCAATGCGATAAGCGTTCCTAAGCGCGATAGCAGCCCGTTCCGCTGAGCCCTCATCAGATGCGTGAACAAGCGCAATCGGAGCGTCCGCGTCCACGCGATGTCCGACACCGGCGAGCTCTGTAAGACCGACCGCGGGGTCGATGATGTCCGCGGCAGCCTTCCGACCGCCTCCAAGCTCCACCACCGCGACACCGACAGCCCTTGCATCAATATGAGTGACGACGCCATCTTGCGATGCATAGACAGGAGCCGTGACCGAGGCCTTGGGAAGGTAGATCTCGGATTTTTCCAAAAAGTCGCTCGGACCACCCAGGGCAGATACCATCTTGGCAAAGACCTCTGCGGCGCGACCACTCTCGAAGGCTTCACGCATCAGGTCGGAGCCGATCTCGGCTGTCGGCGCCAAACCTCCGGTCGCCAGAAGCTCACCGCCTTGGGCAACCGTCACATCCCACAAACGGTTGTCGATCGCCGTGCCTTTCAGGAAGTCCACCGCATTTTGGACCTCAACCGCATTGCCTGCGGCCGATGCAAGCGGCTCGTTCATGTCGGTCAGAAGTGCCGTTGTCTTCAGACCTGCGCCATTGGCGACGAGGACAAGGCTTTCTGCCAAGTCCCTTGCCTCATCAAGCGTCGCCATAAAAGCACCAGTCCCCCATTTCACGTCGAGGACCAATCCCTGCAGGCCAGCGGCAAGCTTCTTGGAGAGAATGGATGCGGTGATGAGATCCAGGCTTTCGACAGTGCCAGTGACATCCCGGATGGAATAGAAGCGCTTGTCGGCAGGCGCGAGATTGCCGGTCTGACCAATGACGGCGCAGCCGACTTCCTTGACAACCTTATGAAAAAGCTCGTTGTCCGGCTGCGTCTGATAGCCAGGAATCGTATCGAACTTGTCGAGTGTACCGCCCGTGTGCCCCAATCCTCGGCCGGAAATCATGGGCACAGCCGCGCCACAGGCGGCAAGAGCTGGCGCAAGCATGAGGGAGACATTGTCGCCCACTCCGCCAGTCGAATGCTTGTCGAGAACAGGCGCCTGGATATCCGACCAGTCCATGACGTCGCCACTGTCTCGCATGCCGAGGGTCAGGGCAACGCGTTCGTCAACGCTCATCTTTTGAAAGAAGACCGCCATCGCAAGCGCGGCGACCTGGCCTTCGGTCACGCTGCCATCGGCGAGGCCGCGCACGAAAAAGGAAATTTCCTCGGGGCTCAGCTCACCGCCGTCACGTTTTTTCCGGATGATCTCCTGCGGAAGCATAATCAGTACCCTTCTCCCGCAGACGCATCAGATCCTTCGATGGCTCCGAGCAGCGCATCCAGAAGGCCGCTTGCGCCAAACCGGAAAGTCGCCGCCGACGGCCAGTTTTGACCAAGGACCTTGTCCGCTAGCGCCAGATAGGCAGCAGCGTCATCAACGGTACGAATGCCGCCCGCAGGCTTGAAGCCAACATCTTTCAGCAAGTCGCGACG
This sequence comes from Roseibium sp., assembly GCF_039982295.1. Classification (GTDB taxonomy): domain Bacteria; phylum Pseudomonadota; class Alphaproteobacteria; order Rhizobiales; family Stappiaceae; genus Roseibium. The sequence goes on from NZ_JBDWYP010000058.1 coordinate 65,774, forward strand.
CGTTTCCTCAATGACGGTCAGCATCACTTCAGCGGCTTCCAACGTCGCGTTGACAGGAACCTTGCCGGTTGACGTCTTGATAAAGTCCGCTCCCGCATTGATCGCAATTTCGGACGCCATGTGGATCAGGAGAGGGTCCTTGATCTCACCGGTTTCGAGAATGACTTTGAGGATCGCGGGTGCCGGGATCACCGCCTTGACGCGAATGATATGCTCTTCGGCAAATCCCTTTCGCCCATCCATGAACGCCTTGTAGGGCATCACAAGGTCGATTTCGTCCGCCCCGTCGCGAATGGCCTGCTCGGTCTCTGCGACAACGCTTGATGTATCAACACCGCCATCGGGGAAATTGACGACGGTCGCGACCTTGACGCCCGTGCCCTTCAGTTCAGAAACACCCTGCTGGACAAAACGAGGCCAGATGCAGACTGCGGCCACATGACCGTAATCCGTGACCGCTCGCTTGCAGAGGGTCGTAATATCTGCGGCTGTGCAATCGTCGTTGAGATTGGTCAGGTCAACCAACCCCAAAGCTCGCTTGGCAGTTGCTACCTTGAGCGCATCAGTCATTTCCGATTTCCTTCACGAAGGCGCGAACCAGCTGTTTCATTCGGTCCATGCCCTTGAGCGCGACACTCTTCGTTTCATCGTGAGACAAGGCGTGCGCCTGCAGCCCCGCACCGTAGTTGGTGATGATCGACATCGCGGCAACGCGCATACCGAGAAACCGCGCGATAATCACTTCCGGCACAGTGGACATGCCAACCGCATCAGCACCGAGTGCCTTTGCCATTCTGATCTCCGCGGGCGTCTCGAAAGACGGGCCGGAGAACCACATGTACACCCCTTCCGGCACTGCTGCTCCCGTCGCCTCGGCGATCTTCGTCATTGCGGCGCGCAGATCCGGGTCATAGGCAGAGCTCATGTCAAGGAAACGTTTCTCATCCTCTTCCCCGATCAGCGGATTTTTTCCAGACCAGTTGATGTGATCGGAAATCAGCATCGGATTGCCCGGAGCTACATCTTCGCGCAGAGACCCTGCCGCATTTGTGGCCAGCAAGATCTCGCACCCCAACTCCCTGAGCGTTTCAACCGGGGTACGCATCACGGTCGGATCGCCGCCCTCATAGTAGTGCGCACGCCCGGACAGAATTACGACGGGAACACCAGCCAACGTCCCGGCGACCAATTCGCTTGAATGCGATGTCACCGAGGAAATCGGAAACTCCGTCAGGTGAGAATAGGGAATGCGAACAGCATCTTCCACTTCGTCGGCCAGAGATCCCAGGCCAGAGCCGAGGATCATGCCAATGCGATAGGAACCCGGACGGGCGGCGCGGACGATATCGGCGCATTCACGACCATAACCACTCATGGGTTGTCAGTCCTTTTCCTCGAGTTGAAATCCGGCAGGCAGCAATCCATCCATCGTGAAGCTTTGCTTGATCTCTTTGAGATCCGCCACGTGGATGGTCATGCCCTGACCTTCAAATTCCTTCAATTTCTGACGACACCCCCCGCATGGCGTGCAAAGCGCTGCATCAGCGATGACGACGACCTCGGTAATACGGCTGCCGCCACCCAGCACCATGGCGCTGATCGCGCCGGCTTCCGCGCAAACGCCTTCGGGGAAAGCCGCGTTTTCGACATTGCAGCCGGCAAAGACCAAGCCATCTTCTGTGCGCAGCGCCGCCCCAACCTTAAACTTGGAATAAGGTGCATAGGCGTTCTCGCGTGCCGCTTTCGCCGCGTCAAACAGGTCTTGAATCTGCGTCATGTCCGTTCCTTCAAGTACGGAACGCCCGAGGCCTTGGGCGGAATAGCCTTGCCGATGAAACCGGCGAGAAGGATTACTGTCAGGATGTAAGGCAGGGCCTGGAAGAACTGAACAGGCACATCGCCAATACCCGGGATTTCCTGCCCCTGCAGCCGGATCGCAACAGCATCAAGGAAGCCGAAGAGTAGGCAAGCCAGCATCGCATTTCCCGGCTTCCACTTCGCAAAGATGAGAGCGGCAAGGGCGATGAAGCCACGACCCGCCGTCATGTCCTTGATGAACCCTGAAGATTGGGCGATCGAAAGGTAGCTGCCAGCAACTCCGCACAAAATACCGCAAGCAATCACGGCGCGATAGCGGAGCCAGACAACTGAAATGCCTGCCGTATCAACCGCAGCCGGGTTTTCGCCCACAGCTCTCAGCCTCAGACCGAAACGTGTTCTGAAGAGAACCCACCAGGTAAGAGGGACTGCGGCGAAGGCCAGATACACCAGGATATTGTGGCCTGACAGGAGCTCAGAGTAGATCGGCCCGATGACAGGAACTGTTTCAACCTGTTCGACAAACGGCAGCTCAATGTCCTGAAACCGGCCCTCTTTGGGCAAGGGAGGTGTCCGGCCACCCTGCCGAAACCACGATTGTCCCAGGAGGGCTGTCAGCCCCGCAGCCAGGAAGTTGATCGCAACGCCCGAAACAATCTGGTTGCCTCGATTGGTTATGGAGGCAAAGCCGTGCAGCAGGGCCAGGAAGATCGATACGCCAATGCCAGCCAGCAATCCAAGCCAAGCGTTGCCTGTCATATATCCGACGGCGCCTGCCCCAAAGGCAGCTCCCAGCATCTTGCCCTCAAGTCCAATATCAACGACGCCCGAGCGCTCTGAGTAGAGCCCCGCGAGACACGCCAGAAGCAATGGCGTCGACAATCGGACTGTGGAGTCCAGGATCAGGATCATCGTATGGAGATAAGTCTCGAACATGGCTTTCTCCTACTCCGCCTGACCAGCCGGAGCACCGGCAAAGCTGAAAAGCTGTACCAGGGCCGGTCGGAACATGTACTCAAGGGCGCCGGCAAAGAGGATCACCAGCCCCTGGATCACAATGATCATATCGCGGGTGATGGCGGGTTTTTCGAACGAAAGCTCTGCTCCGCCCTGGTAAAGCATGCCGAACAAGATGGCTGCCAACACGATCCCAACCGGATGAGCACGCCCCATCAGAGCGACCGCAATACCCACGAAGCCATAGCCCGCCACAAATTCGAGTATCAGCCGGTGCTGAGCACCCATGATCTCGTTGATCGCCATAAGCCCGGCCATGGCGCCGGAAATCAGCATGGTCACGATCGTGATGCGTACCGGTGAAATGCCGGCATAGACAGCGGCGGTCGGATTTGCGCCGAACGTCCGGATTTCATAGCCCAGCCGCGTCCGCCAGATCAGTGCCCAAACCAGGAAACAACAGATCAGGGCAATGACCAGCGACAAGTTCACCTGCGATGTCCCGAAAAACTCACCCGGGATCAGGTTGTCCAGCAAAGGCAGGCGCCCTCCATCCTCGAAGGTCCGCGTTTCGGGTTGCATCGATCCCGGTTTGGCGATGACGTCGACAAGCAGATAGCCCATCAGGGCCGCGCCAATAAAATTGAACATGATCGTCGTGATGACGATGTGGCTTCCACGTGTCGCCTGCAGCCATGCCGGAATGAATGCCCAAGCCGCACCGAAAAGCGCGCCGCCAGCCACTGCGAATGGCAATGTGACCCACCAGGGGACGTATTGATCAAGAGCCAAGCAGGCGAAGGCTACACCGAGACCGCCAACATAGGCCTGCCCCTCGCCCCCGATGTTGAAAAGCCCGGCGTGAAACGCCACCGCGACTGCCAACCCCGTAAAGATAAAGCTCGTCGCATTGAAAAGCGTAAAGCCAATGCCCTCGCCATATCCAAGCGATCCCCAAAGCAGAATTTCAACGGCCTCCAATGGGTTTTCGCCGATCAGGAGCACCACCAGCCCGGACACAAGAAAGGCCGCAACCAGATTGAGGGCCGGTATCAAGCCGAAATCGACCCAACGTGGCAGTTGTCCGGCGCTCATTTCGCTTCTCCGTGTACACCGGCCATTAGCAGGCCCAGCTCGCTTTCATCAGCATCCGGCGCCCGTTCGCCGACAATGGAACCGTCAAACATGACCAGAACCCGATCGGCCAGCGCCCTGATTTCATCAAGTTCGACCGACACCAGCAGAATGCCCTTTCCTGCGTCGCGCAACTCGATCAACCGCTTGTGGATGAACTCAATCGCGCCAATGTCGACGCCCCGCGTCGGCTGACCGACAAGAAGCACGGTCGGATCGCGTTCGATCTCTCGCGCAAGAACAATCTTCTGCTGGTTGCCGCCTGAGAAATTAGCAGTTTTGAGCAAGGGATTTGGTGGCCGAATATCGTATTTTTCGATTTCGGCTCTCGCTGCTTCCTTAATCCCGGCCACATCAAGCAACATGCCCTTCGAGTATCGGGGATCGTTGTGATGGCCGAGAATTGCATTTTCATATTCGGCAAATGAAGTCACGAGGCCCATTCGGTGACGGTCTTCAGGAACGTGGCCCATATTTTTTTGGCGCATGGAGGCCGCATTGACGTCCTGTTTCTCCAGGTCGATCAGCTCACCGTCGATCCAGACCGTCCCCTTGCTTGCGCTTCGAATGCCCGCAAGGGTTTCCAGCAGTTCGGACTGGCCATTGCCGGAGACGCCTGCGATCCCCACAATCTCACCGGCACGGACATCGAAAGAAGCGTTCTTGACGACCTTAACGCCGCGGCTGTCCACGACGTTCAACCCATCCACCACCAAGACCTTTTCCTTGGGTTGCGCCGGTTTCTTGTCGACCTGGAGCAATACACGGCGTCCGACCATCAGCTCCGCCAGGTCTTCCATCGAGGTTTCGGCCGTCTTGCGTGTCGCCACCATCTCACCGCGTCGCATGACAGACACAGTGTCGGTGATCGCCATGATCTCACGCAGCTTGTGGGTGATCAAAAGGACTGTTTTTCCCTCATCCCTCAGGACTTCGAGAATCTTGAAGAGGTGATCGGCTTCCGCCGGTGTCAGAACCCCAGTCGGCTCGTCGAGGATCAGGATCTCTGCACCTCTGAAAAGCGCCTTCAAGATCTCGACTCTTTGCTGCAATCCAACGGGAAGATCACCGATCAGGGCATCCGGATCGACGCGGAGTTCATAGTCGTCCTCAAGGCGCTTGAGCTCCTTGCGCGCCTTGGACAGGCCACCAGCCAGTCTCGCGCTGCCCTCGGCACCAAGAACGACGTTCTCAAGGACACTGAAGTTATCGACCAGCATGAAATGCTGATGCACCATTCCAATACCGAGAGAGATCGCGGTTTTGGAATCGGCAATCGAAACCTCTTCTCCGGATATGAGAATGTCGCCGCGGTCCGCCTGATAAAATCCGTAGAGGATCGACATAAGCGTCGATTTCCCGGCTCCATTTTCACCAATGATGCCGTGGATCGACCCCTTTTTCACGACAAGGTCAATTTCCTTGTTGGCGTGAACAGGGCCGAAGCTCTTGTTGATCTTCCGAAGTTCGATTGCCGGCGTCATGGCTCAGCCCTTGTGCAGGAAACCGGGTCCCGTTGTGTCATGTTGTCAGATCACATGTTCTGCAGCTGTCGGCCCTTTTAAGACGAACAGCGATCTTGAGTACGCCGGACTGTAAGCACCCAACGCAAAATCAAAATCCCCGCACCAACCATGACGGTCGGCGCGGGGAGTTCAAAGGCTTTAGAACGGGCAGTTCTGATCAGCCATGTAGTCGTGAACCGTGACCGTTCCGGAGACGATATCGGCGCGCGCCTTGTCGACTGCGGCTTTCATTTCCGGCGTGATCAGCTTCTCGTTGTTTTCGTCGAGCGCCCAATCAACCCCACCTTCGGCGAGACCGAGAACGGAGAAGCCTGATGTCCAGGCGTCGTTCTTGGCATCTTCGAATGCGCTGTAGACGGCGACGTCAACGCGCTTGAGCATGGATGACAGGACAGAACCGGGATGCAGAGCGTTCTGGTTGCTGTCAACGCCGATGCCGAGTTTGCCAGCGTCTGCCGCGGCCTGGAGCACACCAATGCCCGTGCCGCCAGCTGCGTGATAGACAACGTCCGCGCCACGGTCGAACTGGGACTTGGCCAATTCGCCGCCCTTCACCGGATCGTTCCAGGCTGCGCCGGTCGTGCCCGTCATGTTCTCAAAGACTTCCGCATCCGCATTTACGGCCAATGCGCCCTGCTTGTAGCCGCAGGCGAATTTACGGATCAACGGAATATCCATCCCGCCGATGAAACCCACCTTGCCGGTTTCAGAAGCCATCGCGGCAAGCATGCCGACGATGTAGGAGCCTTCGTGCTCCTTGAAGACGATCGAGCGAACGTTCGGCAGGTCTACGACCATGTCGACGATTGCGAACTGAGTGTCTGGAAATTCCTTTGCAACTTTCTCAACTGCGTTGGCCTGTGAGAAGCCAATGGCAACGATCGGGCTCTGACCGCGTTTTGCAAAATTGCGAAGCGCCTGCTCGCGCTGGCTGTCGTTTTGAATTTCGAAATCGCGGTAGGCGACGCCAGTGTCCGCGGCGAACTTTTCGGCACCGGTGTAGGCAGCCTCGTTGAACGACTTGTCGAACTTTCCGCCAAGATCGTAAAGGACTGCGGGCTTGATGTCTGCGGCCATAGCGGCCGTAGAAAACGCGACGCCTGCAAGAGCCACGCTAATCGTCAGGAGCTTCTTCACTTGTATGTCCTCCGACACTTCGGGCCGCCCAGCGGGGCGGTCCCTCATTACTTCCCCTCTTGACGCATCCGCTTTAGGCGGATTGCGCCAGCTTTAATCCGATCCGATCACGCAAAGCCCTCGCGAGGGTCTCATCTGCAATCAGGTCGGTAATGACACCGGCGCGCAGTGCTGCAAGGGTCGCATCGACCTTGGTCTCACCACCCACCAGTGCAATCAGTCGACTGCCTTTGACTTCATTGAAATGAAGACCGACAGCACAATCTCCGATGCGGACGGGCGCAACTTCCCCGTCCAGTGTCAAGAACCGGCCCATGAGGTCGCTTGCGGCACCACTCTGATCCAGTTCTTCCTGCTCTTCAGCCGTGATCATCCCTCTTTGGATGAGATGCCCTTCTTCTTCGACGGAGCCGATGCCAACAACAAAGACGTCCGCCTTGCGCGCCCGATCGAGCAGATCCTGAACACTACGTTGTCCAAGGAACATCTCCTTTTCCTCGAGCGTTTCCGCAAAATAAGGCACCGGCAGGTAATAGCCCTCGCCACCAGTCCGGTCCTGAAGCAATTGCACGACATCGTAAGGATTGGCCGCGAGTGTGCGAGTCAGAGACCCGCAGATCGACATCACCGCGAGGTCCGGCCGCGCCAGTCGCGGCATTTCCTCGACTGCGGCCTTGAGCGTGCGGCCCATGCCAACGCCGACTTTCCTCACGTTTGGCGAGCCCAGAATTCCTGCAAGAACATGAGCGCCAGCGGACGCTACCGCGCGAATTGCGCTCTCCTGATCCCCTGAACCAAGGTCAGGCGCAATGATACAGGTCTTCAGATTGAACTGATCTGCGAGAAGTTCTTCAAGCTCCAGGCACTCAAGCGGCCGGCCTTCAACATGAAACTTGACGTACCCGGCCTTTTGGGCGTGAGCGATCAGGCGATGCACTTTTGCTGGAGAGATCCCAAGTTGAGACGCGATCTCGCCTTGCGTTCGCCCACCGACAAAGGACAGCCACGCAGCTCTGATCGCAAGATAGTTCGTCCAGTCATCGTCGCGCGCCTGCATGGGCGTCTCACCACCTCTTCTAAAAGCCTCATTCAATCTGAGACCTTGTTCGCAGTTGCCGCAGCAAATACGATATCAGAATAATCAAGAAGAAGACTCCTTCAGCCTTGCCCTCGACTCTCGCAGTCTGAAAAAATCTTCATCGACTGAGAATTTATTCAGATGTTTGCCCGGACAGCCCCATGGCGTCAAGCACCTTGCGGGTAAAAAGTCCCAGACTCACGAACCTTTTCAAAGTTTGCAGCAAGACTGCTTACACAGCAGGCTGAACGCCCAAGATGAGTGCAGACGCCGCGCAGTTTGTACCCTTTCCCCGATCAATCGCCTTCTAGCCGCCCCTGATTCTCCACCACTCACCACTCTTCCTGTGGAATACATGCACTATGTGCGCTTTTTCATTTTGCCAGACAAACAAAATCAAGCAGTATTCATATGTGAATATTCAAGCAAAGTAGTTTTGACAACTAAGGAAGCCTCCAGATAATCCGACGTTTTCACGAGGAACGAAGCGCTAAGAAATTCGACCTCTAATAGAAAAGGGGGAGACGTGACTAATCAACCTTCGGGTCAGAATAGGAGCACAAGTCATGCGTCTCGACACATACAAGAAAACGGTTTGCGTTACCGGTGCGTCCCTACTTGCCGGTCTTGTTTCAGGCATATGTACAGTCCCATCCCATGCCCGCGATTTCACCATGCCGGCCAAATCCGGCTACACCTTCAACCACGATCCCGCGAATGAAGTCGATGTCGAGCTCGTCCTAGCAGTCGACATTTCTCAATCAATGGACACGGAAGAACAGGAAGTCCAAAGGGCCGGCTATGTTGCGGCCCTGACATCTGACGAGGTTCTGGAAGCTGTCAAATACGGTCCGATAGGACGCATCGCGGTCGCCTACATGGAATGGGGCGGCGTTGACGAACACTTCATGGTCGCCGAATGGATGGTGATAAAGGACAAGGCGTCTGCGTCTGCCTTCGCATCCCATATCGCCGAGGCGCCACTTCGACAGGTCCAGCGAACCTCAATCGCCTCCGCGCTTTCCAAATCAGTCGAACTTGTACAGGCGAACAAGTACAATGGCCTGCGACGCGTCATCGACATCTCTGGCGATGGCCCAAACAACCAAGGCGGCTCCGTCACCCAGATACGTGACAAGCTGCTTTCATCAGGCGTCACGATCAATGGCCTCCCCCTGATGATGAAAGCCAATGCCAATTCCTGGCAGGCAATGCTCAACCTCGATCACTACTATGAAGACTGTGTCATCGGCGGGCCCGGCTCCTTTGCAATCCCTGTCAGATCGAAGGAAGGCTTCGAGGATGCAATCCGGATGAAACTCGTCATGGAAATTGCCGGTCTCAGCTTTGAAGAACCGCTCGTACGAAAAGTCTCAGCGCGCAAACCCGTCCGCTGTTCAATGTTTGACTAGATGATGCGCTCGGAGCAAAAGCCCCGAGCCTCAGAGACATTTCAAATATCCACTTGGGGCGACGTTATCCGCCGCTCCACCTGGGATCTTTTCGCCTTGTGCTTTACCCCCGCCGTGAAATCCCTGTACATCTGTCCTGGCTTGCCAAATCAGCTGCAGAGGATGACGCATGAACACCCGGCCAATGCTTGCCCTTGTCGCCCATGACGCGAAGAAAGACGCTATGGTCGACTTCGCCGTTCGAAATGAAGAGAAGCTGCTGCCCTTCACTTTGGTTGCGACCGGCACGACTGGCGGACGGATCGAGGAAGGCTGTAGCCGCCTCAACATTACCCGCCTGAAGAGCGGCCCTCTCGGCGGCGACCAACAGATTGGAGCCCTGATCGCCGAGGGACGCCTGAACGGCCTGATCTTTTTCGTCGACCCCTTAAGCCCGATGCCCCACGATGTGGATGTCAAGGCGCTGATGAGACTGGCTCTGGTTTACGACCTCCCGATGGCGCTGAATTTGGCAACGGCTGAAATTCTTCTTCGCTCTGCGCGTTTAACCGGTTTAAAAACAACCTCGACAACACCTGAAATCAGCGTATCGGCCATATGAGTCTTCCCAATCAGTTCCTGACCACCTTCGCCTATCCGATTCTTGTCGCGGACATTGGTGGCACGAATGCGCGTTTCGCTCTGGTGCATGGAGCTGACTCGGAGACAGAATTCTGCATGCCCACCGCAACAGCGGACCATTTGGACATTTCCGGTGCCATACGGGAAACACTCGACAAGGCGAGCGGCGCGAAACCGCGCACAGCGATCATCGCGGTGGCAGGTCCTGTGACGGGCAACAAGATTCCACTGACCAATGCCGACTGGGTCATCGAACCTCTGAAACTGATCGAAGACCTGGCTCTAGATGACGTCATCATCGTCAATGACTTCGAAGCCCAGGCGCTAGCGTTGCCAAATCTTCAAGGTAAGGACATCGAGCAGGTCGGAAGAGGTGCCCCACGCCCGGCATCGACAAAGTTTGTTCTTGGTCCAGGAACCGGCCTTGGCGCCGCTGCGATGATCCATGCCGCCGACACCTGGATCCCGGTTCCCGGCGAAGGTGGCCATGTAGAGATCGGCCCTGTCACGGAGGAAGACTTTCCGATCTTTGACAAAATCGAGCGTGTCGGCGGACGGCTTGGGGCTGAGCAGATCCTCAGCGGCTCAGGTCTGCCGCGTCTCGCCCGGGGTGTCTGCCTCTCCATGAATTTGGAGCGTTCTTTCGAAACCGCAGCCGATATCACTCAAGCCGCAGAGGCGAACGACGTCGTCGCAACCAAGACGCTCGAGACATTCGCGCGTGCGCTCGGACGTGTTGCCGGAGATTTTGCCCTTTCGCTTCTTGCGCGCGGCGGCGTCTATCTGACTGGTGGCGTGACACCGCGGATCGATCGCTTTTTGACGGACGGCCACTTTCGTCGTTCCTTCGAGGCGAAAGCCCCTCATCAGTCACTCATGGCCGCAATACCCACCTATATCGTTCGCCATAGCAACCCGGCACTGGAAGGCCTTGTGGCCTTTGCAAAGTCTCCCGACCGCTTCGTCGTCGAACTCAAAGGGCGCCGCTGGAGCCGCGAGGCGGCCGTGTCAAACGCCACGGGCTAGGCCTCATGTCGCCGCGCGCGTTTTCAACGCCACTTCCGATTGATGCGGTTCTTGGCAAACTGACATCTATACTCGAAGAGACCTCGAACGCCGTTCTCGTTGCAGATCCAGGCGCAGGCAAAACCACCCGCGTGCCGCTTGCTCTGCTCGACGCGCCCTGGCGTGCGGACAAGCGCATTCTTGTGCTTGAGCCCAGACGCCTCGCTGCACGCGCCGCCGCCCAACGCATGGCCTCGGAACTCGGGGAAGCCATCGGTGAACGCGTAGGGTATCGGGTCCGCATGGACACAAAGATCGGGCCGAAAACGCGGATCGAGGTCATCACAGAGGGAGTTTTCACCCGCATGATCCTTGATGATCCCGAACTCTCCGGGATCGCCGCGGTCTTGTTCGACGAATTCCATGAAAGATCCCTGGACGGCGACCTTGGGCTTGCGCTGGCTCTGGACGTGCAGGGTGCACTTCGTGAAGACCTCCGGCTCTTGCCAATGTCAGCCACAATTGATGCCGCCTCCGTCTCCCACCTGATGGGCAACTGCGAGGTTATCGAAAGCAAAGGACGGAGCTTCCCCGTCCAGACACACTATCTTGGCCGACGGACACAAGACCGGCTGGAACCTCAAATCGCCCAAGCTGTTCGCAAGGCTCTCGCTGAAGAGAGTGGATCGGTTCTGGTTTTTCTTCCGGGGCAGGCCGAGATCAAAAGAACCGCCGATCTGCTCGCTGGAACACTCCCGCAGAACTGCATGCTTGCTCCGCTCTATGGTGCACTGGACGGCAGAGCCCAGGACCTGGCAATTCACCCCGCCGAACCTGGGACAAGGAAAATCGTCCTCGCGACCGCCATCGCTCAGACTTCGCTGACAATTGAAGGCGTTCGGGTTGTTATCGACAGCGGGCTTTCGAGAGTTTCCAAATACGAACCTCAAACCGGATTGAACCGGCTTGAAACAGTTCGGGTGTCGCTGGCCACAGCAGATCAGCGGCGAGGACGCGCAGGCCGCACGGAGCCTGGTGTTTGCTACCGCCTCTGGGATGAAGCCCAGACATCTGCTCTCGTCGCTCATGAGACGCCTGAAATTCTCGAGACGGACCTCTCCGCTCTGGCGCTTGACCTGGCGTCCTGGGGCACGCTGGATCCAGGTCAACTGGCGTTTCTCGACCCGCCGCCCGCAGGTGCGTGGGCTGAAGCTCTGGCTCTTCTGCGAAGGCTTGGCGCTCTCGACGCAAATCAACAACTGACCTCTCAGGGCAGGGCTCTTGGCAGACTGCCACTCTCCCCTCGCCTTGCCCATATGCTGAATGAGGGACAGCGCGAGGGAGCTGGACGCACTGCGGCTTATCTCGCAGCGCTGCTTTCAGAGCCAGGACTTGGCGGCCGAGATCCGGATCTGCGCGAACAGCTGCGACAGCTGCGAGATGCGAGTTCAAAACGGGCCCAAGCTTCCCGTTCCATGGCAGAACGCTGGCTCGCACTACTCAGCAAAAGCAAAGGCAGAGAAAAGGACAATCGATCCATAGACCTTGAAGACGCTGGCTGGTTGCTTGCCCTTGCGTATCCGGACAGGATAGCTGATGCGCGTGGGCCTCGCGGGCGATTTCGACTTTCAAATGGCCGGGGCGCGGCGTTACCGGAAGAACACGCACTGGCTACAGCGTCTTTCCTTGTTGTCGCAGACATTCAAGGGCGTGCGGCGAACGGCAGAGTCATGACCTGCGCTCCCATCACCAAAGGCGAGATTGAGCAGCACTTCGGACGTGACATCGTGGAAGAAGACAGGGTTCGCCTGGAAAAGGACGGTAGCATCAGCGCGCGACGTATTCGTCGCTTTGGCGCGGTAGAACTGGAAACACGGCAGATCTCTTCACCAGACCCTGCCGCCCTCGAACAGGCAATGGTTGACGAACTCGGAAAACGCGGTTCGGCAAGGCTGCCCTGGAACAAGGATCAACTGCGCCTTCGCGGTCGTATCGACTACCTTCGCCAAAACGGGCAAGACGATCTGCCCGATCTATCTGACGAAAGCCTCACCAAAAGCCTGAAAGACTGGCTTGGCCCCTTCCTCGCGGGGCGGAGATCACTTGATGATATCGACGCTGCGTGTCTGGGGGACGCCCTCAGCTGTCTGCTTCCTCATGATGTACAGGCAAGGTTGGACAGATTGGCTCCAACGCATTTTACAGCGCCTACCGGCACCCGGGCACCCATTGACTATGGCACGGAAAGCGGTCCGGGCATCTCGATCCGTGTCCAGGAGCTCTTTGGACAATCCGTCCATCCGTCCGTGTGCGGCGGCAAAATCCCTTTGACGCTTGAACTGCTTTCCCCGGCGCACCGCCCCATCCAGGTGACACGCGACCTGCCCGGCTTCTGGGCGGGGTCCTGGGCCGACGTCAAGGCAGAGATGAAGGGACGCTATCCGAGGCACCCATGGCCGGATGATCCAATGAACGCAGAGGCAACACGCCGCGTGAAACCGAGGAAAAAAACGTAGGCGATTCTGGTTGAAGGTTGCGTATGCTATACTCTGATGTGAGGATCGTCAGATGAACCGACAGGACATTGTTGCAGCACTGGCAGAACGCGGCGACCTGCCCTGGTCAGTGCTTTCATATTGCCTTGAAACACCTGCGGCTTGCGTCCCGACTTTTCTTTTGTTGCTTGAACGCGAAACCCGGGAGCTACCGGTGAGCACTGAGGAACACGATGCATTGTTCTTCGGTATTCATCTCCTCGCCGCGCTCCGGATTGAAGAAGCATTCAAACCTCTTAGCGCCCTCCTTTGCGGCGACAGTCAAAAAGCAGCGGCACTTGTTCACGACTCAATCGGTGACACCATTCCCCGAACGCTGATGGCACTTGGAGCTGGCCAGGCAGATGCTTGCTGGGACATCGTCGCCTCGCCCAGAACAGACTGGCTGGTTCGCGAAGCCTTTCTGCGTTGCTGGACATTCAACGTCCTTGACGGACACCTGTCGTTCGACGTCGCCGCAGAAAAGCTGAGGCAGTTTCCAACGACGGTCGCTCCGGAGCCGGATAATCTTCTCTGGATTGCGTGGATGACCGCAATCGCAGACCTCGGACTGACGTCGTTGTCCCCTCTTGTGCAACTAACCTTCGAAAGCGGGCAGATCGAGCAGCATGCGCTCGGAGTTCTTCCAAGTGACATGAAGGTTTTCCAGGATGATCTGGAAGATGCCCTCCACGCCCGCGCCGAGAACGACACCGGCACCTATGCACATTGGCTGGAGCACAAGGCATATACGCCCTTTAACGGAACGCTCCAGGACTTCATTCAGGCTGGCAAGCACGTGATCAAGGAGGGCCAACTGCCAACGGACGCAAAGCTCCTCGTTGCCGCAGACACGGCCAACCCTTTTGACGGCCCCTCCCGAGCCTGAGCTACAACAGCCTTGCTAACGCATCTGCTTGCATCAAAAGACGCGTTAGCACCTCAGTCGTCCGAAGCTGCAACAAGGCTGGCGTTTCCGCCGGCCGCAGCTGTATTGATCGAAACAACCTGTTCCAAAGCAAAGCGTTGCAGGTAAGCTGGCCCACCCGCTTTCGGACCCGTCCCAGAAAGACCAGACCCTCCGAAAGGCTGAGTTCCGACAACAGCGCCAATCGTGTTGCGATTGATGTAGACATTGCCCACGGAAAGCCGATCAACAACCTTTTTGACCGTTGCGTCTATTCGACTGTGAACGCCCAAGGTCAGGCCATAGCCACTGGCAGCGATCATCTCCAGTACCTTATCGATATCCTTGGCGTGATAGCGAACCACATGTAGAACCGGGCCGAACACTTCCTTGGTCAATGCTTCGGCATGATCCAACTCGATGATGTGCGGAGCAACCCAGGAGCCGCCCGAAAGAGCACCCTGCGGGATCTTACCCTGGTATCGGAGTGTCTGCGTTTTCCGCATGTCTTCAACATGCGCCAGAATGCCGTCCCGTGCCTCAGCATCAATCACGGGCCCAATGTCTGTGGCGGGAGACGAAGGAACTCCCAGAGCGAGCTCATCAGCAGCACCTTCGAGCATCTGGAGCAGATCATCTGCGACATCAGCCTGTGCAAACAGAAGGCGCAGAGCCGAGCAACGCTGCCCCGCCGACCTGAACGCTGACATCATGACGTCGTCGCAGACCTGCTCGAGCAGAGCGGTCGCGTCGACAAGCATCGCATTGATGCCGCCGGTTTCGGCGATCAGGGGCACAATCGGCCCTCGCTTTTCCGCCAGAGAGCGATTGATGGCCCAAGCCGTTTCGGTGGACCCGGTAAAGGCGACGCCTGCAACCCTCGGATCCGAAGTCAGAGCCGCTCCGACGGCACCATTGCCTGGCAGGAAACACAACACATCAGTCGGAATCCCCGCTTCGTGGAAAAGGCGAACCGCTTCATACGCTATCAGCGGGGTCTGCTCTGCCGCCTTGGCCACGACCGCATTGCCTGCCACGAGTGCGGCGCTTACCTGGCCGAGGAAAATAGCCAGAGGGAAATTCCATGGAGAAATGCAGACGAAAACCCCACGTCCCCGCAATCGATACCTGTTTTCCTCACCCGTTGGTCCCGGCATGAGCATGCCTTCACCGAACAGCGAGTTCGCCTGATCCGCATAGTACCGGCAGAAGTCTACCGCTTCCCGAATCTCGGCGATGCCGTCGGGCAGTGTCTTGCCCGCCTCAAGGCTCAACAAGGCCATCAAACGGTCTCTGTTTTGCTCCAGAAGATCGGCCATTTTCGAAAGCGTTTCAGCCCGCTCGCCGACCGGTCGACGAGACCAAGTTTCGAATCCCTCGCTTGCAACATCCATAGCCGTTTTTGCAAGCTCACTCGTTGCATTGACGACGGTTCCGACAACTGTCTGTCCGTCGGCCGGCGAAAGCACATGTTCCGCTTTTCCTGAAACATCCCGCTCTCCGACAAGCGGCTTTGCATCCGTGGTCGGAGCAACGGTTTTAGCCATACCGTCGACAAGTTCATGACGTTCGGCGGCACATCCGAATTCGACGCCATCCGAGTTCTGACGGCTGGAGCCATAGAGATCTGACGGCAGCGGGATAGATCTGTTGGAAGCATGTTTACCAGCTTCCAAGATCTCTGATGCGGGACGAAGCAGGGCGTCTACGGAAACGGAGCTGTCTCCGACGATCGTTACAAATGAGGAATTGGCACCGTTCTCGAGGAGCCTGCGCACCAGGTAGGCCAGCAGATCCTTGTGGCCGCCGACAGGAGCATAGATCCGGCAAGAATAGCCGTCGCGTTCGCACACAGACTTGTAGAGGCTTTCTCCCATGCCATGAAGGCGTTGGAATTCGTAACCGTCCTTATTGCCTGCGATTTCCGCGATCTGGGCGACGGTCAGTGCGTTGTGTGTGGCGAACTGCGGGTACAGAACATCCCTGGCGGCAAGCATGCGTTTGGCGCAGGCAAGATAGGACAGATCCGTTGCCGCCTTGCGGGTAAAGACCGGATAGCCGACCGCGCCCTGCTCCTGAGCATGCTTGATCTCTGTATCCCAGTACGCGCCCTTCACGAGCCGCACCATCAAACGCCGATTGTGATGACGCGCAGCGGCAATCAGCCAATCAACCACCTCGCAGCCACGCTTTTGATAGGCTTGAACAGCAAGGCCGAAACCATTCCAGCCTTTCGTAACGGGATCCGCCAGTACCGCAGCGATGATGTCCAACGACAGTTCAAGACGATCTGCCTCTTCCGCATCGACGGTGAAATTAAGATCGTATGACCGTGCCATCTCAGCCAACTTGATCAGGCGAGGCACCACTTCGTCTCGAACCCGCTCACCGTTGACCGCTTCATATCTTGGGTGAAGCGCCGAGAGCTTGACCGAGATGCCTGGCCGGTTCGGCAGTTTCTCCGTGCCAGCAGCCTTGCCAATGGCGTCAATCGCATCCGCGTAAGACTTGAAATAGCGCTCCGCGTCCCTTGCCGTCCGGGCTCCTTCGCCAAGCATGTCGTAGGAGTAGCGATAGCCCTTGGCTTCCTGTGTCTTTGCGCGGTCGAGAGCGCGAGCGATGGTTTCGCCAAGCACGAATTGGTGGCCGAGCAATCTCATTGCCTTCTTGGTTGCCGTGCGAACCGCCGGCATGCCCATTCGCTTGACCAGGGAAGCAAGGATGCTCTGCGGCGTATCGCCGGGATGCAGAAGACGAGAGGTTACGCCCAGCGCCCAGGATGACGCAGACACAAGCCAGGTATCCGATTTTGGTCCGCTTGGGTCGTCGAAGCGAGCCGCTGCCAGCTTGTCTTCAATCAAGCGATCCGCGGTCGCCGCGTCAGGTACGCGCAGAAGTGCCTCGGCGAGAACCATCATCGCCAGGCCTTCTCTAGTCGTCAGGCCGAATTCCCGCATGAAGTCCTCGACGCCGCCGAGGCCAACTGCCGTCGACCGCATGTCGTTGATATAGCCCTCGGCGCGCGCATTGATTTTTGCCTCGATCTCCGGAGCCAGCGCTGTCTCTGCGAGAAGGCGGCGCACCAATGGTTGGTCATCGGGCGCGTAGGCAGCGCGAAATGGCTCGACGCCATGTTGCTCCATGCCTTCCTGGAAAACAGCCATATCAGCACTCATGACAAGAACTCCCTAGCGGCGGCAGCCGAACGCCCGCGCGACAACGTTGATTTCTCAGTTTGTGTTATATTTTAAATTTATATCCTCTGATTTTTGCCCTATATTTGGAGAAATTTTTATAGAACTGAGGCTTTGGTGGTGAATTTCACGGATCTTGATCGAACTGACCGGAAAATCCTGTCAGAACTTCAAAAGGACTCCCGGGTCACCAATACGGAGCTGTCCGAGCGGATCAGCATGTCGGCCACCGCCACAGCCGAGCGAACCAAACGTCTGATCCGAGACGGCTTCATCGAAAGCTTTGCGGCCAAGCTGGCTCCGTCGAAGGTCGGGCGCGGGCTTCTCGTCTTTGTCGAAATAAAACTCGACCGCACATCTCCCGAGATCTTCGACGCCTTCAAATACGCTGTGGAACGATCGCCAGACATTCTCGAATGCCACATGGTCGCGGGTGGATTTGATTATCTGGTGAAGAGCAGGGTTCTCGACATGGAGGCCTATCGCCGGTTTCTGTCTGATGTCATCCTGACCCTGCCCGGTGTTCGTGAAACTCACACCTACGCCGTCATGGAGGAAATCAAGGACACGCACGTCCTGCCTGTCTGAGCTTGCGATCACCGAGCTTCACACTCGTCTGGGGAAATTGCTTCCCGCCAACGCCTTCGCCGGCGTCCTGGCTTGCTTGCCCCGCAGCCGCAGATGCAGCTGGCGGTGATCTGGTAGAGATTTGATGAACAGAGCCTGAGCGCTGTTGTGGAGGACCTGCCTTAAAGGGTGACGTCAGCAGACGCGGACTGAAGCAGCCCGTAGCGGTCGATGCCAATGCGCTCGATCAGCTCGAGTTGGGTTTCCAGAAAGTCGATGTGACCCTCTTCATCACCCAACAAAGCTTCGAAGAGATTCATGGACACGTAATCTTCTGCCTCGTGACATACCTTGCGCGCCTCATGATAAAGCGCCCGGGCGGCATATTCGCCCGCAAGATCGCCCTCCAGGCAGTCCTTCAAGGTTGTCCCGATGCGCATGGGGTCGAGTACCTGAAGATTCGGATAACCTTCCAAAAACAGGATGCGATCAATAATCTGGTCGGCGTGTCCGCGCTCTTCCAGAATCTCCTCCGCCTCTTTTTTGGCGAGTTTGGTAAACCCCCAATTCTGCAGAAGACGGGAATGCAGCCAGTACTGGTTGACCGCAGTCAACTCGTGACGCAGAGCCTTGTTGAGATACTCGATGACCTGCGTATTCCCCTTCATCGAGCGTCTTCCTTCAAACTATCTGCCGGATGCCATCTTTAACTGACTGTAGCCATCACTCACGGCTACAGTGTCTTCTGATCCTTTTTCGTGGATCAAGTCAATGACAGAGGGAAAACAGCTGCCACACCTTGGACGACATCCAAGGTGACGAAACACGGCGCCAGGAGTGGGAACTTTTCCGTTAGGATCCGCACGCATTTCTTCCGCCGCCTTGCGGAGCTGCTTATCTGACAACACATTACACGAACAGATGATCATCCTGGGACCCACAACGTTTCGTTTTTTCGATCTATTCTGTCATAGATGGGTTCCTGCGCTTAAACTAAAGTGAACCTAAAAAGTCAACTTTCCCGTAGCAATACGAAAATATGAGATCAAGGCAATCTGGATGACCGACGAGAACACGATTGATGAAAGACGCACGATTGTCCTGACAGGTGCCAGCCGCGGCATCGGCCACGCGACCGTCAAGCGGTTCTCGGCAGCAGGATGGCGGGTGATTACGTGTTCTCGCCAGGCATTTTCCGACAAGTGTCCCTGGCCGATGGGCCCTGAGGATCATATTCAGGTCGATCTTTCCGATCCTGAGAACCTCGGCTATGCGGTTCAGGAAATGCGAAAGCGTCTGGAATCGCACGGATCCAAGTTGCATGCTCTCGTCAACAATGCAGGCATCAGTCCAAAAGGTGAGGAAGGGCAGAGGCTCGACTCGATCACCACTCCGATGCACAGCTGGCGCCACGTCTTCCAGGTCAATTTCTTTGCGCCAATCATGCTCGGCCGCGGCCTCTTCAGCGAACTAAAGAATGCAGGTGGTTCGATTGTGAATGTCACTTCTATCGCTGGCTCACGCGTCCACCCATTTGCCGGCACCGCCTACGCGACCTCCAAAGCGGCCCTGTCTTCCTTGACACGAGAAATGGCGGCGGACTTTGGCCCGCATGGCATCCGCGTCAACGCCATTGCGCCGGGGGAAATCGACACATCCATTCTCTCGCCAGGCACGGAAAAAATGATCGATGATATCCCGCTGCGCCGACTGGGCCGCCCGGATGAGGTAGCAGATACGATTCACTTCCTCTGCACCAATCCGTCATCATATGTCACAGGCTCTGAGATCCATATCAACGGTGGTCAACACGTTTGATACACGTGATAAAGGAAAACAACGCTCGCTCGTTCAATGGGTTGGCCCTCTCGATCGCGATTACATCGCCTTCGGAGCGAAATACTGCCACAAACGATCGACGTTAAGCGCCCTCACTCAAAAAGACTCCCCCCAGAAGTCCAATCCGAGAAAAATCAACCAAAATCTATAGAAATCTCTCATTTACTCGGAATTTATACTTAGAATCTATTTTACCCTAAAAGAAGGAAAATAATTGGCCTTAAAGTGCTGGGTGGGAACTTCCAATGTCAAAATTACTCATTATTTTCAATAACATTCGCTTTGGCGCAAAAGTCGGCGGAGGTTTCGCAGCGGTTCTGATTCTCACAGCAATCGTTGGAGCAATCGGAGCATTTTCAATCAGCGGATTGTCAGAACGCTTCCAAAGCGCCGACAAAGCGATGCAGGTCATGGCTCAGCTGCAAAACGTCTCCGCCACGCGTGGTGCTTATCTGTCCTCACACGATGAGGAAACGGCGGCATCCGCGACGATGGCTATTGATGATTTGAACGGGCGCCTTTCAGAATTGAGCGCCACGCTGTCGATGCACCCGGAGGCCCAGAGCAGCGTCAATGATGCCGTGAGTGCAGTTGACGGCCTCAAGAACACGTTCGTCGAGCTGACATCTTTGCTTTCCAATGAAGACAGCCTCTTGACCGCATTGACCCAGTCAAATGCAGACGTCGGAAATGTCGCTATGGCAGTCGATGCCAAGGCAAATGCAATTCGCGTAAAAGCCGCGGACGTTGCAAAAATCGCAATCGACACCCAAAAGGAAGCGCGTCAACTCGGAACGCTCGCTTCCGAAATCGGCCAAACCACCCTGCAAATCAAAGACCTTTACAATGAAGCCGGCACCTCATTGAACGGTGAGAAGATGCAGCAAGCAATAAAGCTTGCCGAGGAGGTTGCACCGAAGGCTGCGTCAATGGCGGTTGCCCAGATCGACGGCATCACCGGCGCTGAGCTGGGCGGTCTCGTCACCAAGGCCTACAGTTTGCGAGCCCGGCTCGATGAACTGATGATTACGACGAATTTCATGGAAATCTACGAGCTCAAGTTGGAGTTAAAAGAGGCAATTGAAGGCCTTTCCGACGCAGCGATTTCCATAAGAGACAAGACGATCCTGGCGATCGACAAAGTCCAGGAAACAACAGCCGCTGCAAACGCCCAACTCGAGACTGCAGCTAAAATCTCTGCCAATGCGGCCTCTCTGAATAACGGCGCCTTGACGATAAAGGCGACGGCGCTTGAATTTCTTTCCAAAGCCAGCGCCGAGAAGGAAGCCGAAGTTCTTGCCCAACTTGAAGCGGTCAAGGACACTGCTGCCAAGATTGCGGAGAGCACGAAAGGCCTTCCGGAGATGAAGGGCCAGCTCAAAGAGCTTGATTCAGCGATCGCGTCTTTCGGCGAAAATTTCGCCCGCGTGGTCGAGGTCAGCAATTCATCCGGCCGGATGAGTGACATCCTGACGGTCCTCTCCGAGGATGTTCGTGCCATGATCGCAAAGTTGGCGTCGGATTTGTCTCATGATGCCTCTGTGTCCGCGTCCAACGCACTCGGCACAATCGGTTTCTCTCTTGTAGTAGCAATCGCACTCGGAATTTGTCTTGCTATTGTCCTCAGCCTGGCTGTTTCCCGACCAATCCAGCGGACAACGGCCGTCATGTCGGAACTCGCAGATGGCAACACCGATGTCGAGATCCTCGGCGCTGAGCGCGGCGATGAAATTGGCGACATGAGCCGTACGGTTCAGGTTTTCCGCGACAACGCGGTCGAGCGCACGCGTCTGCAGGAAGAAAGTGCCCGAGAGGAAGAAGGACGTCTTGCCCGCCAGCAAAAGATCGAGGAGCTGATCAGCAGTTTCCGCGCTGCCGCATCAGACGTCCTGACTTCGGTTGGGGAAACGGCGGAAGGGCTAGACAGGACAGCTCAGGGTCTAACAGAGATCGCTCGCGAAAGCTCTGACCACGCAACTCAGACACTGGGTGCTGCGGATGACGCTACGCAGAATGTACAGACGGTCGCAAGTGCCGCTGAAGAGCTGGCAGCTTCGATCGGCGAGATCTCGCGTCAGGTTTCCCAGACAACGGAGGTTGTCGGCAAGGCAACAATCGGGACGCGTTCGACCAACGAGAAGGTCGAAGGTCTGGCAGCATCGGCTGCCAAGATCGGCGAAGTCATCACCCTGATCCAGGCAATCGCCGAGCAGACAAACCTTCTTGCCTTGAATGCAACGATCGAAGCGGCCCGTGCCGGAGAGGCCGGCAAGGGATTTGCCGTGGTCGCGTCCGAAGTGAAGGAACTGGCAACACAGACCTCGAAGGCCACCGAGGAAATCTCAAGTCAGATCTCTGCGATCCAAAGCGCCACCCGCGATTCCGCAGAAGCGATTGCCGAAATCACCGAGATCATGGAAGAGGTCGACAGCTATACGTCGACGATCTCCGCTGCGGTCGAGCAGCAGGGATCTGCGACAACGGAGATCTCCCAGAATGTTCAGCGTGCGGCCCAGGGCACCACGCGAGTTTCGTCCAACATGTCGGAACTGTCTCAGGCCGTAGACCAGACAACACAGTCTGCCGATATGGTTCTCACCGCCTCTGGTGAACTGTCCTCCAAGACAGAAACCTTGAAGGCGCAGGTCGAACGGTTCCTCGACGAGGTGGCTGCCGCCTGATCTCGGCAAAATCACAGACAACAAAAAGGGCGGCTCCTGCGAGCCGCCCTTTCTTCATTTTGAGAGCTTGCTCCCAGCTCAACCCGCTGCGGCAACCGCGCGCTTGGCCATCACTGTCACCAGGTTGGCACGATATTCTGCCGAGCCATGAATGTCGGCAAGCAAGGCGCCTGAATCCACCGAGACCCCTGCAACCGCCTCGGCCGACCAATTGCCCGCAAGCGCAGTTTCCATCTCGGCAACCCGGAAGACACCATCCTGGCCAGCACCAGTGACGGCGACCCGGACATCTCCGCCCGCCGTCTTGGCCACAAAGACACCTGCCATGGCGTAGCGAGACGCCGGGTTTGGATACTTGGCATAGGCGCTTTGGGCCGGTTTCGGAAAGCTCACAGACGTGACGATCTCATCTTCTTCGAGCGCTGTTTCGAACATGCCGACAAAGAACTCGTCTGCCGAGAAGCTCCGCTTGCTGGTCGTCACCGTGGCACCAAGAGCGACCAAAGCCGCTGGATAATCAGCCGCAGGGTCATTGTTCGAGATTGACCCGCCAAGTGTCCCCATGTGACGGACGGCCGGATCACCAATACCTGCCGCGAGCGAAGCAAGACCAGGGATCCCTCCACTCACAACAGCTGATGTGGCGACCTCATGGTGCGTGGTTGCAGCACCAATCTTGATGGCGCCTCCCTCGTCCGAAACTCCCGTCATCTCGGCAATGCCGGTGAGATCGACCAGATCGGAAGGAGCTGCCAAACGCTGCTTCATGGTTGGAATCAGCGTCTGGCCACCTGAGAGAAATTTGCCGTCCTCGGCTTTCGCCATGAGTGCCCCGGCATCTGCAACCGACCCGGCGCGATGATAAGATGTTTCATACATATCTCTCGGTCTCCCTTATTCGGCTGCCTGCTGCAAGCCGGCCCGGCTTGCCTGCCAAACGCGTTCCGGCGTCGCCGGCATGGACAGGTCGTTATTGTTGATGGCATCGGTGATCGCATTGATCACCGCAGGCGGTGATCCGATGGCCCCGGCCTCCCCGCAACCTTTCATGCCGAGCGGGTTGCCCGGACAGATCGTTTCCGTGGTCAGCAGTTGGTAGGATGGCACATCATCCGCCCTTGGCATGGTGTAATCCATATAGGATCCCGTAACGAGCTGACCGCTTTCATCGTAGGCCGCGTTTTCCAGAAGCGCTTGCCCAATGCCTTGCGTCAGTCCGCCATGGACCTGGCCTTCAACGATCATCGGGTTGATGATCTTGCCAAAGTCATCCGCCGCGACAAAGTTGACGATCTCGGTCTTGCCGGTATCTGGGTCTATCTCCACCTCGCAGGCATATGTGCCCGCCGGGAACGTAAAGTTCGTGGGATCATAGAACGCCCCTTCTTTCAAACCCGGTTCCATGCCTTCGGGAAGGTTATGGGCCGTATAGGCAGCAAGAGCGACCTCAGTAAAGCTCAGCTTCTTGTCCGTACCGGCAACTTTCAGCTCACCACCTTCGATCTGGATGTCGCCTTCTGCAGCCTCCATGAGGTGAGCGGCGATTTTCTTGGCCTTGGCTTCAACCTTGTCGAGTGCCTTGACGATAGCCGACATGCCGACGGCGCCGGAGCGTGAACCGTAGGTTCCCATTCCGAACTGAACCTTGTCGGTGTCGCCGTGGACGATGTTGACGCTGTCAGTATCGAGGCCAAAGCGTTCTGAAATGAGCTGCGCGAACGTCGTCTCATGCCCCTGACCATGGCTGTGAGATCCGGTCAAAACCTCGATGCTGCCGACAGGGTTTACCCGGACTTCTGCTGATTCCCAGAGACCAACCCCTGCTCCCAGAGACCCGACCGCTGCCGACGGGGCAATGCCGCACGCTTCAATGTAGCAGCTGAGACCCATGCCACGCAGTTTGCCGCGGCTTGCAGCTTCCGCCTTGCGCGCCGGGAACCCATCGTGGTCGATTGCCTTCAACGCGGCGTCCAGCGTCGCATCATAATCACCGGCGTCGTAACACATGATCACCGGTGTTTGATGCGGGAAGGAGCGGACGAAGTTTTTCCTGCGGAATTCGGCTGGCGAAAGTCCAACTTCACGCGCAGCGGTTTCCATCATTCTCTCGACCAGGAACGTCGCTTCTGGCCTCCCCGCCCCACGATAGGCGTCAACCGGAGTGGTGTTGGTATAGACCGCCTTCACGTTTGCATGGATAGCGGGAATGTCATATTGGCCCGACAGAAGCGTCGCATAGAGATATGTCGGGACCGAAGATGAGAACAACGACATATACGCACCAAGATTGGCGACTGTCTGAACTCT
This sequence comes from Roseibium sp., assembly GCF_039982295.1. Lineage (GTDB taxonomy): Bacteria > Pseudomonadota > Alphaproteobacteria > Rhizobiales > Stappiaceae > Roseibium. The sequence goes on from NZ_JBDWYP010000058.1 coordinate 90,491, forward strand.
GAAGCCAATGATCTTGTTGTTTGCGTCGAGCGCCAGCTCGGCGTGCGATTTATGATCCCGCCCGTGAGCGTCCGTCAGAAAAGCCTCAGTCCGATCAGACACCCATTTGACTGGACGACCAACGCGTTTAGATGCCCAGAGTGCGACGATCTCTTCCGGATAGATGAAAATCTTGGATCCAAAGCCACCGCCGACGTCCGGAGCAATGACGCGAAGCTTGTTTTCCGGAGCGACGTTGTAGAAGGCCGAGAGAACAAGGCGCGCGACATGTGGATTCTGAGACGTCGTGTAGAGCGTGTAGTGCTCTTCTGCGTCATTGTAGTCGGCGACCGCGGCCCGCGGTTCCATCGGATTGGGCACCAGCCGATTGTTATGGATGTCCATGCGTGTGACGTGGGCAGCCTGATCGAATGCAGCGTTCGTCGCGGCCTCATCACCAATATCCCAATCATAGATCAGGTTGCTTGGCGCTTCGGGGTGAAGTTGAGGCGCACCCCCCTCCATGGCTGCAACAGCATCGACGATCGCTGGCAGTTCGTCGTAGTCGACGATCACCGCGTCGGCCGCGTCGCACGCCTGAGCCTGAGTGTCCGCGATGACCACTGCCACAGCCTGGCCAACATGGCGCACGATTTCAGGCTCCAGGGCGCGCCAAGCGCCCATGTTCATCGGCGACCCGTCCTTGGAATGCACCATCCAGCCGCAAATCAGGTTGCCTATGCCGTCGCCAACGAGTTGCTCGCCGGTCAAAACCGCATCAACCCCCGGCATCGCCGATGCGGCGGAGGCGTCAATGCCGGTTACCTTGGCATGCGCATGCGGCGAGCGCACAAAAGCCGCATAGGCCATGCGCGGCAACACCATATCGTCGGTGTAGCGGCCCTTGCCGGTGATGAAACGCTTGTCTTCCTTACGCAGGGCACGTGCCCCAATACCGTCAACTCCCATGGCGTGTCTCCCAAGACAGCAGATGTTCCCAAAAAATGTACTCTGGTGGCCGTTTAATGCGCCGCTTATTCAGCTGCGGTCTTCATCGCAGCCATCTGATCGGATGCGGCCAAAATCGCCTTGACGATGTTCTGATAGCCCGTGCAGCGGCAGATGTTGCCCTCCAGCTCGTGCCTTACGGTCTTTTCATCGAGGTTCGCGCCATGCCGCTCAATCATGTCGACGGCTGTCATGATCATGCCCGGCGTGCAGAAGCCGCATTGCAGACCGTGATGCTCGCGAAAGGCTGCCTGAACCGGATGGAGTTCGGCTCCATTTGCCAGGCCTTCAACCGTTGTGACATCAGCGTCACCGGCCTGAACTGCCAGCATGGCGCAGGATTTTACCGCCTTGCCATTGACGTGGACTACGCAGGCGCCGCACTGGGACGTGTCACAGCCAACGTGGGTGCCAGTGAGGCCTTGCGCTTCTCTGATATAATGGACAAGCAAGGTTCTGTCTTCGACGGGCGCCGAAACCTTCTTGCCGTTCAATGTCATGGACACTGTCGTCATTTCTCTCTCCCTCAATTTCAACCTGGCTACCCCTTTCGGAGCAGCCCGGCCAAACCGTTTCTGGCGATCGTGAACCTCAGTTCAAAATCGCCAAAATCGCGATCACTGCAGCAAGTGCGATCAATCCCCAGACAAAGGGACCACCCAAAAGCCCTTTTGCCGCGGCAACCTCTATCTTTTCTTCCGCATCTTGAACGCGCTCTTCAATCGCGTGGTCAACGTCCTCTATTGCCTCGGCGACATGACCTGGCGCGTCTTCCACCGCAATCGTTTTGGCTTCTTCAACCAAACCGGGATCGAGTTCGTCCTCAGCAGTCTCGCTGTTGCCCTCGCCGCCAACCATCTCCGAAAACTTCCCAAAAAAATCGTCAGCCATCTTGCGCGCGGTAGAGTCAATCAGACGGCTGCCCAGCTGCGCCAGCTTGCCGCCAACCTGCGCCTTTGCCGTATAGGTCAGGACCGTGTTGCCGTCCTCTTCGGCCAAATGCACATCGGCGCCGCCCTTGGCAAAGCCGGCAACACCACCCTTCCCCTCACCAACGATGGTGTAGCTCTCGGGCGCATTGACGTTTTCAAACTTGACCAAGCCTTTGAACTTGGCCTTGACCGGCCCGATCTTGGAGGTAACCGCAGCGGTCATCTCCGTATCGCTGATCATGTCCAGCTCATCACAACCTGGAATGCACTCCTTCAAGACAGCTGGATCGTTCAGCGCCCTCCAGACAGCCTCGCGAGGGGCTGCAATTCTGTACTCACCGCTCATATCCATGTTGTAGAGACCTTTCCTTCGAGCCACAGATCGCTGGAGAAACGTCGTCCAGCTGTTGAACCAAGACTGAACAAACAGGCCGAACAAGGCAAGCGCCTGCAGACAGAGCTCTTACGGAAAAGCAACGAGGGAAATGACTTGAGACGGATGGATCTGAACCGCACACACAGGGCCGAACCGCGCAATACCTGCAGCGCTGGCCATATCCCCCCACATCTGAAGATTGCTTGCGTCATCGACTTCATTCAGCTCCTCCCAAAGCCCTGAAATCCCGGAGAATGCAACCAGGTCAGTGTGCATCAGGCCGTCGGACCACGCAAAAGCGACAGGCGTTCAAAGACGCAAATGTGTCTCATACGTGAGACAAGGCGCGGTCAGCGCTCCGACAGAAGGCCATGCTGTTTCATTCGCCGATACATCGTCGCCCTGCTGATGCCCAGATCGCGGGCGGCAGCGGCGACGTTGCCCTTGCAATGCGCGATAGCACGGCGAATTTCAGTCTTTTCTGCACGGGCAAGATCGCGCGCAGCAGCAACGCGCCCGCCGACCAACTCCCCAAGGCTCGGCATCTCGGCCAAGGTCCGCGACGTGATCCCGAGATTGCGTCGCGCAAGGCGGGTTGCTCCGACGAGTAAATCGTCCTCATCTACCGCGAGCAGAGATACGCCCGATGCGCCATGGCCCTCCGCAACGACGATACGCGCCTCAGGAAAAGCAGAGCGAAACAGGTCGCTTTCCACGGCGCGCGCGCTGTCGGTTACGACTGAACCCAGAACCTGCGCGAAGGAAGCGGTCAGGTCGGTTCGACAACTTGAAATGTCAAGAACCGCAGTGATCTCACCTGAGTGGTCGTAGATCGGCGCGCCCATGCAGCTCATGGCCGTGTTTTGGGCACGAAAATGCTGGTTCTGGAAAATAATCACCGGGCGGTTTTCGGCAAGACAGGTCCCGATGCCATTGGTACCTTCGTTCGCTTCGTTCCAGAGGGCGCCTTCAGTCAGGCCCCACTCCTCGAAGTTTCTACGGTCAGCCTCGGTGCTGTTGACCTCCAGGATCAAGCCATCAGCATTGGTCAGCGCGACACAACAGCCAGCCTTGCCCGCAGTTTGAAAGAGCCTTTGCAGATTTGGCCGCGCAATCTCCAAGAGAGATCCATTTTCCTCACGCGCCAAAACAAGCTCATGATGTGTGGTCCGATTTCCAACCGATCTTCTGGCCGGATCAAGACCGTAGTAAACCATCGATCGACGCCAAGACGCTGCAACGACCGATGTCGTTGCATTGACGCTATTGTGCACGGTCGATGCCACCGCCTCCACATGGGATGCGGTAGTGTCTGCTATCGCCATCAGCCGTTCTCCTCCCTCTGCGACAGACGGCCTCCCGTCGCAGGGTCAAGTCCAGCAAACAAAGACAGCATTGTCAAAGTATTTAGTCGGGGCAGCTGAAAACCGGTCAACGACGCCTATAGGTAAGAACATGTGCAGCAATCATTTTTATCGCTGCTTCCGGAAGCGGCTTGGCCAGGGGGAACAGGACTCCTCGACGCCCGTCCAGTTCGCACTCCTCGGGAACAAATTGATGTATTTGCTCTGATGCGTTTGTTCCACAATGGAAGAACAGACCAACAAGATCCGGCTTCTTCTTTTTCCAAGCGATGCGTAGTGTAGTGCCACCGGTCTTGGTTGTCGGGACAAACGCAATCTCGCCCCACTTGAGCGTTTCGATTGGTTGGGGAACGGCAGGATCATCTTCCACGGTTTCGAGGATCACCTGGCGCAGTCTTTCGAGCGAACCGGCAGCATGAGGAGGGAGTTTATCCAAACATGCACGTGTTGTTTCAGGCATCTGGCTCCCGCTTTCTTGCATTTGTCTCTACAATCTCCTGAAGCACACCAATTGTCTGGTTCGCGATTGACCCGCGCAGATATCAAGATTAAGGCCTCGCAAGAGATGAAACAACAAACCTCCGAGTTGACACCTTGACGGAAACAGCCTTGCCCCGCCCCGGCCAGCCTCCCAAACAGACTTGGCCGGTCATCCTGGAAACGCATGGTTGGAAAGACTACCGCCTGCTGGACATGGGGCATGGCCGCAAGCTGGAGCGTTATGGTCAGTACACAATCATCCGACCGGAACCCCAGGCCATGGGCACGCCAAAGCTGAAGTCTTCGGCCTGGGATCGCGCCGACGCCATCTTCACGGGAGACACCGATGAGGAAGGACCCGGGCGTTGGAAATTTTCCGGCAACGTCGCCGAGACCTGGAACATGTCCTACGGGCCGGTCAGCTACGTGGGGCGCTTCATGTCGTTCCGACATGTTGGTGTCTTCCCCGAGCAGGCTGCCCATTGGGATTGGGTGACCGAACAGATCCGCGCAGAGAAACGCCGTGCGCCCGACAAGCAGCCGAAAATCCTCAACCTCTTTGGCTACACCGGACTTGCGTCACTCCTTCCTGCAACGGAAGGCGCGCATGTGACTCATGTCGACGCATCCAAGAAGGCCATCACCTATGCGAGAGAGAACCAGAGTCTTTCCGGCATTGAGGACCTTCCGATCCGCTGGATCTGCGAAGATGCATCCAAGTTTGTCGCCCGAGAAGTCCGGCGCGGCAACACTTATGACGGCATCATTCTCGATCCGCCGAAGTATGGGCGCGGCCCCAAAGGCGAAGTCTGGGACATTTACACGAGCCTTCCTGGCATGTTGGAGCAATTGCAGCAGCTTCTTTCCAAAGACGCTCTCTTCATGATCCTCACGGCCTATGCCATCCGGTCGAGCTTCGTTTCCATTCACGAACTCATGGCTGAAACACTGTCCAAACAGGGCGGGCTACTGGAGTCGGGCGAACTCGTGATCCGGGAAGAAAACAGCACACGCGCCCTGTCGACCTCACTGTTTTCGAGGTGGAGTAGCCAATGAGCGACAAGCCAAAGCGCATCGGTTCGGTGAAACAAATCACGAGCCACTCCAACCCTATCGTAAAGGAAATCAAAGGGTTGGTTTCCCAGCGAAAGCACCGGACGCAATCCGGGCTGTTCGTCGCCGAAGGCCTGAAGCTGGCGACGGATGCACTCGAAGCCGGGTGGGGTGTCCGGTATCTCGCCCTGGGTCCGGAAGCGCGCGAGAACCCGATTGCCCAGAAAGCGGCTGCAACGGCAAAAGCGCAGGGCGCATTGATCCTTGAAGTCAATACTGCCGTCATGTCTGCGATGACCCGTAAAGACAATCCGCAGATGGTCGTCGGCGTCTATGAGCAAAAGCTTCACGCACTGGAGGCCATAGACCCCGCATCGTCTTCCGTCTGGGTCGCGCTCGACCGGGTGCGTGATCCGGGCAATCTCGGCACAATCATACGCACCGTTGATGCGGTCGGCGCGAGTGGCGTGATCCTGATCGACGACTGCACTGACCCGTTTGCCGTCGAAACCGTTCGGGCAACGATGGGTTCCCTGTTTCACGTCCCCGTCGTCAAGACTAGCGCCACGCAGTTCAAAGGACTGCTCAAAAGCTGGCCTGGGACTGTCGCCGGAACGCATCTCGAAGGTTCCGTCGACTACCGACAGCCGGAATATGGCGAATCTGTCCTTCTTGTTATGGGCAATGAACAACACGGGCTGAGTGACGAGATGGCGGCTGCCTGCAAGACCTTGATCCGGATCCCTCAAGCCGGCCAAGCCGACAGCCTGAATCTTGCCGTGGCCACGGGCATCTGCCTTTACGAAATACGCCGCCCGCACCTGAAACTTTGAGGCTGAATTGATGCGCTTATTCGTCTTTGGCATCGGCTATTCATCACAGGCTTTTATCGAGCGGGTGAAAGACCGCTTTGATTGGATCGGCGGAACGACGCGCTCGGCCGAGAAGGCAGAACGTCTGAACAGCGAAGGCATTGCGCCATTTCTATTTGACGGGCAAGAGCCGACGGAGGCCATCGCCGCTGCTCTCAAGACGGTAACTCATGTCCTGATCTCAATCGGCCCTGATGAGACCGGCGACCGCGTCTTGCAGCATCATGGCCATGACGTAGCTGCCGGAAGTCCGCAATGGATCGGCTATCTCTCGACTGTCGGCGTCTATGGCAATCACGATGGGGGCTGGGTCGATGAAGACACACCCTGCAAGCCTGTGTCAAAGCGCTCAGTTCAGCGTGTTGCAGCAGAAAACGCCTGGCTGAAATTTTCTGAGACCTATGGGCTTCCCGTCCAGATCTTCCGACTGTCTGGCATCTATGGCCCTGGGCGGAATGTCTTTGAGAACTTCAAGAAGGGCAAAGCGCGCCGACTGATCAAGCCGGGGCAGGTGTTTAACCGCATCCATGTGGATGACATTGCGGGAGCCCTCGAAGCTGCCATGCAGCAGCCGAAAACGCGCATTTACAACGTGACGGACGACGAGCCCGCGCCGCCACAGGATGTGGTGACCTATGCCGCAAAATTGCTCGGTGTTGCGCCACCTCCAGAGGTTCCCTTCAAGACTGCGGATCTGACGCCCATGGCCCGCTCGTTCTACGGAGAAAACAAAAGGGTCTCAAATGCGCGCGTAAAGGCAGAACTGAATTACAACTTCAAATTCTCGAATTACAAGAATGCACTTAGTATCATTATTGTTAATTTTGACAATTAGAGCAAAAAACAAGAAATCGATCAGCATTCACATTCTATTTCCTGCGTCAGAAACCCACTTTTTACAGTGTTAATTGCCGAACATAGTCAAATTGCACTGCATAAAAATCAGTCGTTAATCATTTAAGACGCATGATCAGCCTGAAAACATCAAAGGGTGTTCAGGATGACAAATTTCAAAACAACTGCAGCCTTGGCGCTCTTGGCCGCCTTTGCACCGAATCAGGGCCTTGCTCAGCCCCCGGCTCCGGACCCGGAGAGCCTTATCAATCCAGCGTTCATAGAAAGTGTGCGTGCATGGCTAGGCAACCCGATTGTTGCTCTCTCTATCGAAAGCCAGAATGACCTCAGGGGCTCGCTCCAGCAAAATGAGATCGATGCTCTCGACGGCCAATGGCGGACGGAACGCGAGAATGACGACAAACCGCTGATCTCCGCAACGCTCAGTGCTCCGCTGTCGATATACCTTCTTCGTGTTCAAGCCGAGAGTGTCGGGCTGTTTACCGAACTGTTTGTCATGGACGCCAATGGCCTGAACGTCGGACAGAGCGCAATTACAGGCGACTACTGGCAAGGCGACGAAGCAAAATTTCAGAAGACCTTCGACATCGGCCCCGACGCTGTATTTATCGATGAAGCAGAATGGGACGAAGATCGTATGATCTGGCGCGCCCAGCTGAACCTTGCGCTGGCCAACGAAGCCAAGACGAAAGCGATCGGTTCTGCGACCGTCGAGGTCAACCTCACCGAGCTGCAACGCCGCAGCATGCCGGCAAGCTGACAAGAAAAGAGACCCCATCATGCTCGGAAACATCTCCGTCACCAAAAAAGGCGCAGCCGCTTTTTCGATTCTGGCGCTGATCGGTGCCATTGCCGGTGGCCTGACCTATTTCAAAACCGTTTCGGCACTCGACCAGGTGCATGCGGCATCGACAGTCAGCTCGGTAACCACACAGTCACTTGAACTCAAGAGCGAGATCTACGACCAGGCGCTGGCAGTGAAGACCTTTCTGCTCACCGGTGACCGCGACTGGCGTGACCGCTCGGCCGACCTTTCTTCAGATATTGCAGGGCGTTTTGACAGCCTGAAGTCTGATATTCAGAGCACCATTCCCCAAGAGGCTGCTCTACTCGATGAAATGCGGACCGCATGGTCGACCTGGTACGGCACGTTCGTGCAAAAGCAGGTCGGCTACATGCGCACGCCCGAAACGGTTGATCTGGCCCGCGCACTGGAGCTGACACCAGAAAGCCGCGCCTTGATGCAAGACATCGAGACGACCGCGGCGCGCCTGACTGACGCGCTAGAGACAAGCAAAAGCAATTTCCTTGGTGCACAGGATGCGCAACTTCAGCTCGTGAAGAGCATTGCCCTGACAAGTGCCCTTCTTATCGTGGCGTTTGCTGTCATTCTCGGCTTCATCAACAACACTCTGGTGTCGCGTCCACTCAGCAAACTCAATCGTATCGTTGACAGCCTGGCCAAGGGGGACACCACCCAGGAAATCGACTTTGGCAACCGGTCCGACGAGATCGGAACGATGGCAGGCGCACTCGGAATATTCCGCATGAACCTGATCAAGAACCGTGACCTGGAAGCCGACTCCGCGCTCCAGCGTGAAAATGCCGACGTCGAAAAACAAGCTGAGATGGATCGCGTTGCCGCCGAATTCGAGGCAACGGTGATGGGTGCCAGCGAAGAGATCATCCATTCTCTTGGCAGCTTGAATGAGAAGTCGGAAACACTCTTCAACATTGCAAATGGCACGACCCAGCAAGCAATGTCTGTTTCGGCTGCGGCCGAACAGGCAACGGGGAACGTGAACACAGTGGCTGGTGCGACCGAGGAACTTTCAGCCTCCATTCGCGAAATCAACGAACAGGTTCGTGCGTCTTCGAAACTCGCTGATGACGCATCGACAGAAGTTGAACGGTCCAATCAGGCCGTAGCGACGCTCCAGCAAGTGGTCGCAAAAATCGGTGATGTGACCAGCTTGATCACTGACATAGCCGAGCAAACCAATTTGCTGGCGCTGAATGCCACCATCGAGGCCGCTCGTGCCGGTGACGCAGGCAAGGGTTTCGCGGTCGTCGCATCAGAGGTCAAGGCGCTCGCAGAGCAAACATCAAAGGCAACCGAAGAAATCGACCGTCAGATTTCCGAAATGCGCGAAGCAGCCGACGACAGCATTTCTGCGACCGCAAGCGTTGCCGACATGGTTCGCTCAATTGCTGAACGCACATCCCAGATGGCCGTTTCGACGGAACAACAAGATGCGGCAACGAGCGAGATTGCAAGCAACGTGACAGAGGCTGCCGATGGAACCCTCGGCGTTTCTCAGTCAATCACTGAAGTGAGTTCCTCTGCCAGCAAGACCGGAGACCTCAGTTCGGACATGCGCAGCTCTGTTGAAGAGCTGCATGAGCGCAGCACCCATCTTCGCGATGCAATGCACCAGTTCCTGTCTCAGGTTCGCGCAGCCTAAAGCCACGGGCAGACGCTCTTTCCAATTGAAACACCCGCGGCACGCCGCGGGTGTTTTGGTTTCTACTGCCGTAATCTATTTTGGCATCGGGACAATGCGCAGATAAGGCTTCAAGGTTTTCCAGCCTTCTGGGTACTTCTCCTTGGCCTCATCATCACTCACAGCAGGAACAATGATAACGTCCTCACCGGATTTCCAGTTCGCAGGTGTCGCAACCTTGTGCTTTGCGGTGAGCTGAAGGGAGTCGATGACGCGCATCACCTCGTCAAAATTGCGGCCAGTTGAAGCCGGATACTCGATCTTGAGCTTGATCTTCTTGTCCGGACCGATGACGAAAAGGGACCTGACTGTCAGCGTGTCGTTGGCATTTGGATGGATCATGCCGTATTTCGTCGCGACTTCGCGTTTCGGGTCGGCGATCAATGGGAAATTCAGTGCGACACCCTGCGTTTCCTGAATGTCACCGATCCAGGCCCGATGATCGTCAATCGGGTCAACCGATACACCAAACACTTTTACGCCGCGTGCGTCGAAGTCATCCTTCAGTTTTGCAGTCATGCCCAGTTCTGTCGTGCAGACAGGCGTAAAATCTTTGGGGTGGGAAAAAAGAACGGCCCAGGAGCCTTCGATCACGTCATGGAAGCGGATGACGCCATCCGTAGTGTCGACTTCGAAATCAGGGGCTTCATCGCCAATCAAAAGCGCGGACATAGACTAGATCCTTTAGTTCTGAAATGTGACCAACGGCGGGACAGCAGCGCCATTCGGGAATAGTGACTTCACCCGCCAGACGTTGCCAAGAGACAGGTAGATGCCCGCTGCACAACCCACAAGCGGTTTTTCGGCTCAAATCGTCGTATCTCGTTTCTGGCGCGGCATGACACTGACATGTTGGCCCATGCAACGATATTGACAGACATACGGGATCACCTGCAGCTTGGCATCTCCATATACAAGGCGTTTGAAGGGATACGGAAATGTCGAATTGGTCTGTCTATCTATCAGGCGAGATCCATACAGATTGGCGTGAGCAGATCAAAGAGGGCGCTGAAGCTCTTGATCTGCCCGTGACGTTTAGCGCTCCAGTCACCGACCACAGCGCCAGCGATGACTGCGGTGCCCGCATTCTTGGTGATGAGGAAAAGAAATTTTGGTACGATAACAAAGGCGCGAAAGTGAATGCCATCCGCACGCGCACGCTCATAGAGAAAGCTGACATTGTCGTCGTTCGCTTCGGTGACAAATACAAGCAATGGAACGCAGCATTTGATGCCGGCTATGCGGCTGCTCTTGGCAAAAGCCTCATAGTTCTTCACGATCCTGCGCTGACACACCCTTTGAAAGAGGTAGATGCGGCCGCACTTGCTGTTGCCGAAACGTCAGCCCAAGTGGTTGACATTCTTCGCTACGCGATCCGCGGCGAGCTCGCAGGATAAGATCAGCTCTCAAGACACTTAAAGTCGTTCGCGCGGGCCTTATAATTTTACGCAAGGCCCGCGCAAGGCTGACTCTTGTATTCTCAGAAAGACTACTTATCTGACAAAGTTGGAGAATATATATTTCGACACCGAGACATTTCTCCTGTTTCCAGCCAGCGATCTACACATCACAAACGCTACGTTAATAGATATGCGAAACGCTGGTTAAATCTGCCGCTGCCATTCGGGCGAGCGCATTTATTACAATAATACCTGTCATCAAGACGTTGAAAATTTGGAGTACACTTCCGGCGTTCGAGATGAGTTGAGTTTGAATTTGGAAAGTAGAAGTCCATGCAACATGGCAATGTGAAATGGTTCGATATTCGCCGCGGAGTCGGCACGATCGAACCGGAAGACGGAGAAGATATCCTCGTCGATATATCCGCACTTCACCGGTCCGGGATTGACACCTTGAGCGAAGGCCAACTCGTGGCATACGATCTCGAGTGGCGCCGAGGTCGCGCAATGGCCGAAGACCTGAAAGTCCTGTAAAGTAAAGTTACGTTACACACCCCCAAGGGCGGCTTTGCCGCCCTTTTTGTTTTATCTTGATGTCAGGTTTTCCTTTTTCCGCCCACATTCTTGAGTAAGCTACTTACAAACGGTCTTTTTTCGTTCCCTTTTTGCCTTTGGGAGATTTCATGATGACCGCTGCTTGTAATGTTTTGCTCGTTTATCCCCGCTTCAATGCTGGTTCTTTTTGGAACTACGGCGCCACCTGCGAGATGGTCGGGGCAAAATATCCCGCTCCGCCGCTTGGTCTTATAACAGTCGCCGCAATGCTGCCGGAAACCTGGAGCGTTAGACTCGTCGATCGAAACACCGAGGATCTTTCGGAAGAAGAACTGGACTGGGCCGACATGGTCATGACCGGTGGCATGTTGCCCCAACAGGCAGATTCTCTCGCAATGATCCGCACCTGCAAGACCAAAGGCATTCCGGTTGTCGTCGGCGGCCCCGACGCGACCTCCAGCCCGGACATTTACGTTGGCGCAGACTTTCGCGTTCTGGGGGAAGCTGAGGGCATTCTCGACGCATTCATCGCAGCCTGGGAGGCTGGCGAACGTGAGGGATGTTTTACCGCAGAAAAATTCAAGGCTGACGTTACCACCAGCCCGATTCCACGCTTCGACCTGCTGACCTTCAAGAACTACGTGCAGATCGGCGTACAATACTCGCGCGGCTGCCCGTTCACCTGTGAATTCTGTGACATCATCGAATTGTACGGACGGCGCCCGCGCACCAAAACCAATGCGCAAATGCTGGCGGAGCTCGACAGGCTTTATGAGCTTGGCTATCGCGGACATGTCGATTTTGTCGACGACAATCTGATCGGAAACAAGAAGGCCGTGAAGGGCTTCCTCCCTGATCTTGTCACTTGGCAAAAGGACAAGAACTATCCCTTCGAAATGTCGACCGAGGCATCTCTCAACCTCGCTGATGACAAGGAGTTGTTGTCGCTACTTCAAGCCGCGAGTTTCTTCTCCGTCTTTATCGGGATTGAAAGCCCGGACCCCGAAGTTCTTGTAGCGACCCGCAAAAAACAAAACACGCGTCGAGACATCGCAAAAAGCGTTCATCAAATTTACGACGCCGGCATTTTCGTCCTCGCAGGGTTCATCGTCGGGTTTGATGAAGAAAGCGACCAGGTCGCGACAGAGATTTCAGAATTGATCGAGGAAGCGGCCATACCGGTCGCCATGACGGGTCTGCTCTATGCCCTTCCCAACACCCAACTCACCCGCAGGTTGGCATCGGAGGGTCGGCTACATGCCGATTTTGCGACAGATGACCCTGACACAGAGGCCGGTGATCAATGTACGGCCGGCCTGAACTTTGAGACGCATCGCGATCGAGCAGCGATCCTGCGTGATTTCAAAACGGTCATTGATCGAGTTTATGGACCTGAAGCCTATTTCAGGCGCGTTCGCAAGGTTGCAAAGATGCTGAACATGAAAGGCGCAAACGGGTCGCTTTTCGGTGCAGGCCTTTTCCACGACTTGCAGATGTTCGGGCGACTTGTCTGGGCAATGACCTTTACAAACACGACTTATCGCGGCCCCTTCTGGCGCACCCTGGCCGCGACAGCTTTCACCAATTTCCGCGCAATCAAACCCGTGATGATGATGCTCGCCCTATATGTCCATCTCGGGCCATTTTCGCGCTTTGTCATCAAAGAGATCGACAAGCAAATCGAAGAGATCGAAAGTGGTGCCTGGAACGCCCCTCCTCTCGTAGCAGCCGAATAGCTCGATGTTGCTTGATTCACGTTGATAATTCATGACACCAGTCACATTGAATGGACCGCGCCTGTCGCCCGCGTCCGGCAAGCCAGCAGAACAGCTTGTCATCATCCTGCACGGATACGGAGCCGATGGCGCGGACCTGATTGATCTCGGTCGTGCTTGGTCCGCAGTCCTGCCTGACGCCACCTTTGTAGCCCCGGATGCGCCTGAGCATCTCCCGTCAGACATGGTTGGTGGGCGTCAATGGTTTGCTCTTCAGGAACGTGACTTGCGGGAATACCGCATTGGTGCAGAAGCCTCTGCACCGCTACTCAATGCCTTTATTGACGCGGAGCTGTCCGCGCTCGACCTCAGTGACAACGACCTGGCGATCATTGGCTTCAGCCAGGGGGCAATGCTGACGCTGCAGGTCGGCCTCCGCCGCCCGCACCCTCCCGCGGCCCTGATTGCCTACTCAGGCCTTCTGCCTGGCGCGGACCGCCTTGCTGACCTTCAAAGCCAAACGCCCGTCCTCCTGGTCCATGGTCAGGACGATGACGTTGTTGACCCTCATCACCTTGATGCCGCATCAAGAGCGTTGCTCGGGGCAAACATCTCTGTCGAGAGCCACCTTCTCGACAACTTGGGTCACACCATTGACGAGCGCGGGATGGTCATCGCAGGCAGGTTCCTGGCGAAAGCACTCGGCGGCCTGCCGCCGAAGGAGTTAACAAGTTCTTAAGTATTTAAGCCGAGGCTTACGTTTAGAGAAGTCTATCCCTTTGCCCGAGGCTAGCATGCAGCTTTCCATCGAAACGACGACCCAAAGCACCAGCATCCTCACAGCCTCCTTCCAGTCAGGATCGGGAAAGGCCCAGCTTGGCTCGGATCAGGAAAACGACGCCGCTCCCGCTTTAACTGCTCTCGAAGCTGCTTCCAAAAAGGCGGAAGAGGATGCCTCTGTCATCGCTGCTCTGCAGACCGCTGTGGAGATGGGCAGAGGTGAGAGCGACGAGGACAGCGAAAGAAATGCGCTGGCCAAGATCGAAGACTATCAAAAGACAGCTGGCCGTCTGAAATCCGCGCTCGGCATGGAAGAGGGTACGGCATCCAGCTCTTCGGCTTCCTACGAGAGCGCGACAGTTTCAACGACCACGATCGAAGCCGAGATTGGCGGCAACACGATCTCCGCAGAATTCGTTTCCTACGAGCGCGTGTCCTATGACAGCGCGACCGGTCTTTCGGTTCGTTCAGCAAGTGCGTCGAACGTTGAGGCCGACTTCGGCAACGTGAGCGCAAGCTATCAGAGCGCCTCTGTCAGCTCCGCCTATGCAGGAACCGGCGACCAAGTCGGAAACTTGCTCGCCGGCTTCGCTTGATAGATCAGGCCTTTTTCAGATAGGCCGCCAGGATATCGCAAGCCGCCTTGAGGTCGTCACGATGGATCATTTCCGTGACGGTGTGGATGTACCTTGTACCGACGACGATCCCGACGGCCTTGGCGCCCGCCGCAGCCTGTTGCGCCGCTGCTCCATCCTGACCGCCAGCCTTAAGCATCGTGCGCTGGAACGGGATTTTTGACTTAACAGCCAGTGCCTCGACTTCCTTCACCAGATCCCGATCGGCAATGAAGCTCGAGTCCTTGACGTGAAGACCGAAGCCTTCGCCCTGCACTGTGGTCCGATCCTGCTCCGGCACACCCGGTGTATCGCAGGCGAGCGTCGTGTCGACGCCAAAGCCGATGTCCGGCTTGATCGCGAAGGCTGCGGTCCGGGCACCGCGTAAGCCAACCTCTTCCTGGCAGGTGAATGCAACATGGATTTCGCAGGCGTGCTTTGAATTGCCAAGAGCCCTAATGGCCTCAATACCGAGCCAGCATGCAATACGATTGTCCAATGCCTTGGAAACGATCTTGTCACCCATCTCGATCAGCGGCTCATCCATGGTCACCATGTCGCCAATACTGATCTTTTCCTGAGCTTCTTCTCCCATGCCCAAGTCCACGACGAAGTCTGCCGGCTCCGGGATTTTCTTTCGTTCTTCAGGAGAGGAAATATGAATTGGCCGACCACCCGGGTTCATCACCCCCTTGTAGTCACCGTCGTCAGTTGAGACGAGCACGCGCCTTGAAAACAGGTTCCGCGGATCGAAACCTCCAACCGGCTGAACATGCAGGAAGCCCTTTTCGGTCACGTGGGACACCAGAAAACCGATCTCATCCATATGGCAGAGCAGCATGACCTTCTTGGGCGGCTCTTTTTTCTTGGTGGCTTTGCGCGGGTTTCGCTTGCACAAGAGCGACCCCATGGGATCCACAGTGACCTCGTCAAAGAGGCCCTCGATCTCGGACAGGATCAGTTCACGTACTCGGTGTTCGTGGCCTGGAACTCCAGGCGTCTCGCAAAGTCGGCGCAGTAGGTCGATGTTCATGGGGGCCCTGTATTGTTGTGTGGGACGGTATGCTACCCTATCGAGAAGCTGATCGTGTTGGAAGTGGCGGCATAAAACCTGGCCGGAGTGAAGTACCTTTAAAACATCATGACCCGCTTTTACCGCTTCTTTTCCAACGCCGAAATTTGTGCAGACACATGCCGGACCGCCATGGCAGTGTCGCAATTGCGAAAGAGGATTTTGCAACGTTAAAGAAGCGCAGCTCCAGCGCCTGAATTTCCATTCACTGTGTTGAAGAGAGTGGCATGGCTCGAGAAAAATACTTCATTTTGTCAATTGATGGTGGCGGGATACGCGGACTTATTCCGATCCGTATTTTGGAAAGCCTTGAAAGCCGCATGGCGCACAAGGGTGTCCAGCTCGCGATGCACCAGTGTTTCGACCTCATTTGCGGCACATCCACCGGCGGCTTGATCGCGGCGGGACTCTCGGCACCAAAGCCGGGAGGAGCGAAGGGCGAAGCAGCTGTAACGCTTGGCGCACTCAGAGATTTCTATGAGCGCGATGCGCGCGATATTTTCACTCATTCGATAGGCAATAAACTCGGGCGCTTCGTGACCAATCCCTTCGGATTGTTCGACGAAAGATATGATGCACGACCACTGGAGAGTATTTTGAAAGAGCGCTTTGGCTGGACCTCCATGGCAAGCGCGCTCACCCATCTCGTGCTCACCGCATACGATATCGAGAAACGCAAAGCGGTTTTCATGACAAATGGTCGTCAGCACGACGGCAGCAAGCCCGACGACTACTATCTCTGGCAGGCCGTGCGCGCGACAACTGCCGCGCCATCCTTTTTCGAACCAGCCAAGGTCGAGAACCTTACCCGCGGCAGCGAAGATGTGCTGGTTGATGGCGGCGTCTTCATGAACGACCCGGCAATCGCGGCCTACATCGAAGCGCGCAAGATGGGCTGGGCCGCAGAAGACATCACGCTCATTTCGCTTGGTACCGGTCACGCGCCAGAGCGTTCCTTCAACTATCGGGAAGCGGCGGGCTGGGGAGCGCTCGGCTGGATGCTGCCTTCAAACGGGGTTCCAATCCTCTCAATCTTCACCGACGGCCAATCGCAGACCGCGAGTTATCAAGCCGATTGCCTTTTCACCGATCTTGGCGAAACGCGGTATATTCGAATAGATGGCGATATCCCGGCCGAAGCCGAAGCGATGGACAATGCACGGCCTGGCAATATTCTGCAGCTGAACGGGGCGGCCGACCGAATTATTCGCGATGAGACCCTTGTCCTTGATGAGATCGCTGAGCTTCTCATTTCAGCTAAGGCAGGTAGATCCTGACGTTCCACGTAGCCAAGGCCAGGCAAACATGTTTCTGCCGCATAATAAGGGATCAAAATTGGTGAGAACGTCCTTACAATTTGTTCGCCAGCAGTTCATCTGGTCCATGGCATTGATCGCAGCACTCCCGGTGTCGGCAGGCGCTATCCCATTGCCATCCGAGAAACCCTCGAGTGGAATTCTGGCCGTACCGGTTCCTGCCCAAAAAGCGACGCCATCAGCACCCAACGCACGTTCGCACAAAAAGCAGCAAGTCGTGCTGCGTGACGACCAACCTGCGAAGCTCTATTTCGGAGCTATGAAGAGTGCCGCGCCTCTTGCTGCACGGGCTATTGGTTCCTATGCGAAAGGTTGCCTTGCGGGCGGCGCGGCTCTGCCAACGGATGGTGCAAATTGGCAAGTCATGCGCCTGTCACGAAACCGCAACTGGGGCCACCCGGACCTGGTGCAATTCCTCAAGGATTTGGCAAACGATGCGCCGTCTCTCGGCTGGCGCGGATTGCTGGTCGGCGACCTGGCGCAGCCACGCGGTGGCCCCATGCTGTCGGGTCACGCGAGCCATCAGATTGGCCTTGATGCTGACATTTGGCTGACTGAGATGCCTGATCGGCGCTTAACGGCAAAGGAACGTGAGGAAATATCTGCGATTTCGATGCTAAAGGGTCCACTTGATGTCAAGGATGCAGATCGAAGGGTCGACCCGCGCAAATGGAGCGATTCGCGCGCAAGACTCATCCGCAGAGCCGCTTCAGACGAACGCGTTGCCCGGATCTTCGTCAGCCCGACCATCAAGAAGGCGCTTTGCGATTTTGAAACCGGCAAAGACAGGTCTTGGCTGAGAACGGTTCGTCCCTGGTGGGGACACCATTATCACTTCCATGTGCGCCTCGCCTGTCCAAGGGACAGCAAGGGATGCAAGAACCAGAACCCTCCACCTCCCGGCGACGGTTGCGGGAAGGAGCTAACCTATTGGCTGTCTGATGTGCCATGGGTACCAAAGAAGCCGAAGGATCCGAACAAGGAACCCAAGGTCGTCAAAAAGAGACCAATGGCACTCAGTGCACTGCCCAAAAGCTGTAAGACCGTACTCGCTGCGCAGTAGCCCTATCTCTTTTCTTGGTCTTGCGGTGGCCGTGCTCGGTCATCCAGGACGAGGGTCATCAACACCAAATCAAGCCACTGGCCAAATTTCATGCCAACCTGAGGAATGCGCCCCACTGATTTAAAACCAAACTTCAAGTGCAGCGCAACGGAACCGGCATTCTCACCATCAACTGATGCCAACATCACATGATACCCTTGGCTCCGAGCCACTTCGACCAACTTATCGAGCAGCAAGCGGCCTGCGCCTTTGCCTCTTGCCTGAGGTGAAATATAGATCGAGTGCTCAACTGTCAGACGATACCCCTCTTTGGGTCGATACAGACCAAAAGAGCCGTACCCGATCACATCACCCGTGTCGTTCTCCACCACCAGAACAGGAAAGCCTGCCTGTGTTCGCTCCTTAAACCAGGTCGTTCTATCCTCGAGCGTATCCAACTTGTCGGTCCAGATCGCCTTTAAGGTCTTTACTGCGTTGTTGTGGATATCGAGAAGACTGGGAAGGTCTTCAAGACTAGCTTGCCGAAGAAGCATGAGAAACCCTTTTCACATTAGCCTCCCTCATTGTAATATATAAAAAAACAAAAGAAATTATCTCTCAAATAAGAAATTCCTATGGATATAGACCAACTACGAACCTTCGACAGAGTCGTTCGAGACGGCAGTTTCACAAAGGCATCAGCCCGGTTGAATGTCACGCAGGCAACCGTTTCAATGCGCATACAAGCCCTGGAAGCCGCTCTGGGTGCACAACTCTTCCTACGAGGACGCCAGATCCAACTGACGGATCAGGGAATTGGTTTTCTTCCTTACTGCAGGCGTATGCTCAGCGTGCTTCAGGAGGCTCGCGAAACCTTGCGACGGGCAGAACGCGGGCGGCTTTCGGTCGGCTCCCTATCAACCATGATCATGCCCCTGATTAGTGAAGCTCTGCTCCGCTTTCAGCGGCGCAACCCCATCATTGATGTTGTTGTCCGAGAGGGCCGGCACAATCAAATCGCCACCATGCTTCATGAGCAGGAAGTCGATCTGGCGATCATGTGCTGGCCAAACCTTGATCCGATTTTGACCAGTGCTGAGCCTCTGCTGATCGTCCGTGAGGATGCCCCACTTGTCGCTGTGCCGACGCTTGCGAGTAAACTTGGCCCCTCCCCCTCCATGACAGAAATCCTGGAAACAGCCCCGCGTTACCTCCATCTTGGCTGGTGGCAAATCGCCCCTCCTACCGCGATGTCGTTTGCTTTGAATGCTCCCGTCCAGGTCGAGCTTCCTACCAATCCAGGCAAGATCCTCGTCGAAGCAGGCGAAGGGATTGGATTCTTCGCTCGCTCTGCCGTTTCATCGTCTCTGGACACCGGCAAGCTCGCCGAAATCAAACCAAGGGATCAGGAACCACTACATCGCGACATCGCACTTGTCGTACGAAACAAGGCGACATTGGATGAAACACACATGAGGGAATTCGCCAACGAGGTTGCTCATGAATGCCGCTCACTTGGCAAGATTTTGACCGATAATTTGTCGGGCTAAACGTAATGGCACGGAGTGCCAGAAGAGAGGAGGGTGTGGAGCAGCGTCCTAGAAGCCACGCGACAACCGCCCTCAATGATCGAAAATCCGCATATAGAGCCGAATTCCAGCGCCAAATTCCTTTGCGATCCGGCTTCTCAATGCTAAACGGTCGCCATGACGACGAAGACACTTTCCAACATCCGCAATTTCTCCATCGTGGCTCATATCGACCATGGCAAGTCCACGCTTGCCGATCGACTGATCCAGATGACAGGAACAATGACCGACCGCGAGATGACATCTCAGGTTCTCGATTCGATGGATATCGAACGCGAACGCGGCATCACGATCAAGGCGCAGACCGTGCGACTGATCTACAATGCCAAGGACGGACAGCAGTATGTTCTGAACCTGATCGACACCCCAGGTCACGTCGACTTCGCCTATGAGGTCTCCCGGTCACTGGCAGCCTGCGAGGGATCTCTGCTAGTGGTCGACGCCAGTCAGGGCGTTGAAGCCCAGACCCTTGCGAACGTTTACCAGGCGATCGAGAACGACCACGAAATCGTCACCGTGCTCAACAAGATCGACCTGCCCGCTGCTGAGCCAGATCGGATCAAGGAGCAGATCGAGGACGTCATCGGGATCGACGCGTCTGAAGCCTGCATGATCTCCGCCAAGACGGGCCTGGGCGTCGATGACGTGCTGGAAGCGATCGTCGAAAAATTACCGGCTCCTGTCGGCAATCCAGATGAGACACTCAAGGCAATGCTGGTCGACAGCTGGTATGACACCTATCTGGGTGTGATGGTCCTTGTTCGCATCATCGACGGATCCCTGAAAAAGGGCCAGAAGATCAAGATGATGGGCACTGGCGCCGCCTATGACATCGACCGTGTTGGCGTCATGACCCCCAAGTTCCTGCAGGTCGAAGAATTGAAGACGGGCGAGATCGGCGTTTTCACCGGTTCCATCAAGGAAGTCGCCGATACGCGCGTGGGTGATACGATCACGCTCGACAAGAAGCCCTGCGCAGAAGCATTGCCGGGCTTCAAACCGGCCCAGCCAGTGGTTTTCTGCGGATTGTTCCCGGTGGACGCCAATGACTTTGAAGACCTTCGTGCTGCCATGGGCAAGCTCCGCCTGAACGACGCAAGCTTCTCCTATGAGATGGAAACCTCTGCGGCACTCGGATTTGGCTTCCGCTGTGGCTTCCTAGGCCTGCTCCATCTGGAGATCGTGCAGGAGCGGCTCGAGCGGGAATTCAATCTTGATCTCATCGCGACAGCTCCCTCCGTTGTCTATCAGATGACGTTGACAGATGAGACCGAAGTCGAGCTGCACAACCCGGCCGACATGCCTGATGTGGTGAAAATCAACGAGATCCGTGAGCCCTGGATACGTGCCACGATCATGACACCGGATGACTACCTCGGTGGCATCCTGAAGCTCTGTCAGGAGCGCCGCGGGATCCAGATCGACCTGAACTACGTTGGTAGCCGAGCGATGTTGACCTACGATCTCCCGCTCAATGAAGTGGTGTTCGACTTCTATGATCGCCTGAAGTCAATCTCCAAGGGCTACGCGTCGTTCGACTACATGATCTCTGAATACCGGGAAGGCGATCTCGTCCGCATGTCGATCCTGGTCAACGAAGAGCCTGTCGATGCACTCTCCGTTCTTGTCCACCGCAGCCAGGCAGAGCGCCGTGGCCGGGCGATGGTGGAGAAGCTGAAAGAGCTGATTCCCCGCCACATGTTCAAGATCCCGATCCAGGCCGCGATCGGTGGCCGCGTGATTGCCCGTGAAACCTTGTCGGCTCTTCGCAAGGACGTGACCGCAAAGTGCTATGGTGGTGACGCCACCCGTAAACGCAAACTGCTGGAAAAGCAGAAGGCTGGTAAAAAGAAGATGCGTCAATTCGGCAAGGTCGAAATTCCGCAAGAAGCCTTTATTCAAGCTCTGAAGATGGACGACTAAGCAGCCTTCAGCGCTGCTACAGGGGCATCATCTTATTACCCATTCAACATCGCCGGCTTTGCCGGCGTTGTCATTTTATGAAGAGTTGATCAATGAGCCTGGAAACGGAACTCCGCGTGCGCGCCGGAGACATCTGCGAGATCTGCGCGAATACCGTTGGGCTGTCGCCCATGAACGTCGAAGGCGGTGCAGGCGACCAAGCCGAAGGGGCAATTCTAGCCTGCGAAACCTGCACCAAACAAATCCAGGGAGAGAGCACTCCTGATCCGAAGCATTTGCGTTGCCTCAACGACAGCGCATGGAGCCAAGAACCCGCCGTTCAGGTTACCGCCTGGCGTCTGCTGAACCTGCTACCTGAAGAGGCGTGGGCAAGAGACCTTTTGGATATGCTCTACCTGGACGACGAGACATTGGCCTGGGCAAAGTCCAGTGCGACAAAATCAGAAGACGATGACGCCGCCGCTGTGATCCACAAGGACACCCATGGAGCCGTCCTTAACGGAGGCGATACCGTGACCTTGATCAAGGATCTAAAGGTCAAGGGAGCTGGTTTTACCGCGAAACGTGGCACCGCAGTGCGCAACATATCGCTTGTCCATGATAATGCAGAGCAGATTGAGGGACGGGTCAACGACCAGCGTATCGTGATCCTTACGGAATTCGTCAAGAAATCTTGACCGATGGTGATTCACTGCAGTCGCTAAAGGCTGAGCGACACCTCCCTGGTTCAGATCCTCATACTTAGCGGATGAAACTTCTGGACTTATTGTAAAGTGCCCCGTGGCATCGGCGGTCTTTTTTCGCTAAAAGATCCGTCGACCTCATTTTCGACCGAAGAGCGCGAGAGCGCTGCACGATACATCGAGCACCCATGTCCGACTTGAACACCCTTGAAACAGAACTTCTGGCCGCCGTCGAAAGCGCGGCAAGCGAAGCTGAACTTGAAGAGATCCGTGTCTCGGCCCTCGGCAAGAAAGGCAAGATCTCCGAGCAGATGAAAACGCTCGGAAAGATGAGCCCTGAAGAGCGCCAGACGATGGGTCCTGCCCTGAATGGACTCAAAGCGCGGGTTACAGAAGCTATCGCCGGGCGCAAGATTGTTCTCGCGGAAGCAGCTCTCGAAGCTCGTCTCGCCAGCGAAAGCGTCGACGTTACCTTGCCGCTGCGCGCAGGTCCGATTGAAAGCGGCCGCATCCATCCGGTCAGTCAGGTGACGGACGAGTTGACCGCAATCTTTGCCGATATGGGTTTCGCGATTGCGGAAGGCCCGGATATCGAAACCGACGAGCTCAACTTCACCGCCCTGAATTTCCCGGAAGGCCACCCCGCCCGAGAGATGCATGACACGTTCTTCTTTAACGAGAAAGAAGACGGTGAGCGACTGCTGCTTCGTACACACACGTCCCCGGTCCAGGTCCGTACGATGCGGAATCAAGAACCGCCGATCCGTGTCATTATTCCGGGCAGAACCTATCGCTGTGACAGCGACCAAACACATACGCCGATGTTCCACCAGGTCGAAGGTCTGGTCATCGACAAGGCCAGCCACATCGGTCATCTCAAAGGAACCTTAGAGGAATTTCTCAAGGCGTTCTTCGAAGTCGACAACGTGACACTCCGGTTCCGGCCAAGTTTCTTTCCTTTCACTGAGCCGTCCATGGAAGTGGATGTCCAGTGCGACCGCTCCGGCGGCGAGGTAAAAATCGTCGAAGGCAACGACTGGATGGAGATCCTGGGCTGCGGCATGGTCCATCCAAATGTCCTGCGCAACTGCGGCCTCGATCCGGATGTCTATCAGGGTTTTGCCTGGGGCATCGGCATCGACCGTCTCGCCATGCTGAAGTATGGCATGCCTGACCTGCGCGCCTTCTTCGACGCCGATGTGCGCTGGATCCAGCACTACGGCTTTCGTCCGCTTGATCTGCCGACCCTCTTCGGCGGTCTTTCATCCTAGTCGGCAGACGCCGCTCACTCTCGAACCGTAGAGGCTCTGGATCAAAAATGTCGATGATCAGCCGCCTGATTGCCACCGTACTTGCCGCATCTTTCATTGGTCTCGCCGCACTTCCGAATGCCTACGCGCAGACCAAGGAAAGCACTGAGCGCGTCGCAAGCCCCAGTTCCTTTCTGGAAGCCTGCGCCGAGAAGATCGAAGCGCGCGGCCGACTTCGGTTCTGCGGTGAGTATTTTCGAGAGAAGCTTGGTCCTCAGGCCGACGCGTTGCTGTATCTCAGGGACCGGATCACCGGCCTGAGGGCATCACATGAAGAAGCCAGCGCCGAGAAATACGAGAGTTTTCTTTCCGCGATCTACATCGTTGCCTTCCTGACCATCGTCTCCATTGTCCTTGTCGCGAGCGATCGCCGGATAAAAGGCACTGCCAAATGGGCAAGTTTGACTACTTCGGCTGCTCTTTTGCTCGTCATCGGCGTCATGGCGATTGGCTGGCTCGGCAAGTACCGCGCGGAATATTCGGCTCAAGTTGAGTTGGGCATTTTGCGCGACCGGATTGAAGCGGAAGCAGCTCAGGTCATTTCCACTGGCAAAGACATCACACCTGAAATGGTCATTGCATGGTCGACCGAATTGTCCTCCATCGGCAGACGCTTTGCCGAAAATTACAGTGATGCATCACCACTGCCGGAAATTGAGCGTTTTCATACCCAATAGAGATTGGCGCGCGACCTCAAACTTGAATTTTTCGGTGTCATGCAACCGGCACCGACTCAAAACAAAAGAGCAGAACAATGAAGTTCACCCTGTCCTGGTTGAAGGAACACCTTGAAACCGACGCGAGCCTTGATGAAATCGTCGAGAAGCTCACCATGATCGGGCTAGAGGTCGAGGAGGTCACGGACCGCGCGGCCAAGCTTTCTCATTTCAAGATTGCGAAAGTGCTCGAAGCCGAACAGCATCCGAACGCCGACCGGCTGCGTGTCCTGAAGGTTGATACGGGCGAAGGTGAGCCGCTGCAGATCGTCTGCGGCGCTCCCAATGCAAAAACAGGTCTTGTTGGTGTTCTGGGTCGTCCTGGAGATTACGTACCAGGCCTTGATGTGACCTTGTCCGTCGGCAAAATCCGTGACGTCGAGAGCTTCGGCATGATGTGTTCGGAGCGTGAACTTGAGCTCTCAGAAGAGCATGACGGCATCATTGACCTTCCCAAGGACGCACCAGTAGGTGTCAGCTATGCCGAATGGGCGGGCTTGAGCGATCCGATCATTGAGATTGGCCTGACACCGAACCGGCCTGACTGTACGGGCGTCTACGGCATTGCACGAGACCTGGCTGCTGCCGGCGTTGGCCGACTCAAGGAACGAAGCCACGATCAGGTCCGCGGAGCATTCCCCTGTCCAACTGGCGTCAAACTTGATTTTGGCGAAACGAAGCCGCTGTGCAAGGCGTTTGGCCTGCGGTTGGTCAAAGGCGTCAAAAACGGACCTTCTCCAAAGTGGATGCAGGATCGCCTACTGGCCATCGGCCTGCGCCCGATCAACACACTCGTCGACATCACGAACTACATGACCTTCGACCAGGGACGCCCGCTGCATGTCTTTGATGCGGCCAAGGTAAAGGGCGACCTCGTTGTCCGCAGGGGTGCTCAGGGCGAGACCATCGAAGGTCTCAACGGCAAATCCTACGAGGTGGATGACAGCATTTGCGTCATCTCCGACGACAACGGTCTGGAAAGCCTTGGCGGCATCCTAGGCGGGGAAGTTTCTGGCTGCACGGAACAAACCACCGACGTCCTGATCGAGTCTGCTCTTTGGGATGAAGATGCAATCGCTGCTACAGGCCGTAAGCTTGGCGTAAACACCGATGCTCGCTATCGCTTTGAGCGCGGCGTCGACCCTGACTATATGCTGCCAGGACTTGAAGCCGCGACCAAACTGGTGCTCGACCTGTGCGGTGGCGAGGCATCGGAAGTGGTCGTCTCTGGCAAGGTGCCCGACGACACAAACATCATCGAATTCCCTCTTTCCGAGGTCAAACGTCTTTCCGGTATCGATGCCAGCGTCGCGGAAATCAACGTCGTTTTGAAGGCACTGGGTTTCTGGGTTTCCGGTTCTGGCCCGACGATCAAGGTCGCCGCACCCAGCTGGCGCCCAGACATCGAGGGCAAGGCGGATCTCGTCGAGGAAGTGGTTCGGATCATCGGTCTCGACCGGGTTCCGTCAACGCCGCTGCCTCGCACGGGCAACGTTGGAGCCAAAGTTCTGACGCCCGGACAAATTCGACGCGGCAGGGCCCGACGCTCGCTTGCCTCAAGAGGCTTGAACGAAGCTGTGACGTGGTCGTTCATTGCGAAAGCGGAAGCTGAGGCATTCGGAGGCGGAAAGCCCGAGCTGACGCTCGCCAACCCGATTTCCTCGGACATGTCCGAAATGCGCCCCAGCCTGTTGCCGGGTCTTCTTACGGCCGGTCAAAGAAATGCCGATCGCGGCTTTCCCGACGTCGGGCTGTTCGAGGTCGGGCAGATCTTTGAAGGCGACGTACCAACTGATCAGAAGATGGTCGCCGCCGGCATCCGCCGCGGCACCGCAGTCCTTGAAGGCCAGGGGCGCCATTGGTCAGCGCCAGCCCGCACAGTGAGCGTATTTGATGCGAAGGCAGACGCCCTGGCTGCGCTCGCGGCGGCTGGAGCACCCGTCGACAAGTTGCAGGTCTATGTTGATGCGCCGACTTACTTCCACCCCGGACGTTCGGGAACGCTCAAGCTCGGACCGAAGAACACCCTTGCCGTCTTTGGCGAAATCCACCCGCGCACGCTCAGTGTGCTGGACATCGAGGGCCCGCTTGTAGGTTTCGAAATCTACCTCGACAATTTACCTCAGCCAAAAGGCAAGGCAAATCGCTCAAAGGGTGCGCTCAACGCTTCTGATCTCATGCCCGTCCGCCGTGACTTTGCATTTGTAGTTGGCCAAGGCGTGTCGGCAGAGTCGCTTCTGAAGGCGGCGCGCGGTGCGGAGAAGACCCTGATTTCCGACGTGACTCTGTTCGACGTCTATGAAGGCAAGGGCATTCCGGAAGATCACAAGTCCCTGGCCATCGACGTCACACTGCAGCCAAAGCAAAAGACGCTGACCGACGAAGAGATCGAGGCTATCGGCCAGAAGATCATTGCGTCTGTTCAAAAGGCGACGGGCGGTACCCTTCGGGCCTGACCGCCGACATCTCGAAGCAAGACCGAAGCGCTCTGGATAATCCAGAGCGCTTTTTTAATCACGATAGTTGCGCTGCTGGCGGCAGCGCTTTCCAACCGCGCATTTCTGGTTGTCTTTCGTCGGAGCGAAAGCCGGTGCCGTTAGTGGTGTCCGCGAGTAGCAAAAACGTGCATCCGCGATGAACCGCTCGAAGGTGTTCGGCCCAGTGGTCATCACGATCTCTCCGCGCTGTTTCACGAGGGCCTGAGCCTGAGCGCATGTCATGGTGCGCGTATCCGGTCGCGCCTGCGCATAAACCTCAGTCGCCAAGGGCAAAACGCTCAGGATCGCGGCGGCGGCAGTCCACACTCCCACGTTGACCACTTTCAGAATTGGCTTTCTGTACCTCATGACACCTTCCTCTCAACAAAACGCATCCTCAATAGATGGCGCGGGCTCTGCGGAAGGTCAATCTACGGCGCAGTGTTCGTTCCTCACATTGATCTATTCGAGTGACACAAGAATCGCGTACCGTTGGGTTCTTCGGATTTGCGAGCTCAACAATGCCCCTCACTGCCAACGCCAAGAGATTTGACCGCGACCACTTTGGCGATTGTTATCGCTCCTCAGAGGATCAGCGCCATGCAGCTCTGGAAAGCATCGTGAGGTTGACGCCGGACCTCATTGAACCGCCCCGGGTTTGCCGGAGGCTCCAACTCCTGAGTAGGATGGAGCATCATGAGCAAAACGACGAACAAGTTTTCCGCTGAAGTACGTGAACGAGCAGTCCGCCTTGTTCTGGATAATGAGAGCCAGCACGGGTCAC
>NZ_JBDWYP010000059.1:0-4816 GCF_039982295.1 Roseibium sp.
TAAACGTATCGTATCTTTTCATCACCCATGATTTGGCCACCGTCAAAGCGATAGCAGATGACATTGTTGTCATGCTTAAGGGGAGGGTCGTGGAACAAGGACCGCGCTCAGAGGTTCTCAGCCCTCCGTACCATGAGTACACGGAAAGGCTGCTTTCTTCGGCCCCTGAAATGGATCCCGATTGGTTAACGAATGTATTGCGGGAGAGGAAGGTGGGCGGCTAGATAAAGGGGGCTCTTTCTTAGTTAGTTCGCCAGTGTAGACCTACCACAGTTTGATGCCGTTTGATGGGGTGGTTCGGCTTTGTTGCACAAATCGGTCTGAGGCCGATCTCCCCCTTACCCCAGAAGGGTTATCCTACAGCCACGGTACTTGGTATGCCAAGCGCTGTGAATCCGTTTAGGATCGCGGCGCGGATTTGGATCTCCGCAATCTGGCGATCAAAGTCGCGCGCTGAGAGGCGCTGACCGAGTAATTTCACACAATGCATCCCTTGGCCGACAGGGTGATGCGCAGCATGATCCCGAGAGTTTTCGTTTCGACGCGGCTTCTGCGGTGGTATCCGGTCACCTGTCGTCACAATGCGCGGCCTAGATACTTTGAGGCTCTCACCGCTTCGTTGCGCGCTCTGGCCCCGGGGGTGTCGGGCTTCCATAATTTGGCATTCTTGTGCGGTGGTATGACGGCATGGGCTTCTCGGGCAGAGAGGTGGTCGCGGAAATTCAGACCAGTCGTTAAGGTGGATCGCATGACGAAAGTGTTGATCCGAAATGAAGAAACGCAAGAGCCATTCGCCAGAGTTTAAGGCCAAGGTTGCGCTTGAAGCGATCCGCGAGGATATGACGCTGGCGGAGCTTTCCAAGAAGTACGGCGTCCATCCGACACAGATCGGAACATGGAAGCGGGCAGCGATAGAAAACATGGCGACAGCCTTTACACGTCGGGCTAGGCGCGCTGCCGGAAACGCATCCCGGTGTTCTTCCACGAACCTAAACCTCACGGCTTTTGGCTCGCGAAGAACTGCGTTGCTTTTTTAGGATGTCCCGCTCCTCCTTGAGAATGCGGTTCCCACGCCGAAGCCGGTCATTCTTCTGAGCAAGGCTCAAATCTTCTTTCGACACCACGTCTGTGCCTCTGTGCGCGGTGATCCATTTGTTCAGCGTCGACATACCGACGCCAAGATCATCCGCCACCTGCTTACGCGTTAGCCTGCTGGTTAACGCAATCCGCACCGCATCTTGTCGGAATTCGCCCGTTCGTTTCAGTCCCATAGTCAATCTCCTTTGTTGCAGTAAATGCTAACAAAGGAGCGGCATCAAACCGTGACAGGTCCAGTCCGGTCGATAAGGACCGATGGATCGTAAGCTTTGGGCCGTCCATGTTCAGGCTGGCAAGGTGTGCAATCACCGAGCCAACCCTAACCGACACCTGAGCAGCATACCCAGGAATGGCTATGGCCCGGCTAACATGCAGTGTGCGGGTCGTGCAACTGCACATAGAGAGCTGCTTGTAGATGTAGAAAATAGAAGACCAGTTAATGTCTACTGCCAAGAAGCTGCAGCGCGGCATGCGATGGCCGGTCAAAGTCCGGAAGGGGCCGAGATTTGATCCGGTCACTCTGGGCGTATTTTGTTGAAAAACTCCTCCTTGATTGCGGCCTGAACTACTGCTTCAATTTCCGCATTGGGCGGGAGGATTTGTGATGATGGGACCAAGGCAGGCAGCGCAGCCGTCGCTGTTCTACGAGTTCTCGCTGGAAGATCATGTCCCTCAGGATCACCTTCTTCGGTCCATCGACCGCTTCGTCGATTTGACTGACGTCCGCGCCTATCTGGCGGATTTCTACAGCCACACGGGCCGTCCATCCGTCGATCCCGAGTTGCTGATCCGCATGCTCCTGGTCGGCTATTGCTTCGGCATCCGGTCGGAACGGCGGCTTTGCGAAGAGGTGCATCTGAACCTCGCCTATCGGTGGTTTTGTCGGCTTGATCTAAGCGACCGGGTTCCGGATCACTCAACCTTTTCCAAGAACCGCCACGGTCGGTTTCGAGAAAGCGAACTGCTGCGGCACCTGTTCGAGACGACTGTCGCCCGGTGTATCCAAGAAGGTCTGGTCAGCGGCCAGCGCATGGCGATTGATGCCAGCCTGATCGAAGCCGATGCGAACAAGCAGAACTCCACGCCGAAGGAGAACTGGGACGCGGGACAAATCGATCCCGCCGATGCGCCCCGCGCCGTGCGCGAGTATCTCGACACCCTGGACGAGGCCGCTTTTGGCGCCGCCAGCGAGGTGCAACCCAAGTTCACCTCGCGTTCTGATCCCGCAAGCCAATGGACAGCGGCCCGTAAAGGCCCTGCATTCTTCAGCTATTCCGACAATTATCTCATCGACACGGATCATGGTGTCATCTTGGATGTGGAACCCACCCGCTCCATCCGGCAAGCCGAGGTCGGGTCGACAAAGACCATGCTGAAGCGGGTCAAGGAGAAGTTCGACCTGCATCCCGAACGCCTGATCGCTGACACGGCCTATGGCACCGGACCGATGCTGGGTTGGCTGGTTGAACGCAAGATTAACCCGCACATCCCCGTCTTCGACAAATCTGGCCGCAGCGACGGCACCTGGAGCCGGGCTGACTTCGCGTGGGACGCAGAGAACGACCAATACATCTGCCCCGAGGGCCAAGAGCTGAAGCAGTTCCGGCGAAACTATTCCGATCCGAACCGAGGGCCGACCGGACAGGGCAGAACCAAATACCGTGCCCTAAAACTGACCTGCCAGACTTGCCCGTCCAAGGCGAAATGCTGCCCGAATGCAGCCGCCAGATCGATCACCCGCGAAGAACACGAAGACGCCCGCCAAATAGCCTGAGACATCGCTAAGACCAAGCAATACGATATCTCCATGAAGCTCCGGAAGAAGGTCGAGATGCTCTTCGCGCACCTCAAGCGCATCCTCGGCCTCGGAAGGCTCCGATTACGTGGCCCATGCGGTGCAAATGACGAATTCCTCCTCGCCGCAACCGCCCAAAACATCCGCAAATTGGCCAAGATCTTTCCTGCACCGCAGCAGACGCGCACAGCCTGATAGGAAAGGCGCTCGCGCCCAACTCAAGCAACGAAATTCTGCGCCCGCGAACGGGTGTTTTTCCACGGAATCGGCGGGTAGCAGTCGTTCGCTGCCAGTGCGGAACATCTGAACATGAAGACCTAAAGCAGACATTCAAGGCTATGCCTAAATTCGCGCTGCGCTTTAACACATCGTCGAGACGCGGCTCGAGCAAGAGGTCAGACGAAACAGTGCTTGTTGCTGTTCGTAAGATGGCAGTTAGGTCTCAGCCGATCCCATGTTAAGGTACGGCACAAGGAAGTCTTAGACGAAATGGCATGTGACTTGCCTGTTTTTTTGATTCACCTAAGCTTGTATAACTTGTAAGCAATTGAGCAGAGACAGAAATTCGCGCGTAATACTTAGGGCACTGGAGAAATTGTGAAGAAACGAGTGTTGATTACAGACGTCGACAATACCTTACTCGATTGGCAGGAACTCTGGTATCAAACTTTCTCAGCCATGACAGACAAAGTTATTGAAATCTCCGGTGTAGATTCCGAAGTGCTCTACGCTGAATGCAGTCAAATTCATCAAAAGTATGGCACAAGTGAATGCTCGCGACTGCTTGCGGAGTTACCTTGCCTTAACCATCTCTACGGCGATGATGCCGTCACGGTTATGCAACCAGCAATCGACGAATTTCGTAAGGTTCGCCGCCAAGTGTTATGCCTATATCCGACTGTAGAAAATACCCTGAAAAGACTTAGGGCCGCTGGGATACTCATTGCCGCTTACACGGAGTCTCAAGCATTTTATACAAACTACCGTTTCCGCAAACTTGGTCTCGACGGTCTAGTTGACTACCTTTACTCACCTCCAGATCATGCGATGCCAGATGGCATTGAAAGTGCTCGATTTTACGCCCCTGAAACTTACAAGTTTCAGCATACTGTTCACCAGTTTACACCTGAAGGCGAACTGAAACCCAATCCGGATCTGTTGATAGATATTATTAATGATTTGGGTGCATCTAAGGATGAGGTTGTATACGTTGGCGACAACATCCTAAAGGATGTCTATATGGCCCAACAAGCAGGCGTCACTGATGCACAAGCTCTCTACGGCGTTAGTCAGCACAAGCCCGAGTATGAGCTGCTAAGGAAGGTAACCCACTGGACACCCGAAATGGTGGAGCGCGAACGTTCTGCTCTCAAGCCAGATGGGTTAAAGCCAACACACATCCTTAAAGACAGTTTCTCTGAAGTATTGCCGCTATTTGGAGTAGATTGATGACTAAGCCCGTGACACCGGCACCACTTGATAATGGCCAGATCGAAATCTGGAAGAAAATCGTAGATGTTCAGCAGCACTTTAACGATTTGGAGCTCCGGATACGTAACTTTGCGCTGGTAGTTGCTGGCGCATTTCTAGGCCTAGGCGGCTATGCCGTTAGAGAAGGTAGTGCGATTGAAGTCCTTGGCATGGAGATTGCCGTTGCCGGATTGGTTATTGTATCCGCAGTCATCCCCTTAATCGCTTTCTACCTCATGGACAGGCTCTGGTATCACCGATTGCTTGAGGGTTCGGTGCTGGCAGGTATTGAGGCCGAACAAGCGTTGAAAGACCTCGGATACAAGGTGGATTTAGGAACCAAGATATCTGAAATGAGCTACCCCCCGAAATTCGGACACTGACGTAAGCTGCGATTTGTAGTCTGCTGATCTTCAACACGAAGGAGATCAGGAATGTCGAAACGGAAGCAAC
>NZ_JBDWYP010000060.1:0-2156 GCF_039982295.1 Roseibium sp.
AGCTGCGTCCAGGATCCGACCCCGCATCTGGTCCATGGAACGGGCGTTCATGGCGGCAGTATCCCGGAGCCGGCCGAGAGAACCGGAGATCCTGCGCGCCGGGCCGCTGACCCGGTCGCGCAGGTTCGCGATCAATGTGGAAGTAAGGACTGCCAAGTTACAAAGCCTTTGATTGCGTCAGAAATTCAACGGCGCCAGAAATTGACCGGGCATCGCGCCTTAGAACTGCTCATGACCGGACGCGCCAAGGCTCGCTGAAAACCAGATCATCATTTGGATTGTTCGGTCGCAGTCCGCTCCCTGGCCGCAACGCGGCCGGCGGCGTCGACATAGGCCAGGAACTCGTCGATATCCCAGCCCTCAATGTCCGGCACCGCTGTATTCAGCGCGCGGGCCGACTGGACGATCAGGTCGCGCCAGCGAACCGGGTCTTGCCCTTCCTGCGGAGCGGAGCTTTCTTTCCATGCTTTCCCAGCATGACTTCCATTGCCCCCGAGAGTTTTTCCATGTCTTCGATGTCGACCATCTTGATCACTTCGATATCGACGTCGCAGAGCGCCGCCATCAGCAGATAGCCTGCAATCACCTCGTCCTCTGTGCCCTCCGCAATCAGGGCGTCCCCGGCCCGCATGCGGCGCAGGGTCAGGCGGCTGTAGGTCACGCCCTCACGGTCGAAAGGAAAATCAAGATCGACGGTCTTGGTGCGGGGTTTGGTGGTCATGAGAACTCCGGAAGTCTTGGGGAGGAAACCGGGCACCGCATTGCCGGCGCCCGAGCTGCATTGATCAGGCGCCAAGTGCGCGGCGGACACCTTCGAACAGATCGACGCCATCCCGGCGCAGGATCCGCTCTTCAAAATCCACGTACCATAGCTCCTCGCCATCCAGAGAAAACTCGAAATGGGTCACTTCCCGGAAGACGTGGTTGCAGCCCTGAAAGTCAGAGGGGTCGCTTTCATCTGGCTCCCATTCGGAAATCGCGCCCTCGATGACACCGCGCGCTGGCACATCCAGACCGTTGGTCTTGTCCCTGTAAGCACCGGCAAAGACCCAGCGGTCACGAACGCCAAGGCCCCGGAAAATGTCAGTGTCGATCCCCTTGACCGAAAACGCTGGCTCCAACGCCTCGATCCGGGGCTGGGTAAAGTCCACCGCCATGACGCTGCCGCCCGGATTGTGATTGGCATTGGCGAACTTGATCGCGGGAATGGTCAGCTTGGAGATCGTGGTGGCACGGGAGGTGCCCGCTTCCTCGGCGCGGCGAACATCCACGGCGGTCAGCATGTAGATAGGATTGGCCATAGGTGGCTCCTGTCAGTTGTTGGTAGATCACAAAGTGCGCTGGAAGACGTTCTGCCCCCCGAGATCGAGTGCCGGAACTCAGGTGTCCGAACTCAGGCGCTGGAGGTCAGGCGCTGGAAATCAGGCGCTGGAAGTCATGTGCTGGAGGTCAGGCGGGAGACGATCTCATTGACGAGGCCCTCGACCGCCGGCAGATAACGCCGGATCTCATGCTCAGCCACCTTGAAGACCGGAGCCGGTTCAATGCCGATGTCCAGGTGGATCCGACCAAGGCGAAGGTTCTCGGGAGAGTTTTGATCGGCGGTGAACATGGCGTCCCTTGGGGAATAGCCAAGGATATGACCTGCAGCTTTGTGATCGCGTAATTTGAACTGGATCGAGTTGATCCAGGCTTCGACCGTATCGGCCGACATTTTCCGGCCCAGGAATTGACGGGTGATCTGGATCAGCTCCGTCACGATGTAATCGGTCCCGCGCACCTGGTGGATCTGTTCAAAGAGTTCACCGGTCGCCGCATTGTCGGTACCGATGAACACATACCCACCGTCGGAGATCGCTCCGTCGACACCCGTCTCCCCTTCAGCCACGATTGCCACATTGGCCTCCAGCAGCTGCTGGCCCTCGGTTGAGCCGTCTAGCAGCGAGAACGGGATCTTGCGTGACAGTCCGGCAAGGCCATAAATCGCCCGGTTCGCGAAAGGATCGAAAGGCGTCCCGCCAGTGCTGTTGTCGACCCGGACCATGAGCCCTGCCACGCGTGGGCTCATCGGTCGGGTGACCAGCACCTCACCTTCATAGACCCGTGCTGCGACACCGACCGGCATCAAGCGTTCAGAACTCATGGTTTCGCGCGCA
>NZ_JBDWYP010000061.1:0-2082 GCF_039982295.1 Roseibium sp.
AGCTGCGTCCAGGATCCGACCCCGCATCTGGTCCATGGAACGGGCGTTCATGGCGGCAGTATCCCGGAGCCGGCCGAGAGAACCGGAGATCCTGCGCGCCGGGCCGCTGACCCGGTCGCGCAGGTTCGCGATCAATGTGGAGGTAAGGACTGCCAAGTTACAAAGCCTTTGATTGCGTCAGAAATTCAACGGCGCCAGAAATTGACCGGGCATCGCGCCTTAGAACTGCTCATGACCGGACGCGCCAAGGCTCGCGGAACACCAGATCATCATCTGGATTGTTCGGTCGCAGTCCGTTCCCTGGCTGCAACACGGCCGGCGGCGTCGACATAGGCGAGGAACTCGTCAATATCCCAGTCCTCAATGTCCGGCACCGCCGTATTCAGCGCACGGGCGGACTGGACGATCAGGTCGCGCCAGCGAACCGGGTCTTGCCCTTCCCGCGGGACGGAGCTTTCTTTCCACGCTTTCCCAGCATGACTTCCATTGCCCCCGAGAGCTTTTCCATGTCTTCGATATCG
This sequence comes from Roseibium sp., assembly GCF_039982295.1. GTDB lineage: Bacteria > Pseudomonadota > Alphaproteobacteria > Rhizobiales > Stappiaceae > Roseibium. The sequence continues at coordinate 522 of NZ_JBDWYP010000061.1, forward strand.
ACCATTTTGATCACTTCGATATCGACGTCGCAGAGCGCCGCCATCAGCAGATAGCCTGCAATCACCTCATCCTCTGTGCCTTCCGCAACCAAGGCGTCCCCGGCCCGCATGCGGCGTAGGGTCAGGCGGCTGTAGGTCACGCCCTCACGATCGAAAGGAAATTCAAGATCGACGGTCTTGGTGCGGGGTTTGGTGGTCATGGAAACTCCGGAAGTCTTGGGGAGGAAACCGGGCACCGCATTGTCGGCGCCCGAGCTGCAATGATCAGGCGCCAAGGGCGCGGCGGACACCTTCGAACAGATCGACGCCATTCCGGCGCAGGATCCGTTCCTCAAAATCCGCATACCAAAGCTCCGTGCCGTCCAGGGAGAACTCGAAGTGGGTCACTTCCCGGAAGACATGATTGCAGCCCTGGAAGTCAGAAGGGTCACTTTCATCTGGCTCCCATTCGGAAATCGCGCCCTCGATGACGCCGCGCGCTGGAACATCCAGACCGTTGGTCTTGTCCCGGTAGGCGCCGGCAAAGACCCAGCGATCACGTACGCCAAGGCCCCGGAAAATGTCAGTGTCGATCCCCTTGACCGAAAACGCTGGCTCCAGCGCCTCGATCCGGGGCTGGGTAAAGTCCACCGCCATGACGCTGCCGCCCGGATTGTGATTGGCATTGGCGAACTTGATCGCAGGAATGGTCAGCTTGGAGATCGTTGTGGCGCGGGAGGTGCCTGCTTCCTCGGCGCGGCGAACATCCACGGCGGTCAGCATGTAGATAGGATTGGCCATATGTGGCTCCTGTCGGTTGTTGATTGTTCACAAAGTTCGCTGGAAATCAGGCGCTGGAAGTCAGGCGCTGGAAGTCAGGCGCGAGACGATCTCGTTGACGAGGCCCTCGACCGCCGGCAGATAACGCCGGATCTCATGCTCAGCCACCTTGAAGACCGGAGCCGGTTCAATGCCGATGTCCAGGTGGATCCGGCCGAGGCGAAGGTTCTCGGGAGAGTTTTGATCGGCGGTGAACATGGCGTCCCTTGGCGAATAGCCCAGGATATGATCTGCAGCCTTGTGATCGCGCAGCTTGAACTGGATCGAGTTGATCCAGGCCTCGACCGTATCGGCCGACATTTTCCGGCCCAGGAACTGACGGGTGATCTGGATCAGCTCCGTCACGATGTAATCGGTACCGCGCACCTGGTGGATCTGTTCAAAGAGTTCGCCGGTCGCCGCATTGTCGGTACCGATGAACACATACCCACCGTCGGAGATCGCGCCGTCGACACCTGTCTCCCCTTCAGCCACGATTGCCACATTGGCCTCCAGCAGCTGCTGGCCCTCGGTTGAGCCGTCCAGCAGCGAGAACGGGATCTTACGGGACAGTCCGGCAAGGCCATAGATCGCCCGGTTCGCGAAAGGATCGAAAGGCGTTCCGCCAGTGCTGTTGTCGACCCGGACCATGAGCCCTGCCACGCGTGGGCTCATCGGTCGGGTGACCAGCACCTCACCTTCATAGACCCGTGCTGCGACACCGACCGGCATCAAGCGTTCAGAACTCATGGTTTCGCGCGCA
>NZ_JBDWYP010000062.1:0-2917 GCF_039982295.1 Roseibium sp.
CAACGAACACAGACCTCACGGTGCCATCGGTAACAAGGTGCCGATGGACCTGATGAAATCGGAACGTGCAGCCAGCCCGTGTTCCTGATTTGGTCCGGAAAACTCTAGCCCGACCCGGGGGCACGTTGGGTAGCACTCCAATCAACCATCGGGCTCTGCGCCGAAGTGGGAGAAACTTGGGTCTCAGATCATCGCCGATAAAGGATACGACGCCAACAGCTTGCGGAGACATCTGCGCCAGCGCGCAATCGTCCCGGTCATTCCCGGCCGCTCAAATCGAAAGCGCGTCATTCGCTACGACGCCAAGCGCTACAAGAGCCGTCATCTCATCGAAAACGCATTCTGCCGCCTCAAGGACTTCCGCCGCGTCGCAACCCGCTACGACAAACTCGCCAGGAACTTCCTGTCCGCTGTCGCCCTCGCAACACTCGTCGCATTCTGGCTTTGATTGAGTCTGAACCCTAGGAGGGGGGCAGGTCGGCCATGTCGTCTTTTTGCTTGTTTATCTCATTTTCGATTTGATCAAGATCATTGTATAGCTCGGACGACGGTGGGATCGTGAGCAGATAGCGTACAGTGATTTCCCCTCCGAAAATCATTCGAGCGCCTGTCCCCCAAAAAACTCCAGTATTTAGCACGACAGGAACAAGCGGATATCCGGTTGCCTTTTGTATTGCGGACAAACCTCGTTCATATTTTTGGCGACCATTCACTGGCGTGCGAGTGCCTTCCGGAAAAATCACTATACTCCGTCGCTCTTGAGCTGAAAGTTTGGATCCTTGGATAATGCTACGAATGCTTTTGCCTGGCTTGTCCCGGATGACTTTCATCATGGGAGAGCGACGCAGATACCAACCGAAAACCGGGATCCGATAAAGGCTGTCTTTCGCGACGATGTTTGCATTCGGAAACAAAACCAGGAAAGCTATAGTTTCCCATAGAGACTGGTGATTCGAAACCGCGATGAAGGGGCCGTCTGGCAAGTTTTCACGACCCTCGACCTTATAGGTTAACTTCAGAACGGAGCGGCAAAGGAAAAGAAAGCCGTGAGCCCATTGTCTGCTGAGCCCTCGTATCGTACCTGGCTGCATGGGAGCGAACTTATCCCATAAGATGGGTATCCCGAAGAGGCCAGTCCAAATCACCAACAGTACATTGAAGATTTTTGACCGAACATACTGTGCGCGAGTAGGTCGCGGCTCGCACGGAATTCTGTGTTGTGCTGAGCGTACACATGAGACTGTGGCGGGTCGCAAGGACATCGAAAATCGCAATGCTTACCTCAACTGATGTTTTGTTCGATTTGATTTTTAGTCTGAGCTTCTGTGGGCAAACGAAAGGAGCACTTTGCGCATACGCAAAGGCCAAACCCCAATCGACCACAGACTTTAGAGCATAGGGATATACGTCCGATCTCTGATTTTGACCGCAGGAACACCGGCCCAGACTTCGTTTGGAGGAACGCAGGTACCAGGTGCGACGTAAGAGCCTGGAAGCACCTTGCTATTGCGCCCCACGCGGACGTTCCCGAGCAAGATAGAACCAGTTCCGATCGCGGCATTCTCCTCAATGATCAGCTTGCTCAAGACAAGAGCCTCTTGATTGGAATAATGCCCCATCAACTTGGCATTTCCTCCAATGAAAACTCCGTTGTGCAATTCGATTAAAGACGGATCTGATACGATTGCGGAATTGATCGTAACGTTCTTTCCGATCTTCATGCCCATTGAGCGATAATATGCATTTGCGGCTGGACTGAGCAATATCCAGGGAAGGAAAGTATACCGAACGAAATAATGCAACGCGTTGTGAAAATACCATCTCACAAGAACAGATGCCTGGAAGTTGTCTCTGGCCTCCTTGAGGCGCAAAGAGCAGACAATATTAGTCGCAGCGACCAAGGCCAACAAGCTAAAGCCATAGCCTACATACCCTAGAAATACGGAAATCCCAACGGTGATGTTATAGGGCAGAAATGCATCCAGATTGCGAACTGAAACTCCGTAGACAGACAGGCCTCCGGCGATGGCCGTGCCGACCACAAACGTAGCTACAGGAAACAGCAAAATGAGGCTGAAAACAATCGTGCCGGGTGAGAGGGCTGCCCGCGAGGCTTTTGCGTGCGCTCCTCCACCTTGGAATTCGAGCTCTTCGGACATGATGGTATTTGTCATCTAGCTTCCTTGAAATTCGTTGAACCCGCCGACTCGGCCCTCATAACGCAGGTGTCGGAGACCCCAGCTGACGGGCCCCGTTCAAACAGCCCGTCGTTGCAGAGAAGTATATTACGACGATCGCACAGCCGACCCTGCCGCGGCTCGCGTCTGCAGATATCCTATGTTTTGGTCGGGACTACTTGTGATCTATGGCACACGCAAATTCGACATTGTTGCAACAATCCGATTGGTGGCCTACCTGGACGTCGTTGGTCCCATCGGAAGGTGGTTCTGTTGCAAACTTTTAATCTGTCGGTTCCCTTGCGCGTGTTGCGGTTTAGGAGGCGGTCCTGTGATCAGATTTTCCAGGTGATTAACGTTGCTCAGTTTCAAAGGCAGCCAGTTCCCGAAGGACGTGGTTGTGTTCGCCGTTTTCTTCTATGTCCGCCCTGGGGTTTCCTGCCGGGATCTGGAAGAAATCATGGAAAAGCGGGGGGGTGTAGATCACGCAGCTCTGAACCGCTGGGTCATTCGCTAAAGCCCGGCAATTGCTGCAAAGGCCAAAGCCAGAAAGCGGCCCGTGTGTTCGTCCTGGAAAATGGATGAAACCTACGTCAAGTTCAGCGGCAAATGGGTTTATCTCTACCGGGAGGTCGACAAACACGGAGATACGGTCGATTTCATGCTGTCAGAAACCCGTGATGAAGCGGCGGCAACGGCGTTCTTCAACAAGTCTATCGAGAACAATGGTTTGCCCAAGA
>NZ_JBDWYP010000063.1:0-35208 GCF_039982295.1 Roseibium sp.
GCCGCGCGTCGCGGCGGTGCCACCGGAGGCCAAAGCGCCTGCCCCGCGCGCCGCGAGCATCGCCCCGCCGCCGGTCGCGACCGCGGCACCGCCCACGGCGAGGCCGGTGCCCACGGCAGCGCCTGCGCCCAGCTGCGGACCGCCCGAGACGAGGCCGGTGGCAATGCCGGGGCCGAAAATGCCCAGACCCAGAAGCGAAAGCGCGGCCAGCACGATCGCCATGGCCTCGTCGATGGTGGGGGTCACGCCGCCGAACCCAGCGGTGAACTGCCCGAACAGCGTCGAACCGATGCCGATGATCACGGCGAGCACCAGCACCTTGATGCCGGAGGAGACGACATTGCCCAGCACCCGCTCGGCCATAAAGGCGGTTTTGCCGAACAGGCCGAAGGGGATCAGCACGAAGCCCGCGAGCGTCGTCAGCTTGAACTCGATCAGCGTCACGAAGAGCTGAACCGCAAGGAGGAAGAAGGCTAGGAGGACCAGGGCCCAAGCGAAGAGCAGGCAGGCGATCTGGATGAAGTTCTCGAAGAAAGCGACAAAGCCCATGAGATCCGCTGTGGATTCCAGAAGCGGACGCCCGGCGTCGAGCCCGGTTTGCGCCACCCGGCCAGGGCGCAACAGATCGGCAGGCGAAAACCCGGTGCCGGAAGCAAGCAATCCCAGCCCCGCGAAACTGTCGAAAACGATCGCGGCGAGGCTGTTCCAGTTGGAGATGAGCCAGGCGAAAACGCCGACGAAGAGGGTCTTTTTCACGAGGCGGGTAATGATGTCGTCATCAGCGCCCCAGGCCCAGAACAGAGCTGCAAGCGTCACATCGATCACAATCAACGTGCTGGCGATGAAGGCGACCTCGCCGCCCAGGAGTCCGAAGCCGGAATCGATGTAGGAGGTGAAGACCCCGAGGAAGGTATCGATGACGCCGGTGCCGCCCATGGTTCACTCACCCCCGGCTTGGTCTGCACCGGTGTCGCGCCCGAGGAACCGGTCGCGGGTCTCGGCCCAGACGGCGAGGCAGTCGGGATTGGAGGCCGCAGCCTCCCCGAGTTCCTGGCAACGCCGTTGTTCGGCACGCAGCGGATCAGCCGCGGGGGCCGCGAGCGGTCCCGGGCCCACTACCGGCCCCTCCTCCTCCCGGCTCATCTGCACCACCGCCGCTGTGATGGCGACGGCGACAAAGATAATGGCGGCGATGCGGGCAAGGGCCGATCCGTCCATGGGTCTGCTCCTTGCCGGTCAGTTGTTGAACATCTGGGCATTGCCAGGCTGATAGCCTGCACCCGGGGTGAGGAATCGCTCGCGCTGGACGCGACCCTGTTCGGCGGCTGCTGCGCGTTCTGCTTCCACAAGCGCCGTGGCACGGCCATTGGCGGCGGTGACCGCGACGAGATCGGCGATTTGCTGGGACTGGAGTGCCAGAAGCTGGTTCCCCGCCTGGGTCGCCTGGAGGGCCCCGACCGCAGATTGGCTTTCGCCAACGAGCGCGGAGAGTTCCGCCCGCTGGCCGTCAAGATTACCGACGACGCCCGCCTGAACCCGGAGCGCGTCCTGCAACCCGCCCACGGTGTTTTCCCAACGGGAGCGCGCATCGGCCAGAAGCTGCGCCTCGGGTGCGGCCATCGGGATATTGGCGTAGTCCTGCTGGAAGATCTGGTCAATCTGGTTCACGTCAAAGGCGATATTCTGCGCTTGAGAGAGAAGTTGGCGTGTCTGGTCGACATTTTGCTGCAGCGTCTGGAGCGCGGAATACGGCAGGCTCGCAAGGTTGCTGGCCTGGTTGATCAACATCCGCGCCTCGTTCTGAAGCTGAGTGATCTGGTTGTTGATCTGCTCCATCGCACGGGCGGCCGAGAGAATGTTCTCGGCGTGATTGCGCGGATCGTAGACAATACGACCGAAGCCGCCGAAGAAGGCATGGGCCGGATTTGCGAAAATCGGTGCAAGGCCGAGAGGCGCGGCCAGCGCCAAAGCGAGGGCGGAGGCGCCGGCGAATTTGCCGAAGCGATGGGGTGTGCGGGTCATGGTGTTGTCTCCTGTTCGGGTTGGGGGTCTTGGGGGATTTCGGGGTCATCCGCGTCCCTGTCGGGCGCGAGATTGGTAAGGTCCGGGATCAGGTCAGCGGCCCAGCCGAGACCCCGGGCATTCAGCCAGGCGGCGAGGAACCCGTCGCGGCCGTGCTCCGCAAGAATTTCGGTGATAAGCGACTGATCGGATTTGGACGAGGCGGCGCAGAGCGCGAGGCCCACCTCGGACAGGCCCAGCTCAAAGAGCCGGTTTCCGCGCCGCGACTGGCAGTAATAGTCCCGCTTCGGCGTGGCGCGGGCGAGGATCTCGATCTGCCGGTCATTCAGGCCGAAACGGCGGTAGATCGCAGTGATCTGCGGTTCGATGGCGCGCTCGTTGGGCAGAAGAAGCCGCGTCGGGCAGCTTTCGATGATCGCAGGCGCGATGGCGGACGCGTCGATATCCGAGAGCGACTGGGTCGCGAAGATCACCGAGGCGTTTTTCTTGCGCAGGGTTTTCAGCCATTCGCGCAATTGGCCTGCGAAGCCCTCGTCATCAAGCGCAAGCCAGCCCTCGTCAATGATAAGCAATGTCGGCATCCCGTCGAGCCGGTCGCCGATGCGATGGAAGAGATAGGAGAGCACCGCCGGTGCCGCAGACGTGCCCACCAACCCTTCGATCTCAAAGGCCTGGACGGACGCCATGCCTAAATCTTCGATCTCGGCATCAAGCAGCCGCCCATGGGCCCCGCCCAGGCAATAGGGCCGCAGGGCCTGTTTCAGATCGGTCGATTGCAGCAGGACCGCGAGGCCGGTGATCGTGCGCTCCCCGATCGGGGCCGAGGCAAGGGAGGTCAGGGCGGTCCAGAGATGCTCCTTCACGTCGGGCGTGATCGCGATGCCTTCGCGGGCAAGGATCGCACCGATCCAGCCTGCGGCCCAGGCCCGCTCGGCGGGTTGGTCGATGCGGGCGAGTGGTTGCAGATAGACGTCGGCCTCGGTCCCGTCGGTCAGCTCGCCGCCCAGATCATGCCAGTCGCCGCCCATGGCGAGGATTGCGGCGCGGATCGAGCCCCCGAAATCGAAGGCGAAGACTTGGCTTCGCCCGTATCGACGGAACTGCAGCGCCATTAGCGCCAGCAGCACGGATTTGCCCGCACCGGTCGGGCCGACGACCAACGAATGACCGACGTCGCCGACATGGAGCGACAGCCGGAACGGGGTCGCACCCTCGGTCTTGCCGTAGAGCAGTGGCGGTGCATCAAAATGCGTGTCCCGCTCTTCACCCGCCCAGACTGCCGAGAGCGGGATGATATGGGCGAGATTCAGGGTCGAGATCGGCGGTTGGCGGACATTGGCGTAGGGATGCCCCGGCAAAGAGCCGAACCAGGCATCGACGGCATTGACCGTCTCGACCATCGCGGTGAAGTCGCGGCCCTGCACGACCTTTTCGACGAGGCGCAGCTTTTCGTCGGCGCGACGGGGATCCTCATCCCAGACAACCAGGCTCGCGGTGACATAGGCCTCGCCAGCGAGATCGGCGCCAAGCTCCTGCAGGGCCATATCGGCATCGGCGGCCTTGTTGGCGGCATCCGTGTCGACCAATGTCGATTGCTCGTTGGTCATCACCTCCTTCAGGATGGCTGCGATGGATTTGCGCTTGGCAAACCATTGGCGCCGGATGCGGGTCACCATCCGGGTCGCCTCGGTCTTGTCCATCAGGATTGCGCGCGTCGCCCAGCGATAGGGAAAGGCCAGCCGATTGAGCTCATCGAGGATCCCGGGCGTGGTGGCCGTCGGGAACCCCGAGAGGGTCAGAACGCGCAAATATGCCGCGCCCAGTTGGGGTTCAAGCCCGCCGGTGAGCGGCTGATCGGCCAGAAGCGCATCGAGATAGACCCGGGTCTCCGGCACGCGGAGCCGGTGGCGGTGGGTCGAGACGGTCGAATGCAGATAGCTCAGCGTCTCGCTATCATCGAGCCAGCGGCATTCCGGCATGAACCCGTCGAAAAGGGCCAACACCCGGTCGGTCCGATCGATGAAACCGCGCAGCACCTCGCCCGTGTCGATCCCGGTCTTCTCGCGGCCCTCGTAGAGCCAGGTCTCGGCACGCGCGGCTTCTTCGGCTGGCGGCAGGTAGAGGAAGGTCAGGAAGTATTCCGACTGGAAATGCACACCCTGCTCGGCGAAGGCGGCGCGGCGTTCGGCATCCACGAGCGCCGAGGCGGGATCGGGGAAGCGGCTGTCGGGATAGTCGGCGGCCGCGATGCGCTGCGCTTCGACGAAGATCGCCCAGCCCGACCCAAGGCGGCGGAAAGCGTTGTTGAGCCGCCCTGCCACGGCGACAAGTTCCGCTGCGACAGCACTGTCGAGATCGGGACCGCGAAAACGCGCCGTGCGCTGAAAGCTGCCATCCTTGTTCAACACCACGCCCGCGGCCACCAGCGCCGCCCAAGGCAGGTAATCTGCAAGCCGCGTTCCCTTCCGGCGATATTCTGCAAGGTTCATCATCGCTCTGCCCTCAAACCTCGAAATGACCGGGCAGCCGCAGATGTCTGCGCCCCACCTCGACGAAGAGCGGATCGCGCCGCGCGGCCCAGACGGCCAGGGCATGCCCGAGCACCCCAATGGCGATCCCGGCGGCCCAGAGTTGCAGGCCGAGGCCGATGGCCCCGGCGAGTGTGCCGTTCAGGATCGCGAAGGCCCGGGGCGCACCTGCCAGCAGGATCGGCTCGGTCAGGGCCCGGTGGACGGGAATGCTGAAGCCAGGGACCTCATTGAGGTGTTCAAGGTCGACTGTCATCAGATCAGCGCCCCGCCGCCGAAGCTGAAGAAACTCAGGAAGAACGAACTGGCCGCAAAAGCGATGGAGATGCCGAAGACAATCTGGATCAGGCGGCGAAAGCCCCCGGAGCTGTCCCCGAAGGCCAACGTCAGGCCAGTAACGATAATGATAATCACTGCGATGATCTTGGCAACTGGCCCTTCAATCGACTCGAGGATCGATTGCAGCGGCGCTTCCCAGGGCATGGACGAGCCTGCGGCCCAAGCGGGACTGGCCAGCATCAGGCTGACGCAAACGAAGGTGGCGGTATGGCTGGCCTGCGCGCGCAGGCGGTGAACGTGTCGGATCATGGGGTTTCTCCTGTGACAAGGGGGCCGTCCGGCAGCGGTTCCGCCGAGAAAATACGGTAGTCGCCGTCGGGCCCGAGCCCATCGACGCGGGCCAGCTCGACCAAGCGGCGACTGGCTCCGCGCCCCGACAGGACAGCGATCAGATTGATGGTTTCGGCGATGAGGGCGCGCGGCACGGTCACCACCGCCTCCTGAATGAGTTGCTCCATCCGGCGCAGCGCCCCGAGGGCGGAGCCTGCATGGATGGTGCCGATGCCGCCCGGATGGCCGGTGCCCCAAGCCTTGAGCAGATCAAGTGCCTCGGCCCCGCGCACCTCGCCGATGGGGATGCGGTCGGGCCGCAAACGCAGCGAGGAGCGGACCAGATCGGCCAGCGACGCCACCCCGTCCTTGGTGCGCAGGGCCACGAGATTGGGTGCGGCACATTGCAGCTCGCGCGTATCCTCGATGAGCACGACGCGGTCGTCGGTGTTCGCGACCTCAGCCAGCAAGGCATTGGTGAGTGTCGTCTTGCCGGTTGAGGTTCCACCGGCAACAAGGATATTGGCCCGCGTGGTCACACCTGAACGCAACGCCTCAGCCTGCGCCTCGGTCATGATCCCAGCCGCGACATAGTCGGCCAGCGTGAAGACGGCCACAGCGGGCTTCCGGATGGCAAAGCACGGGGCGGTGACGACCGGCGGCAGAAGTCCTTCGAAGCGTTCACCGGTCTCTGGCAGTTCCGCGGAGACTCGTGGGCGCATGGCATGCACCTCGGCGCCTACGTGGTGGGCAACAAGCCGCACGATCCGCTCGCCGTCGGCAGGCGACAGCGTGGCACCCGTGTCGGAGAGGCCTTCTGACAGTCGGTCGATCCAAAGCCGCCCGTCGGGGTTGAGCATGACCTCAACGGTCATGGGGTCTCCCAGAAATCCTGCGATGGCGGGCCCGAGCGCAGTGCGCAGCATCCGCGCACCCCGCTCAATCGCCTCCGGTCTCTGAACTGCCTCTGCCATTCTGTCCTCGTTCCGTGGTTTGGCTGCCGAAAGGCGGCCCTGGATCGGGTTCATCAAGAAGACCGGAAACCGGCTTCGCTCAACAGCTATTCAAGAGGCGTAGGGTTCTGGCGTGCAAAGACAGGTAAATGTCGGTGTTGCGTCGGGGGCGGAACCCTGAGACTTGCAACTCTCCATGCCTCGTGGCCGAAACCAATCTACCGGCCATTCGAAGGGCATGCCGTTCGTGCTTTGTGCTGTGTCAGCCTCGTGCTACAATCCCGAAAAAGCATGAGGCGAGCAGTTGGCCCAGAAGTCACAGATAGAGTGGACGGACGCGACGTGGAACCCGGTCACGGGCTGCACCAAAGTCGGTCCGGGGTGTGACAACTGCTACGCGGAGCGTTTCGCGGAGCGTTGGCGCGGCATACCAGATCATCCTTATGAACAAGGTTTCGACCTGAAACTCTGGCCATCAAGGCTACGACAACCAGCGCTCTGGAAAAAACCGCGGATGATCTTCGTGAACTCGATGAGCGACCTGTTCCACAAGGAAATAGATCGCGCATACATCGACCTGGTGTTCGACGCCATGGAGCACGCGGATTGGCATGTCTATCAGGTTCTGACCAAGCGCAGTTCGCTCATGCGGAACTATATCCGGAAGCGGTATGACGGCGGGCCGGTCCCACGCCATATCTGGCTGGGCGTGTCGGTAGAGGACTCAGCGCATGTAAGTCGCATTGAGCATTTGAAGCAAATCAACTCCGAAGCCCGCTTCATTTCGTTTGAGCCCTTGCTGGGGGCCATCGGGGAAGTGGATCTGCGAGGCATTGCCTGGGCTATTGTGGGTGGCGAAAGCGGCCCCCGCGCACGCGCCATGGACGAGAGCTGGGCACGCCAGCTTCGCGAAATTTGCGCGCGCGACAATGTGGCGTTTTTCTTCAAGCAATGGGGTGGTCCACGGCCAAAGTCTGGCGGTCGCCTTCTTGATGGCGAGGAGTGGAACGGCTTCCCGTGGCAGATTGTGCCGAAGCCAATCTTGGACCAGATTTCAGCATGAACCATTTTACCGGGAGTACGAGTTTCTTTGAAGAAATCGCATGTTGAAAACACGGTAGGGCCTTGGGCCAGGCAAAAGCTGGATGGGCTCGAAGCCTATCTTCACGCCTACACGATGGCTCTCAAGAAGCAGTCATTTGACCTGATCTACATCGATGCGTTCGCCGGTGCCGGGCGTTCCAGAATTCGCACTGCATGGACTGATGCTGACGAAGAGGACATCCAACTCATCGACGATGAGTTCATGAGGTCAGAGGAGGAGTTCATCGAAGGGTCGCCGCGACGCGCGCTCGGCCTCCAGAACCCCTTTTCCCAGTACTATTTCTTCGATGCCGACGCTGGGCGGGCCGCACTGCTAGAGGGACTGCAATCGGACTTTCCAGAACGCAAGATCAATGTGCAGGTGGGCGACGCCAATGGCCTGATTCAGAAATTGGTCCCGAGGCTCAGCGGCCGAAACACCAAAGGGGTCGCCTTTCTGGATCCCTATGGTCCGCACTTGGACTGGCAAACGGTCGCGGCGCTCGGTGCCACCAAGAATTTTGAGGTCATCATCAATTTCCCGCTGGGTATGGCAATCAACCGGCTGATCACGCGCTCGGGCGATATCCCCGACAATTGGCGCAACGGATTGAATGGCTGTTTTGGCAGCTCGGATTGGGAAAACCTTGTCTACGCCAACCAGAAGGACCTGTTTGGAGACACGACGCGCCACAAGGTGGACGACGCAGCGCAGAGGCTACTCAATTACTATGTCGGCCGTCTGAAGGATTTGTTCGGGCATGCCGCGTCGCCCAGCGTGGTCCGAAACACCCGCGGCGTCCCCATTTACTACATGCTGTGGGCTGGGCCCCATCCGCTTGGCTACAAGATAGCCGATTACATCCTGTCGAAGGGCGACCGGATCAGTCCGCCGAAAAAGCGGTCGGGACGCTGAGGAACACTATTCAGCCTGACTTAGAGCTTCGGGCCTACCTCTGAAGACCTCGTGAAGCATTGCTTGAATCATCGCGTTCAGATCCGCCTCAACCGTTTGATTCAGATTGCGAAGTGAAGCGAGAATATCGAGCCTATCCAAGATTTCCTTCTGCTCGTCTAGGGTTGGGACCGGCACTCGCATGTCTAGGAATTTTTCTTCTTTGAGGCGAACTCTGTTTGTTGACCCTTCGCTGGCGCGTCGGCAGAGATCGACAAATCCCTCAGTTCTGGTGATCCACTCAAAGAAATGTGGTAGGACAACTGACGTATCAATATTGAATGCGGGAAAGTCGTTGCTGACGAGGGCCTCGTTCAGATCTTCGGGGACGATCCCAAATGCGCCGTGGCGCGCGTCAATTCGTGACATCAAGAATTGCCCCACGGATACTTTCACCTGTTTGGCTGCAGCGATTTCGGAACCTGACTTCAACCCTCGAAGAATAAGCCCTTTGCCCCACAAACGAACTGTAACTTGTTTGTAGATTACATCTGGCTCTGTGGTTACCCAATCGTCCGACTTAGTAAGAAATTCGCCGAGGTGTGTCGGTTTACCATCAAGGACGGAAACCCTATCAATGCCATTCTGGATGTCGACAAGTTGCTTAAGAACGTCGCGCTCTGTATCCACAATCGTTTTAATGATTTCCTTCGGAGTCCGTTGGTCCTCGAGTTCAGCGATGTGAGGATTTTTTATGTCTAGGTTGCAGGATGTTACACGATCTTGGTCATCGCGCTGGACCAAATCCGCGGCAGAAACCTTCCACGCTCGCTCATTCTCCCTACGATCATTCCACCATTCAAGGCAGCCCCCGAACTCCTCATATGCCATCGGAGCGGTTTTTGAGTATTTCTTGCGACCCTCCGGCAGTGGCAGCTCATAGTACCAGATATCCTTGGTCGGTCCGCTGGTGTCGAAGAAGATCAGGTTTGCCGGAATGTCGGTATAGGGCGCGAACACGCCTTCGCGCAGGCGCACGACTGTGTGCAGATTGAATTTCTCCAGCAAGTCGGCTTTGATCCGGGCCGATATTCCATCTCCAAACAGAGTACCTTGCGGGACAACAACAGCTGCCCGCCCGCGCCCGGCACGCTTCAGACGTCGCATGATCAGCTGGAGAAACAGAAGCGCCGTTTCCGCCGTGCGCCGATCCTCGGGAAAGTTGTTGAGGATGCCCGTCTCTTCTTCGCCGCCAAAGGGCGGGTTGGTCAGGATGACGTTGACCCGCTGATCCTCGCCGATTTCCGCCAGACGGAAGCGCAGCGCATTGCCGGGATCAATACGCGGGGCATGAAGACCGTGCAGCAACAGGTTGAGCTGGGACAACAGGAACGGCAGCGATTTGGCTTCGCCACCGAAGAAGCTGTCTTCCTGAAGGATCCGGCGCTTCTCGACTGTGTCGGCCTGTCGTTCGAGGTGTTGGTAGGATTCAGTCAGGAAGCCACCCGTCCCACAGGCGGGATCGAGGATGGTCTCACCGAGTTTCGGGTCTGTCACCTCAACCATGAAGCGCACCACCGGCCGGGGCGTGTAAAACTCGCCCGAGTCCCCTGCAGCGTCGCGCATTTCGCGCAGCAGCGTTTCGTATAGGCGTCCGAGCGTGTGGACCTCTTCGGAGGAGTCGAAGTGGATGCCGTCGATCAGGTTCACTACGTCACGGAGAAGGTAGCCGCTTTCCATTCGGTTGGCGAAGCCCTGAAAAACGGTCGCGATCACGTCGCGCCGCTCTCGTCGGCCATTGTCACCGCGTAAACCGCGCAGATAGGCAAACAGGCCGGGGCCACGGATCCCGCCCGGTCGTTCAGCTTCGTCGGCGACAAGGAACGACAGTAGGTCAGGGCCTGTGATGCCGTCGGCGTCTGCAGCCCAATCGCGCCAGCGATAGGGTGCCTCGATGATTGAACGATAGTCCTTGCCCGCCAGATCCGCGCGCCCTTCCTCAATCCGCTCCATGTCGTCAAGGAACTTCAGGAACATGATCCAGGTGAGCATTGGCAGGCGGTCGAGATCGCCGTTCAGTCCCTTGTCCTTGCGCATGATCTTGCGCGCAGACTTGATGATGCTGTCGAGACGCTGGGCAGTGGTCAGTTGCTTCGGCGCAGCCTTCTTGCGGGCAGTTTTTGCCAATTTGGCACTCCTTCGATTTAAGCGGTGTAGAGCAGACGCTGCAATTCGGTGACGGCGCCGCGCAACTCCTTGCCGCCGCCGAAGCGGGCGGCAATTTCAATTACATTACCCCATTCGTTGAATGGAGGGATTTCGAGCAAGTCGGGCAGCTTGAACTGGGCACTGCCGTGTTCGGCATATTTCTCGAGCACGGCATCTAGAACTTCGCGGGCATCAGGCTCGAAGCGGGCCAGAAAATCGTCTTGTTCGCGCAGCAGGCGGTCCGCGCGCTCACGGCGGGTACGCAAGGGAGCGTTGTAGGCGAGATGGCAAAGAAGGTCGAACGGGTCGGACTCCGGCTTTCCAACCGCATCGGCAAGGGAGTCGAGCCCGATACCCTTCTCCTCCAGCCGTTCGACGATCTCGGCCCTGCGCTCGGGGTCAAGCCAGTCTCTCCGCAGTTCCGACGCATTGGGGTACAGGGTGCGGACCTTGTCGCCGGTATAGTCGGTCAGCTGGCGGCAGGCGATCTGCCGTCCATCGGAGTCAAGATCGTATACGAGGTGTCGGACAATCGAAACCTCACCGCCATCGACATAGAATTTGCGAGGGCCAGCCTCTGGATCGACGTCGAGAACGGCCGGTCCATCTGGAATATCCGGAAAATCGTCGGGATCCAGCGCCACTTCCTCGATCTCGCGTACTTCAACGACATCACCGTCTGCATTGATCACCGCTTCGTCTTCGCGGACCGGATCGCCGTCGAAGGCCGGGTCAGCGAACATTCGTGTTGCAGTGCCGGTGTAGTCGATGATGTTGAAGGCGAGCTTCCCATAATCGGCCCTGAGGCGCGTGCCACGTCCGATAATTTGCTTGAACTCCGGCATGGAGCCCACGACCCGGGCAAGCACTACGTTCTTGCAGGTCGGGGCGTCGACGCCGGTGGTTAGAAGTTGCGACGTGGTGAGGATGACCGGCGTCTGAGTTTCGACATCCTGAAACTTGGCACGGTGCGCACTGCCAACGTCGCCCTCGTCGGACGTGACGCGGCAAACATAGTCGGGGTGATCCTTCACCAGATCGGTGTTTAAGGCAGCGAGCGCCTGACGCATTTCGAGCGCGTGTTCCTGATCAACGCAGAAGACGATGGTTTTAGCGAAGCGATCGGTCTCCGCCATGAAGCCCGCTAGGTGTTTCGCGATGGCCTGCGTCCTCGCGCGAAGCGCCACGACCCGCTCAAAGTCTCGCGTGGAATATTCTGTATCAGGTATTTCGCGTCCGTAACGGTCAAGTTCGCCCCGCGTCGGGCGCCATCCAGCGGCGTCGTAGTCCGAGATGACACGGTGAACGCGGTACGGAGCGAGGAAGCCGTCTGCGATTCCCTGCGCAAGACTGTATTCGTAAAGTGGATCGCCGAAGTAGTTGTAGGTGTCGAGGTTTTCCTCGCGCCTCGGCGTCGCCGTCATTCCAATCTGGGTTGCTGGCGCGAACCATTCGAGAATCTCGCGCCAATTACTGTCGTCACGCGCGCTGCCCCGGTGGCATTCATCGATTATTATGAGGTCGAAAAAATCCCGCGCATATTCGCGGTAGAGGCCGGGGCGATTCTCATCTCGCGCGATGGACTGGTAGATTGCGAAATATATATCGCGGCTTTTGACAGCGACGCCGCCCGCGATTTTATGTCGGGCATCGCCGAATGGGCTGAAATCCTTCGCCATCGGATCATCGACCAGAACATTTCGGTCGGCGAGAAACAGGATCTTCGGGTTGCGGTTGACGCCCTTCGAGTTCCAACGTGCCGACCAGAGCTTCCAGCAAATTTGGAAGGCGACAGCGGTCTTGCCCGCCCCCGTACATAAGGTCAGAAGCGCCCGCTTCCTGCCCTGAAGCGCCGCCTGAACGGCACGGTTGACGGCGATTTCCTGATAGTAGCGGAGCGGCTTCGACCTGTCAGGAAACGTGGGCGAGAGCAGCCGTTCCGCCACCTCGTCGTCAACGATGCCCTCTGCACGACGCAGCCGCGCCCAGAGATCATCGGGCGCTGGAAAATCCCTGATTGTCCGCTCAATTCCGGTTGTATAGTCGAATTCAACGATTTCGATGCCATTGGTGGAGTAAGCAAACCGAAGGCCGAGAATTTCGGCATACTCCTTGGCTTGCTGAAGCCCTTCCGCTGCATGGCTATAACGGGACTTGGCCTCCACAACCGCTATCGGGAAATCAGGATTGTATCGGAGCAGGTAGTCGGAGCGCTTCTGCTTCCCACGGCGCGCCTTGCCGCCGATGAATACCACTCGGCCGTCTGTAAAAGTTCTCTGCTCGTTTATTGCGTGCGGGCGATCATCCCAGCCGGCTGCCTGCAGCTTGGGGACGACGAATTTCCTGCAGGTATCGGCCTCATTCATAGGCAAACAACTTCATCCAATTTTTTCTTTCCATTGCGTATTTTCTGAGGGTTCCAATCAATTACTTCAATTCATTGGTCTAGCATTGCTTTTGCGCGACTGTGTCGATGGATGCTACTGCTTCTGCTTGTTATGCTGCAAGCCCTATCAATTTAGATCTATAAGCAGGTCAGGCCCAGCAATCCAGTTGGTGGAACATTGTTCTTGAAGGGCCTTCTGGGTCCTTGCCTGGCTAGATGCCCCGTTCGGCCTCTGTATCGCTCTGCAGCAGTTTCGCTTTGCGAGGCGGAACGTAATGTGCACTGTTACTGGCTTGGAGGTTGCCTTTGCGAGGTTCTTATATCTCCGAAATCCACCGCCGTATTCGAGGTAGGTTCGGTCAATCCGCCCTTGCGAAGGCCAAATCAGACCCTCGGCACTGATATCGGTTCGTTCGATGTAACACGGCTCCTTTTTTGCACCTGCTTGGTCGGTGCTTGTTCGTCCGAAAAACTTCATTGAAATTGAACATGATTAAGTCCCAGTCTGACCGTGAAGCGCTCATTCAGCCGGTCATTGATTTCGCCGATCGCGTGAGTGTCTTCCTCTTGCAGCGAAATCACCGCTCGAACTTGGGTCTCAACGTCTTTCGCCAGCTGATCGAGTGGCTTCAAGATGGGATTGCCCGGGCCAGTTGATCGAGCGCCAGCAACGGCAATCAGCGCCGCATACCTCGTGAAGGCTAGGTATTCTAAGACGCGGTGGTGTTCGCTTTCGTCCGCTTCGACGTCGAGGGAATGAAGAGCACGCATTGCCTTGAAATGCTGGTTGAGCAGACGCCCAATCAAACGCGGCCAGTCGCCGTTTTTTCCACTGATTGGCAGGACGTGAAGATCGCTGTCGTTACCTCCTGCAGGCTGAGCATATGCCAGAATGATTTGCAGCAAGGTTCTCAACCGCACAAGCTCTGTGGTGGTGATGCGTTGTCCGGCCAAGTCTTTGCTACGCGCCTCAAAGGCTTTTACAGCTTCTTCGATCTTCTTTGCAGTCGCCTTCACGCGCTGTCTCGCTGCTTTTTTTTCGGCGGCCTTTGCAAGCTGAGCAGTTTCCGGTTCGTCGTCGCCTTCGGATGAAGGCTCGGTATTTCGGAGGTCAATTTCTGACTGTCGCCGAAGATCATCCTCATCCTCGCTCGACAAATCACTCACCATGAGGCCGATTAGTCTGTTCAGGCACATGCTAACAAGATCGGCGGCCCCATCCTGGCGCTTTGCCAAAACGAAGGCATTGCGGCTGTCCTCGGCCTTTGCTCGGCTACGAGCCCGGACAAAAGCTTCATAGGACAGCACCCGGAGTTCGGGTTGCTCATCGCTTCCACTGGCTTCGACCACTGCTCTGCCGACATGCTCCGCAGAGACCGGTTGTTCTCCAATATCAAGCATTTCCAACTCGTTGATGGCCTGGAGCAGGAACAGGTCCTCGTAGGTCGTCTCCGAAAGGAAATCTGCGATCTTACGCTTCTTGCCCCGGTGCGGAGGCAAGGTTCGGATCAGAAGCGCGTCAAGATCGACAATGATGGTCGGTACTGAAAGCCCGCCCTCAAACTGAACCCTTGCCGTTCGAGGGCGCAGGTCTGGATTGGGAAGGGCCCATTCAAATCGAGACGATGCGTCGATCTGAATTGGGTCACCTAACTCAACGCCGTCTCGATCGTATAGCTGCAGTGACAAGGCGCGATCCGAGGCTGGAGCAGGCGGGGTCCAGTTCAGTCGATGTCCCTGCAAGGTGAACGCGCCGCCATCCCGTGCCTGTAAGCCATCATTGATGTTGGTTGTAATCAGCCGCGGGAGAATTTCGTCCCGATCCAGTGGGGTCTGCCGATATCCGTCGAGTTTCAAAGCGCGAAGGGCCATGCCGGGCTGTACGCGTTTGTATAGGCCCAGTTCAGCATTTCCCCTTGGGATAGTCGGTCCCAGCAGAGCCGGAAGGGAGCAGTTCATGCTGCCTGAAATCACGTGGTCGCATTCTTTGCCGCAGGCGATGAAGGCTTTGGCATGGACGAACCGAGAGGACCGTTCGTCCCTCAGATCAAAGAGTTCCACTGTAGCGCCATCCAACACCGACGCGGGAAACTGCGCGGCCAGCGGGTCGATCAATATATCCGTGGGCGGCATTCCAAGGACTTCACGCAGGCGCGTAAGGCCTTCGAGCTTAGCATCCCAATAAGGCGATAGCACAACTAGCTGCTCAATTTCATCACCGGCTACTGCGGCCTGTATCTGGTCGAGGAACGTCTGGTCCGATTTGTCGGCGAGAAGGCGGATATCCGATTGATCGCCGGGGGTTTCGATTTCCGCAGCCTCTCGAAGCCATGGCGAATACCGAAAGGCGCGACTCAGAGCGTCGCCAAACCAAGGATCCTCCGATGGAATGTGGCTTCGAAGGTAGTTGAGCACCTCGCCGAAGAGAGGTGCGTTGTCCGTGTCATCGGCTGTGTACCTGACATCTGCAACCAGCTCTTTGTTTCCTGCCAGCCCGAGAGCGGTCAGGTTTGCGGATCCAATCAGCAGCCGTCCTTTCTCAGGACCGACCAGCAGGGTCATCTTGGGATGAAAAGCGCCACCTACTGACACCTTAGCGAGATGATACAGCGCTCCGGCGTATCTCGGCGCTCCATATTCGGCAAAGCTCATATTCAGCATCGCTTTGTCCGCTAATATAGCGATGTTCCGGCAGCCAGCGCCTCTCAGTTTCGGGAAAGGCACATCCTCGAAGGCTTGCGCGGAAAACGCATAGGTTGTCATGAACGCCGAATGGAACCCCGCCTCGCCAAAGACATCGTAATACTTCATCCGTGCTCAAGCTCCTCGAGGCCAAGCCAAGTCACGCCGCGATCATCGAGGAGTTTGACATCGCGGAGGAACTGTACAGCCTGGTCGATCCGAGGACTACTCGGTGAGACCCGAAAAAAGTCACGGAAACGAAGCGCACCGTCGTCCGGCTCGAAGAGGAAAGTATAAGCCTTCTGATTGCGGAATTTTCGAGAAGCGACCCAAAGATGCCGGCGAAAAATACGTTCCCTCAGAAGTTCGGCGAGAGCTGTCTGGACGGGCAAATCATGCCGCAATTCTATGAATTTCATCTCGCTGACCAGAGATTGAAAATGCTCTGCACTGCCTACCCACTCAAGAACGGAACGGTCGAGCTGTTTACCTTTCAAGGACAGCGCCGCGATCAATGACCACGCCGACTTAACTGCTTGCTCATCATCTGCGGCGGTCAGCGTTTCCTGCATCGCGTGTGCTGCGGTCTTCGCGTGATTTTCAAGATCGGAAAAATCGATCTGCTCATGGATCCACTCTTGCAAAGATTGGTTGCCTGGGAGGCCTGCCATATCCGTCACACCCTCAATCACGCCGTCGAGGGACATGCTGTTGGGCGGGGCAATGGTCAGGATGCGTAGACCCGCAAAAAGCAACGTTTCGTACGCCAACCGAAGAAGGTCACTGGCCTGGTACAGCGCCCATACGGGTTGAAGTTCGGACGAATCCATCCCTTCATCCACTCCGGTAGTGACGCCAAACCAGTCCCACTTGGATTCCTCGGATTTTGGGGGCCGTCCACGCTGGGCGGCTAGGCGCAGCAACATCTTGAGGGTTTGACTTCTGGTCTGGTCGCTTTCTGCCGCTGATGCGTGCCGCCCGAAGAGGATAGCTGCAAGTTCACGCTGTTCCGGGCTTCCAGGACTGATGTTGGTCGGCTTGATTGGTGCGAGGCGGTCGAGTGTGGAGAGCGTTACTACTCCGGCCGCAACCGTTTTTAGAAATACATCGGCCAGATCTCCGATTGCTTGTTGGAAGGCATCAGCCAGAGGCAGTGCGGCGTCCTTGCAAAACGGAACAGGCAGGTTAGGATCGTCCATCTTCACGAGCCCCATCTCACGCATCTGGCTGGCGTAGATACCACCAAAAGCGCCGCCCTTGTTGCGAAGATAGCGAAGGTTCGCGTCCGTTTCCGGGTCAGCGCCGGTTCTGAAATCGACCAGTGCATCCGCGTTCTCTGGATCCACCAAGCCAAGCTGTCGGTTCGCCCAATCGATACCAGCTACGCCGAGCTCGGTGTCACCACGCGCGCAAGTCAGAGCAAAGAGAGCCTCCGCTCGGCGCTGAAAGCGTCGGAATGCCTCATATTCATTCGTAACGCCCGACGTCTTTGCGTAAGCCTCCAATAGCCACGCGAAAAAGGAATAGTATCTGAGGCGCAACGTGATTGTGCTGATGCCGGGTAGCAACGACTGATAAACGAGTTCGATGGGCCTCTGCATCCCCAAAGGGTCGAGGCCGGTTTCCTGCCCGAGTTCGGTCCATTCTGGAAAGCCGGGGCCTAAATCAATTTCGTCCAACATTTTCTGACGCTTCCAACATTCAGGTACGCGATAAGAGTAGTTGGGAAGCCGTTACATTGGGAAGCGAAACCTATTGGCTATTTGTCATTAGGAATTTCGTCCAAAAATCCCCTGCCTTTCTGCAGCCGTTTGCCCAACGTCTCGACGAACCCATCGAACCGCTCGCGGCCTTTGGCTTGGGCGGACGCCTGTTCTTCAGCCGATATGGGCGGCGTGATAGTGAGCCAGAACCGCACGAACAGTGCCAGCGTCTCGGTTGTGATCCGCTGGTCTCTTTCGAGCCGCGCAATCTGGCGCGATAGGCGGTCCAGCCTTCTGCCAAGCGCGGCCTCCTGCATATCGGCGTGATCCGGAGATAGAAAAGACTCGACCGCCGCCTCGACGACCGCAGACCGAGTCAACCGTTTCCGGTCGGCCAAATCGTTGATGCGTCCGATCAGGGCGGCTGGCAGAGACAGGTTGAGACGGTCACGCATAGGTCAGCCCTCAAAGATCGATGCCATCATTACGGTCGAGCGAAGCTTGTCGGGCCACCTGTCCCATTTGTCGGCGTAGTGCCTGTCGTTGTCGGACTGCTTCCTCAGGCTCATCGTCCAGCATCATTTCGAACTCGCGTGCTGGCTCTAGCGGGGCCTCTGGCGCAATCGCAACATGATCAGGCAATTCCGGCTCGCGGCGCAGTCCCGCATTGGCTTCGTCATCATCGGGCTTTGTGTCAGTAGCCAACTCCGGATCTCCAGAAGCTGCAGGTGCCAATGAAGACCAAGGATCATTTCTCGGAATAGGTTCAGTTTTCTCCGACTCTGGTGGCCTCAGCACGCGCTCCGCGAACCGTCGATCCTCGAAATACCGCGCCTTTTTCGCCCGGATCGGTGGTGAGCCTGCCACCATGACGATCTCATCGTCGGGCGGAAGTTGCATAATCTCACCAGGGGTCAAGAGCTGGCGGGCGGTCTCGGAGCGGGACACCATCAAATGGCCGAGCCAAGGTGCCAATCGGTGGCCAGCATAATTCCGCATTGCTTTCATCTCGGTCGCCGTGCCGAGAGCGTCTGAAACCCGCTTGGCGGTGCGTTCGTCATTGGTCGCAAAGCTCACCCGGACATGGCAGTTGTCGAGGATGGCATTGTTCTGGCCATAGGCCTTCTCAATCTGGTTCAGAGATTGAGCAATCAGGAAACTTTTGATTCCGTAGCCCGCCATGAAGGCCAATGCGCTTTCGAAGAAGTCGAGCCGCCCAAGGGCCGGGAACTCATCGAGCATCATCAGAATGCGGTGACGTCGTTTTGTATTATTCAAATCCTCCATCAGGCGGCGGCCGATCTGGTTCAACACCAGTCGGATCAGCGGCTTGGTGCGTGAGATGTCCGAGGGTGGCACTACGAGGTAAAGCGTCGAGGGTTGATCGCCGCCGATCAGGTCGGAAATCCGCCAGTCGCAGCGGTGGGTCACATGGGCGACGACCGGGTCGCGATAGAGCCCAAGAAAGGACATGGCTGTCGAAAGCACGCCCGAGCGTTCGTTATCAGACTTGTTCAACAGTTCCCTTGCAGTCGAGGCGATGACCGGATGCGGCCCAGACTCGCCTAGATGGCGGGTCACCATCATCGCTTCCAGCGTCTCCTCGATCGGGCGGAGAGGATCTGAGAGGAAGGCGGCCACCCCAGCTAGTGTCTTGTCCCGCTCCGCGTAAAGCACATGAAGGATCGCGCCCACTAGGAGCGAATGCGAGGTCTTTTCCCAGTGGTTGCGTTTCTCCAGCGATCCCTCCGGATCAACCAAGACGTCGGCCACGTTCTGCACGTCGCGCACCTCCCATTCGCCGCGACGCACTTCGAGCAACGGATTGTAGGCGGCGGAGGTCATGCTGGTCGGGTCAAAACGAAGCACTCGGCCATGTTTCGCGCGGAAGCCCGCCGTCAGGTCCCAGTTCTCGCCCTTGATGTCGTGGACGATGGCGGAGCCCGGCCAAGTCAGAAGCGTCGGGATCACCAGCCCGACACCTTTGCCAGATCGGGTAGGTGCAAAGCAAAGGACATGTTCCGGGCCGTCATGGCGAAGATAGACCTGGTCCATCTTGCCTAGAACGACGCCATCGGAACCGAGCAGCCCAGCGGCCTCGACCTCCGTGCGTGTCGCCCAGCGGGCTGAGCCGTAGGTGTCGACATCGGCGGCCTCCCGGGCGCGCAAGACCGACATGGTGATGGCGACAGCGATGGAGATGAAACCACCGGACGCTGCGATGGCTCCGCCCTCCCAGAACACGGTGCGGGCATAGGCGTCGTAGAAGTACCACCACCAGAAGAAAGCAGGCGGCGGATAGATCGGCACGCTGAAGGCCTCAAACCATGGGTTACCAAGTTGAGCCTGAAACCCCAATCGCCACGCCACCCATTGGGTCGCGCTCCACGTTGTCGTGAGCACGATCAGGAAGACGACCAGAATCTGGCCCCAGAGGATTTTCGTGGCGGTCATGATCAGGGTCCTTTCATCATATGTTGAGCCCGCGTTTTCGACCCAGGCTCCAGTCGATGCCGCCTCCACTGCGCGCGACCCCCGCGACCCGCTGGCCAAATCGCGGTTCGATCTCGCGGGACCAGGGGACAAGTTGGAAACTGCGGCCACCGTCGGGGCTGATCCCTTCGATCATTGCGTAGCGACCAGAGGACAGGCGCAGCTGGCGGCTGTAGGTGCCGGAGACATGTTCGCCCGCCGCCGAGGGTCGGTGCGGCAAACCGGTCTCGGTCGAGAGCTTCTCACCCACTTTATTGAGCTCGCGCTGCCGGAGGGTGGCGAGCAGATTGCGCTGCAGGAGAATTCGTTGCCCCTGTCGGTCGGCTAGACCCTCGCGGGCCAAGTGTTCGGTGCGGGCCTCAAGCGCGTTACGGATTTCGCTCCCAAAACCACCCTTGGCGAGCGGCATCTGAGCCCGCTCGACCAGCCGATGGTCAAGCCAGGTCGCGCCGGGCGCGGCGATCTGGCTTTGCAGATCGAGATCTGACCGTGTGGCGAGAACAAGAGTGGGCCGTGGGTCGTCTGGTCCACCGAAGCGGCGGATTTCGACGATGCCACCCAGATGCGGCGCATGCTCGAAAGCATCCAGCCCGCGGAAACGGACATGATGGGCGCGCCCATCGGTGCCGTCGATTACGGCATAGGCCCTACCAGTCTGCTCGTCATGCAGCCCGGTGGCGACCAGCCGCCCGATGATCGGGTCACCCGCCCCGCCGTGGTCGACGACGAAATCTGCGAAGCCACGGTCCTGTCCCTTCGCAGCGAAGATGCGGTGCAGGGTCTTTATGATGTCGCCGCGCTCGCCGAGATCGCGCAGGGTGCGCTCTGCCTCGAGACCAAGTACCCATTCGCCGGGGCGGCCCTCCGAGGCGAGGCCAAGCTTTTTCAGGTGCTGCAAGCGGCCGATCATCAATCGCCTGATCTGGGGATCCGCGGGGCCGCGCGTCTCGGGGCGCAGGTCGATCAGTCCGAGGTCGTCGGCGCGATAACGGATTTCGCGGTCGAGGCTGGTCCAGCGTTCCGCAGTGACCTCTTGTTCGAGCGCATGTCGGATCTCGTGTTCAGGCTTGGGGCCGAGTTCGAGCGCGACCAGATCCTCGGCGCGGGACCGTAGTCCGCTGCTGATGTAGTCACGCGCGATGACCAGATCGCCACCGCGATCATCGACGCCCCGGACGATCAGATGCACGTGCGGATTGTCGGTATTCCAGTGATCCACCGCGACCCAATCCAGCCGCGTACCGAGATCGGTTTCCATCCGTCGTGCGACATCCCGGGTGAAACCGCGCAGGTCTTCCATCTCGGCTGCATCCTCGGGCGAAATGATGAACCGGAAATGGTGGCGGTCCTCTTCGCAGCGCTCTGCAAAGTCTGACCCCTCGAGATTGTCGGTCTCGGCATCGAAGAGCAGTCCCTTCTCGCCCTCGCGACTGACGCCCTCGCGACGCAGATAAGCAAGATGGGTTTTGAGCGGGGCGGCGCGATAAGCACGGCCCTTGTTACGCGCAATCCTTGCCTTCACGACCACGCGGCGGGTTGGCGAAAAAAGTCGGCTGCGCCCAAATCGGTTTTGTCCGCGTCCGAAGGTCGAGCGGCCAGGCCCACGGCTCGTGCGAGATGGCGACGTGTGGCCCGCCTTCTGAGCAGCGCGCAGCACCTGACCAATGAAGCCTTTCGTGCGGGGCACACGAGTGTTTCGAGGCTTGCCTGGTCGGATCCGGAAGTCGCGTTCGATCTCGCTCACAACACGCTTCCTTCGAAAGACAAATCAACACTGTGCATGCTGGACCATTGAAATCGCTTCAGAAAACTAGAATTCCTGCACACGACCGACCCGTATGCACGCGAAAACGCCAGTTCCTTCAGGGACTTGCGGCATTCGTGGCATGCGCTTTTATCTCGCCCTTTTCTCTTCCCGCCCTTCCTCCAGGCACGCCCTTCCGCCCAGATCATCCGGAAGCACGCCAGAACACGCATGGGAGCGATAAATCTCATGGCTGACTGCCCTCGCCTTGCCGCGCGACGAAAAGCTCTGATGCGGGCGTTGGCGCAGGATCGTCGAGAGTCGGGCGCGCTGTCGTCGGTTCGCTCTCAGACTGCAGTTCGCTTGCAGCTGATCTGTCCGTAAAGAGTGCAGCTTCGCGCCAATCGTTAGCAACCGATGGGTGCGGAAGTGCCCCGTCACGGTCAAGAAGTGGCGCCAGGGTCGCGACATAGGCGCGGGTTTCGGCAGGCAGTGGACGTCCTGTTGACAGGAAATCGTCATATCGCCCCGGTCCCGCGTTGTAGGCGGCAAGCATGGCACCAACCGTGCCGTAGCGATCAAGCATGACGCGCAGATAGGCGGTGCCTGCAAGGATGTTGTCGCGCGGCTCGAGGGGATCGGATCCCAGACCGTGGTGCTGTCGCAACTCCGCCCAGGTCCCCGGCATCACCTGCATGAGCCCCATGGCCCCCGCCCGCGATATGGCCAGCGGATTGCCAGCGCTTTCGACGCGCATCACGGCGCGGATCCAGTGTTCCGGAATGGCGAAGCGTACCGAGGCTTCAGCGACGGCAGCGGCATGGGAATCGTGTACTACAGCGAGTGCCGGAAGCGCGGTTTCTGCGAACACGACTCCGTTCGGAGGAAGCATAGCGGCGAAGCCAGAGAGAAGGAGAATGGCAACGCGACGTGTTGCGCCCGGCATCAGCACCGTCACCAGAATGTCACTGCGGGATCGGGACCGGCGCATGGGTTAATCCTTCCCGTTGCGCTTTGGCGGACGGCTCCACTGCAATGCCCAGACCGATGCCTCGCCATTCCGGAAGAGGTTGGCGCGGATCGGCTGCGCGAGCATAGGGTCGTCGATCAGAACCGAAAGGTATTCACCGGCCTTCTCGCCCGTGCGCGTCCAGGCCGCGCCGATTTCGCGCGCCATCTCACCGTCACCGTGAAACAGGCGGTAGTCCGGTCCGTTCTCCACTTTGGTCTTGTCGGCTTGGCTTAGGGTGACGTCGAGGTCGAGCGTCAGCGTTCGAATATGTCCGGCAAAGCCGGATTTTGTGCGGGTGAATTCACCGATCTGGGGCATGGAATGACTCCTTGCTGTTGTGGTGGTTTGGGAAATTGGCGGTCATGGCTCTGCTCTGGGCGGTGCCGGGATGAACCCAGAGGGGCACCAGCCGTGCGGTGATCGCGGTGCTCGGCAAGGGACCAAAATACCGCCCGTCGAGGCTGTCAGGCGCTTCCGGGTTCATGAGAAAGATCTCGCCGTCGGTGAGGTGTCGGCATCCCTCCCAGCGCGGAAGACGACGGCCGAGACTGTCCAGAAAATGGGCAAACCCAACGATGCTTTGATCGACGATGATAGTGTTTCCAGCACGGCAGATTATGGAACCTGGGAGCGCCTCGACATGCTTGAGCAGCGGCACATACCTCGGCAGGTAGCCGCGCTCGTCCAGGAAATCAGAAAGCTCCGATGGTGGCTGAACGGCAACCAAGTCGCCGACGGCGACCTGGTCGGCCGGACGCAGAAGGTAGAGCCCGATCGGCACGCTCGCGCTGGCATTCCAAAGGAGCCGCGGCGGCCAAGGAACGAACGACGGCACGACAACCAGTGCAGCGGCGACGGCCATGGCCCAGACGATTTTGCCCCGCCTGTTCATTGCCCGAGGCTCCGCCGCTTAAGCCAGGCCCGATGCTGCAGCCGCGTATAGACGTGAGCCTCTTGTCTCGCGGCCAGACGATTGTGGACATGTCGCCAATAGTCGGGGGCAACATCGGCAGGGTCGATTCCAAGGGCTTCGATGGCGTCGATTGTTTGGAGCACGCGCTCGACCTTAGGCCAGCCATGGGTTGAGAGCAGAAGCGCACCGCCGGGACGCAGAAAGGGCAGCGTCTGGATGGTCTCTCCGGCACGGGCCGCGCACAGAATGTCAAACCGCGACAGGACCGTCCCGAAGTCATTCGAGGCCCAGCGATTGACCCCGAAGACCGAGCCTGGCGCGAAGCCAAACCGGCGGCGATGCTGATCAATCCGGTGTTCACAGGTCGGCTTGCCGAAGCGGACCCATTGCTCGACCCGGCCCTCCTTCCAGGTCAGTTCAACGGACGTCAGATCGGTGTCGAACCCATCGGGTCGCGTATTCGCTGCGCGTTTTGAGGAACCCTGCACGGTCATGGCGTGGCCTCGCCAGTCGGACCGATCGGCAGATCCTGCGTGCTCCCATCTCGCCCGGTATTCGGAGGCCTGGAACGAGCCAGATTTGGGTTTTCCCCAGCGTGCCGGGCACTACAAGAGTTAGAATCTTTGTTGGATTCTAAGTTAAGGGCGCAATTTCTGTCGCTGCCAGAAGAAGTTAAGGCTCGTTCGGGTTCCCGATAGCACGAGGGTCCGGTTCCTGATGGCACGATACCGTAGGTTCCCGATAGCACGAGGCCATTCACAGGTTGTCCACAGGGCTCAAACGCGAGCAAGTGGCGCCCTTGCGGTTCAATCTCAAGCGCAAGGCGATATCCTGGCAAAGGCTGGCGGCGGATGATCTCGCGCAGATCAAAAGCAAACCGCTTGAACGGCGAGAGGCTGCCGGATTTGAGGTGCAAATGGTGAAATTCGAACCGCCATCCTGCGCGCTGGCGACCGCCGTGCTTACGCACGAGGCGATAGAGCCAACGATCCAAGCCACCAGTCAGGTCGAAATAGTCAGGGTCGATGGTGAGGATCAGCGTGTCGTCCAGCACCGCTTGATAGAACCAGTCTGGGACGATGAGTTCGATTCCATCGGGTCGGCCCAGTGCATCGGAGCGCTCTTGCCATTCGTTGATCCAAGAAAACCGGTGCCGCCGCCCCTCAACGGGTTGGCGGATCGATGTACAGATTGTCGTGGATTGCAACCGGTCAAGTGCAGCCTTCAGCCGGTGATAATCGCGCACGGAGGTGCCGCGACCGATGAAAGTGAGGATTTGGTAAGGCGTCGCTGCCATCAGGCGTGATGTTCTGAGACCGGCGTCGCGAGCCTCGACGATCTGGCTCGCGGCCCAGATCAGGATATCGGCATCCCAGATCGTGGCCATGCCATGGTCTGGCACCGCCTCGACACGGATTTCGACATTTCCAGAGGCAAATTCGATGGGTCGGATGCGACGGCTCTTTGCGAGCGAAAAGAACGGATAGGCCATGAGGTCTTGCGCGTCACGCGGTGCGAATTCACCCGGCAACGCATGGAAAAGATCGAGCTGGCCGCGTTCGGTAGGGGTTTTTGACATCGGACGCGCCTCGACCAGTTCAGCGAAAGGCCCGGCCCGCAGGCGGGACTGCGGTGAACACATGGCGCTTGGCTGGCAAGACCTGACCACCGCGTGGGTCGGTCGTCGAGGTGACGGAACCGAGTTTCACCCAAGCCTCCAGGTCTTCGATTGAATAGACAACGCGCCCACCGAGCTTGTGATAGGCAGGGCCGGTGCCGTAGGTGCGGTGTTTCTCAAGAGTCCGGGCGGACAGGCTGAGGAACTGCGCGGCTTCTTTGGTGCGCAGATAGCGGGGTGGAAGGGGGGCGTGATCGTGTTGCATGAAGGGCCTCCGTGGGGTCTGCGAGGCCGCCGGATATTGGCGGCTGATTGGGGCCACGATGGCGAAGAATGCTGGGCGGGGTTGAGTGCGAAAATCGGCGAGCGGAAAACGCACACCGTGACGCTTCAATGACGGTTTCAGGTCACGTAGAAAGAGCGAAGTCCCTTGTAGTGCCCATGCTTCGTGATGGCGAAGGCCTTAGTGTAATCAATGAGGACGGGAAGCGAACTTGCGGCCCCGTAGTTCGGTGCTTACGAGTTCGCAATCGATGAACCATGCATTGGCTGATGCTGCCCAACAAATGGGGAGCAGCTTACGTGCAATTTGCCAATGAGCGGCACTGTTTGCCGACGCTGCAACGTCGACCGAGGCGTTTTGAGGACAATTCTGTTTCCAATTGATCGACAGGACTGACAGACTGATCGAAATTTCTTGACTGAAGCTGTAATGAGTCCAATGAACACCACCAAGCAAAACAAGCCAAAGCTGAAGATCACAGCTCAGAGCATCGGCCCGATAATGAGTATCGATGCGGCGCTTTCGGAAGAAAAACGTAATCTCATTTTTGCACGAAATGGTACTGGAAAGTCCTTTATTGCAAGGTCTCTGAGGATGCTTGACAAGGCCGCACTGTCTGAAATGGACACAGTGGAGATACCCGATTTGCTGGTGTCAGAGGAGTCAGATGGGGTCGGTTCGTTTGCACTTTACGAGGACGAAAATTGCATCGGAAGAATTGAGCTGAACACCTCGACAAAAACGACTTCTATTTTAGAACCTTCCTATATCTTTCATGTGTTTTCCGAAGACTATGTTGACGAGAATCTTAGAAACAAACTTGAGAGTTTGGACGGCAACATTACCCACGAAATCGTCGTCGGCAAAGACAACGCCGAACTTGATGAAAAGCAAAAACTTCTGGACGAAACGGCGGCGAAGCTGAAAGAAGCGCGATCAGATCTAGATGCAGAGTATGTCATCGGAAAGAACTTGCACCAGAAGAAATTCGGTATTCGGGCATCGCTCGGCGCCTTCAAAGCGCTGACGACAGACATCTACTTCCAGGATCAAACTTACGCGCCTGATGGTTCGGCAGAGACTTTGGACAAACTGCTGAAGCAGTACGAATTATTCAAATCCATTCCTCAGGAGACAGATCAACCCGTCCCCTTTGCAGCGCCGGAATTCGTTATTGATATGAACTCAATAGCCTCAGCCCTGCAAGCTGTCACTTCACCTTCCAGCGTTGCCAGAACATTCCGGGACAAGATTGCGTCCGACCCCAGTTTCTTTGAGGCTGGCTTACATAAGCATCGTGCTGCACCAGACAATTGCCCTTTTTGTACCCAAGACATGGGCGATGTGGCCATGACTGCTGTCGATGCCTACGCCAAGTACTTTGACGATAAAGAGGCGCAGGAAATCAAGCGCATCAACCGCATGATTTCAAACTTAGACAGTGTTGTTCTCGGTCTGGATACTTGGTTATCGCGGTATCTTCAGAACGCACGCCGATATGATGTGCTCAAGACATATTTTCCTTCTTGTTCCAGCTCCGTGGTGCCCGATCCATCAAAAATTGTTCAGGGCCTGAAAAGTGACGTTGCTTCGCTTCAATCGTCACTGCGCGAAAAACTGAATTCCTTGTCCAGCGTTCTGCCGATGCCGGACATAGCCTGGAATAAGACCCAGGCCTCGATATCCAGCCTCGTCTTCGAGGCCAATGAACTGATCGACGCACTCAATAAATTGGTGGAGAACTCTGACGAAGAACGGAAATCGATCCAGAACAAGTCCTGCAAGGCTTTTGAGATAACGTTCTTCGGCGACAATAAGGACAAGATCGACGAAATTCGAGCTTTTACGGCTGACATTGCTCGGCTTTCTGCTGAAGTCGCAGAAATCAGAAAGAGCCATGGCGATAGGGCGCAAGCACGTGACCGGGTCGTTGAGACCTTTTCCCTTCTGCTCGGGAGGTTTTTTGGGGATCGATACACCTTTGATGCCGAGAGCTTTAAAGTGCACCGAAAAGACATGGAAATACGCCGAGGCAGCGACCGAACACTCAGCGACGGGGAAAAGGCGGCTTTGGCCTTTTGCTACTTCATTGCACAGACGCATTTGCGCGTAGCATCGAACGAAGACTATGAGAAAGTGTACTTTGTTTTTGATGATCCAGTAACATCGATGTCGTTCGACTTCGTCTACTCGATCATTCAGGCGTTGAAGTTGCTTCGTATCAACAAGGATGGCGAAATTCAGTTCAATCTGAATTCAGACGTTCATCGCCCAAAAATGTTGATCCTCACCCACAACAACTACTTTTTCAACGTGGTCAGCACGAACAATGTTGTGAGCAAGTCAGGGCTATTCCAGCTGGTAGCGGGAGCAACAGCGCACCGCCTTGTTAGCCAGAAATCCTTCGCCACGCCTCACCTGTTACAACTGAAACATGTTGCGGAAGTCGCGAATAAGACGATTGCACCTGACCACACAACTCCCAACGCTATCCGTTCCGTAGTCGAGGGAATGTGGAAGTTTTGTCGCCCAGATCTGACGGACTTTGACGGATTTCTGCGGTATTTGATCGAACAATATGAGATTGAAATAAAAAGCGTGCTGATCAACCACTTTAGCCATCATACAGGTTTCGATATGTTGCCAGACAGCGAAGATATCAGTCTCGCTGCTAGCGAGGCGCTGCGAGTGGTGGAAATTCTCGCTTCGGGGCAGCTGAAGAACGTTCAGTCTTGATCGAAACATCATACACATCATCAATTAACAGGGACATTGAAGAGCGTTACTGCCAAATTACAATTCTGAATTAAACAACCGCGGCATTCGCGGGATACGGACGGAACAAAATGCGTCTACTCGTTTCAGCTGACACTCATCTCGGATCACCTATCCGATCTGTAGCACTGCGCAATCCTGACCTGGGGGATCGCTTGAAGCAGGCCAGCCGAGACACCTTTGCCAATATCGTCGATATGGCGATTTCGGAACAGGTTGATGCATTGGTTCTGGCGGGCGACATCTTTGACAACGGTTACCCGGACCTGAAATCCCGGGCCTTCCTGGTTGCCCAGTTGGCGCGCGCTTCAGAGGCGGGTGTGCCTACTGTGCTTATCCGGGGAAACCACGATGCGCTGTTGGATCACAAGGCGCATGGAGACTTGGGGCCGAACATCCACCTGCTGCACAAAGGCGCACCCACGGTCGAAATCGGCGATACTGCTTTCCATGGTCTGTCATTCGATGCGGCGCATGTGGCAAAGAGCTTCCTGCCCGACTATCCGCAGCCGGTGCAGGACAAGCGCAACGTCGGGCTGATGCATACATCGCTCGACGGCGCGCCCGGTCATGATCCTTATGCGCCATGCTCCGAACGAGACCTGATGGCGCATGGCTTCGACCTCTGGTGTCTCGGGCACATTCATGCACCATTTGAGCGGCTCGACGGACCGGTCTTGGCGATCATGCCCGGCATACCCCAGCCGCGTCACTTTGGTGAGCGCAAGGGTGGCACCGTCACCTTGGTGTCCTTTGGCGATGGCACCTCGGAATTCGAACGCCGCCCCATTGGCCGCCTTGGCTTCTCAGAATGTTCGTTGGACTTGAGCGACTGTTCTGATCAACAGGAGGTTCTGCGAAATCTGCGCGACGCATTTTTGTCCGTGCAAGTGCCGGACCGCGACACGGCGGTGCGCCTTTTCGCGACCTCAGATCAACACGGCGCGGACCTTGTGACGGAACTGGCGTCAGAAGTGCTGGACAGCATTGACGGCGTGTTCCTCGACAAGGTCAAATGCGCCCCGCCGCCCGGTAAAACCGCGGCCGGGACCGATGATCTGGTTCGTCTGATGCGCGATGAATTGGCCGAAGAAGGCTTTCGACAGGCCGCCCTGCAAGAGCTTGAAGAACTGCGTCTTGCTATGCCGCCGGAAATCATGGACGAGTTGGATGATGACAGTCTGGATGCGCTACTTGAGGAAGCGATTGCCGAGGTCTCACTGACATTGCACGCGGGGGCCTCGAAATGAGGCTGAACCGGTTGGACTTGATCCGCTACGGGCGTTTTAAAGACGCAGGCATTGCTTTCCCGAAACCAGCCAAAGGCGTGCCCGACGTGACGGTGATCTTTGGCCGGAACGAGGCGGGAAAATCCACCACGTTCAACGGATTTCTGGAGTTGCTCTTCGGTTTCAAGGGCGGTGCGCATCCCTATGCCTTCCGGTTTGACCGAAGTGATCTTGTCGTAGGGGCAGAACTTGATCTGCCCGGGCGTGGGCCTGTGGTCTTGCGCCGCAACAGCAAGAGGACCCAATCGCTTTTGGACGCAGATGACCGCCCGATAAACGAGGCAATCCTTTCAGGTGCATTGCACGGCCTGACGCGAGATACCTATGAGGAGCGGTTCTCGCTCAACGAGAAGGGTCTGCGCGAAGGCGGCGAACGGATTGCCGGAGCGCAGGGGGACCTTGGCCAACTCCTGCATGCGGGCCTCTCCGGGCTGACAGGCATGGCTCAAACGCTGGACTCACTGGCAGATCGGGCCGACCAATTCTATAAGAAACGTGGCCGGGGCACAGCGTTGAAGGCCGGCGGCGATCGCCTGAAAGAGATTGGCCGCGAATTGCGGGCTGATCGTCTGACAACCGATCGGGAACGCACCCTTCGTCATGATCGCGACCGGACATCAGCCGAGTTCAAAACTGCCGATGCCGAGCTTAGACTGGCCTATCAAAGACAAGCGGCGTCCAAGGCTGCGGCGGTCTGGTACGACCGGACCGGGAAGATAACGCAGGTGACAGAGGCCCTGGCCAATTTCCCGGACGGCCCTGATCTCACTCCCGATGCGGCAGAGCGTGTTGCAGGCCTTGTCGAGAAAATCGCAGCGCGGGCAATCCGGATCAAGGAAGCGGAAGAAGAGATCGCCAAACAAGAACAGATCATCGCAGACCATCCGGCCGACACGCTGGCCCAGCCTTTGGCGGCAGAGTTGAAGCGGCTTGATCAACTGACCATCGACGGCGCGCCGATGATGGGACGGGCTAGCACTGCGCGAGCTGATCTGGACCGTCGCCGCGAAGAGCGGGAGAAACTCGCTGAAAAGATCTCCGAGGCTCTGGGGCTTCTCCAGATACCAGATGCGCCGGCATCCACAATCGCATTGGGGCAAAGCGATCTTGAGGCGCTGGAGACTGCAGTGCAGGACTGCCTGACCGCCTGTCTTTCAGCCGACGCCGCACACAAGGCCGTCCAAGCAGCCCGCGCCCAACACGGCGAAGCGCCCGCCAAACCGCAAGATTTGACAGCGCTGCGCGCCGCCTTCGATGTCTGGAAGACTGTGGCAGATGTCTCCGCCGCCGAGGCAAGCCAGGGACAGGCATTGGCGCGCCTGACCAAGGTCACCGCTGACCTGCCAAGTACTTGGAACGACCGTGTTGCCGCAGGTCTGCCTGCGCCGGAAACGCTTGGTGAAGTCAGTCGCGAATGGGCGACCTTGACCGCAGATCTTGCATCGGCACGCACAGACCTTGAGGCCCGAACAGCAGAATTGGCCGAGGCGCGGGCAGATCTCTCCGCGCAGGAGGACGCACCCGACGCTGTTGATATCGTCAAGACCGAAGAGACCCGGCGTCAGCGTGACCTCGTATGGCAGCAGCATCGGGGCAAACTGACAACCGACACAGCCGAACATTTCGAAGCGGCAATGTACGCCGATGACGGCGCCCGTGCACATTATCTGACGGGGGCCGAGGCCCGGCAACGGCTGCTGGCAGCACAAGGGCAAGTGCGCAGCGCCCAAGCCCGGCATGAAACCGCAAAGACCCGTCACGACGATTTGGTTGCGCAGCGTGACCGCCTGACGGAGCGCTGTTCCGGATTGGCACATGCACTGGGATTGGAAGACGGCGCGCCCCCCTCCGCCTTCAGCCCGCGCCAACAGGCTCTTCGGACAGCGGCAGACGCTGCTGCCGATCTGTCCAACGCTGAAACAGCGCTGCAAGATCGTCTTGCCCGAAGGGACACGGCTCGCACTGCGCTGGCTGATGCGGCGCGGCCCCTCCGGCTTCAACCTGCACAGGGCGACCTGCCCAATGAGGTACAACGCGCATTGACGCTGGAGGAGAGCGATCGCAAGGCGTGGGCCAAATGGCAGGATGGCGAGAAGACCGTTGCCGAACTGGACAAGAAAGCAGAAAAATGCCGCAGCGACTTCGAAATGGCGCAGGGAAAGCTCGACCAGTTGACAGCGGCGCTTCCTTTGCCGGATCGCTCGATCCCGGCAATCCGTTCGGCCTTACCGCACCTGCGCCGCTTGTATCGGCACCATGGCGATCATCAAGGGCTCTCGGAGCGGATCGAGGCCTTGGAGCAAGCGATTGCCGCCCTTGCAGATGGCGCGCAGCGTTTGGCTCAAATCATGGATGGTCCCGAGGACGACACACATATCGACGCTATCCAACTTGTCGACCGTGCACGAACGCGCGTAGCGCAGGCAGCGCGGGCAGACGAAAAACGTGCCGAAGCCGCCACGAGACTGGACGAAACCGAAAAGTTAAAACGCCGCACAGAGACCGAGCGTCAGGATGCCAAAGATGAGTTGGCCGTCTGTTTCGAGGGGCAAGGCGGGCAAGACCACGCACCGCGCGACCGTGTCGCAAAGCTGGCGGAACGTGATCGTCTCCGGGCGGAAAAGGTAACAACGGAACATGAGCGTCAGAAGGCCCGTGATGGCGTCGATGATGATCTCTTTGTCCAGGAACTGGCCCAAATGCCTGATGCTACACGCGGGCCAGAGCTGGAACAGGCGCTGCAAGACGCACAGCTCGCCCGCGACGCCGCTCGCGACGCGCAAACCGAAGCTCAACGTTTGTACCGTGAAGCCTTTGAGGCCGCCGACCGCAGCGACCTCGCGACAGAACAGGCAACATTGCTCGAAGAATTGCGGAGCGGCGCACGTCAGGCTGCGGTGGCTCGGCTCGGAGTGCTTGCGGCACGTGGAGCGTTGCGTCGGCTTGCGGCAGAGCGGCGCAGCAGCATGTTGCGTGACGTCGAAGAGGCCTTTGTAACCATGACCGCCCCCGCTTGGACAGGCGTCGACGTCTGGACCCAGGCCGAAGGCGAAAAGCTCGTCGGTATCCGGCCTGACGGCGGAACCGTGCCTGTGGAACAGATGTCAACGGGCACGATGGGACAATTGTACTTTGCGCTGCGCCTCGCTGGATATCGCAGCTTTGCGCGCGAACCCGGCCCGCTGCCGATGATCCTGGATGACATCATGGAAACATTCGACGATACGCGCGCCAGGGCGGCTCTGAAGCTTTGCGCGGAGATCGGCGGGAACGGACAGGCAATTCTCTTCACGCATCACGCCCATCTGGTCGAATTGGCACGAGACAGCATCAAGGGCGTAGCTGTTGTGAACATGCCGGACTGACGTGCGTCAATGCGCCGGTCATGCGCTCCTATCGCCGAAATGGAACGACGTTTTCGTTACCCCTGACAAATGCGACGGGGCCTTCCTTCTTGATAGTCACCAGTGCTTCCTCAAATGCAGCCCTGTCATCGTCGAACAGATCGTCCCATACGATGGATGTTCCGTCTTCAGTCACCACTTCGAGGGACCACCCATCGCCGCCTTCAAGCCTGTAGATGTCCACCTTGAAGGGGACGCCTTCCACGACAACCTGCTGTGAAGCGCTCGAATTGACCAGATTTGGTTCGGGTTCCATTGGCAGGCCTCGTCTTGTTTAAATGCATCCTAAACGTCTCGTGGATTGTTGCCAACGCTGCCATTGAGCATCATGCGCTGTCGCAATTTTTGCGAGGGAACGGTGCAACCAGGGTCGACTGCATCAAACAGATTGCGAGGTCTGACTGCTTAGCGCTTCAAGGGCTGGGTCCCCACGGGTGCCGCAGGCCGGGATATCACGCAAGCTTTTTGGGCCGCAGCAGTGTGAGATACCCACCATCGATCATCTTCCGCGCGTCCCGAAGCAGCGCCATGACTGCGAAGCGCTCCGAAGCGCTTTGCCACTCGTCCCGGCTGACCCGTGGCATCTGAAAGATCGCCTCGGCGATCTCGCGCTGGGAGGCTCCCTCAATCCACCCATCATGGGCTTGGAGCATGCGCCTGGCGCGCCTGCGCTTCTGGCGCGTAAGGCGTTTGTCGGGAGGCACTGCTCGGCCATGCAGGCGGGCAAGCAACTGATAGACAGCCTCCAGCCGGGCGAAACCGTCCCGATCCAGCGGTATGATCGCGGCCAGCGCGGTGTCGTTGGGGTCTGACTGCAAGATCTGCATGCGCTGCTTGCGCCCGACATCAAGGAGCTGATGGAGGCCGTCTGCGGCAGAAATACTGGTTCCCTTGGGCAACGTCGTCGTCGTGGTCGCGTCCCCCAGCGTCTCTGGCACTTTCTGCAGCAGTACGACCGCCGGATCGATCCCAGGATCCCAAAAAACGCAGGCCTTTGGGGCCGGCAGAGTGGGATCAACTGCGAAATCGTAACCTCCATTTGTCGAGAAGCGCCGCTTTCAAGGCCGCAGAATCCGTGGCGGCCTTGGACAAGGTCGCGTATTCTTTTGAATAGCGCTTGTTTCGGCGCAACCATTCCCAGGCCAGATCGGACGCACTCAGGTCTTCGACGTAGTCGTACTCTGCCGTGGAACGCCAGCCGGACCGGTCCGATGGCATGACAAATCCTGTTCGAAAACATCTCTCAAGCTTCAGGGTTTTACACGCATTGATTGATTTTCGGGAGTCTGGCCCCGTTCACTTCAGCAGGTTTCGGCGTGACTCAGCCGCTTGGGCCGTCGCCGCCTCCCTGGAGGAGCTCACGATACCCGTGTTCGGTCATCCAGCGTGCCCGCGCAAGGTGACTATCATAGACGCTTCGGCTGCGCTCGGGTGCCTTCACCGGATCGAGGCCAAACAGGATCTCGACCACCTCGCGCCAGTCAGCGCCTTCCTCTGCGGCGTCGAATAGGCGGAGGTAGAGGACCATATGCGCGTGGTCGTATTCGGTAAGTGTCTCGCTTGCCGGAGGCGCGTCGAGAAATGCTGTGTCGGTCTGTGCCATGTACGTGCAGGATCGCAGAAAGGACCCCCCTCCCATAGTTGTCGTTTTGTAC
The DNA here is from genome assembly GCF_039982295.1 of Roseibium sp. GTDB lineage: Bacteria > Pseudomonadota > Alphaproteobacteria > Rhizobiales > Stappiaceae > Roseibium. The sequence continues at coordinate 34,256 of NZ_JBDWYP010000063.1, forward strand.
AGACCCTAGGCTGGGGGTCTTCTCAACTCTTTACGACGACTTGGCCTTTTTCACCTGCTGCGACGTAAGCAATACGCCCTCACCGTCGTCCGTTCGCAACAAAACAATGCCGGCGGCCTCAAACGTCCGACGCACCTGATCGTCTGTCGTCTCGTAGACCCGAAGTCCTTTTTGAGACTCGAGCCTTTTGAGAGCGGTCAGTGATACCAGGGCCTTATCGGCAAGCGTTTGCTGCGTCCATCCCAGCAAAGCGCGCGCGGCCCGTGATTGTCGGGCGGTGATCATGTTGATCACCTCCCACCCAGCCAGTCACTCATGCCAGAACTACGCCTATTTTAGTCGTAGTTCCCTTGACTTACCAGAGATCACCAATGTCGCGGCACGGTATTGCGGTGATCCGCCACTATGACCTGTCAGGTCCGAATCGCATCAGCTATCGATTGCGCGCGCGGCAGGTTTTCGCCGAATGATACCAAATGTAATCGGAATAGAATGGCCAACGACGCGAAACCCGGCGACTTGCGCCGCCGGGTTCGAGGTCTTGCCTTTTCAGGACTGGACGTCCTCGTCGTCGATGAAGGTCACGTCTTCGTCGTCGGTCGTCTTTGCCCGGTTCAGGAAGTCGACAGTTTCGGCGATGATCTCGCAGCCGTAGCGGTCGACCCCGGCGGCATCGGTCCACTTGGTGTAGTGGATGCGGCCGCGCACGAGAAGCTTCATCCCTTTCTCGCAATACTGCTGAACCGTCTTGCCGAGGCCGTTGAAGCAGGTGATGCGGTGCCATTCGGTGTCCTGAACGCGAAAGCCGTTCTCGTCGCGGAGGACCCGACCTTCGGCATAGCGCGGGCGGGAGGTGGCGAGGGTGAAGTTCGTGATCGAGGTGCCGCCTTGTGTGGTGCGGGTCTCGGGGGTCTGGCCGATGTTGCCAGCGAGGATGACGATGTTTTGCATGA
>NZ_JBDWYP010000064.1:0-354396 GCF_039982295.1 Roseibium sp.
TAATTTTGGACGCAGTGTCCGTCCGCCAGCGACGTTGCCGCCGTCGATGAACGTGGTTATAGGTCCACTCCCCATAACCGTCAACGCCTAAATCCAAAAAAAACAAACTAAATAAAAATTCAAAACATCAATTGTGGACAACGACAAAAAGGGGACAGGGAAAGGCAGCAAAACTCTACGTAATTCAATGACATGGTAAATTTCAGGGACATTCTCCTTCGGCGCTTGAGTGCCTTTCCCGGCCTCAGGTCCATGCGCTGGCAAAGGAATTCATCGAAGCCCTCTAGCGCATGAACGCCAATGCCGTGCCGAGCCCGCCGGCGGCCGCGATGCTGCAAAGTCCCTGAGCACCGTCGACCTCGTGCTGAAGCTCCTGAACGAGACGGACCGCCAGTATGGCACCCGACGCGCCGATTGGATGTCCACGGCCAAGAGCCCCTCCTGAACGGTTGATGCTGTCTTCGGGCCAACCCATCGCCGCCGCCGTAGCCATGGCCTGAACCGCATAGGCCTCCATCAACTCAAGACACGCAAAATCCTCAGGTTTCTTGTCGTGAGCCGCGAGCAGGGTTCGCATGGCGTCAATCGGCACGCGTGCCGTATCCTCAGGCGGGCCGCCGCGAGAGACACCGTCCAAGATGACCGGCGGAGCAGGAAGGCTGGTGGAGGAACTCAGCTCCTGTGCGAAACCTTCTGCCACCACGAGAACGGCGGCAGCTGCGTCCGCCTCGACCGCGACTGTCGCGACTGAGACACCCGTCCCTCTATCACCTGCAAGGATCGGGGCCCTCAAAGCCGTTGCCTGTGTGAGCGATCTCGCAAAGGCGTCCTGCTCAAGAGGAGCGACTGGCAGGATGACAAGTTCGGCAAGGCCGGGAGCCTGCTTCCTGGTGGCCAGTGCCTTTGCATGCGATTGAACCGCGTAATCGGCCTGGGCCCGCCGCGAGATCTGCAACTCCGCGGCCAAATCTGCAGCCGCCACGGTCAGATCCGGGTCGCGCTCGGGGAAAGGCGCGAAGGACGGGCGGTCATAGGCCACCGGCTCTTCTTTGCTTGTCGCTGGTCGATGCATCCGGATCGGCGCACGTGAATAACTCTCCATGCCACCGGCAATCACGCAACGGGCGGCACCCGAGCGGACCAAATGGGATGCCATCAAGATCGCATCGAGGCCGGAGCAACACTGGGTGTCAAGCGTCAAAGCCGGAACACAATCTGGAAGGCCGGCACGCAAAGCTGCCAATCGGGCCGGATTTCCCCCGCCATAGAGCGCGTTGCCGAAAATGACATGATCGACCGATGCCCGCTCGACACCAGAGTCCAACAGCAGTGCCTCGATCACCGGCGCAGCCAGTTCGTCGGCTTGCAGGGCTCGGAAAGCACCGCCGCGCGGTGCCACCGCCGTTCTACGTGCGGCCAGGATCAGCGGATGTGCGGTCATTGGGCTTGCTCGGAGTTCTGAAGCTCGGCCTCGAGCCTCATCAGATCAATCTTGCCGCCAGGTGTCAGCGGAAATTCAGAGCGAAACAGGAAAGCGCGTGGCGTTCTGGACCGTCCCAAACGTTCGGCACAATGGCGGCGAAGATCAGCCTCCGAGACGACAGCACCCGTTTCAAGACTTACGACCGCAACGAGCTCGCTGCCGCGAATAGGGTCAGGTCGCGCTACGACCGCTGCGAGCGCCACACCTTCATGGGAGAGAAGCGTGTGTTCGACTTCTTCCGGGTAGATATTTACGCCAGAGGTCACAATCATGCGCTTTTCCCGGCCGCTCAGGAACAGGAAGCCGTTTGCGTCGATGAACCCAAGATCTCCGACCGTCAGCCAGCCGTCCTCCCAGGCAATTTCAGATCCGCCGCCGCAAATATAGCCATCGAACAGCATGTCGCTCCGCGCCCAAATCAAGCCAGTCTGACCCGGCGCCAGCGTTTCGCCCGCACTGCTCCGGATGTCGAGCGACACGCCGTTGGCTGCGCGGCCAACGGAACCGGAGGGAACGTTGTCTTCCGGTGTTGCAAGGGTCAGGAAGCTCATTTCAGATGCCCCATAAAACTCGACCAACCGAGCCGCCGGAAAGACGGCTGCCATCGCGATGCGGTCAGCGTCACGCCACTTGGCCCCACTCGCAAGAACGAGACGGAGGTTCAGGGCAGGGCCAGACCGTCGCAGTTCCTGGGCGACATAATGGATCTGGGTCGGCGTCGCATAGAAGACCGCCGACACGGATTGACGCAAATTTGCCGCCACCAGACGAGGGTTGAAGCGCTCCGCCACATCAACATGCGCCCCGGAGCAAAGCCCCTGCACCGCGCCATAGAGATGCAGCGAATGCACCATATTACCTGGAATGATGACCTGATCGCCCGCCGCGATGGCAAATTCACACGCACTGACGTTGAAGCTCTCCAGCCACGACTGGTGCGACCGGCAATAGCCCTTTGGCACACCTGTGGAGCCGGAGGTAAAGCCCACATAGAACGGATCTTGCGCATCCGGCTGGCGTCGCGGCCCCTGTGAAAGGAGCCCCTCGTCCATCAATGCGGTCAAAACATCGTCGAAGCTGTCCTTCTCCAGAGTAAGGGCAGGCTGCACCGATTGATCAATCCATGCACGGCGCTCCTGAGGCCACTCCGGGTCATAAATCATTGCGATTGCGCCTGATCTTGCAACCGCGAAAAAAGCAATCAGCAGAAGGACAGGGTCGTCCAGGCACAAAGCGACCCGCGCTCCTTTCGGAACGCGGGCCTGAAGGGCCTCTGCAAGAACAAGAACCTCGGAGAAAAACTGCGCTCTCGTCCAAAGGCGGCCTGCGCAACTTATCGCGGGAACCTGGGGATCAGACTTGGCGAGGGTTTCAAGTGTCTCGCCAACAAAAGCCATCCCGGTGCACCTTACCGCCGTCAGGCGCGCGAAAGCAGTGCGCGTGGAAGTCCACGAGCAACCGTTTCCGCGACCACAGCCGTGATGGCGACCTTGATCAGATCACCTGGAATATAGGCTGCACTGCCGATCGCCGCGGACACCAAAGGCAAATCAGCCATAAAGGCGACGCCCGGAATACCAATCAGATAGACAATGCCGATGCCGCCAACGGATGCGGCGATGGCCGCCGCAGGCAAAACCCGCAACGTACCGGTGGTCTGCATGATCAGACCGGCGACAAACGCTCCAATCGGCCATCCGATGAGAAAGCCGACCGATGGCGAGGCGAAAACACCAAGGCCGCCACGGCCGCCGGCCAAAAGCGGCGCGCCCACAGCAACGAGAAACAGAAAAAGCAACACAGCCAATGCGCCGCGAACCGGGCCAAGCATGACACCGGCAAGCATGACACCGAGCGTTTGTGCGGTGATCGGCACACCGCCCATAACGGGAATTGCAACCTTGGGCAGGAGCCCCAGCGCCGCGATCAACGCGGCGTAAAATGCAATCTGGACCAGGGAACGGTCGTTCATCATGTCTTCCTCATCAAGACGCCCTGAGGCGCAGTATTGTCTGCCTGTAAACCCAATAAGGGTCAGGCTTTGTCTTGGCGCAGGCCATCTGCTCCACCACGGGCGCTCAGTGCCTCGGCGACATTTTCCGACATCGCCAGCGACTGCAGGAGGAACGGCGCCATCAGTCGCCAGCTCGTTCGCTTGCCGCAGCGTGCCTGATAGGCTTCGCGCAGGGAGGAATATACCGACAGCAACACGGGCGCAAACCGCAGAACCAATGTGACCGCAAGTGCCGGTTTTCGCGGCGACATTCCGAACACCTTCAGGGGGGCGAACAGCGTCATCACCGCTTCCATCATGTCGTCCATGCGTGTCGTGATCGAAACAAGGTTTGCAAGCAGGACCATAGCGACAAGCCGTAGGACAGCTGTAACGCCCTCGAGCCAACTGCCGGCGACCACATGGAGAAGAAAGATAATGGCAACCAGCGAAGCGAGCGGCTTCAGGGCCTTCAACTGGCGCAGACCCTGCGGGCCCAGACTGCCATAGAGCGCCACGACGACGATCAACACAACGCCCAGAAGGCGTGGATCGGAGATCGGAAAAATCAGCAGGCTCGCGACAGCAAGAGAGAACAGCTTCAAACGGACCGAGCAGCGATGGAGCCAGCTTTGACCCGGAAGATAGAGGGAGATCAAGGCTGAAGCCCCTCAGGGTCGCGCGCGGCACGCTGCTCCAGATCCGCTTCGTAGGCCGGAAGGACGTCACCGGGTGCACCGTCCATGTATATCTTGCCGTCACCCACCCAAAGCACACGATCAAAATTCCGCAACAAGCCCAGATCGTGGCTGATCATGACGATTTTCTGGTCCAGTTCGGCCAGTTTCCGCTCGATCCTCCTGGTCGCCAATCCATCCAGCGATGACATGGGCTCATCCAGAATCAGGAGTTTCGGCTTCATCACAAGAACCGCCAACAGACAAATGAGCTGCTTCTGCCCCTCGGACAGATCGGCGAACGGTTTTTCCGCCAAATGTCCGCAGTGATGCCGGACCAAAAACGCCAGGGCCTGATCACGCGCCTCGGCCCTGGCAAAACCCAGCTGTGTCAGGCCGAAGGCAATCTCTTCCTCAACTGTCGGGAAAATAGCCTGATGATCCGGGTTCTGAAACACAAAGCCAACATAACGCGGCAACTCCGCGCGCATGGCTTCCGTCGAAACGCCGAACATGCGCACTTCACCGCCGGTCGGAAGACGCAAGCCGTTCAAAAGACGCACAAGACTGCTTTTGCCAGATCCATTCAGTCCGACGATCCCGACACGCGCTTCTTGCAGCGACAAGGAAATGTCCTGCAGCACCGTGCGTCCCTCAAGCTCCAGCGAAACATTTTGCAGCACCGCATATGGCTTGCCCGAGGCGTCGAAGTCCGCGGCAATAGCCTCTTCCTTCGACTTGGTATCTTTGCTTTTTCGGGTCCAGAACGCCATTTTCCATCCGGTTCCATCCGGCTGATCAGCCGTAGACAGACAGTTGCTCAACAGTTTTCCTGCTTATTGACGCAGACCAAGACAATGTCAAAGAGAGGCTGCGGTGACTAACCAACCGGCAACGCCCTGAACCGCTCTCCAGGCTCGGATGTACGGGCCCAGTCAAGAAGCTCCAGGGCCCTGCGAAATTCGATATCGCCAACGATTGAACCGAAAGTCACGCGCATATATGGCTTCACACCCCGATCAGAGACCTGGAAGTATCTTGACGAAAGCGCCGCGACGCCCTGATGAGCCAGACTAGCCTCAACCCTACCAGGATCAACGCCATCAGGGAGGCGCAACCAGGCGAACACCTTGTCAGTTGCACCTTGCAAACAAGACGTTCCAAGAACCGTGGACGCCAATTCGTAACGTATTGCATTGGCCTTGCGCTTTTCGGCGAGCGTACGTTTGAGAGTTCCATCGCGCACCCAGCCCGAGATCAATTCTCCGGTGATGGGCGATGCCATCCAGGTGCTTTCGCCGATCAGGTTCCGAACCGAGTTGCCATATTCACGCGGCACATGAACGAAACCAATGCGGCTTCCTGGTGAAATGAGCTTGGAAATGCTGGCAATTGAGGCCGTGAGTTCTGGCGCCAGCACACCGAAGGCTGGAAGGCTTGTTTCGACGAACGGCGTGTAGGGATCATCCTCAATAATTTTCAGCCCGAACTCGCGTGCAACTACGACAATCGCCTCCCGCTCTTCCAGCGTCATCGTGTGGGTCGTCGGATTGTGCATGTTCGGCATCAGAAAGACGCCTTTGACGTCCTGGGTCCTTGCAGCTTCAGCCAAAGCCGAAGGATCCATGCCGATAAACTCTCCACTTACCGCCTGCATCAATGGAATTGGCACAAGCTTAAGGCCGAGATGCGGAGCGGAATTCAGGATCGAGGGATAGGTAAACTCGTCGACGGCCACAGCATCACCGGGACGAAAGAGCGCCTGCAGCAGGACCTGAATCCCATGTTGGGCGCCGCAAGTCAGAGCGATGTTGGAGGGGTCCGCCTTGAGATGAAACAGATCGAACAGTAACGCTCCCGTTTCCCGGTGACTGGCAAGACCTTCGGATGGCACAAAGCCGTTCAACCTGTCGATGCCAGGGGTCCTGGCGAGCCGTGCAAGCCCCTTGCTCAGGTCCGGATTAAGATGCGGATAAGCAAAATTCCGAGCCAGATCGAGATCCGAGCTCCTGTCCTCGCGCGGGATCAGCGGCGAAACATCCATTTCTTCGGGTGCAACGTAGGTTCCCCGCCCTGTTTCGCCGCGCAAAAGCCTCCGGCGTTCCGCTTCACGATATGCCCGCGTCACTGTGCCGAGGGTAACGCCCAGCTGGTAGGCCAGCTCCCTTTGCGGCGGCAGACGCTCACCAACCGCAAGTGCGCCGGAGCGAATGTCTGCTTCGATGGCGTCTGCAACGGCCAGATAGATCGGCCCGGAGGCCATGCTGAGGTCAGGGCACCATATTGTCATGACTACAATAAATACATTGACCCAAGACATCGATCAAGCAATAGCTTTTTAGCGACTTAATTGTATCTATTGTAGCGAAATTATGGATCTCTCGACCCTTGCCGCCTTCGCCCTCTTCGTAGCGGTCATGACCGGAACGCCCGGTCCGGGCAATCTGACCTTCATGGCAATCGGAGCAACATCAGGCTACCGAACCGCTTTTCCCGTGATTGTCGCCTCGCAGCTGGGATCACTGGTGCTGAACCTCTGCGTCGCCTTCGGTCTGGGGCAAGTGATGACCGAGGGCGGGCCGCTGGTGACCGTCTTCAAGGTGTTGAGCATGACCTATATGGTCTATCTCGCCTGGCGCATCGTCTCCTTGAGCATCAAACCGAAGGGAGATGTCCGTCTGCCAAGCTTTTGGGAAGGAGTCCTGATCCACCCTCTCAGCCCCAAGACATGGGCCATGAGCCTCGTTGCATTCACAACGTTTTTCGCCGGCAATGGCTTGGCACTTGAGCAGAACGCCGTACTTCTGACCGGCGGTTTTCTCATCGGCGGCACAATAGCCCATTCCATCTGGGCTCTCGTTGGAGTCTCAATCCTCGCGATTCTGGGAGATGGCCCGCTCCTTCGAGTGACAACCATCACCATGGCTTTCGGGATGCTCGCAGCGACAGCCTGGGCGATGCTGCTTTAGTATCTGGCCTTACGGCGCTGTTCATTCGCCGCCTTGCACGCCAGCATCACCTGCAGCTCACGCCGCCACTTGTCATCCAGATCAGTCCCATCCGAACCAGCTCGATCCAAGCCAATATCTGCGAGCGCGTGGGTCGGGGACTGAGGGTCGATCAAGTTGATGCGCCCCGGTGAATTGCGACCACCGAGGAACTTCCGCAAAAGACCCCAAATTTTGGACAAGAGGCGCAAAGGCAAAACGGTAGCGCCCCGCCGAGCCGATCGGTTGGCGGTCATTTAACTAATTTCTCCAATGTATTGATGATTTCAGGATGTCAAGGAACAGGCTTTTGCACCAACCGGTTTTACGCTATTCTGCATAAGGAGACCTTATGCATATGACCCACCCTCTGCCCCCACTCGCTGCTATACGTGCCTTTGATGCTGTCAGCCGGCATGTGAGTTTTACCCGTGCCGCAGATGAACTAGGCATGACCCAGGCGGCGGTGAGCTACCAGATCAAGTTGCTGGAAGAAAAACTCGGCTTTGCGTTGTTTGTGAGAAAGCCGAGGCAGATCGAACTTACTGAGAAGGGCAAGCGCCTGGCAGGCCGCATCACATGGGCGTTTGAGGAAATCCGACAGTCGTTCGACGAAATTCGCGAGGAAACCGCCAACACGCTGATTGTCTCCAGCAACACCACCTTTGCCGTCAATTGGCTCGCGCACCGGATCCACGCCTTCGAGGCACAACACCCGAACCTCAATGTCCGGATCATTCCCTACGGTCCCGCTGCAAGTCCCGAATTCGACACCGCCGACGTAGTCGTCTCGGCCTGCTATCCGCCGCCACCGGACTGGACCAACCACGCCATTGTCCGAGCGCAATTCACTCCCATGCTGAGCCCAGCGCTCGCTGACACGATCGGCGGCGTCAAAGAGCCCGCCGACATTCTGAAATTACCAATCATAGATGCGCGCGACCCCTGGTGGGGCATCTGGTTCAAGGCAGCTGGCATTCCGGAGGTCAAGCTGGACCATCTACCGTTTTCGCGGATGGGCTCTCAAGCCCTTGAAGCAAACCGTGCCATTGCCGGGCAGGGAGTTGCGATCCTCACGCCTTATTTTTGCAGGGAGGCGTTGGCACAGGGCCTTCTTATTCAACCGTTCGGCATTCTGGCCGAAGTGCCAGACGAAAAGTGGTCACTCTGTTACGCGCCAACTGTCCGGAACAAGCGTAAGGTTCGCCTGTTCCGGGATTGGGTTCTCGCGGAGTTGGAAAAAGACAAAGCTGCTGAACAGGCTGCCTGAGGTCAGCTGCTCACCGCGGCAACGAGTTCACGAACCCGGTCGGCATTGTCTGCGGCAAGCTCGCCGTTTCTGTTCCAAAGCCCGTTCTCAAAGCCGATACGCGCCTTGCCCCCATTGGATATCGCATATGCCAGACAATCGGTTTCACGGTGCCCGAAGGCGCAAACACCCCAATCAAGTTCAAGCTCAATCGACGCGTTTGCCTTGGTTGCCAGAAACGCATCGAGATCAGAAGGCGCACTTTCCTGCTGTTCTGCGTATCGTCCGAGTACAAAAAGCAGCTGATGCTCGTGGCCTTCAAAGACCCCCAGCTCGACCATTTTATAGAAACGGCCAAGATCTTCCACGCTGTAGAGAATGTGTTGGACCGCAATGCCAGCTTCACGAGTCCAGGAATAGAAGTCACGAACTTCGCTTGAAGGGTCATCCGGGATCATTTCCCGCACCGCGATTGAAACAAACTCAGGCACGACATCATGGACCAGCTTGCGTTGCTCGGCGGGGCTGTAGCGCCCAACGGCTTCCGTGGTGATCTGGACTGCCATCTTTGGCGCCTGTTCGCGCATCTCAGTCAGGAGCTCACGATAAAGGCCCGCATCCAGAACATGGGCGCCTGCTTCGTCGCGTACGTGGGCATGCAAGCCCTCGGCCCCGGCCTCATAACAGGCAACAGCGGCCGCGACGGTCTCGCCAATCGTCACGGGAAGGGCCGGATGATCGGCCTTGGTCCGGCGCGCACCGTTGGGCGCCACCATGATCTTGGGCAGGGAATTCATGAAACTTAAAGCTCCTTCTTGAAGGCAACAGCCAATTTATCGACCACTTCGCCGATCTGTGCCTCAGTCATGATGAAGGGAGGAGCCAGAAGAATATGGTCTCCTCGAACACCATCGATCGTGCCTCCCATTGGATAGCAGGCCAAACCGGCTTCAAATGCAGCCTTTTTCAGTGCCTTGTTGACGCCCCGCTTCGGATCGAACGGCGCCTTGGTATCACGATCTTCGACAATTTCCATGCCACGAAACAGGCCGCGGCCGCGAATGTCGCCAATATGCGGGTGCTGGCCGAATGCATCCCGCAAAGCTCCATCCAGCATGTTTCCCAGCGGATTGACCTGATCGACCAATCCTCCAGTCAACTTCCTGAGCACGGCAAGCGACGCCGCACAGGCCGTTGGATGGCCGATGTAGGTATGGCCATGCTGGAAAAAGCCCGAGCCGTTTTCGATCGCCTCATAGATCTTGCCGGAACAAAGCATCGCGCCGATTGGCTGATAACCAGCGCCAAGACCCTTGGCAATCGCCAGAATGTCAGCAGTTACACCATCCTGCTCACAGGCAAAAAGGGTTCCGGTGCGCCCCATGCCGCACATGACCTCATCGAGAATCAGCAGGATGCCGTTGGCGTCGCAAATTTCTCGGATCCGCTTGAAATAGCCATCAACGGGAGGCACTGCGCCCGCCGTCGCGCCGACCACGGGCTCGGCGACAAACGCCATGACATTCTCAGGCCCCAGACGCTGGATCTCTGCTTCCAGTTCGTTTGCAACCCTCTGCCCGTAGTCAAAGGCGCTCTCACCATCTTCGCGTCCTCGGTACTCGTAGCAGGGCGAGATATGAGAGGTTTCGATCATCATGGGCGCGAAGGGTTCACGCCGCCAGGCGTTGCCACCGGTCGCCAGGGCTCCCAGGGTGTTGCCGTGGTAGCTCTGGCGACGTGCAATCACCCGGTGCCGACCAGGCTCGCCGATCTCGAGAAAATACTGACGGGCCAGCTTGAGCGCAGCTTCCATCGCTTCGGACCCGCCCGATACAAAATAAACACGCTCAAGCCCGTCCGGCGCATGTTCAATCAGAAGATCTGCAAGTTCCTCGGCAGGCTCGGAAGTGAAAAACCCGGTGTGTGCAAAGGCAATCTTCTCGACCTGTGCCTTGATCGCCGCCGTCACATCCGGATCGCTATGGCCAAGGCAAGAGACAGCCGCGCCACCTGACCCGTCAAAATACCTCTTGCCGGCGCTGTCGATCACATAGCAGCCATCGCCGGCCACGGCGACGGGGTGACTGGCCTTCGTGTGACGTGGAAATACGTGAGACATCGGGATTGTTCCTGGCAGAAATCATCATCCTGCCGCGCGGTACGAGGCAGATTTTCAACATAAATGCCTAGCGTATCGTCAGATACCCCGCCATAGGCAATTGCGCGCTGCGACAAGATCGTTGTGCGACTTAGTCGATTTTCTTAACAAATCTCGGCATTTGCATCTCGGATTTGCCTGAGCCTTAACCACGTTTTTCATGACAATTTTAACTTTCAGGCCGGAAAATGGACGCTTAAATCCCCAGCTCAAACGTGGTCTGCGTCATGGTTTCGCGTATCAGATCCATCCTCATCATCAGCGCCGTTTCACTCGTCCTTGCGGGATGCGGAAGCGTTGCGGGCGTGACTGGTTTCGGCTGGATGACCGGGTCCCACAGCGCGGTTTCCTACAACGACACCGCCTGGTGCGTTCCGCGCAAGTTGAAGAAAGTCCTCAACCGGGTAGCAAAGCGCTACGGCTCGGTACAGGTTCACTCGACAAAGCGTTGGTGGCTGGAAAACTGGTGGAAGGGCGGAGCGAAAGATTCCTACCACCTGAACTGTCGCGCCGTGGACTTTTCCGTTCGCGGCAGTCCGTCTTCGGTTATCGCCTTTTTGAAGGCACAGCCCGAGGTAGGAGGATACAAACACTATTCCTCGGGCCACTATCACATCGACACGGGACCCAGACGCACCTGGTAGGCTGGTCTATTTCAACTCACCAAGTTCGAGGGACATTTCCCAGGCGACGGGATCGAACCCGATAAAATTCTTGCTCTGAGCTTCAACGATCGGCCGCTTGATGGTTGATGGATTGTCGATCATCACCGCCATCGCGCTTTGCGCGTCGGTCACACTCTCCTTCACTTCGTCATCGAGCTTGCGCCAGGTGGTGCCTTTTTTATTCAGGACCGTATCCCAGCCAAACTCTGACACGAACGCCGCCAATTTATCCGCGTCCACACCTTCCTTCTTGTAGTCGTGAAAGCTGTATTCCACACCGGCTTCCTCCAGGAATTTCCGGGCTTTCTTGACGGTGTCGCAGTTTCGGATGCCATAGAGCTTCACAGCGCTCTCCATATTCTAGATATCTTTGAGCCGGACCTTTGCCGCTCTGCCAACAGCTTTCAAGGGCGCTGATCGAAAGGACGGGGAAAACCAGCCCGCCAAACTACGCGCCTAAGGGAGAAGCTTGCCCGGATTCATGAGCGCGTGAGGATCGGCAATCCGTTTGAACTCGGGCTGCGGCGCGTCGACCCTCTTCCAGCCCGCGTTATCCAGAACATAGGTATGGGGATTGGAAACCTGAGCCCCGAGGGCTTCGATCCGCTCAATGACCTCATATAGCCGCTCGTCAGTCGAATAGGTAACAAGCGGAAGTGCAGAGCAGGTCACGCGGCCGAAACGCCTTTGAAATTCAAGATGAAACTGAACTTCATCGCCAAATTCTGACGCCACCCGGTTCACGATCTCCAGATTGTTTTCAGGCGGAAACTTGACCTGCAGATAGGTTATCGCCGGATCACGCTTCAAGGCATGCAGCGTGGTGTGGTTCCAAGTGTATTCATAAAGGGGTCCGTAGGTTCCGTGACCCTCAAAGGCCGCGCTCTCCGCCTCCTTTGCGCCCCGTTCGAAAACCACGTCTCCATTGTGAAGCCGGGCGAATTCGGTCATGGCCCCCGCCTGAGGCTCACTGACCATCACGATCGCCGCAGCTTTTCCCTCGGGCACAAGTTTGCCGACGCGCCCCAGCTTGGGCGGTATCCGCGGATCGAAAACCGACACAAGCTTTTTTGCAATGCCATCAGCTTCTGTAAAAGCCTGTCCGAAAGCTGCAGCCTCTTCAAACGTCGGGAAAGCCACGATTCTCTCCGCCCATGGGTGCGCGGGAGCCAGGGGAACCGTAACAGAGACGATAATCCCGTTGACGCCGTAGGCGTGGAGCACCTTGCGCACATCTGAGCCCTCCAGGGTCATGACACGGGGCTCTTCTTCAATAGTTACGACATCAACGGCCAGGACAGCGCCAGGATCAGCGAGCTGACCCCAGGTGCAAGAGCCCGCTCCTGCAGCACCCCCGGCAACAAACCCGCCAATGGTCGCCTGCTTACGGGTCGAGGGATAAAACCGCAGCTCCCACCCCCTCGGGGCGAGCGCCTTGTCGATCTCCAGCATGGTCGCACCTGCCTCAAACGTACCCACGCCAGGAGCAGCCGAGATTACACCATCCAGCGAGCCCATATCGAGGATGACTCCACCCTCGAGCGGCACCGCCTGACCATAGTTACCCGTGCCGCCGCCACGCACTGTGATCTTGCTGCGTGTTTTTGCGACAACCGCCGCGATTTTCATCACCTCTTCGATGTTTCGCGGCCTTACGACCACGTCCCCTCGACATTCCTCGAGTTGGCGCTTCAGTAGTGGGGAGAACCAGAAAAAGTCCCGGCTTTTCAGCCGCAAGGTTGCCGGATCATCGGCAATTTCAATGCCGCCGAGCTCTGCAATCAATGCAGGCAAATAGTCCATCAAGATTTCTCCTTGGAGGGGCTTGCATCCGGGCGCAAGGCGGTCAGAATCTGCGCAACACCTTTTCAAAGCAAGGCGTGCGCCAGATTTTGACCCAGACCGGAAAGACATCTCCAGATAAATGACGGCGAAGATGAAACGACACCCGCCTGGTGCAGGTCCGATCGAACAACAGCTCCGCCTTTACGCCGGGCTGGTTCTCTTCGTTTTCGTGTCGCTGCATTTTCTCAATCATGCGCTTGGCAATATTTCGCTGGCGGCCATGAGCTGGGGGCAGGATCTGCGCTATTCCATCTGGCACTCAAGGATTGGCAGCTGGGTTCTCTATGGCGCCATGTTCACTCACGTCTCGCTGGCACTGTGGAAAATTGCGAAACGCAGAACCTTCAAGATGCCGGTCTGGGAAGCCGTTCAAATCGCTCTCGGCCTTTTGATTCCTTACGTTCTGATCCAGCACATTGTCTCGACGCGCGGGGCAGAAGTCGCCTTTAATTCTTATATCGATTACCAGCACGAGCTTTCTGTTCTCTGGCCAAACCACGCCTTCTTGCAAAGCAGTCTTCTTATCATCGTCTGGCTTCACGGCTGCATCGGGCTGCACTACTGGCTAAGAATGAAAAGCTGGTATGCTGCTGTCAGGGCTCCGCTGTTGCTCCTTGCGGTGATGACCCCGCTGCTCGCCCTCACAGGCTGGATTTCAGCCGCACGTCGGCTCGTCCTTGAAGGCCAGGTCAAGGTCAACGTAACCGCATCCCAGAAGGCCGAGCTTCTTGCGATCACAGAAGCAGCAAGAGGCGTCTTCTACGCGATCGCAGCGGGAATCCTTCTGTTTTTCATCCTTCGCAAGGTCGCAGATGCCCTGCGTCATCGCATTTCCATTCGCTATCTGGACAAGCGCACGATCAAAACGGCCCCAGGCCCGACGCTTCTGGAGATCAGCCGGATGAAAGGCATTCCCCACATGTCGATTTGCGGCGGACGGGCACGCTGCTCGACCTGCCGCACGCTTATCTTGTCAGGGCAGGCGACAATCAAGGAACCGGGCAACACAGAGGCGCAGGTGCTTAAACGCATCGGGGCCAGCAGCAACATCCGGCTCGCCTGCCAAATACGCCCGACATCGGACATGACTGTCCGTCCCCTATTCTCTGTCGGACGAGCCATCAGCGGGGAAGGCCTTCTGGATCGCTACCGCTGGGGTGTCGAGCAAAAGATCGCGATCATGTTCATCGATTTGCGCGGTTTTACGTCACTGAGCGAGGGTAAGCTGCCGTTTGACGTGGTGTTTATTCTCAATCGCTACGTGGACGGCGTTGTCCGCATCATCAAGAATAACGGCGGAATGGTCGACAAGATCATGGGCGACGGCATCATGGCCCTGTATGGCGTCGAAACCTCTTTCGAAGCCGGGGTTCACTCGGCGCTCGCAACGCTTGCCGATCTTTCCGAGGAACTCAGACGCGTGAATGACGACCTGTCCGGTCATCTCAACACTCCCTTGCGGGTCGCCGTGGGCCTTCATGGTGGAACTGCCATTCTTGGCCGCATCGGACTTGACGGCAAAAACGGGGTTGCATCCGGACTGACCGCCCTTGGAGACGTTGTCAATGTAGCGGCCCGACTTGAAGGCGTTGCCAAGGAAGAAGACGCCATGGCTGCGATTTCACGCGAGTTGCTGGAGGTTGCTGCCGTCAGCCCAGGCGCCGACGGCTCTCGCCGATCGGTCGTTGTGCGCGGCCGCCAGGCAGCTCTTGAAGTGGTCTGCTTTTCAGACTTTACGCCTTTTGAAAGGCAAACCCAGATACCGGGTGACCTCTCACAAAAACAAAATGCCAGTCTTTAAAGGGCCTTGAAAAAGAGGGCCTCAAAGCGTCTCATTCGCGCGTCGGACCCGATGTTTCGACCACATACACACTCTCCAAACCGGAGGTGCCTTTGGCAACCCGCTATTCTCCCACCGAAATGCTGGCGAAACTCGTCAGCTTTCCGACAGTTTCCGATCGCAGCAATCTTGACCTGATCGACTTTGTTGAGGCCTACCTTGCCGAACATGGCATTGGCTCAACCCGTGTCTATGACGAGACCGGTCAAAAGGCGGCCCTTTTTGCGACCATAGGTCCGGAAGTGAACGGCGGTGTGGTGCTGTCAGCCCATACGGATGTCGTTCCGGTTGCCGGGCAGGACTGGACGTCAGACCCCTTTGTTTTGCGCGCAGACAATGGCCGGCTCTATGGACGGGGCTCGGCCGACATGAAGGGCTTTGCCGCGAGCGCGCTCGCCGATGTGCCGAATATGCTGGCATCAGACCTCAAGGCCCCTATTCACATAGCTCTTTCGTACGACGAGGAAGTCGGCTGTCTTGGTGCGCCCCCGATGATCGACCGCATGCTTGAGGCGGGGTTAAAACCCCGGTGTGTCATCGTTGGCGAGCCGACCAATATGCAGGTCGTCACGGGTCACAAGGGTATCAAGGTGCTGCAGACCCGCGTACTCGGTCATCCTGTGCACTCCAGCCAGCTGGACCGCGGCGTCTCGGCAATCTCGGTGGCAGCCCGGCTGATTTCATGGATGGATGCCCGCACCGCAGAGAACAGGGAGCGGGCTGATCCCGACTGTCCCTTCGATCCACCTTACACAACGCTCCATTGCGGCATGATCAAAGGCGGCAGTGCCCACAACATCACCGCCGCAGAATGCGAGTTCGTGACGGACATCCGCCTTTTGCCTACAGAGAACGGCGACGAATGGGTCGCGCGGTACCGCAGCTTCATCGAAGAGGACGTGCTCCCGGACATGAAAGCGATCTCCGAAGCATGTGATATCGAGGTGACGAAGACAGCCGATGTTCCAGGCCTGAAACCCGAGGAGAACGGTCCGGCCGAGGAGCTTGTGCGTCAGCTGACTGGCGACAATGCGAGTCACGTGGTGGTCTACGGGACGGAAGGCGGACAGTTTCAGGAACGAGGGCTCTCCAGCGTGGTTTGTGGTCCGGGATCCATCGATCAGGCGCACCAGCCCGATGAGTTCATCGAAGTTGTGGAACTTGAGAAGTGTCAGGCTTTTCTCGAACGCTTGCGAACGAAATTGTCTTGAAATTTCTTCAAGATAGGGCTGGACTGCCAAAAAATGTCGCGCCATGATGCATGCTGAAATTTTTCGCAGATCGCAATATCTGCATTCACGTTCGAGCCTCGGCTGCGAGGCTTGCAAATCCGGAAACCGGAACACCACGAGGGGAACATGAAAAAATTCAATCTGGGGCTCGCTTCGGCCATTTTGGCTGCCGGCCTTTCCACTTCCGCCGCACAGGCCGAAACGCTGAAATTCGCCTTCCAGGGCGCATTGAACCAGCTTGACCCGTATAGCTTGAACGAGACCTTCACCCTGTCGGCGCTCGGCAACGTATACGAGGGCCTGACCCGCCGTAACGAAAATCTGGAAATCGAGCCGTCCCTGGCCGAGAGCTGGGAAGTGGTCGAGCCGAACCGCTGGCGCTTCCATCTGCGCAAGGGCGTCAAGTTCCACAACGGCAACGATTTCACGGCTGAAGATGTCGCGTTCTCCGTCGAGCGCCTGCATGGCGAAGGCTCCGACCTTGCCAAGCGCGTTGGCGCCGAAGTGAAGGTCGAGATCGTCGACGATCACACGGTCGACTTCGTTCTGCCTGGCCCGAACCCGATCCTGCACTACGAGTGGGACACCTGGTACATCATGGACAAGGAATGGACCGAGGCGAACAACGCCGTGGCCATCACGTCCGCATCCGACACCACTCCTAACCACGCTGCCCTGAACGCCAATGGCACCGGCCCCTTCAAGCTGGTCAGCCACGAGCCGGGCGTGAAGACCGTCTACGAAAAGTATGACGGCTGGTGGGACGAAGCCAAGCACAACCTGGATGGCGTAGAATTCACCCCGATCAGCTCCGACGCAACCCGCGTCGCGGCCCTGCTGTCCGGCGAACTGGACATGGTCTACCCGATCCCGGTTCAGGACGTTAAGCGCGTCAACGACAATGCCGGCACCAAGGCAATGACCGGCCCGGAACTGCGCACCATCTTCCTCGGCATGGACCAGATGCGCGATGAGCTGCTCTATTCCGATGTGAAGGGCAAGAACCCGTTCAAGGACGTTCGTGTCCGCAAGGCGTTCTATCAGGCGATCGACATCGAGGGCATCAAGCGCAAGATCATGCGCGACCTGTCCACGCCGTCCGCAATCATGATTTCGCCGTTCCTCTTCTCCAAATCTGGTGATTTCGAGCGTCTTCCCTATGACCCGGATGCAGCCAAGGCGCTTCTTGCCGAAGCCGGTTATGGCGACGGTTTCTCTGTTGGCATGGACTGCCCGAATGATCGCTACGTCAACGACGAAGCCATCTGTCAGGCTGTTGCTTCCATGCTGGCCCGCATCGGCGTCAAGGTTGATCTGAACGCCCAGCCAAAGGCTAAATATTTCGCCAAGGTTCTGGCTTCCGCCGGTTATGACACCTCGTTCTACCTGCTCGGCTGGACCCCCGGTTCCTTCGACAGCTGGAACATTCTGGACAACCTGATCCAGTGCCGCGACGAAACTGGCAAGGGCGGTGCCTTCAACCTCGGCGGCTATTGCAGCGCCGAAGTCGACGCTCTCGCAGACAAGATCCTTGTCGAGAACGATCCGGACAAGCGTGATGCCCTGATCGCCGAAGCCTACACCCTGTCAAACAATGACGTAGCTCACATCCCGCTTCATCAGCAGGGTCTGGCATGGGGTGTTGCTGAAGGCGTGGAGCTCGCCCAGCGTGCTGACAACCAGTTCCACTTCCGGTTCGTCACCAAGAACTAAATCGATCACCATGCCCCCGGCGCAGGCTGGGGGCATGGCATATCCCTGGAAAGAGCCGCCATGTTTGGTTTTGCAATACGTCGCCTGCTGCAGGCGATGATTGTCATGTTGGTCGTCGCCCTGCTCGCATTCACGTTGTTTCGTTTTGTCGGCGATCCCGTCAACCAGATGGTCGGCATTGAGACATCCATCGAGGAACGTGAAGCCCTGCGCGAGCGACTTGGGCTTAATGACCCGATCCCCGTCCAGTTTTTCCGGTTCGTGACCGACGCTGCGCGGTTCGACTTCGGAACCTCCTACCAGTTCCGGCAGCCTGTCTCGGATCTGTTCGCCAAGCGAATCCCGGCGACGCTTGAGCTCAGTTTCATGTCCGCCCTCTTCGCCTTGGTTGTCGGCATTCCGATGGGTATTTACGCGGGCCTGAACCGCGAATCCGCCCTTTCGAAACTGTTCCTGTCGGTTTCACTGGTCGGCATTTCCCTACCGACATTCTTCATCGGCATTCTGCTGATTTTCCTGTTTTCGGTGACCTTGCAGTGGCTGCCCAGCTTCGGCCGTGGTGAAGTGGTCGAGGTTGGTTCCTGGTGGACCACCGGCTTCCTCACGATCTCTGGCCTGAAAGCGCTGGTTCTGCCATCGATCACCCTTGGCCTCTACCAGATGACGCTGATCATGCGCCTGATCCGCGCAGAGATGCTGGAGGTCATTCGGACCGACTACATCAAGTTCGCAAGAGCCCGTGGCCTGCCTGACCGGATCGTGCACTTCCGCCATGCGCTCAAGAACACCATGGTCCCGGTCATTACCATCACGGGCCTGCAACTCGGCTCGATCATCGCCTTTGCGACCATCACGGAAACGGTTTTCCAATGGCCCGGCATGGGGCTGATGTTCCTGCAGGCGGTACAGAACGTCGACATCCCGATCATGGCAGCCTACCTGCTTTTGACCGCTTTCCTTTTCGTCGCGATCAACTTCATCGTCGACATCCTGTATTTCGTGATCGACCCGCGTCTGCGGATCGGACGGGCCTGAGCGGAGAAACATCATGCCTTTATTCGGCAACGAAGACGTCAAGGCCGCGGTCGCAGACAGAACTCCGGATGGCTCTACAGAGCCTCGGCGCAGCAGCATGTCTGCATTCCTGGACAGTGACATCTTTCACTCTTTCCTGCGGTCGAAGGTAACGGTCGCAGCTGCGCTCGGAACTGCGATCCTGTTCCTGCTGGCGCTTCTGGCTCCCTGGATTTCACCTCACGATCCCTTTGATCTGGCCTCTCTATCGATCATGGACGCCCGTGTGCCGCCGGTATGGATGGAATATGCGGATCCTCGTTTCATTCTGGGAACAGATGACCAAGGTCGCGACCTGCTGTCCGGCATCTTTTACGGCATGCGGATCTCGCTAATCGTGGGCTTTTGCTCGGTGATCGCAGCGGCAGTTCTCGGTATCAGCCTTGGTCTGGTTGCAGGCTATATGGGTGGACGCGTGGATGCCGTTATCATGCGCATCGCCGACATCCAGCTGACCTTTCCGGCGATCCTGATCGCTCTTCTCGTGGACGGGGCCGCGCGCGGTATCTTCGGCGGCATCGACCGCGAAGTCTTCTCTTTCTGGATTTTGATCTTTTCCCTCGCTCTCTCCTTCTGGGTTCAATACGCCCGCACAGTGCGAGGTTCGACAATGGTGGAAAAGAACAAGGAATATGTTCAGGCCGCACGCGTGATCGGCATTCCGTCTGTGATCATCATGGTCCGACATATCCTGCCGAACGTTACCGGGCCGGTACTCGTCATCGCAACGATCAACCTGGCCCTGGCGATCGTGACTGAAGCAACGCTGTCGTTCCTCGGTGTCGGCATGCCGCCCACCCAGCCTTCGCTGGGCACACTGATCTCCATCGGCAACGACTTCCTTTACTCCGGAGAGTGGTGGATCGCGATCTTCCCCGGGGTCGCCCTGGCGATGCTGGTTCTCAACGTCAACCTTCTGGGCGATTGGCTGCGCGACGCCCTGAACCCGAAACTGCGATAGGGAGGTCAGCATGAGCGTTCTCGATATTCATGACCTCAAGGTCGAGTTCCCGGGCCGGAAGTCGACATTTGTCGCCGTGGAAGGCGTCACGTTGAAGCTTGAAGCGGGCAAGGTCCTTGGCGTCGTCGGGGAATCCGGCGCCGGCAAGTCAACCGTTGGCAATGCGGTGATCGGGC
Organism: Roseibium sp.; assembly: GCF_039982295.1. Taxonomy (GTDB): domain Bacteria; phylum Pseudomonadota; class Alphaproteobacteria; order Rhizobiales; family Stappiaceae; genus Roseibium. Next base: position 20,054 of record NZ_JBDWYP010000064.1, read on the forward strand.
TTTTGCAGGAGCCAGGCCGGATTGCCGAGGGTGAAATCTTTTTGCACGGCCAGCGCATCGACAATCTCCCCGACAAGGAGAAGCGCCTGATGCGCGGCCGTCGGATCGGGATGATTTTCCAGGATCCGCTCACCTCGCTTGATCCGCTTCAAACGGTCGAATCCCAGCTGGTCGAGACGATCCGCACCCATATGCCCTTCAACGCGGATGAGGCGCGAAAGCGGGCGATTGAACTGATTGATGCGGTCGGCATCCCCGACCCCGCCGAACGGATCAAACAGTATCCACACCAGTTTTCAGGCGGCATGCGCCAACGCGTCGTGATTGCGCTCGCGCTGTGTGCGGAGCCCGAGCTGGTGATCGCCGACGAGCCGACAACCGCACTCGATGTTTCGATCCAGGCGCAAATCCTCGAGCTGATGAAGAAGCTCTGCGAGGAGCGGAATGTCGCCATGCTTGTGATCACGCACGACATGGGCGTGATTGCCGACATCACCGACCATGTTGCCGTGATGTATCAAGGCAAGCTGGTGGAATACGGCGAGACAACACAAGTGTTGGGTGCCCCGAACCATCCCTATACCCAGAGTCTGATTTCAGCCGTGCCGCGGCCTGACGTTCGCATCAACCGCTTTCCGGTCGTGAACTACATAGAAAAGGCAGGAGTTCCGACCAAACACATCGACATTTCGACACATTGGCTGGGACAGTCCCGCAATTATGAGAAGGCGAGCGGTGCGCTTCTGTCGATCAAAGACCTTGAGATGCGGTTTGAAACCCACGGGTCAATCATCCCCTCCAGGCGTCGTTATTTCCATGCCGTCAAGAAGGTGAGTTTCGACATTCACGAAGGCGAGACCTTTGGCCTCGTAGGCGAATCCGGATCCGGAAAATCGACCATCGCACGACTTGTTACCGGGCTTTATCACCCGAGCGGCGGATCCATTCTCTTTGCGGGGCAGGAGCTTACGTCTCTGAAAGACCGCAAGCAGGTGCTTGCCATGCGGCGCCAGATGCAGATGATCTTCCAGGATCCGTTCTCGTCGCTGAACGCGCGCATGCGTGTCCGTGACATCATCGCCGAGCCGATCAAGTTCCACAAATTGGCGTCGTCCAATTCAGAGGTCCATCAAATCGTGGCCGACCTTCTTGATCATGTGGGTCTCGGCGCGGCCGCTGGCCAGAAGTTCCCGCATGAGTTTTCGGGCGGACAACGGCAGAGGATCTCGATTGCCAGGGCTTTGGCGACACGTCCCCGGTTCCTGATCTGCGACGAACCGACCTCGGCTCTGGACGTGTCGATCCAGGCCCAGATCCTGAACCTCTTGAAGGATCTGCAGGAAGAGCTTGGTTTGACCATGCTCTTTATCAGTCACGACCTGGCCGTCATACGCCAGATGTGCAAGCGAATCGGTGTCATGCGCCACGGAGAACTTTGTGAGGTGTCGGATTGCGACGCGTTGTTTGATGCGCCCCAGCATGACTACACGCGCCAACTGCTCGGTCTGATGCCGTCCCTTGACCTGCTGTCGCGGGACAAGTTGCAAACGGTCTAGCTTTTTTGAAGCGATCGGCGCCTGCATTAAAAAAGGAGGGGGCAAGCCCCCTCCTGTCTGAAACGCTCAAAAAACAACACAGAATATAATGTTCTGATCCCTAAATATCGCGGATCAACTCAAATTCCGTAGGGTAATACTAGCAATTCTTGCCATGGTTTAAAACCCATAATTGCACCAATTTTATTCAAATCCTTTTTTTGATCGCCAAAATCGAGTCCATCGTGCCTCATTCTTGACAGATCCAGCCTGTTGATCGGCGTGCGGGACGGACGACAACAATGCCGTTCTCCCGTAAAGTGAGCAGCTCGAGTCTGCTTCCGGACTCCGATTTCCCATTTCAGGCCTCTTTGATGACCGCGATACGTTTCAACGTACTCTCTCGACTGCTGTCTGGCGCATGCGCCCTGCTTTTTGCCGCTTCCCTTCTCCTGACTGTCCTCTCGACAATCCGCGGGTCAATCATGCCGGGTGCAACGATAGAGCTGATCACGCTGATCGTGGCCTTCGCCAGTGGAGCCGGTCTTCTGGCTTGGCAAATGGCGGGCGACTTGCGCCGCAAACTGGACGTGGCGAGCATGGCTACCGCGATCCTTAGCCTCGCAGGCTCCGGAACGTTCTACCTGACCGGCACCGAGCCGGAGCAGATCATCAGCCCCCTCTTCGGCACCGTCTGTCTTGCAAGTGGACGCGCGCTTGCAAACGCAGCACGCCAAGGGTTCCTCGATGCCGCGGACCAGTTTGAAGCACCGGCGCTGCGGCAAGCCTATGGCGCGATTGTCCTTGCCCTCGTCAGCCTGATTGGCTGGTGGGCGGTCTCCGACCCTATGGACGGTTTGATAGCCGGAACAGCAGCCCTTGCGCTTGCGTGGCCATATGCGCCGGAGCTCACGAGGGCCCTGATCCTGCAAATTGGAGCTCGAAAAGCACAAGACATCGGTGTGGAGTTAAACGGGGCCGATGCACTCAGTGTCTTAGCCTCCAGCACTGCCATCGCCTTTGACAATCCAACTTTGCTTGCGGACGATCAGTTGGTCGTCACCGATGTTCATGCCTTCGACAAGGGGTCAGAGCGCCTGCTGGCCGTCGCAGCCACCACAGAACGCTATGCAAGACATCCGATCGGTGCTGCCATCTGCTCCATTTCAGAGGATTGGTCCCTGCCCCGGAACGCACCCGACGAGTGGGAAGAAGTTCCGGGTCTCGGGGCCGTGGCCCTGATTAACGGAAGATCTGTTGCAGTTGGAAACACGGCTCTCATGGCCCAGCTGAAAGTCGACTGTTTCATGGCCAATTCGCTCTGCAAACCGCTTCAGGCCGCCGGAAAGGCCTGCGTGATCGTCTCGGTCGGCGAGCGGGCCGTCGGTATTCTTGGTCTTCAGGGCACATCACATCCGCAAGCACATGAGCTTATCGGCCGACTCAAGACAATCGGCATCGAAAGCCTCCTTCTCACAGGAGCAAACCTTCAAACGGCGGAAGCGGTCGGTGCAAGTCTTGGCATTGACAACGTGACCGGCGACATCAGGCAAAGAGACCGTTTCGCGGTCGCGCAATCGAAGTTGTCCGAGGCAAGGGGGCTCTATGTCGGGATCGGGGCAAGCGACCGGCGCGGTGTTTTTGCCCTGTCCTCGGAAACAAGAGACGAAGCCGATCTGCTGGCCACCCTGCCCGAGGGGCAACTCGAACCTCTCGGCGATCTGTTGACCATGGTCTCGAGACTGGCTGAACAAACACGCCTGGCGCAGGGCTTCAATCTTGGACTGGGCGTAATTTCAGGCCTCCTGGGTGCCGCCGCACTTGTTCCCACGACAGCGGTACCGGTGGTATTTGCCGTCGGGCTTTTGGGAACCTGGCTCATCGCGGACAGACTCGCGAACCGGCTGAAGTTCTGAAGCAACTGTATTTCGACAATCGAACCACTTTGGTGAAATCGCGACTTTACAGACGTTGGGGTCGGTGGTGTTAATCGGTTCAAATTCAACTGCGCCGCAAAAATCCTGAGGGGGAGAAACTCATGTCCAGCAAGAAGACACCCAAGTTGCGATCAACTGCCTGGTTCGACAATCCGGACAACCCGGGCATGACGGCGCTTTACATCGAACGCTATCTCAACTTCGGCCTGACCCGGGAAGAACTTCAATCCGGCAAACCGATTATCGGGATCGCGCAGACTGGCTCAGACCTTTCGCCCTGCAATCGCCATCACCTCGAGCTTGCCAAGCGCGTGCGCGAAGGCATCCGCGAGGCCGGCGGCATCTGTTTTGAATTTCCGGTGCACCCGATCCAGGAAACCGGCAAACGTCCCGGCGCCGCGCTGGACAGGAACCTCGCATACCTCGGTCTTGTTGAGCTGCTCTACGGCTACCCGATTGACGGCGTCGTACTGACGATTGGTTGCGACAAGACCACCCCCGCCTGTTTGATGGCGGCGTCAACCGTAAACATTCCGGCCATCGCCCTTTCAGTTGGCCCAATGCTCAACGGTTGGCACAAGGGTGAACGGACAGGATCAGGCACCATCGTGTGGAAAGCGCGCGAGATGCTGGCTGCAGGCGAGATCGACTACACCGGCTTCATGGATCTTGTGTCCTCGTCCGCGCCATCTGTCGGCTATTGCAACACCATGGGCACGGCCACAACGATGAATTCCCTGGCCGAGGCGCTCGGCATGCAGTTGCCAGGATCTGCCGCGATTCCAGCTCCTTACCGTGAACGTGGCCAAATATCCTACGAAACCGGCCGGCGCATCGTCGACATGGTGCATCAGGATATCAAGCCTTCCGACATCATGACCCGAGAGGCGTTTGAAAACGCGATCGTGGTGAATTCAGCAATCGGCGGCTCGACCAATGCCCCGATCCATCTCAACGCAATCGCCAGCCACCTTGGTGTGCCGCTCGACAATGACGATTGGCAGGATCTGGGCCACGAAATTCCCCTCATGGCCAACCTTCAGCCGGCTGGCGAATACCTTGGCGAGGACTATCATCACGCTGGCGGTGTTCCCGCGGTCGTTGGCGAATTGATGAAACACGGCAAGCTGCCCCATCCGGGCGCCATGACGGTCAACGGAAAAAGCATTGGCGATAACTGCGGCAATGCCGAGATCGAGATGGCAGAGGTCATCCTGCCGTTTGACGAGCCATTGAAGGAAAGCGCCGGCTTCATCAACCTGAAAGGCAATCTCTTCAACAGCGCAATCATGAAGACCAGCGTGATCTCCGAGGAATTCCGCGATCGCTACCTTTTGAACCCGGATGATCTGAACGCCTTTGAAGGACGCGCGGTCGTGTTCGAAGGCCCTGAAGATTATCATGACAACATAGACAACCCCGAGCTCAACATCGACGAGCATTGCATGTTGTTCATCCGCGGCACGGGCCCGATCGGCTATCCGGGCGGAGCTGAAGTCGTCAACATGCAGCCGCCGGCAGCCCTGATCAAACGCGGCATTCATTCGCTGCCTTGCATCGGTGATGGCCGCCAATCCGGGACCTCCGGCTCTCCCTCGATCCTCAATGCATCGCCAGAGGCTGCGGCGATGGGCGGCCTCGCCCTGATCCAGACAGGCGACCGGGTGCGGATCGATCTTGGCAAGGGCACGGCCAACATCCTGATCTCAGACGGGGAACTGGCTGAGCGGCGCGCGACCCTCGAAGCCGAAGGCGGGTTTGCCTACGCGGAGCACCAAACGCCATGGCAGGAAATTCAGCGTGGCATGGTGGATCAGTTCGACAAGGGCATGGTGTTGAAACCCGCCGTCAAATATCAGGACGTTGCGCACACGAAGGGCCTTCCACGCGACAATCACTAAGCGCCCTTCGGTCAGGACATGAATAAAGCCAGACAACAGCGCGCTTCTGACTTGACGATTACGTAAAGGTCATGCTTCATCTCTCCCGAACCGGCGCTGCTGGCGCCGTAGTGTTTACGGAGGAATGACATGAGCCTGGAACAATTGACCGAGACAGTACGCGGCAAGGTCGCAGGCGGCGGCATCGACGAGAGCGTGAAGTTTGACCTGGGCGAAACCGGCAAGATCTTCGTTCAAGGCGCGAACGTCAGTAACGAAGATGCCGATGCCGACTGCACCATCACGATGTCACCAGAGGATCTTTCAGAGATGCTGGCAGGTGACCTCAACCCGACGGCGGCCTTCATGGGCGGCAAACTCAAGGTCGATGGTGACATGAGCGTCGCCATGAAGCTCGGCAGCATCGTCTAAAAGATTTCGGCCAAACGGTCGGGTTTCAAGAAAAGCGCTGATCCCTGAGGGATCGGCGCTTTTTTCGTTCGACCCTCCGTTGTTCTGCCAATTTTGACATGACCAACCATCGGCGTTCTACTCTCGCGTTGAATGGAACTGGCACTCAGGAGACTTCCGATGCAGACCTTACAGGATCGGCGGACCCGTTTCATGGCTCTCCATCAAGACGCCTGCGCCTTTCTCATGCCAAACCCTTTCGACAAGGGGACGGCCCAAATCCTTGAAGGACTCCGCTTTGACGCGCTTGCCACGACCAGCGCCGGATATGCATTCTCACGGGGCCTGAAAGACGCTGAAGGATTGATTACCCGGGATATGGCGCTGTCCCATGCGGCTGAAATCGTTGCCGCAACGACCCTTCCGGTCAACGGTGATCTGGAAAACGGGTTTGGCGACACTCCGGACGACGTGGCCGAGACGGTGCGCGGCGCGATCGAAGCCGGTCTCAGCGGCTGCTCGATCGAGGATTTTTCAACGGATCCTGTTGCACCTTTTTACTCTCTGGAGCTTGCAGTGGAGCGCATCCGCGCGGCTGTAGACGTCAAGCAGCAACTTGCGCCGGATTTCGTTTTGACCGCCCGGAGCGAAGCGCCGATTGCGGATCCCGAACACCTGGAAATGACGATCAAACGCCTGAATGCGTTTGCAGAGGCGGGCGCAGACTGTCTCTATGCCCCTGAATTGGTGAAGCACGACGACATCGAAGAGGTGCTCGGAAAGATCGCCAAACCACTTAACATTCTGGCAGGAAGGCAGCATTTCAACCTGACGCGCAAGGAATTGGCCGACATGGGGGTTGCGCGGCTCTCGATCGGCTCGGGCCTTGCGCGGATCGCCTATGGCGCATTCACCGCTGCTGCCGAAGACATGAAGGACAGCGGCACCTTTGGCTGCTTTGACCGGGCCGTGGGGCTAACAGACTTTGATCCCTTCCTGAAGGGACAAGGATGACCCATACAGGCGTCCTGCACATGCAACGCGCGGACGCCAGTGATGCACCAGCGCTCACCGACCTGGCGAACCGCGCCTACCGGGACTGGATTGATGTCATTGGTTCCAAGCCCCAGCCGATGGGCGCGGACTATGATGATCTCATCAACAAGGACGAGGTCTGGCTAACCGGCCCACGGGACAGACTGAAAGGATCTCTCGTGCTGAGGCAGGAGGCCGACCATCTCTTGCTCTGGAGCATCGCCGTCGCACCGGGCACACAGGGCACAGGCCTTGGCAATAGATTGCTTGATTTCACCCTTGAGAGGGCCAGGAACCTTTCATTTTCAGAGGTTCGCCTCTTCACCAACGTTAAGATGCAAAGCAACCGGGACTGGTATGCCCGGAAGGGCTTCTGCGAAACCGAGCGCAAGATGATCGGCACAAAACACGTGGTCCTGATGACGCGATCAGTTTGATCCGCACTTGGCCCAACCATCCTCCTGAGCTTACTGTCGATCAATGACAATGACGGGAGGACACATCGGATGACTGGCATTCTTGTAATCGGAGCGGCCGGAATGGTCGGGCGAAAGCTGGTGAATGAGCTGATTGCGCGCCAGAGATTGCGCGGCGCAGAACTCAGCAAACTCAAACTCGTCGATATCACCGAGCCTGAGGTTCCATTGGGCGCGCCCTGTCCGGTGACAGCCATTGCCTGCGATTTTTCCACCGAGGGCACGGCCGAAAAACTCATCTCCGATCGGCCGGATGTCATATTCCATCTGGCGGCGATCGTGTCCGGCGAAGCAGAATCAGACTACGACAAGGGCTATCGGATCAATCTGGACGGTTCGCGGCAGCTGTTCGAGGCGATCCGGAAAGCAGGTGACAGCTACTGCCCCCGGGTGGTCTACACCTCCTCGATTGCCGTCTTCGGCGCACCATTTCCCGACACTATTCCCGATGATTTTCACCTCACGCCGCTGACATCCTACGGCACGCAAAAGGCAATGGGAGAGATGCTTCTGGCCGATCTGACACGGCGGGGCATGATGGATGGCATCGGCATTCGCTTGCCAACAATCGTAGTGCGTCCGGGCAAGGCCAACCTTGCGGCGTCCAGCTTCTTTTCCGGGATCATTCGCGAACCACTCAATGGTCAGGAAGCGATCCTCCCCGTCGAGGACGACGTTCTGCACTGGATGGCCAGTCCACGCTCCGCGGTGGGTTTCCTGATCCACGCGGCAGAGCTGGACGGAGAGGCCATTGGACCGCGGCGCAATCTCACCATGCCGGGCGTCGCGGCAACGGTTGCTGAAGAAATCGAGGCTTTGCGCAAGGTCGGTGGCGAAGCCCGTGTGAAGCTGATCCGCCGGGAGCCGAACGAGGTCATTCAACGCATCGTGAGCGGCTGGCCGCGCCGGTTCGATGCAACTCGCGCTGCCGGACTCGGCTTCAAGGCAGAAAGCTCCTTCGAGGCAATCGTCAGAACATATGTCGAAGATGAAAAGATCCGCGTGTAGCCTTCGAAATCACGATGAGTTTGCAGTTTGAAACACGTCTTTCCGAGGGCGCTCACCAACGTAGGTCGCCCTCGGTCTGATTTGCTCCGGGGTTGCATATTGTTCAAGAGCATGGGCGATCCAGCCGACAATTCTGCCTGCGCAAAAGAGGATTTTGCCGGCGTCTTCAGGCAGGTCCAGCGTGCGCTGAGCCGCCGCCAGAACAAAGTCGATATTGGGCCTCACACCGAAGAGATCATCCGCTGTCTGAACGATCTCCGGCAAGAGTCTGGCGAAGGGATGCGCGCCCGCTGACTCTGCGAGGATCCGTAAAAGGCAATCAGCCCTCGGATCCTTCCCGGTATAGACGCCGTGGCCAAAGCCAGGCAATTCCTCGCCTCTGGCCAACCGTCCGCCGAGAACAGTTTCAATGTCTCGCTCTTCGGAAATTTCGGTCAACCAGGCTCTTGCACGATCCGAAGCAGCGCCATGACGGGGACCGGAAAACGCTCCGATGCCCGATAACAGCGCTGCGTGCAACGGTGCGCGGGTCGAGGCAGCGCACCGTACGGCAAAAGCGCTGGTGTTGAGTTCATGGTCCGCAAGCAGGACGAGAGCGGCGCGCAAAACCTCTCGGCCTGCGTTCGAAATGTGCCAAGCGTCAGCGAATTGTACGTGGACCGGCTCTGTTTGCGGTTCCGTTTGCAGCAGAACCGCCACGCCATAACGCAGAAGCTGAGCACCTTTCTTGCGCAACAGCTGCGGTGACAGCGTATAGGCGGCACGATCTGAAGCAGGCCAGACGGCATAGGCCGCCATCAATCGGTCGACCGGGCCGAGTGCTCCGGGAACCTCGGGAAGTTTGATCTCAGGCGCGGCCAGGAATGGGTCATCGCTGCAATCCCAGAGCAGGGTCGCGATCGCTTCCAGGGTTGATGCTTGGGCCAAGTCCGTTGCCAGAAGACCTCGATAGAGAGGACCTTCCTCGGTGATCATCGTCAGCCGCGTTTCAAGTACCGAGTGCCCAGACAAACCCGGTGTGCCGGGCCCTTCATCGGTCTCCTTGCGGGTCTTGAGCCGTCGAACATCGGCAGCATCATAACGCTTCTGTTTGCCGGGTCCTGGAACGGACTGGATCAACCCGCGGCTGACATAGGCATAGAGAGTTGCCGGGCGAACACCCAACTCTGCGGCAGCCTCCTGAGCGGAGAGATAGATTGGCGTCGACATATATTGATTGTATTTATCAATATTGACGATATCAAGAGTAGTCGGGTTATGTCGTTGCCAAATCAAGGAGCATTACCCATGACCACAGCCCTGAAGCACACCGAGCTGACACCGGCCAACGCCCCCGGACTGGAAGGCATCATCGTTGCGAACACAATTCTCAGCGATGTCGACGGGACCAAAGGCGAACTCCTCCTGAGGGGGAAATCCATCGAGGCGCTCGCCGGTCATCTTTCCTTCGAGGGCGCCATCGCTCATCTTTGGCAAGATCTCGTTTCCCTGCCATCGGATGATCTGCCGCGCGCGTTCGGCGCGGCAAGGGTTCGGGCTTTTGCTGGCGTCGCGGCCATGCAAGCGGCACCAGCTGGCCTGACAGTCTTTGAACGCATGCGCGTGGGGCTAAGTGCACTCTCACTTCCTGAAACACAAATCCCTGATGTCGTTGCAATATCGGGTGCCATGCCCGTTCTTCTGGCAGCCGCGCAGCGTATCAAGGAGGGTCTACCCCCGATCGCCCCCGATTCCAGCCTTCTCACCGCTGAAGATCTTCTACGCATGCTTATGGGTGCAACCGCATCGGTCCATGCTATCGAGGCCGTTGACCGCTACCTGGTCACGATCCTCGACCACGGCCTCAACGCATCGACTTTCACTGCCAGGGTTATCGCGTCGACCCAGGCCGACATGCGCGATGCCGTGATAGGCGCGATGGGAGCTTTGAAGGGGCCTCTTCACGGCGGGGCACCCGGTCCGGTGCTCGACATGCTTGATGCCGTGGGCCAGCCTGAAAATGCCGCCAGCTGGGTTGATCAAGAGCTGTCCTCCGGCAAGCGACTTATGGGCTTTGGCCACCGGGTCTATCGCACCCGTGATCCCCGGGCTGATGTGTTGAAAGCCGGGCTGCGGAAACTGCCTCAGGACAATCCGAAGCTCGTTCTGGCAGAAGCGGTCGAAATCGCCGCCCTCGCCGCACTGGCAAAAGCCAAGCCGGATCGTGCGCTGGACACAAATGTGGAATTCTACACTGCCGTGCTTCTGGATGCGGTCGGGATCGACCGGTCCCTGTTTACCCCGCTCTTCGCAGTTGGCCGGACACCGGGGTGGTGCGCTCATATTCTGGAACAACAGGCGACCGGAAAATTGATCCGTCCGGCCTCACGCTATGTCGGGCCGAAGCCTAGTTCGTGATGCGGCTAAGACCTCCATTTTGAATACCGTCAGAGTCTATATATGTCATGATGTTATGCGATCTTGACCAACTACATTTTATATGATTGTATCAATTCTATAAACATCTTTTGATTGAAATCATTTTATGGAAGTCAGCTTATGAAATTTAAAATCGAGGATATCGTTGTTATGCCTTACGATATCGACATGGGAGATGTTGAATCAGCAACTCCCGTACGAACTTACTCTGTAAAGCGTCATTCGAATGGTGATCTAAAAGACTACGATGAGGATGATTTACGACATGTACCAATGCAAAAAGAGAGATTTCAAAAGAAGTCTTTTTATTGGGTAATAGAAACTCGCTGGACAGGTAAAACTCACGTATTGGTGAACCAAGCATATAGGAACTGCGGTAGGCGAATAAAAGATGCCTAATCCTTTCAATCCATTTTTCTCAATCTCCGACAAGACATCAGGATTTGGAAATAAAGCAGTGATTTTTTCCGCTATAGCTTTGATTTCTTCTAAGTTTAGCCTAGAGCTTGCAAAAATACCGTTCCTCAATATTGATATTCCTGATAATTTTTCACTACCTACCTCAGGTATATTCTTTCTTTTGAGCTCATACTTCCTATTTCTATTTCTCATAAACTACTTTGAAGAAGTAGCTTCTTTTGAGAACAATGAATACATAAAAATAATTGACGAAATGAAAGAGAGCGACGAATACTCAAATTTAGATTCGAATTCCAAGGAAGTTATACGATCAATATATAGAAAAATTCACATCAATGCATCAAAATGGAAGTTTATTGGCTATGTTCAAACCTCAATAAACTTTCTATTGCCTATAGTCGTTTGTTTCTACACTTTACGGGCCGATTGGAATAATATAATTAACACTTTTTTAGCGATCTTGAATTGATGATAAAGCCAAATCAGTTTATTTTTCTCTAGTGAGTGCCATCTGTCTTTTAAGAGAGGGTGTTAGGATGAAATCACTCGCACAATTCACATTTGTAACAGATTCGGGTCACGAGGTTGCAGCTCATCGCTGGAAAAACCCCGATGGTTCTGTTGGCGGATGGGTCGCTGAAACCGCGACGATCGGAAAAGATTCGATAGTCGAGATAGACGCGATCGTTTTCCCAGATGCAATTGTTAAACCCGGCGACATCATCAAAAGTGGCCAACAAGTATTGTAGAAATTGTATTTAATTGTGAGTCTAGCATGCGCTGAGAGTTTTTTCGCGCAATTTGTTGAATATAATAAATTCAATATTAACCAGAAATAAGATTCTCAAGACCAAGGACTGCATTTCCCGCTTCAATATAGCTTCTGGATCAGAAGTCGGTGTGCTTGGGCGATAATAGAGATTGCTGATCTGGCTGGCTGGCTGGCTGGCGAGTATTACTCCCCATTCTTGAAGGCCATGCCGATGGTCGCCGGCGCCGTTTCCCGAAAGCCGAATTTCTCGTAAAGCCTGTTTGCCGGCACGTCGGCAAGCAGGTTCACATAGGCTGTGTCGGGAATGTTTGAGGTGATGAAGTCGCTAAGTGCCTGAACGATCAGGCGACCATAGCCTTTGCCGTGATATTCCGGTCGAACAACGATATCGACGATCTGCACAGAAAGGGCGCCATCTCCGACGATGCGTCCCATCCCGATGTCTTCGCCGCCCAGCTCAAGCACGACACAGTGGAGAGAGTTCGGGAGGCCCAACCTTGCGGCTTCCAGGGAATAGCTGCTCAGGCCGCCGGCCGCACGCAGGTCCAGATATGTCTGCGGATCAGGCAGGCGCTCAACAATCTCAGGGGCCAAGAACTTTTCCTCCTTGTCACGGTCCGGGCCGAAGATTTGACGAAAACAAGCGCGACTTCAATGAAAAAGGCCAGAGCAATGCTCCGGCCTTTTTGTAGATGCTTTGGCAACGCCACCTATTGAATGACGATCTCCGGACCCATCAGACTATATGGCAGCCAGGTCGACAGGATCGGCACATAAGTGACGAGAACTAGGAACAAGAGCAGCACCAGAACGAATGGTGCGGCAGCCTTGACCACTTGCAACAGGCTCATGCCAGTGATGCCCGATGTCACGAACAGGTTCAGGCCGATCGGAGGTGTGATCATGCCGATTTCCATATTCACCACCATGATGATGCCCAGATGGATCGGGTCGACGCCCAGCTCCATGCCGATCGGGAACACAACCGGTGCAACGATCAGAAGCAAGCCGGACGGCTCCATGAACTGACCGCCGATCAAAAGCAGGATGTTGACCGCAATCAGGAACGTGAACCAGTTGAAGCCGGCTTCGACCATCCAGTCAGTGATCACCTGAGGGATCTGTTCCGCCGTCAGCGTATGCGCGAACAAAAGCGCATTGACGATGATGAACATCAGCATGATCGTCGTCTTGGCCGAATCCGAGAAGACCTTCTTCGTGTCCGCATGGAACAACGCAGGGAAGAACTTCAGGACGATGACGCCAAGATTTCTGCCCCAGGCCGTTGCGCCTCTGGCATAGGTTTCCGGCAGCTGTGCGGGTGAAAGACCAGCACGCAGAACGGGATAGGCTACCATCACGGCTGCGATGACAATCCAGAACCACATCGTCCAGAAGGTCGCCGTCACCTCGAAGGCAACCAGCAGACCGGAGACCGCAAAGGCTGCAACGATTGAGTAAAGGTAGCTCTTGAAACCGGTCAGTCCCAGCGCGCCATCTCTTTCCTCGATCCAGGCGATGCCCGTCAGCGGGCCCATGTCACGATAGACGAAGAGTGCGATCAGGCAGGCGTAGACCGCAGCGACAGCCGCCGCTTCCGTCGGTGTGAAGATACCGCCGTAGATACCGCCAAGAATGATCACCATCAGGAACAGGCCAACGGCTGCTTCTGCCAGCGCGCCCCAGATTTCCTTGAAACCGGGCCATGGCTGGGCCGGCAGGTTCTTGACGCGTGCCATGATGTAGATCGCGGTCATCAGCATCAGGCCGGCCAAAATGCCCGGAATGACACCTGCCAGGAACATGCGGCCGACGGAGACGTTGGTTGCCGCAGCATAGACGACCATGACAATGGATGGCGGAATCAGGATGCCAAGCGTACCGGCGTTGGCAATGACGCCTGCCGCAAAGTCCTTGGTGTAGCCGGCCTGACGCATGCCGGCGATGGCGATGGTGCCGATGGCGACCACGGTAGCCGGAGAAGAGCCGGACAGCGCAGCAAACATCATGCATGCAAAGACCGCCGCAATGGCAAGACCACCACGGATCGAACCGACCGTCGCAATGGAAAAGCGAATGATCCGCCGCGCCACGCCGCCGGTCGACATGAAGCTCGACGCCAGAATGAAGAAGGGGATCGCAAGCAGCGTGAAGTTCTGCGAGGCGTTAAACAGCTGGACCGCCACCGAACTCATCGAGTCATGGCTGAACAGTGCTATGTAAAGGACTGCGGACAGTCCCAGCGAGACGGCAATCGGCACGCCCAAAAACAGGAAGCCGAAGACGAAGATGAAAAGAAAGGCTGTTTCCATGGGTCTCAGTCCTTCAACGCATCTTTGTTCTCAGCCACAAGCTCTTCGGCTTCATGGGCTGCAATCATGGAATCTTTCTGACCGGTCGCGATCATCCATAAAGCCTGGGCTGCACGGAAGCCGAGAAGGACCAGACCGATCGGCAAGATCACATAAGGCATCCAGCGCGGGACGCGCTCGCGCACTTCAAAGGTTTCCTGAACCCAAAGAGGCCACTTGAGATCCTCCATGCCGATTGGCAGCTTGTAGAACTTCGCAACGTAGGCATAGGCACCGCCCGTCGAGCCCTTGTTTTCAAGGCCGAACAGAGTTCCAAACCAGCTGGCGTCGAACAGAAGTGCCGCATAGAGAACCGTCAATCCGGCGCCAAGCAGAGCGGCGATGCGGAACAGGGGTTTCGGCAGGAGGCGAATGACCGCGTCGACGCCCAGATGGGCCCCGATCTTGATTCCGTAGCTCATGCCAAAGAGGATCAACCACGCAAAGAGAACGCGCGTGAATTCCAGCGCGCCGCCCCAGCCGGAATTAAATCCGTAGCGCGCCACAACCTGGCTGAATGTTACGAGTGTCATCAGCGCCAGAATGGCCGCGATGAAATTTTCTTCTGCGGCGTCGATGAACCGCCCGAGACGGGACATGAGTGCCTCCCCCTACCCTGCAGCCTGACGGCTCCATGGACATCAATTTGTTGAATTAGGTATCCGTTTGCAACGAAGGGCCCGGAGATCCGGGCCCTTCGGCATAAGGTCGATCCTTAAGGCTTAGCTTGCCTTGTTGGACGCAACAGCTGCGTCGATCACGTCCTGACCGATGTCGTCGCGGAACTGGTCCCAAACCGGCTTCATGGTTTCGACCCATTCGTTGCGCTGTTCAGGTGTCAGGTTGCGAACAACACCACCGGCATCCATGATCTGCTTCTTGTTGTCTTCGTTGATCGAAGCAGCGCGCTCGTTGTACTCGTCGCTGACCTCGGTGAAGATTTTCAGGAACTGGTCACGTACAGCTGGCTCCAGGCTGTCGAGCCATTCTTGCGACGTCACAGCAAGATAGGTGAGGAGCTGGTGGTTGGTTTCGGTCGTGCCGTCCTGCACTTCGAAGAACTTCTTGGTGTAGATGTTCGACCAGGTGTTTTCCTGACCATCGACAACACCGGTTTGAAGCGCGCCATAGACTTCCTTGAACGCCAGCTTCTGGGCGTTTGCACCCATCGCTTCGATCATGGCAACAGCCACGTCAGATGTCTGAACGCGGAACTTGAGGCCTGCAGCGTCGGCCGGAACGTTGAGCGGCTTGTTTGCAGAGAACTGCTTCAGGCCGTTGAAGACGTAACCCAGGCCAACGAAGCCGTATTCGGACATCGCGCCAAGAAGCTCCTGACCCTTGTCACCCTTGGTGAAAGTGGTCACTGCGTCCATGTTCGAGAACAGGAACGGCAGATCGAAAATACGATACTTGAGCGTATAGGATTCAAACTTCGACAGGGACGGAGCAGCCAGCTGCACATCTCCCAGAAGCAGAGCTTCCATCACCTTGTTGTCGTCGAACAGCTGTGACGACGGGAAAACCTGCATGCAGGCAGTGCCGTCCATCTCGTTGTTGATGCGGTCTGCGAGTGCAGAAGCCATTTCACCCTTGGGGTGGCCCTGAGCGGACACAACATGGCTGAACTTGATGACGATTTCGCCATCGGCGCACTCATCGGCAGCCTGCGCAACGCCTGTGAACGCAAAAGAGGCTGCTGCGGCGGCAGCCAGAACGAACTTTTTCATGAAATGTCCTCCCAGACATTTTACTGACACTCCGGACACGGACGCATCCGGCAGCGCGGTTTTCACGCTGGCGCATTGTTAGCAACGCCCATGCCAATCAGGCAAAAAGCCCACATTCCGCCGGAAATTCGCCATCCTTTTTCAGCGCCGCACCGTTCCTGCGTCAAATTTGGGTCGAAATCGACACGCAAAGAAAGTATTAATGTGTCGAAATCGACACATAGTGGCTTCACGTGACTCTTCTCCAATCAAAGTCGGTTGATGCTCAAGCCACCGTTGGAAATTTCATGGTGCGCGCGCAGCCGCAGGGTTTGCAGCTTTTCCGGGTTGCGGGTGATGAAGATCTGGCGCGCCATGCCATCGTTTGCAAAATCTGCGCTCAGAACCGCAACTATCTCGCCGTTTTCAGAGGCAATCAAACCCTGCCGCCCGTTGATCTCAGCTCTTTCGAGCTCATATCCGGGCCACGTCTTACACAGCACATGAAGCAGAAACTTCTCGATTGTCTCCCGGCCAAAGAGAACGCGCAATGCAGCCCGAACCTTACCGCCGCCGTCAGTGTGCAACTCGATGTCCTCGGACAAGAGCGTGCTGAGAGACGCCATTGACCCCGTCGACACCGCCTCCTGGAAGGCTGCCAACAAGGCTTCCTGACGCTCCTGACTCGGCACATAGCGCGTGGTGTCCTTGCCCACGGTGCGTCGGGCACGCGACACCAGCTGCCGACAAGCCGTTTCTGACAGGTCCAGGGTCGCCGAAACTTCGGCATAGGAATGCCCGAAGACCTCCCGCAGGAGATAAGATGCGCGTTCTTTCGGACTAAGCCGCTCCAGCAAGAGAAGAAAAGCTGTCGTCAGGGACGCTGCCAACTCATGGCTTTCTTCCGGTCCGGCAACGGTTTCGGTCTGAAGCGGTTCCGGCAACCAGGGGCCAACATAGTCCACCCGCTTGCGGCCAGCAGATTTCAAGATATCAAGGCATCTGTTGGTGCAGGCCGTGGTCAGCCAGGCGTCGGGATTTCGAATGTCCGACACCTCAACGCTCTGCCACTTCAAAAAAGTATCCTGAACAGTATCTTCCGCATCCGCCCAGGAGCCGAGCAAGCGATAGGCCAGCCCCAACAATCGGGGCCTGGCCATTTCAAATTGATCGAGTTTGATGCGATCATTCATGTCAGTAGTTCGATATCCGAATACGGTTCCAAAGGTTTATCATGGCAACCGCCGATGTCAGCAGACTGATCTGCTCTTCCTCAAAACAAGCACGAAGTGCCGCACGCAAGGGCCCAAAGTCCCGGTCAGGGTCCACAACAGTCAAAGCTTCTGCCCATGCAAGAGCCGCCTTTTCCCCCGCGTTGAAATCATCCACGTGACGCCAGACGATCAGACGCTCCAGACGTTCAGAACTCTCTCCGGCGTTCCGGGCTTCCCTGATGTGCATCTTGACGCAAAAAGCGCATTGATTGATCTGCGAAACGCGTAAATCCACCAAATGCTGAAGTTTCGGATCAAGCCCGTTTTGTGCAAACGATGCCGAGACATTTCCCAGAGCCTGAAGCACCTGCGGGATCTGCTTGTGATGGTCTATGTGAGCTGTTTCGATTGTCATTTGTGTCACCTCGTCAATGGATCGAAATTGGTTCGATATCTGGTCGACGAGACAGCTGCCGCTGCTGTGACATGCGGTCAATTTTCAGCCGCGCTTAAATCTACCATTAATTGTATAAATTCAATTTGCATATTTATAGTCTAAATCACCTCCCCAACTCCTTAACCTCAGATTGCATTTTTTATTTCAACAATTTTGAGGCACGCACTCCTGCCCTGCTTCAAATCGGGAGAATTTGGAAATGACTGAAATGCCTAAAGATCTTGTCAGCAAGCTCGAAGTAGACGGACTGACCAGCAAGGTTGGAAAAGTCACAGCAATTTGCGACTTTGCCGACGGCTCACCCTCGACACTTTTCTTTCGCGAGAGCAACGATCCGAACTACTACGCGTGGTTTCCCATGACCGCCGAGATGCATGCAACCGTCATTTCAAAACTAAATGATCAGGATCATTTGGCCGGCATCTATGTGGACGCACAAAACAAACTCAATAGGCTGATTTTTTACAGCTAGGATCACTATTTCCGAACAGGCCTCTGTTTTTTGAGAGGCCTGTTTCGGGTTCAAGACGCTGAGCCATAACTGGCATTCATTGGGCGTCCTTGCGCTCAAGGCCGTATTTCTTCATCTTCTCGTATAGCGCTTTTCGAGACAGACCCAGGTTCTCGTAAGTCGCCTTGATCGATCCGTCGTTGCGCTTCAGTTCCGCTGCTATCAAGGTCTTTTCATAAGCGGCGACCTGATCAAACAGGTTTGATGCAGCTTCTGTCTCCGCCTCTGCTGAGCTTTCCAAACCCAATACAAAACGGTCCGCCACATTGCGCAGCTCGCGCACATTTCCCGGCCAGTCACGCGCCATCAGCTTGGCCAGATAACCCTCGGAAATATCGGGGATTTCCCGCCGATAGCGCGCCCTCGCTTCCACCGCAAGGTGCTGGAATAGCAAGGGAATGTCCTCCAACCGCTCTCTCAGAGGAGGAATTGCGATTGACACGACGTTGAGACGATAGAACAGATCCAGGCGGAACCGGCCTTGCTTGCCAGCTTCCTCCAGATCCTCCTTGGTAGCCGCGATAAAACGAACATCAAGCTCGATCGACTTGTTGGAGCCCAGGCGTTCAATGGTTCTGGTTTCGATCACTCGTAGCAGCTTGACCTGCAACTCGAGCGGCATGGATTCGATCTCATCAAGAAATACCGTGCCGCCGTGGGCGTGCTCCAGCTTGCCGATACGCTGCCCGCTGGCGCCGGTAAAGGCACCTTTTTCATGGCCGAAGAGTTCAGACTCAATGATCTCAGCAGGAAGCGCACCGCAGTTGAGCGCGACAAAAGGCCTGTTGTGGCGCGGCCCCTCATCGTGAAGAGCCCGGGCAACCACTTCCTTGCCCGCGCCCGTTTCACCGACAATCAGAATATCAGCATCGGTCGCAGCGAGCGCCAGAACATCCCGACGGAGCTTGTCCATGGCCGCTGCGCGCCCGACGAGACGGCTCTCCAGGCCATCGCGGTCAGCAAGCTCCTCGCGCAATTTGCGGTTCTCAAGCACAAGCCGGCGCTTTTCAATGCCCCGCTCGGCCACTGAAGCGAGGCTCGAAACAGAAAAGGGCTTCTCCATGAAGTCGTAGGCGCCCGCGCGCATGGCCTCCACGGCCAATGGTACATCGCCATGACCGGTGATCAGGACGACCGGCAAGGCCGGATCGATCTCAAACGCCTTGCGCATGACGGCAAAGCCATCGGTTCCGCGCATCCTGATGTCGGTCACCAGGATGCCGTAGAAGCCGCGAGTGACCAGCTCCAGCGCTGCTTCGGGATCACCCGTGGCAACAACCTTGTGGCCGGAAAGTTCCAGACCTTGCGACAGTGATGCCCGCAGGTCTTCCTCGTCATCCACCAGCAGAACGCAGGCCTGATCCATCGTCGTTTATTCCGCCGCCAGGGTTTGCGCATCCTGCATTGGAATACGCATGACAAACCGGGCTCCGCCTGCCTCATCGTTTTCGGCAGCAAGAGTTCCGGAGAAATCGTGAACGATCTTGTAGGCGATCGAGAGCCCAAGGCCCAGCCCCAAGCCGACATCCTTCGTCGTGAAAAACGGGTCGAAAATCTGCGGCAGAACCTCAGCATCGATACCGCCGCCATTGTCAGAGACGGTAATGACGGCATGCGAGCCGGTCCGTTCCAGAGTGAGTTCAATGCGCGGCTCGGAGGCCGACCTGACGGCATCGAGCGCGTTGGAAACGAGGTTCATCACCACTTGCTCAAGACGGATCTTGCCACCTCGTACGATGATATCGTCTTGCGGCAAGGAAGTCTTGAGCTCGACACCGTTCTGCTTGATCTGCGGCATCAAAAGCAGAAGCGCCTCGTCGATCACCTGGCGCAGGGAAACCGGCTTGATATCGGTTCCGGCACGACGCGAGAAACCCTTCAAGGTTCTGGCGATTTCGGCCATCCGGTCGACCATTCCGCCGATGCGTCCGAGATTGGCGGCCGCCTTGCCAGGGGTGCCGCGCGCGATCAGCATCTCGGCAATCTCTGCGTCTGACTTTATCGCTGCCAAGGGTTGATTGTATTCATGGCTCAGTGCTGCCGACATCTTGCCAAGGGTCGCAAGCTTGGCAGCCTGGACCAGCTCCGCCTGCGCTTGGCGAAGATCCGACTCGGCCTGTTGCCGATCACGAACCTCTTGCTCAAGCTGTGCATTCGCTCTCCGCAACTCTGTGGTCCGGCTTCGCACCCGTCGTTCAAGGCGCAAGGACGCTGCCTGGTTTCGCCGAGATCGGCGCACCTGCTCCTCGCGCCGATTCAACATCGCCCACAAAACGCCTCCAACGATGACGCACAGAAGAAGCGCGATCACCATGGCCCGCGCAGACTGCCGCCGCGCCTCGGTCGTATCTGCAAAGATCACGACGTTCCATCCGAGCACGGTAAGCGGCTTGCCCAACTCAAGCCGGCTGCTGCGAGGGCGCCGGTTCGCCAACTGGACAAAGTTCGATGGACTGCCGTCCTCGATCACCAATCTCAGATCTGCATCCGTTTCAACCTCGGAAACACTCAGGCCGCGCCAGCTTGCGACATTGCTCACGAGGATCTGCCCGTCGCTATCGATCGCGATGATCGGATCCTTGCTGAGCGCCCAGGCCTGTTCCACGACCGCAAGGCTCACCATGACCGCAAGCACCCCGACCGTTTGACCTTCGAGGCGCACCGGAGATGCGAAGACGTAGCTTGCCGGACGAGAAGCGGATCCTTCTATGAACTCGCGTCCGAGCTGGCCCTGCATGGCCTGGTCAAATGCATCAGGAATTGCCCGGCGGCCTCCTGCGGCGATGGATTTGCTCGATGCGTTGCTTGAAGCAATCGGAGATCCATCCGCGGACAAGAACCAGACTTCCTCTGCGCCCGCCATGCCGGCGGATATGGCGGCCATACGGCGGCCCGCGCTCCCGTCCTGGCCAGAAACGATCCCGGACGCATCCGGACTTCGGGCCAACAGAGGCGACATCAGGCGAAATTTGTCGAGCAGACCTTCAAGAACGGCGGCTTGAACTTTCAGGCTTGCTTCCGAGCGGGTTTTCACGTCGCTGACGAAAAAACCAAGGCTGATCACTCCGGTGACCCAGATTACGGCAACACTCACAATGAGCATTGCAGAAATGCTGAGGAACTTGGCCTTGCGTGCCTGCCTGCGTCGGGTCACCGTCTTCATGGTGGCATTATACCAGCGTTTGAACCGATGCGGCATCATCGTTCGTCAGGCCAGGTGCCGGTGCGCTCTGGCGGCGATCGATGGCGACACTCTTGATCAGAAGATAGATCTGCTTTCCTGGCTGCAACCCCAATTGCGCGACAGACGCCCGCGTCAAGCGCGCACGCACATTCTGGCTGCCAGCAGAACACAGGACCTCTGTATAGGGTCCTGCTTCATCGGATATCGATTTGACCTCGCCGACAATGGCATTTCGAATGCTGATACCCTCCGGCTTCTGCAAGGCAACAGCCACATCACGCGCGCGAATCCGCAACCGAATGGCCTCACCGAGAGCTGCATCGAGGCCTGGGACCTGAACAGACTGCCCCTCGCCGATCTCAACGTGGCTGAGGCCCCACTCCTGTTCGATGCGCACCACCCTTCCCTCAAGCAGCGCACTCGCCTCATGACGGCCCGTTGCACGTCCGAGGTCAACTCGCGACAAAACATCCGCCACCGGCCCATGCGCGATCGTTTTGCCTTTAGAGACGATCACCAGCGTCTGGGAGAGACGCGCGACCTCTTCCATGGCATGACTAACGTAGAGGATCGGAATACCTGCTTCAGTTCGCAGCCGGTCCAGATAGGGCAGGATATCGGCCTTCCGGCCCTGATCGAGGGACGCCAGAGGCTCGTCCATGAGCAGAAGACGCGGTCCGGACAGAAGCGCTCGCCCAATGGCCACCCGCTGGCGCTCCCCACCAGAAAGATTGCCTGGTCTCCGATCCAGAAGGTTCCCAATTCCGAGCAGCTCAACCACTTCAGGAACAGGCCGGGCGTCCGTTCTCCCTCCCGCCCATCGCGCAAAGGTCAGATTGGCTTTGACCGACAGATGCGGAAACAGACGCGCATCCTGAAACACATGTCCCACCCGGCGCCTTCGCACCGACAGATCTATGCCCTTCCGGCTGTCGAAAAGCACTTCACCATTGACAGCGATCCGCCCGTGATCCGGGCGCAGCAATCCGGCAATCATGTTGGTGATCGTCGACTTGCCCGCACCCGACTGGCCAAAGAGTGAAGTCACCCCGGAAGACCCGACAAATGTCGCCTTCACCTGAAAGGTGCCAACATGCCCCCTGATATCGACGTCAATCATCAACGCCCCCAATCCGTTTGCGCAGTCTGCGGGCCCAGACTTCAGACGCAATCAGAGCGCCAAAAGCGACAATCGCCGCAATGAGGGTCAGGCGGAAAGCCGCCAAGTCACCGGACGGCGACTGGGTCGCAGTATAGAGCGCCAGGGAGAGGGTTCTGGTTTCGCCGGGAATGTTGGAAACGAAGGTGATCGTCGCCCCAAATTCCCCCATCGCCTTTGCAAAGCCGAGGATTGCTCCGCCAAGGATGCCGGGAAACGTCATTGGCAAAGTGACAACCAGAAACGTCACAAGGCGGTGTGCTCCAAGAGAAGAGGCCGCTTCTTCCAACTTCGGGTCAACCGCCTCAAACGCAAGGCGGATCGGCCGAACCATCAACGGAAAGGCCATCACTCCAGCGGCGACAGCTGCTCCCGTCCAGTTGAAGGCAAAGCTAATGCCGAATGTGTCCCAGAGAAAGCGGCCGACTGCGCCGCTGCGCCCAAAGAGAATCAGCAGGATATAGCCGGTGACCACCGGAGGCAGAACCAGAGGCATGTGTATGAGGGCGTTGACGATGCCGTGGCCGGGAAATCGCCATCTGGCAAGGCCATAGGCAGCAAAGATTGCGAGCGGCAGCGCGAAAGCCAAAGCAACCAGAGCGACCTTCAATGTCAGGGCCAGGGCCTGCCATTCCTGGGGCTGGAGCTGAAGAAACGCCAAATTCTACCCTGTCTCTCACCGGGTACCCGGTGCCGTGTCCTATTTCACTTGTGCAAATCCTGAACGCCGGAAAACATCCTGTGCTTCAGCGCCAAGCAAAAACGCCATGAAGACAGCTGCTGCTTCAGAAGCCCCCACCGTCTCGGCTGCAGGATAGCGGATCTTCGGGTGAGATTCTTCAGGAAATACAGCAAGGACCTTCACTCTCGGCTCGACCAGGGCATCCGAGCCATAGACAAGGCCCAATGCCGTGTCACCGCGCGCGACAGAAGCAAGCGCAACCCGCACATTGTCCATGGGCGCGAGAGTGCTGGAGACACCTTGCCAGAGGCCGGTTGCCTCAAGCGCGGCCCTTCCATATCGGCCGGCCGGAACGGTCTCGGGATCTGCCATTGCGAGACGGTTGCCCACCAGTCGTTCGCTGATCTCGTCGGAGTTCAGTCGGAGCGGCTCCGCATCTTCAGCGCCAACGAGCACAAGATTGTTGGCCGCCACCGCGCGAATTGTATCCGGTTCGACTGCGCCTCTGGCGCGTACATAGTCCATCCAGGCTTCGTCGGCTGACACAAAGACATCCGCCGGAGCACCTGCCTCGACCTGGCGCGCCAGTGTGCCAGTGCCTGCAAACGAAAAGACGACCTCTGTGCCGGTCACAGCTTCAAATTCCTGACCAATTTCCGTCAGGGCTTCGGTCAGGCTCGCCGCCGCGAAGACCGTTATTTTTTCTGCCGCCTGCGCCTGGTCGCATATCATCTGGCTGCACAGCATCTGACCGACCACAAACAAGCCGGCGATTTTACTCATCAAGGACATGGAAGAACCGTCGCAATCGATTTTGCGGTTGATCGTAGGCGTCGGACAATCGGGTTTCAAGTCAACCAGGCACCGATCGGGTCAGCGCTTCGAATGAGCCGAAACGCATGAGGCCAAACGCGTGGCTCAATGACCAGCTCGACGATCTTCCCTTATCATCTCGGCGCCCTTTTCCGCGATCATGATCGTCGGCGCATTGGTGTTGCCCGAGGTGATCCTGGGCATAACCGATGCATCAATGACGCGCAGGCCGTTGATGCCCCGCACTCGCAAACGCTCATCAACAACTGAGTCCGGGTCTGCGCCCATCCTGCAAGTACCGACAGGGTGGAAGATCGTCGTGCCAATGTCGCCTGCCGCCTTTGCAAGATCTTCGTCAGTCTCGTATTGCGCACCGGGCAAATACTCTTCAGGCGCATGTTTGGCGAGCGATGGTGCGGTCATGATCTTGCGCGTCAACTTGATCGAATCGGCAGCGACTTTTCGGTCTGTCTCGGTCGAGAGATAGTTCGGCTGTATCTCTGGCTGTTTGTCACGGTCTGGCGACGTAATGTGGATGTGGCCGCGGCTTGCGGGACGAAGATTGCAGACACTGGCAGTCACCGCTGGGAAGTCGTGCAAGGGTTTTCCGAACTTGTCCAGCGACAGCGGTTGGACATGATATTCAACGTTCGCGGTCTCGAAAGAAGGGTCGGTCTTGGCGAAAACGCCCAGCTGGCTCGGGGCCATGGACATGGGACCGGTCCGCTTCAGCATGTATTCCAGACCGATCTTGGCCTTTCCGAACCAGCTGCCAGCCATCTGGTTCAATGTGACAGCGTCCTTGATCTTGTAGATCGTGCGCAACTGTAGGTGATCCTGCAGGTTTTCACCGATCGCGGGCAAGGCATGAACGGTTTCGACACCAGCATCCTGCAGGACTTGCGGATTGCCGATACCGGACAGCTCCAGCAGCTGCGGGGAGCCGACCGCACCTGCCGACAAGATCACTTCGCCGTTGGTCGAAACCTTTGCCGGTGCACCTTTGACCGTCAGCTCCAGTCCCGTGACATTACCGTCCTCAACCAGGAGACGACTTGCGTGCGCCTGGGATATCACGCGCAGATTCGGTCGGCTCATGGCAGGTTTCAGGAACCCCTTCGCGACGCTCCAGCGGACACCGGATTTCTGTGTGACCTGAAAATAGGAGGCGCCGAAATTGTCGCCCTTGTTGAAATCAGAGATCTTGGGAATACCGACTTCGTCACAAGCATCGCGGAATGCATCCAACACGTCCCAGGATAACCGCTGTTCTTCGACCCTGACCGGACCACCCTGGCCATGCATGTCGTCATTCAGTGCGTAATGGTCCTCGGATTTGCGGAAATAGGGCAGGACATCGTCCCAGCCCCAACCGCTCAGGCCGAACTGGCGCCACTGGTCATAGTCCTGTGCCTGACCACGCATGTAGATCATGCCGTTGATTGACGAGCAGCCACCGATGACCTTGCCGCGCGGATACATCAGCGACCGGCCGTTCAAGCCAGGATCCTTGGCTGTGTGGAAACCCCAGTCCGTGCGCGGGTTGCCCATGCAGTAGAGATAGCCGACGGGAATATGGACCCAGATGTAGTTGTCGTTCTTGCCCGCTTCGAGAAGCAGGACAGTGACGTTAGGGTCTTCGGAAAGGCGGTTGGCCAGGACGCAGCCGGCAGAGCCCGCTCCAACAATTACATAGTCCCATGTGCCAAGATCCTGCATGCCACCTCCCGTTCGACATTTTCTCCCAACGTGATGGAGCCACGTTGGGTGACAAAGGGCAAGCGGAAGTCACGCACATTGGAACTTTACTTGACGCACAATCAACCCGTAAATGCCGCTCTTTGCTGTGCATTTTTGCAAGGTTTACGTAAAAATTACAGAGATGCGAGAGCGTGCACGTAGACGTCGAATTTAGCCGGAGCGACCCGTGAACCCTGCCGCCAGACTTCTGGAAACCTGTTTTCTCACGATCTATCGCGGGACCTGCAGACTTTATCGTCCGCTCCGGCATGTGATCGGCGCTTTGGTGCTCGCGGTTTTCGCGCTCATGGTGGCGGCAGTCGTCCAGATCTACCCAGTGTCCAACTGGGATATGGTCGCCTATACGGCAAGCGTTCTGGAAAGCGACATTTCCGATCCAGCCGAACTGCACGACCGCTCCTATGCCCTGTTGAAGGAAAATGTTTCAGACGGCGAGTTTCAGGCTCTGACCGGGGATCGCGACTATCGTATCCGACAGTATGAAGATCCGGACGCCTTCGCGACCATGCTCGGCTTTTACCGGTTGAAACTTGGCTATGTTGAAACCGCACGCGTTCTGTCTGGCTTCATGGATCCGGTCAAATCCCTCAGAATGATCTCGATGCTTTCCGCCGTCGCCGTCGCCGGGGTCCTTCTGGTCTGGCTCGCGCGGCATGGGGCATTGATGTACGGCCCGATCGTGGTCGCCATGCTGATCATCGCCGATTTTGGCGGGTCGGCCGCGCTGCTGTCACCCGACCTTTATGCCTCGGTCTTTCTGCTGCTGGCCGGTTTTCTTTATATCGAGCGACAAGACCTTGCCGCAGCTGCCAGCCTGATCGCGGCACTTTTCATCAGGCCTGACCATCTCGCCTTTATCGGCGTCTTCTTTGTCTTTGCGCAGATCTATGGTCCCGGTCGATGGATCATGACCGCAACCTTTGTCCTTGCGGCCCTGGCCTATACCTTCGTCCTGAAGGACGAGAGTCATCCGGGCTGGTGGATCCATCTCTGGTTCACACATGTCGAATATGTGCCGACGCTCGAAGGTTTCGATCCACCCATGTCACCCTTGATCTATCTGCAGATGCTGGTTCGTTCCACCGTGCGGTCGCTAATGAACAACACTTGGCTCGCCGCCTTGCTGGCGCTCGTCATCTTCTTCACAAGGGTCATCAGGCCGGCGCAGATGGCAGATCGTGCAAGGATACTGCTCTATGCGATCTTCACATCAATCTGCGCCAAATATCTGGTATTTCCGCACTACGAGACGCGGTTCTACTTCCCCTATCTCATTGCGATGGGGATGATCTTGCTGATCGCGTGGCATCAGCAGGACAAGACAGCAAGCGGATCTAGTCCCGCCTGACTTCGGCGGCAAAACAGCCCCTGCGGGCATAATGCAATTGAAGATAGTCGACTGACGGATTGTCGAACATCCTCGCGATGATCCCTTCGACGTCACGGCCCTCAATGACTTCTGCGTCAACGATGGCGTGCTCTGCATCGAATGCGCGCACCGACAGCAGGCGACTGGCGATGCTCTCAGGGATCGTATTCACGGCCGGATGGCGCGAAACGGCGTCTGCCTTGACGAAAATCGCGTGGCTTGCCCGATAAGGCGTGTCATTGGGCTGATGTTCGAAGTGAAGCAGGAAGACCGTTTCACCGATCTCCGCATCTTCAAGGCTGACACGGCAGGGAAACCCCGGTTTTGCGTCAGCGACATAGGTCTTGATGTGTCGTGCAGCGAGCTCTTCCTCTGACAGTGCGGAGAGAAAAGCGAAGTCAGTGGACGGAAGCGGATGGATTTGAAACACTTTAAAACTCCTTGAAGTTGGTTCGCTATATTTCAAGGAATCGCTCAAGGAATACGACCCGATTTGCGAGCCCGACCAGGTATGAGTCACGACGATCAAACGCTGGATTTTTATGCCAGGGAGGCAGAAGCCTACACTTCACGCGAAAAGGTGGAAAATCGACAGAGGTTGCTTACCTTCCTATCCGCTTTGCCCGACAACGCGCGCATTCTCGAACTCGGGTGTGGGGCCGGGCAGGACAGCGAATTCATGATCTCGCAGGGATATTCCGTGCAACCGACCGACGGCTCACCTGAGATCGCCAAAGCCGCGCAAGCCCGATTGGGCATCCCGGTCCAGCAGCTTCTGTTTGAGGATCTGGACGATCAGGCAGCATATGATGGCATTTGGGCCAATGCCTGCCTGCTCCACGTTCCGCGCACGAGCTTGGCCAGTGTTCTCGCGCACGTCTTTGCAGCGCTGCGTGGCGGTGGCCAATTCTTTGCAAGTTTCAAGGCTGGCGAAGAGGACGGTCGCGACCGGTTCGGCAGGTACTATAATTATCCCTCAGCCCGGAGGCTGAAGGAACTCTATGAGACCTTGCCATGGCAAAGCATCGTGATTGAGTCCGGAAAGGGCGGCGGCTATGACGGCCTTCCAACCGACTGGCTCTACGTCACAGCCACCAAGGCCGGTTAGCCTTCTTCCGCTTCGCGAACGGCCATCTCGATTTCGTCAACCAGGGCCGGATCAAGGTCAAGACGCGCGGCCAGCATCTGGAGATAGGCCTTTTCCGCACCATGGTCCGGATCGATCGCAAGCCGTGATGCCGCGTAGATTTCCGCAGCATGTTCCGGCGTGTCGGCGCTGGCCACGACCTTGTCGAGATCCAGCGGCGCGCGGAGCTCATCCATCAGGAAGGCCTTGGCTTCACTGTCGAGACCAGCCTCATCGATCTTGGAAAAAATCCGGTCCTGCTCGTCCGCATCGATATGGCCATCGGCCTTGGCGGCAGAAATCATCGCGGTCAACAAGCTGATTGCAAAAGCGTTTTCGCCGCCCTGCGCCCCGGCAGGATCAAAAGCTGTGCCGCGCGGCGCGTCCAGCGGCACGGAGCCGGTGTCTGGGTACTGCGGCCGTGGCGCGCCCTGCTGGTTGGCCTGATAGCCTTGGTAGGCCTTGTAGGCGAGGCCCGCCACCAGCGCCAGACCGCCATATTTGACCGCGCCCTTGCCAATCTTACGGCCGGATTTCGTGCCCAGCATCAGGCCGGCGAGGCTGCCGAGCGCCAGACCGCCTCCCTGGGAGGACAGAAAGTCCTTGCCTTGGGACATCAGATCGCCTGATGAGCCATTGCCGGACCTGCGGTCGGATCCACCGGTCGCGGCTCCGCCCGCTCCACCGAGGAACTGGTCCAGCAAAGACTTGGCATCAAACATTCTCATTTCTCCTGCATCCGGCAATCAGGCCGATCATTTCAATTCCACTTCGATTTGGGGCGCCTTGCCCGCTCGCGCAAGGTTTTTTGCCAATTCTTCACGAAAGAGGCAGGAAATTGTCGTCCTTCAGTGTCTCCATGGCGATGGAGGAGCGGACATTCTGCACCGCGTCATGGGGCAGCAATTCGTCGTTGATCACCCGGCTGAGCGCCTTCAGGTCTTTCACAACCACTTTCAGCATGTAGTCGACATCGCCGGTCAGGGTATGCGCCTCCTGAACCTCAGGCATTGCGGTCACCATTTCTCGGAACCTTCGGGCGTTTTCCCGGCTATGCGCACCGAGCGTGACCCCGACATAAGCCGTGACGCCAAGACCAATTGCGTCGGGATCAAGCGTTGCCCGATACCGACGGATGACTCCCCCTTGTTCCAGCCTTTGACGACGGCGCGACACCTGGCTGGCGGATAGGCCAATTCGCTCGCCGATCTCCTGATTGGTCAGGGCAGCATTATCCTGAAGAACGCGCAGCAATTTCAGATCAAAGCCATCTAATGCAACTGACATGCATGAAATCCATGCTTTTTGAGATTTTCTCGCACCACTTTACGGAATTCCACGCGATTTGCACACACTTTGCGCGTCCGCGCGCGCATTCTGGGAGGAGCTTTTTCTGGAGGAGAGATTCATGGGCCCGTTTCCCCACGACGCACCGGTCGCGACGATCACCGAAGACAATCCGGCCGGCACCGACGGATTCGAGTTCGTTGAATTTGCCCATCCGGAACCGGAAAAGCTGGCCGAACTCTTCACGCGCATGGGTTACACCAAGGTCGCGACCCACAAGTCCAAAGATATCTCGGTCTGGCGTCAGGGCAATGTAAACTATCTGGTGAACGCGGAGCCGGGCAGTCACGCCATGCGCTTTGTCGATGACCACGGCCCCTGTGCACCTTCCATGGCCTGGCGAGTTGTCGATGCAAAACACGCTTTCGAACATGCTGTTTCCAAGGGCGCCGAGCCCTACGAAGGCAACGACAAGGCACTCGATGTTCCGGCCATCGTCGGGATCGGCGGCTCGCTGCTTTATTTCGTCGATCAATATGGCGACAAGGGCTCCGCCTACTCAGCTGACTTCGACTGGATCGGCGGCGTTAATCCGAAGCCGGAAGGGGTCGGCTTTTATTACCTCGACCACCTGACCCACAATGTCTATCGCGGCAACATGGACAAGTGGTGGGCCTTCTATCGCGAGCTGTTCGGCTTCACCCAGATCCATTATTTCGACATCGATGGCCGGATCACCGGGCTCGTGAGCCGTGCAATCACCTCTCCTTGTGGCAAGATCCGAATTCCGCTGAACGAATCCAAAGATGAAACCAGCCAGATCGTCGAATATCTGAAGAAATACAAGGGCGAGGGCATTCAGCACATCGCGGTGGGAACGGACGGCATCTATGACGCCACCGACAAGCTCGCCGCCAATGGCCTTAAGTTCATGCCCGGCCCGCCTGAGGTCTATTACGAGAAGAGCGCCGACCGGGTTCAGGGCCATGACGAGCCGATCGAACGCATGAAGCAGCATGGCATTCTGATTGACGGCGAAGGCGTCGTGAACGGCGGCATGACCAAGATCCTGCTGCAGATCTTCTCCAAGACCGTGATCGGCCCCATCTTCTTCGAGTTCATCCAGCGCAAGGGCGACGAGGGCTTTGGTGAAGGCAACTTCCGCGCCCTGTTCGAAAGCATCGAAGAAGACCAGATCCGCCGCGGCGTGATCGAAGTCGATGCGGCGGAGTAGGCTATAGCTAACTGAGAAAAGCCTACCTAAATCCGGCGAGCTCTCAATTCGATATCAAATTCACTTGCGTTTATCCTGTTTTTTTATCACTTTTGGTTGCATGTATTTGATGTACGTTGATGAAAGTGGAGACACAGGTCTTAGTCGATCTCCTACAAGGTATTTTACGCTATCTGGAATAGTAGTTCATGAAACTCGTTGGCGAGATTTTCTGAATGCGCTAATTGAATTCCGGCGCACCATGCGTCGTGTTCATAATCTTCCAATGCGAGGCGAGATTCATTCGTCGGAGTTTGTAAACAAACGCCCGTTTGATTTGGACAGACATACTAGACTTACAATTCTGAGAAATTGCTTAGATGAGATCGCTAAGCTTGATTTTCTGTCCATTACCAATGTCGTCGTAGATAAGAAAGGAAAGGCGGCTGATTTTGATGTATTCAACAAAGCTTGGCTAACTCTTTTCCAACGATTTGAGAATACTCTTGTTCATTCTAATTTCCCCGGCAATTTCAGAGGTAATAACGGCTTAGTGGTTACAGATGCAACTGCGGGGAAGAAACTATCGATGCTTGTTAGAAAAATGGCGGTACATAATTACATTCCGCATGATCTAGGAATAAATGAGGGCGCTCGAAACATCCCAATCACACGGATAATCGAAGATCCTCATGGAAAGGACTCAGCACAGACCCTTCCAATTCAAATTTGTGATGTCGTGGCCTATTTTCTACAGCAACGCTTCTGCCCAAACAGTTACATTCGCAGAAAGCGCGCGCAATACTATTTTGATAGATTGTCCCCAGTACTAAATCTTCGGGAAAGTAGATTTAATCCGCTCGGAATAGTATTAATATAGAAAGGGCGGACAGCTTTCGCCATCCGCCGGGGGAATCCTACTTCTAGGATAGGCCTAGTTTCAGATTCCGGGTGAATCTTAGCAATAAATCTATTGACAAACAATTTATATTTTTCAACAAGCTAAGTGATTCTACGCTTTGATATTTTGAGCTTTCAACCCTTCACCTTGGCCTCCAGAACATCCCAGACCCTTGCGGCAATATCCGGGCCGCCGAGTTTTGCGACAGCGCGGATGCCCGTGGGTGCGGTGACGTTGATCTCCGTAAGGCGACCGTCGATGACGTCGATGCCCACCAGGATCAGACCCTTTTCCTTCAGGGATGGGCCGAGACGCGCGCAGATTTCCCGCTCCTTTTCAGTCAGCTCGCTTTCCCTGGCCGCACCACCGCGCACCATGTTGGAACGCAGGTCGCCTTCGGCCGGAACCCGATTGACCGCGCCGGCAAACTCCCCATCGACTAGCAAAATGCGCTTGTCGCCATGCTTCACGTTGGGCAGGAACTGCTGGATGACCCAGGGCTCGCGGAAGGTGGCGGCAAAGAAGTCATAGAGAGAGCCGTAGTTCAGGTCATCCCGGGTGATGCGGAAAACTGCCGCACCGCCATGGCCGAACAGGGGCTTCATGACGATGTCGCCATACTCTGCGCGGAACAGATCGATTTCGCCGCGATCGCGGGTGACGAGCGTCGGCGGCATCAGGTCAGCAAACTCTGTAACGAAGAGTTTTTCCGGCGCATTTCGAACCTCTGCCGGATCGTTCACCACCAAAGTGTTCGGATGAACCTTCTCCAGAATGTGAGTCGCAGCAATATAGGAAAGATCGAACGGCGGATCCTGGCGCATGAGCACCACATCCACATCCGCCATGTTGAAACGCTGCTTCTCGCCAAGCGTGAAGTGATTGCCGACTTCGTCACGCACCTCGACCGGCTCCAGACCGCAGAAAACGTCGTCGCCAATCATCGCCAATCGGTCGGGCGTGTAATGATACAGCTCGTGACCGCGGGCCTGAGCTTCGAGCATCAATGCAAAGGCGCTGTCTCCAGCGATGTTGATCGAGGAAATATGGTCCATCTGGACCGCGACCTTGAGGGCCATGTGAGACGTCTCCCGGCAGGGGCGCTGAGTTCGCGCGAGGGAATTTTGGTTCGGTTGGTCCAGATATGCGGTCGCCGCAGGCCTTTGTCCAGTGGTGCTTGATCGCGAGATGGAAGTGCTATGCGTTTGAGGGAGGCTTGAACGTCTTTCCGCGCCTAGGAAGCAAATGCGCTGTCATTCGATCGGCAAAGCTGAGACCTAACCTTAATGTCTCAGCTTCTTTTTCCTCGAACAAAGCGTCAACGGTCTCGTTATATGCCAAAGCTCGAGCCGCAGAGTAAGCCGGGGGCTCTTCACCTGAGATTCGATATATCTCGGAGCGCACTAACCCCGCCTTTTTATCGGATGAACTGAGTTCAAGATCGGCAAGTAGCGCTGCGTACCGCGCACGAAATATTCGATGCTCTCTAGCGGCGGCGGCGGCGGGGGTTTAGGTTTATCGTTCATGCTTGGCTCCCCTTCCCTATCAATTATGTCTTCTACAACTTATAATTATATCTCAGTTTTTACAATCCAGCCCCTCAGCCCCCTGACGCCTTCACTCCCTTGCCTCGAAGGCGCTGACGATCCGCTCGGGCCAGCGCCAGGGACGTACGATCATGACATCGAAGCGCAGGGTGTAGAAGCCGGCCTTGGGATGTTCGGTGACGAAGATCTTCGCGGCCCTGGTGATCCGCTTTTGACTGGCCGGCGTGACGGCCTCCATGGCAGCATCCCGAGTCTTTCGCGCCTTCACCTCGATGAAGACCACTGTCTTGCGCCGTTTGGCAATCAGATCAATCTCACCCGCCCTGGTCTTGTAGCGGCGCTTCAGGATGCGCCAGCCGGTCAAGCGCAAGGCCCATGCAGCACGGGTTTCGGCGAAATGGCCGAGGCGATGGGCCTTTTGACGCCTGGCCGCGCCGCTGCCGTCCTGTCGTCCTGCCATGATCAACTTCCACCTCGTGTCAGGTGCCCGCATCCGCCTTGAGCTCAAGCGCACGTTTGTAGAGCTCATTGCGGTCGAGACCTGTCTGTTTCGCGACCGACTTGGCTGCAGCACTGACAGGCATCTCCCTCAGCGCCTCGCTCAGAAGCGCATCGGCGTCCTCTGCAGCGGCCTCCGGGCCATCTTCTGGTGGGGCAATCATGATGACAATCTCGCCCTTCGGCGCATCGCCGGAGAAGGTCTCGGCAAGCTCGGCCAGGGTTCCACGTTCGAACGTTTCAAACCGCTTGGTAAGTTCTCGGGCCACCGCAGCTTCGCGTGCCTCACCCATGATTTCGGCCATGGTCGCAAGCGTTGCCCCGAGCCGGCGCGGGGATTCGTAGAGAACCAGCGTCGCCGGAATCCTTGCCAGATCCGCCAGCCTGGTCTTTTTCGGGCCGCCCTTTTGCGGCAGAAACCCGGCAAAGAGCACAGTATCACTCGGCAATCCGGAGCCAACGAGACCAGCGAGCAAGGCAGAGGCACCAGGGATCGGAATGACCTTGTGGCCCGCAGCGACCACATCGCGGACGAGCCTGTAGCCCGGATCTGAAATGAGCGGCGTGCCCGCATCGCTGACAAGGGCAACTGCGTCGCCGCGCTCGAGCGCTTCGAGGATCTTCGGTCTCTGGCGGTCCGAGTTGTGCTCATGATAGGGCATGAGAGGTGTTTTCAAGCCGAACCGATGGGTCAAGGTCCCGGTCACGCGGGTGTCCTCGCAGGCAATGACGGACGCTCCCGCAAGAGTTTCCAGACCACGGACCGTGATATCGCCAAGGTTGCCGATTGGTGTGGAAACGATATAGAGCGCCGGCTCCAGACGGGGCGCGGAAAAGGCGTGTTCCGACAAGATGTAACGACGTTGATCAGTGCTTTGGGCGGAGGTCATGCGCTTCCCGGTTCGATCCTGGCAAAGAACTGTTGCCCTGCAGATACTTGCAGCGCACGGATGCCTCAATGCAGGCTAAAAATGGTCCATCTCTCTGGCTAATGGTGAGCGAACCCGAGCGCAAGCGCAAATCGGGAGCCATACGGCCCCGCCAAGAACCGCTTGGAAACTGGACAGACGCACAGTGAATCCGTAAGTGTTTGGAAAGCTGTTCGAGGAGGCAGAATTGATCGACACAGGCGCATTCACCGGCTGGAGCCGGACCGCAGGAAGACTGAAGACATATCTGCGCGCAGGTTTTGTCGGTCTTGGCGCCCTGACGCTCGCCGGTTGCATGGGGTCCACGCTCGGCTCCTATCCGGGTCAGTCGATCAATGCCGGCGAGCCGGTCACGACCACCGGAGAAGTCGTTGGCACCGGCAGCGTTCGTGTGGGCTTGCTTCTGCCAATGAGCGGCGGCGGCAGCGCAACCTCCATTGCCACAGTGTTCAAGAATGCTGCCGAACTTGCCCTCGCCAATTTCCCGAACGCGGATGTCCAGCTCTTGGTCAAGGACACGGCCGGCACGGCACAGGGCGGCCAGGCAGCGGCGCGGGCAGCAATTTCCGAGGGCGCTGAACTGATCCTCGGCCCGGTCTTTGCGCCTGCCGTTTCGGGTGCGGCCACCGTGGCGAAATCCTCCGGCGTGCCCGTCGTCGCTTTCTCGACCGACGTTTCCGTCGCCTCGCGCGGTGTTTACCTGCTGAGCTTCCTGCCACAGACCGATGTCCGGCGGATCATCGGTTATGCGGCCAGCCAATCGAAACGCTCCTATGCGGCGCTGATCCCTGATGACACCTATGGCGCGGTCATCGAAGCCGCCTTCCGGCAGGAAGTCGGGCGAACAGCCGGGCGAATTGTCTCCATCCAACGCTACAAGCTCAACGGCACAGATACCGCAGACCTGCTTGCCAAGACCCGGGCGCTGTCGTCGACCATGGGTCAGATCGACAGCCTGTTCATTCCTGCGGGCGGCGGCGTCGCTCCAGTGGTCATGCAGACACTGACGTCAGCGGGCTCCAATCTTGGCCAAGTCAAGATCCTGGGAAGCGGCCAGTGGGATACGGCAGACATGAAGTCGAACCCGCTCATGGTCGGCAGTTGGTATCCGGGGCCCGAGGACAAGGGTTTTCAGGCCTTTGCAAGTCGCTATCAGGGTGCCTATGGCACGCCGCCTCCACGCAACGCCACGCTCGCCTATGACGGGGTGACACTGGCTGCCGGACTGGTTCGTTCTGCAGGGCCTCAGCGCTTTGCAACCAATGTGCTGACCAATCAAGACGGCTTCATCGGAATCGACGGCCTGTTCCGGTTCAAGTCGAACGGCCAGAACGAGCGCGGACTTGCCGTATATCAGCTCACAGGCAGCGGCACCCAGGTGATATCCGCGGCGCCGAGAGATTTCCGGTCCGGCACCTGACGGGCCATCAGGAGCAAAAACAGATGCTCACCGACAAGCGTGTGGTGCTGATCATTTCCGGTGGCATCGCCGCCTACAAGTCGCTCGATCTGATCCGGCGTTTTCGCGAGCGCGGAGCCCTCGTGCAGGCCGTGATGACGCGAGGGGCGCAGCAGTTCATTACGCCACTAGCGGTCGGCGCGCTGACAGCCAGAAAGGTCTATACCGAACTTTTTGACCGGGAAGCGGAACAGGACGTGGGCCATATTCGCCTCGCCCGTGATGCAGATCTGATCCTGATTGCACCGGCAACCGCGGACCTCATGGCAAAGATGTCCCACGGCATCGCCGACGACCTAGCAACTGCGGTTCTTCTGGCAACGGACAAGCCGGTTTTGGTCGCGCCAGCGATGAACCCAAAGATGTGGTCCCATCCGGCGACGGCTCGCAATGTTGAAACGCTCAAGGCAGACGGCCTGACGTTCATTGGCCCCAATGCCGGCGAAATGGCCGAAAGCGGTGAAGCCGGGGTCGGACGCATGGCGGAACCCGTCGAGATTGCCGATGCCGCCGAGCGCCTGATCTCGGATACGCCTTCCCAGGACATGCCGGAGCTGCCGCTTGTCGGCCGTCATATCGTCATCACCTCCGGCCCGACCCATGAGCCAATCGATCCGGTGCGCTACATTGCAAACCGCTCTTCCGGCAAACAGGGTCACGCCATTGCAGCGGCCGCAGCCGCAGCCGGCGCCCGGGTCACCCTGGTTTCAGGTCCCGTCTCGATTCCCGATCCCGTGGGTGTCGCCGTTGTCCACGTTGAAACAGCTGAACAGATGCTTTCCGCCGTCACCAAGTCCCTGCCGGCAGATGTGGCCATCATGGCGGCTGCCGTTGCGGACTGGCGGGCCTCAAACGAGGGTACGCAGAAGATCAAGAAGGACGGCTCCGGTGAGCCCCCTGCGATGAACCTGGTCGAAAATCCGGATATCCTGGCAACCATCGGCCATCACGAGCGCCTTCGGCCGGGGTTACTCGTCGGCTTTGCTGCAGAAACCCAGAACCTCCTGGACAACGCCCGCGGAAAACTGGAACGCAAACGCGCCGACTGGATCGTGGCCAACGACGTCAGCCCGGAAACGGGCGTCATGGGCGGCGACGCGAATACGGTGCGGATCGTCAGTGCGGAAGGTATCGAGGACTGGCCGAGCCTGGAAAAGGCGGAAGTTGCCCGCCGTCTCATCGCCCGGATCGCAGATTATCTGAAGTTACAGGGCGCTTAAGCGGCTTCTCCCTACGGAAAGCGATAGTAAGTCATGCTGATCGTGCCGTGGGAGTAGCTGCGATGCAGCAGCTCCGGCGCTGCTTTTCGGCCCGAGGCACCCATGGCGAAGAAGAGCGGCAGGAGATGCTCTTCCGTTGGATGCGCGCGGCGAAACTCCGGCCCGGCGTTGAGATCAGAAAACCACTCGATTTTTCCGCGGTTCAGTCCCTCATCCAGCCACTGGTCAAAGCGAATGGCCCACGGAGCCGGATCCGTACCCTCAGGAAACAGCTCACGCAGATTGTGCGTCGTGCTGCCAGAGCCGATGATCAGGATTCCCTGCTCTGACAAGGGAGCAAGGCTTCGGCCGAGGGCGTGAACGCTCTCGGGTGTGCTGTCATAGGGCAGCGATAACTCAACGACAGGAACCGATGGATCCGGGTAGGCAAGGGTGAGCGGCACCCAGGCACCATGGTCGAGACCCCATGACCCGTCTTCTTCTGCCGGGATTTTGGCGGTCTGAAGAAGCTGAGCAACCTGGCTCACCAGATCTGCGCTGGCTTGCGCCGGATACTGAACGTCGAACAACGCCTGCGGGAATGCACCAAAGTCGTGAATGGTCTTCAAGACTCCAGGAGCGGAGATCTTCTGCCCCTCTGTCTCCCAGTGTGGTGACAGGATGACGATACCCTTTACTTCCGGCATGGTTCCAGCGAGTGAGCGGAGAAACCGGTTGGCCGGGATGTCGGTGATCGCCAGCATCGGCGAGCCATGCGCCAGAAACAGCGGCGCAATCGCGGCGGCGTGAGCGGTGTCCGGGAATGTCATGACCTTCTCCATGTGAAACCCAGCCGTCTTTGAACCGCATAGCGGTAGGACGGCCTTTCCAAAACCAAGATGGGTTTCAATCGCCGACCTGAGAAGCCGGGAATTCGTTACATGGTCGTTCACTCACAGCGAACAATGCACGCGTCAAAATCGCGATTGGTCAATAAATCGTGTAACCCTACCGGGGCGAGATCACGCCCCGGCAAGATCTTCGTTGCAACTGATCGTCAGAAGCCGACGTTGATCAGCTGGACGCGCCGGTTGATCTCGGCGTTCGGCTTGGAAGGGTCACGAAGCTGCTCTTCGCCCAGACCAACGGCTTCAAGCATGCCTGCGGGAACACGGAACGTCGTGACAAGCGCGTCGCGAATGGCGTCTGCACGGCGCTGGGAAAGCTTCAGATTGTATTCCCGGTCGCCCTTGGCATCCGTATGGCCGACGACGAAGAAGGTCTGACCCATCAGATACGGTGTGTGCAGCGCATCGGCGATGATACCCACCGTCTCGTAGGACTCGGGGCGAATACGATCCGAGTCGAAATCGAATGTGATCTCCAGGTTGAACTGTCGCAGTTGTGCCAGTTTGGCAGCCAGCGGCAACACTTCGGTCGAGTTATCGCCAGGGTATTTCTTGATCTGTTCGAGCGCCTGCTTGCGCAGATCGTCGGCGCTGATGTCCACCTTCGCCTGAGCACCCTGAAGAGAGTTGATGATCTCGTTGCGCGAAAGAGCGGTCTGAGCATTAACGGCGGAAAGGCCCAGTCCGAAGACAACGGCAAAGGTCGCCAATCCCGTGGGCAGAAGAGTATTGAATTTCATGATTTTACCTCAAAAACTGCTGGGATCGGGTCAGCGATAGCCGGCCAGGTCGATGGCGGTGTTGCACTTGTTGCTAACGCTCGGCTGTGCCTTCAGCAAACAGCGAAGGAGGTTGCCGTTGCCCGGCTTGACCAGTTTGCAATACTGCTGAGCATCCCGGTCGCAGAGCTTGGGCGCTACTGCCTGAGCGGCAAAGCGGGCCTCCAGAAGGGCCGTAACCGTAATGCTGTCCGCCGCGCACTGAGCCGAAATCTTGGATTCATTCTCGCTCAGACATTGACCGATCTCGTTGTTTCCAAGGTTGGCGGTCTTGCAATAAGTGTTGATGTCCTTGCCGCAACTGGCACCCAGGATCTTGATCGCATCCGCGAAGCCAACTGTTTGTGCAGCAGCGGGCAAAACCGGCGCCATAAGAAAACATGACATTATGAGCACTAGAAATTTATTCACGCGAAAGTCTCCCATTTTGATCTTTAAACTAGAGTCATGCGCACTTTTTCATCCCGCAGCATCTATCGCAAGGGAAGCTTCCAAAAATCGGGGAGGGTGTTTCGTGACAGTTGACAAATGCCTGACCAAATCCCTTGAGTAGCCGACCATTTTCACGTTCCGCAGGAGCCTTCATGACCGTCCGCCTCGAACTCAAGCGCCTGCCCCATGGTGTCGATTTGCCCCTCCCTGCCTACCAGAGCGACCTGGCGGCTGGTCTCGACCTTCTGGCAGCCGTTGATGGGCCTCTGATGCTCTCACCCGGCAAGCGCGCGCTCGTGCCGACCGGCCTTGCCATGGCGCTCCCTGCAGGCTTCGAAGGCCAGGTTCGCCCCCGTTCCGGACTGGCCGCGAAAAATGGCGTCACGGTCCTTAATACCCCGGGTACGATTGATGCGGACTATCGCGGCGAGGTGAAAGTCATCCTCATCAATCTCGGCGATGAGCCCTTCACGATCGAACGCGGCGCGCGGATCGCGCAGCTTGTTGTAGCTCCCGTCCTGCAAGCGGACCTGATCGAAGTCGAAACCCTGTCTGAGACACAGCGCGGCACCGGAGGCTTCGGCTCGACGGGCACCGGTTCATGAGCCTGCGCCGACGGCTGTTTTCACGATCAGCTGTCTGATTGGAATTTCTTCCCTCGCAATTCACTGCGAGTGCACCTAATTTTCATCCGTTAAAGGCGATCTTTCGACGCTAAATCTGGGGGACCACCATGAGCGACAAAAAACCGGGACGCGGCCGAATCTACTCTTCCATCACCGAAACCATTGGCGATACGCCAATCGTGCGGCTGGACCGTTTGGCGCACGCCCATGGTGTGAAAGCCAACCTTCTGGGCAAGCTCGAGTTTTTCAACCCGGTTGCAAGCGTCAAAGACCGTATTGGCGTTGCCATGATTGAAGCCATGGAACAGGCTGGAAAGATCACACCGGGCAAATCTGTGCTTGTCGAACCGACGTCGGGCAACACCGGCATCGCGCTCGCGTTCGTGGCTGCGGCAAAAGGATACCGGCTTGTCCTCGTGATGCCGGAGACCATGTCGGTCGAGCGGCGCAAGATGTTCAAGATCCTTGGCGCCGAACTGGAATTGACCGATGGCGCAAAGGGCATGAAAGGCGCAATCGCGCGCGCGCAAGAACTCGTCGACGAGATTCCTGATGCAGTGATGCCGCAACAGTTCGAAAATCCGGCAAACCCGGAGATCCACCGCACCACCACCGCAGAAGAGATCTGGAATGACACTGACGGCGCTGTCGATGTCTTCGTCTCCGGCATCGGCACCGGCGGAACGATCACCGGCGTGTCCCAGGTTCTGAAAGACCGCAAACCTGGCCTTCACGTGGTTGCCGTCGAGCCTATGGACAGCCCAATCCTGTCTGGCGGAAACCCGGGACCGCACAAGATCCAGGGTATTGGCGCCGGTTTTGTTCCGGGCATTTTGGACACATCCGTCTTCGATGAAGTTGCAACAGTCTCCAACGACGAGGCTTTCGCGATGGCCCGGGAAGTTGCCAAGACCGAAGGCGTTCCGGTCGGCATTTCGTCAGGTGCTGCGCTGAGCGCTGCCATCAAGGTCGGCCAGCGCGACGACATGGCTGGCAAGACCATCGTGGTGATCATCCCGTCTTTCGCGGAACGCTATCTGTCGACCGCCCTTTTCGACGGGCTTTGAGAGCCCACACTCTCCTAGACAAGAGCAACACATGAAAACGGCAGGAGACGGGTCCAGACCCGCTCCTGCCGTTCTGTTTCATCGACAAGTGGCTAGTCGAGAACGCCTTCGGTCGAGAATTCGCAAACCTCAGCCATTTTCAGGTATGCTGCCGAGAATCCGTTCAGGGAGGCGATGATCAAACTGCCCCCGGCAACGGAAACGGCCAGCTCGCCATTGCGGCGCATGGCCTGAAGAGCCAGGATATTATCCTCTTGCGCCACCCGCCCATTGGCGAAGGCAAAGCCGTCTTCATCAAAGCCGGCCTCTACCTTGCCCATGACGCTGTCGCCGTCGTCGAATGAGAAGAAAACCGGCTCACCATTTTTCATAAGTGTTGCATGGCCACGAAAAGCCCGTTCCAGAACAGAGACCTCCGGATAGCTGTAGGGAGGCCCCGCATCTCCGCTGAAAAACGTCGCAGAAATGGTCGGGAGGCCGTCACCCCCGGTGAAAATCATACACCGCTTGTGGTCGTCCTCATCCGATTCAACTTTTTCAATCGAAACGTTCCAGTCCTTATAGCTCCAGAAATCCTGTGCAGCGGCAGTCTGAACGAGACCCAGGCTCGCCAGCACACAAGACAGGCCAATTGCCAAAAAACGCATATATCATCCT
This sequence comes from Roseibium sp., assembly GCF_039982295.1. Taxonomy (GTDB): domain Bacteria; phylum Pseudomonadota; class Alphaproteobacteria; order Rhizobiales; family Stappiaceae; genus Roseibium. The sequence goes on from NZ_JBDWYP010000064.1 coordinate 61,784, forward strand.
TACCTTAAATGAGTACGGCATTTCTCTTGCCGGAAACTGATTACGATTCCTTGCGAAAATCGCATTGAAATCAACCTATTGCGAAGAAGATGCGCTGTCACCGATGATGCAGAATCCGACCCAGCGTGTTCATCAGGATCTGGGCGGCGAGTGTGCTGGTGGATCCCGTCGGGTCATAATCCGGTGCGACCTCGACAAGATCCAGACCCACAATGGAGCCTCGCTGCGCCAGTCCGTCGATGAATTCGAGGATCTCGTAGTAGAGAAAGCCACCGTGGCTCGGCGTTCCTGTTCCCGGGGCAATCGACGGGTCGAATGCATCGATGTCTATGGTCAGATAATAACGCGCGCCTTCGGGAATGCGGGTCAGCATTTGCTCCACACCAAGCTTGCGAAAGTGACGGACTGACTGGATGTCGGATCCCATGGCTCTCGCATCCTCGTAGCCGTCCCGGGCTGTCGAGGAAACGTTTCGGATGCCAATCTGACTAAGGCCTGTAACATAAGGCTTTTCGGCAGCCCTGCGCATTGGATTTCCGTGGCCATAGCGCACACCGTGGCGCTCGTCGACGAAATCCAGATGGGCATCGATCTGAACCACATGGATCGAACCTTCGGCATCAAAGGCGTTGATGCAGGGAATGTTGATCGAATGATCACCGCCCAGCACCACAGGCAGAGCACCGGCGGCCAGGATCTTGCGAACGCCGGCCTCGATGTTGGCGTGACTCTGGATGGTATCCGTGTGGATGATGTCCGCGTCGCCAAGGTCAACGATGCGGGTCGTTTCAGCCGGCAGATAGGTTATGTCGTCTTCGAAGTCATAAGCGCCTGCATGGCCGAAGGAAAACAGCGTGGAGGCTTCACGGATTCCGCGCGGGCCCATGCGCGCTCCTGATCGCCATTGAGTGCCCATGTCGAATGGGGCTCCAAGAACGGCAACGTCGGCGTCTATGGCGTCCCAATCCGCCTGATAAGGGTACTTTCCAAAAGTACAAATACCGACAAAGGGCAGGTTCAAACGCCCGGTTTCATAACCATGAGATGTCAAATCGGGATCTCCGCGACAATTGCCATAAGTCCTTTACTGTAGAGGACAGGCCTATCTGCGGCCAACAAAAAACCCCGCCCGAATGACGGGCGAGGTTGATGTTGCGGCTCCGGGAATCCGGTATCAGCGCACGTCGAGAAAACCTATGATCTTGCGAACATCCTTGAGGACCGGCTCGGCAATGGCCGAAGCTTTTTCGGCGCCGACCTTCAAGATCGCATCGATTTCCGAGGTATCGGCCATCAGGCGGCGCATTTCGTCCGTCATCGGCGAGAGTTTTTCGACCGCCAGATCCGACAAGGCCGGTTTGAAGGCCGAGAACTGTTGGCCGCCAAATTCTCCAAGGACTTCCTGCTTGGACTGACCTGAAAGCGCGGCGTAGATACCAACCAGATTGTCTGCCTCCGGACGATCCTTCAGACCATCGACTTCACTTGGCAGAGCTTCCGGGTCGGTCTTGGCTTTCTTGATCTTTCGGGAGATGGCCTCGGCGTCATCGGTCAGGTTGATCCGCGAGAGATCCGAAGGATCAGACTTGGACATTTTCTTGGTGCCGTCGCGCAGGCTCATGATGCGGGTTGCCGGACCTGCAATCATCGGTTCGGTCACCGGAAAGAACAGATCCTCCGGCAGTTCCGGCGAAGGCGTCGGGTTCGGCACGCCAACGTCCAGCTCCTTGATCCGGGCGGCAAAATCATTGTTGAATTTTTGCGCGATGTCGCGGGTCAGCTCCAGATGCTGTTTCTGGTCGTCACCGACGGGAACATGCGTTGCCTTGTAGGCAAGAATGTCGGCAGCCATCAGGCTCGGATAGGCCAGAAGACCCAGAGAGGCATTTTCCTTGTTCTTCCCGGCCTTGTCCTTGAACTGGGTCATCCGGTTCATCCAGCCGATACGGGCGACGCAATTGAAGATCCAGGCCAGTTCCGCATGCTCGCGCACCTGGGACTGGTTGAAGATGATCGACTTCTTGGGATCGATGCCGGCGGCAATATAGGCCGCGGTCACTTCACGGGTTGCCGATGTCAGCTTGCCTGGATCGGGGAAGCCAGCCGTGATTGCGTGAAGATCGACAACACAGAAGATCGATTCCATCTGATCCTGGATCGGAACCCAGCGGGATACCGCTCCAAGATAATTGCCAAGATGAAGATTGCCGGTCGGTTGAACGCCGGAAAAGACGCGGGGCTTGAACGCCGTCATTTTCTGTCCTTTTTCGCAAGATGCCGGTTGGAAGGGCTCCTGGGGTGATCGATGGCACGGTCTTAAGCCACCAGGCAAAGCTCTTGCAAGCGCCGAGCGCGCCAATGGTGAATTCGGCGGGTCAGGTGTTGCGCCGCTTCAACGACCGCACATGTGCGACAAGGTCGCTACCCCCGGACAGCTGGGCAAAGACCGCGAAAACAATCGCACCTGTCGCGACAAGAGCAGCAAGACCTGCAACGCGGACCAGGAGGTTTGAACCGGAGATCCAGGGCGCCAGTCCGATAGCAGCAAAATGGATCACAACTCCCATCAAACAGCTGGCAAGCAGGATCAGCGCGAGCTTTCTCAAAACAGTCAGGTCGGGCGTGAAATGGCCGCGCCGCCACAGCACGATCACCAGAAGTCCCGTGTTCACCCATCCGGCGACCGTCGTGGCCAGGGCTATGCCCACATGTTGCAAGAACGGAAAGAACGCGAGCGAAAGGGCGACGTTGACCGCCATCCCGATCCCGGCAAACCACATAGGCGTCTTTGTATCCTCGCGCGCGAAATAGCCCGGAGAAAAAACCTTGTTCAAGACAAACGCCGGAAGCCCGAAGGCAAAGGCCGCGAGCGCAGCCGCCGTTCCTTCGGTCGCAAGCGCATCGAACCGACCACGCTCAAAGAGCACTGAGACAATCTCATGGGGAACAACCGCCAGCGCCACCGCAGAGGGCAGGGTCAGCACCAACGAGAACTCGAGGGCATTGTTGAGGCTATGCTGATACTGATCTTCATGACCGGCACGCAGCTGACGGGTAAGGCTCGGCAGCAGGACAACGCCGATGGCGATGCCAATCACACCGAGCGGCAATTGATACAGACGGTCGGCGTAGTAGAGCAGGGCATTCGCGCCGTCCTGCAGCGACGCGATGACCTGCCCGACCGCGACATTGATCTGCGTGACACCACCGGCGATGACGCCCGGCACACCCAATGCCAGAAGGCGTTTGACCGATTTTGTGTAACGCGGGCGATATATGGGAATGCGGAAACCCAGGCGCTTCAGGTCCCAAAGAACAACCGCCAGCTGGAAGATGCCCGCGACGGTCACACCGACCGTGAGAATGACACCAAGCGTATAGGGGTCCTCAACACCGGAAAGGATCACCCCGCCAAGCACCAGACTCATGACCACATTGAGCATGACCGGTGCAAAAGCAGCGGCGGCGAACCGTTGGTAGGTGTTCAGGATGCCACCAATAAAGGCCAGCATGGACATGAAGACAAGGTAAGGAAAGGCGATCCGGGACATGAGGACCGTCAGGTCGTACTTCAGCGCGTCATCAACGAACCCTGGGGCCAGGGCCCAGACGACCGCCGGCATGAAAATCTGCGCCAGTGCCGTCAGCACGAGCAGACAGAACAAGAGGCCAGCTCCGATTTCACCGGCAAATTTGCGCGCGGCGTCATCGCCCTCTTCTTCGACGGCACGTCCGAAAAGAGGGATGAAGGCAGAGTTGAAGGCCCCTTCGGCAAACAGACGCCGAAACAGATTGGGAAGCCTGAATGCAACCACAAAGGCATCCGCTACGGGGCCCGTGCCCACCGCGGCAGCCAGCAGGGTATCGCGCACGAACCCAAGCAACCTGCTTGCCATAGTCGCACCGCCAACCGTAGCGAAGTTCTTCAAAAGGCTCATGTTTCAAATCTCATGGCCTCGGGAACAACCCGCGGCGGTCAAATCTTAGATCAGGATGCCCGCCGAGCAATCGGGGCGGATGCACTCATGTCGATTTCTCCACCGACCGCTGCGGCCAAACGCTCGCGAATAATCGCCTGACGGCCGATGTTGGCAATTTTTTGTCCGGTCAGATCGGTCACATAAAACACATCGACCACGCGCTCACCGAAGGTCGAAATATGGGCTGACCCAATATTGAGGTTCAAGGTCGCGATCGACCTGGTCAGGTCATACAAAAGACCGGATCGGTCCAGGCCAGAGATTTCCAGAACCGTATACTCGTCGGACCAAGAGTTGTTGACCAGAACGTCCGCCTCGATTTTGAATGCCTTCATGCGACCCTTGACCGACGCCTTCTTAATGGTCGTCTCCGGCAGAGGCGCCTCGCCGCGCAAGGTCTTGCCGATCAGCTTGGCAATTCTCTCACCGCGTCTGCTCTCATCCGCGTCGTCCGGCAGCTCGTGGCTGATGAAAATCGTATCAAGTGCAAACCCATCGGTCGTCGTATCAATCTGGGCATCCACAATGTTCGCACCGGTCGCAAAACACGCGCCCGCGATCACTGACAGCAGACGCGGGTGGTCAGGTGCCAGAACGGTGATTTCCGTCACTCCCTCGAAGGAATGCGGCGTGACGTCAAAGGCAAGCTTGTCGTCATTCTGATCGACCTTGCGGATCAATTCCGCATGAGCCAGAGCGCGTTGCGGGTCAATACGCAGCCAATAGGCCTTGTAGTGACGGTTCACGTAAGCGTTCCGCTCCTCCTCGCTCCAATGTCCCAGCTCGGAAACGAGTGTCTCCTTCGCCTGGTCCACAGCCTGGCGATGGGACACTTTCGTATGACCGCCGGTCAGATGTGGCTCGCACTCGTAAAAGAGGGTCCTCAGAAGCTGCCCCTTCCAACCGTTGAACACACCGGGACCGACCGCGCGAATGTCAGCAACGGTCAGGATCAAGAGAAGCTTCAGGCGCTCCAGCGACTGCACGACATTTGCAAAGTCCGTAATGGTCTTGCGGTCGGACAGATCCCGGGACTGGGCAATGGTGCTCATGTCCAGATGATGCTCGATCAGCCAGGCAACCGTGTCTGTCTCCGCGCTGGTAAGGCCAAAACGCGGGCAGAGCTTTCGGGCGACGCGGGCACCGGCAATGGAATGATCCTCCGGCCGACCCTTCGCAATGTCATGGAGGAACATGGCCACATAAAGCAGCTTCCTGCTTTGCAGCGTGCTGATCAGATCAGATGACAGTGGATGGTCTTCCCCTGAATCGCCCCGCTCAATCTGCGCCAGAACGCCGATAGAGCGGATCAGATGCTCATCAACCGTGTAGTGGTGATACATGTTGAACTGCATCATCGCCACGACCTTGCCGAAGTCGGGAACAAACCGGCCCAACACGCCAGCCTCGTTCATCTTCCGGAGGGTCTTTTCCGGATTGTTGCGGGACGTCAGGATCGAAACGAAAAGACGATTTGCTTCCGGATCATTGCGCAGGCTGCGATCAACCAGCTTCAGCGACCGACGGATCAGCTTGGTCAGTTCCGGGTTCAGATTGAAGTCGTTCTTGTCGGCGACCTGAAAGACGCGAATGAGGTTGATCGGATCGTCGGAAAAGACGGTGTCCGACTTTGCATTCAGCCGATTGTTTTCGACCTCGAAGCCTGCAAATCCGGCCACGGGCTTTGCCGCAACAGCAGGCCGACCGACGCGAAACCGGCGCATGAGACCTGTAATTCCCTGGCCGCGTGGTTCCTTGACGTGCTGGCTCTCAAGCGCAGCGCATAGAATGCGTGTCAGATCACCGACATCCTTTGCCACCAGAAAGTAGTGCTTCATGAAGCGTTCCACGTCCTTCTGGCCGGGATGCTGTGTATAGCCCAGCCGGATGGCGATCTCGCGCTGCACCTCAAAAGACAGGCGTTCTTCTGGGCGTCCGGTCAGAAAATGCAGGTGGCAACGCACCGCCCAGAGAAAGTCCTCTGACTTGACGAAGCGCTTGTACTCGGAACGAGATAGCACTCCCTTCTTCACCAGCTCGGACTGGCGGCGCACCTGGTAGTGGTATTTGGCGATCCAGAACAAGGTGTTGAGGTCACGCAGACCACCCTTGCCTTCCTTGATGTTCGGTTCGACCAGATAACGGGATGTGCCCTGCCGCCGGTGGCGCTCATCGCGTTCTTCCAGCTTAGCCGCAATGAATTCAGAGCTGGTGCCGGCAACGACCTCGTCATTGAACCGATTGATCAGCTCTTCGTAGAGCGCCTCATCACCCCAAATAAACCGCGCTTCCAGAACCGCCGTTCGGATGGTCATATCCTGTTTGGAAAGGCGGATGCATTCCTCGATGTTTCGGGTCGCATGACCGACCTTCAATCCGAGGTCCCAAAGCATGTAGAGGATATATTCGACGACCTGTTCGCCCCACGGGGTCTGCTTGTAGGGCAGTACAAACAGGAGGTCGACATCAGAACCTGGTGCAAGCGTGCCGCGACCATAGCCACCGACTGCCACAACCGACATGCGTTCGGCGGCAGACGCGTTGGTCACACGGTACACATGGTGAAGCGCGAAGTCATAGATCACGCGGATCAGCTCGTCCTGCAGGAAGGACAGCCGCTGAGCACACAAAAGGCCGCCACCATCTTCATTGAGGCGTTCTTCCGCAACGGCGCGGCCGGCTTTCATGACGCTCTTCAGCTCGCCAAGCACCTTTGACCGGATCTTCAGGTCCGAGCCGTCGCCATCCGTATCCCTCGTCAGGTCGGACAGGCGTTGCCGCAAGGAATTCGCATCGATCAGGCCAGCAAGGTCTTCAGCGGTGTTCTTCATCAATCAGGCCGTTTTCCAAAATGTAGATGTGCCGGTCGGTTGGACTCACAAAGCATCGGCGACAGAAGCAATATACGCAGCAAAGGCTTTACAATCGGAGAATGCCTTTAAACGTCGTCCTTTGCCGCGACAACCCTCAACTGGTGGAGGAGATGAGCGAGAGATTCCGACGACAGGCCACCAATGTTCCCGGCCAGACGATTCGCCAGCTCGGTCGCCTTTGGATCCATACCCGAGGTTTCTATTGTCACCTTCGGGTCGGACAATTCGGCAAGTCGCTGAATTTCCTCGGCTTCATCCCAAATAACATTGAAAAACGTGATGATCCTTTGCACAAGGAACCAGGTCGGCTTGCCGCGCTTTCCATGCTCAAGCGCCGAAAGATAGGCGCTCGACACGGAAAGCTCCGCTGCCATCTCCTTCAAGGAAATTCCGCGCTTTTGGCGCAATTCGCGGATCTTTGCTCCAAGAGGGGTCACTGTCTCACCTCCGTCTCCGGATACGCACGTAAAGCGCACCTGACCCACCATGGGTCACATGCGCCTCTTCATAGCCGATTACGAGGGACCTCATGTCCGGCATCGCCAGCCATTGTGGCACAACCCGGCGCAGAACGCCGCGCTCATCCATAAAGCCGCCGCTTTCGCCACGCCCGCCCTTGCCCGTGATCACCAGCACGACCTTGTAGCCCGAAGCCTGAGCTTCATACAAAAATCCACGCAGGCGGTCATGGGCCTGATGCTGGGTGAGGCCATGCAGATCAATGCGGCCATCGATAGATTTCACGCCTCGAACCAGTTTCTTGCGGTAGCGATGTTCGAGCTGATGAAGCGGAAGTGGTGCGGCCGGCTTGGGCGCTTTAGGTGGCGTCCGGATAGCCGTTTCAGTGCTCGGCTTGGGCTTTTCCGCCTGTTTCTTGCCGTCAAGCATCTCTGAAAAGTCTTCAGGCTCGACCGGTTGTGAGGCCTGGGGGTGCATGGGTGTCAGCGTTTTCGTAACCTTGGCCCAAAGCTCCCTGTCCTCGGCGGTTAGCTGCCCCTTTTTGCGCTTTTTCGTCGGTTTCATCTATCGCTGCGCTCTGATTTGGCAGACTTGGGCAGCAGCACCATCATGCGCCCTGCATGCCGGATGTCGCCGGCAATTCGACCCGCAGCCAGTCCGGAACCAACAAAAAGGTCACCCCGCGCCGCGCCCTTGATCGATGAACCAGTATCATCGGCAATCACCAGTCTGCGAAAATCAGCCTTTAGTCCCTCGACATCCGACAGGCCCTTGACGTCTGACAAGCTCGTTTCAAGAAAGATCGGCAGACCAAGCGATAGATGCGAGAGATCCACGGCCAAGCTGCGCCCGGCGACGAGAGGCAACCCGGCTGCGCCAATCGGACCATCTCTTGGATCTTCGATCTCGACTTCACGGAAGAAAATATAGGAACGGTTCTGGCCTAGAAGCTCGTCACGGCCATCGGGGTTTTCCGCGAACCACTTGCGCAGGCCAGTCATAGTAAGCTGCTCAGGGGTTCCTTCGCCGCGATTCACAAGGACACGCGCCACCGATGTGTAGGGGTGACCGGTCTTTCCGGCATAGCCGACGCGCATCGCTGTGCCATCGGTCAGCCGCAGTCGTGCGGAACCTTGAACATGGACGAAGAACGCCTCTACCGGATCTGAAAGATAGACAAGATCCAGACTTTCGTCCGCCAATGCGCCCGCCATGATCGCCGGGCGGTCGGGCAATGGAACGATCCCCTCGGCGCTTTGCCGACCATGGCTGAGCTCTTCCGGCCAATTCCTCGGGCGATTGCTGCGCGTGATCTGGACCAGACCCTCAGGTGCTTTCAAGAGCGGTGCGGGGAAGGCGTCGCTTTGTGTCCGGGATGCAGCCAGTTCCGGCTCATAGTAACCGGTCACAAAGCCTTTTGCGTCAATCACATGAGGGATGAACTCGGCTTCAAAGAACGCCCTTGCCGCGGCATGGCCCGCGCCTTCGGCCGCCAGAGCGCTCTTGCAAATTTCCCCTGCCCGCTCAGCAGACAGGTGAATCGGGCCCTTGGCAAAAAGCGTTCCCGAGGATCGGCAAAAGCGAAGAAACGCCGACAGGGCATCGGCGTGACTGTCGTCCGCCCAGCCCGGCAGAGCATCAAAGTTGGTCTCTACAAATCCGTCTGGAGTCTTGCCGACCGGAGCGGCTTCGGTTTCTTCCGTCACCATCAAGAGCGCCCCGACACCAAGACAAAAGCCAAGAAGTCCCGCGCGGACGCGCCGTCCGGAACCCTGCCGCATTACTCTGCGGATTCGGTAGCAACAAGTTTCCAGTTCGGGTCGCGCGAAGAGGTGTCGCGCGCAAACGTCCAGATGTCGATGACCTCGGTAACCTTGCTTGGGTCGCCGTCAACAATCTCACCGGACTTGTCGCGAGTGGCAGAAATCAACTGGCTCTGAACCTTCACGGTTACCTGCGCCTGGGTGCCCTTGAGAGCTGCTTCCACGATTTCGGCCTTGTCGATGCCGACGAAGGTCGATTCGATGGTTTCGCCGCGCTTCTCGCGGTCATCGATGGCAGAAACAAAACCCTCGTAGACGTCCTTGGAAAGAAGCGATTTCAGGGCTTTGCGGTCGCCATCGGCAAAAGCCATGACGATCATCTCGTAGGCTGCCTTGGCACCTTCAACAAACGGCCCCGGCTCGAAGCTACGGTCGGCAGAGAGAATCTGACGAAGCGCTTCATTGAGAGCGGAGCCAGCCGGCGCGACCTTTTCGATCACGACGTCATCGTTCTGGCCCTGGTCCAGACGCTCGGACTGTGGTGCGTTTTGACCTGGCAGCGGAATTACGTTGTCGTCGCTGTCTGCATCTCCAGCCGGTCCGGCATCCTGATCCTGCCTGTCGGACTTGGAATAGGGATCGAACGGCGGACGTTCGTTGCCGGTACGCTTGCCCAGCACCGACCGCAAGCGGAAGATGATGAACACAGCCAGCGCCAGGAAGATGATGTTGTAAACGTCGAAAATTTCGTTCATTTCGTGCTACCGGCTATCCTGTCGTAGCACTTCGGACGGCATCAGGCTCGAAAGCCGTGCCAACCCTGAAGTGCAGGCGTTATGTCCTATGTAGGTGCCCTTGAACCAGCATCCAGAGCCAAGGGCAAGACAGTAATTTGACAAAGGTTCATTTGCGAGGCGCAAACCCCTCGCAATCCCTAGCCTAGATGACTACCTTTAGCCAGAGTAACACAGAGACGACGGAAACTTCGTGGCCCTTTATATTCTTGCAATCATCATTCTGCTGCCGCTGATCGAAATCGCGGTGTTCATCCAGGTGGGCAGCGCCATTGGCGTTCTGCCAACAGTGATCCTGACTGTCCTGACGGCCGTGGCAGGCACGATCATGCTGCGGCAGCAGGGCTTGTCTCTGATCATGCGAATGCAGAGCGAGATGGATGCAGGCCGGGTGCCCGGGCGAGACATGATGCATGGCGCATTGATCGTTCTGGCCAGCCTCTTCCTTTTGATCCCCGGCTTCGTCACCGACGCGATCGGCCTTTTGCTGTTTGTTCCTCCGGTGCGCGATGCTGTCGCCCGTTTCATCATTGCCCGGGCCAATGTCACGATTGTCGAAGGTGGAGCCATGCGCCGGGGTGAAGAAGGCGTCGTGGATCTGGACGAAGGCGACTGGAGCCGAACGGAAGACGAGAAGTCGCAGACGGGTGCTCCCCGTATCAGCCCGTGGTCTGGTGACGACAAGCCCGGATCCTGAGAGTTTCCGCAAAGGCTCCTCACACCATTGTGACGTGGAACGCCGGTTTTGGCGCCCACTTAACCACTCCTCTTAACCCCTCTTCAGCGCGCGCCCTGTAAGATTTGCGAAGATTTGAACCAAGGGCGAGGCGGCGCGGATGTCTTCGACGCGCATTGACTGGGTCGATACGGCCAAGGGTATCTGCATCATTTTTGTGGTGATGATGCATTCCGTGCTGGGCGTCGAGGCCGCAGCAGGCGAAACCGGATGGATGCATGCCATCGTCGCCTTTGCCGCGCCTTTCCGCATGCCGGACTTCTTTCTGATTTCCGGACTGTTCCTGTCGAATGTCATCAAACGCGACTGGCGTCTCTATCTCGACCGGAAAGTCGTTCATTTCGCCTATTTCTATGTGCTCTGGATGACAATCCAATTCGCCGTCAAAGCGCCTGTCTTTTCCGCGGACCTCGGCTGGCTTGGCGCGGTTCAATACTACTTCGCCAGCTTCATTCAGCCGTTCGGCACGCTGTGGTTCATCTATATGCTGCCGGTCTTCTTCGTGGTTTGTAAGCTGGCGCACGACAAGGGTCTGCCGTGGCAGCTGATTTTAGGCATCGCCGCATTTCTGCAGACTGCGCCAATCCACACAGGCTGGCTTCTCGTCGATGAATTTGCCTCGCGCTTCGTCTATTTTTATGCGGGCTACATCTTCGCACCGAAGATTTTCCAGCTTGCCGATTGGGCCAGGGCGCGCATGCCGCTCAGTCTGACAGCGCTTGCCATCTGGGCTCTGATCAACGGTGGCCTGGTCGCTGCCGGCTGGTCCGGTCTCCCCATCATCTCACTGGCGCTTGGAGCAGCGGGCGCAGGTGCCATCGTTCTGACCAGTACATTGATCACCGAATCAGGTCGGTTCAGTTCTCTCTCCCATTTTGGCGCAAATTCCATCGTTATCTATCTGGCGTTCTTCTTCCCGATGGGTGTTATGCGCGTCGTGCTCCTAAAGCTTGGCTTTCTGGATATCGGCACCATGTCGCTCATTGTCACGGCAGTTTCCGTGATCAGTCCGATGATCCTGCTCTGGATGATCCAAAAGACCAATTTCGGCTGGTTCCTGTTCCGACGGCCGACGTGGGCTTATTTGCCGGGAACCTTGGCTCCAAAGACACGACTGCAACCGGCGGAATAAGCTCAATCGGCTGCGGACAGGTTGGATTAGGTCTTTTCTCACGGTCGCCTTGCAGGCATGATCCACGCCATGTCGACAGAGAACTCCCTTCCCGCGCTCACCGCTGATGACCACCTGATCCTGGTCGATGGCTCTACCTTCATTTTCCGCGCCTATCACGCGTTGCCGCCACTGACGCGCAAGCCGGACGGGCTGCCTGTGGGTGCCGTGTCGGGCTTCTGCAACATGCTGTGGAAGCTCCTGCAGGAAGGTCTCACGCCGGAGAAGGGCGATGAGCCGACACATTTCGCGGTGATTTTCGACCATTCCTCAAAGACATTCCGCTCGGACATCTATCCTGAGTACAAGGCGCAGCGGCCCGAACCGCCCGAGGACCTCATCCCTCAGTTCGGCCTCATCCGTCAGGCAACACGCGCTTTTTCGGTCCATTCCGTCGAGCAGGAAGGCTATGAGGCCGACGATCTGATCGCGACCTACGCCGTGCAGGCCGCAGAAATGGGCGCACGGGTGACGATCGTTTCCGGCGACAAGGATCTCATGCAGCTGATCGGCCCGAAGGTGGGCATGATCGACACCATGAAGAACAAGATCTTCGGCGAAGAAGAAGTCTTCGAGAAGTTCGGCGTTGGTCCGGACAAGGTGATCGAGGTCCAGTCGCTGGCAGGCGACAGCGTCGACAATGTCCCCGGCGTGCCGGGCATTGGCCTGAAGACCGCCGCACTGTTGATCAATGAATATGGTGACCTGGAAACACTTTTGTCCCGCGCCAGCGAGATCAAGCAGAACAAGCGGCGCGAAAACCTTATCGAATTCGCCGATCAGGCACGTGTTTCCAAACAGCTCGTCACCCTCAAACAGGATGTGCCGGTCGACGTGCCGGTGACGCATCTTTCGGTGACCGACCTGGACGGCCCCAAGGCAGTCGGCTTTCTAAAGACCATGGGCTTCACAACGCTGACCAAGCGCGTTGCCGAGACCACTGGCGCGGAAGTTGCCAACATCGAGCCGGCCGACTTCCAGGTGCCGGGCTGGGATGTGCCTGATCATAAGGGTCGCCTTGTCGAACATGCCGCGCCTGCTGCCAAACCCGCCTCTGCCGCCGGCGGGGGTGCCGTCGATCTGCCGAAAGGCATGATGGTTCCGCAGACCGTGGCCGAAGCACGGGCGGAAGCTGCGCGCGCAACTGTGATTGACGCCAGCGCCTATGAGACCGTCACAACGCTCGACAGGCTGAAGGAATGGATCGCGGAAGCCTATGAAACTGGCCATGTCGCCTTTGATACGGAAACGACATCCCTGGACGCAATGCAGGCAGACCTTGTCGGGCTGTCTCTCTGCTCCATTGCGGGCAAGGCCTGTTACGTGCCGCTGGGCCATGTCGACGGCGAAGGCGACCTTCTGGGCGGTGGCGGTCTCGTGGCCGGTCAGATCCCTATGGATGACGCGCTTGCTGCGTTGAAGCCCATGCTGGAAGACCCCAGCGTTCTGAAGATTGCGCAGAACCTCAAGTACGACTGGCTGGTGATGATCCGCCACGGCATCGACATCGGCCCTGCCGACGACACGATGCTGCTGTCCTACGCGCTGGATGCGGGAAAAGGCGGCAACGGCATGGACGAGCTGTCAGAACGCTGGCTCGGCCACAAGCCCATCCCGTTCAAGGAAATCTGCGGGTCCGGAAAGTCGATGATCACCTTCGACAAGGTGGTAATCGACAAGGCCACCGCCTATGCCGCAGAAGACGCCGATGTCACCCTGCGCCTTTGGCAGGTGCTGAAGCCAAGACTTGCCTCCGAGCACATGGCCACGGTCTATGAAACACTTGAACGGCCCATGGTGCCGGTTCTGGGCCGGATGGAAAAACGCGGCATCTCCGTCGACCGGCAGATGCTCTCTCGCCTGTCTGGCGACTTTGCCCAGGGCATGGCCGCTCTGGAAGACGAAATCCGGGATCTTGCGGGTGAGAGCTTCAACATTGGCTCTCCCAAGCAGCTGGGCGATATTCTGTTTGGCAAGATGGGGCTTCCGGGCGGCAAGAAGACCAAGACCGGTGCCTGGTCGACGTCTGCTTCCGTGCTCGAAGACCTGGCAGCCGAAGGCCACGAACTGCCATCACGCATCGTGTCCTGGCGGCAGCTGTCCAAACTGAAGTCCACCTATTCCGACGCGCTTCCGGGCTTCATCAATCCGGAGACAAACCGGGTTCACACCTCCTATTCCCTGGCCGCGACCACCACGGGGCGTCTCTCCTCTTCCGAGCCGAACCTTCAGAACATTCCGATTCGCACCGAAGAAGGCCGCAAGATCCGCAAGGCCTTCGTCGCCGAAAAGGGCCACAAGCTGATTTCGGCCGACTACAGCCAGATCGAACTGCGAGTGCTGGCCCATATGGCCGACATCCCGCAGCTGAAAAAAGCCTTCGAGGATGGTCTCGACATTCACGCCATGACCGCCAGCGAGATGTTCGGTGCGCCGATTGAAGGCATGGATCCGATGGTGCGCCGTCAGGCTAAGGCCATCAACTTCGGTATCATCTACGGTATTTCCGCGTTCGGCCTGGCCAATCAGCTTGGCATCGGCCGCGGCGAAGCCAGCGACTACATCAAGACCTACTTCGAGCGTTTCCCGGGCATCAAGGATTATATGGAGACGGTCAAGAAGGACGTCCATGCCAACGGCTATGTGACGACCATCTTCGGACGCAAAGCGCATTATCCCGAGGTCAACACGAAGAACCCGAACATGCGTTCTTTCTATGAGCGGGCCGCGATCAACGCGCCGATCCAGGGATCTGCCGCCGATATCTTGCGCCGCGCGATGGTTCGCATGGAAGACCGGCTGTCCAGATCAAAGCTCGACGCGCAAATGCTCCTGCAGGTGCATGACGAACTGATCTTCGAGGTTCCGGAAGATCAAGTGGACGCCACGATCCCGCTGGTCCGCGAAGTCATGGAAAAGGCCTGCGAGCCCGTGCTCCAGCTCTCGGTCCCGCTCCAGGTGGACGCCCGCGCCGCCGACAATTGGGACGAGGCGCATTAGGGGTTGAAATGCCTCTGGGCCTTACCGGATGATCGGATGTGGCGGTATGCCCTGCGAGCGCAACCATCATGGAGGCGCTGAAATCACTCAATTCGCGGATACGGCCTGGCGTTCATTCGTCTTGCCTTCAAGATCTGCGATCAGCGCCTTCATCTCTGCAATCTCCTTGACCTGGGCCTCAACAATCCGCTCAGCAAGGTCGCGGACGCGCGGATCGGAAAGTTCCGCGCGACGGCTGGTGAGGATCGCGATCGAGTGGTGTGGGATCATTGCCTTCATCCAGGCAGTGTCCTGAATGGTTTCCTGCGACCGGACCAAATAAAGCGCGCCGGAGAAAATCACCACAGCAGCAGCAAAGATCGCAATGTTGGCGGTGCGATTCCGGTACATGTGCAGCATGAAGGCGAGCATCACCACCATCATCGCTGCACCCATATACAGCGCCATGTAAACCCTCGTCTCACTGAAGAAGACGTGATCGAGCGCGTAGGTGTTCAGATACATCAGGGCGAGCATGACCGCTGTCGAAGTGGCGATCATTGCGAAAAAACGAGTATAGGAGCCGTGCATAGCTCATCTCCGGGAACATCGGGTTGGGGTCAGGCACTTCTGACAGCAACGCCGACACTCCGGATGTGTTCCCATATTTGCCTTGGCACGCCCTGTAAAACAGGAAGGGGTTTGCTTGGCTAACTCAGCCCGGCCGCCTTTCTAAGGGCCGCATTGATGCGGTCCTGCCAGCCGGGGCCGTCTTCCTGAAAATATGCCAGGACATCATTGTCGAGACGGACGGACACGGTCTCTTTGCCGACCGGAATGGCCGACGTCTGGGCCTTGGGCGCTTCGTCGACCGGCTTTGTCGTGGCTTTCTTAAACAGTGCCTCCGCCTTGTCGACGGCACTTGTGGAACGGCGGGGCGGATGGGCCATGATGTACTTCCAGTTTGAATGGATTTGTGCCCCAGCATAGCCAAAATAAAGCGATGCGGGGGTTTTCTTTCTCACCCATCAGTATTTTGCATCGCGCTCGCAAGATCGACGTATCTCGCTTTTTGTTCTTTTTTCGTTCTTGTTATTTTTGTAAAAGTGTCCTAGCGTCAAATGCAATCTTTGGTGGAGGCGCGTTATGGTAAGCCGTGTGACGACTGTTGCCTTTCAGGGCATCGATGCCCTGCCCGTCGACGTTCAGGTTCAGGTTGGGCCCGGCATGGTTGCCTTCACGATCGTTGGGCTGCCCGACAAGGCGGTCGGCGAAAGCCGGGAACGGGTGCGAGCCGCCCTCCATGCTTCGGGTCTGGCCCTTCCTGCGAAACGCGTGACCGTCAACCTTGCACCTGCCGATCTTCCCAAGGAGGGGTCCCACTATGACCTGCCGATTGCGCTCGGGGTTATGGCCGCCATTGGCGCAATTCCCGCAGACATGCTTGGCGCCTATGCGGTTCTGGGCGAATTGGGCCTGGATGGCCGTCTTGCACCGGTCGCGGGCGTTCTGCCAGCTGCCATGGGCGCCAATACCATCGGCAAGGGGCTGATTTGTCCAGCGGCCTGCGGCGCAGAAGCCGCTTGGGCAGATGCAGACATGGACATCCTGGCGCCTGTATCCCTGATCCAGCTCGCCAACCATTTCAAGGGCACACAGGTACTGTCACGACCCTCGCCAAAACTTCAGGGTACCCCAAACAACCTGCCCGATCTTGGCGAGGTCAGAGGCCAGGAGACCGCCAAGCGGGCACTGGAAATTGCCGCGGCTGGCGGCCACAATCTGCTCATGAGTGGCCCTCCGGGGGCCGGTAAATCCATGCTCGCCAGTCGCCTTCCCTCGATCTTGCCACCGCTCAGACCGCGTGAACTTCTTGAAGTCTCAATGATTTCGTCACTCGCCGGCGAGCTCGCAGACGGTCGACTGACCGATCGCAGGCCATTTCGCGCGCCACATCATTCTGCCTCCATGGCCGCATTGGTCGGCGGCGGCATCAAGGCTAAACCCGGCGAGGTGTCCCTAGCCCACAACGGCGTTCTTTTTCTAGACGAATTGCCCGAATTCAATCCCCAGGTGCTCGACAGCCTGCGCCAGCCGCTGGAAAGCGGCGAGGCCGTGATCGCCCGGGCCAATCATCGGGTGTCCTACCCCGCACGTATTCAGCTCATCGCCGCGATGAACCCCTGCCGATGCGGGTACGCAGGGGAACCCGGCCACCAATGCCGGCGCGGCGCCCGCTGCGCAAGCGAGTATCAGGCTCGTGTGTCGGGGCCGCTTCTCGACCGGATCGATCTCAGGATTGATGTGCCAGCCGTGACTGCCGCAGACTTGATCACACCAACGGCGTCCGAGACCTCCGCAGCTGTCGGCGCACGCGTGGCGGAGGCAAGGCGGATCCAGCGTGAACGCTTTCTGAGCCTTGGCGTTTCTGCCTCGACCAACGCGGAAGCCCCTGCATCCGTGATCGAAACGATTGCAGCACCAGATCCGGGCGGTCTGCAATTCCTGCATGATGCAGCAAAGAGCCTTGCCCTCAGCGCCCGTGGATACCACCGAGTCCTGAAGCTGGCTCGCACCCTTGCGGACCTTGATGGGCTCGACACGGTTGGGCGAATTCATCTGGCGGAAGCCTTGAGCTACCGTGGTCAGGATCTCGCAAGACAGGCAGCTTGAACAAGGAGAAAGGCCGAACCTGGAAAGAAACGGTTTCTCAAAGGTTGTCCGCGACACTGCTGGTTCTTAGTGACCAAGTAGAGAGTATCGGTCCTTGGCAAGCCAGAACACCAAACGCGCCAGCAGACGGCAGGATTTGATTGACCGCGCCGATTTGGCGCCCGAATCCGCTACAGGCGAGTTGAACCGCAATGATCCCAGGTCGGCTGAAAACCTGGAAGCCCGTCGAGGGCCGCGTGAACTGAGGGAAAAAGTCTGGCCCAGCGCCCGTCGCATCCAGGTCGGAGCGTCCACACTTTCTGATCACAGCGAGGAAGCGGATTCAGCAAAATCGGCGATTTCAGCCGTTAACACCCCTTCAAAGCGGCTTCTCATGCTCTCGGCAGTGGGTGCTGCCGGCGGAACGCTCGGTGCTTTCATGCTTGTCGGCTCGCCCTCGACGCGGTTGATCGCGGTTGCCTTGGCTTTTTTTGCCGGCGCCATGGCAGTCTGGCGGCTGCTGGCCGATGACCAACACCGCGCCGCAGAGGGACTTGCCGCGAAAGACACGCGAATCAAGATGCTTCAGGCCCGTTGTGAAGAGCTCGAAGACCGCACTTGGGAACTGGGGGAAAGCGACGAACGGCAGGCGAGCATTCTGTCGACCCTTGGCGACATCGTCATTCGGCGCGATACGGACAGCACGGTCGTCTACGCAAACACAGCCGCACTTGAAGCTTTCGGCAATAGGCAAGGTCCTATCATTGGCCTGCCACTGACCCTGCCAAGGGTAAAACAGGCAGGAATGGCAGGTGGCCATCCCCGTGAAGATTCCGAAGGCGGCTTCGGCGACGTCATGCTGGAAACCAATCACGGAACCCGTTGGTTTTCGCGAATTGACGTGAGCGTGCGCGACACCTCTACAGAACAGCCCCTCATCCAGACGGTTTTACGCGATGTTACCGACCGCCGCATGATCGAGGATGAATTGCTGGCCGCAAGGCATTCGGCAGAGAATTCGAACGAAGCCAAATCCCGTTTTCTGGCGACGGTGAGCCATGAGATCCGCACTCCGCTAAATGGCATTCTTGGCATGGCTGCGCTCCTGCGCGACACCCGTGTTACCAAGGAACAGACCGCCTATATCAGCGCCTTGGAGACCTCTGGTGAAACGCTTCTGCTGCTGATCGATGAGGTGCTCGATTTCTCGAAGGTGGAAGCAGGGAAACTTGAAATTCAAACGGGCCCGACCGCGCTCGCCGGCCTTGCAGAAAATGTCGTCGAATTGCTTGCCCCCAAGGCACATGCAAAAGGGCTCGAAATCGGCACCCGCATTGACCCAGCCCTGCCTGATCTGGTCACGCTGGACGCAACGCGCGTACGGCAAATCCTGTTCAACCTCGCTGGAAACGGAGTGAAGTTCACGGATGAAGGCGGTGTGTCCGTCGAGATCGACGGCCGCCACAATCCGGCCGGAGGCTCTTTTCTGGATATCTGCGTCCGCGACACCGGCATAGGCTTCAACAAGGATCAGGCTGATCGATTGTTTCAGGAGTTCGAGCAAGTCGATCATGGTCCTGCCCGCAAATTTGGCGGAACGGGTCTTGGACTTGCGATCGCCCAGCGGCTTGCCGGGCTGATGAACGGTCGAATCTACGCTGAACCTGACCCGCACAAGGGTGCCCGGTTCATAGTCTCCCTGCCGGTTCCCGAAACCCTGCGCAGCCCAGGACAGGTATCAACGTCGGGCAAATCCGTGGTGCTCGTCAGCACCGGACAGATCGAGGCGCATTTGCTCGCCGCCCGCCTTGGTGCGGAAGGGGCGCAGGTGAATCTGGTCGCGCCTGGAAGTTCAGACATGCAGGACCGGCTGGCGGACGCGGATCTGATCCTGATCGACAATTCTTCCGTCCCTGATGCGGGAGGATGGCTGGCAACCGCGCGCCTGGCCGGTTGTTCAGCACCTGCGGTGGTCCTCGTGGCCCCGCCTGAGCGCGATCGGCTGACACGTCTGCGCGAAGCTGGATATGCGGCCTACCTGATCCGGCCTGTGCGGATGGAAACCCTGTCCCAGGTCACCTCCGGCCTTCTTCAGGACGCCGATGCCGGCCATTGCTGGGATATCGAGGCCACTGCAACACCTGCGGGAAGCCTGAAACAATCATCCCTTGCTCCCGCCCGGCCCTTGCGGCTCCTCGTGGCGGAAGACAACGACATCAATCGCCTCCTCAGCGAAGCGCTTCTCAGGAAACTTGGCCACGAACCTGTGATGGTCATTGATGGCGAAAAAGCCGTGGAAGCGGCGGCTCGAACACAGTTTGATGCCATCCTGATGGACCTTCACATGCCTGGCCTCGACGGAATTGGCGCGATCAAGCAGATCCGCGCCCAGGAAATTGCCGCCGGTAGGCCCGCCGTGCCGGTTCTGATGGTGACCGCTGATGTCATGCAGGACGCACGGGACAAGGCCGCAGCGGCCGGCGCAGCTGGTTATCTGACGAAGCCGCTTTCTGCTGAAGCAATCAGCTCTGCGCTGACCTCACTGCCGCGCGCGGACGTCTAAGCAATCGCGTTTGCTTTCTTCTCAGGCGGCGCTTTTAGTTGAACTCCACGGTTCACGCGCCTGCTCCTGTTTCGGCAGGTGTCATTTATCTGTTGGAAAAATGTGGTCTACGACACGGTCAAAGCCTGCTACTTTGGTTCGCGAGATCCTGTCGTAGCAAAGGCAAAAGGCCTGTTGAAACAATTCGCTCTGCGTGAGATGTTAACGCGCTGCCGCGGCAGATAAAAAAGGACCGCACGTCCATGATGGGGTCGGGCATGTTTTCGCCGAGGAAACTCGTTCAAAAATTTTCACCGAACAGCCGGCCTTTGCCGCTTGCGCCACGCTGGATACCGGCAAGTGCGAGAAGCGTTGCGTCCAGCTTTCAGAGTGCGAACGCGAGCCTTGGCCGGATCGGCGCCCTTGAAGTGCGTCTGGCACGCAGCGCGAAGGAAGTGAAGAAAGCCCAGCGACTGCGCTATCAGGTTTTTTATGAAGAAATGTCGGCCATTGCCGATGCGCAGACCCAGGCAATGCGCCGGGATGCTGATCCCTTCGACGCCTTCTGCGACCATTTGCTGGTCATCGATCACGACTCACTGAAACGCAACAAGCTGGGTCGGCTGAAGCCCGAGATTGTAGGCACTTATCGCCTGCTCCGTCAGGATGTGGCGGATCGACATGGCGGTTTCTATACGTCTGGCGAATTCAACATCCAGGCGCTCGTCGACGCAAATCCTGACAAGCGTTTCCTTGAACTCGGCCGCTCCTGCGTGCTCAAACCTTACAGGAACAAGAAGACCGTCGAACTGCTCTGGCATGGCATCTGGTCCTACGTCCTGCAGCACAAGATAGACGTCATGCTCGGCTGCGCGTCAATCGAGGGCACCAATCCGGACATGATGGCCGATCAGCTCGCGTTTCTACATCACAACGCCCGCGCGCCCGAAGCATGGCGCGTGCGTGCCGTCGACGACCGTTATGTGGAAATGAACCGGCTTCAGGCGGATGCCCTGAACCCGAAACAGGCGCTTCGTGCACTCCCGCCGCTGGTGAAGGGGTACCTTCGCCTTGGCGCCTATATCGGGGATGGCGCTGTCGTGGATCATCAGTTCGGCACAACAGATGTGCTGATCATCATGCCGGTCTCTGATCTCAATGCCCGGTATGTGAATTACTACGGCGCCGACGCCAGCCGTTACTCGAGCTGACACCGGCAGCCAATTCATCAATTGGCTATTTATCCATCGCCTGGCTGTGGTCCGTCATAGCCCTCGACAATGATCAGGTCGCCATCTGACACGGGGTCGCGAAAGCTTTTCGCCCGCTCATACTCCGGCGACTTGTAACAGGCCATCGCCGTCGCATAGTCCGGAAATTCGATTACGACATTCCGCGTGCGCGAGCCGCCTTCCATGGTCTCGAACTGTCCTGCCCGCACAAGGAATTTCGCGCCATATTTGGCGAAAGGTTCCGCATTTGCGGCGACATACTGTTTGTAAGCCTCGAGATCTTTCACATCGATCCGGCCAACCCAATAGGCTTTAGGCACCTTTTGCTCCATTC
Organism: Roseibium sp.; assembly: GCF_039982295.1. Lineage (GTDB taxonomy): Bacteria > Pseudomonadota > Alphaproteobacteria > Rhizobiales > Stappiaceae > Roseibium. The sequence goes on from NZ_JBDWYP010000064.1 coordinate 83,299, forward strand.
GCTCTGCTTTCGAGGCGGAAAAAGCTCCGCTCTTGCAACAGATAAAGCAGAACTGGGCGCCATTCTCCAGCGCGCGCGACCGGCTCTTCTGAACCGGCTCGTGACCGGGAGCCTTAACACCCCCTTAAATCGCCGCATTTTAAAGTCATCCGGGGATTTTAAGGCAACTCGCCTGGGTTTGGACGGGACATCTTAAGGTATGGCACGCAAGGCAGCGCGCAAACAGCGGATCGAACCGCGGTTTGAAGACGGGTATGACCCGTCGGCGCTCGATTTGCGACCATCACAACGTGATCGCCCGTCCACACCGACCGTCAAAAAAGCCCGGAAGAAGCCGACAAAACCGGCGACCAAAGCGCCGGCGAGACGCAAGCCCGCCGCCAAGAACGCTGGCGGTGGATCGGGGCGTGGAACAGGTGGCGGAAAGTCGCGAAATCCCACGCGAAAGCGCAGCCGCAAGACAGCTGCAAGCAAAAGGTCCGGCTCCTGGATCACACGGTTCATGCGCCGCGGCCTCTACTGGGGCTGCGTTCTGGGCATCTGGGGCCTTGTTTTCGCCGTTGGCATCCTTGGCTACTATGCTGCCTATTTGCCGCCAACGTCCGAATGGCAGGTGCCGCAACGGCCGCCAAACGTAAAGATCGTTTCCGCAAGCGGTTCACTTCTCGCCAACCGCGGGGATACCGGCGGGGAAGCAGTGCGACTTGAGCAGCTTCCCTCCTATCTGCCCAATGCGGTGATTGCCATTGAAGACCGGCGGTTCCGTTCTCATCTGGGCGTCGACCCCATCGGGTTGGTGCGGGCCGTTTACATCAATCTGACCGCCGGAACCTTGAGGCAGGGTGGATCGACGCTGACACAGCAGTTGGCCAAGAACCTGTTTCTCGAACCAGACCGCACCATGAAGCGCAAGATGCAGGAATTGGTCCTGTCCTTGTGGCTGGAGGCAAAGTTCTCGAAGGACGAGATCCTGGAGATGTACCTCAACCGTGTGTATCTGGGTGCAGGCGCCTATGGCGTGGATGCTGCCGCGCGGCGCTATTTCGGCAAATCCGCGCGTCTCGTCACTGTGGCCGAAGCCGCGACACTCGCGGCACTCTTGAAGGCTCCGTCCCGTTATTCTCCTGCCAACAACCCTGATCTTGCTGAAGAACGCGCCCAATTGGTGCTCGCGGCCATGCATGAGGAAGGTTACATTACAGCCGACGAGGCCAAAAACGCTCTTGCAACACCGGCCAAAGTGGTCCGCCGACACACCACCGCCAGCGAAAACTACGTCGCCGACTGGGTCATGGATGTTCTGCCGCATTATGTCGGCTCCTTTGATACCGATATCATCGTCGACACCACCATTGATGTTTCCATGCAGCGGGCCGCCGAAGATGCGCTGCGGGACGCTCTTGCCGAAAACAGCGCGAAACTCGGCGTTAGCCAGGGCGCGATCGTCACACTGGACACCGCGGGTGCGGTCAAGGCACTGGTCGGCGGTGCGGACTACTCGAAGAGCCAGTTCAACCGGGCCGTCTACGCCAAGCGGCAACCCGGGTCCTCTTTCAAGCCCTTCGTCTATCTTGCCGCTCTGGAAAAGGGCATGACGCCGGAGACCGTTCGGCAGGATGCGCCGATTACCATCCGGGGGTGGTCGCCGCAGAACTATTCAAAAAAGCACTACGGCAACGTGACACTGACGCGGGCGCTCAGCCTGTCGCTCAACACAGTTGCCGCACGGCTTGCCTATGAAGTCGGACCGAAAGCCATCATCCAGACGGCCCGGAACATGGGCATTTCCTCGGACATGAAATCCAACCTGTCCATCGCCCTTGGCACGTCCGAGGTGACGCCGCTGGAAATTGCATCTGCCTATGTTCCCTTCTCCAATGGCGGCTACGGGGTCCTTCCCCATGTCGTACGCCGGATCAAGACGATGGACGGCAAGGTGCTTTACTCACGCCAGGGAGATGGCCGCGGGCGGGTGATCTCTCGCGAGCATGTTGGTGCAATGAACCGCATGATGAGCGAAACGCTGCTGACGGGAACAGGCAAGAAGGCCCTTCTGGAAGGCAACCGGCCAGCAGGCGGCAAGACGGGAACAAGTCAGGATTTCCGCGACGCCTGGTTTATCGGTTACACCGGAAATCTAACCACAGCGGTCTGGTTCGGCAACGACAACAATTCGCCGACCAAAAAGGCCACCGGCGGCTCTCTGCCGGCAACGGCCTGGAAAAAGACCATGGAAGGCGCTCATGAAGGGCTTCCGGTTGCTGATCTGCCCGGTGTTGCCAACTACCGTGTTCCGGTTGCAACGCCGTCGATCAAGGCGCCCAGACCGCCGTCAAACGTCGGTGCGGAAGGCGAGGTCATCAGACCACCTGCCGGAGAAAGCCGCGGCGGGCCACTCAATCTCTTGAAAAACCTGTTCGGTGGCGGTGACTAGGGCAGAAGGCTAGCCATAGCCGTGGAGCCTTGCTCCATTCTCCTTCAACCATTTGCGAGCCTCAGGCGTCTGCGGAGCCAATTCTTCGCAAAGCCGCCAGAAGCGGGCGGAATGGTTCATTTCCCTGAGATGAGCAACTTCGTGTGCCGCCACATAATCAAGAATTTCAGGCGGGGCGAGGATAAGCCGCCAGGAGAAGGACAATTTGCCATTTGAGGCGCAAGAACCCCAGCGGCTTTTGGTATCACGCACTGTCAAACCGGCTATGTCCTCGCCAATGCGCCCGGCATGATGATGCGTCACGCGCACAAGATCGGCTTTGGCTTCAACCTTGAGCCAGGTGGTCAGCTTGCGCGGAATGTGGTCTTCAGCGCCCGGCACAAGCAATTCGGGCATATCTGTTGTCCGGATTTGCACCAAGCCACGGAGTTTTCCGGTCGCCGCGATGCGATGGTCGCAGCCACGCAGAGGAACCAGGTCTCCAGGACGAAGGGCAACGTGCTCCGGCCGTTTTTCAAGCCGTTCCAGAAGCCAATCAACATGCTGGCGCGCAAAACGCTCCGCACGCGCAAGATTGCCTCCGCCTGGAACCGTCAGCACCGGGCCTGAGTAATCTGCGGGAAGACGCAAGAGATAACGGCGCGCGCGCGGGTCGGCTCTCAAGCGGATGCGCAGAGGCGCGCCATCTGCGTCGATTTCGATATGGTCGGGAAGCACCGTCTTGCGGCGCGAGCGCATTAGCATTGGGGTCGCGGGCCAGTTCGAATCAGGTCACGAGAGCTTACGCGGTGCCTACAAACGACGAAAGCGGCACTTTGGCAGCGCCGCTCTCCGTCACAACATCCCCTGTCTGCGCCAGACTTGATCACGCGGGATGAGCGCTATCAAGCAAGATCCGGTGCGCCACGTCCCTTTGCGGACATGAAGCGATCGAATTCTTCCTGATCCTTCGCCCGGCGAAGTTCGGTCAGAAAGTTGTCAAACTCGTCGCGCATCTGGTCGAGCTTGGCACGCTCTTCCTCGAGACGCTTCAGTTCTTTCTGGCGATATTCGTCGAAAGCGACGTTGCCGGTTCGGGCATAGGCGGTTCCGCTGGCCATCTGGTCTACTGCTCCTTTGAGGGGACTTGCGCGCCATTGGTCACGAGCATCGCGTGCCATCCCACTGAAGCGGTCACCCCAGAGGATATAGGCCAGCATTGCCAGACCGAGCGGCCAAAACGCCACGAAACCAAGGACCATCAAACCGATAGATACCGGTGTCCAGCCCGGCTTAATCGAACAACTTGTCGTCGTCATTGTTTCACCCATGATTGACATCCACGGCAAATTACGTGGGGTCGACAAGCAGCCAGTTCAAGAAAAAGAGAGACAGAGTAACCTTCACGAGAGCAGGTTCGAGACCTAAAAGAGAAAGGGAACCAAGGCGGTTAGCCCGGTTCCCACTATTCGATCAATTATCTTTTTGCGCCCTGAAAAGGTTGCCTAACTGACAACTTCAGACAGCTTGCGGGCCTGGTCGATCCAGTTGTCACGGGCGATGCGGCCACGGAAATCAAGCTTGTTATCCAGTGCCTCGATCTGCCGATCAGTCAGGCTCGAAATCTGCCAGAAGTGGAAGATCCCGGCTTCGTTCAAAGCCTGCTCAAGCTTCGGACCAACGCCATCGATAGCCTTCAGGTCGTCAGCTACCCCTCGCGGGCTCGCCAGCAGGATTTCGGCAAGTGGATCTGCCTTCACCGCCACCTTCTTCACCGAGGCTTTCCGGACCGGTTTTTCGGCGGCGGGCGCTTTCGCGGCGGTGGTTTTTTTCGCAGTCGGCTTTGCAGGTGCCGCAGCTTTGGTCGACGGCTTGGCGGTTGCGGGCTTTGCCGTCGCCGCAGCCTTCGGGGCAGCGCCCTTACGGTCCGGGCGGTTCGACAGAATGAAATCCATGACCCGCGGTGCGATCTCGGCCCGCCAGCGAGAGCCGTTAAAGACGCCATAATGACCGACATTCGGTTGCTCGTAGTGTGCCTTCATCTCCTCGGGGAGATTGCTGCAAAGCGCATGCGCCGCCCTTGTCTGCCCGCGACCGGTGATGTCGTCCTTCTCACCCTCAACGGTCAGAAGCGCCGTTCGGCGGATCTTTGAGCAATCAACCAGCGTATCGCCGTGCATCATCGTTCCCATCGGCAGGGAATGCTCAATGAAAACGTTTTCGACAGTCTGAAGGTAAAACTCTGCTGTCAGGTCCATGACGGCCAGATATTCATCATAGAAATCGCGGTGCTTTTCAGCGCTATCGCCATCACCTTCGACCAGATGCTGGAAAAAGTCCCGGTGAGCCGTCATATGGCGGTCCAGGTTCATGGACATGAAGCCCGTAAGCTGGAGGAAGCCCGGGTAGACATCGCGCATGAAGCCAGGGTGCGGGAAGGGCACCTTCATGACCACGTTGCGCTTGAACCAGTCGATGCCCTTGTCCATCGCAAGATCATTGACCGCGGTTGGCGCTACGCGCGTGTCGATCGGTCCACCCATCAAGGTCATGGAGGACGGAACATAGGGGTCGTCGCGCCCTTCCATGACAGCAACAGCAGCCAGAACCGGGACGGACGGCTGGCAGACGCCCAAAACATGCGTGTCCGGGCCAAGGAAGTGCAACATCGAAATGATGTAGTCGATGTAGTCGTCCAGATCGAACTTGCCGTCCTGGAGAGGCACCATGCGCGCATCGATCCAGTCGGTGATGTAGACGTCCGCCCGCGGCAGCAAGGCCTCGACGGTTCCGCGCAGAAGAGTGGCGTAATGGCCTGACATCGGAGCGACCACAAGGATCTTCGGATCGTCCTTCTTGCGCTCTGTTGCCCGTTCGAAATGCAACAGATCACAGAAAGGGCGCGACCAGACGACGTTCTCGTGTACCGGAACCTTCACGCCACCGACCGTCGTCTCGCCAAGCCCGAATTCCGGCTTGCCGTAACGGCGGGTCATGCGCTCCATCACTTCACAGCCAGCCGCGATCGACTTGCCATATTCGGTGTGGGTCATCGGATTGAGCGGATTCTGGAAGTACAGGCGTGTCATGTCAGCGGCAGCCCGCACGGGGCCCATGACGGCATGATTGAGCTCGTAGAGATGGTAGAACGGCACGCGCGCGTCTCCTTGCAAAATCTCCCCCGGCTTGGGAGCCGGTCGGCATCTTCGACGCCTTATTGCATTGCAACAGAATAGGCCGAACAGGGGATCCGTAGCAATACTGCTATTTTCCGAGGATTCTGAGACGTCTAAACGCTATTTCGATGAAGGCTCAGCGCCCTCGAGAGGTATCGAAGGTGCTGAGATTCAAGGGAATATGAATTTGAAGGTCGGCAGATCAGGCTGCGAGGTCGGCGACCACGGCATCCAGAACGGAAAAACCGTCACGCGTCGCGCGCAGGCGATTGCTTCCCAATTCCTCCACCATGCCATGCTCCAGAAGAGCGGCCAGACGGCGGGGATCAATCTTGCGGTGCGCGAGAGCTTCATATCGGGCAAGGTCGATGCCGTCGACAAGCCGCAAGCCCATCAGCAGGTACTCATCGCCCTGCTCTTCCTCGGTCAGGCCGACGTTCTCGACCATGCCGTGACCATGAGTTTCGACATTCTCGAGCCATGTTTCCGGGTGACGCTCGATGGCAGTCGCCAGCTTGTTTACGCCGACAGACAAGCGCCCATGGGCGCCAGGACCGACGCCGACATAGTCGCCATAGCGCCAATAAACCTGATTGTGGCGGCACTCCGCTCCAGCGCGGGCATGATTTGAGACTTCATAGGCTGGCAACCCATTGGCCTCCGTCACACTCTGTGTCAGCTCATAGAGTTCTGCGCCCAGTTCCGGATCGGGAATCTTCAGCTTTCCGGCATTGTAGAGCGTGAAAAACGGGGTGCCTTCCTCGATCGTCAACTGGTAGAGCGACAAATGATCGGCGGCGAGCGCAATTGCACGCTCAAGCTCGGCCTTCCAGGCCTCCGGGGTCTGGTCGGGCCTCGCATAAATCAGATCGAAGGACAGGCGCGGAAAAGTTTCACGGGCGGTTTCGATGGCTCTGATCGCCGTATCCACATCATGAAGACGCCCTAAAAGCTTGAGATCGCGATCATGAAGGGACTGGACCCCAAGGGAGACACGGTTCACGCCGGCAGACCGATACCCCCGGAAACGCTCGGCCTCGACGCTTGACGGATTGGCCTCCATCGATATCTCGGCAGCGGCATCCATGGTCCAGAGACCGGAAATGCAATCCAGGATCCGCTCAACGGTCTTTGGCGCCATGAGCGACGGTGTTCCGCCGCCCAAAAAGATCGACTGGACCGTCTGGCCTTTCGTGAGTTCGGCAAAATGTGTCAGTTCGCGCTCGAAGGCAGCGGCGAAACGGTCCTGGTCCACCGGCTGATGACGAACGTGGGAATTGAAATCGCAGTAAGGGCATTTGGCTGCGCAGAACGGCCAATGCACATAGATCCCGAAGCCACCATCAGGCGCCTTCACCGCAACGTCGGCCATCAATCCTCCAGGCAGGCATTTGAGAAGAGCTGAAAGGCCCTGGCACGATGGGACAATGCCGGCTCGGTCTTTGACCAGCCGTGCTTTTCGTCCGACGTCATCTCGCCAAATGTGCGCTCATGTCCATCCGGCTGAAAGACTGGATCGTAGCCGAAGCCTTTTTCGCCGCGCGGTGGCCAGACAATCTGGCCCTCCACTTCGCCGCGGAAGAACTCCTTGTGACCGTCGGGCCATGCCAGGCACAGAACGGCAACAAAGGATCCGCGCCGCTGATCGGGGTTCACTGCCCCTTTCTGCTGCATCTTCTCTTCGACATTACGCATCGCCATTGCAAAGTCCTTGTCCGGACCTGCCCAGCGCGCGGAATAAATCCCGGGATCGCCGTCCAGAATCTCGACACAGAAGCCGCTATCGTCCGCAAGCGAAGGCAAACCGGATGCTTCTGCCGAGGCAACTGCCTTCAATTCCGCATTCGCTTCGAATGTAGTACCGGTTTCCTCCGGCTCCGGAAGATCCAGGTCACCTGCAGAAACGACATCAAAGCCGTAAGGCGCGAGCAATTCGTTGATCTCGCGGATCTTGCCCTTGTTGTGGCTGGCGACGACCAGTCGGCCTGGTTCAAGCTTGCGGTGGCTCATGACGGTATCCTTAGAGAATCGACATCTTCTGGAGATCGACGAGACGTCCGATGCCTGTCTTGGCGAGGCCAAGCAACTGACCGAACTCCTCTTCGGAGAAAGGTGCTCCTTCCGCGGTTCCCTGAATCTCGACAATGCCGCCAGACCCGGTCATTACGAAATTGGCATCCGTCTCGGCCGTGCTGTCTTCAGCATAGTCCAGATCAAGAACCGGTGTGCCGCTATAGATCCCGCAGGAAATTGCGGCGATGTGGTCCTTCAGGACCTCCTGCTTCTTGACCATATCGCGGGCACGCATCCACTCAACGCAGTCGCGCAGGGCGACCCAAGCGCCAGTGATTGCAGCTGTCCGGGTTCCGCCATCGGCCTGGATCACATCGCAATCCACCGAGATCTGGTATTCGCCCAGCGCTTCCAGATCCACCACGGCGCGCAGGGAACGACCAATCAGGCGCTGAATTTCCTGAGTACGACCGGATTGCTTGCCGGCACTCGCCTCGCGGCGCATGCGGTCTCCAGTTGCGCGAGGCAACATGCCGTACTCGGCAGTGACCCAGCCGCGTTGCTGACCGCGAAGCCAGGGCGGGACGCGTTCTTCGAGACTGGCCGTACACAAGACATGTGTGTCACCGAATTTGACGAGACAGGAGCCTTCCGCGTGCTTTGACACCCCACGTTCAAGGGTCACGGGACGAAGTTCGTCGACGGCGCGTTTGGACGGACGCATGAATGGCTCCCAAGTCACTGCTAAAAAGCCGTCCATCATGACGGCAATTGTCCCGATTATCCGGGCTTCTCCCGCGCCTTGTAGACCTTGATCGCGGACAACGCAAAGGCCTGCTTGCAACGGAAGCCGATTTTGCGCCTATATCTAGGGTAATATTCTTGAGGTCCGATTGGGTCATTGATTAACAAGGAGCGGCCAGCGTGAGTCTGAGCGATCTCGACAAGCGTTCTCGTGAAATTTTCCGGTCTATCGTGGAATCCTATCTCGACACCGGTGAGCCCGTCGGTTCACGCAATGTATCGCGTGCCTTGGGCATGTCGCTGTCCCCGGCGTCCATTCGAAATGTGATGTCGGACCTTGAACACATGGGGCTCCTGCATTCACCCCACACCAGTGCGGGCCGGCTTCCGACAGAGATCGGGCTACGGTTTTTCATCGACGCACTGCTTGAAGTTGGTGATCTCAGCGCAGACGAGCGGCAACAGATAGAGGTGCAGGTGCGCGCTTCGCAGCGCTCCAATTCCGCCGAACAGGTGTTGACCGAGGCCAGCCAGATGCTCTCCGGCCTGTCGAGTGGCGCCGGCGTCGTGTTGACCCACAAGTCTGACATGCGGCTCAAACACATCGAATTCGTGCGCATCGAGCCTCTGAAAGCACTTGCGATCCTGGTCGGCGAGGACGGAGAAGTCGAAAACCGCGTCGTGGACCTTCCCGCCGGATTGCCGCCCTCGGCCCTGATCGAGGCGGGAAACTATCTCAACGCCCATTTGCAGGGCCGGACGATCGCAGAAGTCCAAAAGGAGCTGGAGCGGGTCAAAGATGTCGATCAAGCCGAACTCAACCAGTTGAGCCAAAAGGTGGTCGATGCAGGCCTCGCGGTGTGGAGCGGTGCTTCCGAGCAAGAGCCGGGAACACTGATTGTGCGTGGCCGGTCCAATCTACTCACCGACCTTGAGGCCGTTGGCGATCTTGAGCGCATCCGCCTGCTGTTCGATGACCTGGAAAACAAGCGCGATCTGATCCAGCTTCTGGGCCTTGCGGAAAAGGGCGACGGCGTCAGGATTTTCATTGGATCGGAGAACAACCTGTTTTCCCTGTCGGGGTCATCGATCGTCGTTTCGCCCTACCGCGATCGGGAACAGCGCATTGTCGGCGTCCTCGGCGTGATCGGCCCAACGCGTCTCAACTATGCGCGCGTCATCCCGATGGTCGATTACACAGCCAAGCTCGTCAGCCGCCTTTTGGGCTAGCGGCTGGCAACTCAATATGATGGCTCGACGCCAAACATCCCAGGCAACCGGAAAACTCCATGCTTACACCTGCAGAACTTGAACGTTACGCCCGCCATATCGTCATGCAGGAGATCGGCGGACCGGGGCAGCAAAAACTCAAGAACGCCCGGGTCTTGGTGATCGGGGCAGGGGGGCTTGGCGCGCCATTGCTGCAGTATCTGGCTGCAGCGGGCGTCGGGACACTGGGCATCGTCGATGACGACACCGTCAGCCTGTCCAATCTGCAACGGCAGGTCATTCATGACACGGACCAGCTCGGCGAGCCCAAGGTCGCCAGTGCTGCCGAGGCGATTATCCGGCTCAATCCCAACGTGAAAGTCGAGCCTCACCCGACCCGGATTGCCGGTCACAACGCCATGCAATTGATCTCGAACTACGATCTGGTGGCCGACGGCACAGATAACTTCGGCACCCGCTATCTGGTTTCGGACGCGTGTTTCTTTGCCAGGAAACCGCTGGTGACCGCAGCCGTCGGACAGTTTGATGGCTCTCTCACCACCCTGCGCCCTTTCGAGGAAAATGCCGACGGTGTGCCCCATCCGACCTATCGCTGCCTGTTTCCCGACCGTCCCCGCGATGGACTCCTGCCGACATGCGCAGAAGCGGGCATTCTTGGTGCGCTGACGGGAATTGTCGGGGCGATGCAGGCGATGGAAGTGATCAAGGAGATCACCGGCACAGGCGAGGGTCTCGTCGGCCGCCTGATGCTGTTTGACGCCCGCTCGTTTCGAATGGAAACGATCCGCTACAAGCGGTCAAAGAAAAATCCGCTTCATGGCGACGCCCCGAAGACATGGGCGGAAATGCTGGAAGAAACCTGACCGCCACGGCACGATCCCTGAAATGCAAAAGGCCGCGGCGGATGCCACGGCCTTTTTCAATTCAATCCGAAAGCCGGATCAGTTTGGCTTCGGCTGCTGATCGCCCATGTTCTGGCGATAAAGCTGGGCGAAATCGATCGGATCGAGCAGGAGTGGTGGAAACCCGCCATTGCGCGTTGCTTCGGCCAAAATGTTGCGTGCGAACGGAAAGATCATGCGCGGGCATTCGATCATCACGAAAGGATGCATGTGTTCATCCGGCACACCCGTGATGCGGAAGAGACCGGCATAGACCAGCTCGACGTTGAACATCACCATGTCCGGACGCTCGGCCTTCGCGTTCAGGGTCAGCACGACCTCGAACTGACCTTCACCAACCGGCTGTGCGCTGACATTGACATTGATGTCCAGCTTTGGCTGCTCGCCCTGCTGCAGAGAGCGCGGCGCATTCGGGTTTTCGAATGACAGGTCCTTGATGTACTGACCAAGGATGTTCATTCCCGGCGCGGCCGGGGCGTTTTCAGCCTGCGGCTGTGCGCCGGCGTCGTTGGTATCGCTCATCTTGTCTTTGTTCCGTTTCGCGGCGCTTTTCAGGACGGGCCTCCAAAACGAGGTAGACCGTCGGTTGGCGACCCGCTTCCGCCGCACAACCCGTTTTGCTGGTGGCTACCACTTAGGGCCGCGTCACACAAGAGCAACGGCCTTGCAAGCGGCCAGAAACCGCTTCAAAAAGAGGGCATGCTCGATCATCCGGAAACCCAATTCTCGCTGACTCACCGCCGTCTCAGACTTGACACGCTGGTGCGTCTTCGTTGGCTGGCAGTCGGCGGCCAGACGGCCGCACTGCTTGTGGTGCATATCGGTCTTGGCTATCCGCTGCCGATCGGGCTCGCCTTTTCGCTGGTTGCCTTCTCCGCCTGGCTGAATGTCTTTCTGAAGATCTATTCGCCGGCCTCTCTGCGGATTTCCGAAAGGGCGGCAACGCTGCAGCTTTCCTATGACATCCTGCAGATGAGCGGGTTGCTGTTTCTCACAGGCGGCCTCGGCAACCCTTTTGCGTTCCTGCTCATGGCACCGGTCATGGTGTCCGCCACTGCGCTATCGGCTCACAACACCCTTATTCTGGGCATTTTGGCAACGTTCTGCGCCAGCGTTCTTGCCGTGTTTCACCTGCCGCTGCCCTGGCCAGGCGGAAGTGGCTTCAATCTGCCGGCCGTTTATTCGATCGGTGTCTGGATCGCGTTGGTCTCGACGCTCGGCTTCATGGCGGTTTATGCCTTCCGCGTTGCAGAAGAAGCGCGACAACTGGCCGATGCTCTTGCCGCGACAGAGCTTGTCCTTGCGAAGGAACAGCATCTCAACGCCCTCGACGGATTGGCAACTGCGGCCGCACATGAACTGGGAACGCCGCTTGCCACAATCTTTCTGGCGGCCAAAGAGCTTTCGGACGAATTCGAGCCGGAGGACCCCCGCGCGGAAGACATTGCACTGATCCGGTCCCAGTCGGAAAGATGCCGGGATATCCTTCGAAAGCTGACCAGCCTCTCCAGCGATGAGGATGCGACCTATCAGACCATGAAGGTTTCTCAGCTGATTGAGGATGTCATCGATCCTCACCGGGGTTTCGGTATCAAGATTGCCGTCTCTGCCACTGGCCAGGGTCCGGAACCGGTTGGCAGCCGAAATGCAGCCATTCGCTATGGACTTGGAAATCTTCTCGAAAACGCCATCGACTTCGCTGAGACGACGGTCGACGTTTCAGCACTTTGGGACACCAAGACGGTCAGTATTTCCATCAGGGACGACGGACCGGGGTTCGCTTTGGATGTTCTTGCAAAGATTGGCGATCCCTATGTATCGGTTCGCAGCGGCAAAACCGCGCGCAAGGACGCAGGCGGAGGTCTGGGACTCGGCTTCTTCATCGCCAAGACCCTGCTGGAACGCACCGGAGCCAAGCTTTTCCTGGAGAACCGCGCGCCACCCGAACACGGCGCGCACATCCGCGTGACTTGGCCACGGGCGGCGATAGAATCTCTCGGGCATATGGACGGGCAGGACTTTTCCTTGCATAAGGGCTAGGGTTTGGAAAAGCCATCAAAGACCGCTGCCAGTAATCCAAATGAACTGTGCCAGCGTAAAGCAAGAAAAACCGGACAATGACCATGACCGAGCAAATACCGGATTTGGAAACATCTGCAGACAAGAGCCTTCTGATCGTCGATGACGACAAGGCCTTTCAGCAGCGTCTTGCCCGGGCCATGGAAAAACGTGGTTTTGAAACCGAGACGGCCGACGGCGTCCGTGAGGCGGTCACCAAGGTCGGTTCGCAGGCCCCTGCCTTTGCCATTGTCGACATGCGCCTGGAAGACGGCAATGGTCTTGATGTCATTGAGGCGATCCGACAGAGACGTGCGGATTGCAGGGCGATCATCCTGACCGGCTACGGCAACATCGCGACTGCCGTGACTGCAGTAAAACTTGGCGCTGTCGACTACCTGGCCAAGCCCGCCGACCCGGACGACATTCTCGCCGCGCTTTCCCGGCGCCCCGAGGAAAAGGCTCCCCCGCCCGAGAATCCAATGTCCGCAGACCGCGTCCGCTGGGAACACATCCAGCGGGTCTATGAGCTATGCGATCGGAATGTGTCCGAGACTGCCCGGCGGCTCAATATGCACCGCCGTACGCTGCAGCGGATCCTGGCAAAACGCGCTCCACGCTGATTTTTCGAAAAAGGGAACCGGCGAGGGCCGCGAGAGCTTGCTCTTTTCAGTGTGTTTTGAGTAACTTTCCGAAAAATTATTCGATATTCTTCTGGCAGCTTACGGAGTCCGTCCATGCCGCTTTCGGCGATAGGCCCTTCCCGTCCGTTCCTAACAGGGCTCGCGGGCACCCTACTCCTCGTTGCCACGTCCACAGTCTTCGCACAAACTGCGCCCGAGACCATCCGCATCAACGTCGAGCCGGCCAAGCCCGGTATCCGCTCCGTCACGATAGACCGCAAGTATCGGCCGATCATCAGCCGGGACGACGCAGGTGTCGTGATCGACACGCTGGGCAGTGCGGCAGAACTCCCCCCCTGCGACGTCGAGCTTGAGGTCACCCTCGAAAACAGCCGTGTGCTCCATCGCAGTGCTGACATCTGTTCGGGTGGAACCCTTGTGGTTGACGTGACCAATGACGGTAAACCTGGCAAGGCACGTGTTATCAGCGGAACATCAGGAACAGTCTCTGCGCCCGCTACCCCAACAGCACCGAACGCGACGACAATAACCGAGCAAGCGGCCCCTTCTTCTGGCGGATTGCAACCGGTCACGACCGAAAAACCTGCAATTGTAACGCCTGATACGGATCTGGTGACCTCAGAGCCAGAAAGTCTCCTGAAACCTCTGGAGCAGGTCGAGATCGACAGTGGGTCTGATCTGTCCGGCATTGGTGATGGAGCAACGCCGTCCTCCGACACGTTTGGTAGTCCACCCAGCAGCCAAAATGGCATCATCATCTCAGCATCTGACGCGCGGGTCTGGACCGCTCAGACCGGCAGCGGCGGGGGCACACGAACCGACCTCACTCATGGCGTGCCTGAAACCGACGATATCGACTTCCGTGCAGCCTGCCGTACGCAATCGGGTCAGGCAACCATCGTCTTTAGCCAGACATCTTCGGCCACGGCCGAGGGCGTCACGCAGCCTGTGCAAATCGTCGCTGGCGATTTTTCCGCCACCTATACGGCGATTGGTAGCAGCACAAGCAATCAGTACGGCCAATCTTTTCCGCAGATCGCCTTGCCGATGACGGACCCGCTTTGGCAGGCTCTCATTGCCCAATCCGAACTGACGGTGCAGGTTCAGGGGACCCCGCCCTATGCCGTCTCGCTCAAGGGCAGTGCTCAGCCGGTACGCCTTTTCGTCGCGACCTGTTCCGAGCCGCAGCGCATTCTTGGTGAAGGCGGTCTTCCAGGTCAGGGCGGCACACCTGTCGCGGCCGGTTCAGATGTTTCGTGCCGGGAGCTTGGCCGTGTCCGGTCTCTCGACGGCAATCGGCCGGGACAAATCGTTTTCCGCAACACAAGCCGCGACGCTGTCGACGTCCACTGGATTGATTACAACGGCGGCGAACGGGTCTACGCCCGCCTACAGCCCGGCCAGATTCTCGAGCAGCAGACTTATGTCTCACATGCCTGGATGGTGCGCAGCGCCAGCGGCCAGTGCCTTGGCATCTACGTCAGCAGGACGCCCTATCGAGAAGTTGTCATTTCCGGTGGCAACACCGCCCCGTCGGCGCCTTCTCAGCCCTTTGGTGCGCCTCAAGAACCATTCCTGCCTGCAGGACCCATCCCACCTGGAAGTGTCGGCGCAGGACCTGGGCCCGCTTTCGACAACCGCAACGCGGCGACTCTCTCCGCCAATGGCAGGGTTGCTGATTATCTCTGTACCGCAGGCGTCGATCTCCAGGTCCGTTTTTCAGCTGATGGAAGCACCGCAACAGTCGCGGAAATGGGACAAGGCGTCGTTACGCTGGCACGACAGGGTGGCCCCTCCAGCTTCAGCTACGCCGCTCAGGGCTATATCCTTCGCGGTCAGATTCAGAACGCAACCTGGTCTCGCCCAGGCCTCAGAGACGTTTTTTGTGCAATGCGGTAGAAAATACCGAGAGTTGCATTGTTGTTTTTATCAATGCTACAGGTATGAAAGTACACTTACGAGTATCCATCATTCCTGATAGTTTTTCCTAGCGACTGATACATTAATCACTTGCTTATCTTTTTAGGCGATATTTGACCCATATCGTTAATTCAAGGGTCTAGTCGTCATGTCCTTTTCGCGTTGGCCGCTTTTCTGGAAGATCAGCCTGCCAGTTATCATCGTTCTGGCGTTTACCGCTGCCTTGAGCGCAATCAGCCTGAGTTCGCTTCACACCGCCATGCTTGGCGAACGCATCAAGCAGATCCAAAGTCTTTCGGACAGCGCCAAGGCAATTGCCGCTGCCTTCCACGAAAAGGAAGCAGCCGGGGAAATGTCGCGCGAAGAAGCGCAGGCAGCTGCAGCTCAATCGATCGCCGCCATGCGGTTTGATGGCGGAAACTATATCTTCGTCTACGACAATGACGGCATCAACATCGTGCACCCAAAAGCTTCGCTTAATGGCACGAGTATGATCGACTTCAAGGATAAGACCGGCGTCAGGATCGTGGCAGAGCTGATCGATCTGGCAAAGGCCGGTGGCGGCTCGCTGCTTTACTACTGGCCTCGCGCCAACAGTGACGTCGCGATCGAAAAGTATGGTTGGGGCGTTGGCTTCCAGCCATGGAGCTGGATGATCGGAACGGGCGTTTACGTGGATGACCTGGATGCCGCATTCTGGGATCAAGCCATCATGGTGCTGCTGATCGCTGTAGCTGGAGCCGTTACTGCGCTTGGAATTGCTTTCCTAGCAATTCGCAGCACAACGGTGCCGCTCTCCGAACTCACCTCGAACATGAACAGCCTCGCAGAGGGGAACAGTGACATCCAGATCTCCGGTGCAGACCGGGGTGACGAGATCGGCCAGATGGCCTCCGCCATGGAAGTTTTCGTTTCGAACGAGCACAACCGCAAGTCTCTTGAGGTCAACCAGCAGGAAGCACAAGAAGCAGCGGCTCACCGTGGCGAGGAAATCCAGCAGCTGTCCAGCGACTTCGACAGTCGCATCATGGAAATGATGGATGTGATCGAGCAGTCGGTTCAGAACCTCCAGAGCGCTTCTGCCGAAATGACCAACGGTGCGGCCCGCACGACAGAGCAGAGCGGTCATGTGTCGACTGCCTCTTCGCAGGCCTCGCACAACGTGGAAACCGTGGCTGCAGCTGCAGAGGAACTCTCTGCATCTGTCAACGAGATCCGCCGCCAGGTTCAGTCCTCAAGCGAGATCGCCGCCAAGGCAGCTTCCGAGGCCAGCTCGACCAACGAGCGCATGAATGGCTTGTCCGACGCAGCCGGTCGTATCGGTGAAGTCGTGACACTCATTCAGGCCATTGCCGAACAGACCAACCTTCTGGCTCTGAACGCGACAATCGAGGCCGCTCGTGCCGGTGAAGCCGGCAAGGGCTTCGCCGTTGTTGCCGCCGAGGTTAAGGAACTTGCGACCCAAACCTCGAAGGCAACCGAAGAGATCTCCAGCCAGATTTCAGCCATTCAGGGCGAAACCGAGCAGGCTGCAGGCGCCATCTCTTCGGTCACAGAGATCATCAACCAGATGAACGAGATCGCCAGCTCGATTTCTTCCGCTGTGGAAGAGCAGGGCGTCGCGACCCAGGAAATCGCCGTCAATGCGACAGAGGCTTCCCGGAGCACGATCGAAGTGACCACCAATATCGAAAGCGTCTCCGAAGCTGCCGAAAACACCAAGTCGACCGCGGAAACCGTCGATGCTTCGGCGCGGCAGCTGGAAGACAATGCCAACTACTTGAAGCAGACCGTGTCCGGCTTCCTGGCTGAGGTACGCAAGCGGTCCGCCGCTTAGCGCTTTGAAATAGATCGATAAAAAACCCCGCCGGACAGACGTTCGGCGGGGTTTTCTTTTTGTGTCCAGGACACGGCTCAGATCTTGCGAAGGGCGACCTTTGCAATCTTGTGGCTGGCGTCCTTGGTCAGGATCAGATCCGCCCTTGGCCGCGTTGGCAGAATGTTGTCACGGAGGTTCACCAGGTTGATCTGGCTCCAGATCTGATGCGCCGTCGCCAGGGCTTCCTTGTCATTGATGCGCGAGTATTTGTGAAAATACGATCCCGGATCGCGGAAGGCGGTTTCGCGAAGACGCATGAAGCGCTCGACGTACCAATTCAGCAGCAGCTTTTCATCGGCATCGATATAGACCGAGAAATCAAAGAAGTCGGAAACAAACGGCACAGCCCGGCCATCCTTCGGCAACTCCCGAGTCTGCAGAACGTTCAACCCTTCAACGATGAGAATGTCCGGATTGTCCACGGTGACCGTGTGGCCGGGCATGACGTCGTAATAGAAGTGGGAGTAGATCGGCGCGCGCACATTCCGGCGGCCAGCCTTGATGTCGGAGAGGAATTTCAGAAGCCGTGGGCGGTCGAAACTCTCGGGAAAGCCCTTCTTCTGCATCAGGCCCTCGGCCTCCAGAACGGCGTTTGGATACAGAAAGCCGTCGGTGGTCACGAGGTCCACCTTCGGACTGGCGGGCCAACGCGCCAGAAGCTCGCGCAAGACACGGGAAGTCGTCGACTTGCCCACCGATACCGATCCGGCGACGCCAATGATGAACGGCGTCTTTCGATCGCGAATGCCAAGAAATTCCTGGGTCGCCTGATGCAAACCGACAGTCGCTTCAGCATAGAAGGCCAGAAGCCGCGACAAGGGCAGATAGATCTTCTCGACCTGCTCTATGGACATGGGGTCATTGAGACCCTGAAGCTGAGCGACCTCCGCGCCCGTCAGGGTCATTGGGGTATCGGCTCTCAACCGGGCCCATTCCCGCTCGGTAAAGACACGATACGGAGACAAATCCATGTCCCGCTTCAACTCGACTGTCTGATCCATGTTCAATAGCAGCCCCTGCTGCAAAACTCGGCCGACCAAGCCGGGAAAGTCAATCCCGAGGTCTGGCAGCCTTTTCCTCCAGACCGGTTTGCCCGGTCCGACGTGCCAGTTCTGCCATGACATCCTCCAGGCTGACATCGCAGACCTTGAGAACGACAAGCAGATGATAAAGGACGTCTGCAGCTTCCGCTGTAAGCTCGCCCCGATCATGCTGAACGGCCGCAATAGCCGCTTCGACCGCTTCTTCCCCCAGTTTTTGGGCGCATTTCGCCACGCCCTTACCCATCAATTTACGCGTGTAGGACATCTCATCATCACTGGCGGCCCGCGCCGCGATAATGGCGTCCAGATCGGCAAGAGTAAAATTCGTCATTGGTCTAGTCTTTCCGCCGAAGCCCCGGCATTGAGCCTGCTCATGTTAAAAGCGCGAGAGACCGCGCCTAGCCATTCATCCGCATGGCAACACCTGCGTCATTCATATGCGCCTTGGCTTCATGAATGGTGTATTCGCCGAAATGGAAAATGGAGGCTGCCAGCACGGCGGTGGCGTGGCCATCGCGAATGCCTTCAACCATGTGATCAAGTGTTCCCACGCCACCAGAGGCAATCACGGGAACAGGAACCGCATCGGCGATCGCACGGGTCAGGGCAATGTTATAGCCGGACTTGGTGCCGTCGCGATCCATGGAGGTCACCAGAAGTTCACCTGCGCCCAGTTCCACGGCCTTCCTTGCAAATTCCACCGCATCGATCCCCGTCGGGTTACGACCGCCGTGGGTGAAGATCTCGAACCGGTCGGTCTCACCTTCTGCATTCACCTGCTTGGCGTCGATGGAGACGACGATGCATTGCGCGCCGAACTTTTCTGCCGCCTCACGGATGAACTCGGGGTTCTTGACCGCAGCAGTGTTGATGGAGACCTTGTCGGCACCGGCAATCAGCAGCTTGCGAATGTCTTCGACCGTGCGAACACCGCCGCCGACAGTCACCGGCATGAAGCAGGCTTCAGCAGTTCTGCGCACCACGTCAAAGATAGTGTCCCGGCCTTCGTGGCTGGCGGTGATGTCCAGGAAGCAAAGCTCGTCCGCACCGGCCGCGTCATAAGCCTTTGCGGCCTCGACCGGGTCTCCGGCATCAACAAGATCGACAAAGTTGACGCCCTTGACGACACGGCCGTCCTTGACGTCGAGACAGGGAATGACACGGGCCTTGAGGGTCATGATGCTTCCTTGCGCGCTGCCTTGATCAAGGCCATCGCCTCCTGGGGGTCGAGACGCCCATCATAGAGTGCCCGGCCGGAAATAGCGCCTTCCAGAATGCCGCAGTCCGGCTCCAGGAGGCGTTTGACATCGTCAATGGAGGCGAGACCACCAGAGGCAATGACCGGAATTGAAACCGCATTGGCAAGTTCGAGGGTGGAAGGGATATTCAGCCCCTTCAGGATGCCGTCTCGGTCGATGTCGGTATAGATGATCGCCGAAACGCCAGCATCTTCAAAACGTTTTGCCAGGTCCACCGCCGTCAGCTCGGAGGTTTCTGCCCAACCTTCGACAGCCACATAGCCACCCTTTGCGTCGATCCCGACGGCAATCTTGCCCGGAAAACGCTTGCAGGCTTCCTTCACCAGCTCCGGATCCCGAACCGCGACAGTCCCCAGGATCACGCGCGTGATGCCTTTGTCGAGCCACGCCTCGATGTGCTCCAGTGTCCGAATGCCGCCGCCAAGCTGCACCGGGTTGTTTGTTGCGGCCAGAATGGCATCGACCGCTGCACCGTTGACGCTTTCGCCGGCGAAGGCGCCGTTCAGATCAACCACATGAAGCCATTCGAAGCCCTGATCTTCAAAAGACTTCGCCTGGGCGCCGGGATCATCATTGAAGACGGTCGCCTGATCCATGTCTCCGAGCTTCAGCCGAACGCACTGGCCGTCTTTCAGATCGATGGCGGGGAAAAGAATGGTCATGGGCTTTTCTAGGTTCCTTCGACCACGACGAGATCCGTCTCGGCGTAGCGTTTCCGGATTTCGGCCGCGGCCTGATACTCCGGTGAATTGTAGCAGTCGAGTGCCGTTTGATAGCTGTCGAACTCGATTACAACGTGGCGCTCGCGATCCTGTCCTTCGAAGGTCGTGTACTGCCCGCCAAGCACAAGCGAACGACCACCGAACCTGTCCAGAGAAGGCAGTCCGATATCCAGATAGGTCTTGAAGCCCTCCGGATCATTGATCTGGACGCGCGCGACGATGTAACCCTTTTTCATGTCAGCCTACTGGCCTTCGACGATGACGATTTCGCCGTCGGCAACCTTCTGGCGGATCTTTACAGCTTCCTGATACTCGGGAGAATTGTAGCAGTCGACAGCGTGCTGGAAGCTCGGGAACTCGATGACAACGTTCCGTGCGCGCCCCGGCCCCTCGATTGCGTTTGTCTGGCCACCCCGAGCGAGAAAGTTCGCACCGAAGCGTTCGAACGCAGGCTTCGCGGTTTCGACATATGCCGGATAACCATCTGCGTCACGCACGTCAACGCGTGCAATCCAATAGCCTTTGGCCATGAGTACCTCCTTGTTAGGGCGTCCAGTCCAGAAAATTCGCGATCAGTCCGAGACCGAGCCGCTGGCTCTTTTCCGGGTGGAACTGGGTTCCGACCATGTTGTCCTTGGCGACCATCGCCGTGAATGTCCCGGCATAATCAAAAGTCGCCAGACAGTCCTGCGCACGCGCCGTGGCGAAATGATAGGAATGGACAAAATAGGCATGCAGCCCATCCGGGCCAGTGTCGAGATCCTTGAGCACCGGATGTCCGGCACCGCGCACATCGATGGTGTTCCAGCCCATATGGGGGATCTTGAGGTCAGGGTCGGTGGGTTTCATTTCGGAAACATCACCTTCGATCCAGTTCAAGCCCTCGACCGTTTCGAACTCAAGCCCGCGGGAGGCCATCAGTTGCATGCCGACACAGATGCCGAGAAACGGCTTGCCCTGCTTGCGCACTGTTTCTTCCAGCGCCTCTGGCATGCCTTCGACCGCAAACAGACCGCGTTTGCAATCAGCAAATGCGCCGACACCAGGCAAAACAATACGATCTGCCTTGAGTACCCGCTCCGGGTCTGCCGTCACGATGACATCCGGGGTCCGGGCATGGTCCCGCGCGGCGCGTTCAAATGCCTTGGCCGCGGAGCGCAGGTTGCCCGATCCGTAGTCGATAATGGCGATGCTCATCGGCTCGCCTCCTGTCCCAAAGTCAGACCGACAACGGTTTCCGTCCCAATTTTCGGGATCACGCGGGACGGCCGCACAATCGGGGCAGGGGGCTGGCTTGCCGGCGAAGAGCCGGCGGATTTGGACTGAAGCGACTGGAAGAAACGCAACTCGGCCTCTGTCTGGTCCGCCCCACAGGCGAGACCGAGAAGCCTCCAGCCGGAGCGCTCCATCGTCCAGCGGCGAAGCCCATTGGCTTCAAAACCAAACAGCAAGGCAACAGCAAATGCCGCGACCGCCGGTGCTATGCCACCAGCAAATGCGGCGGTTACTTCCAACGCCAGCGTGACCGTCAGATATCCGAGAAGAACCAGCCACATGCGGTGCCAGACAATCCAGACAATCGAAATCACAAAGGCAGCCCAAGAGAACCCATCCGCGACAAAGACAAGCCGATCTGCCTCATGCGGACTGGCGACGGGATCCTTCAGATCCGGCGGCGCCATGACATAAAAAGTGCTCATAATGTGTGTCCGTCCTCAGCCGCCAAGCTGGCCCTTGGTGGTCGGAATCCGGTCCGCCTGGCGCGGATCGATCTCCACCGCCTTGCGCAGTGTCCGTGCCACCGCCTTGAAACAGGTCTCTGCGATATGATGGCAGTTGGACCCATAGAGGTTGGCGATATGAAGTGTGATCCCGGCGTTCATCGTGAAGGCCCGGAAAAACTCCTCAAACAGCTCGGTATCGAAGTCCCCGACCTTGTCCCGGTCGAAGGTCACGTCCCAGACCAGAAACGGACGGCCAGACACATCCAGCGCGCACCGGGTCAGCGCTTCGTCCATGGCAAGGTGCGTGTCGCCATAGCGGGTGATGCCGGCCATGTCGCCCAGCGCCTCACGGATCGCCTGACCGAGCGCAATGCCCGTGTCCTCGACCGTGTGGTGGAAGTCGATATGAGTGTCGCCCTCGGCGCGCACGGTGATGTCGATCAGCGAATGTCGCGCAAGTTGCTCCAGCATATGGTCGAAAAACCCGACGCCAGTCGCCACGTCATAGGCGCCTGTTCCATCCAGGTTGATTTCAACGGAAATGCGGGTTTCCTTGGTGTCACGCGAGATCGTCGCTGTGCGCATCTCTGATCCTTCCTTGGCAGCCGGGAAGTTTCCCGGCGAAACGGCGCCGTTTTAGCAGGCCAGCCCGCTTATTGAAACACTTATCAGGCCTTGAACGATTGCTGCCAAAGGCCGGATACTCAATCGACCGCGAGCCCGGCGACCCAGCGGCGGAACGATTAAAATTGTAGCTGGCGAAACAGTGCTGCCAATGCTAGTAAAATCCGCATATTCTTCCAGTCTGTTTCAACGCCCGCGCCCCTTTGGCGCAACCTGGGATGCTGACCATGTTGATGACGCCCACTCCAAGCCCCTTCAAGCCACAATCTGCTAGTGAACGGCTGATGTTGCCGGTCGACGTGCCAACCGTGGAGGAAGCCCGCACGCTTATAAAAGCCACCGAAGGTGTTGTTGGCGTCTACAAGATCGGAATGGAACTCCAGTTTGCCGGCGGGTTGGACCTGGCGCGGCAGCTGGCGGATGAAGGTCACAAGATCTTCCTGGATGTAAAACTCCACGACATCGACAACACAATCTTCTCGGCAGTGCGCAACGTCGCCAAGATGGGTGTGCGGTTCATGACGATTCATGCCTATCCAAAGACCATGCGGGCCGCCGTCAAGGCGTTGGAAGAAGACAGCATCGATCATCTGTGTCTTCTCGGCGTTACGGTTCTGACCTCGATGGATGATGATGACCTGCACGACGCCGGCTACCGCGGCCGGGTTGCTGAGCTTGTCGGAACACGTGCGGAAGATGCCAGAGCCGCTGGAATGGGGGGGATTGTCTGTTCGCCTCATGAGGCCGCGGCCATGCGGCCCATCCTTGGAAAAGGCATGGTCATGGTAACACCAGGTGTGCGCCCTGCCGGAAGCAGTGCAGACGACCAGAAACGGGTCATGACGCCGGGTGACGCCATTCGCGCGGGAAGTGACTATGTGGTCATCGGACGACCGATCTCGCGTGCCCGGGACCCCCGCGCCGCCGCCGAGGCTATTGTCGCCGAAATCGACGCAGCGCTTTAGATCCCTGACAACATGCGGGCGGTCTTCACCGCATAACGATCCGTCATTCCGGAAACATAGTCGGACAGGGAATGCAGAGCGGTATATGGGCTGTCGACATCGCGAATGTCGATACCGGCAGCCTTGATCAGCTGACGATGGTAGGAGTCCAGATGCTCTGACTGCCAATTGGCGGCGTGAAGCTTCACATAGACTTCCGAAACACCTTCCAGAACACGATGCACAACGTTGCGGCCTTGAACTTCCAGTTCAGTCTTGCGCGGCGACGTAAAAAGTCGTTCCCGTGCCAGTTTCTTGATGGCCTTGAACTCTTCGGCCTTATCGGACACATCGATCAAGGCATCAGAGAAAGTGCCGTTCATGATAGCCTGATAATTGTCCTTGAAGGCACTGACACAAGCCTTGATGGCGATGCCGATCCCGCGAGCCCGAGCGTAGGCAATGCGGTCGGAATCGGTCATATGAGACCGGTCCTTGCTGAATTTGCCCGTGATTGGCTCCAGATGCTCGACTACCGTTTCGGCCGAGAAATCGCCTGAGGTGAAGGCGTCTTCGAGATCCAGAATATTGTAGCAAATGTCGTCGGCGGCCTCGACGAGGAACACCAGAGGGTGACGGCGCCACCAGACCCCATCCGCATCAGTCTCCGCGGGCAACCCGACAGCAGTGGCGACCTCTTCGAACTGGTCAAACTCACTTTCAAAAACGCCGAATTTCTTCAGGCCACAGTAGGATGTGGGCAGACTGGCTCGGGTCCGAGCCGTAACCGGATATTTGGTGAAAGCGCCAAGCACCCCGCGCGACAGGCGCATACCGCCTGCATTTCGATAAAGCTCAAGCCGGGTCAAGATCCGGAAACCCTGTGCGTTGCCCTCGAATTCCTCGAACTCATGCCGCAAGCCCGGATCCAATTCGGCGAAAAGCGGTGCGTTGGTGGTGAACTTGGCCGCAAACCACTGGCCAATGGCCGCCTCACCGGAGTGTCCGAAGGGCGGGTTGCCGATATCATGCGCCAGGCAGGCTGCTGAAACGATCCCGGACACCACATGCCGTTCACCTTCAGGGATATGCCCTTCACTCTCGAGCCACTCGCCAACCTCAACACCTAGCGAGCGCCCAACACTGCTGGTCTCCAGACTGTGAATCAGCCGGTGGTGCAAGTGGTCGTTCTCATAGAGCGGATGAACCTGTGTCTTGTTGGCCAGACGCCGAAAAGGGGCCGAGAAGGTAATCCGATCCGCATCCTGAAGATACGAAGGCCGATTTGGGCGCTTTGTGAACTCCGGTTGGCTCAGAAGCCCTTCATCAAGCAATTTGGACCAGTCCACACCTGTCTCCCCGGCGTCTTACAAATAAAACCCGCCAATCTCGCGATCAGCGGGCCTATCCATACACGGGTCACAAAGACGGGTCGAGATGCTCTGCCGTCAGGCGGCAGCGCCATTCCCTTGAGACTGGGAGCGCAGGACCATGCCGTAAAGATCGCGCGGGTCATCCGGGTCTGCCAGCAGGTCCAGCTTGGTGAAATGGCCGGTCTTGGGCAGCAGGTCGTGAACGAACCTCAAGGCGGCAAAATCCTCGACTGCAAAGCCGACGCTGTCAAATAGGGTGATCTGGCGTTCGGACGTCCTGCCAGGCGCTTTACCGGAGTAAACCTGCCACAACTCGGTGACCTGATGGTCTTCCGGAAGTTGCTGAAGCTCGCCCTCGATGCGCGTCTGTTCTGGAAATTCGACAAAGATGTCCGAGCGCAGAAGAATATCCTTGTGCAGTTCCGTCTTGCCTGGACAATCTCCGCCCACGGCATTGATGTGCACGCCCGGCCCGACCATGTTGTCGGTCAGGATCGTCGCATTTTTCTTGTCGGCCGTGACGGTCGTGATGATGTCCGCACCTTCAATAGCGTCTTCCGGAGTTTTGCAGATCGTCACATTGAGACCGGAGCCAGCCAGATTGCGCGCGAGGCGCATGCTCGCTTCCGGATCAATATCATAAGCGCGGATCTCAGTGATCCCGACCTGCGCCTTGAAGCCCAGACACTGAAAGTCAGACTGCGCG
This sequence comes from Roseibium sp., assembly GCF_039982295.1. Taxonomy (GTDB): domain Bacteria; phylum Pseudomonadota; class Alphaproteobacteria; order Rhizobiales; family Stappiaceae; genus Roseibium. The sequence goes on from NZ_JBDWYP010000064.1 coordinate 108,673, forward strand.
CCATTGCCGATCACGGCCATGGTCGTCGAGCCCTTTGGCGCAAGGTGTTTTGCTGCAAGCGCTGACGTTGCTGCCGTGCGCAGGGCCGTGAGAATGGTCATTTCAGTGAAGAGCAGCGGATAGCCGGTCGCAAGATCCGACAGGACGCCGAAGCCGGTCACAGTCTGCAATCCATCCCGAGTGTTGCCTGGATGGCCATTGACGTATTTAAACCCGAAGGTCTTGCCGTCACTGGTCGGCATGAGCTCGATCACGCCCTCTGGCGCGTGTGCAGGGATGCGCGGCTTTTTGTCAAAGCTCTCCCAGCGTAAAAAATCTGCTTCGATATACTCGGCCAATCCCTTGATGAATTCCTCCACACCCACTGTGGCAACATTCTTCATCATGTCATCGACGCTGACGAAGGGAACATAAGCAAGCTCGGAAGGGGCCAGATTGGTGATCTTCATGCTCATGAGACAACAACTCCAGGTCAAAAACGGGATCAGAAACTACGTGTGGGACGATCGAAGACGCGGCGGCCGAACAAGGAACCGACAAGGTCCACCATCAGGCGGGCCGTTCTCCCCCGGTCATCAAGGAACGGATTGAGTTCGACGAGATCGAGCGATGTCACGAGATCGCTGTCGTGAAGCATCTCCATCACCAGATGGGCCTCACGGAAGGTCGCACCACCGGGAACGGTCGTTCCGACTGCAGGAGCAATATCCGGGTCCAGAAAATCGACGTCCAGACTGACATGGAGAAGGCCTCCCTCAGTTGCGACGCGCTCCAGGAACGGAGCCAGGATAGAACCGATTCCCTTTTCGTCGATCATGCGCATGTCGCGGACACCAACACCGGACTTCACCAGAAGCTTGCGCTCTTCCGGATCGATGGATCTGACACCCAGAATCTCGATGTTTCCCGGGTCGACTGGATGTTCAAGAGGTTCGCCGAGAAACCCGTCAAAACCGGGCAGACCCGCTGCGAACGCAAGCGGGGTCCCGTGCAGATTGCCGCTCTTGGTACTTTCAAGCGTGTTGAAATCGGAATGAGCATCCAGCCAAAGAACGAAAAGCGGCCGTTGCTGATCAGCAGCGGCGGCGGCATGCCCCGTCACGGTTCCAGCAGCCAAGGCATGATCGCCGCCGAGATAAATCGGAAAAACCGGATCATTGGCCAGTTTTTTCGCGCATGAATGCAAGGATCGCGTCCAGGCGACGACGTCATTGAAGTCCTTGAGGTGTGCAAGCGGCGCGCTGACATGCGCGACGGCCTCGGGTACAAGATTGCCCAAATCGCGCACCGGGTGACCCAGGTCAATCAGAGCTTCAGATATGCCAGCGGTGCGGAAGGCATCCGGACCCATGACGCACCCGCGTCGGCCTGCCCCTGCCTCGATTGGAGCTCCGACAAGAACGATGTCTTCGAACGTCACGGCTGCATACCCTCATTGCTCGATCAATAGTCATTGGGAAAGCGTGACAGGCAGGACTGGCGGAGTAAATCCAGACGATTGCTCAAATTCGTAGTTCGATTTATCATTTTGACATCTTCAATTGATCAAAATGAACTCAATGGACACTCTGGATCTACAACTCATCTCGGCGCTGAGATCCGACGGACGGCGATCCGTCTCCGATCTTGCCGACGATCTGAAAGTCTCCCGCGCCACCGTGCGCGCCCGCATGGACAAGCTGCAGGCCTCCGGAGAAATCCTCGGCTATACCGCCGTGCTGCGCGACGACTGGCGCGATCTCCCCATCCGTGCTGTCACATTGATCGAGATCGCCGGGCGCAACACGGAGCCTGTCGCCCGCGCGCTTACAGCCATGACGGAGGTGCGTGCCATCCACACGACCAACGGCAAGTGGGATCTTGTGCTGGAAATCGCGACGCGAGACCTGACCGCTTTCGATGAGGTGCTCCATCGCATCCGCCTGATCGAGGGCATATCCGGCTCGGAGACCAACCTGTTGCTTTCGACCCGCAAAGGACCCGTAGCATCCGCGTCGGGCTTCGGCACCTGACACAATGACCGCTGCTCTCGCAAATCGGGTGGCGAAGCGCCCCTGGCTCGCACTATGGTCCTTTTCAGACAGTTTTCGGAACCAAGCGCATGACCAAGACCCTTGATCCCAACAGCCTGACACCCAAGGCCACACCGATATCAGTCGGCCCCGACGCCGAGGCCGACTATCGCGTCGTCCGCCAGACGCTGGAACGCATTACGCTCAGCTGGCGCGAACAGCCGAGCCTGGAGCAACTGGCAAAGGAAGCCGGACTCCAGCCGATCCAGCTGCAACGTGTCTTTTCGAGATGGGCCGGCCTGACGCCAAAGCAATTTCTGCAAGCGATCACACTGGATTACGCAAAGGCCTTGCTACGCGATTCCGCCAGTGTTCTGGACGCGAGCTATGAAGTTGGCCTGTCGGGGTCGAGCCGTCTCCACGACCTCTTCGTAACCCATGAGGCCATGACACCCGGCGCCTACCGCGGCAGGGGCACCGGCCTGACCGTTTTCTACGGCTTTCACCCTTGCCCCTTTGGTCAGGTTCTCCTGATGGTCACCGACAAAGGCCTTGCAGGGCTTGCCTTTGCAGACCCTGGTGAAGAAACCTCTGCGCTCGAGGACATGTGCGAGCGTTGGCCGGCGGCCCGGTTCATCGAAGACAAAAGCGCGACAGCACCCTATGCGTCCCGCGTTTTCGACCCGGGCGAGTGGGATGGTGAAACGCCGCTGAATGTTGTTTTGATCGGCACCGACTTTGAAATCCGCGTCTGGCAAACGCTTCTCAAGATTCCGATGGGCCGCGCGACAACCTACTCGGATATCGCCAGGACACTGGGCAATCCCAAAGCCTCCCGCGCGGTCGGGACGGCCGTCGGCCGCAATCCGATTTCATTTGTCGTGCCCTGTCACAGGGTGCTTGGCAAAAACGGGACACTTTGCGGCTACCATTGGGGCCTGACCCGAAAAAAAGCCATCCTCGGCTGGGAATGCGGCCTCAACGGCCCGGTGCTGGAAGCTCTTTAGCCAGCCTTGGGATCCTAGTGGATCGGGCCGGCCGGCATCGGCATGTTCGCTGTGATCTGCCATCCGAACGATGCAATGCGCTCCGCCGCGAGGTCGGTGATATCTCCCGTCATCAGGAAATCAACGGCCGTTGGCGGAAACGGCAGATCTGAAAGACCTTCATTCATGGTCGCAAAGGTAGTCGCTGTTGCTTCCGTCCAGGCCACCATGTCCAGAGGCATGATCAAAGCGGCTGCACCGTCGCGTCTGATTGCAATCGGATAGCCAGCCACTTGCCGGATGCTGGTCAGCCCTGCGATGGTCTCGTGGTAGTGCAGCGTCAGAACCACCTTTCTCAGCTGGAAATAGGCCTCATCGCGCCCACTGGCGGCGGCGGCCTTCACCGCGAGGATATCGAGACCGTCAACCATCGAAAACTGCCGCAGATGATATGCAATCACAGCACGTTCAGCCGGCGTATAGAACGGGTTCTTGAGCAGCTGATCAATCACGTTGTCCGAAACACCGTCCTCGCGCAAAGTGTCTGCGGTTCGCTGTTCGAGTTCTGTGCGCGTGCTGTCGACCAGCAATGTCCGGAAGGACTCGGCGCGTCCCGCCACCTGAGAAATCATCCCGCCCGGAACAAGCGCCAGAAGAGCATTGACGGTCAGACTGCCAGCTGTCGAGACGCTTGCCGCCTGATCCAGCTTGTCAGACAGCGGCTTGTATTTTGTATAGGGATCCACACCAAGTTTCACGGCCAGTTCCCGGCGCGCGCGCGCTTGGCCGGTAATGGACTTGGCCAGCTCAGCGGGTGATCCGGCCTCACCTGACACTGCCTGTTCGACACCCTTGGAGAGCCGCCCGAACATCTTTCCAACGCCGGAAATCGTGTTCTTGGCGGTGCCGACAGGATCTGAGACCGTGCTTTCCACGAACTCCGCCGGGCGCATGGCCGCCTTCTTCAAACCATCTAGAAAGCTCGCGTCGGACTCAAGTTTTTCCATTGCGGACAAGACCTTGAGTTCATGCAAGCGCAATTCCAGCAGGCCGTCGCCCGATAGATGCTCGATGCCCAAATCCGTCTCGACATCATAGAGGCGCAAATAGCCGTCACTGCGCACCGGTGACAGGACCAGATAACCGGGACCAACCTCCTGGCCTTCCAGAACAACTCCAGGATCCTGTTCCGGTGCTGTCTCATACGTATCGGTAAAGGCGACGCTGGAAGGAACGGCGATCGCCGCAAAAGCAAACCCGGCAAGGAAGGCCGAGGTCAGGGCGGATTTGACACGTTTCATGGTCGCTCCTTCAGCATTTCCTACAGCACGCTTTTAGCGCGGCGGCATGTTGTTCGCGGCGAGAACTTCCCCTGTCAGATAGAGCGACCCGCAAATTAATATACGCGGTGCCTCTCCGTCTTTTTGCGCGCGGCTCACAATGTCGGCAATGGCATCTTCAAGTGACGAGAATGGAGAAGCTTCGAGGCCCGCCAGGCGCGCGAAATCTGCAAGTTCCAGCGGCTCGCGGGCCGTGGTGGTTGTCGAGATCGGAACCGTCGCCACGTGACGTGCGAGCCCTTCAAACGACCGGAAGAACCCGACAGGGTCCTTTGTCGTCAGCATACCGCAGATCATGTAAAGGGGCTTCGGGCTACGTTCTTCCTGCTCGCCCATGAAGGAGGCGATGGAAACGCCAGCCCCCGGATTGTGACCGCCATCGAGCCAGACTTCCGCTCCTTCGGGACATTTGTCCACCAGGGCGCCATTGACAAGCGGCTGCAAACGACCCGGCCAGTTGATGGATTTGAGGCCCTCTGATGCGGTTTTTTCGCCAGACCAAAGACCCGCAGCTTTCAGGGTTGCGATTGCCATCCCCGCGTTGATGACCTGATGTGCCCCGATGAGCGAAGGCATTGGCAGATCGTAAAGTCCTTCCTCGTCCTGGAAGGCCATACGTCCCTGATCCGCATAAGAATTGAACTCCTGGCCGAACCGATAGACCGGCGCCTTCAAACGGGCAGCCTTGCGTTCAATGACGGCCAGCACCTCGTCGTCCTGCGGGGCGACCACTACCGGGCAGCCTGCCTTCAGGATGCCTGCCTTTTCCGCCGCGATTTCGGCCAGCGCCTCTCCCAGGAACTTCTCATGGTCCATGGAGATCGGCGTAATCACCGTTGCAAGCGGCTCATCAATGACGTTGGTTGCATCAAGACGACCCCCCAGACCAACCTCAAGCAACAACACATCGGCCGGATTTTCCGCAAACAAAAGGATCGCGGCAGCGGTCGTGATCTCGAAGAAGGTAATCTCTTCTCCTGCATTGGCTTCTTCGCAGGCGTAAAGCGCCTTGAAAAGCTCGGGATCGGAGACGAATTCACCGTTTGCGCCAAGCCGAATTCGCTCGTTGAAAGCCACAAGATGCGGAGACGTATAAACATGGCAACGCTTGCCATCCGCCTCAAGCATTGCCCGCAGCGTCGCCGTGACAGACCCCTTGCCGTTCGTGCCTGCGACATGGATTGTCGGCGGCAGCCGTTTTTCCGGCGATCCGAGGGCTTCAAGCAAACGATTCATTCGCCCGAGAGAAAGGTCAATCTCTTTCGGGTGCAGAGCCAGAAGGCGATCAAGTATAGCGGTAATTTGATCCAAGACGTCCTCGCCGATCAGGTCCCAGCGGGTCGAAGCCGAGTGTGTCCGGCCTTGGTGTTTCAGGCAAGAGCCTGAGTAGAATGTGCCGGGTAAGCGTCGCTTTTTCGACACTTACCCGGCTGTTTCGCAAAGGTCAGGCTTCGGCACCTTCCGCAACCGGCTTTTCGGTTGGTTCAGATGCGGCCGCTTCCGGGCTCGGCAAGGACGGAACCTCGACTTCACGCTTCATGAGAATACCACAGATGCGCGCGATAGTGTCCTTCAGGTCGTGCCTATTGACGACCATGTCGACCATTCCGTGCTCAAGCAGGTATTCGGCGCTCTGGAAACCTTCCGGCAGCTTTTCCCGGATCGTCTGCTCGATAACACGGCGACCCGCGAAGCCGATTTGCGCGCCCGGCTCAGCGATGTGAACATCACCCAGCATCGCATAGGAAGCCGACACGCCGCCTGTGGTCGGATTGGTCAGAACGACAATATAGGGAAGGCCTGCTTCCCGCAGCATCTGCACGCCAACAGTTGTCCGCGGCATCTGCATCAGCGACAGAATGCCTTCCTGCATCCGCGCACCGCCAGAGGCAGCGAACAGAACAAAGGGTGTGTGCTTTGCCACCGCCGCCTGCATGCCTGCCAGAATGGCCTCACCGGCTGCCATGCCGAGTGAACCACCCATGAAAGCGAAGTCCTGAACAGCTGCGGTCAGATCCGCGCCATTGACCTTGCCCTGCGCCACATGCACGGCATCGCTCTCGCCGGTCTTGGCCCGGTATTCCTTCAGACGATCGACATATTTTTTCGTGTCGCGGAATTTGAGCGGGTCTGCCTGAACGTCAGGTGTTTCAACCACCTCATAGTTGCCAGCGTCGAAAAGCGTCTCAAGACGCTTCTTTGCCGGCATGCGCATGTGGTGACCAGAGGCCGGTACGACCCACAAGTTTGCTTCCAGATCGCGGTGAAACACCATCTCGCCCGTTTCCGGGCACTTGATCCAGAGGTTTTCCGGCACTTCGCGCTTCTTCAGGAGATCGCGGATTTTGGGCCGTACGAGGGAGTTGATCCAGTTCACCGGGCGTGTCCGTTCTTTTAAACAATTGCTCTCAGATCAGGCGCGTGGGCCCAAACTGCGGGAATTCAAACGCTGCGCGCACGGGCGGCGCCGCCAGCAAGCGACGCGACGAGGTCCGTAACCGCAGTAACAGTCTTATCGGTTGCCTTTCCGGCATCATCAAGGCTGTCACGAATAGCATTTACAAGCACCGAACCAACGACCACACCATCAGCGTTTTTGCCGATAGCCTCTGCGTCTTCGGCTGTTTTCACGCCAAAACCGACCGCGACAGGCAGGGAAGTATGACCCTTGATGCGCTGAACCGCGTTTGAAACATTGGTCACGTCAAGCGCGCCTGTTCCAGTAATCCCGGTCACAGACACATAGTAGACAAAGCCGGAGGTGTTGGCGAGCACCGCAGGAAGGCGCTTGTCGTCGGTCGTCGGCGTGGCAAGACGGATGAAGTTCAAACCTGCATCAAGCGCCGGAATACACAATTCATCGTCAGCTTCGGGCGGAATGTCGACGATGATCAACCCGTCAACTCCAGCGTCCTTGGCCTCGACAACGAATTTCTTCGGATCGCGGATATAGATGGGATTGTAGTAGCCCATCAGGATGATCGGCGTATCCGGATCATCTTCACGGAATTCGCGCACCATCTGGAGCGTCTTGTCCATGGTCTGGCCAGCGGCGAGCGCGCGTTGGGTCGCCAGCTGGACTGGAACGCCTTCGGCCATCGGATCGGAAAACGGCATGCCGAGCTCGATGACATCGGCACCTGCGGCCGGCATGGCTTTCAGAACCGCTTTGGATGTTTCAAGATCCGGATCGCCTGCCGTGATGAAGGTCACCAGAGCCGGGCGGTTTTCATCCGCACAGGCCTTGAAGCGGCGATCGATACGCGTTTCCGTCATGCTATTCCTACCCTGCTACGCTCGAAACGCGGGAACCACCAGCATTTCAGTTCCGTTTGGATGTAGTGGGCAGGATTACCTCATGTCAATCCGCATTGGCGATTCGAAGTCGCGAAAAAGTCGGCTTAGCGGGCGTCGTAAACCTTGGCAAAGACCGCCTGGGAAATTTCTTCGCGCTTCAAACCACGAACGGCGAGTTGCTCATCGCTCAGATCAGCGAGTTCGGCGTAAAGCGTTTTCGCCTCAAGAGCCCGGTAAAAGATATCAGAAAAAGTCAAAAAGGAACGCTTGACGGAAGAAGCAGCCGAAAAGACGACATCAAATGGGGAAGCAACGATGGAAAGAGCCATTGGACTACCTTTTTAAGCTTGCGCTGAACCGGCAGGTCTGGACCCTTCTCCAGGGCAGACGCCAGCAAGAATTGCTTAAACAATACGCTTGTTGTTTTGCGATGCAATATCTCATACCGCGCAGCAGCAATGCATTTTTGGAATACCACGGCCGAGCATTGCTGAGAGAAATGGCAAATCAGGTGACGTGCACACTGTGCATATCTGGTAGGCGAGCTAGACCATTGCCAGTGCACTCAGTGCACATTATGTTGGTCACTGTAGCCCATAGCAAACCAACAACAAGGGAGACACCAATGGCTCTTGCCCCCAAACCTGATGGCAATAATGGCCTCTCCACTTTCTGGAACCGGGTCAAATCCTACGTCCCGACCGGGAAGCCGGCTGAAAGCCTCTTTGAACGGGACGTCCCGGTCAGCCAATCGGCCGAGCAAATGGATGCGCGCGATCAACAGGCCTTTCTCATTGCCCGCATCGCTGCAGTGGGAATGGGTGGCCGCTGACGCAAGCACCGCCTGAAAACACAAAAGCCGCCGGCAAATCTGCCGGCGGCTTTGTTTTATCCATATTTTTCTGAGCCTAGAGATCAAAGCCCAGCATTTCACCGACCGCGAAGACATCCTTGTCGCCGCGACCACAGAGGTTCATGACGATGATCTGATCCTTGTCCATGGTGGGCGCCAGCTTGGTGACATGGGCCAGTGCATGAGCCGGTTCGAGAGCAGGAATGATCCCTTCGACCTTGGTCAGAAGCTGGAATGCCTCAAGAGCCTCATCGTCCATCGCCGGAACATAAGAGACGCGGCCGGTGTCCTTGAGCCAGGAGTGCTCAGGGCCAATGCCGGGATAATCGAGGCCTGCCGAGATCGAATGACCTTCGAGGATCTGGCCATCATCGTCCTGAAGCAGGAATGTCCGGTTTCCGTGAAGAACTCCCGGCTTTCCTGCGGTCAGGGAGGCGCAGTGCTCCTCGCCTTCAAGACCGCGACCACCTGCTTCGACACCATAGAGCTTGACGCCTGGATCATCGAGGAACGGATGGAACAGGCCGATTGCATTCGAGCCGCCGCCAACAGCCGCAACCAGGGCGTCGGGCAAACGGCCTTCGGCTGCCATCATCTGCTCGCGTGTTTCCTGACCAATCACAGCCTGAAAGTCACGGACCATTTCCGGATAGGGATGCGGGCCCGCCGCGGTTCCGATCAGGTAATAGGTATCATCAACATTGGTGACCCAATCGCGAAGCGCTTCGTTCATGGCGTCCTTGAGCGTCCCGGCCCCTGCCGTGACCGGGACGATTTCGGCACCTAGAAGCTTCATGCGGAAGACGTTCGGCTTTTGCCGCTCCACATCCGTCGCACCCATATAGACAACGCAAGGCAAACCAAAGCGGGCGCAAACGGTGGCGGTCGCCACCCCATGCTGCCCAGCGCCGGTTTCCGCGATGATCCGCGTCTTGCCCATGCGCTTGGCCAGAAGAATCTGACCGAGGCAGTTGTTGATCTTGTGAGATCCAGTGTGATTCAGCTCGTCACGCTTGAAATAAATCTTCGCGCCGCCGAGGTGCTCCGTCAGCCGTTCGGCAAAATACAGCGGCGATGGCCGTCCCGTATAATGCGTGTTGAGCTCGGTCACTTCCTCGGCAAAAGCCGGGTCGTTCTTCGCAGCGTCATAGGCCTTTTCAAGGTCCAGGATCAGCGGCATCAGGGTTTCGGCGACATAGCGACCACCAAAAATCCCGAAATGGCCGCGCTCGTCCGGTCCGGACCGCATGCTGTTCGCCATCGTGGTCAACGCAAGTTACTCCCCTGCCACGTTTGCGCCTCGGGCGGCTGCCACGAATGCGCGAATAAGTTCTACATCCTTGACGCCTCGCTCCCGCTCCATGCCGGAGGATGCGTCGATCGCCTTCACACCACTTTGGGCAATTGCATCAGCAACGTTTGACGGATCAAGTCCCCCCGAAAGCATGAAGGGCTTGGACAGGTCAAGGTCTTTGAGCAGAGACCAGTCGTAGGAAACGCCGTTGCCGCCCGGTACATCAGACCCTTGAGGCGGTTTGGCGTCAAAAAGGATCATGTCAGCAACGATAGAGTAGAACTGCGCCTGTTCAAGGTCAGCGGCCTCGGATATCGGAACCGCCTTCATGACCTTTTTCTTGTACATGACCTTTGCGGCGGCACAGGATTCCGGCGTTTCGGAGCCGTGAAACTGAAACCAATCGGGCGACACCAACTCGTTGATCCGCGACAGTCCGTCCAGGCTCATGTCGACCGTCAGGGCGACAATCTCTGCCTTGCCACGCGCCATGTCCGCCAACTTGCAGGCCTGCGACAGCGAGACGTGACGCGGGCTCTTGGGAAAGAAGACAAGCCCTATCATGTCAGCGCCAGCATCCAGAGCCGCCTGCATGGTTTCTTCGGTCGATAGACCGCAAACTTTGATGATCAGATTAGTCATGAAGTCTTTCTAGCACCAACGCACGGGGACACATAGGCCCCCGAAACCTCTTTGGTGCCTACCGATTCAGGGCCTTCAGGTCACATTGAACGCAGCAATGGCAGCCATGTTGACGATATCGCTGTCCTTGGCTCCCATCGGCACGATCTGAACCGGTTTGTCTAGACCGACCAGAAGCGGGCCGATGACCGTAGACCCACCAAGTTCCTGCAGCATCTTTGTGGAGATCGAAGCTGAGTGGAATGCTGGCATGACCAGAACATTGGCCGGACCGGTCAGACGGCAGAACGGGTAAGAGGCCATCTTGTCCATGTTCAGGGCAATGTCGGCTGCCATCTCACCATCGTACTCGAAGTCGACCCGGCGGCGGTCGAGTATCTTCACAGCTTCCTGAACCTTCTCCGACCGCTCGCCTTTTGGATGCCCAAACGTGGAATAGGCCAGCATGGCAACCCGCGGCTCGTAGCCAAGCTTGCGCGCGACATGTGCTGCTTCTTCGGCGATATCAGCCAGTTCTTCCGATGTCGGCATGTCGATGACGGCCGTGTCGGCAATCAGGACAGTGCGACCACGGGCAATAGCCAGAGAAACACCAATCACACGGTGACCCGGCTTGGTGTCAATGCAGGAACGGACCGTGTCCAAAGCAACTGAGTAGTTACGTGTCAGGCCTGTCACCATTGCATCTGCATCACCACGCGCGACCATGATCGCACCCCAGTAGTTGCGATCGTTGTTGACCATGCGCTGGCAGTCGCGGAGGAGGTAGCCCTTGCGCTGCAGGCGGCCGAACAGGAACTGAGCATAATCGCTGTTGCGGTTTGAAAGACGTGCATTCTGAATGACGATGCCGGGCCGGTTAATGTCAACGCCTGCGGCAAGGGCAACGGATTTAACCTCGTCCTCGCGGCCGATCAGGATGGCTTGGCCGAGTCCCTGGTTGACGAAGCTGACCGCTGCCCGGATGACCGGCTCCTCCTCGCCCTCGGCGAAGACGACACGCTTTGGCATCTGTCGGACCTTGGAGAAGATCCGCTGCAGTGTTCCAGCGACCGGGTCACGGCGGGCAGAAAGCTGCTGCTTGTAGACTTCCATGTCGACGATCGGGCGGCGGGCGACCCCTGAGTCCATCGCCGCCTGAGCGACAGCCGGCGGGATGGACGAGATCAGACGCGGATCGAAGGGAACGGGAATGATGTATTCCGGTCCGAACTTCGGTCGATTTCCGCGGTAGGCTGCGGCGACCTCATCGGGCACTTCCTCACGGGCAAGCTCCGCCAGTGCGTGGGCACAAGCCACCTTCATTTCATCATTGATGGTCGTCGCCTGCACATCCAGCGCGCCCCGGAAGATGTAAGGAAAGCCAAGAACATTGTTGACCTGGTTCGGATAATCCGACCGGCCCGTTGCCACGATGGCGTCGTCGCGCACTTCCGCTGCCTCTTCCGGTGTGATTTCCGGATCCGGGTTGGCCATGGCGAAAATGATCGGGTTCGGAGCCATTGCGCGCAGCATGTCGTGGGTCAACGCGCCCTTGACCGACACGCCGAGGAAAACATCAGCCCCTTTCAGGGCGTCATAGAGTGAGCGTGCCTCGGACTCGACCGCGTGGGCTGACTTCCACTGGTTCATGCCTTCCGCGCGGCCTTTGTAAATGACGCCTTTCGTGTCGCAGAGGATGACATTCTCGTGGGGCACGCCCATGGCCTTGATCAACTCGATGCAGGCAATGCCGGCTGCGCCCGCGCCATTGCAAACGACCTTTACGGTTTTCATGTCCCGGCCCGTCAGGTGAAGGGCATTGATCATGCCAGCTGCGGCAATGATTGCCGTGCCGTGCTGATCGTCATGAAAAACCGGAATGTCCATCAACTCGCGCAGGCGCTGCTCGATGATGAAACAGTCGGGCGCCTTGATGTCTTCCAGGTTAATGCCGCCAAAGGAGGGCCCGAGGTACCGGACGGAATTGATGAACTCCTCGACCTCTTCCGTGTCGACTTCCAGATCGATGGAGTCCACGTCGGCGAAGCGCTTGAAGAGGACCGCCTTGCCCTCCATGACCGGCTTGGATGCAAGAGCCCCCAGGTTGCCCATGCCCAGGATCGCAGTGCCGTTGGAAATAACGGCGACCAGATTGCCGCGCGTCGTGTAGTCGAAGGCGCGACTGGGATCATCAGCAATAGCGCGAACCGGAACCGCTACGCCGGGCGAATAAGCCAGTGACAAATCCCGCTGGGTCGCCATCGGTTTGGTTGGCGTGACTTCGAGCTTTCCCGGCCTGCCTTCCTGATGGAACTGAAGCGCTTCCTGGTCGGTGAAGCTGACGGACGTTTTGGAGGTCTTGTCGTTGGCGGACATGGTTTCGGCGTTTCCTTTTTCGGCCTTCTTGCGCGGTCGTGGGCAAGACCTTATCCCCTGAAAATTGCCCACTCAAGGCGAGATCGGGCATAGCATTTGTGAAAGCACGAAAAGGGTTTGCTACTTTCGCCTCATGTCAGAAAACCAGTCTCTCAAAGCGCCGCAGGCGGAAGCCCGCGTCACCCCGATGATGGCCCAGTTCATCGAGATCAAGACGGCCAATCCGGACAGCCTCCTGTTCTACCGGATGGGAGATTTCTACGAGCTGTTTTTCGACGATGCCGAAGTTGCTGCCCGGGCGCTGGGCATCACCCTGACGAAGCGCGGCAAGCACCTTGGCGAAGACATTCCCATGTGCGGAGTCCCGGTCCATGCGGCTGATGATTATCTGCAAAAGCTGATTTCACTCGGCCATCGGGTTTCCGTGTGCGAGCAGACTGAAGATCCGGCTGAAGCGAAAAAACGCGGCTCCAAATCGGTGGTGCGCCGGGATGTCGTGCGGCTGGTGACGCCGGGAACGCTGACAGAAGAGCGGCTGCTCGATTCCAGCGCAAACAACTTCCTGTCCGCCATGACGAGGTTGCGCGGCGGGTCGCTCGCAGGCGACAGCGTTTATGGCCTGGCATGGATCGACATGTCGACGGGGTCGTTTCAGGTCGCCGAGACGGACGACCAGCGGCTTGCGGCGGATCTCGCCCAGATTTCCCCGCGTGAGTTGATCCTGCCTGACACTCTCTTGCAGGAGGCTGATCTTCGGCAAACCGCAGAACAGCTGGGCGGTGCCCTGTCGCCCGTGCCGCGTGCCTTCTTCGACAGTTCGACCGCCGCAGATCGCCTGGCTCACTACTTCGGCGTCAAGACGCTCGACGGCTTTGGCACCTTCTCCCGCGCAGAGCTGTCCGCAGCGGCCGGCATTCTTGCCTATATTGAAAAGACCCAACTGGGCGAACGACCGCCACTGGATCCGCCCACGCGCGAGGCCGGCGCCGGGCGCATGCTGATCGATCCGGCGACGCGGGCAAACCTGGAGCTGACCAGAACCCTTGGCGGAGAAAAACAGGGCAGTCTGCTGGCAACCATTGACCGGACGGTCACCGGCGGTGGTTCGCGGCTGCTTGCAAGCCGGCTCGCCGGCCCCCTGATCAATCCGGATGAAATCTCGCGCCGTCACGACGCGGTCGAGTTCTTCCTTGAAAATGAAATGATGCGCGAAGGCCTGCGGCAGACGCTGAAAGGTGCGCCGGACATGGCCCGCGCCCTGTCCCGGATTGCCCTGCAACGTGGCGGCCCACGGGATATTCTTTCTATCGCACAAGGCCTTACCGCCGCCCGAGCGGTTCTGGATCAAACCGGAAGTGTTTCCGCGACCATTCCTGCAGAAGTCGCGGCCGCCCGAGCAAGCCTTGATGCAGCGCCTCACACGCTGGGCGAAGAGCTGGTCACCGCGATCAAGGAAGATCCGCCATTGCTGAAGCGAGATGGCGGGTTTGTTGCCTCCGGCTACAATTCCGATCTCGACGAGCTCAGATCCCTTCGGGATGAATCGCGAAAGGTCATCGCCCGGCTTCAGGCGGACTATTCCGAAGAGCTCGGAATTCGCTCCCTGAAGATCAAGCACAACAACGTTCTTGGCTGGTTCATCGAAGCGCCAACCGCACAGTCGGAAAAGCTGACCTCCGACCCGGCGCGTTTCATCCATCGCCAGTCCATGGCGGGCGCGATGCGGTTCACGACCACGGAACTCGCGGATCTGGAATCCAAGATCGCTAGTGCCGGGGAACGGGCCTTTGCGATCGAGACCGAGATCTTCGAGCGCCTGGCAGGCGAAATCGTCTCGGCCGGCGATGCTATCAAGGCCGCCGCGCAGGGCCTCAGCATTCTGGATGTCTCCGCAGCGCTCGCGAAATTGGCACAGGAAGACAGCTATATCCGGCCCCAGGTCGATGACAGCCGCGCCTTCAACATCATCAGTGGCCGCCACCCGGTGGTGGAACGCGCGCTCAGGACATCCGGCAGTGAGAGCTTTGTTGCAAACGACGCTGATCTTGGGCCCGAGGGAGAAGAACAGACGGGCCGCATCTGGCTGATCACCGGTCCCAACATGGCCGGTAAATCGACCTTCCTGCGCCAGAACGCACTGATTGCCGTTCTTGCGCAAATGGGATCCTTCGTTCCAGCAGCATCAGCCCATATCGGCGTTGTCGACCGGTTGTTCTCACGTGTGGGCGCAGCCGATGATCTCGCACGCGGCCGGTCGACCTTCATGGTCGAAATGGTCGAAACGGCCGCGATCCTCAATCAATCCGGCGACCGCTCACTGGTAATCCTGGATGAAATCGGTCGCGGTACAGCGACCTTTGATGGCCTGTCGATCGCCTGGGCAACGATTGAACACCTGCATGAGATCAACAAGTCGCGGGCGTTGTTCGCAACGCACTACCATGAGCTGACCGCGCTCTCGCAAAAGCTCGACCGGCTGTCCAACGCCACCGTGCAGGTGAAGGAGTGGAAAGGCGAGGTGGTCTTTCTGCACGAAATCGTGCCCGGTGCCGCGGATCGCTCCTATGGCATTCAGGTTGCGAAACTTGCAGGTCTTCCGTCCAGCGTTATCGAACGGTCGAAAGCGGTTCTCAGCCAGCTTGAAGAGCAGGACCGGCGGTCACCGGCAGAATCCCTGATCGACGAATTGCCGCTCTTCGCGGCGCTGGCACCGACGCCCAGCGCCGCTACGGACCCTGGCGAGCCTGATCTTCTTGCTCAAGAACTTGATACAATTGACCCGGACGACATGACACCGCGCGAGGCACTGGAAGCGCTTTACCGGCTCAAGGCGGCGCGCTCCAACCGGGATCAGATCTGATTTGGCTTCATCAAGGCGTGACAGAAATCGCCTAAACGCATAGGCTTCAGACGCTCTTCCTTATCTGCGTTCATTCTCGCGCAGCACCAATCGGATTGAAACATGATTGCCTTGCCTGTCCTGCCCAAGCAGGGCCTCCATATCGTGTTTCTTCTTGTCCTCGGCTCAACCTGCACCGCATCGCTTGTGCCGGCCATGGGCTATTTCATTGTCGAGGGCCTGCAACAGCCGCCTTGGAAAATCGGCCTCTACACTGGCCTGGTGACGCCGCTTACCATGTTGGTGAACCGCCGGTTTGGACGGTTGCTCGACGGGTCCGTGCCGGTTCGAAAGCTGCTTGGCCTGTCCGTCGGTTGCTACGTGCTCTTTGCCGGTCTGCTGGCCAGCGGCCCGCGTTTTGAAGTTCTCGTTTTGGCTGGTGCGCCGATGATGGCGATTGCCAATGGCGCGACAGCGACAACCTTCACCTTCGGTCGGCTATATGCAAACGCCCATGACATCGACGCAGGCCGCTTCAACGCATTGCTGCGTATGGGCGTTTCGCTCGCGTGGATGATCGGGCCGGCGCTGACCTTCGTCCTGATCGCCGAGATCGGTTTTCAAAAAACCTATTTTCTATCGGCCGCCCTTGGCCTTGTCTGGCTGGCAAGCTGGTATTTTCTGGTGCCGGGCGGTTTCACCGCGCCGCCCAAGACCCGCAAGGATGAGCCCGCCAAGCGCATGGATTGGGCGCTTTTGCTGGCAGCTCTCTCCTGCACCATGTTTGCACTGGCCAACGTTCTCTTCACCACCGCGGCCCCGCTCTTCTTCATCAAGGAAGCAGGCCTGCCGGGCTTTACGCCGGGCATGGCGCTTTCGATCAAATGCTTTGTCGAGATCCTGGTGATTTTCGCGGCCGTCCGGCTTGCGGAACGTTTTGGCGCGCGGCAAGTCCTCCTGGTCGCCGCTCTTCTTGGCGTTTTTGCGTTCGGATTAATGGCCCAGGTCACGACAGTGGTGGAGGCAGCTGCCTATGCTGCCCTGGAAGGGCTGTACTACGGCCTCTTTGCCGGCATCGCCATCACCTACGTCCAAAGCTTCATTCCTGAAGAGCCCGGCAAGGCGACCGCAATCTACATGAACAGCCTGTTCCTCGGTGGAATGATCGGCGGCGTATCGATGGGCTTCATCGCCGATGTCTTCAATTTTCAGATGGTCGTCTACGCGGCCGGCGGCGTCGGCGCCCTAGCCTTCGTGGTCCTGATCCTGACAAAAAGGACGGGGCGACGCGTTTCCTGACGACTATCAAGAAAGCCGATGATCGGATTTGATCTGATCAATTTCCGCCTGCATCACCCGGAAGGCGTCAAGCGCAAGACGCTCCTCCTTGCTAAGGTCGCCAAGTTTGGGCTCAAGTTTTTCGATGAGGACATTCAGAGCATCGCCCATGCGGCCGAGCTGACGCCCGTAACTGCCGACTTCCTGAAGGACCTTCTGTTCGATCTCAGGTGCCGGCGACCTGCCGAGATTGATGTTGATCAGCCCGAACTGACTGCCAAAGGCCTTGAACATGTCAAACCAGGGATTGATGGCCTGGGTAACGTCACCAGAAAGAGGAAGTCGGAACTCGGGCATTGCTGGAAGCCTCTTGTTACATCGCGCAGCCTTTGCGGCACGCGGACATGAAAGGTGGCAACAAGTTACAGCAAGCCTGCTCGCTATGCGTGCTCAAATAGAAAGCGCACTACAATGGACCCTCTGTGCGGCTCAGACGCCGCCTGCCTTGGCGGTGGCAAGAGCGTTGGCCATGGCGCCAGCAAAAGTGGTGCGATCTTCAGGGTTCAGGAAATTTCCGATGTCGATGTGTTCGCCTCTTGAACTCAAGGACAACCGCGTGACGCCTTCATCCTCTAGGCGGGTCATCGACATGCGCACCCAAAAGGGATTGAAGCGAAACTCCTGATGACGTTTTCCGGGTCCAACCTTTCGCACGACAATTTCATGCGCCGAGACTGCAACTTCCTCATAGGTCTTGGCCGACGCATAATTCAGTCTGAACGCCAGCCAGATGAGCAAGACATCCAGGCCGAAAAATCCGAAGACCGGCCAAGCACCGATTGCCAGGAAAGCAACTCCGGAGATGAAACTCACTGCACCCACACACAACATGAAAACCATGAAGCCGCGCGGGCTAAATGAGCGATAGGGCGTCAGCACTGCCGAGAAGAATGGTTCTTCTCCGCGGTGAGTATCGTTTTCGGGCTCGGGTTTCGGATTGTCGGCTGTCATGAAGAAAGATTATAGAGTGGACATGGCAGATTCAAAGATCCCAAAGCGTCGCGCCACGTCTTCAACGACTGCGACAAAGAAGAAGACCGCGCCGAGACGGAAAGCACCGTCCGTCGACAATCCGGGCAAGGTCTTGAAACGGTCTCGCTATACCAAGGCTGAGACCTATGCGATCTTTCAACGATTTCATGCGGATAACCCCGAGCCAGAAGGCGAACTGGACTATGTGAACGCCTACACATTGCTTGTGGCCGTGGTTTTGTCTGCGCAGGCAACGGATGTTGGCGTCAACCGCGCAACGAAGCATCTGTTTCAGATTGCCGACACTCCGGAAAAGATGGTCGCTCTTGGCGAGGACAAGGTTCGCGAAGAAATTCGCACGATCGGCCTTTACAAAACCAAGGCGAAGAACGTCATTCTCCTTTCGCAGCAGCTGCTCCGTGATCACGACGGCGAAGTGCCCGATGACCGTGAAGACCTGGAGAAACTGCCTGGCGTTGGACGCAAGACGGCAAATGTGGTGCTCAACATCTTCTTCGGCCAACCGACCATTGCGGTCGACACACATCTGTTCAGGCTCGGCAACCGAATTGGAATTGCCCCGGGAAAGACGCCGCTGGATGTCGAAAAGGCCATGGAGCGGATCATACCACCGGAATTCAGCCTTCACGCGCACCATTGGCTGATCCTTCACGGCCGCTACATCTGCAAGGCGCGCAAGCCGGAATGCAAACGCTGTCTCATCTATGATCTCTGCAAGAGTCCGGAGAAGGAGATGTTTGACGCCATTCCGGAAATCGCGCTGCGCACAGCTGCACTTGTTGCCGCCGGCAAAACCCGTCTGGATGCTGAATGAATGTCCCGGAAGCAACGCAACGCCTGACGTTTCGTGAGGCGAATGAGGCTGACGCCGGGTTCTTTCTGAAGCTGATGAACGAGCCGGGCTATCATCGCTACATCGGTGACAAGCAGATCTCGGACCTTGCGAGAGCTGCTGCTTATATCCGCGAGAAGCTGATACAGAGCTATCGAAGCAATGGTTTCGGGCTCTGGTTGGTGACCAGGATGAGCGATGGCGAGCCGCTCGGCATATGCGGGCTTGTGGAGCGCGAGGGGTTTGATGGTCCGGATCTCGGCTATGCCTTTCTCGCAGAACACGGCGGATCCGGTTTTGCCCGGGAAGCGGCCCATGCAGTGAGCGACCATGCAGAACGCATGCTCGGGTTGGCGCAGCTTATCGCCATCGTCACGCCCGACAACAGCCGATCCATCAAATTGCTGCAAAAACTCGGATTTTCGCGATCCCACGACATGGTGTTTCCGGGAACGGACGAGCTCGTTGATATCTATTGCTGGAAAGCTGCGCTCAATTAGACGTGCGGTGAGCCGGATGCGGCAAGTCCTAGTCTTTCTGACGGACCCGGACGATCACATCGACGCGAACGACTTCCATTCCGTCCGGCGCCTGCGGGATACGGCCGATGCCGACGCCGTCACCTGGAATATCGATAACCTTGTTCTCACCTTCGATGAAAAAGTGATGGTGATCCGAGACATTCGTGTCGAAGTAGGTCTTGTTGCCATCAATCGCGACTTCTCGCAAAAGACCAGCTTCCGTGAACTGATGAAGAGTATTGTAGACCGTAGCCAGTGACACGGGAACATCCGCTTCAACGGCTTCTTCATGCAGCAATTCAGCTGAAATATGCCGGTCGCCCTTGGAATAAAGAATCTCGGCGAGTGAGACGCGCTGCCTCGTTGGGCGCAAACCTGCGCTCCGGAGGATGTCAGTCACTTTGTGTTCGGCATGATGTGTTTGCATCGTGTCGGTCATTCCCAGATCTTGTTTCCGAGGTCTTTTGCCTTTTGCAGCACCCTACCTGAACGTAGTGTGCGCAATGTAAATTGGCAATCAACCGGGATATTCAGCCTATAATTGGCATTTCTTGCCTCATAGATGCAAGTTTTTCCTCAACCTCATTTCGTCTATCGTCGAGCTCATCATTGAGAGAATTGCGGCTGCCGCCCCTTCAAACAGCGTATTTTGGCTTAAAGTTACGAGACGGGTGATCTTTCGGACCGGTTTCCCCTGTGTTAGGAAGGCGCCCTAACAATTCGATCAAAACCACCATCCGGTGAGCCGTTCGAGCGAAACCGGGTGCGAGAGATAACAACGGACCTCGAATGACCGAGCGGCGATCCAGCTACGAATACGAAGACCTTCTTGCTTGCGCACGTGGCGAGCTATTTGGACCCGGCAACGCACAGCTGCCGCTGCCGCCCATGTTGATGTTCGACCGGATCACGGAAATTTCCGAAACCGGCGGTGAATTCGACAAGGGCTTCATTCGCGCGGAATTCGATATCAAACCGGATCTCTGGTTCTTTCCATGCCACTTCCAGGGCAACCCTGTGATGCCGGGCTGCCTGGGCCTCGATGCCATGTGGCAGCTCACCGGCTTTTTCCTTGGCTGGCTCGGCCTTGAAGGAAAAGGAATGGCGCTCTCGACCGGCGAAGTGAAATTCAAAGGCATGGTTACGCCGGAAGTCAAAAAAGTCGAATATGGCATCGACTTCAAGCGGATCATGAAGGGACGTCTTGTTCTGGGTATCGCCGACGGCTGGCTGAAAGCCGACGGACAGCCCATCTACAAGGCAACCGATCTACGCGTCGGTCTTGCCAAGGGCTAAAAACCCTTACGACTTAGCTATCAGTGCGCAATTCGATCCGGCGCCCTTGCGTGTCGGATTGCCTTACGAAAACAAACCCGACCGGACGGCCGTGCACGCTGAACCGGCGGACAAGAAATCTGAATAGGAGACCGCGATGAGGCGGGTGGTTGTCACCGGAATGGGTATTGTGTCGTCGATCGGCAACAACACCCAGGAAGTTCTTGCAAGCCTTCGCGACGGCAAGTCGGGCATCAGTTTTGCACCAGACTACGCAGAACACGGCTTCCGCAGTCAGGTCCAGGGCATGCCGAACATTGACATTCCGTCGCTCGTTGACAAGCGGAACCTCCGCTTCATGGGTGATGGTGCGGCTTACAACTTCATTGCCATGGAACAGGCGATCGCCGACAGCGGTCTTGAAGACACCGACGTCTCGAATGAACGGACGGGTCTGATCATGGGGTCAGGTGGTCCGTCGACGAAGAACCTCTTCCAGGCCCACAAGATCGTCATCGAAAAGGGCGCTCCCAAGCGTATGGGCCCGTTCATGGTGACCCGCGGCATGAGCTCCACCAATTCGGCATGCCTCGCGACCCCATTCAAAATCAAGGGCATCAACTATTCCATCACGTCGGCCTGTTCGACGTCGGCGCACTGCATTGGCGCCGCAACCGAACAGATCCAGTTCGGCAAGCAGGACGTCATGTTCGCCGGTGGTGGCGAGGAACTGGACTGGACATTGTCCTGTCTGTTCGACGCCATGGGCGCGATGTCTTCCAAGTACAACGATACGCCCGAAACGGCCTCCCGCGCCTATGACGCAACCCGCGACGGTTTCGTCATCGCTGGCGGTGGCGGGGTTGTGGTTCTTGAAGAACTGGAACATGCCAAGGCACGCGGCGCGAAAATCTATGCGGAAGTGACCGGCTACGCTGCCAACTCTGACGGCTACGATATGGTTGCGCCATCCGGTGAAGGTGGCGAGCGCTGCATGCGTATTGCAACATCCACCCTCGGCGATCGCAAGGTCGACTACATCAACTCCCACGGCACGTCCACGCCCGTTGGCGACATCGGCGAGATCCAGGCCATCCGCCGCGTTTTCGGCGAAAAACAGCCTCCGGTGTCCTCGACCAAATCACTGACCGGCCATAGCCTGGGCGCGACAGGTGTTCAGGAAGCCATCTACTGCCTGTTGATGCTGGAAAATGACTTCATCACGGCATCAGCAAACATCACCGAACTTGATCCCGAGTTGAAGGAAGGTGAGATCGTCACCAAGCGCGTCGACGATGCTGGTCTTGATACGGTTCTATCCAACAGCTTCGGCTTCGGCGGCACCAATGCGTCGCTCGCCATGTCGCGCTTCCACGGCTGAGGGCTCTAAAAATGTCTGACATCATGAAAGGCAAACGCGGCCTGGTTATGGGTGTGGCCAACGACCACTCCATAGCCTGGGGCATTGCCAAAACACTCGCCGATCACGGAGCCGAACTTGCGTTCACCTATCAGGGTGAGGCCTTTGGCCGCCGCACCAAGCCGCTGGCCGACTCTGTTGGTTCCAACCTGCTTCTGCCGTGCGATGTGGAAGACATCGACAGCGTGGATGCGGTTTTCGCAAAGCTGAAGGAAGAGTGGGGCACCATCGACTTCCTGGTGCATGCCATCGGCTTTTCCGACAAGAGCGAGCTGAAAGGCAAATATGCAGACACCACGCGGGATAATTTCTCCCGGACCATGGTGATCTCCTGCTTCTCCTTCACGGAAATCACCAAGCGCGCTGCCGAGCTGATGCCAAATGGCGGTTCCATCATCACCCTGACTTATGGCGGCTCCACCAAGGTGATGCCGAACTACAATGTCATGGGTGTCGCCAAGGCGGCTCTGGAATCCTCCGTGCGCTACCTGGCAGCCGATTACGGTGGGCAGGATATCCGCGTGAACGCAATCTCTGCGGGTCCGGTTCGCACGTTGGCAGGCTCCGGTGTTTCCGATGCCCGGCTGATGTTCAACTATCAAAAGCGCAACGCGCCACTGCATCGGACGGTTTCGCTTGAGGAAATCGGGGGCACTGGCCTCTACCTCCTGTCTGATCTGTCCGGCGGTGTGACGGGCGAAATTCACTTTGTCGACAGCGGCTACAACATCATGTCGATGCCGCGTCTGGAAGAGCTGAAAGAACAGGAAGCCAAGGCCGACTAGAGTTCGGGCATTCTTGCAAAACAAAAAGGGCGGCCTTGTAGGCCGCCCTTTTTCATTCCAGAGATCATCAGATGACCGATCAGTCGATCAGTTCATCCGGATAAACGCCAAAAAGGCGCGTCTGATCGATCCAGCCGTCATACCCCTCGCCATGAACGCGACACCAGCCACCGGCGCATTCATCAACCGTGGCCAGGACATTCGCCTCAAGCTCGGCCACCATTTGACCATCCGACTTGGAGCGTGCCCTCAGCGGAGTTTGAACCGCATCATCCCAGGGCGTTACGAGAGCAGTCCTGCGGCCTGAAAGCAGGGAATGGAATACCCAACCTTCCTTGCCTTCCCAATCACGTATGCGCCGCCAGTTCTCGAACTCCTGAATGATCTCGACTGGCAGACCGGCCTGAACAAAGGTCCAGGCAACGTCGTGGTCTCTAGACGGGCCAATGCGAACATTGACGCGATCCGACTTCAGACTGACGAAACGGGGAACCGGCAATCCGCTGGCGCCCGTTTTGGTTGCCTGGGAAAAAGCCTCGATCGGCGAAAGCGCAAGGACTGCAAACAGAAGTGCGGCGGAAAGGACATCCTTCAACGAGGTCATCAATCGGGCCATATTATTCGCTTGTCCAATTGTTAAGTGTGAGCAACATCATGCAAAACCTGTAGCGAAGTTGGCGTCCGAAAACCAGCGTGCTCCAAAAGGGGCCGTTGGAAAGGAGAGGGCTCCAGCATCCCCTTGTTTCTCACTTGCCATCTCGGTAATGAGAAAGGGTGTGGCGTGCGCGTTCTCCGCAAGGTGCGCTATGGTGGAACCGTTGTGGTTAACGTGACCTCAACGAGACGCAAAGGCAGGGAACATGGCGAAAAAGAAGCCAGTGGTCGTCGTGACCCGGAAACTTCCGGATGTGGTTGAGACGCGCATGCGCGAGCTCTTTGAAACACGCCTCAATGAAAACGATCGACCTTTCAGCCAGGCAGAGCTGGTAGACGCCGTGAAAACGGCTGACGTTCTGGTGCCGACCGTCACCGACCGCATCGATGCGTCGGTCCTGTCCCAAGCAGGCCCCAATCTGAAACTGATCGCGAATTTTGGGAATGGCGTCGACAACATCGACGTTTCAACCGCCAACAACCGGGGAATCAACGTCACCAACACACCTGGCGTTCTGACGGAAGACACCGCAGACATGACCATGGCGCTGATGTTGGCAGTGCCGCGACGTCTTGCCGCCGGTATCAAGGCCCTGGAATCAGGCGAATGGGCCGGCTGGTCGCCAACCTGGATGCTTGGGCACCGGATCTGGGGCAAGCGGCTCGGCATCATCGGCATGGGACGCATCGGACAGGCTGTTGCACGACGCGCCAAGGCCTTCGGCATGTCCATCCACTATCACAACCGGCGGCGCGTCACCCCCGATATGGAGGAAAGTCTTGAGGCAACCTATTGGGAAAGCCTCGACCAGATGCTCGCCCGCATGGACGTTGTCTCAATCCACTGCCCCCATACACCGGGAACATTTCACCTGCTTTCAGCACGGCGCTTGAAGCTGCTGAAGAAGGATGCCTATGTGGTCAATACGGCCCGCGGCGAGGTGATCGATGAAAATGCACTGATCCGGATGCTTGAAGCCGGCGATCTGGCCGGCGCAGGACTCGATGTTTTCGAACATGAGCCAGCGGTCAATCCCAAGCTGGCATCGCTGGAAAACGTCGTGTTGCTGCCTCATATGGGCTCGGCAACCATCGAGGGCAGGATCGAAATGGGTGAAAAGGTCATCATCAACATCAAGACCTTCATGGACGGGCATCGCCCGCCGGATCGCGTCTTGCCGTCGATGCTTTGACTTGATTTGCAGCATGGACCGGTACCGTGAGGCTTCCTGAAACCCTTCGGCATATCTGCGTCTACAAGGGTGGTGCAGAGTGGCTGGATCAACTGCCCGATCTCTTCGATCAGTGCGTTGCAAACTGGAAGCTGAACAAGATTGGGGCGCCTTTCAGGGGCTCCAATGTTTCTCTTGCGGTTCCTGTCGAACAAGATGGCAATGCAGCCGTCCTGAAGATCCAGTTTCCGTCACCTGAATCAGAACATGAAGCAGCGGCCCTGGCGCTCTGGGATGGGGACGGGGCCGTTCGCCTGCTCGCGCATGATCCGGAGCGCTGTGCCCTTTTGCTGGAGCGGTGCGAGCCCGGCGAATATCTTGCCGATACCACGAATGAGGATGCGCTGAAGGTTGTTGCCGATCTGCTGCGACGCTTGTGGAAACCGGCTGCCGCGCCGTTCTCATGTCTTGCCGATGTGGCTGTTCAATGGGCACTGGAGATGCCCGATGGGTGGGAAAAGGCCGAACAACCCTGCGAACGTTATCTAGTGGACGCCGCCATCGACTACCTCAACGAGCTCGGTAAAAGTCAAAAAGAGTCGGTCCTGCTGCACCAGGATCTTCATGGCCACAACATCATATCGGCGGAAAGAGCTGCCTGGCTCGCGATCGATCCGAAGCCATTGGTTGGTGAACGCGCCTTCTCGATCGCACCCGTGGTGAGAAGCTTTGAGTTCGGTCATACGAAAGAGGCAACGCTCTATCGGCTCGACCGGCTTTCAGATGAACTGGGTTTGGATCGTGAACGCGCCCTTGGCTGGACAGTCGCCCAGACTATGGCCTGGAGCTTTGATGGCGGCTATGTTGCGACCCACCATCAAACCGTTCGCTGGCTGCTCGGACGCTCGTCCTGATCAGGGAAGGTATTTTTTCCAGATCGCGCTGTCGCCCATTCCCTCGATAAAGGTCTTGTGGGCGGCATATTCTGGTTCCTGAAGGCGCGAAGCCAAGGCAGCAGGACGCTGGCGGGCATTGAAATTTCCCAAACCATCTTCAATGCTGACGGACTGGGATCCTGACGCTGCGGCCCGGTCGTCTTCCGGCGACAAGATCAGCGCTTGCTGCTTGCCGCCCATGAGCTCGAGATAGACTTCCGCCAGAATTTCCGCATCGAGGAGAGCGCCGTGTTTGACGCGGCGGGAATTGTCGATCCCATACCGATTGCAGAGCGCATCAAGGGAATTGGGTCCGCTTGGATGCCGCCGGCGAGCGATATCAAGCGTATCGATCACCTGATCGTTGGAAATCGTCCGGCGTCCCGCCCGCTCAAGCTCCATGTTGATGAAGCCCATATCGAAGGCTGCATTGTGGATTACGAGCGTTCCATCGCCGACAAAATCGAGAAATTCATCGGCGACATGCGCGAACAGCGGTTTGTCCGACAGGAATTCTTCCGACAGGCCATGAACGTTAAACGCTTCAATCGGCATATCGCGCTGCGGGTTGATGTAGACGTGGTAGTAGTTTCCGGTCGGGATATGATTGAGCAGTTCAACGCCGCCGATTTCGACCAGCCGGTCTCCACCTCTCGGGTTGAGGCCCGTGGTTTCCGTATCGAAGGAAATTTCCCGCATCTTACCGCCTTGCAGATTGTCAATCTGCAATGTGCCGACTGAGCCGATGCTAGCCAAGCGTCTTTGCGGCTTTTCCCCGTATTGCCCATCTTCGAGACTTAGGGCTTGCCCGCCAGAGCTCTGAGAACAGCTTGAACCGAACGTCTGGCAGCATCCATTCCCAGGCCTGTGTCGATCAGGAAGTGGGCTCGTCGCCGTTTTTCGGCATCCGGCATCTGCTTTGCCAGAATGGCCTCAAACCGTTCCACGGCCATGCCAGGCCGCGCCAGAACCCTCTCGCGTTGAATGGATGCATCGGCCGTCACGACCACCGATGCATCGACCCGCCCGTTGCCGCCGGTTTCAAAGAGGAGGGGAATGTCGAGCAAGACGACCCGGCGACCTTCAGAACGCGCCTTCTCGAGAAACCGCTGTTCCTCTTCCCACACCAGTGGATGAATGATTGCTTCGAGACGCTTCATCGCCTCAGGCTTCCCCAGAACCAGCGGAGACAACAGAGACCGATCAACCCTGCCTTCAATAACTGTTCCTGGAAATTCAGCTTCGATCAGGACAGCTGCGTGGCCGGCATAAAGAGCATGAACCGCTGCATCGGCATCGTGGCCCGGAACGCCTGCCTCGGCAAACAACTGCGCCGTGGTCGACTTGCCCATTCCGATGGACCCAGTCAGGCCGATCCTGATCAACCGTCTTTCTCCAGATCCGCAATCATCATTGCCCGCAACTCTTCATCCACCTCCGGGCGCATGCCGAACCAGCGTTCGAAAGCCGGAACTGCCTGATGCAGCAACATGCCGAGACCATCAACAGTCCTGTTTCCACGCGCTTCCGCCTTCTTCAGGAGCTCCGTTTTCATCGGCACGTAGACAATGTCGGTCACCAATGTGGATTTGGGCAGCAGATCCAGATCGATTTCCAGAGGTGCCTTGCCCTTCATGCCCAACGATGTGGTGTTGATGAGAAGATCAGCTTTCCCGATATAGTCCCCAAGTTCATCCCAGGAATGGCCAATCGTTGAGGAACCGAACTTCTTCGCCATTTCCATGGCTTTTTCGGCTGTGCGATTGAAGATATGCACAGTCTCGAACTTTCGAGACAAGAGCGACCAGATCACGGCGCGAGCCGCTCCTCCAGCCCCCAAAACAATCGCTGTCCCGGGGCTGTTGTCCCAGCCCGGTGCGAGGTGATCCAGGTTGCCAAGAAAGCCGATGCCATCGGTGTTGGCACCGCAAAGCTTGCCGCTCTCGTCAATCCAAAGCGTATTCGCGGCTCCCATGGCCTGTGCAGCCGGATCAAGCTCTGCGCAAACCGATGCAGCAAGCTCCTTGTGCGGCACCGTGACATTGCAGCCCACAAGGCCTGAATCCCTGAAATTCCGGTAGAAGTCTTCCGCAGTCTCGGGATCCACGTCACGGCGGCCATATTCGCCTTCAAGGCCGTATTTCTTCAGCCAATATCCGTGAACCATTGGCGAACGAGAGAAGGTTACAGGCCAACCGGTTATGGCAGCTTTTGGTGGTTTACTCATGTATCAAGCACCTTCTGGCGACGGAGTTCTTCAAAGAGCGGCAGGAGCGGCAGTCCCAAAATGGTAAAATAGTCGCCGTCAATTTTTTCAAACAACTGAATGCCAGGCCCTTCCAACTGGTAAGCCCCGACACTCGAGAGAGCCGTTTCGCCAACATCGGCGAGATATTTTCCAATGAATGCCGGTGTCAGCTCGCGCATGGTCAGTCGAGCCGCCGACACATGACGCCAGATCGCCGAACCGTTGCGTGAAAGCACGACAGCGGACAGAAGTTCGTGTGTCTTGCCGGAAAAGCCAAGCAATTGACGCCGCGCGGCTTCCATATCGTCGGGTTTGGTATGGCGCTGACCCTCAAATGCTAGAATCTGATCCGCACCGATCACCAGATCGCCTGATCGACGGCCGCTGACATCATTTGCCTTGGCTTCCGCGAGCACAGTCGCAAGGTCTTCAGGTGGAAACCCGGCCTCGATCAAGGGAGCTTCTACCGCGCGTTCATCGACGTCGGCAGGATCAACCTCGAAATCCAGACCTGCGTTTTTCAAGAGTTCGCCGCGGATCTTGCTGCCGCTTGCCAGAACCAGTGTCATTTGAGTTTTCCCATCATTGGCAAGAACGATCACATCTCCTGATCGTCAATCTGTTTTGTTTTGGCCGCCCGGTACAGCGCCATGATCTCGGCCGCAGTTTCTTCAATCGATCGGCGCGTAACGTCTATGAGAGGCCACTCGTTGTCCGAACACAGACGCCTGGTCAAATTGATTTCCCGCGCAATTTCCTTCCGGTCGACATATGTGTCGTTGTAGTTTTCCGACTGCAATGACAAAACCCGGTTGCGCCGGATCTGCTGAATGCGCTCGGCCGATGCAATTAATCCAACGACCAGTGGCTTCTTCAGTTCCAGAAGCTGCGAAGGCAACGGAATGTCCGGCACCAAAGGCACATTTGCAGCCTTGATGCCGCGGTTGGCCAGATAGATGCAGGTCGGCGTCTTCGAAGTGCGCGAGATCCCGACAAGCACGATATCGGCAGCCTCCAGATCCTCCCAGATCTGACCGTCGTCGTGCATCATGGTGTAGTTGAGCGCGTCGATGCGCTTGAAATACTCCGCATCCAGCTCATGCTGGCCGCCAATTCGGCGGGTTTGCGTCACATTCAAGTAGGATTGGAAGACAGCAAAAACCGGGTCCAGGATATTGACGAAAGGAATGCCGAGCTCACGACAGGTTCGCTCAAGCCTTGCCGATATATCCTTGTCGACCAGTGTGTAGAGAACGATGCCGGGAGCTGCCTGAATCTCGCTGACGACGCGATCCAGTTGTTTTTGAGTTCGGACGAGGGGATAGACGTGCTCAATCTCCCGAACATCTTCATATTGAACGGTCGCAGCACGGGCGACTGTCATCAGGGTTTCACCGGTCGAATCCGATACCAAATGGAGATGAAAGTAGTTTCTGGACTTGTTCACGTAGTCATCCCCACCCATGTTGAATAACCGGGAAAATTGTCTCTCTGTCCGGTTCCGGCCTGAATTTGTGCCCGCTGACTGGTTTTTATTAACAGCACCTGGTTTTCAAATGACTCCCGGCGAAACGGTCTGGTAACCATGTGAATTAACACAGTCGCTGCAAATCATGGACAGGTTTTCCACGTCCGCCCAATTCGTTAATAGAGTGTTAAAATTCTTCTAAGTTACTTAATATAAAAGAAATTCCGAGTTATCGACTCCTGTGGAGGGTAACTTGTCCAGAACGCGCGACGATTTATCCCGCGTCGAATATGACTGTGAATGATTGTGGAAGCCAAATGATCCCGGTAATCCACTCTCAATAATAAAAAACAGATTCAAACATAGAATCTTTAATAGACTGGATTGTGGGAAAGGGGCTCCGCCTTATGAGATCCGAAGATCGTAGCGTGATGCGTGTGTTGGCAGGAGAGAAAATCTGGCCGCCCCCCATCTGGATGATGCGTCAGGCAGGCCGTTACCTTCCCGAATATCGTGAGGTTCGCGCCAAGGCGCCAAACTTCCTCGACTTTTGCTACAATCCGGATCTTGCCACCGAAGTCACTCTTCAACCGATACGTCGGTATGGCTTTGATGCGAGCATCTTGTTCTCGGACATCTTCGTCGTGCCGGATGCCATCGGATATCCGGTCAGGTTTGAAGAAGGACGTGGCCCGGTTCTCGAACCTCTATGCACCGATCTGGTCGATCGTCTGGAACAGGAACGTGCTGAGGATCATCTCAAACCGGTCATAGAGACAGTTTCGCGTCTTCGAGCTAAACTTCCCAAGGAAACGACGCTTCTGGGCTTCTGTGGGGCTCCCTGGACCGTTGCCTGCTATTCTGTCGCCGGACATACAACGCAGGACCAGATCGCAGCGCGTGTTGGGTCATACCGGGATCCTGAACTTCTTGCCCGTTTCATCGATCACCTTGTTACCGCGTCTATCCGTTATCTCGTTCGCCAGCTTGATGCAGGTGCGGATGCGGTTCAGATCTTTGATACCTGGGCGGGTGTTTTGGACGATGCAGGGTTTGAACGTTGGTCCATCCAACCGACCCGCGCGATTGTTCAAGGCGTGAAGGCTCAAAGGCCCGGCGCCAAGATTATCGGCTTCCCGAAATCGTCAGCAGCACGGATGGAAACCTACATTTCCAAAACAGGCGTCGATGCGGTTGGACTTGACTGGACCACACCAGACAGGCTTGCGCTCGAGATCCAGAAGAAGGTTCCGATCCAAGGCAATCTTGATCCCATGCGGCTTGTTGCTGGGGGTGCAGCCCTGGATGAAGGCGTTGATCACATCTTGCAGACATTTGACAAGGGTCCGCTCGTTTTCAACCTAGGTCATGGCGTGACGCCGGATGCCGATCCGGAAAATGTTGCGCGGATGGTCGAACGGGTTAAGCGGGGATAGGTCCGATGGGCGTCTATGAGTGGGTGAAATCCATACATGTGATTTCGATCATCGCCTGGATGGCGGGAATGCTCTACCTGCCACGGCTCTTTGTTTATCACGTTGATGCAGAGGTGGGATCAGACAAGTCGAAAACCTTCAAGGTGATGGAACGGCGCTTGCTGAAAGCCATCATAAATCCGGCCATGATTTCAGCCTGGATCTTTGGTCTATGGGCCGCTTACGAGATTGGCGCGTTCAGCCAGGGTTGGTTTCATGCGAAGCTTACGCTTGTCATCCTGATGTCCGCCGCGCACGGTTACCTCTCGCGATGTGTTAAGCGTTTTGCACGGGACGAGAATAAAAAGTCGGCGAAATTCTATCGGATCCTTAATGAGGTGCCGACGGTTTTGATGATATTCATCGTTATTCTTGTCATTGGAAAGCCGTTCTAATCGCGAATTCTGTTGGATGGCGGATTTATCTGCCATCTACGCCTTTTTATGTACTTGCAGATTTTTTTGAAATCACTTAGTGTCTCGCCAAATTCAAGCCGGCGTTGTGGAGCATAAGCAGCCAACGGTCCCGGCAGCCACGTCTGATCTAGACCCAACTGGCAGTCTCTCAGAATACCTTCCTATCTTCTTTTGAACTATCGTTCCTAGTCCTGGTTCAAGAAGAACAATCAAGGCATTAATCCATCAAAATGACAGAGCCCAACTCGATTCGGGAAATGAAACTCAAAGACCTCAAACAGAAAACGCCAACCGAGCTCCTGCAAGTTGCGGAAGAGCTCGAAGTTGAAAACGCGAGCACCATGCGCAAGCAGGAGCTCATGTTTGCGATCCTGAAAAACCTTGCGGCTCAGGACGTCGAAATTATCGGCGAAGGTGTCGTTGAAGTCCTTCAGGACGGTTTTGGCTTCCTGCGTTCGCCGGATGCAAACTATCTTCCCGGGCCTGATGACATCTATGTCTCTCCCTCCCAGATCCGCAGATTTTCCCTGCGGACTGGCGATACGGTCGAAGGACAGATCCGAAGCCCCAAGGAAGGTGAGCGCTACTTTGCCCTCCTGAAGGTCAACACGATCAACTTTGAAGATCCGGACAAGGCGCGCCACAAGGTTCACTTTGACAACTTGACCCCGCTCTATCCCGATGAAAAGTTCAAGATGGAGATTGAAGATCCAACGAAGAAGGATCTCTCCTCTCGGGTCATCGATCTGGTTGCGCCGCTCGGCAAGGGTCAGCGCGCATTGATCACCGCGCCGCCGCGCACGGGTAAGACCGTCTTCCTTCAGAACATCGCGCAGTCGATCACGACGAATCATCCCGAGTGCTACCTGATCGTTCTTTTGATTGATGAGCGTCCGGAAGAAGTGACGGATATGCAGCGCACGGTGAAAGGCGAGGTTGTTTCCTCGACCTTCGATGAGCCGGCGACGCGGCACGTGCAGGTCGCTGAAATGGTGATCGAAAAAGCCAAGCGTCTGACAGAGCACGGTCGTGACGTCGTCATCCTTCTGGATTCGATCACCCGACTGGGCCGCGCCTACAATACGGTCGTGCCATCTTCGGGCAAGGTTCTGACCGGTGGTGTCGACGCCAACGCCCTGCAGCGTCCCAAGCGTTTCTTCGGTGCAGCCCGTAACATCGAAGAGGGCGGGTCACTGACAATCATCGCGACCGCTCTGATCGATACGGGTAGCCGTATGGATGAAGTTATCTTTGAGGAATTCAAGGGAACGGGTAACTCTGAAATCATCCTCGACCGGAAGATTTCGGACAAGCGGGTTTATCCTTCGATTGATATTCAGCGTTCCGGTACACGTAAGGAAGAACTTCTCGTTCCTGCCGAACGGCTCAAGAAGACGTTTGTTCTCCGCCGGATTCTTAATCCGATGGGAACCGTCGACGCGATTGAATTCCTGCTCGATAAGCTGAAGCAGACCAAATCGAACGATGAGTTCTTCGACAGCATGAACACCTGATCTGAATCGGCTCCGAACCGATTTGATAAAGGCGCGACGATGTGAAAATCGCCGCGCCTTAATTCTTTGTTAAACATGTGTTTCACGTGAATCCACTGACGTTGAGTCAGTTGAATCGGATGCGGGACGAAAAATGCCAAACATGATCATGGAAACGGAGCGACTGATTTTACGCTCTTTCAGGGCAACGGACCGCGATGTCTTTGCGCGTATGAATGCCGACCCCGAAGTCATGCGTTATTTCCCGGCGCCACTGTCTCGTGAGTTGAGCGATGCCCTGGTGGACAAGGCGCTGGCGAAGGAACAGTCCGACGGGTTTTGTTTTGCCCCGATCGAAGAAAAGGCATCGGGAGAATTTCTTGGTTTTGTCGGCTTGTCCCGGCCCTCCTACGTCAAACCGCTACCATTTGATCCCTGCGTCGAGATTGGCTGGCGGCTTGCTCGAAGCGCCTGGGGGAAGGGTTACGCAACAGAGGCAGCAAGAGCCTGGCTTCGATTCGGTTTCGTAACCTTGGATCTCGAGGAAATCGTTTCCTTTACAACAGTCACCAATGCTCCTTCTCGCAAGGTGATGAAGCGCCTTGGGATGACCTATGATCCAGCTGATGACTTCCCACATCCGGCCCTTGAGCAAGGTCACCCCTTCGAGGCTCACGTGCTCTATCGGTTGGACCGGAAGGACTGGATAGCCCAGACTGGTGGTTAGTCGACCTTCTGCAGGACCGATTCAAGATCCCTGCGGCTTTGGATGGGAAACGAGCATGCTCCTTCGCGGCAGAGATAGACGGTCGGCTTGTCATCCAGCGCGTTCTTGTGTTTCGCGGGATGCCCTTCCGGGAAATCGTCGGTTGAGGTGACAAGGATTTGCATCAAGGCAGGATCAACCGCGCGGTTCAGGATCTTGATAAATGGATTCGGATCCGTTCCTTCCGGTGCGACGATCACGGCCAACCGTCCGTTGGTTCGCGTATCAAAAGCGGACAGAAGAGAAGCGGTTGCGAAGATGTTCTTTGGTATCTCTGCCGACAAGGCAACAAGTAGCTTGTCCGCCAGTTCCTTGTATCGCTCCTTGCCAGTCATCAGATAAAGCCTCGAAAAAGCCTCTGCCGCTGTTCCATTGGCGTTGGGCGTGGCTTCATCTGCGACGCTGAACGGGCGGGTGATCAGGCCCGGCGCGTCATCTGCTGTGAGGAAATAGGCACCCTCTTCGCTCTGATAGTGCTGTTCAAGGACGGTTGCCAGGTTCTCGGCATCCGCTATGTAGCGCTCGATCCGGTCTGGATCGGCTTCGGCCAAGGCCAGGGCTGCGACCATCATGCTTGCCTGGTCAGTGGCAAAACCGGGGAAGACCAGCGTTCCATTGCGCCAGGAATGACCGATACGGCCATCACGACTCATCTCGGTCATGACAAAGTCATAAGCTGTGCGCGCAGCCTCCAAATATGATTCACGTGAAACAAAACGGCTCGCACGGGCAAAGCCTGCGATGGCATAGCCATTCCAGTCGGCAAGAACCTTGTCGTCCATGGAAGGGCGTATACGGCCCTCACGGCGCTTCAGAAGTTTCTCCCGCATCTTGGCCAGGCGTGTTTCTTCCTTGGCAGAGAGGCTTGGCGACTTCAGCCGGTTGAGGATCGTGATGCCTTCCCAATTGCCCGAGGGATGGACGTCATAGGCCTTGGCGAAGGTCAGTGCATCTTCTTCCCCGAGTACTTCCGTAATTTCGTCCGAGGACCAGACGTAAAATCTGCCTTCTTCCCCTTCGCTGTCTGCGTCCAGGCTGGAGGCAAATGCTCCACCGGTCAGCTTCATCTCGCTCAACAGCCAATCGGATGTCTCTTCGATTCGGCGTCGAAACAGCTCATCACCGGTTGCCTGATAGGCGTTGACGAGATGCCCAAGATACTGGCCGTTGTCATAGAGCATCTTCTCGAAATGGGGGACAAGCCAAAGGTGGTCGACGGAATAACGTGCGATCCCGCCTCTGAGATGGTCATAGATCCCGCCGTTGCTGATCTGCCTCAGGGTATGAAGGTAGGCGTCCTTGGCGGTGTCGTTGCCACCACGCAGGCCAATGCGCCAAATGAGATCGAGCACGGACGCTTGCGGGAATTTCGGCGCGCCCTTGATCCCACCATGCTCGGTGTCGAACAGGCCGACAAGGCGGTCACCTGCTGCCATCATGAGGCTGCGGTCGATTGGGGCAGTGGGTGTGATCTCTGCCTTGAGGGCTTGCATCAATCCGCTTCGGTTGTTTTCGATTCGCTCCCGATCCGTCTCGAAGGTGTTCGCGACAGCTTCGAGCGTATCAACGAATGAGGGACGGCCCCACTGCGCAGTCTTGGGATAATAGGTTCCGCCCCAGAAGGGTTCGCCCTCTGGCGTCAGGAACATGGTCAAGGGCCAGCCACCCTGTTCACCGAGGGCATGGAGTGCCTTCATGTAGATCTGATCAATATCCGGACGCTCCTCGCGATCGACCTTGATATTGACGAACAGGCGGTTCATTACCTCCGCAGTCGCTGGGTCCTCGAAGCTCTCATGAGCCATGACGTGGCACCAATGACAGGCAGCGTATCCGACTGATAGAAGGATCGGCTTGTTTTGGCTCTTGGCCGTTGCAAGCGCGTCTTCACCCCATTGGTACCAGTGAACCGGGTTGTCCTTATGCTGAAGCAGATATGGACTGGTTGATTGGGCGAGGCGGTTTTCGGTCATGGGGGCTTGCAGTCCTAACGGGATTTTCGGGTCGCTGGATGGCTAAGGTTCAGTAATTCGCCGACAAGTGCAAGCGGGCACAATAGCCGGCTTGAGTGAGTGATGTGAGAGTGATGTCAGATACGATATTTGCGTTATCGAGTGGAGCCTTGCCTGCGGGTGTTGCTGTCATCCGAATGTCTGGTCCGGCAGTCGCGTCGGTCTTGAACCGTCTATGTGGGGTGCTTCCTGAACCGCGCAAGGCTGTCTTGAAGCGCCTGGTCGACCCGGTTTCCGAAGATGTTCTCGATGAGGCGTTGGTTCTTTATTTCAAGGGACCGTCGAGTTTTACCGGTGAGGACGTTGCGGAGCTCCAGTGCCATGGGGGCCGGGCAGTGGTTGCGCGTGTTCTTGAAGTGCTTTCAGGTTTTGAGGGACTACGCCCGGCGGAGGCGGGTGAATTTACCCGGCGCGCTTTTGATCGGGGACGGATGGATCTGACGGAGGTGGAAGGTCTCTCGGACCTGATCGCAGCTGAGACCGAGGCGCAACGCAAACAAGCGTTTCGCCAGATGGGCGGGGTTCTTGGGCAGCTCTATGAAGACTGGCGCAAACGCCTGATCCACATGCGG
This sequence comes from Roseibium sp., assembly GCF_039982295.1. Lineage (GTDB taxonomy): Bacteria > Pseudomonadota > Alphaproteobacteria > Rhizobiales > Stappiaceae > Roseibium. The sequence goes on from NZ_JBDWYP010000064.1 coordinate 144,669, forward strand.
GCGATGATTGAGGCGGACTTTGATTTTGCCGATGAAGAAGACGTTCCAGGCAGCGTCGCGGATCAGGTTTGGGAGCAGGCCGAGGATCTGATCGGTGAGATCGATCGGCATCTGGAACAGTCGAGGAGCGGTGAGCGGCTGCGGTCAGGCTTGCAAGTCGTTTTGATGGGGGCGCCCAATGCAGGCAAGTCGAGCTTGCTGAATGCCATCGCAGGCCGAGATGTTGCCATTGTGACTGAGGAGGCTGGAACCACGCGCGACGCGATCGAAGTTCATCTGGACCTCGGCGGCTATCCTGTAACGCTGGTCGATACGGCAGGGCTTCGCGATACGGAAGGACGGGTCGAGCAGGAAGGGATCCGCAGGGCACAGGCACGTGGCGAGGCAGCTGATCTCATTCTGTGGGCGATGGAGCCAGGTGGGCTCGCCCCGGACCATGCGATCTCCGGCCTGAGGGAAGACATTCGTCAATCTGTTCCGATCTGGATTGTTCGAACAAAGGTTGATCTTGAGACTCCTCCGGAACGAGACTCCTCCGGAACGACCCTTGAAATCCCTGTATCTTGTGTAAGCAAGAACGGTTTGGAAATGCTCCTTGGTCAGCTTTCCGGTTTCGTTGGTGAAATGATATCGGTTGGTGAAGCACCTTTGGCAACGCGCGCGCGGCACCGTCACTTCCTGCGTGACTGCCGGGCTGCGTTGCATCATGGTTTGACGAGAGACGATCTGCCTGGCGAGCTCAGGGCTGAAGATCTTCGCTCTGCGGCTGATGCCTTAGGTCGGATTACAGGGCGGATCGATGTGGAGGATCTGTTGGACGTTATCTTCCGGGATTTCTGTATCGGGAAGTAAGATCTGTTTCACGTGAATCATTGAGGCGTTTGGCGGATCGGTTCTGATCCGGAACATGTTTCACGTGAATCATGTTCCTGTTTTCTTTTGACCGGAAATCCTAGCCAATTTATAAGGGCGCTAACGGGACTAGGCGGAGATGCTTGCGCTATTAAGCTCAACCTCTGCGGTGCGCACCAGAAGTGCTGACACATCAGATGGTCCCACTTAAACTCGCTTCGGTGATTTGATCCTTTTGTGCGGTGGTCTGCCATCGACAGATGAATGAATATGACCATGACAAAAATGATCTATGATGTGGTGGTGGTTGGTGGCGGCCACGCGGGCTGCGAGGCCGGGGCTGCATCCGCAAGACTTGGCGCGCGAACGGCTCTTGTGACGCATCGTGCTGACACCATCGGAGTGATGTCCTGTAATCCTGCGATAGGAGGGCTCGGCAAGGGTCACCTCGTTCGCGAGATTGATGCGCTCGATGGCCTGATGGGCCGGGTCGCCGACAAGGGTGGTATTCAATTCAGAATGCTCAATCGGCGGAAAGGTCCTGCTGTTCGCGGACCACGTGCGCAGGCCGACCGAAAGCTCTATCGCGAAGCCATGCAAGCGGAGATCGCTGACATCGACAACCTTGATGTCGTAGAGGGTGAAGCCGACCGCCTGACATTTGGCGATGGTAAAATATCGGGGATTGTCCTTGCAGATGGTCGTGAGATTGTCTGTCAATCTGTGGTTCTGACCAGCGGCACTTTCCTGCGCGGGCTTATTCATATCGGCGACAAGAAGATACCAGCCGGACGGCAGGGAGAGGGGCCCGCCATGGGGCTGTCAATCTCTCTTGAGGAAATCGGTTTTGAGCTTGGTCGGCTGAAAACCGGAACGCCAGCACGTCTGGATGGCCGCACAATTGACTGGCAAAAACTCGAAGAGCAGCCTGGCGATGCGGACCCGATCCCGTTTTCGACGCTGACGGAGAAGATCGAGGCGCCGCAGATCCCGTGCCATATCACGCGGACCACGCCTGAGACCCATCAGATTATCCGTGAGAATCTCTCTCGCTCGGCCATGTATTCGGGTGAGATCAAGGGACGGGGCCCGAGATATTGTCCATCGATTGAGGACAAGATTGTGCGTTTTGGAGATCGCGACGGGCACCAGATTTTCCTGGAGCCTGAAGGTCTGGATGATCACACGGTCTATCCGAACGGTATTTCGACCTCTTTGCCGGAAGATGCTCAGCTGGCATTTCTCAAGACCATCCCCGGACTTGAAAATGTCGTGGTGATTCAGCCGGGCTATGCGATTGAATATGATCATGTGGACCCGCGCGAACTCACAACCACGCTTGAGGCGAAGAAGTGCTCCGGACTTTTCCTGGCTGGTCAGATCAACGGGACGACTGGATATGAAGAGGCAGGAGCCCAAGGTCTGGTCGCAGGTCTAAATGCCGCCTTGAAAGCTGCCGGGCGCGATGCATTCGTCGTCGATCGTAGTCAGGGATATATCGGCGTGATGATCGATGATCTTGTCACGCGGGGGATCACCGAGCCCTACCGTATGTTCACATCGCGGGCGGAATATCGCTTGTCTTTGCGGGCTGACAATGCAGATCAGCGTCTTACCCCAATTGGAGTTGAACTCGGTTGTGTGAGTGAGCAACGTCGAGTCGCCTTCGAAACGAAGATGAAACAGATCGTTGCTGCCCGTGACTTGCTCAAGGGGCTCACGGTCACGCCGGCTGAGGCTCAGAAAAAGAGGTTGCCTGTCAATCAGGATGGGATCCGGCGATCTGCCTTCGACCTGCTGTCTTATCCTGATGTGACTTTCTCGCAGCTGATCAAGGTCTGGCCGGAACTTGAGACAGTGGGTGAGGCTATTGCCGAGCAGGTGGCAACAGACGCGCTTTATGCTGTCTATCTTGAACGTCAGGCTGCGGACATTGCGGCCTTGAAGCGGGATGAGGCGTTGGAGATTCCGGCTGGTTTTGACTTCAATGCGTTGGTCGGTCTGTCAAACGAGGTTAAGCAGAAGCTGGATACTGTGCGTCCGTCGACGCTCGGACAAGCATCCCGAATGGATGGTGTGACGCCTGCCGCGCTCACACTTCTGCTATCTCATATCAAGCGCCAAAGCCGTAAGGGAGCCGCGTGATGGCTCGTTCGGTGTCTTTGAATAACTCTGCAGAGATTGTGCATAACTTCGGGGATGTTTCACGTGAAACGATCGAGCGCCTTCAGATCTATGTTGACCTCGTTCTGAAGTGGCAACCGGCTCAAAACCTGATTGCGCCGTCGACTATCCCGGATATCTGGTCGCGTCATGTCGTCGATAGCCTACAGACCAAATGGTCCCTGTCCGAAGCGAAGACATGGGTCGATATTGGAAGTGGTGCTGGGTTTCCCGGTGTCGTGACAGCTATCCTTCAGGCAGATGATCCAGATAGTCATGTCCACATGATTGAGAGCAATCAGCGCAAGGCGGCGTTTTTGAGAACAGCGCTTCGTGAGACAGGATCCAAGGGCACTGTTCATGCGGGGCGGATCGAATCGGTTGCGAAAGATTGGCAACATGGCGCCGTTGATGCTGTTTCTGGCCGGGCCCTGGCTGCTCTCGATTTGCTCTTGCGTTTCGCTGAGCCGTTTACTGCGGCCGGCGCGCGCTGCGTTTTCCACAAAGGCCAAGATTTCCAACGAGAAGTTAACGAAGCGTCTCACGCTTGGACATTCGATCTGGTAGAAAAGACAAGTCTTATAGATCCTACGAGCCGGATGCTTCTTTTATCCAATATCTCTTCCCGGCCCAGTAAGGAAGGTATCGCTGTATGAGCATGCTTCCAGAATCCCCGCGCGTGCTTGCGCTTGCCAATCAGAAGGGTGGTGTCGGCAAAACAACGACAGCCATCAATCTCGGAACAGCCCTTGCTGCTATTGGTGAAAAGGTTCTTGTTATCGACCTTGATCCACAGGGCAACGCTTCCACCGGTCTGGGTATTGAACGCCGCGATCGCGGGCTGTCCACTTACGATGTTCTCAGTGGCGATTGCAGCCTGGAAGAGGCGGTCAAGGACACCGCTGTTCCACGGCTTTGGGTTGCTCCGTCGACGATGGATTTGCTCGGGCTTGAACTGGAAATTGCGTCAACTGGTGATCGGGCCTTCCGTCTACGCACGGCCATTGAGCAGTTGACCCAGTCACGTCTGTTTCAGGAAATCGGCTTCACCTACGTGCTGGTTGACTGTCCGCCATCGTTGAACCTTCTCACCATCAATGCGCTCTCGGCGTCCCATTCGATCCTGGTTCCGTTGCAGTGTGAGTTCTTTGCTCTGGAAGGTCTCAGCCAGCTGCTGAGCACCGTGGAGCAAGTGCGTAACGCTTTGAATCCAGAGCTGACGATCCATGGCATCGTTCTGACGATGTATGACAGCCGGAACAATCTCTCCAGTCAGGTCGTTGCCGATGTGCGCGAAACGATGGGTGATGCGGTCTATGAAACCATCATTCCGCGCAACGTGCGGATCTCGGAAGCACCGTCTTATGGAAAGCCTGCGTTGCTCTATGATCTGAAATGCTCTGGCAGCCAGGCTTACCTGCGCCTTGCATCCGAGATCATTCAGCGTGAGCGTGAGCTTCGCCGCGTTGCGGCCTAGGGCCTGAGAAAGACAGTGGGCTTTGAGGCTTTGGATCCGGATTCCTTCTGAACCAAATTGTCTCAAAAACTGGTCAATAACTAACCTATTGAAAAATAAAGATAATTAAGAAACGGATACGGTATGGCGGACGACAGTAGCAAGAACAAGCGCTTGGGACGTGGCCTGGCGGCGTTGATCGGCGATTCTGCTACTCAGGATACATCTCCCCCTGAGCGGACGATGCGCGACAGCCGCAAGGTTCCAATCGAGCATCTGGAGCCGAACCCGCGCAATCCGCGCAAGACGTTCTCCGAGAAAGATCTGGCTGACCTCACAGAGTCCTTGCGCGCAAAAGGGATTGTCCAGCCAATCCTCGTTCGACCAGCGGCAGGAAAACAGGATCGTTTCGAGATCATCGCAGGCGAGCGTCGCTGGCGGGCTGCGCAGAAGGCCGGTCTTCACGAAGCGCCGATCATCATTCGCGATGTCACTGATCAGGAAGCCCTGGAGCTTGCGATCATCGAGAATGTTCAGCGCGCGGATCTGAACCCGATCGAAGAGGCGATGGGCTATGATCAGCTGACCGCCGAATTCAACTACAGTCAGGGTGAATTGGCGAAGGTCATCGGCAAGAGCCGTAGCCATGTCGCCAACACCATGCGTCTACTGAAGTTGCCGAACTCGGTGAAAGACTACCTTGCTGAAGGCCTTTTGACTGCAGGCCATGCCCGCGCCCTGATCACGGTGGAAGATCCTGCAGCTCTTGCAGACCTTATCGTTGCCAAGGGTCTGACCGTTCGCGATGCGGAGAAACTGGCGCAGGATCCAGAGGCGCTGCAAAAACTCCTGAGCGGCGGCAAGAGCGAAGTGGCCAAGCCGGAAAAGGATGCCGATACCAAGGCGTTGGAGAAGCGTCTGGCAGATACGCTTGGGCTGAAGGTCAGTGTCGGCCACAAGCCGGGCAAGGAAAGTGGCGATCTGAAGATCAAGTACACTTCGCTTGAGCAGCTTGATGAGCTGTGCCGCAAGCTTGGTGTTGAAACTGGCTGAATTAAAGGCTGGATTCGCGTGCGTAACAATAGTGTCGGGCTGATGCCCGGCCTTTTTTTGTTGTCTTGTTCTTGGTGGATTTGGTGTCGTTTGTTCTAGCGGCGCCGTGCGGAGCGCGACTTGGCAACACGAGCAAGTGTCAGTAGGGCTTCAGAGAGCACTGGAGCGCCAAGGCCTGCATTTAGGCGGGAAACCTTCATCGCTTCATGCAGGCGCTCTGTGGCCTTCGACAGGTCATCTGAGGACCATATCTGGATTTGCCGCGCAATGGCCGTCTTGCGTTTGAAAAAGACAGGAGGCCGTTGGCCGTCGACAATCGCCTGCGGCTGTATTCCCCGGTCGACATCTGCCCGCATCCTGTGAAGCCACTGGAAGTGCTTCAGGGCCTGTCCCGCAACAACTGACGCATTTGAGCCTTGAGCGTCCAGGCGCTCCAGGCCGTGGTCGAGTGTTTCAAGGTTTCCCATGGCCGCGGAATCGATCAATTCCGACATTTCAAAAGCAGAGGCGTCACCGATAATCGCCTCGACATCATCGCTTTCGATGCGACCTTTTCCCAATGCATAGAGGCAGAGTTTCTTCAGCTCTCCGCGACTGGCCATTCGGTCTGCTCCGAGCAGGCTGTGAAGTGCGGCGCGTGCCTCGCGGGAAATGGTAAGGTCGGCATCCCGTGTTTCCTGATCGATCAATGTGTCGATGTCACGGCCTGTATCGGCATAACAGGGCACGGCAACTGCACGGCGATCAGACTCGAACAACTTGCGCAAGCCCGTGCCCTTTTTCAGATCACCGGCTTCCACGACAACCAGAGACGGATTGTCATCGAGTTTTAGCAGGGGAGTCACTGCGGGAGAGAGGTTCTTTCCGCCCGCATCTTTAATCCAGATGATCCGGCGTCCGCCGAAGAGCGGCACAGTCAAAGCTTCATCAATCAGCCGATTCGGGTCGGAAACGATTTCAGAGGCATCAATCTTGGCCAGGTTGAAGGGATCATCGTCACCTTCTGAAGCCTTAGCGACCAAGGCAGACGCACGTTCGGAAACGAGACCCGTGTCAGGCCCATAGATCAGCACCGCGCCACCGGCTGCTGGCGGTTTTGCGAGAAAACGATCTATGTCGCCCGCCTTGAGCGCGGTCATGAGCTCATGTCCTTAGCGCTGGGATGCGAAATAACCGGCGATCCGAGCCTGGATATCGTCGGCCACCGTTGCGGCGGCACGCTGCTTTGCGTCACGTTTTGCCCGTATATTGGCAAAACGCTGGCTGGAGAAGTCATAGGAGGCAGTGGCAAACGAGCGGCCGGTCGTCAGTGTCTTTTGCGTCTCATAGTCGGAGAGCACGAAGGTCGTGTTCATGGTCAAGGTGTAGGCAGATGGCACATCTGCGAGTTCCTCAACACCGACTGCGGCCTGGCTGATGTCCATCAGAACCTTGAGACGATACAGTTTCCGTGGGCTGGCAGCGCCGCCCTCGAAATTGAACGTAAGCTCGTTGTAGAGCTCGCGTGCGGCATCGTCGTCGCTGTGTTTGTCGGAGATCGGATCGATCTCAATTGCGGCAAGTTCTGCCTGAACCGTGCTGTTCGCCCCCGACGGAGTGGCGAGCGAACCATACAGCGGGCGAACCTGGCAGCCGGCCAGAAGTCCTGTAACGGCGAGGGCGGTCACAAGACCGGAGATCGCCTTGCGGCAGCGGACGTTCAGATCAAGCAACGACATTCACGATCCTTTGGGGCACCACGATAATCTTGCGCGGAGCGCGCCCCTCGAGGGCCCGCTGTACGAAATCAAGTTCCAGCGTAGCTGCTTCGACCGCCTCTTTGGAAGCGTCTCTTGCAACGATAATTTCACCGCGTTTCTTGCCGTTGATCTGGATAGGCAGAGTAACGGTATCATCGACGAGAAGGCTGTCCTCGACCGCGGGCCAGTTCGCTTCTGAAATGACGCCTTCGAGCCCCAAACGTGTCCAGCACTCCTCCGCTAGGTGCGGCATCATCGGAGCCATCATCTGGGTCAGATACTCAGCCGCTTCGCGGACGGCATAAGCCGTATCGGGGGCTTCCAGACCATCATGAACGGCCTTGCCAATCTGATTGACGTATTCGTAGATTCGGGCCACAGCGCGGTTGAAGCCGAGGCCTTCCAGATCCTTGGAAACGGCTGCCAGCGTCTTATGGGTCGATCTGCGCAGATCCAGCGCCTTGCCGGAAATCTCGGGAGCTTCGCCCCGAGGAGACGTGCCATCGGCAATTTCCTGGATCAGGCGCCAGACACGCTGAACAAAACGCCATGAGCCCTGAACACCTTCTTCTGTCCAAATGACATCGCGTTCGGGCGGGCTGTCGGACAGCATGAACCAGCGTGCTGTGTCCGCCCCATAGGTTTCGATGATGTCCGTCGGGTCGACCGTGTTCTTTTTCGACTTCGACATTTTCTCGATCGAGCCGATCGTGACGGGAGCGCCGGTGTCTGCATGAGTTGCCGAACGTTCGTTTTCGGCACCCGCGATGACAATCTCGGCGGGGCTCAGCCACTTGCCGTCTTCGGACTTGTAGGTCTCGTGAGTGACCATTCCCTGGGTGAAGAGGCCCTTGAAGGGCTCTTTCAGATCGAGAGCTCCGACCTTCTGCATCGCGCGGGTGAAGAAGCGCGAATACAGCAGGTGGAGGATCGCATGCTCAATACCGCCGATGTACTGATCGACGGGCAGCCAGTCATTTGCGGCCTTCGGATCGGTGGGCTGATCGCAGCGCGGCGCGGTAAAACGCGCAAAATACCAGGAGCTGTCCACGAAGGTGTCCATGGTGTCAGTTTCGCGCAGGGCCGGTTTGCCACAGCAAGGGCAAGTTGTCTTGCGCCAGGTCGGATGCCTGTCGAGTGGATTACCGGGTTTGTCAAAGTTGATGTCAGCCGGCAGTTCGACGGGAAGGTTTTCATCTTTTTCCGGCACGACTCCGCAGTCATCGCAATGGATGACCGGGATAGGGCAACCCCAATACCGTTGACGGGATATTCCCCAGTCGCGCAGGCGGTAATTGACCTGCCGTTCGCCCTGAGGCGTGCCGCCGATCATTGCCTTTTCAAGCGTTTTGGCAACAGCCTCTTTGGCGTCTGCGATGCTGAGACCGTCAAGGAAGCGCGAATTGAAAATCGTCCCGTCGTCCGTAAAGGCTTCATCCGCGATTTCGAAGGTCGCCGGATCAGCGCCCTTTGGCAATACGACCGGTGTGACTGGCAGACCGTATTTGCGCGCGAAATCCAGATCGCGCTGGTCGTGCGCAGGACATGCGAAGATTGCGCCCGTGCCATAGTCCATCAGGATGAAGTTGGCGACATAGACAGGAAGTTCGATTGAGTCATCGAGCGGATGCTTTACGCGCAGGCCGGTGTCGACACCTTTTTTCTCTGCAGTCTCAATGGCTTCTGCAGAGGTACCCATGCGTCGGCATTCTTCGATGAATGCCTGCAGTTCGGGGTTGGTTTCCGCCAGTTTCAGGGAAATGGGATGATCCGGAGACAGGCCCATGAAAGACGCACCAAAGAGTGTGTCCGGCCGTGTCGTAAAGATCTCCAGGACCTCGTCACCCGTGGGCGCAGCCTCCAGGAGTTCAAAACGCACGCGAAGGCCTTCAGACTTGCCGATCCAGTTCTTCTGCATCAGGCGGACTTTGTCGGGCCAACGATCGAGGCTGTCGAGCGCATCCAGCAGATCTTCCGAGTAGTCGGAAATCTTGAAGAACCATTGAGTCAGCTCGCGCTGCTCGACCAAGGCGTCCGAGCGCCAACCGCGGCCGTCGATGACCTGCTCGTTGGCAAGAACCGTCATATCGACAGGATCCCAGTTGACCTTGGCGTTCTTGCGGTAGACGAGCCCGGCCTCGAGGAATTTCAGGAAAAGGCGCTGCTGCTGTTCGTAGTATTCGACGTCGCAGGTGGCAAATTCGCGGCTCCAGTCCAGCGAAAGGCCCATGATCTTGAGCTGTTCGCGCATGAAGGCGATGTTTTCGTAGGTCCAGTCCTTGGGATGGACGTTGTTTTGCATCGCGGCGTTTTCAGCGGGCATGCCAAAGGCGTCCCAGCCCATCGGATGAAGGACATTGAAACCCTTCGCGCGCTTGTAGCGAGCAACCACGTCGCCCATGGCATAGTTGCGCACATGGCCCATGTGGATACGGCCGGACGGATAGGGGAACATCTCCAGGACGTAGTATTTCTGCCGCTCATCTTCGTTGGAAGTGACGAAAACGCCCTTTTCAGTCCAGACCTTTTGCCAGCGCGCTTCTACTTCGCGGGCGTTGTACCGTTCGGTTGCCATTAAAATCGCCGTTTCATGATGCGCCGTCCAGCGACGCTTATTTGTTGATGTGTTTGGCGGACTGTCACCAGAAATAGCGCGTGGGGTCAACATGATTGCAGGAAATTGTCTGCATTTTCGCGACAGTTGCGGCAATGCTTGCAATTTGACCCGGCGCGACCTTATCAGAAGCTTGCCTCAGGAAAGTTTGGCAAAGGACAAGGGTGATCGATATGGCGGAAACGGCAACTGGCCGGCTGGACCAGGTTCTCAGCGATATTCGTGCGGCTGAGGCCGAAAATGGTCGCACGGCAGGGAGCGCAACCCTCGTCGCGGTTTCCAAGACATTCGATGCGGATGACATCCGCCCGGTTCTTGCGGCGGGTCAAAGGGTTTTCGGCGAAAACCGGGTTCAGGAGGCGATGGGTAAATGGCCTGCGCTGCGCGATGAGTATTCCGGTGTTGAGCTGCATCTGATTGGTCCGCTTCAATCCAACAAGGCGAAAGAGGCGGTCGCCACCTTTGATGTCATCCATACGATTGATCGAGAGAAGATAGCGAAAGCCCTCAAGGCAGAAATGGTGAAGCAGGACCGTGATCTACCCTGCTTCATTCAAGTCAATACTGGCGAAGAGCCCCAGAAAGCTGGCATTTCGCCCGCTGATCTCGATGCTTTCGTCGCCACTTGCCGGGATAATGTCGGGCTTAATGTGATCGGTCTGATGTGTATTCCACCGGTGGAGGAAGCACCGGGACCGCATTTCGCCTTGCTTCAGAAAATGGCGTCGAGAAACAATCTCACGCAGTTGTCCATGGGCATGTCCTCCGACTATGAGATTGCCTTGGCTTTTGGTGCGACCCACGTCAGGGTGGGGTCCGCCATTTTTGGTCATCGCGACTATCCGGTTTGACTGCTTTCGAAGTTGAGAAACAAACGAATGCAATTTCTGGTCTTATTTTGGTCTCATAGGCTTGAATGTGACCGCGTCTTGACGAGGCAATGGCGGGACGCCGATGAGTGCCAAGACAAGATCACAAGACGTCCTTAGCTTCGCCATCCAAGCGGCATCTTGCCACGGCAGGTTTCCAATTGTTTCGACACCCCGGGTTCTCCGAGTGTCGGAACATAAATCCAAACCTGTTAGTGGGAGTAACATCCATGTCTAAACGTCTTGCAGCAGCAGTGGTTTTCGGTGCCTTGACGGCTTCGAGCGCAGCCTTTTCTCAAGGTGTAACCTTTGAAGCCGTTGACGGTGATCAGGATGGCTTTCTGACATTCTCCGAAATCTCGTCCGCAGTGCCGGCGGTTACGGAAGATGTCTTCAAGGCCGCGGATTCCAATCAGGACGCAGTTCTAAGTCCTGATGAGTTTACCGCTCTCGGCCTCTAGGCCCGCGGTGACTCGAGACGCTTGAGCGATATGCTCAGACAGGCGTCAAAAAGAGCAAAAAGCCCTCGCCAGCCGGACGCGGTTGGTGAGGGCTTTTTGCTGTTTTCAAGCAGGTATTTGGCTCAGTTGCCGGTCCAGAAATCGGGTGTAAGGATGACGAGCCCGGCGATGATTTCGAGCCGACCCAGGATCATTTGAATGGCCAAGAGCCATTTCACGCCATCGGGCAGGCTCTCAAACGTTCCGGATGGTCCGATGATCGAACCGACACCGGGGCCAACGTTGGCGAGCGCGGTGATTGATCCGCTGAAGGCGGTCAAAAGGTCTAGCCCGAAACAGGTATAAGCGAGACCGAACACGGCGAATGTTCCCGCGTAGAGCACTGCGAACACCAGGACGCCCTCCATGACAGAAGGATTGACAGGTTTGCCGTCATAGCAAGGCTGCAAAACCCTGTTCGGGTACATCATGCGGCGCAGCAGCACACGGACGAAGCTGAGAAGCAGTGCGACGCGAAACATCTTGAACCCGCCTGAGGTCGATCCGCTGCAGCCGCCCAGAAAGGTCAGGAAGAAGAATATCGCGATGACCAGTGTGCCCCATTGAAGATAGTCGCGTGCGGCATATCCGGTGGTGGTGATCACGGACACCACATTAAAGACGGAAATCGTGAAAAGATGGAAGGGCGTGTCGTTCTGAAGCCATTTCTGGCTGAGGAAAATCACGAAACTCGCGATTGCAATGATCACTCCAAAAAGCAGGATCTGCTTCCGATCATCGGGATGTTTGCCTTCAAGACTGCGGATCAGGAATAGGAAGGGGATGCTTGAGCAGAGCATGAAGATAATCGACACCCAGTAGACGGACGTGCCTTCGAACTGTCCGAAGGAACTGTCCGATGTCGAATATCCTCCTTTTGAAACGGTGGTCATGGCGTGATTGATCGCCTGAAAAACGGTCATGCCGCAGATTAGATAAAGCAGCGTGCATATCAGCGTCAGACCACCGTAAAGCGTGAGAAGCCGAATCAGGAACGGCTCAATACGGCCATAGGGCTTGGTCGTATTTTCAGAGGATTCCAATGCGAACAGGTGGCTTCCGCCGACGCGCAACCCCGGCAACAGCCAGATCCCGACGACGATGATGCCAATACCGCCGATCCATTGCAGAAGGGAGCGCCATAACAAGATACCGGGCGGCAGATGATCGAGGCCGCTCAGAATGGTCGAGCCAGTTGTCGTCAAACCTGATGCGGCCTCAAAAAAGGCGTCGGTAAAACTGATGCCGAGACCGCTGCTATAGAGGGGAAGGGCGCCAGCAACACAAAAGGTTATCCAGGCCGCGTTCACGAGCAGAAAGGTCTCTCGTCGGCGTAGTCCAGGTGTATGGCCTGCAAAAGCTGCTGTGGCCAGTGCCCCGACGCAACCAAGAACGAGTGCCGAGACGAAAAAGACGAGCCAGTCCGGATTGTGAGCGGCGAGATCGGCGCCGGCCGGAATGAGCATGAAGACGGCAATAAGGATCAAAAGCCTGCCGATGGGGAGCGCAACCGCGCGGTAGTTCATGTCTCGATGTCCCTTTATACATGGCGCGCCTTGGCCCGCGCATGATTTTGGACGTATTGATATGCGATGCTTATTGATCCAACCGCGCCGCAAAGCAAGTGTTGGAGCCCCAACGCGCATGCATGGCTGTTCAGGACCGAGAGCACCGGCTTTTCCTTGACTCCCGGCAGTAATTGGGTCATTACCCGCCCCAACTCCATATGAGTGACTACATTTCGAGCCGCCGACCGGGACCCGTAAAGGTGTAAAGAGATCCCGGAGGTTACCACCCGACAGCGCGATGCGCCCTCGGGTGTGTTTCTGCTTTGCGCGGTTTCTTGCAGTCCCCATATGGTCGGGAGATCATCCCGGAATTGCAACGGTAAGGACCTTTTTATGTTCGAAAGCCTGTCCGATCGACTGAGCGGTATATTCGACAAGCTGACCGGCCGCGGAGCGCTGTCGGAGAATGACGTCAACGAGGCGCTGCGCGAGATCCGCAGAGCGTTGATCGAGGCTGATGTCGCGCTGCCTGTCGTTCGCTCGTTTACGGACAAGGTGCGTAATCGTGCAGTTGGCGCTGAAGTCGTCAAATCGGTCACGCCGGGGCAGATGGTCGTCAAGATCGTCCATGACCAGCTGATTGAGATGCTGGGCGCGGAGAGCCAGGGCGTCGACCTGAATGCGGCAGCACCTGTCGCGATCATGATGGTCGGACTTCAGGGCTCAGGTAAGACGACGACCACTGCGAAGATCGCACGCCGCCTGACCCAGCGCGACAAGCGCAAGGTCCTGATGGCATCGCTTGATACGCGCAGACCGGCTGCTCAGGAGCAGCTCAAGGTTCTGGGTGAGCAGAACGACGTTGATAGTCTGCCGATCATCGAAGGGCAGGGTCCGGTCGAGATTGCCAAGCGCGCGATGACCGCTGCGAAGCTTGGCGGTTATGACGTGGTCCTGCTCGATACGGCGGGTCGAATCCACATCGACGAGCATCTGATGGTCGAGATGGCCGACGTGAAGGCTGTTGCCGATCCGCATGAGATCATCCTGGTTGCTGATGCACTGACCGGTCAGGACGCAGTCAATCTCGCCAAGAACTTTGACGAGCGTGTCGGCATTACCGGCATTGCGCTCACCCGTATGGACGGCGACGGCCGCGGCGGTGCGGCGCTGTCCATGCAGGCCGTGACGGGTAAGCCGGTCAAACTGATCGGTACGGGCGAAAAATCCGACGCGCTTGAAGACTTCCATCCCAAGCGGATTGCCGACCGGATCCTTGGCATGGGCGATATCGTTTCGCTCGTCGAAAAGGCGGCAGAAGCCATTGATGCGGAAAAAGCCGCTGAAATGGCGCGCAAGATGCAGAAGGGTCACTTCGATCTGAACGATCTTGCGGAACAGCTCAAGCAAATGGAAAAGCTGGGCGGCATGTCGGGCATGATGGGTATGCTTCCCGGTGTCGGCAAGATGAAGAAGCAGATCGAGGCTTCGAACATCGACGACAAGATGTTCAAACGCCAGGTCGCGATCATCCAGTCCATGACAAAGACTGAAAAGCGCAAGCCGGAGTTGCTCAAGGCAAGCCGCAAAAAGCGTATTGCCGCCGGTGCCGGCGTGGATGTTTCCGAGGTCAACAAGCTTCTGAAGATGCATCGCCAGATGGCGGACATGATGAAGAAGATGGGCAAGGGCAAAGGCATGCTCGGCAAGATGATGGGCGGCCTTACCGGTGGCATGGGTGGTATGCCGAATGTTGATCCCAAGCAGCTCGAGGAAATGGCCAAGTCCGGCCAGCTTCCCGGCGGTATGGAGATGCCCAAGGGCCTTCCAGGCGGTCTGCCTCCGGGCATGCCCGGATTACCGGGTCTTGGCGGTCCGAAAATGCCGGGTGGCCTCGGCGGTCTGCCGGGCATGGGGAAAGGCAAGAAAAAATGAGTGTGAGCGATGCGGAAAGCCAATTGGGCCAATCGTCGGCCATCAATGAGCTGAAATTGCTGAGATCTTCGATCGACAACATCGATACGTCGCTCGTCTACATGCTCGCTGAACGTTTCAAATGCACCCAGAAGGTGGGTGTCCTGAAAGCAACCAATGACCTGCCGCCGGCCGATCCGGCGCGGGAGAAGGTTCAGATCGAACGCCTGCGCCAGCTTGCGGTGGATGCAAATCTCGATCCTGATTTTGCCGAAACCTTCCTGAACTTCATCGTGAAGGAAGTCATTCGGCACCATGAAGCCATTGCCGCTGAAACCGGCAAATGAACAAACTGGAGAACTGAAAAATGGCTACGAAAATTCGCCTTGCACGTGGCGGTTCCAAGAAGCGCCCATACTACCGCATTGTTATCGCAGACGTTCGCGCACCGCGCGATGGCCGTTTCATCGAAAAGGTTGGTTCCTACAACCCGATGCTGCCGAAGGATTCCGAAGACCGCGTTCAGCTGAACGTCGAGCGCATCCAGCACTGGATCGCTGCTGGCGCACAGCCGACCGATCGCGTTCACCGTTTCCTCGATGCTGCCGGTCTTTTGAAGCGTGAAGCTCGCAACAACCCGAAGAAGGCACAGCTTGGTCAGAAGGCACAGGAACGCCTTGACGCCAAGAAGCAGGCTGAAGAAGACGCAGCCGCTGCTGCAGCAGAAGCTGCTGCCGCCCCTGAAGGTGGTGAAGAAGCTGCTGCTGAATAAGATGCAATCTGGTCTGCGCCGGACGGCTATGAGGATGGCACCACAACATGGGTGATGTCGACAAGGACATGGTCCTCATGGCTCGCATTGGCGCGGCCCATGGCATCCGAGGGGAAGTGCGGGTCAAAGCTTTTGGCGATGACCCGCTTTCCTTTACCGACTACGGGACCCTGGTCACGAAGGATGGCAAGCGGACTTTCGAGGTCTTGCGCGCGCGTGTGCAGAAAACAGTCGTTGTGACCCAGTTCGAGGGGATCAAGGACCGGAACCAGGCTGAAGAGCTGAATGGTCTTGAGCTTTATATCTCCAGGGATCAGCTCCCGGATCCGGAAGAAGACGAATTCTACTATTCAGACCTCACCGGTCTTTCTGTTCTTGATGGGAATGGAGAGGCGCTGGGTAAGCTTGTGGCGGTGCAGGATTTCGGCGCAGGGGATCTGCTGGAAATTCGGCCTGCACGCGGAAAGACTTTCTACGTGCCCTTCACAAAGGCCTTCGTTCCGCGCATCGATCTAGAGGCCGGAGAGATTTCGGTGGATTTGCCTGAGGACTACTTCTCTGATGAGCGTCCGGCAGAAGAGTCCGATTGAAATGGCTCAAGGCCCATGCCTTTGAGGTCGAGTTCGACAGGCTGGCTTCGAATGACCTGTTTTTCTTCTGAACGGATAAGCGCAATTGCGGCGACGACCATCGCAACGCCAATTCCATTGGCGACCGCATCCGACAGGGATGCCTGATGGTGGGGTACGAATGCCTGCACACCTTCTCCAACGAGCCCCATGACAAAGGCGACTACGGCGGAAATACGCAATCTGCAACAAAACAGTGTGTGGATGGACAGAGTTAGAAGCGCATAGAATCCAACGTGTATGACCTTGTCGTAAGGGTGTCCCACTCCGGTGTTGAAAACCAGTCCCACCAGAACACCGAATACGATCAGCGCCGCGAGCGGCAGCAAGCGACTCAGAGAGACGTCGAGATAGTGTTGGTCAACGCGGCTCTGAATGAAACCGGGCAATTTGAAACGCAAAGTTGGCACAGCCATGGACTCCAGGGACTTTGGGACTAGCTTCAGCGTTGAAGATTAATCCAATGCTACTTGCGCGGGGCATTCTGCAGGCGTTGCGGGAAAATAAAATTTAAGGTTAACAATACCTTATTCGAGCGTAGCGGAAGAGAACCATGACATTCAAGGCAAGTATCCTGACGCTTTATCCGGAAATATTTCCTGGCCCGCTGGGACACAGTTTGTCAGGACGGGCATTGGACAACGGGCTTTGGGAGCTGGAGGCCCAGCAAATACGCGATGTTGCGACAGACAAACACAGATCCGTGGACGATACGCCGTCGGGCGGCGGCGCCGGTATGGTTTTGCGTGCTGATATTCTCGCGAAAGCGATCGATACTGCAGCACCCGCGGCTGATCCGCGCCCGCGGATCCTTATGAGTCCGCGGGGCCGGCCTCTTACCCAGCAACGGGCTCACGAGTTGGCCGAGGGGCCTGGCGCGATTATCGTTTGCGGGCGTTTTGAGGGCGTCGACCAGCGCGTGATTGATGCGCGTCATCTCGAGGAAATTTCGATCGGTGATTACATTCTATCGGGCGGCGAAATCGGGGCCATTACGATGCTGGATGCTGTCGTTCGGTTGATACCCGGCGTCATGGGTAACATGGAGAGCGCGGCGACGGAGAGCTTTGAGACTGGTCTGTTGGAGCATCCGCAATATACAAGGCCTGCAGACTTTGAGGGCCATCGAATTCCGGACGTTCTGACCTCGGGCAACCACAAGAAGATTGCCGAGTGGCAACATGAGCAGGCGAAAGACCTGACCCGGGAACGCCGCCCCGACCTGTGGCAGAGCTATATCTCTGCGGATTCAGACGACTAGCCTTCGCCATGGCTGCTTTTTCCAGCCAAGAGCTTGATCGGATTCAGAATTCACATGACAAGCGCGCGATCTTGATGTATCACGCGCGGCGAATGGATCCGATGGGGATTTTCGTGTGTTTTCGTGCGGACGTTTCGTGGCTACGGCCAACATTGATCCTGGAGCATTGTCACATGGCCCGAAGACGGTGAATCCGTCCCGCTTTTCAAGTTGGACGCTCTGACCGCTTTGCTAAATCAAAAGGGAAATATGCCATGAACATTATTGAACAGCTCAACGCCGAAGAAATGGCGAAGATCGAAGAAAAGCGCAAGCTGCCGGAGTTTTCTCCTGGCGACACGATCAAGGTCAATGTTCGCGTTACGGAAGGCACACGTACCCGTACGCAGGCTTACGAAGGTGTTTGCATCTCCCGTTCGGGTGGCGGCATCAACGAGAGCTTCACCGTTCGCAAAATCTCTTACGGCGAAGGCGTGGAACGTGTGTTCCCAATCTATTCCCCGATGCTTGAAGGCGTTGAAGTGGTTCGCCGTGGTAAAGTTCGCCGTGCGAAGCTTTACTACCTGCGCGACCGTCGCGGTAAGTCTGCTCGTATCGTTGAAGCAACGAACGCTCGCGCAAAGCGCCTGAACGAAGCAACCCGCGCTGACGCAGCGGCTGCAAAGGCAATCAAGGCCGCTGAAAAGCAGGCTGAAAAGGATGCGGCAGAAGCAGCAGCCGAATAAGATCGGCGTTCTTTTGCAGAATTTGAAAAGGCGGTCCTTCAGGGCCGCCTTTTTTGCATTGATAGGCACACTCGCCCGATTTGCGGCGGTTTCAAGCTCACTTGACAAAAGCTCAAGTCAATCCGCTTGACCTCACGACCTTCAATGAGTCATTGAATTGCGGGAGAATGGGGAGATGCATTTGACGCCGCATCTTTCAGGGACGGTCCAAACGCCAGCGGTTTAGTGCTGCTTCGCGACGATAAAGAACAAGGACCGCCCAGGTTTCAGGAGAGAACCAATGACGAAAGCCAGGACGCTTTACGACAAGATCTGGGATGACCATCTGGTCGACATGCAGGACGACGGCACAGGCCTGCTTTATATTGACCGCCACCTCGTTCATGAAGTGACCAGCCCACAGGCCTTCGAGGGCCTGCGGATGACCGGCCGCAAGGTGCGTCAGCCGCAGAAGACGCTGGCAGTTGTTGATCACAATGTGCCGACAACGGACCGCAGCCTGCCCAATCCGGACCCGGAGAGCGTGACACAGATTGCGGCTCTTGCGGATAACACCCGCGAGTTTGGCATCGAGTACTATGACGCCTACGACAAGCGTCAGGGTGTCGTGCATATTGTCGGGCCGGAGCAGGGCTTCACCCTGCCGGGCATGACGATTGTCTGCGGTGACAGCCATACGTCGACGCATGGCGCCTTTGGCGCGCTTGCACATGGCATCGGCACGTCTGAAGTCGAGCACGTTCTTGCGACGCAGACGCTGATTCAGAAAAAAGCCAAGAACATGCTGATCCAGGTGAATGGCAAGCTGCCTGACGGCGTGACCGCCAAGGATATCATCCTTGCGATCATCGGCGAGATCGGGACTGCTGGCGGCACTGGTTACGTCATGGAATACGCTGGTGAAGCCATCCAGTCGCTGTCTATGGAAGGTCGTATGACCATCTGTAACATGTCGATCGAGGGTGGCGCGCGTGCCGGCCTGATTGCCCCTGATGAGACGACTTTCGAATATATCAAGGGACGTCCGAAGGCGCCGACGGGCGAAGCTTGGGATATGGCCGTTGAATACTGGAAGAGCCTTCGCTCGGACGAAGGTGCCCATTTCGACAAGGTGGTAACGCTGGATGCCGCAAATCTGCCGCCGATTGTTACCTGGGGATCTTCGCCCGAGGATGTAACCTCGGTCACGAGCGTTGTGCCCAATCCGGATGACATTGAAGACGAAAACACGCGCAAGTCGAAGTGGCGTGCCTTGGAATACATGGGGCTGGAACCTGGTACCAAGATCACGGACATTCCGGTTGACCGTGTCTTTATCGGGTCTTGCACCAATGGACGGATCGAGGATCTGCGCGCAGCTGCTGCGATGGTTGGTGATCGCAAGGTGAGTGATCACGTCAGCGCAATGGTCGTTCCAGGTTCCGGTCTCGTCAAGGAACAGGCTGAAGCCGAAGGCCTGGACAAGATCTTCAAGGATGCCGGTTTTGAGTGGCGTGAGCCGGGTTGCTCCATGTGCCTTGCCATGAATGCGGACAAGCTGAAGCCGGGTGAACGTTGTGCCTCAACATCGAACCGCAACTTCGAAGGTCGTCAGGGCTTCAAGGGCCGGACGCATCTGGTGTCGCCAGCCATGGCTGCTGCCGCTGCGATCGAGGGCAAATTTGTCGATATTCGCGATTGGCAGACGTCGTGATTCGATCCAAATTTTGAAAAATTCACGGGCGCCCCAAGGGCGCCCGTTTTTATTTGTCCTTGGTTTCCCTAGACGGAATTTCGACGCCTCAGGCGATAGCGATAAAAAATCAAAAGGTTAACCTTTGTTAATCCTGTGTTTTCGTTGCTTTTGAACAAGTGCCTGACAAGTTGATTGCAGGCTTCACAAGAGTGTCACCAGCGCTCTACAATACTCTTGTCTCATGAGGACTGATCCTGTTGTCTGAATGACCGGATGGCAGGCCATTCGACAGGCATGAGGAGCGGAAGGTGACGATTGCGGTTACGTCGGGTGCCCATCCGGCATTGGTACTGAATGCCGATTATCGGCCCCTGAGTTATTATCCCTTGTCCCTTTGGTCCTGGCAGGACACGGTCAAGGCTGTCTTTCTGGACCGGGTGAACATCGTTTCGGAATATGAAACAGCGGTTCGAAGTCCGAGCTTTGAATTTCGGCTTCCGAGCGTTGTTTCCCTCAAGACATTCGTCAAACCCAGCAGATATCCCGCCTTTACACGCTTCAATGTATTTCTCCGCGACAGATTTCAGTGCCAGTATTGTGGTACGAAGGATGAGCTTACCTTCGATCATCTCATTCCTCGCTCCAAAGGTGGTTTGACCACCTGGGAAAACGTGATCACCGCCTGTTCGCCGTGCAATCTGAAGAAAGCCAACAAGTCCTGCGAACAGCTGAACATGTGGCCGATGCACATGCCGTTTCAGCCGACCATCCAGGACCTGCACAACAACGGCCGGGGCTTCCCGCCGAACTACCTGCATGAGAGTTGGCTCGACTTCCTGTATTGGGACACGGAGCTCGAACCTTAGGGCCGGACAGAGATCAGGCTTCTGCGAGATGCTGCCTATATGTCTGCCAGGGTCAAGATTCTCCCGCTTTTCCGTGAGGTGTTAACGGTATCTCTCTGGTCAATTTTACTAAAATGAAAGCCCAATGACTTAAGGATCTTCCGTAAGTGACCCGGAGACCCAACTATGTTCATGGTTTTTCCCAGACAGATTGCCTGCAGCTTGCAAAAATTTGCCGATGATACGCGCGGCGCAATCCTGCCTATCTTTGCCGTGATGAGTCTCGTCGTCATCGTTGTCGCTGGCGCAGGGATTGACTATGGACGCGCGATCAACGACCGCGAAGTTATGGTCAACGCACTAGACGCGGCCGCGCTGGCGGTGGCTGCGGAGCTGTCCACCACTATCATGAGCGACGATGAGATCGAAGAAATGCTGGAGGAGGTTTTCGCGGCCAATCTGGACTCCCTCGGCCTTTCGGCTGCGGCCGTCAGCAACATGGATTTTACGGTCGATCCGGACGAGGGTGTCGTTTCTGTATCCACGTCGATCTCGGTGCCGACCTATTTCATCGGGCTTGGCGGAATTGGTCCGGACTATATCGACGTTGCAGGCGCAACGGAGGTCAATTATTCGAAGTTTGATGTCGAACTCGCGTTGATCCTCGATGTGACAGGCTCGATGAAAAACGACATAGATTCTCTACAAGAAGCTGCACAGGAACTTTTGGATACGCTTATTCCTGATGACACATCTGATTCAGACAGCAAGGTTCGAATCTCGATTGTGCCCTATTCTCAGGGCGTTAATCTTGGGTCTTATGCTGATGATGTCACCGATGACGTTGCCGGAAATGGTAATTGTGTGACTGAGCGGCCGGGCGCTGAACGTTTTACGGATGCGATCTACAACTATGACGGTGAAGATTCGCTTTTCTTTAAAGGGGCTGGCGACGCTCTTATCTACAACGGTTATGAAAGTAGTCCCTGGGGAGAAGCGTGCCCTGATGAAAAGTTAATTCCCTTGACTTCCGACAGAGAGGTTTTGTCAGACGCAATTGAAGACCTAGCCGCGTCAGGTGGCACCGCAGGCCAAACTGGCATTTCCTGGGGCTGGTACACTCTTTCGCCTAACTGGGCTTCTCTTTGGCCTTCAGACAGTGCGCCAGCTGAATACAGTGATGATGATGTTTTGAAATTTGCAATCGTTATGACAGACGGTGATTTTAACAATTATTTTGATGAAGTAGAGACTACAGTTACTGAAGAAGATTGTAACTGGGAGTTGCTTCAAAGAAAAAATGGCAAATATAAATGGAAATATGTATGCACTGAAACAGAAACAACCGAAGATGTGTGGACGGAGGATTACAATGAGGATGCTACTATTAGCGATGAATCTGCGGTTCGTGGTCTGAAATTTTGTGAGCAAATGGCAAGCAATAATATTGAGGTATTTACGATCTATTTTGAAACAGCCGGTTCTGATTTCGGAGAAGAATTGATGGAGCAATGTGCCTCTGAAGATAGCAATTTTTACTTTGCAGATTCACAAAATGAATTGGTTAACGCATTCGGTAATATCGCAAAGAAGATCCAGTCGATCTATCTGGCAAAGTAATCATCAGATTTCAGGTCATAAAAAAGGCGCGTCGTTGGACGCGCCTTTTGTTGTTTGTGGGGGGTGCCTTAGCCGCGGTTCTGACGATTGTCGATCAGATCGTCGACAACGGCAGGATCCGCCAGGGTCGAGGTATCACCGAGGTTGTCGAAGCTGTCTTCGGCGATCTTGCGCAGGATGCGGCGCATGATCTTGCCGGAACGGGTCTTCGGTAGGCCGGGCGAGAACTGGATCAGGTCCGGAGACGCGATCGGTCCGATTTCAGAGCGAACGTGCTTCACCAGTTCCTTTTTCAGGTCATCCGTCGGCTCCTCACCTTCCATCAGCGTGACATAGGCGTAGATGCCCTGCCCCTTGATGTCGTGCGGATAACCGACCACAGCGGCCTCTGAGACCTTCTGGTGGGCGACAAGCGCACTTTCGACCTCTGCCGTGCCCATACGGTGGCCGGAGACATTGATGACGTCATCCACGCGGCCGGTGATCCAGTAATACCCGTCTTCATCGCGGCGGCAGCCGTCACCGGTGAAGTAGAGACCCTTGTAGGTGGCGAAGTAGGTCTGAACGAACCGCTCGTGATCGCCAAAGACCGAGCGCATCTGACCGGGCCAGCTGTCGGTGATGACCAGGTTGCCCTCTGTGGCTCCCTCCAGAAACTGTCCTTCCGCATCCACGATGGCGGGTTGGACGCCGAAAAATGGGCGAGTCGCTGAGCCTGGCTTCAGTGCTGTTGCGCCGGGAAGCGGTGTGATCAGGATGCCACCGGTTTCGGTCTGCCACCAGGTGTCGACGATGGGACAGCGCTTTTCGCCAACCACATTGTAGTACCAGTTCCAGGCTTCCGGATTGATCGGCTCACCGACGGAGCCCAGCAGCCGCAAGGATTTGCGCGACGTAGCGGTGACGTGTTCGTCGCCGGCGCCCATCAGCGCGCGAATGGCTGTTGGGGCCGTGTAGAAGATGTTGACGTTATGCTTGTCGCAAACTTCCCAGAACCGTCCCGGACCTGGATAGGTCGGCACGCCTTCAAACATCAGGGTTGTCGCACCGTTGGCCAGCGGTCCATAGACGATGTAGCTGTGGCCTGTGACCCATCCCACATCTGCCGTGCACCAGTAGACGTCGCCATCATGATAATCGAAGACATATTGGTGGGTCATCGAGGCGTAGACGAGATAGCCGCCGGTCGTGTGCAGAACACCTTTGGGCTGACCTGTCGAGCCAGAAGTATAGAGAATAAACAGCGGATCTTCCGCGTTCATTTCCACGGGTGCGCAGTGATCTGACACCCGATCGGCTTCTTCATGATACCAGACGTCGCGACCGTCTTGCATCGTGATGTCGCCGCCAGTGCGCTTGACGACGATGACGCTGTCGACCGGCGCCTTTTCGACAGCCTTGTCGACGTTGGCTTTCAGGGGAACCTTGCGTCCGCCGCGCAGACCTTCATCGGCCGTCACGATGCACTTGCTGTCACAGCCTTCGATGCGCTGGGCAAGACTGTCTGGCGAGAAACCGCCAAAGACGATGGAATGTACCGCTCCGATGCGCGCGCAGGCTAGCATCGCATAGGCCGCTTCAGGGATCATCGGAAGGTAAAGCGTGACGCGATCACCTTTCTTGACACCCTGGGAATGCAGGACGTTGGCGAAGACATTCACTTCGTGATGAAGCTGCTTGTAGGTGATGACCTTGCTTTCGCTCGGATCGTCGCCTTCCCAAATGATTGCAGGCTGGTCGCCACGGGTCTCAAGATGCCGGTCCACGCAGTTGGCCGACACGTTGAGCGTTCCATCCTCGAACCACTTGATGTCCACGTTGTGGTAGTCGTAGGAGGTGTTCTTCACCTTGGTGTAGGGATTGATCCAGTCGACGCGCTTGCCATGCTCGCCCCAGAAACCCTCGGGGTTCTCGACCGACTGCTTGTACATCTCCAGGTACTTCGCATTGTCCACATGAGCCCGCTCCGCGACCTCGGCAGGCACGGGGAATACATTGTCCGACATGTGATAACCTCCCAGACATCACTAAAAGGGCGCATGCCCAAACGGCAGACCCGACGTTGTCGGCCACATTATGCGCATGCACCCACACAGCGTCCATACGCAAGGGTTGGTACTTTCGTAGGCGTCAACCTTGGTCGAAGAGGGCTAACCGATCAGACCTATGATGGTGCCCTGAAGCATCAAGACTCCGAGCCAGTGGCCACAATCAATCAACGTCAGCGACCAGGGTGCGCCCTGAAAACGGTGATTGACGATCTGGCTGGTCAGAATGAAACCGGTCCAAACCATTCCTGCGGAAATCAGTCCGGTCTTCAGGTTTGTTCCACCGACATGATAGATCACGCCGGCCAAAACGAAGGCCATCAGAAATTGGCAGACAAAGGCGATTGCCATTGTCACCGGCGCCGGCTTGGTCTGTTCAGGCGAGAGGCTTGCGGCCTTCATCCACGCCTTGCCAAGCGCGCCATACCAGATCGCACCAAACACAAATGAGCCAGCGGCAGCGGCCAGCACAGCCAAGAGATTGATACCGTCGAACATCATGATCGGTCTCCCCTTTCGATCAATGAGTGATGACTTAAGTCAGATTTGGATTTTATTGCAACTCTGCTGAAGAGACGCGAAATTGTTTTGAAGATCCTCGTGGTGGCTTGAAGATGGTTCTAGAGCCCGCCTTTTTCGACAATGAATTGTACGACTTCCTGAACCCCTGCCCCGGCTTTCGTATTTGCGAAAACAAAGGGCCGTGCCTTGCGCATTTTCGTTGCGTCGCGATCCATGACGGAGAGATCAGCGCCTACATGGGGAGCCAGATCGGTCTTGTTGATGACCAGCAGATCCGAACGAGTGATGCCCGGGCCGCCTTTGCGCGGAATTTCCTCGCCTGCCGCCACGTCGATCACATAGATCGTCAGATCGGCCAGTTCCGGCGAGAAGGTCGCTGCGAGATTGTCGCCGCCAGATTCGATCAATATGAGATCGAGATCGGGAAACGCCTGATTAAGATCAGCCACGGCCGCCAGATTGATGGAGGCGTCTTCACGAATGGCCGTATGCGGGCAACCGCCGGTCTCCACGCCGCGAATGCGATCGCTGGAGAGCGCCTGGGAGCGCATCAGCGCCTCGGCATCCTCACTGGTGTAGATGTCATTGGTTATGACGGCGAGCGAGTACTGATCGCGCATCGCCTTGCAAAGCTTGTCGGTCAAAGTGGTCTTGCCGGATCCGACCGGGCCGCCAATTCCAACACGCAAAGCACCGTTTGAAGAACTCATGAGCGGAACAACCTCGAGTATTTTGTTTCATGGGCCATGGACGCAATGTCGGCCAAAAAGCTGCAGGTGCCGAGATCGTCCAGACCGGCACCGAGTGCCTCCCCGGTCACTTCAGCGATTGTTTCTTCCAGTGCCGCCAAAATGCGCTGACCGTCAGTTTGTCCAAGTGGAACCGCCCGAACGGCGGCTGAAATGATGTTGGCACTGAAGGCGTGAAGCAGTCCGGTCGCTGTGGCGTCAGTGGGAAGACGCCAGGCGGCTGCAGTCAGTCCGACTGCGACTGGATAAGGCCAGGACTTTGGTGCGCTACCGGACGACAGGTCTGTAAGGTTGTTGAATACGCGAGAGGCTGGGCTGTCGTCCTCTGGTCGCCAGGCCTGCACAACCGCACCGATAAAGGCTGTGCCCTGTGCGCTGGTTTCCAGATGGCGCTCCCTGGAGGGCTGCAGGGCGAGGCCAAGATCGTTCAGGTCGCGAACAGCTGCCTCATCGCCGCGCGACGCTGCAAGCATCGTTTCCTTGGTGAGGATGATGTCGCTGCGGCCTGCGCCAAAGCGCAAGACGTCTTCCAGCCAGGTCTTGAGGCCTTGTGCGTCCGTGACCTCTCCCTCCTCGATCACCTGCTCCAGACCGTGGCTATAGGTATAGGCACCAATCGGAAACGCAGGAGAGAGAAAGGCGAGCAGGCGATAAAGCGCTGCGGAAGACACTGCATCAGTGGTCATGAGAGTGTCCATGATGGTGGCTTTCGTGCCCGTGATCATGGCCCTGGGTCTGACCATGGCCAT
Source organism: Roseibium sp. (assembly GCF_039982295.1). Taxonomy (GTDB): domain Bacteria; phylum Pseudomonadota; class Alphaproteobacteria; order Rhizobiales; family Stappiaceae; genus Roseibium. The sequence continues at coordinate 170,932 of NZ_JBDWYP010000064.1, forward strand.
AGGCACCGCCCTCCGGATCAAACGGCGCGCGCAGGACCGTCAATTTGCCACCAAGGCGGACAACAAGATCTTCGATGACATGATCCCGGCGTATCCGCAGGGTTTGCCCCATCAATTGCGTCGGCAGATGCCGGTTGCCCAGATGCCAGGCGATCTTGACGAGATGACCCATGTCATCCGCCTCGATCTCGACGAGATCTTCGGACGCGCCAACAACCTCGATGATGCGGCCGTCCTCCAGCTCAAGACCGTCACCATGATGCAGATGAACTGCATTGGGCTGGTCGAGCAGGAACGCGGTGCCGCCTGACCCTGTCAGCACGGCCCGGCGCCGATGCCGGTCTTCCCGGTCCAGAGTGATTGTGTCTGAGGGGTTACCTTCCCAGGTTCCAGCAGCAAGAATATCAGCGACGCGGATCATGAACCCTCTTTGAGTTTGGCCATCATTGCCTGGAACGCGGGCCGCTCACGCAAGCGCTTGAAATAGGCAGCGACAGGTCCTTCTCTGGGCTGATCGAACTTTGCGGCTACGGCCCAGCCGGAACAATGCCCGAGAATGATATCGGCAATGGTGAAGGTCTCACCCATGACATAGGGGCCGTCGCCCAGGCGGGTTTCCAGCGTCCTGAGTGCCTGGGAGAATTCGGCCTTGCAGACGGCTTTGATGTCCGGGACACGCACGTCTTTCGGATGAATGAAAGAGTTTTTGGCCGCGGTCCAAAGCGCTCCTTCCAGCTCATCAACGGCGAACTGGGTGAAGCTGTCCTGCCGTGCCCGGTCAATGGTGCCTGCCGGAAAGGTTATCTTGCCGTGTTTGTCCGAAAGGTACGTGCAGATGGCGATCGAATCCGTCAGCACTGTATCGCCATCGATCAGCGCCGGGATCTTGCCGGCCGGGTTGACGGCACGGATGGCATCAGACTGTGGATTGGTCGGATCATGGACATAGGCTTCCCCGAGCTCCTCCAACAGCCAGAGAACCCGCAGTGCTCGCGACTGCAGTGCCCCGATTACCTTGTACATCCTAGTTCTTTCCACACTTGTGTGTTTCGGCATTTGGATCCTCGGGACTTCGCCCGAGGATGACCACGGAGAGGCGCGAATTAAATGCGAGATTTAATCGCATGATCGTTTCAGTCATCTCGCTCGGCACAATCTTATGCAGTAGTGTCGAGAGTATCTGGCGTCATCCTCGGGCGAAGTCCCGAGGATCCACCTAGTGGTTTAGTTGCTCATAGAGATCATGCCATTCCGGGTTCATCTCGTTGATCAAATTGAGCTTCCAGGTGCGGTAGTAGCGTTTGATGTTTTTTTCACGTTGGATGGCACGCCCGATCTCATCGTGAACTTCATACCAGACAAGCTGCTTGCAATTATATTTGCCTGTAAAGCCTGGCACCGCTTCTACCTTATGCTCGTAAACCCTCCTGGCCAAATCCGTGGTGACGCCTGTGTATAGCGTTCCATTTCGGCTCGACGTCAAGATGTAGACAAACGCTGTCACTCGTCCGTTCTGTCAGATTGTTAGAAAAGGAAGTAACGCTGGGCCATGGGGAGCACTTCGGCGGGTTCGCAGGTGAGCAGCTCGCCGTTGGCGCGGACCTCATAGGTCTCGGGATGAACCTCGATCTCGGGCGTCGCGTCGTTAAGCACCATGGATTTTTTCGAGATACCGCCGCGCACGTTTTTGACCGGAAGGACAAGACTGTCGAGTCCTGCCTTGTCCTTGACGCCGTTGTCGAAGGCAGCCTTCGAGACAAATGTCACGCGGCTTTGGGTCATCGCCTTGCCGTACGCACCAAACATGGGACGGTAGTGGACCGGTTGAGGCGTCGGGATGGAGGCATTTGGATCGCCCATGGGTGCGGCGGCAATCGTGCCGAGCTTCAGCACCATGTCCGGCTTTACCCCGAAGAACTTCGGATCCCACAGCACCAGATCGGCAAGTTTGCCGACTTCAACCGAGCCGATGTGCTCATCAAGACCGTGGGCAATTGCCGGGTTGATTGTGATCTTCGACATGTAGCGTTTGACGCGATGGTTGTCGTTCTCGCCGGTTTCTTCGCTCAGACGGCCTCGTTGTGACTTCATCTTATGGGCGGTCTGCATGGTGCGGATGATAACTTCGCCCACGCGACCCATGGCCTGACTGTCGGAGGCGATGATAGAGAACGCACCCATGTCATGCAGAATGTCTTCAGCTGCAATTGTCTCGCGCCGGATCCGGCTTTCGGCAAAGGCAACGTCTTCTGGAATGGAGGAATCCAGATGGTGGCAGACCATCAACATGTCGAGATGCTCGTCGATGGTGTTGACGGTGTAGGGCCGGGTCGGATTTGTCGAAGACGGGATGACATTCAGCTCGCCGCAAACCTTGATGATGTCAGGCGCATGGCCACCGCCGGCGCCTTCGGTATGAAACGCATGAATTGTGCGGTTCTTGAACGCTGAAGTGGTGTTCTCGACGAAACCGCTTTCGTTCAGCGTATCCGTATGGATCATCACCTGGATGTCATATTCGTCGGCGACCGAGAGGCATGTGTCGATGGCCGCCGGGGTTGTGCCCCAGTCCTCATGCAGTTTGAGTGCGCAGGCACCTGCGAGGATCTGTTCTTCCAGGCCGGCTGGAAGTGAGGCGTTGCCCTTTCCGGCGAAGGCCAGGTTCATGGGGAAGCTGTCCGCCGATTGCAGCATGCGCGTGATGTGCCACGGGCCGGGTGTACAGGTGGTGGCGTTGGTGCCTGTGGCCGGACCGGTTCCACCGCCGAGCATCGTCGTGACGCCGGACATGAGGGCTTCTTCGATCTGCTGCGGGCAAATAAAGTGAATGTGCACGTCGAGGGCGCCTGCAGTGAGGATCTTGCCTTCCCCTGCGATGGCTTCCGTACCTGGTCCGACGATGATGTCGACATCCGGCTGAACATCCGGGTTGCCTGCCTTGCCGATGGCGACGATGCGACCGTCCTTCAGGCCCACATCTGCCTTTACGATGCCCCAGTGATCAACGATCAAGGCGTTGGTTATGACGGTATCAACGGCCCCAGCCGAACGTGGGTGCTGGGACTGTCCCATGCCGTCGCGGATCACCTTGCCGCCACCGAATTTTACTTCTTCTCCATAGGTGGTGAAGTCCTTCTCGACTTCGATCACAAGGTCTGTGTCTGCGAGCCGAAGGCGGTCGCCGGTGGTCGGTCCGAACATGTCCGCATAGGCGGCGCGGGGCATTTTATAAGGCATTTATGTCCTCCTGGGCGCAGCGAGAGCTTTTGGGCTCCGCGCGGATCTTCAGTTGCCGAGGCCTTCGGCGAGTTCACTCAGTTCATCGGTGCGCTTGACGGTCAGCGTTGCCAGGCAGCCGTAAATCAGCAATGGCTCCATGGAGCCGCCGCGCGCCAGGAAGCCGTATGCCTCGCACGCCTTGTCGCGATATGGGATCCACGAGCGCTGGGCGTCACGGAGTGCATCCGCCCCGCCCTGCATGTGGTCAGGGAGACTGGCATCGAGGCTGCGCATGGTCGCCATGGCGGCCTGGTAGGTGGCATTCAGCTCAGCGTCGTACTGTTTCCAGGCTTTTTGGGCACAATAGGTCCTCTCCATCTGGTTCAGCGGATAGCCGCAATCGATGTTGTCCTGCGCGCTGAGCCCATCCGTTGATGTCACGAGCGCCAGACTTGCCAGTGCAAGAAGCCGATTTTTCATGATGACGCCCTCCCCGGATCGCCGTCTGCCGCCTAGAGCGAGCCCATGACTTTCTGGTTGAAGCCGTAAACGGCGCGATCGCCGCGATATGGCACAAGCGAGACGGACCGGCTTTGTCCGGGTTCGAAGCGAACAGCGGTTCCGGCCGGAATATCCAGACGCATGCCGCGAGCAGCTTCCCGATCGAAGGAAAGACCTTCGTTGGTTTCGGCGAAGTGATAGTGGCTGCCGACCTGGATCGGACGGTCGCCGGTGTTCGAGACTTCGATGGAAATGGCCTCAAGGCCTGCGTTCAGCTCGATCTCGCCGTCTGCGGGGAAAAGTTCTCCAGGGATCATTTGTCACCTGCCAGGCTGCGGCGGGCCCAGGCAATCGCGCCGACGAAAGACAAGCCGAGTGCGACGATGACCAGTGTCTCGGTCGTGATCATGCCCGCGGCATCCGTGTGCGGGTGTGCATGTTGCTGGGCGCTTGGATGGGCCAGCGCAGAGCCTGCTGATGCGACCAAGGCAGCCGTGAAGAGAGCAATCTTTTTCATGAAAATCTCCTTTGAAACACTAGCGGATAGGTTCGTGAACGGTGACGAGCTTGGTGCCGTCCGGGAAAGTCGCCTCAACCTGAACATCATGGATCATTTCGGCGATGCCATCCATGACCTGGTCGCGTGTCAGAACCTTCGCACCGGTTTCCATGAGATCGGCGACCGAGCGTCCATCCCTTGCGCCTTCAACGACGAAGTCGGTAATCAAGGCGATGGCTTCAGGATGGTTCAGCTTGACGCCACGCTCCAGGCGTCGGCGGGCGACCATGGCGGCGGTGGCAATCAGCAATTTGTCTTTTTCACGTGGCGTGAGATTCAAAGTAACCTCCCCTGAATGATGATTATGGTGTGTTCAGCAGTGCCAGACTCGTGGCAGCGGTGCTGAACGATAGGTTTCAAGAAATGACATCAGCGCGTCACGCAGGGACCGTCCATCGGCTGCAACGAAACGCGCTGTTAGAACTCCGTTCCAGGCGCTGGTGGCGGCTCTGACAGGCGCATCCGGGCTGCAGCCTTCGAGTGCGGTGCGGGCACGATCAAGTCGGGCCTCGGCGTTTGGATCGCAATCAATCAGCGTTGCGAAGGCAAGACCACCTGATGTGGTCGCGGCGCCCTTGAGAATGTCCCTCGTGTTGCCTTCAAGGCGCGCGTCATCGGCAAAGACAAGTTTTCCATCCCGGTGAATGCGCCATCGGTCTCTGAAGGAGACCGTGTCGATCGTTTCACCCATGGCGGTGCGACCAAGGACGATCGACTCAATGCCGAGAAAGCGGGCGTTGTCTTGCAGGTCGACCGTCATCGAGCGATGCAAGGCCGATGCGTTGAACAGGATTGTCTCCTGAGGAAGCCATTCAACAAATGCATCTGCTTCTGCCATCAGCCGTGTCGTGATCGTGCCGTTTCCGGTGGACCGGCGATAGGCGCGCTCGGCGGCCTGGCTTGTAAGGATCGCGTGGCCACCTGCGGCAACTCGGGCAGAATATGTATACTCATCGCCTCCGGTCACACCTCCAGCGGTGTTGATCAGAACAGCGACAGGTATGTTGTCATAGACCCTTGGCAGGCGGAATTTGGCTGAGCCGCGTTGATAAAGGTCATCCAGCCGTGTTTGGGATCCCACCTGTTTGAATGAGATGCGTGCCTCCCCCCGGGCGCGCTGCATTGGCGCGTCCTCCACCTGCGGCGGGGTTGAAACAGCAACGTCAAACATTCGCGAGATGTCTCCCTTTCGAGAATCTGGATGGTTGCCCCGAACCAGGGCGAATGACCGGGCCAACTTGAAACCGCTTCAGGCCGGATTGCAAGCGTCTAGCTCAGACATCAGAAAGCGCTGGGATGCAAACTCAGGGCCACACGACCCGTCTAGCGCGGAACCGGCAGGCGGGTCGTTGCGGGTGCCTTTGTGGACGCACGAAAGGTCCCCGGGAAATCTGTGGTCGATTAAATTTTAATCACATGCACATTTGATGAGCTTGTCGTGACGACAAATGTGAAGGCGAATTTTTTGCAAAGCCGCCCACGTATCGGTTATGCATACGCTCAACATGGGCATCGGAATGTGGGTTTTTGGGCATCGACCAGCGAGGGTATCGTGTTCGCAAGTTTATTTTGCCAAATTTTACGCCGCTTTGGGCTCCTAGGTCTTCTTCTTGTCAGCTCCGCCGCCTTCGGTCCCGCTCTTGCGGATATTGGCGCCTATATCGTCGTGGATGCGAAAACTGGCTCAGTGCTGGATGAAAAGGATGCGACCCGAAAGTGGTATCCAGCCTCCCTGACCAAGATGATGACAGCTTATGTTGCCTTCAAAGCTGTTCGCGAAGGCCGTGCAACGCTGACGTCGGCCGTCACCCAATCGCAGAATTCCCTCTCCGAACCCCCGAGCAAGATGGGCTTCAAGGTTGGCACGCAGCTGACACTTGATGCGGCCCTGAAGATTATCCTGATCAAGTCGGCCAATGATGTTGCGGTTGCGATTGGTGAAGCGATCGCCGGGTCGGAGGCTGGCTTTATTGCGATGATGAATGCCGAAGCGCGCCGGCTTGGCATGCGGGACACAGTGTTCGTCAATCCACACGGATTGCCGGACAACCGGCAGGTTTCGACTGCGCGCGACATGGCAATCCTTGCCATGGCATTGCGGGCAGATTTCCCGGAGGCGCGATCCTACTACAAGCATCCGGGAATCAAATTCGGAAAGAAAACCCTTCGTTCGGCCAACCGTGAATTCCTGCTGAGGGTGCCGGGCGCTGATGGCATGAAGACCGGGTATATTTGCAACGCCGGCTATAATGTTGCTGCATCTGCCACACGGCGCGGACGAACGATCATAGTCGTCGTGCTTGGCGCAGCATCCGGGCTGGAGCGCATTGCATTCAGCCGTGACGCACTGGACAAGGCCTTCAAGAAACGTCCGGGTCGAACAACTGTAACCAACCTGCGTGGCAGTGGTGGAAATCCGCCGGCCGACCGGTATTGCAAGCGCAATCCAAAGCCTGGCGCGGAAGGCGTCATGGCACGTTATGACATGCAGGACAGCAAGAGTTCCGTTCTGTCGTTTTCAGGTGCGAAGAAGCAGGGCGGCATCATCATCCCCGGCTTGCGAACCAATTCTGCCGATACCGACACACCTTCGAAAGTTGAGTCCGTCAAGCTTCCAAACGGAAAGATTGACTGGGTGAAAGTAATGGACAGGACCATCGGCCCGCGCCGGATTGCCTATGCTCCAATCACGGTCAGAACGGGTGTTCCCAAAGGGGCGCAAGCGCCAGCCGCGGCCGGCAATGTGGCTGCGGCGCCTGTTCCCTTGATCGATGTGCCCTTGCCCAACAGGCATCCAGGTCGTGCAGTCACGCTCTCGCCCGCCGCCGAAGCGGCGACACAGACTTCCGGTGCGGTTGCGCAAACCGATTTCTTAAGGTCGGGCCTGGCGACGGATGAGCCTGCGCCGGGGTCTTTGTTCCGGAAAGGGCAGAATTTTGCAATTCCGGTCCCGTCGCCAAGTCCCCAACGCTAAAGCGAAAATCGAAATTCCGCTTTGATTAAAGAAATGTTAACTGTAAATATTAACAATACAGTTACCAATTAAATACCATGTCGTGGCATTATTGCGCTGACAGATGTGATTCTCTTCTGTTGCTTGGAACAGTGGGCGTAGCGGTCTGGATGCCGTCGCTCTATCGGGAGTAGTCTTCAATGATGGTGGAACCGAAAAGCTCCGCGACCATTCTTGCTCTGGCTGATCTTGCGGACCTTTCGGCCAAGCAGCTGGAGGAAGGACGCTCCATCGAAGAAGTGATCGAGACCCTTCGCTCGGCAGCCCTGGCGGTTCGTACCGTGATTGCCCCGGAAGAAGACAGCCTTGATGCCGAGATGGAAACGGCCGATGAAGAGGAAAACAAGAGCGAAGAAGCAAGCGATATTTCCGCCTGACCTTCACCGCCTCTGCCATTTCCCGAAAACGGAGAAACATGGCCTAATCATTCCCGATAGGCTTGTTCTCACATCCCGTACTGGATTTTTCTGACTTGTCGACTTAGGTCATAAGCACCTTCGGCGATCTTTGCCGACTTATGACCAGAGGCAGCGATGACCGATCTTCCCGATTCCGCAGGTGTGCCTGAAGCACCACAGCGAGGCCCCAAGCCGCCGATCCCTTTGTCGGTGATCACCGGGTTTCTCGGATCAGGAAAGACCACCTTGCTCAATCAGATTCTCCAGGATCCGTCGATGGCCGACACGGCGGTTATCATCAACGAGTTTGGTGAGATTGGCCTCGATCATCTTTTGGTGGATCAGGCAAGTGACGGTATTCTCGAGCTTTCCTCAGGGTGTCTTTGCTGCACGATTAGAGGCGATCTTGTCACCACGCTGGAAGATCTTCTGCGCAGGGTCGACAATGGCCGTATGGACCGGCTGGCGCGAGTGGTTATCGAGACCACCGGCCTCGCAGACCCTGCGCCTATCCTGCATACGATCATGCTGCATCCCTATCTGGTGATGCGGTATCGGCTTGAAAGTGTCGTCACCCTGGTGGATGGCATCAACGGTCTCGAGACCATCGAGACCCACGAGGAAGCGCGCCGTCAGGCCGCAGTTGCCGACCGCCTTGTGCTGACGAAAACGGATCTTGTTCAAACACCTGCGCAAATTCAAGGTCTGGCAGCGCTGAAAGCGCGTTTGAACGAACTCAATCCAGGGGCGCTTTTGCTTGATGCGCAGGTGGGTGAAGCGATTCCCGAACGCCTGTTCGATGCAGGTCTCTACGACCCGAAGACGAAAATTCCAGATGTTGCAAAATGGCTGAACGCGGAAGCCTATGAAGGTTCTCATTCGCATGGGCATGACCATGGGGGTGGCCATCATCATCATGACCACCATCATGGTCACTCACATGGACATTCTCACGGGCACGATCATGATCACGACCACGCGCATGATGTGAACCGTCACGATGACAAGATCAGGGCCTTCACACTCGCGACAGATCGACCCATTCCCGCGTCAGCGCTGGAAATGTTCATCGATCTGCTGCGTTCGGCTCACGGGCCAAAGCTTTTGCGTGTGAAGGGTATTGTGCAAATCGCCGAAGATCCGGACAGGCCCGTTGTGATTCATGGTGTTCAGCACGTTTTTCATCCGCCAGCGACCCTGGAAGCCTGGCCGGATGAGGATCACAGAAGTCGTATGGTGTTCATCACCTATGATCTACCAGAGGGCTTTGTCAGGCGGATGTTCGAGGCATTTAGTGGCGCGCTGCTGCCCGATACCCCGGACGCTCAGGCGATGACCGACAACCCGCTTGCGGTGTCCGGATTCACCAGCTCTATCCGGAATTAACCAGGCATTCCTTCCTTGGCCCTTGAGACCTTCCGAATTAGGCCCTCCTGCGCGGTCGATGCGATGAGAACGCCGTCGCGGGTGTAAAGCGAACCACGGTTCATGCCGCGGGAACCTGAGGCGGATGGCGTGTCTTCGGCATAGAGCAGCCATTCGTCGGCCTTGAAGGGGCGGTGAAACCACATTGCATGATCGAGGCTGGCCGCCTGGATGTCCGGGCTGAAGACCGATTTTCCATGTGGGAACAAGGACGTGTCGAGGAGTGTCATGTCTGACGCATAGGCAAGAACGCACTGGTGAATGCGCGCGTCATCCGGCAACGGGTGGCTGGCGCGGACCCAAACGTATTGCGTTGGTGGCAATGGCTTGTCAGAGAAATAGTGGGTCAGATCCACTGGCCTCAATTCGATGGGTCGTTCTCTTTCCCAGTATTTTCGCACGTGTTCGGGCGCGACCTTGAGGAACTTCTCTTTCAGATCCTTTTCACTCGGCAAATCTTCAGGCATCGGGACTTTGGGCATGTCAACTTGATGCTCCAAGCCCTCTTCCATCACCTGAAAAGAGGCAGACATTGAGAAGATGGCCTTGCCATGCTGGATTGCGACCACACGTCTAGTCGTAAAGCTGCCGCCGTCGCGGATCCGGTCAACCTCGTAGACGATCGGCACCGATGGATCGCCGGGACGCATGAAATATCCATGCAGGGAATGAACATGCCTGTCTTCGACAACGGTACGGGAAGCGGCGACAAGCGCCTGACCGATGACCTGGCCGCCAAAAACCCGCTGCCAGCCAACCTGGGGGCTGCGACCTCTGAACAGGTTGTGCTCCAACGGTTCCAGGTCGAGAATTTGAAGAAGGTTGTCAATGGCCGTGTTCATCGGCGCGATCCCTGCTAAATAGGACGTGATTAGGATTTCGTGCGCCACGCGAGGGTGGCAACCTGGAGACTTGGACGCGACTTGACGTATAAGTCAAGTTGCCCAAAGGGAATGGGTCAGATGAAAGTCCGGGAGAAAAAAATGGCCGAGGCCGCTGAACGCAGTTCCATGTTTGACGTCGCGATTGCAGGTGGCGGTTACGTTGGACTGTCCCTGGCGCTGGCGCTCAAGAAAGCCGACGCGACAATGCCTGTTGTCGTGATCGATCCCAAGCCGATGGAAGTCCTCGGCAAGGATCCCAGGGCGTCCGCCATTGCCGCGGCGGCGAGCAGAATGCTCGATCAACTCGGCATATGGTCGAACATCAAGGACAAGGCGCAGCCGGTCAACGAAATGATCGTGACTGACAGCAAGCTGCGGGATGTCGTTCGCCCGGTTTTTCTGACGTTTGGCGGTGAAGCGGCAGATGGTGAGCCTTTCGCGCATATGATGCCCAATGGCGTCATGCTGCCGGCTCTTTACGAAGCGGCGAAAGCGTTGGGAGTCGTGTTTGCAGCACCTGACAGCGCGTCCACCTTCCGCACGACGCCGGATCAGGTTGAAATTGACCTTGCGAGCGGCGACACCGTTTACGCGAGGCTTCTGGTGGCGGCCGATGGTGTTCGCTCCAAGCTGCGTGATTTGGCAGGCATTCGGACCAACCACTGGGACTATGGCCAGTCCGGAATCGTCACGACGGTCAAACATGAGCGGCCGCACAATGGCCGCGCGGAAGAACATTTCCTGCCTGCGGGGCCCTTTGCAATCCTGCCATTGACCGGCAATCGTTCGTCACTCGTGTGGACAGAACGAACGCTGGACGCCAAGCGCCTTGTCGAAAGCGACGATTTTACCTTTGAGCTGGAGCTGGAACGCCGTTTCGGTCATCACCTTGGCAAGGTTGAGCTTGATGGCCCGCGCAATGCCTATCCGCTTGGTCTGACCCTGGCGCGCGATTTCATCAAGCCGCGATTTGCGCTCGCTGGCGATGCTGCGCACGGCATTCACCCAATTGCGGGACAGGGTCTCAACATGGGTTTCAAGGATGTGGCCGCGCTGGCAGAGGTTCTCGTCGAAGCACGTCGCTTGGGTCAGGACGTTGGCGCCTATGATGTTCTGGAGCGATATCAAAGGTGGCGGCGCTTTGATGCGTTTCAGATGGGCGTCGTGACCGACGTCTTGAATCGCCTGTTTTCCAATGACAACGACGTTTTGCGGGCTGCTCGTGATTTTGGCCTGGGGCTGGTCGAGCGGATGCCCAGCCTCAAGTCGCGCTTCATCAAGGAAGCTGCCGGCTTTGCTGGTCCCGTACCGAAATTGCTTTCGGGCGACCCTATCTAGTGGAGCCGGACGACATCCCGCATGCTTGATGAAACGCTGATGTACCAAATGCCTCGATCTGTCCTTATCACTGGATGTTCTACCGGAATTGGGGAGGTTGCTGCGCACCTTATGCGCGGTCGCAATTGGCGCGTCTTCCCGACAGCCCGAAAACAGACCGATGTAGATCGCCTGAAGGAGCAAGGCTTCGAAGCCTTTCTGCTGGACTATGAGGAGCCGGCGACGATCAAGGCGGCGCTGGACTCTATCCTTGAGCTGACGGACGGAAAACTCGACGGCTTGTTCAACAATGGGGCCTATGCGATTCCAGGTGCTCTGGAAGACATGCCCGTGGAAGGGCTCCAGACGCTTTTCCAGGCCAACTTCTTCGGTTGGCATGATCTGACGCGTCAGGTTGTTCCGGTTATGCGTGCCCAGGGGTCCGGGCGGATCGTCCAGTGTTCGTCTATCCTCGGGTTCATTGCCATGAAGTATCGCGGCGCCTACACGGCGTCCAAGTTTGCTCTTGAAGGCTACTCCGACACACTTCGCCAGGAGTTGGCTGGCACTGGCATTCACGTCAGCCTGATCGAGCCGGGACCGATCGAAACGCGCTTCACCGCAAATGCGCTTGCGAACTTTGACCAGTGGATCGGACCCGAAGGTCTGATTGCCTCACCTCATCGTAAGAGCTACGAAAAACGGCGCAAACGGATGGAGCAAGGCGAGCCTGGCTTTTTCAAATTGCCAGCAGAAGCGGTCGTCAAACCACTGATCCACGCGCTGGAGGCAAAAAAGCCAAAGCCGCGCTATTATGTCACCATCCCGACGACGGTGCTTGGTGTGGCAAAACGTTTCCTGAGCACGCGGGCGCTCGATCGGTTTTTGGGCAAGGCCGCCGATGCGGAAGAATGAGAGCTTTTGGGCGGTGCTATCTCCCTCGCAAAGCATTGAATAAGGCAGACCGGCTTCTGCCAGACAGGACTGAGACATGGTTGAACTTTGGAATATTCTGGTGCCGCTCGGAATGGCGGCAGTTGCGGTCGTTCTGGTCCTGGGTATCTGGAACATGGTGCGTGGCGGACCTGGAAACCGTTCGCAGATGTTTATGCGCTGGCGCGTCGGGCTCCAGTTTCTGGTCGTTCTGCTTGTGATGGGTGGTCTGTATCTTTTCGGACCAGTGCGCTGACGGGGACAAAATGGTCGTTCTGAATAAAATCTACACGAAGACCGGTGATGACGGCACGACGGCTCTCGGCTCCGGTGAGCGTCGCCCGAAACACGATCTGAGAATCGAGGCCTACGGTACGGTCGACGAAACCAATGCTGTTGTCGGCCTCGTTCGGCTTCATACCGCCGAGGAAGCGCCCGAGCTGGATGCAGTCCTTGGACGGATCCAGAATGACCTCTTCGATCTCGGTGCAGATCTCGCGACACCAGATACGGGTGAAGATCTTGGATATGAGCTGCTTCGTGTAACGGATGGACAGGTCGAAGCTCTGGAACAGGCCATCGACACGTTCAATGCCGAGCTTTCACCGCTGAGATCCTTTGTGTTACCAGGTGGAACTGCCGCTTCCGCACAGCTGCACCTTGCGCGCACGGTTTCCCGGCGCGCGGAGCGGCTCATGGTTGAACTGGCGGTGCGCGAAAAGGTCACATCTCCTGCTGTGCGCTATATGAACCGCTTATCGGACTTCTTCTTCGTTGCTTCGCGTTTCCTGAATGCGAAGGGTGACGGCGACGTGCTATGGGTTCCGGGAAAGAACCGCTAGTCGGTCTGGCGGAAGACGGAGCTCCGCATGTTTATTCCCCTGCATGACCACAACGGGCTGAAGCATGTGCTGCGGCCGGTCGTCACCTGGAGCCTGATCCTGGCGAATGCTTTGGCCTTTTTGCTGATGCAGAATGGCGGCTTCGGCGATGTGCTCAACGCCTCGGCCTATTCCTACGGTCTGATCCCCTCGGTCTTTTTCGACATGAAAGATCTTTCGCCCGAGCTGCAGAGCGTACCTGAGGGTATGACGATCGTAACGTATGCTTTCATGCACGGGGACCTCATGCATCTGGGCGGAAACATGTTGTTTCTCTGGGTCTTTGGCGACAATGTCGAAGACTGCTTGGGACACGTGAAGTTTCTGCTGTTTTATCTTCTGTGCGCGGCGGCGGGCGGACTGGCCTATACTCTCGTGAATTTCGGCTCCGACGTACCGCTGGTGGGTGCTTCGGGTGCAGTGGCCGGCGTGGTTGCAGCCTATCTGATGCTGCACCCGAAGGTGAAGGTGTGGATCCTTGCCCTGGGCCGAATTCCGCTGCGGCTTTCGGCCCAATGGGTTCTTGGTGCCTGGGTTCTGTATCAGATCGTGAACGCGCTTTTTTCCGAAACGGGCAATGTTGCATGGTCTGCCCATATCGGTGGTTTGGCAGCCGGGGCCATTCTTGTGGTCTTTCTGCGCAGGCGCGGAGTGCCGCTTTTCGATCGCGGAATGCCGGGGTCTTAATTCCAGTCTGTCGGGAGGTCATTCCGCGGATCCGGCAAATCTTCGAAGTTCCCTAGCGCCATCGTTGACACGCGGCGAAGGGACATTTACCGTCCCGCCACATGCGCGATAACTGGCTGAAAACCGCCGTTTAAGCTACGCGGCTGTTTTGTTGGCAAAGCCAAATGGTGCGGCGCGGCGCAAATGTCGCCCAAGCGGAGATTGAACCTTATGAAAATCCTTGTGCCCGTGAAACGGGTGATCGACTACAATGTCAAAGTGCGTGTGAAGCCGGATGGTTCGGGCGTCGATCTTGCCAATGTGAAGATGTCGATGAATCCGTTCGACGAGATCTCCGTTGAAGAGGCACTGCGCCTGAAGGAAGCCGGAAAGGCGACCGAGGTGATTGTTGTTTCCGTCGGACCACAGCAGGCGACCGAAACCCTGCGTACTGGTCTTGCCATGGGCGCGGATCGCGGAATTCTGGTCAAGACGGACGCAACCACGGAGCCGCTTGCCGTCGCGAAGATCCTCAAGGGCATTGTGGAAGCTGAAGAGCCGGGTCTCGTGATCCTCGGCAAGCAGGCGATCGATGATGATTGCAACCAGACGGGCCAGATGCTGGCCGCGCTTCTGGGGTGGGCACAAGGCACCTTTGCTTCCAAGGTCGATCTTGGCGACGACACCGTCGACGTCGTTCGCGAAGTCGATGGCGGCCTTCAGACCGTGGAGCTCAAGCTTCCGGCTATCGTGACCACCGACCTGCGTCTCAATGAGCCGCGCTATGCGTCCCTGCCGAACATCATGAAGGCCAAGAAAAAGCCTATTGATGAAAAGACACCAGACGATTTCGGTGTTGATGTCAGCCCGCGCCTGACCGTGGTTTCCACCGTCGAGCCGGCTTCCCGTCAGGCCGGCGTCAAGGTCGACTCCGTTGCTGAACTGGTCGACAAGCTGAAGAATGAGGCCGGCGTCCTTTAAGGGCCCGTCACACGAGGAAAAATTCATGACAACACTTCTTGTGGCTGAACATGCCGGTGGCGAGCTGAACGATGCGACTGCGAAAGCTCTGAGCGCGGCTGTTGCTCTTGGCTCAGACGTTCATGTGCTGGTCGCTGGCTCCGGGGTGAAGCCGGTTGCCGAAAGCGCCGCAGCGCTGACCGGCGCTGCCAAGGTTCTGGTTGCCGAGAGCGCCGACCTTGAAAATCAACTGGCAGAACCGATGGCGGCACTCATTGTCGACATGGCCGGTGGTTATGAGGCGATCGTCGCACCGGCAACTGCAAACGGAAAGAATATCCTGCCTCGCGTTGCGGCCCTGCTCGACGTGATGCAGATTTCCGATGTGACGGCTGTTATCGATGCCGAGACCTTTGAGCGTCCGATCTACGCAGGCAACGCGATCCAGACCGTCAAGTCCGGTGACCCGAAGAAGGTGATCACGGTTCGCACATCGACGTTTGCGTCCGCTGAAGCTGGTGGGTCCGCTGCGATCGAAGACGTCTCTGCTCCCGCTGCCGCAGGCCTCTCCGAGTTTGCGGGCGAGGAACTTTCCAAGTCCGATCGTCCGGAACTGACCTCTGCGAAGATCATCATCTCCGGCGGTCGTGCGCTGGGCTCCGAAGAGAAGTTCCAGGAAGTGATCATGCCTGTCGCTGATGCTCTTGGCGCCGCTGTCGGTGCATCCCGCGCGGCTGTTGATGCAGGCTATGCACCGAATGACTGGCAGGTCGGTCAGACCGGCAAGGTGGTTGCACCTGATCTCTACATTGCCTGTGGTATTTCCGGCGCCATTCAGCATCTGGCTGGCATGAAAGATTCCAAGGTGATCGTTGCGATCAACAAGGATGAGGAAGCGCCGATCTTCCAGGTTGCAGACTATGGTCTGGTCGCTGATCTCTTCGAGGTGCTACCTGACCTGAAAGCAGCCGTCGAATAAGCCATTTGGCTTCAAAAGGAACTTCCTCGGGGCGGAAATGAGTTTTCCGTCCCGAGGTTCTTGCCGTCTCGCACCAGACTTGTCAAAAATAGCCCGGGCAGGACGGTCGCAGGGACCGTTACTCAAGGATCGGATTGGACGATGGTGGTCGAAATCAAAAAAATCGGCGTAATTGGCTCAGGCCAGATGGGCAGCGGGATTGCGCATGTGTGCGCGCTCTCGGGCTTTGATGTGACCCTGAGCGACTTATCGATGGACCGCATTGAATCAGGTCTGGCTTCGATCAACGGCAATCTCGCCCGGCAAGTTCAGAAGGGTCAGATCAGCGAAGAGGAACGTAGCGCAGCGCTTGGGCGGATTTCTCCAGCTCAAGATCTCGATCTCCTTGCCGATGTTGATCTGGTGATTGAATCTGCGGTCGAGAACGAGCAGGTCAAGCGAAAGATCTTCGCTCAGCTTTGCCCGATCCTGAAACCGGAAGCGATGCTGGCGACCAATACGTCGTCAATCTCGATTACCCGTCTTGCAGCCACGACAGACCGGCCGGAACGGTTTATCGGCATTCACTTCATGAACCCGGTTCCGCTAATGGAGCTCGTCGAGCTGGTCCGCGGTATCGCGACGGAAGATGAGACCTTTGAAGCAGCGAAGGGCTTTGTGAAGACCGTTGGCAAGACCGTTGCTGTTGCCGAGGACTTCCCGGCATTCATGGTCAATCGCATTCTCTTGCCGATGATCAATGAGGCGATTTACACGCTTTATGAGGGCGTTGGTTCGGTTGAATCCATCGATACCGCCATGCGGCTTGGTGCGAACCATCCGATGGGCCCGCTACAGTTGGCCGATTTCATTGGCCTCGACACCTGTCTGTCGATCATGCAGGTCCTTTACGAAGGTCTTGCCGATACCAAGTATCGCCCGTGCCCGCTTCTGGTGAAATATGTCGAGGCTGGATGGCTCGGTCGCAAGACTCATCGCGGGTTCTATGACTATCGCGGCGATGAGCCGGTCCCGACACGCTAACAACGTTTTTTGAGATGAACCTGGCCCGCTACTGCCTGACCAATGCTGCCGCTTCTGATGAGGCTGTGGCATTGGAGGTGATCGGGTCGGATGGCTTGCTGTTGGAGCGGTGGTCCTACGGCGAACTCGAAGACACGATCCTTCGTATCGCTTCGGGTCTTGGTGCGCACGGCCTGAAGCGGTTCGACCGGATTTTGCTGCGGCTTGGACATTCGAGCGACTTTCCGCTGCTTTTCTTTGGCGCGATCGCTGGTGGTTATGTTCCGGTGCCAACATCGGAAATGCTCACCGCCTCTGAATCCGAGGCAATCCTGAGGGACAGTGGTGCCTCGGCGATCATTCATGACGGGAAGACCGTTCTCCCTGACGGTCAGGGGCTGCTGATTGGTCCGCGAGAGATCGAAGCCCTGAAGGTCGACCCGGCTGGCTCTTACGCGCTGACCGAGGCCAACGACCCTGCTTTCCTGATCTACACCTCCGGCACGAGTGGAACGCCTAAAGGGGTTCTGCATGCGCAGCGGGCGGCTGCTGGACGTGCGCCCATGTACGATGGCTGGTATGGGATGCGCTCGAGCGACCGGTTGCTTCACGCTGGTGCCTTCAACTGGACCTACACGCTTGGAGTGGGTCTGATGGACCCTTGGGCCAATGGGGCGACCAGCGTCATTTATGACGGTCCGAGAGATCCGGAAATCTGGCCTGGTCTGATTGACGCCTGCGGCGCGACACTCTTCGCAGCTGTTCCGAGCCTCTACCGTCGCATTCTCAAGTATGGTGATGTTTCGCCAATGTCATTTCCGGCACTTCGCCATGGTTTGACGGCAGGGGAAGCTCTGGCAGCCGATCTGCACGAAGACTGGGCGATGCGAACCGGGCGTCCTCTTTATGAAGCCCTGGGGATGAGCGAGATATCGACTTACATCTCCAGCGGGCCGACAGTGCCGACACGTCCGGGGTCGCCCGGAAAACCGCAAGAGGGCCGGAAGGTCGCCATTCTCAGTGAAACACTGCCAGGCGAGATGTTTGCTGAAATCGGCGAACCGGGTTGGCTCGCGGTGCACGAGAGTGAGACTGGTCTGATGCTTGGATACTGGAACCGTCCTGAAGAAACAGAACGAGCCTTTCGCTCGGGTTGGTTTCTGACGGGAGATCGGGCTCGCGAAGATGAGGACGGCTACTACTGGTATGAAGGCCGGGCCGATGATCTGATGAATGCGTTCGGCTACCGGGTGGCGCCTGAGGAGGTTGAGCGCTGCCTCATTGCTCATCCCGGTGTGTCCGAGGTTGCCGTTACATCCCTTGAGATGGGGCCCGGGATCAGTCTGATCACCGCATTTGTGGTGCCTGCTGGTCCAGATGGTGTGGACGAGACCGCGCTTGCCGCGTGGGCGGGCGAACACCTTGCCGAATACAAACGGCCCAAAGCCTACCGTTTCATCGACACATTGCCGCGCACTCCGTCGGGAAAGATCCGCCGAAAAGTACTGGTTTAACGACCCTGCTAATATCTTGTTAAGGCAATGTTAAGCGATCTTAACCTAGAATTCGGCCAGACAGGAGGTCTTCATGGATTCTACAGGCATAGCTTCAGCGTATGTGACGATGACACAGTCCCAGACTGCGTCGGCTATCCAGACTGAAATCATGAAGATGGCGGCAGCATCCGAAGCGAATGTGGTTGCGCTTCTCGAAGCCGGTGCTCAAAGCCTCGAAGCGACAACATCCACGCCTGCAGCTCCCGGGTCCGGCCTTGGCGGCAACATCGACGTTTCTGCCTGATCTGACGTTACGCACAGTCCTGTTTTTCTAGAAATTATAATTTCGTTTGATTCCAGTGCGTTGTGCTGGGGTTGGTTCAATTTGAATCAAAAACTACTTCCAAGGTTATTTTTCCATCTATCCTGATATCAAGTAACTTATTGTATTTACGGATGTTTACTTCTTTTGACGCCATATAGAGCTCACTCTAGTGGTTCAAGAAATGGATCCGGAAATGCCCGAAGTCACAGGATATGGCTCCGCGCAGGTGTTCAGTCCCAGAGCGGGAGATGCCGGCCCGGAACGAACAGCTGAAAAGCTGCAACAAATTAATGTTCAGCAGGAAAGGGTCGTGGCGGAAACTGTGCAACGCCAAGCTGACCTGAGTAGCAACCGTGCTGAAACCCTCGCCCGTCAGGCAGAACAGATCGAAGGTCGTGTCCAGGCACGAGAGGCACAAGAAGGCCTGGGAAACAGGCTGGATGTCACCGTCTAACGCGCTCTTGGCCCCATCGATGAAGGAGAATGTATCATGGTAGAAATCTCGGGAAGCAGCTCAGCAGCCGCCAGCAACTACAATGTGCGCAGCGAGCTCGCGACAAACGCAGTCAAGGATGCCAACGAACAGGAACGTCAGATTGCTGATCGTCTGCAGGAAGCACAAGAAACCAAGCAGGAAGACCGCCGGGAAACCCGGCAGATTCCCGGCCTTGGAAATGCGGTCGACATCACGGCCTGATGTTTCTTTGTCAAATGCAGTCGCCGGCTAGCCGGCGATTGACTGGAGTGCTGCTTCAATCAGCTTTTTCGCCTCGCCGGATGCCCATTCTGCGGGGCCATACATTGTTCCGATCTCGCAATTTTCGGGCCCGATGAGAATAGTGGTTGGAAGGCCGGTGGCCCTGCCCTTCGCGCGAAGATCGGTCATGAGCTTGTTCGATGCATCGTGATAGAAGCTCAGATCGTCTACGCCGATTTCTTCCAGGAATGCCCTCGGCTTTTCCTCGCCGCCACGGTCAAGGTTGACGGCGACCACCTCAAAATCATCACTTCCCAGGTCAGCCTGTAGCTCATCCAGCGCCGGCATTTCCTTTCGGCAAGGCGCGCACCAGGTGGCCCAGAGGTTCATCAGGATCGTCTTGTCCTTGAATTCCGCCATGGTTGCCACCGTGCCATCCGGCTTCTTGAAGGTCAGCTCCGACAGCGGCAGTGCCTTTTGTGCGGGCAGGAACGCGGCGACTTCACCGGTTGCAAACGGTTTGATGGTCTTTGCGGTTTCCTGCGCCAGCGTGCAGCTTTGCGTTCCGTGTGAGTTGCCATCAGGGCCGACGATCACGTATACCGCCGCAAGAGCGGCTATTGAGCCGGCAACACCTGCTGCGACCAGGCGTCGTTTCGGGCGTTGAGCGGTTTCGGTCGGGTTCGTCATTCTTTCAGACCTCGCAAGGGGCATCTCTCAGGGGCACAGGGCATGAGCAATCGCATGTGGGGCGGCCGGTTCGCCGAAGGACCAGACGCAATCATGGAGGAAATCAACGCCTCCATCGACTACGACCGCAAGCTATATAGGCAAGACATTGCGGGTTCGAAAGCCCACGTGGCCATGCTTGCCGCCCAGGGAATTGTTTCGGGCGACGATGCTGCGAAGATCGCTCAAGGTCTAGACACAATCCTGTCAGAGATCGAAAATGACGAGTTCAAATTCTCGCGGGCGCTCGAAGACATCCACATGAATATCGAAGCCCGTCTGGCCGAGCTGATTGGACCGGCCGCGGGACGCTTGCACACAGGCCGGTCGCGGAATGACCAGGTTGCCACGGATTTTCGTCTTTGGGTCCGCGACACGATGGACACGCTGGATGAGCAGCTGACGGATCTGATGCAGGCTTTGGCTGAAAAGGCAGAGACGCATGCAGGCGATGTCATGCCGGGCTTTACGCATCTTCAGTCTGCGCAGCCGGTGACGTTTGGCCACCATCTTCTTGCCTATGTCGAGATGTTTGCACGCGACCGCAGCCGCGTTCGCGACGCCCGCAAACGGATGAATGAAAGCCCGCTCGGTTCCGCTGCACTGGCGGGAACATCCTTCCCGATCGATCGCAAGGCAACCGCGGAAGCACTTGGTTTTGACCGTCCGATGGCGAACTCTCTCGACGGCGTCTCCGACCGTGACTTCGTCATAGAGGCATTGTCAGCTGCGTCGATTTGCTCGATGCACTTGTCACGTCTTGCCGAAGAGATCGTCATTTGGTGCTCCGCGCAGTTCGGCTTTATCAAGCTGTCCGACAAATTCTCGACCGGCTCGTCCATCATGCCGCAGAAGAAGAATCCGGACGCGGCTGAGTTGGTACGCGCCAAGACAGGACGGATCTATGGATCGCTCAATTCGCTCCTGGTGATGATGAAGGGCCTTCCCCTTGCCTATTCCAAGGACATGCAGGAAGACAAGGAGCAGGCCTTTGACGGTCTCGCCAGTATTTCCCTGGCGCTCGCTGCGATGACCGGCATGGTCAAGGATCTCGAGCCCGTGACGAAAGTCATGAAAAAAGCTGCCGGATCCGGGTATTCGACGGCAACCGACCTTGCCGACTGGCTGGTCCGTGTTCTTGGTCTGCCGTTCCGTGATGCCCATCATGTCACGGGTCGGATCGTTGGAATTGCGGTCGAGCGCGGGATTGAGCTTCACAAGGTCTCTCTGGAAGAGATGCAGGGTGTCGAGCCCAAGATCACACAAGAGGTGTTCTCGGTGCTTTCCGTCGACAAGTCAGTGCGGTCGCGTACCAGTCACGGCGGGACTTCGCCTGTGAATGTGCGGAAGCAGGCGCGCCGCTGGTTGAAGGACCTTTCTAAAGGCTGACAGTTCTCTATCTCTGCAGAGCAGGACCGACGGGGTTGCCGTCTGCGTCCGGTCATGCGAGGAGAGAAGTCGAGTTTTCAAACGGATGAAAAGGGCCAGTCCATGGCGGCAAAACGCTTTGTGAACCCTGTTGTGCTTTGCAGCTTGTTTCTGGCCCTGGCATTTGGTGTCACGGGGTGTGGTCGACGTGGTGCGCTGGAAAGCCCTGCCGCCGCGGATCCTGCCTCCGTCGCCGTTGAAGAGTCAGGGGCCTATCTGAATCCGCCCGGCGCGGGCAGCGCTGTCGAGCGCCCTGGTGAGCCGTCGTCAGCCGTGCCTTCAGGCTTTATTCTGGACGCCCTGATCTAGTCAGGCTCAAGTTTCGAGGAATTCTCGTGCATCATTTTGCGTATCGTGGCGGCGCGCTTCATGCGGAAGGCGTGCCTGTGGAACGGATTGCCGAGCAAGTCGGTACGCCATTCTATTGCTATTCCAGTGCAACGCTTGTGCGGCACTACAACGTATTTTCCGCAGCTTTCGAAGGTGTCGACTCGCTTGTTGCCTTTGCAGTGAAAGCCAACTCCAACCTTGCGGTGCTGAAGACCCTGGCGGATCTCGGCGCTGGCATGGATGTTGTGTCTGAAGGTGAATTGCGCCGCGCCAGGGCTGCTGGTGTACCCGGCGAGCGGATCCTGTTTTCCGGTGTCGGCAAGACCGAGGGCGAGCAGTCCTACGCTCTTGATCAGGACATTCTCTGCTTCAACGTGGAATCCCTGCCCGAACTGGCACAGCTTTCTCGCGTCGCCGGTCAGAAGGGAAAGACCGCCAAGATCTCGCTGCGCATCAATCCGGATGTGGATGCGAAAACCCATTCCAAAATTTCGACGGGCAAGGCCGAGAACAAGTTTGGTATTCCCTGGCAGGACGCCCGCAAAGCCTATGCTGACGCGGCCAAGCTGCCGAATATCGAGATTAGCGGCATCGATATGCATATCGGATCGCAGATCACTCAGCTGGATCCGTTCGATTCTGCGTTTTCTCGCCTTGGCGACCTTATCGGATCGTTACGAGCAGACGGTCATGTGATTGAGCATCTCGATCTGGGTGGCGGTCTCGGTATTCCCTACGTTGTTGATAATGATCCTCCGCCGCACCCTGATGCCTATGCCGAAGTGGTTCGGAAGCATGTTACCAAGCTCGATTGCCGGGTGATTTTTGAACCGGGCCGTCTGATCGCAGGAAATGCCGGGATTCTGGTGACGAAAGTTCTGTTCGTGAAGGACGGAGCGAACAAGGATTTCGTGATCGTTGACGCGGCGATGAATGACCTGATCCGTCCGACGCTTTATGAGGCTCATCATGAGGTCGGACCAGTGCGTGAGCCAGCACCGGAAACCGGACGAATCAAGGCCGATGTGGTCGGTCCTGTTTGTGAAACAGGAGATTACCTGGCTCAGGAACGTGATATTCCAGAAGTGAAGTCCGGGGATCTCCTTGCGGTCTATTCGGCCGGGGCTTACGGTGCCACGCTTTCAAGTACCTACAACAGCCGTCTGCTGATCCCGGAAGTCATGGTAAAAGATGACGAATTTGCGGTCATTCGGCCCAGACCAACCTATGATGACCTGCTTGGTCAGGATGAAATTCCAGGCTGGCTCAAGGGTTCGTGACCCCAAAATCCAAATTTGGTTGTTTCAACAACTTGCCGTGACCGGTCTTATGCCTCACCTTGTTAGAGGGTGAGGCACGGACGGAGGCGCACTCTTGGATCGACGCGGCACGATTGACAGTTCGGGAGAGGCGAGCGCCCGGGAAACACGCCTTTCTTTCATGGCCAAGGCTAACGATCGCTTGAACAAGCTGGTCGCGCGCAGCCGCGCCGCTCTTTTCCTTGAGCGATTCTGGCGTGCCATCTTTCCTGCCATCATCGTCGTCTGCATTTTTGTCGGGTTCTCTCTGATTGGCGGATGGCTTCTTCTGCCTGCCTGGGCGCGGCTTCTCGGTCTTTGTGGTTTTGCTCTTGCGCTTGTCTGGTCGGGACGAGACCTGTTTGTGCTGCGCTGGCCATCCAGAGAAGACGCATTGTCCCGGATCGAAAAGACGACCGGGCAGGTTCATCGACCCCTGACTGCCGTTGAGGACACGCTTGTCAGCGGTGAAGATGACCCGGCGACACGTGCACTTTGGGAGCTTCACAAGAAGCGCATGGCGGCCGCCTTGGCTTCGATGCGCGCCGGACCTCCAAATCCCAAAGCCTATCGTTTGGATCCCTATGCCATCCGCATTGGCGCTGCGATGCTGCTCATCGTTGGTTTCATTTCGAGCGGCGAGGATGGTTGGTCGAGGCTTGGTTCCGCGTTCCGGGCGCCTGTCGATGTTGCTGCGGTCGCAAGCCGCCTCGATGCCTGGGTCACGCCGCCCCTATATACCGACAAGCCGCCGGTCTACCTGACCGGTGAGAGTGCAGCACTGCGCGACCCCGATGCCTGGATCAAGGTTCCTGAAGGTTCTGTCTTTGTCGTGCGAAGCCAGGGTGCGCGCGAATTTCGTATTGAGACCAGCGGTGGTGTCGCGATTGCGGATGCCGAGGCGGGTGCCGACGAAGCGGTCATTCAAGATGATCTGCCGATCGAGCGGGATGCTGTTCTGAACGGATCTGGCCGCATTGACCTTTATTCTGGTGAGACGCGGATCACAGGTTGGACGTTTGATGTCCTTCCTGACGATGCGCCTGAAATACGGCTGACCGACGATCCGGAAGAGCAATTGTCCGGCGCGTTGAAGTTTTCCTATCTCGTGAAGGATGACTACGGGGTGGTCTCGGCGGAAGCGATGATTCGCCCCACGCCACGCACAGGATCAAATTCTTCTGCGCCGCGTCCGTTGGTGGACGCTCCCCGGTTTCCTTTGTCATTGCCGCCGAGAGCTGGAACGGCAAAGACGGGAGAGACCATCAGGGATATTACGTCCCATCCCTGGGCGGGTTCCGAAGTCGAGCTGATCATGGTCGCGCGCGATCAGGCCGGTCAGGAAGGCGTTTCTCCGCCGCATGTCTTTACCCTGCCTCAACGGCCGTTCGTAAAGCCGCTCGCCCGCGCTGTTGTCGAACAACGCAGGGATCTGGCGCTGGATGCCAACAACCACGCGCGGATTCTTACGGCTTTTGATGGGTTGTTGCTGGCTCCGGAAGCCTTCGACATGGCGACGAAAGACTATCTTGGCCTCCGGTTTGCCTACAAACGTCTCGTTTATGCCCAGAGCGACGAGGACCTGAAGGAGCTTCTGCCGCTGCTTTGGGATCTGGCGCTGACTATTGAGGACGGCGATCTGTCCCTTGCCGAACGTGCCTTGAGAGATGCACAGGAGGCTCTGCGCAAGGCGCTCGAAAACGGTGCAAGCGAAGAGGAAATTGCGAAGCTGACCGAAAATCTTCGGAAGGCACTGAATGAATACATGCAGGCGTTGGCGGATCAGATGCGGCGCAATCCGCAGGCGATGCAACCCTTCAACTCGCAACAACAGCAGAGCCTGAATCAGCAAGATCTCAGCGAAATGCTTGATCGGATCGAAGAGCTGGCAAGGACCGGCTCGCGGGATGCGGCACGTGAGCTCCTGGCGCAGATGCAGCAGATGCTGGAAAACCTTCAAGCGGGCCGACCGCAGATGTCACCGGATGGCATGACAAGCGAAATGATGGAGATGCTGAACCAGCTGGGTGAGATGATTCAGAAGCAGCAGCAGCTGATGGACCAGACCCATCAATTCAATCGCAATGAAGGTCAGCAACGCCAGCAGCAACAGGGTCAATCCGGTCAGCAGGGTCAGCAACCAATGACTCCCGAGCAACTCGCCGAGGCTCTCAAGCAGCTACAGCAGGGTCAGGGCGATCTCGCCCAGCAGCTGCAGCAGCTGATGGATCAGCTTGGACAGAATGATCAGGGGCAAGGCCAGTCGAGCGAGCTTGGTCAAGCCGGTGAGGCGATGGGTCAGGCCCAGCAGTCACTCGGTCAGGGACAAGGCGAGCAGGCGCTCGGCCAACAGGGTGATGCCCTCGATGCTCTTCGCCGCGGGGCACAGGGAATGGCCGAACAGATGATGGGTCAGGGCAACGGACCGGGCATGGCACAGGGCCGCTCGCCGCTTGACGAAGACCCACTGGGACGGCCAAGGCGGACGGAGGGCCCTGATTTCGGCAATCAGGTCAAGGTGCCGGATGAAATTGATGTTCAGCGTGCGCGCAGGATTCTGGAAGAGCTGCGCCGCAGGTTTTCCGATCCGTCCCGGCCAAAGCTTGAACTCGATTACCTGGAGCGTTTGTTGAAACGCTATTGAAGTTCGGTGTGATCAGCGTCTTCAGAGTTTGCGAGAGACGAAAAAACCCGGTCATTGCCGGGTTTTTTGCTGAGTTCATTTCAAAATTTTCAGCACGTGGGCCCTAGCTCGCGTAGCGCCTGGTCTGCTCGGGCACGACCCCGGCGATCGCGTTGCGAACGGCAAGGCGAATATCGGCCAGGGAAAATGGTTTGGTGATCACATCATGCACCAAAGCGTCCAGGCCATTCGCGCGCTCTCGCTGATCGGCGAAGCCGGTCATCAGCAGTATCGGAAGAGAGGGCCAATCACGCGCTGTATGGAGCGCGAGGGCAATCCCATCCATCACCGGCATCTTGATGTCCGAGACCAGCAGGTCGAACTTTCCCTGCTCACGCGTGAGCACTTCAACGGCCTCGGCGCCGTCCTCGGCCGCCTTGACCGTATGACCGTCAAGTTCCAACGCACGCTGTACAAAGCTGCGGACTGCTTCGTCATCTTCCGTCAGAAGAATGCGAGCCATATGGTCAGTCTCCTTCGTTCTCCGCGTCGGCTCCGGTCTCCTCACCAGGAACGACGTAGCCGATGAACGGCAATTGCCGCCATGCGTGACCCATATCCATCCCATATCCGACGACGAACTTGTCTGGGCATGCAAACCCAACGTAATCGGCAGAAATGGCAGCTTTACGGCGCTCGGGTTTGTCCAGTAGCGCGACAATCCTCACTGATTTCGCGTCGCGTTTCAAAAGTCGCTCCTTGGCGAAGCTCAAGGTGCGACCGGATTCCAGAATATCATCGACCAGAATTATATCGCGGCCGTTAACGTCACTTTCGACATCGCGTAAAACACGGATATTTTCGGACCCTTCAGTGCCTGCGCCATAGCTCGACAGGTGCATGAACTCCATTTCCGGCGTCAGACCGGAACGATGCATCGCGCGGACAAGGTCTGCGGCAAATATGAAGCTGCCTTTCAGAACAGCGACGACCAGCAGATTTTCCGGTTTGGATTCCGAAATGGCATCAGCAAGATCCGCGACTCGTGCGGCGATCGCGTCTTCATCGAAGAGCGTATTGATATCGACTGTCATTTTATTCGAGTACTACCTGACGTTTGCCGCGGTCTATGAACCGCACCTGGATGTCCGAGGCATCCGATGGAGGATCCGCGAGAATGGTCCTGAAGCGTGTTTCGTCCAGTCCCTTGAGAACCTTGGTTGTCGGTTCCACTGTCCAGGCGTAGATTTCCTGAAGATCGCCGCCCCGTATGGACAGACGTACGGCGGGAACCGATGTGTTCTCGCCCAGTATATTGCGGATCGAACCCTCGACCACAAGTACCTGTTCGCCTTCTTGAAGCTCGTGAAATGTTCTAAGGTCCCTGAATTCCAGGCCGCGCAGGTTCACCTCCAGCCCAACAGCCTCGAAAAGGCTCGCCAAATCAGGAGCTTGTTTGACGATGCTGTCTCGAACCAGAACCATGGAAGCGCAGAGGGTAATTGATCCGGCAAACAGGCCAATACCGGCGACGCGCCGATAGTTTCGGCGCATCAGCCAATTCAGGATCGCACCAATGCGGTTTCGCTTGAACTTGTTTGGGTTGACCTTGATCTTCGGACGCTTGGCCAGCGTCTCGATGTCCACCGGCTTGTCGTCGTCTTCGCCATCCGGGTCGGCGACATCGGACTCTGCCTGCCTCGAAGGCGGAGGTGGTGGCGGAGGCGACGGGGTATCGTCTTCCTCTTCTTCCTCGTCGGGAACATCGTCAGCGGCAGACTCGCGGTCTTCTTCTTCGCCATCGGCGGCCCAGTTGGCGGCATCCTCGTCCTCTGGTTCTTCATCCAGAGGGAGATCTTCGTCCTCGGGTTCCTGTTTGGGGGAAACGAACCAACGGTTTCCACAGCGTGCGCACTTGACGCTGCGTCCCTGGTCGCCCAGGACTTGGGGCTTGATGTCGTAAGAGGTGCTGCAGTCCGGACATTTGATCTTCATCTGCGAAGACCCTTCGCCTAAATTTGATGTGACGGCCAAAACAAAGTAGCCGTTTGCGGTAAGATCCGGCAAAGATCCCCAGCTAAGTTGTCTGTTTTGTCCAGCCGGGCTCACTGCCTCCTACAGGACATTTATATGTTTAATGAAGAGTTAACACAGGCCCGTTAGCGTGCGGCCTTTCCAAGGAGGACACAGGTGATCCGCTTCGAGAACGTCGGTTTGAGATATGGCATGGGTCCGGAGATCCTGCGCGACCTGACGTTTCGCATCGAACCGCAGTCGTTTCAGTTTCTGACCGGGCCATCAGGTGCCGGCAAGACCAGCTTGATCCGCCTCCTATTCATGTCTTTGAGGCCCACACGTGGGCTTATCCGTGTTTTCGACAGGGACCTTTCAGTCATAAGCAAACAGGAGCTGCCGGAACTGCGCAGGAAGATTGGCGTCGTGTTCCAGGATTTTCGCTTGCTTGACCACCTGACCACCTACGAAAACGTCGCCTTGCCGCTTCGCGTGGTGGGGAAAGACGAGTCGGACTATCGATCTGATGTGGTTGAACTGCTGAAGTGGGTCGGCCTTGGCGAGCGCATGCATGTTCTGCCGCCGGTTTTGTCGGGTGGAGAGAAGCAACGCGCTGCGATCGCGCGCGCATTGATCACCCGCCCGGATGTTCTCCTGGCTGATGAGCCGACGGGAAACGTTGATCCGCCGCTGGCAAGACGGCTGCTGCGACTGTTCATGGAGCTCAACAAACTGGGAACGTCTGTTGTCATCGCAACACATGACATTGCCCTTCTCGAGCAGGTCAACGCGCGCCGAATGGTTCTGGCCGACGGCCGTCTCGAGATCTTTGATTGAGGCGCGGCATGGCAAAAGAGACCAAGAAAGTGCCCGCATCAAAAAAGCCAGCGCCCCAGGTGAAGGCGGCGCGCAAACCGAACCGGCCAAAGCTGCCGCGCCAGAAGACGCAGAAGAAACCAGCAGGTGAGAGGAGCAGCGCGCCGAAGTTCCGGTCGTTGACGCCGATTGTTCCGCCACAGTCGGTTGCTGGCCGCGCGCTGACGCTTGTCGTGGCGATCATGAGCTTTCTTGCCTGTTTGACCGTCGGCGGCGTGTCCGTGGTTTGGGATGCGGCGGACGATTGGCAAAACGATCTCGTCCGCGAGGTTACGATCCAGATCCGCCCTGCCGAGGGTATCGATATGCTGCGCGAGATCGACAAGGCCGTTGCCCTGACACAAGAGTTTCCCGGTGTCGAAACGGTGCGCGCGCTCTCCGATGATGAAACGCGGGCGTTGCTGCAACCCTGGCTGGGAGATGGGCTCGAGCTTGAGAGTCTTCCCGTCCCCAGGCTGATCCAGATCACGGTGGATGATCCCGAAGCGCTTGATCTGTCCCAATTGAGAGCGGCGCTCGAGCAGGAGGTGATCGGCGCAAGCCTGGATGATCACTCAATCTGGACGTCCCGTCTTTCGGCCATGGCGGGGGCGGTCGTCTTGGGGGGCTTTGCGATCTTGGCCCTTGTCCTCGGCTCGATGGTGCTCAGTGTCGTCTTTGCGACCCAGTCGGCGATGGCGGGGAACAAGGATGTCGTGTCGGTGCTGCATTTTGTGGGGGCCGAGGACAGTTTTATCGCGCGCGAATTCCAGCGGCATTTTCTCGTTCTGGGGCTCAAGGGCGGCATTTCAGGTGGCGCCATTGCATCGCTGGCGTTCCTGATGCTCGACCTGTTCACCCGCCGTGGCTCCGGACAGGCGGGTTCGGATCAATTGTCCGCTCTTTTTGGAACGGTGTCGGTGAGCCTTCCGGGCTATCTCGGCGTCATCGCTGTCGTCTTTCTTGTGGCTGTTCTGACGGCCTTGACGTCGGGTCTGGCCGTAAAGGCACACTTGAAGCGTGCCGACTGAGGTTTTGCCTTGTGTTTGCCTCCAAATATTCCGAATCACCTATGATACTGGTGACAGAAAGCCGTTAGACGATGCTAGGGAAAGGTCCGGTCGAGGTGGAAACCGCGTCTGGTGAAAGCGGGCAAATGCCGCAAGCGGTCGATACGACCCCCGAGACCGGAGCGCCAAAGCGCCCGCCGGTGCGACGGCGCGCGCTCACTTGCCTGTTGGTCGGCGTGCTCTGTCTGGCGCTTCTTGTGTCGTTTCTCGATTTCGCGCAACGGGTTGGAAGCATTTCGATGCCCGGTGATCCGCGTGCGGATGCCATTGTCGTTTTGACCGGCGGCACAGAGCGTGTGGAGCGGGCTGTCTCGCTCTTGTCGGAAGGGCGCGCGATGCGCCTGCTTATCTCTGGCGTCCACCCTGGGACGACGCGCAAACAGATTGCCTCCATCACCTCCGCCGACATGCCCTTGTTCGATTGTTGTGTGGATCTCGACCGCCTCGCCCTGAATACGGCCGGCAATGCGACCGAGACAGCCGCCTGGGCGCAGTCTCACGCCTTTCGTTCCCTGCTGGTGGTGACGAGTGCCTATCACCTTCCGCGGGCCCAGGCAGAACTTGCAGAAGCCCTGCCGGATGTGGATCTCGTGGCCTACCCGGTCTATCCGTCCGGGCTTGACCTGAAAGCTTGGTATCTCAGCCCGAAGACGATCCACCTTCTCATGCGCGAATATGTGAAGTATACCCTCGCTCGTCTCAGGATCGTCGCGACGCACCTCACGTCCTTTTAACAAGACGTGTGATGTCTCCCGGCGTTCGCCGTGCTCCCTTTTGTCCGCTGCAAACGGCCAGGTAACATGCTTCTTCTGCGCTCGACGCTTTTCCAGATCCTGTTTTATCTCTCGACCTTTGTCCTGATGGTCCTCTTTTCGCCGGTGTTTTTGTTGCCGCGCCGTTGGGGCTGGTGGATTGTTCCCTTCTGGTCCTGGTTCAATCTGGCGCTGCTCAGGTTCATCGTTGGTCTGAAGGTCGAGGTTCGGGGACGGGAGAATATCCCGGAGGGCGGCTATATCGTCGCCTCCAAGCATCAGTCGGCCTGGGAAACCTTCGCGCTTATTCCCGAGTTTCCAGATCCGACATACATCTTGAAGCGAGAGCTGCGATGGATCCCGATTTTCGGCTGGTACACGGCGAAATTTCGCCAGATCCCGATCAATCGTGGCAAGCGCTCTGCTGCTCTGGCCGAAATGATGATTGCTGCCAAGAAAGCGATTTCCGAGGATCGTCAGATCATGATTTTCCCGGAAGGGACCCGGCGTCCTGTGGGTGCCGAGCCGAAATACAAATTCGGCATCGCCCATCTCTATCGGGATCTCGACTGTCCGGTCCTGCCGGTCGCACTCAATGCCGGTCTTTATTGGCCACGGGCGTCCTGGATGCTCTATCCGGGGACGGTCCTGGTGAACATCCTGCCGCCCATTCAGCCAGGGTTGGCACCGGATGTGTTTCACGCAACGCTTGTGGAGACGATTGAGAGCGCCACCGAAGCGCTGTGTGAGGAAGCCCGGGGAGAAGCTCGCCCGTCACCCTTGCTCGCCGACTTGCGGCCGGTGGCTGCAGATTGATCAGCCGCGCCTAGCGGGTTTCGTCCAAGCGTGAGGCCAGCCAGGCGACATTGTGGTCCTGGATGCCGAGCTCCCCGAGATGGCTGGCCGTGTTCAGAACATATTCCGGATTTCGACCGGATTTGCCGACGGCTTCCAAAACGATGCCAAGCTGCTCGTCCAGTGGTAGGGCGCCTGCATATTGGGGATGTTTTCGGTCGACCATATAGGTCAGAGCGTTCACGGTTTCGCCGTCTTGCAATGTGACTTTACGCCAAGCCTCGACATAGACCATCGTCACTTGTTCGCGGGCACGCAGATATTCGATGGTTTGATCCCGGTCGGAGGCCGACACTCTATAGGCCATGCCGCGGCAAGCGCCGCCGCGATCAAGGCCAAAGACAAGACCGGGTCTTTCCTCCGTTCCGCGATGGACCCAGGAGTAGACGCAGAGCGAGCGATGGGCGCCACGCAGCAGGGCCGTCTGGCTTCTTGTATGATCAAAGCCGGGGTTCCACATCAAAGAACCATAGCCAAACACCCAGAAATCGCTCATATCCGTCCTTTGCATTGCCATCCAAGGCGTTCGAATAACAATGGCGCCTGCCGGTTGCAATGCAGGGATGGCAAACAGAACCGTGAACCGTAACGACAGACTGACTCAAATGGGAGAATCGTCTTGGACGCAGGGCCAAAGCGCAACTTGAAGATCCGCTACATCTTGCTCGCAGGGGCGGTTCTCATGACCATTTTGGTGTGGAGCGGCGGTTGGTTTTACATGCAGGGCGTGCTGCGCGACCAGATCGATCACCAGATGGCTCGTCTCGCCCAGACGGGTCAGGCTGTTTCGTGCACAGACATGCCGATTGGCGGCTTTCCATTTCGCTTTGAAGTCAGTTGCGCGGAACCGGTTCTTGCCGATGCGCGCGGGCGAACCGCAGACTTCAAAGCGCTGAGGACAGTCGCTCTTGTCTACAAACCCTGGCATGTCATTGCCGAAGCGGACGGACCGGCGCGGTTTGAAGATCCGCTGACCGGATTGATGGGGGAAGCGAACTGGGAAAGTGCGCGCTCGAGCGTCATCTATTCGACCTCCTCCGTTGAGCAAATCGATGTGGTGATGGAAAATGTATCTTTGGCTATCGCCGGAGCGAGGCCAGAGGCTGGCCTCCTTGCCGATGGAGCTTCATTTCACCTGAGGCCCCTCCCCGGCGCGCTGGAGACGCTGGAGGTGTTTCTGTCGCTCAATCGAGCCGATTCAGACATGTTGCCTTCTCTTCCGGAGCCGCTTGATGCGAAATTGCATTTGCAGCTGGAGAATGGAATGAGCCTTCTTCAAGGTGCGCCCTTCGAAAGGCTGAGAAACCTGTCTGATGGATCCTTGCCGTTTCGTGTGGCGTGGGCCTCCGTTGGAAATCAGGAAATGGCCGTTTCAGCGACGGGAGATCTCGTTTTGGACAGGGAGGGCCGGCTTTCCGGCAAACTGGATCTTTCGCTAGCTGGTGTGGATCAGCTGGCGAGGTTTGCCGCGGCGATCTTTCCAGGGGCAGCTGCCAACCTGGATGCCATGCGCGGGGCTGCATTGTCGTTTGGGCAACAGGCCGCTGATGAAAATGGCCGACCTGTGGTCCGCCTGCCGTTGAATCTGCGCGATGGTCAGGTCAATCTTGGATTTTTGCCCCTGGGCGTTCTCCCGCCAATTTCACTCGGCGGGAGATAGAAAGTCACGTCAGCTGCCTGCAACCCGGTCGATCGGGATGATGTAGCTGCGCACGCGGTCCGGCTCGGCGATCTTCTCGTAAAGCGCGACGGCCGGCGCTTCCTTGTCGCGCACCAGCCAGCGCAGGTGCAGCCAGCCGCGCTTCTTGCCTTCAGCTTCCAGAGACTCGATCATCTTTCTGCCGACACCCTGATTGCGGAAGCTCGGCAGAACGTAGATATCGTCCAACTGGCCGATCCGTAGGCCGGTGGTCAGCTCCGGAAGGTCGAAAAACACCGAGAACCCGATCAGTTGGTCGCCCTCATAGGCACCAATGACTTCGGCGGTTTTGTCTGCAAGAATCCGTTCTGCGTAGAATTCATCCGGGCGCCGTGGGGCACCACGTTTCAAGGCCTGTGCATTCTCGGCAATCAGTGGAGCAAGCTTGTGAGCGTCTGCTGAGCTGAGGGTCTTGATTTCCGTTTTGCTCATGGTGTCTCCGGATCTTTTCGGTCCATTTCGATGTCTGCAAGATGTCCTGAAACGCCTCGCACAATCAAGCAGAACCGGTCGGTAGGCAGTGCAACGATTGTCGCATATAAGGTGCTTGGTGCATTCTGGGTTTATATCCCTTACCCGAAAGTCATCCTATTGTGAGAGATTGAGTATGGCCGAAGAAGCTGCCCGTATGCGGGCAACCATTATTGGGCTGAGCGCCGTGTTGATGTGGGCGACACTGGGATTGTTCGGAGCTGGTTCTGGGTCTGTCCCGCCATTTTTACTCAATGCGCTCTGTTTTGGTCTTTCCGGCTGTCTGGCGATGGTTTGGCTCGCTATTCGGGGCAAGCTGTCGCTGATGAAGCAACCACTTAAAGTCTGGGCCTTGGGGACGATCGGGCTGTTCGGTTTCCACTTTTTCTATTTCACGGCGATCCGCAACGCACCCCCTGTTGATGCCAATCTGATCAACTACATGTGGCCCCTACTGATCGTGGTCTTTTCGGCACTGCTGCCGGGTGAAAGCCTTAGGCTTCATCACGTTATCGGCACCTTGCTGGGGTTGTTTGGAGCTGCCCTGCTGATCACGGGCGGTGAGGGTTTGTCATTTACCGGCGGATCGGTTCTTGGATATGGGGCAGCGGTCGCGTCTTGCCTGTTCTGGTCCACCTATTCGGTTCTTTCCCGGCGCCTGGGTGAGGTACCGACCGAAGCTGTTGCAGGGTTCTGCCTGATGACTGCTCTCTTGTCGGCCGTGTGCCATGTCTTCCTGGAAGAAACCGTCTGGCCCGCGCAAGCGACGGAATGGATGTCTGTGGTGGCGCTCGGCCTGTTTCCGGTCGGTCTGGCTTTTTTTACCTGGGATATCGGCGTCAAACGAGGAGATATTCAGGTGTTGGGAGCTGCTGCCTATTCTGCGCCGCTGCTCTCGACCTTGTTGCTGATCGCATTCGGTTTCGGGTCGTTTACGCTTTCCGTTTCTCTCGCCTGTATCGCGATTACCGTTGGCGCGTTGATTGCCGCGAAGGACATGATTTTCCGCCGTTCGTCTTGAGCCCCGGTTTCGGGCTTGGAGTGATCCAAAAGGCGAGTGGAAAAGGTCGAATGCTGCCTGTAGCTTGCTGCAAAGCAATATGATGACATGTCTCCGGGAGTTTTCGCATGACACAGTCCTACCAGCCACGCCGATCCGCTCTCTATATGCCTGGGTCAAACGCGCGGGCCTTGGAAAAAGCGAAAACACTCGACGTTGACTGTCTCATTCTTGACCTTGAGGACGCTGTCGCGCCGGATTCGAAGGCCATGGCGCGTGATCAGATCGTTTCAGCTGTCTCTGGTGGCGGCTATGGCGAACGCGAGGTGGTGATCCGGATCAACGCCCTCGACACGCCCTGGGCCAACGAAGACCTGGCTGCAGCTATAAAAGCAGGCCCTGATGCGATCCTCGTTCCCAAGGTGAACACGCCGGCGGATCTGCAGCAGGTCGCACACCGATTGGCAGTTGGACAGGCTTCCGTGAACATAAAGCTATGGGCGATGATGGAGACGCCGCTTGCGATGTTGAATGCCGCCTCAATAGGCGCCTGTGGTCGTGACCC
Source organism: Roseibium sp. (assembly GCF_039982295.1). GTDB lineage: Bacteria > Pseudomonadota > Alphaproteobacteria > Rhizobiales > Stappiaceae > Roseibium. The sequence continues at coordinate 205,875 of NZ_JBDWYP010000064.1, forward strand.
GGAAGTGCGTTTGTCCTGTTTCGTAATGGGCACTAATGATTTGGCGAAGGAAACACGTGCGCAATTGAACCCCGGCCGTGCCGTCATGATGCCCTGGTTGATGACATGTGTCGCTGCGGCGCGTGCAGGTGGGATTGATGTTCTCGACGGTGTCTACAACGCCTTCAATGACCTGGAAGGATTCGACACTGAGTGCGCGCAGGGCGTCGAGATGGGTATGGACGGCAAGACGCTGATCCATCCGAAGCAGATCGAGGCCTGTCATGCGGCGTTCAGCCCTTCGGCGGAAGAAATCGCCTGGGCGCGAAAGATCAACGATCTGTTTGATTTGCCTGAAAATGCCGATAAGGGTGCAATCCAGGTGGACGGGAAGATGGTGGAACGCTTACATGCGGATTTGGGGCTTCGATCCATCGCAATTGCCGATGCGATTGCTGCCCGTTCCAAGGCTTGAGTGAGACTATGAAACTCTATCGTTTTATCACCGGTCCGGACGACAGCGAGTTCTGTCATCGCGTGACCCAGGCGCTAAACAAGGGATGGGAGCTTTCCGGCTCACCGTCGCTCACTTTTGACGCCGAGCGTGGCCGTACAATGTGCGGTCAGGCTGTGACCAAGGATGTTCCAGGCGATTATGCGCCGGACATCAAGCTTGGCGAATATTGATTTTGGCCAACTCTGAATTGAAAGAGCCTCGGAGGTTTACCGTCGGGGCTTTTCTTTTGTCTGGCTGGTTAGAGTGCGAACATGTGGTTATCCCAGGCAACACCTGCGGGACGCGCGAGCACGTCCGGGTATGAGCTTGGTTCCTCAAGGTAACTCAATCCGCCCCTGCCGTCCGAAATCAGGAATGCGCTTTCGTCGATCGGAGCAAGGCCGCAGCCATCGATGACATTCTGTGTGCCGAGGAGCTCTCCGGTCGCAGCCGACCAGAACATGACCTTGCCGCCGCGCGGGGCCGAGGTGGCAACAATGTCACCGCTCGCATTTGCAACGACTGAGCCGATATAGCTCTCGAGACCGGACGCGATTGGGCCAGGAATTTCCGTCAGTCGGGGTGCTTGGTCACGGGTCATTCTGGCGACGAGCGGAGGGGTGAGCGAGAGATCACCCTCGAATTGCCCGCCGACCCAGACCTGCCCCATGCTGTCCATTGCCATGTGCCGAAGAGAAAGCTGATGCAGATCCTTCTCAAGGGCATGATTGGCAAGAAGGTCGCCATTTTCGAGGTCGAGATAGACCACTGACGGCGTCATGGTGTCGATATTCAGCTTCTCTCGGGGTCTGCCGGGGTGGGTTTGTATGCCACCGTTGGCGACGACCAGAGTCTTGCCGTCATCGGTCAGAAGCAGATCATGGGGGCCAATGCCGCCGGTTTCGAGCTCGCCAACGCGCCGGATTTCGCGGCCGCTGACGTCATAGACCCCGATGACGCCGCGCACCGCCTCATAATCGTTTTCAACCGCGTAAACGAGACGGCCGTCTGCGGAAAAGCATCCGTGTCCATAAAAGTGCCGCCCGGGGATTGAGCTCAGAACCTGGGGTTCGCTGCGCTGAAAGGGATCGATCAGCAAGGCAAACGTGCCGGGGCGGCGTGCAAAGGCGATCAGACGGTTCTTGTCCGGCGAAACTGCCATGCCGTGACCGCGTCCCGGCAAGGGGACACGCGCGATATCCTGGCCAGCATCATCCATGATCGAAAGGGTAAAGGAGCCGTCCGCTTCCCGGCGTGGGCTGGCGAAGAGCGGAACATCCAGTTGTGTGCGGTCCAGGAGTCCTTCCGCCAATGCGGTCTGATTGAGGCTGGTGCCGGCGAGCACCGCAAGGCCCCCAAGCCCTGTCAGAAAGGCGCGGCGTGAGAAGGGTGTTCGGTCAGTCGCCGTCCAGGGCATTGAAGCCTCCTGAAAGGCCAAGGGCACCTGCCAGCTCGAGGGCAATTGTGTCGCGCAGACTGTTCATGGTGATGACCAGCAGGGTCAGTTTTTGATACGTTTTTTCGTTTTTCAACGATTGACGGATTGGCGCATCGAGGGACTCAAGATTGGCGATGCCATTTGCGAATTCAAAGTGAATCGAATCCGGGATCCAGAGAAACTCCTCGTCCAGGTTCTGCTCAAAATGCGCAGCGCGCAGGGCGGTTTCGATGCCCTGCAATTCCGCAATCAGATATGCCCTGCCATCGCCTGAGCGTGAAAAGGGCAAGCGATGCGCCTTGGCTTTCTTGATCTCGGAGCCAAGTGTTGGCAGGAGCTCTTGATCCTTGACGATAATCAGACCGGTCACGAGCGCGTTGAAAATCGTTTCTATGGCTTCCTTCGACGTCCGGATCTGACCGTTGTCCGGGCCAGGATTGAGCAATCGGGCGCTGTAGCCGTCCTCATCGAGCCAACCGGTCTCAATTTCCGTAGCAATACGATCAACATTCTGCGCGATCGCCGAGGCATAGCTGCAGATGTAGTCTCGATCTTCGCCCGGGTCCCCGAGCACGACGTCACCGTCTTTGTTGAACGCAATGAGTTGCAGCGCCGTCAGACCCTGCAGCGCGACGCTCTTGCCGGAAAGCTGATCCGGGTCGGTGATTGACGGGTCTTTCTTGGCAAAGGTTCGGCGGATCTGCCGCTGGGCGATTCCTCTTGCGTCCGGCATAAAGGCAAGGCTGTCGAGGCGATGATCATCTATCGTCGGGCCAAAGCGCAGAAAGCTCACGCCTCCGAACGCTGTCACGACGTCTCGATATCCGTCGGCAAAATCCTCCTTGGTCTGCGCAGTTGCAGTTGTGCAAAGAGCGTCGATCGTTGGCGGCAAGGCACTTGCCTGCCTCGCGAACGCGCTGGTCGCAGGGCGGATATAGCCGTCAATGACTTGTCTGACATTGGCTGTGTAGGTATCGGCGGCCAATGCCGTGCCCGTCTCAAGGCAGGCGGTGGACAAAACTGCAGCGGCGATCAGAAAGTTACGCATCAAAGGGACTCCAGGAAGCGGATCAGGGCGGCGCGATCATCGGGCTCAAGGGCTACTACGGCATTTCTAGCGGCCTCTGCCTCTCCACCATGCCACAGAACGGCTTCAAGCAGACTGCGTGCTCTGCCGTCATGGAGAAAGCGGGTGTGGCCATTGACGGTTTCCGTGAGGCCAATTCCCCACAGCGGCGGCGTTCTCCATTCGCGCCCTGAAGCATCCCCGACGGGGCGGTCATCAGCCAGATCTTCGCCCATGTCATGCAGGAGCAAATCGGAATAAGGCCAGATCAATTGAAAGCGGTGCGCCTTGTTCGCGGCCTCTCGGCTGGTTACGAACTTGGGTTGATGGCAGTCTGCGCATCCGGATTGATGGAAAACTTCTTTGCCCTTGAGAACCTCAGGGTCGTCAAAATCACGCCGGGCGGGGACTGCCAGGTTTTCGGAATAAAATGTCACCAGATCCAGCACCGGATCAGGTGCTTCGGTCGAGCCAAGGCGTTCCTGTTCGCCATGGCGCATCTCGCGGCAGGCGGTCTGGTTTTCCGTACAATCCCCCCATGGGGCGGGCTTGTCGGGCGAACCGATGCCGATGTCTCCCGAGAAAGCGTCTGCTGTCTGCGCGCGGACGTTGGCGTTTGACGCTTTCCAGCCGAAGCGACCCTGGGTCAGGTCTCCGGTTTTGGGGTCGCGAACCACACTGACCTTGCCGGAGATCCCGTCGCCGTCCAGATCCTCGGGATCAGCAAGTTGCTCGATATCGCCGGGGTGAATCGCTTCCAGCAGGCCCATGCCTATCATTGGTGGCGCGACGCGGGGCGAGATCAGGGTCTCGGGATGCATTGGACCATAGCCAAGATCCCGGACGACATAGGTGGGCTTCTGCAATACCGCGACTTCATCACCATTCAAGGGAACGGTGATGTCCTCAAGCATGATGTCGAAGCGGCCCTCGCCAGCGGCGCCGGGCACAGCGAAGGCCTGAAACTGGCCGCCATAAGTTGGCTCTGGAATGCGCAGCAGTTCCCTGGAGTCGAGCATGACTTGCTGCTCAGGCGTTTGAGCCGGGATGGAAAGGCGCAGAAAAAGGGAAACAGCCTCGTGTCCTGGGAGCGGCGGCCGACCTCTGCCGTCTTTCAGATGGCATCCCTGGCAGGAGCGGGCGTTGTAAAGTGGTCCGAGGCCATCCGAAGCCTGCGTTGAAGAAGGCGAGGAAACCCAGAGCTTCTTGAACAAGCCATTGCCGACCCTGAAGGTCTGTTCTTCTTCGAACGTGATATTTGCGGAGGCATGGGAAAAGGAATCGCGATTGGCCCGTTTTCGCGAGGTCGCAGCTCCGCCGGACATGGGCTCGAACTGTTCCGGTTTGGAAAAGTCTTCGCTGTTGGCGACAATCCGCGCGACACGCTTGCGGTCTTTCGGTGTCAGGTCATCTCGGTGGGGCAGGATTTCATCTGCGGTGGCGGGCAGGGCAATTGCCAAAGCCGCGAGCGCAGACAAACACCATCTGGTCGGTGTCATGTCAGTGCGTAGCCATAATGTTCGCGTCTCTTCGTTGATGCGGTGTGCCCCAATTCTAACACTGCATCAAGGCTGACACCGGCGGGCAAATGGAAACTGCGTCCATTCGCCCGCCGGTGATGCTGGTTCTTACTGGAATACAGCGTTCGGGTTGTCGAGGCTGTCCGAACCTTCAAAGGCGATTGCTTCGAGGTTCAGAGTTTCGACGACACGTTCGATGGACTTGGTCTGATCGACAAGCGCGTCAACCACGGCCTGAACGACTGCGTTGCCTTCATCGTTGCCTTCGCCGATCATCTGGTCATAAGCTTCGCCACCTTCGGCGCGTGCTTTCATGACTTCAAATGCGGCCAGAGTGGCGTCGAGCTTTGCTTTCATTTCTTCGGCCAGGGCTGCGTCCTTCTCGGCGACGAGATCGGCAAGCGAAGCACCGTCAACGTCGTTTCCTGCAACGCTCTTGTAAGAGCCGAAGTAGACGTTCCGGATGCCGACAACATCATTGTAGTGAGACATGTGCGTGTTGTCGGAGAAGCAGTCATGCTCTTCTTCCGGATCATGCAGCATGAGGCCGAGCTTGATACGTTCGCCGGCGAGTTCGCCGTAGGACAGGGAGCCCATGCCGGTCAGGATGGTGGCGAGACCGCCAGCTTCGCCCTTGGCGCCGAGTTCTTCACGCGCTGCGCCCCCATCGGACCATGCAGCAACCATTTCCTCAAGATCGGTGATCAGAAGCTCGGTTGCGGCCTTCAGGTAAGCAACACGGCGGTCGCAGTTGCCGTTTGTGCAGTTGGCCGGGTCGAAGTCGGTCGCAGGGCGGTTGCCGGCGCCAGCTTCGGTTCCGTTCAGGTCCTGGCCCCAGAGCAGGAATTCGATGGCGTGGTAGCCGGTTGCGACGTTGGACTCGACTTCACCGGCTTCCTGCAGCTGCTCAGCCAGGAATACAGGGGTAATTGCCGTCGCATCGATGGTTTCGCCGCCGACCTTGAGGCTTGCGTTTGCGATCACATTGGCCGCGTAGAAAGCGTTCTCTTCGGATTCTTCACCATAGGACGCATCAACATAGTCGATCAGACCTTCGTCCAGTGGCCAGGCATTCACTTTGCCTTCCCAGTCATCAACGATGGCGTTGCCGAAGCGGTAAGCTTCAGTCTGCTGATAAGGGTTACGTGCGGCGATCCAGGCTGTGCGGGCTGCAGCAAGTGTTTCATCGCTCGGGTTTGCAATGAGAGCATCGATTGCGGTCTTGAGTTCCTTGGCAGTGACCAGGGAGTCAGTGAAGGTTGCTTCGGCGACGTCGCCGTATGTGCTCAGGACGTCGGCTGGGGTTGCGGCCAGAGCCGGCATCGCGAACAGGGCCGTTGCGGCAAGAAGGCCGTACTTGATGGATTTCATGGTCAGTTTCCTCATTTTATCAGGAGGCCGCGCTGCTGCTGCGGTCAGTGGTGAAATCGAGAGTTGAGTTGCTTCAAGGGGCACTCATCCAGCGTCATGCCGGACAAGTCGACCGTCTTGAGAAGAAGACCGCAGTCCTTGAGGGACGCGGCGAATTCGGTTGCGGCGAAAATGGTTTCTTCACGCCCTTCCTGCGCCACAAGCACTGCGCTGATGCGTGAAACGGCCTCTCGGTCGTCAGCCTGTGCTGCCGCAACAAGGGCGGCCAGGAGACACTCATCCTGACACAGCTTCTTGCATTCGTAGGGGAAGAGGCAGAAATGGCGTGCTGCATGAGTGTTGAGGGCGCGGGTGTAACAGGAGAGCTCGGATACAGGCCGCCGGGCGCGGTTTTTGCCGAGTTCGTCGGCGTAAAGGTCCCAGGCCATTTCCCAACAGCTGATGTCGCCGGTCGAAAATCCCGTCATGTAACGGCGCACACCTTCGACCACGAGCCACTCTGCTCGTTCCTGAATGTCGATTGGCAATGCCGATCCGGTCATGCCGGTGTCTCCTGAGGTCTTTCGCGCCCGAAATCTCCTAGCGGCAGAAATCATTTTATGAATATCAAAGTCAAGTATAAAGCACAGAAAAAACAATAGATTAGAATTGTTAAAAACAGGAGCCTTGCGATCCGGTTTGGGAACGCTGCAAAAATTAGAACGTTGTAAACCTGAAACGAACTCCTAGCTTATAAAGTCTGTTTGCCTCTCTTGAAGCGAACTCGTAGCTTCGAAAGCGGTCGGCTTGGTCATATGCTTGGCCAGTCGTGAGGAAACACAGATACTGGTCGGACGTTATTCATGCTCACTGCCCTCAGACAATTTCTTCGTGAAGTAACTACCGGCGACAGCGGCAAAGTAGAATTTGCCGAAGACGACAAACGTCTTGCCGCCGCCGCTCTTCTTTTTCACCTGATCGACGTTGATGGCGTGATCGAGGAAGCCGAAAGTCAAAAGCTTCGAGAGATTTTGCAGGCCCGCTACGGGCTCAACGATGCAGAAACGACCGAATTGATCGAGGCTGCGAAGCAGCGCGACAGCGAAGCCGTCGATCTCTACGGCTTCACCTCGGTGCTCAAGCGGACCACTGACGAGAGCGAGCGTCTGGCGATCGTGGAGATGATGTGGGAAATCGTCTATGCCGACGGCCATGTCCACGAATTTGAGGACAACACGATCTGGCGGGTGGCAGAGTTGCTCGGCATCTCTACACGTGACCGGATGGTGCTTCGGCAGAAGGTCGCCAAGACAGCGCCGGAAAGCGGTGACGGCTCTTAAGGTTGGGCGAGCAAGCGTTTTGCTTGCTGCGCGCTTGCCTAATTTATGGGTTCGAACATTGGTATGAACTTGCGAAAAGGCTCGACCGGTTTTCAAAATGGACTACAGTTGGATGCCATGAAACTGGATTCCTTTAAACGCTCTTCCCGCCCCAAAATTCTTATCGTTCTGCATCAGGAGAACTCGTCCTCCGGGCGCGTCGGTCAGGAACTGGTCAAGCGTGGGTTTGCGCTGGATGTTCGAAAGCCTCGCTTCGGCGATAGCCTTCCGGAGACCATGTCTGACCATGCTGGCGCCGTTATTTTCGGCGGACCGATGAGCGCGAATGATCCGGACGCGTTTGTTCTCAAGGAGATTGACTGGATCAAGGTGCCGCTTCGCGAGCAAAAGCCGTTTCTCGGCATCTGCCTTGGAGCGCAGATGATGGTGAAACAGCTGGGTGGTTCAGTGTCGTCACATCGGGATGAGCTGGTTGAAATCGGTTATTATCCGCTTCAGCCGACGGCCACTGGCAAATCAATGATGACCTGGCCTGAAAAGGTCTATCAGTGGCATCGGGAAGGTTTCGATCTGCCTGCCTCCTGCGATTTGCTGGCGTCAGGGCCGACTTATGCCAACCAGGCCATCCGTTATGGTGCCAGCGCATTCGGGATCCAGTTTCATCCGGAACTGACACATTCGATGTTGGTACGATGGACGACCAGGGGTGCGCCTCGTATGTCTTTGCCAGGTGCACAGCAACGCGGAGACCATTTCGCGGGGCGCTACATCTATGATGCAGCGGTGCAAGCCTGGCTGGATCGCTTTCTGGATTTGTGGATCGGCACGGCAGAAGCGCCAGTGGCCTGCAGACTTCACGACCGCACGGCAGCCGAGTAGACTTCGCACCTTGTTCTGATTGCAGGTTCGCAGCCAATGGGGAAACCAGCGCCGACATGATGCCGGCGCTCGCTTTCACTCAGGCCTCAAAGACGATCAGCAGGTCCTTGGCGTCGATTTGTGCGCCCGGGCTCACAAGAATCTCGGCGACCACACCGTCTTTTTCCGCGTGTAGCGCGGTTTCCATCTTCATCGCCTCGATGGAAAGCAGCACGTCACCTGCCGAAACGTTCTGGCCAGCTTTGACTGCGACGGTTGAGATGACGCCCGGCATCGGTGCTCCGAGGTGGCTTTCGTTGTCGTCTTCTGCCTTGCGCTTTGCACCCGCACCAGCGGCACCATGGGCGCGATCCGGCACCTTGATGATCCGTGGCTGGCCGTTCAGCTCGAAGAAGACCTTCTTTTCTCCATCCTCATTGGTCTCGCCTATGGCCTGGCAACGAACAACAAGGGTTTTGCCGGGCTCCAGTTCGATAAGGATTTCATCACCTGCTTCCAGTCCATAAAAGTAGACCGGTGTAGGCAGGACGGATGTTGGGCCGTATTGCTGCTGGGCCTTGTCGAAGTCGAGAAAGACCTTCGGATACATCAGATAGGCAGCAAGATCCGTGTCATCGATCTCGCGTCCTGCGCTTTCTGCAGCATCTGCGCGCTGGGCCGCAAGATCGGCCTCGGGCAGGAGCGAGCCCGGGCGGACGGTGATCGGGTTTTCGCCCTTGAGGACCTTTGCCTGGATTGCCGCCGGCCAGCCGCCTGGAGACTGTCCAAGGTCCCCGCGCAACATTTGAACAACGGAATCCGGGAAGGCGACTTCCTTCGCCGGGTCTTTGACGTCGGAAATTGTCAGTCCCTGCGAGACCATCATCAACGCCATGTCGCCCACAACCTTGGAGGAAGGCGTGACCTTGACGATATCACCGAACATCATGTTGACGTCCGCATAGGTCTGCGCAACCTCATGCCAACGGGCTTCGAGGCCGAGAGAGCGTGCCTGTTCTTTGAGGTTGGTGAACTGGCCACCGGGCATCTCGTGAAGGTAGACCTCTGAAGCGCCTGAGCGCAGATCGCTCTCGAACGCACGATATTGGGTTCGGACCGCTTCCCAATAGAAGGAAATCTGCCGAATTGTCTTGGGATCAAGGCCGGTTTCGCGATCGGATCCGCGCAATGCTTCGACGATCGAGCCGAGGCATGGTTGTGACGTTAGTCCGGAAAGTGCATCCATCGCTGCATCCACCGCATCGACGCCAGCTTCGACTGCTGCAAGAACGGTCGCTGCGGCGATGCCGGACGTGTCATGGGTGTGGAAGTGGATCGGCAGGCCGGTTTCCTGCTTCAGCGTGCTGACCAGAATCCGCGCAGCTTCAGGCTTCAAGAGACCTGCCATGTCCTTGATTCCAAGGATGTGGGCGCCAGCGGCTTCCAGTTCCTTGGCAAGGCCTACGTAGTATTTCAGGTCATATTTGGGCCGTGCGCTGTCGAGCATGTCTCCGGTGTAGCAGAGGACACCTTCGCAGAGTTTGTTGGCTTCCTGGACTGCGTCCATGGAAACACGCATGTTTTCAACCCAGTTGAGGCAGTCGAAGACACGGAACAGGTCGACACCGTTTTCCGCGGCCTGCGCGACGAAGAACTTCACCACATTGTCGGGGTAGTTGGTGTAGCCGACGCCGTTCGAGCCGCGCAGCAGCATCTGCAGGAGGATATTGGGCGCCTTCTCGCGGATCAGGCGCAGACGTTCCCAGGGACATTCGGTGAGAAAGCGCATGGAGACGTCAAAAGTGGCACCGCCCCAGCACTCCAGCGAGAAGAGATCCGGCAAGCCGGACGCATAGGCATCTGCAATCCGGACAATGTCGTTGGTTCGCATTCGGGTCGCCAGAAGCGACTGATGCCCGTCACGCATTGTGGTGTCGGTGACCAGGGTGCGGGTTTCAGCCTTCATCCAGTCGGCAAAGCCCTTCGGGCCAAGCTGATCGAGAAGCTGGCGGGTGCCGCCTGGCTTTTCGTCGCCGAAGAAAGGCACTTCCGGCAGCATGGCGTCTTGTGCCGGACGCGCACGAGAACGGGTTTCCGGGTGACCGTTGACGGACACATCGGCGATGTAGGTCAAGAGCTTGGTTGCCCTGTCCTGCCGCTTGGTCTGTTCGAACAGTGCCGGTGTGTCGTCAATGAAGCGGGTCGTGTAGTTGTTCGCGCGGAAATCCGGGTGATCGATGATGTTTTCGAGGAAGACCAGATTGGTTGCGACGCCCCGGATCCGGAACTCGCGCAGTGCGCGGTCCATACGCTTGCAGGTTTCTTCAGCGGTGGGCGCCCAGGCGGTTACCTTTTCCAGAAGCGGGTCATAGAACCGGGTGATGACCGCACCGGAATAGGCGGTTCCGCCATCGAGGCGAATGCCGAAGCCTGTCGCGCCGCGATAGGCCGTGATCCGGCCATAGTCCGGAATGAAGTTCTGCTCAGGATCTTCAGTGGTGATCCGGCATTGAAGGGCGTGGCCGTTCAGGCGAATTTCTGATTGGGTCGGCACACCGCTTTCCGGCTGTCCGATTTTCGCGCCGCCGGCGATCTGGATCTGCGCCTTGACGATGTCGATGCCGGTGACTTCTTCAGTCACGGTGTGCTCGACCTGAACGCGCGGATTGACCTCGATGAAATAGACCGCGCCCGTGTCCGCATCCATCAGGAATTCGACCGTTCCGGCGCCGCGGTAATTCACTTCGCGGCCGATCTTCAGACCGTATTCGCAGAGTTCGGCGCGCTTCTCATCGCCGAGATAGGGAGCCGGGGCACGCTCGACGACTTTCTGGTGCCGGCGCTGGATGGAGCAGTCACGCTCAAACAAGTGAACCAGGCCACCCTCGCCGTCGCCCAGGATCTGCACCTCGACATGGCGCGCACGCTGGACCAGCTTTTCCAGGTAGATCTCGTCCTTGCCGAAAGCTGCCCGTGCCTCGCGTTTTGCCGCAACGACATCGCGCAGAAGCGTTTCCTCGTCCGGAATGACGCGCATGCCGCGGCCACCGCCGCCCCAGGACGCCTTGAGCATGACCGGGTAACCGATGCCTGCCGCGAGGCGTTTGACTTCATCCATGTCGTCTGGCAGCGGATCTGTCGCCGGCATGACCGGGACACCCGCCTCGATCGCCAGATCGCGCGCAGCCACCTTGTTGCCGAGGCGCCGCATGGTTTCAGGTCTGGGGCCGATGAAAATAATACCTGCTTCTTCGCAAGCCTCGACAAATTCCGGGCTTTCGGAAAGCAGGCCATAGCCGGGGTGGATGGCGTCTGCGCCGGACAGTTTGGCAACTCTGATGATCTCGTCGATGGCCAGATAGGCTTCAATCGGACCAAGTCCCTTGCCGACCTGATAGGCCTCATCGGCCTTGAAGCGGTGCAGCGCCAACTTGTCCTGCTCGGCGAAGATCGCAACCGTCTTCAGTCCGAGTTCATTTGCGGCCCGAAACACGCGGATAGCGATTTCAGACCGGTTTGCGACGAGAATCTTGCGAATTGCCAAAAGCATCCCTCCCAATGGTTTGCCAGCGCCGCCCCTGCAGCTCTGATCATGGGATTTCTACTTTGGTCGGCGACATAAGAAAAGGGGCAGCGATTATGCCCTATTAACTTTTTAAAAATTTGGCCTGGAGTTTCCTTAGCGTTTTTGTTCTAGGCAATAAACCTTAGTCTCATGGCCTCAGCAACCGCATGGGTTCGGTTGCCCGTTCCAAGTTTTAATGTGGCCTCCTTGATATACCAGTCTGCCGTATGCCGTGAGATGCCAAGGATTGACGCAATATCGGAGCTGGTCTTGCCGGCTGCTGTCCACTTCAGACACTCTATTTCGCGGTTTGTCAGGGAAATGTTATCTTGTTCTAACTTGACGGGAGTCTGGGCGATCTTCACCGTGTGGGCGTAAACGTAGAGACCCGCGAGATGTAGCGCTTTCAAGTCTTCCGGCCCGAGATTAGCCTGTTCGCCGCCAAGGGCAAGAGAACCTTCCATGCCTTTCGGACCATAGACTGGTATGAAAACGCCGTTGTTGAGTGAAAAGCTTCGCGCCTCTTCGAGGATTTCCAGTCCACGCGGCGTGACACCCGGATCATTTTTCGAGTCGTTCCATAAAAATGGGTCTGATCCTCGAGCTGCTCGCAGAACCACAGGATCATCGACGATATATTGCTGTCCAAGGTAGCGGTCTTGCCATTCAGGGTTCCAACCGGACGCAAACAGATAAGGGTCTGTGAGCGAGCCAGGGCCGGTAAAGGTTGCGAGGACATAGATCGAGAAGCCGTAATCCGCGGCGAGCTGGCCGAGGCATTTCTTTGCGTCGTGAATCGTCTGGGTCTTGGCGACCGTCTCGGTAAAATCGAGGGCGCGGTTAAAACGCTCCTTGTTCATTTTAGGTCCCATTTCTCGAAATTATGGTCGCCGGATGCATTTTCAAATTCTGAATATTGGGTAGAAGCTGTCCCAAATAGAAACAATAAAGTAAATAATTTTTATTAGATTACGAACGATTTTGAGTCACAGATGCAATATGTAGACTGCTCTGCGATGAAACTGACTATACCTTGCGTGAACAAATCAAAAACTAGGCAGAATAAGTGATTCGTGCAGTTTCTGTTCTCTTTCCGTATCGCCCGTGTCGGAAAGGCTCTGGATCTTTGTTTTGCCTCTTAACGGTAAGTCAACGTTTGACAGGTTTCGGGTCGTTGAATCGATCTGGCAATATTTTCTCCCAAGACTCTGCTCCGATTCAGCATTTCGTGGCTCGTGGCTCTGGGAAATCCACATGTCGTAGAGAACGAAACCTGAATCTGCGAGAGTCGCCGATTCGATCAAGTTTTGTTCCAGAGTCGTTCTTTTCTCGGTCTGCGGGAGGCAAAACGTCGACAAATGAAGGGGGGACATGTCTTCGCCCAGTGTGCTAGACAGCCTCCATCTTGAAGCCATGGCCGCGTTCCGGGGCGCTTGCCGAACCGAACTGACATTGTAGCCTCTCCATGCCACGTTCCCCATACATGCACTTGCCGCCTGCGGCGCGGTCCAGAACGGTCACGGCGGTTCTGGGGCCGACGAACACGGGCAAGACCCATCTCGCAATCGAGCGCATGCTTGCGCACAAATCAGGGCTGATCGGCCTGCCTTTGCGGCTGCTTGCGCGCGAAGTGTACGGCCGTATCGAGGAGCGAGCCGGCACGGACGCCGTTGCCCTGATCACGGGCGAAGAAAAGATCATTCCGAAGGCGCCACGATATTGGGTGTCGACCGTCGAGGCCATGCCGCTCGATCTGGAGACCGATTTCGTTGCGATCGATGAAGTCCAGTTGGCCGGCGATCTCGACCGCGGGCATGTCTTTACCGACCGGCTGCTGAACCTGCGCGGCCAGTCGGAGACTTTGCTGCTTGGCGCTGCAACGGTCCGTCCCCTTCTGGAGAAGCTTCTGCCCGGCTTGAACGTGGTGACCCGGCCGCGCATGTCGGTCTTGACCTACGCGGGCTCAAAGAAGGTGTCGCGCCTGCCGCCACGCTCGGCGATTGTCGCTTTCTCCGCTGATGAGGTCTACGGCATCGCCGAGTTGATCCGCCGTCAGCGCGGGGGCGCTGCCGTCGTCCTTGGCTCGCTCAGTCCTCGTACGAGAAATGCCCAGGTCGAGCTGTTTCAAAACGGTGATGTCGAGCATCTTGTTGCTACCGACGCGATCGGCATGGGACTGAACCTCGATGTCGACCATGTGGCGTTCGCGGGCAATCGAAAATACGACGGATATCAGTACCGGCAACTGACTGCTGCCGAGATGGGCCAGATCGCTGGCCGTGCCGGCCGTCATACACGTGACGGCACCTTCGGAGTGACTGGTCGGGTCGATCCTCTCGACGACGAGCTGGTCGAGCAGATCGAAAATCACCATTTCAACAGTCTAAAAGTGCTGCAATGGCGCAACAGTCGTCTGGATTTTGCATCTTCGGCGAGCCTGCGCGCATCGCTTGATGTTGTGCCTCGAGAGGATGGGTTGGCGCGTGCTCCGATCGGCGATGATATCAATGCGCTTGAGCATTTGTTGCGCGATTCAGGCATTTCAACCATGGCAAAGGGTCCAAAAGCGGTCGAATTGCTCTGGGATGTGTGCCAGGTGCCGGACTATCGGAAGATCGCGCCTGCCAATCATGCAGAGCTTTTGAGTACGATCTACACCCATCTGATGCAAGACGGCGCGATTGCAGATGATTGGTTTACCCGTCAATTGGCCTTCGCAGACCGGGCGGATGGTGATATCGACACTCTGGCAAACCGGATTGCTCACATCCGGACTTGGACATATGTCGCGAACAGACCTGACTGGCTCGCCGATCCGGCGCACTGGCAAGGTGTCACACGCGGCATTGAAGACAAACTATCTGATGCGCTTCACGATCGCCTCACGAAGAGGTTCGTGGATCGGCGCACAAGTGTATTGATGCGACGTTTGAGAGAGAACGCCATGCTGGAAGCGGAAATTACATCGAGCGGCGATGTGCTCGTTGAAGGTCAGCACATCGGGAATCTGCTTGGCTTCCGGTTTGCTCCTGACGCGGCGGCCGAAGGGCCGGACGGGAAAACGGTGCGTGCAGCAGCCCAAAAGGCTCTGGCAACCGAAATCGAGGGCCGGGCCGACAAGCTCTCCCGCTCTGAAAATGCCGACTTCATATTGACCGCCGATGGGGCGATTCGCTGGCGCGGCGAAGCGGTCGCCAAGGTGGCCGCGGGTGAGGAAGTGCTGACGCCCTCCGTGTTGTTGTTAGCCGATGAGTATTTGACTGGTCCTGCACGCGAGAAAGTGCAGCAGCGTCTGGATCTTTGGATCAATGCCCAGATCGAAACGCTGCTGAAGCCGCTGGTCGATCTGAAGTCGTCGGAAGGCCTTGAAGGGCTTGCCCGCGGCGTTGCCTTCCGGATCGTTGAAGGCCTGGGCATTCTCGAGCGGCAGGAAGCTTCTGACGAGATCCGGCAGCTCGACCAGGACATGCGGGCATCCTTGCGGAAGCATGGTGTTCGTTTCGGCGCTTACAACATTTATGTTCCTGCGCTCTTGAAGCCGGCTCCGAGCCAGCTGCTTTCCCAGCTCTGGGCATTGAAGCATGGCGCTTTGGACATGAATGGTCTGAGCGACCTGCCCCAGCTTTCAGCTTCGGGCAGAACCTCCATTCCGGTCGATGAAACCATCGACAAGGCTCTCTACAAGGTTGTCGGTTTCCGGGTTTGCGGTCCGCGTGCGGTTCGCGTTGATATTCTGGAGCGGCTTGCAGATCTAATCCGGCCACTTGTCGCCTGGAAACCGCTCGATGCCGAAGTAAGCCCTCCTGAAGGTGCGATTGCCCAGGGAGGCGGTTTCACGGTTACCGTGGCCATGACCTCGCTGCTTGGCTGCGCCGGTGAAGACTTTACAGCAATTCTGAAGTCGCTCGGCTATCGCCTGGAGACCAAAGAAGTCGAACGCCCTGTGGCACCCAAGGCTGAAGAAGCGACAAAGTCTGAGGCTGATGCGGAAACTTCAGTCGATGCCGTTGCGGCTCCTTCGGAAACTGTTGAGGCTCCTGCAGAAGCGTTGGCGGGTGAAGCTCCCGACAACAGTCCTGTAGCTGAAGATGTCTCGACCGAGACGGTAGCGCCTTCCGAAAGCGCTGGTGAGGCAACTGAAGCAGTCGAAGAAGCTTCAGCGGATGCTGGTGAAGCCGTTGAAACGGAAACAGTTACCATCGAGATTTGGCGTCCGGGCCGCGGCGACCGTCGCCCTCGACCACGCGGTCAGGACAACCGGCGAGGTGGGGACAATCGCAAGGGCGGTCAGGCACGTGGTGACCAGGGCCGCGGCGATCAGCGTGGCGAGAAGCGTCACGGTGGCCCCCGGAATGGTCCTAAAGGTGGCAAGGGTGGCGGTTCCAAGTCCTTTGGCGGTCCGGCGCGAAACGATCGGGCACCCAAGAAAGACAAGCCGCTCGATCCGAATTCACCCTTTGCAGCGCTCATGGCTCTCAAGGAGGGCATGGACAAGAAGGACAAGTCCTGACCTCGGCGAACAGGGACACGATTAAGCCGCCCGGAGGTTCGGGCGGCGCCCTTCGCGTCGACAAGTGGCTCTGGTTCGCCAGGGTCACCAAGTCGCGATCACTGGCACAGAAGCTTGCGTCTGGTGGCCATGTCCGTATCAACAAGGACAAGATTGCTTCTGCCAGCAAGACAGTGAAGGTTGGTGACGTTCTGACAATCGGTCTGGAGCGTCGTATTCTGATCCTCAAGGTTGTGGCTCTTGGCACGCGGCGTGGACCCTACGCGGAAGCACAGCTCCTGTATGAGAACATGTCGCCACCTCCACCTGAGAAAACCGAAAAACCAGCAGCTCCGGCACAGCGGGAAGCCGGCGCGGGACGGCCTACAAAGCGTGATCGCCGCCGTATGGATGCCTTCCGGGAGCCTGATTGAAACGAGAATCCGGCCGACCGCCAATCTTGAGCAAGAGTTTCCAGGCAGGGACATTTTGCGCAGTTGGCGACGCTTGCGCCCGTCGCCTAAACGGGATACCCAACGCGATCAGATAAAGGTGTTTTCCCGGAACCGTTTTTGAAGCGGTGATACGGGATGGCAAAACCGCCGTCATTAGAGGATTGCGATGACCTACGTCGTCACCGATAACTGTATCAAGTGCAAGTACACGGATTGTGTCGAAGTTTGCCCCGTCGATTGTTTCTACGAGGGTGAGAATATGCTCGTGATCAATCCGGATGAATGTATCGACTGTGGCGTCTGTGAGCCGGAATGTCCTGCCGAGGCAATTCTGCCCGATACCGAGCCTGGCCTTGAAAAATGGATCGAGCTCAATGCCGAGTATTCTGAAAAGTGGCCCAACATCACTGAGATGAAAGACGCTTTGCCTGAGGCCAAGGAATTTGACGGCAAGAAAAACAAACTCGAAGAGTATTTTTCTCCCGAGGCTCCGGCAGACGCCTGATTAACGTTTGAGGCTGCGGGATTCCGGGGCCTTTCATGAGCTGGAAGTGCGCAGAAAGCAGCCATTCCGATGATGCATGGCTTTGGTGACGCATGCGTCATCGTCTCAAAGCTTTAAATTTCCGCAAAGCTGTGTTATATTTACCAGATAGTCGTTCAACCACTGGCTGATCTCCCGGTTGGGAGGTTTTTGGCAACCGCAATCCGAGTGGGATTGTGAGCAGGATCACGCGTTTCGTATGACTGATCAAACTTGTAGAGTGGATTGCAACGGCTGACCACCCAGACGCGCCCGATATCAACAGGCGTTCCAGCAGGGACCGCCAGTGACTTTGCGTGCGTTAAGAGAAGAACATTGAGCCGCATCCAGCGGTCCAAATAACGGTCTGGCAGACCGGCAACTGCGCAGGAGTAATAACGAGAATGGCAACAGGTACAAAGAAGGCCGCGCAGCGTCAGGGGTTCAAAACTGGAGAACATATCGTTTATCCGGCACATGGCGTCGGTCAGATCACTGCCATTGAAGAACAGAATGTAGCAGGACACAGCCTGGAACTGCTGGTTATCGTCTTCGAGAAAGACAAGATGACCCTCCGTGTTCCGGTTGCGAAAATTGCTTCTGTCGGCATGCGCAAGCTGGGCGATCCTGCTGCGGTCAAGAAAGCTCTTGAGACTGTACGCGGCCGCCCGCGGGTCAAGCGCACAATGTGGAGCCGCCGCGCGCAGGAATATGAAGCGAAGATCAATTCCGGCGACCTCATCGCAATCTCGGAAGTTGTTCGCGATCTTTTCCGTTCGGAAAGCCAGCCCGAGCAATCTTATTCCGAGCGTCAGCTCTATGAGGCAGCTCTTGATCGTATGGCTCGCGAAATTGCAGCCGTCGACAAGTGCTCCGAAACGGAAGCTGTCAAGCAGATTGAGCAGAATCTCGCCAAGGCACCAAGCCGTTTGAAAGCGGCCGCTGAGGCTGCTGCAGCAGCTGAGGCCAGCGATGACGACGATGGTGATCAGGAAGAAGCTGCCTGATAGGCTTCAGACATAAATCCTGGCTTTTTCAGGCAATCGATTTTGAAGACCCGGCTTTGGCCGGGTCTTTTTTTATGCTCGCTCGATCTGCCCTGCCGAGTGTCGTCAGGTGCCGCTGGTTCACGTCATCGTGTGGCACTCGTCTCCATTGCAAGTCCGAGAGGTGATCCAGGAAGGCGCTCGTGACGTAAGGTATCCAAACAACACTGGAGCGGCTATCACATGTCCACTTCTCAGACAGAAAGACGCCAGATGGTTCGGGCTGCCATGAAGGCGCCCTACCTTACCCGCGAAGAAGAACACGATCTGGCTGTCCGTTGGCGGTCACAGCGCGATGAAAAAGCGCTTGAGAAACTGACACTCGCCCACATGAGGCTCGTCATTTCCGTCGCTACACGCTTCAGGAACTTTGGCCTGCCACTCGGGGACATGATCCAGGAAGGCCATGTTGGGTTGCTCGAGGCTGCGGCACGGTTTGAACCGGAACGGGAAGTGCGTTTCTCAACCTATGCGACCTGGTGGATCCGCGCCTCTATACAGGATTACATCCTCAGAAACTGGTCTATCGTTCGTGGCGGGACATCCTCGTCGCAAAAGTCGCTGTTTTTCAACTTGCGACGTCTCCGTGCCAAGCTTTCCAGCAATCAGCAGACGATGACCGACTCGGAACTGCATCAGAAGATTGCCAATGCGATTGGTGTGAAACAGTCCGATGTTGCCCTTATGAATGCCCGGCTTTCCGGGCCGGACACATCCTTGAATGCACCAGTGTCCGACGCCGATGGGTCGAGCGCTGATCGTCAGGATTTTCTGGTATCAGAGGCTCCGCTTCAGGATGAAGTCGTGTCTCGCAGCATCGATGAAGAGCGTCGCAGCGTGTGGCTCAAATCGGCTTTACAGGTTTTGTCGGAGCGTGAACTGAAAATCGTTCGGGAGCGGCGCTTGTCCGAGGAAGGTGCCACGCTTGAATCCCTCGGCCATAAACTTGGAATTTCGAAGGAACGTGTGCGGCAAATCGAAAGCCGTGCCATGGCGAAACTGAAAACCGCGCTGATGGAGAGCCAGCCAGACAGGGCTGCCTACTCATTATAAAAACACGGCGCAACAACAAGAAAAGCCAATCGGCCCCATCCGACTCCTTGGCCGGGCCGGCATAGAGCAAAGCGTTGATATCTAGTCGACGACGAGCTTGATTGCCGTGCCCGGCTCAATTTTTTCGTTTCGCCCCAAACCGTTCAGAACCAGGAAGAATGCCAGCCGCCGGGAAGGTTCGACGCCGCTCATGCCTATGGCGAGTTGTCGGCTGGTGTCGCCTGCCTTGGCCTGTACGACCTTGATTCTGAGTGATTGCAAGCGAGCACGTTCTGTCGGTGTCAGCTGCCGGAAGGTCTCCAGGGTTTGACGATATTCCTTTTCAAAGTCGTCGCTGGGGTTACGGCTCGCGAAGATGAAGCGATAGCCGGTGCGGCCGATGCGCAATACGGCAATCCGGAACGACCAGCCCTGGGTGATGGCGGCTGCAACAACACCAGGCAGGCCGTTGATCGTTGTTTCCCGAACGCTTTGCGGCAAAAGACCGTTGATCCAGCCCGATGTCATGTACTCACTGAGGGAATCATAAGTGCTGAGATCCGCACCGTCGAAACGCATGGCGGTGCCATCGCCATTGCTCGCAAGAACGGCTTCAGGAGAATTCTCCTGAATGTACCCCTTTGGGACAGTGAAACTGATCCCGAGAGCCTTATGTAGAAAGGCGCGCCCTCGCACGAATCCTTCGAGCGGATCGTCGCCAAAAAGCATTCCGTCGATCTGGCTCAAATATCGATTTCTGTCCCTTTCACCGATGCCTGGCGCGCCGACTTGACGTGCGGATTTGACCGCGAGGGCAAAGCGTTCCGGTGTTGTCGGATGGGAGGACAGGAAGTCGGGGGCGTTGTCTCTGTCGTTCTGCGCAGTCTGATAGGCGGAATAGTCGGCCATGGACTTCAGAAAGCGAGAGGCGGCGTAGGGATCATACCCGGCCTTGGCGAGGGTGCGCACGCCAACCACGTCGGCTTGCAATTCCTGAACCTGGGAAAAGCGTGCGAAGGAAAGCTGTGATGAGACGATGGCTGCCCGCGCCTTGGCCGAATCCTGAACCACATTGGTCAGGATCTTGTTCGCGAGCTCGCGGGCTTCCGCGCGTTGTTGGCGCTCAATGGCGTGATTGGAGGTTACATGGGCCATCTCATGGGCCAGAACCGCAGCCAGCTCCGATGTGTCATTGGCCAGGGCCAGCAATCCGCGAGTGACATAAAGGTAACCGCCCGGAAGGGCAAAGGCGTTGATCGCAGGCGAGTTCAGGATCGTGATCCGATAGCTTTGGGACGGATCTTCGGACGCGGCCACGAGGCGGCCTACAACGCTGGCCACCGCCCGCTCGGCGCCGGCATCCTTGTAGACGCCGCCATAAGTAGCGACGACGCGCGGGTGTTCGCGCGCTCCGATGTCCTCGGCCAGGCTGGGGCGCAGTGAACCCGGTGCAATTGACCCACCTGGCGA
Source organism: Roseibium sp. (assembly GCF_039982295.1). GTDB lineage: Bacteria > Pseudomonadota > Alphaproteobacteria > Rhizobiales > Stappiaceae > Roseibium. The sequence continues at coordinate 226,502 of NZ_JBDWYP010000064.1, forward strand.
TCCGGTATCAAGCAACTGGCAAGATGCGAGCAAAAGGAACAGCGACAGCGCCGCCGGTGCCGATCTCCGACATTTTATTGTCTTCGCTGCGGCGGGCACTTGCCTGATCCTCGCTATTGCCAGATTGAGAGCGCGTCGCGCAGTCACTTCCTGTCCTCTTCACGATCAAGGATCGTCAGTTGCCCCGGATGGCTCAGCCTCAGCAAGGGGCCATCCCGGACTTCTATCACACCACGCAAGCGAACCGCTCGCCCCGATAAATCCGTCCAGTCCAGACCCTGGTCCAAAAGCGCCTTTTGAAGGGCGTCGTCGTTTGCCGCGTCGATGCTGGCGGTGAAATCAGTTTTCCAGTACCTGCCAAAGTTGAGATAACGAGTGCGCTCGGTTTTTCCAAGCGAAACGATGCGTCCCTCGACGATAACGTGTTGCCCTGCAGCCTGAACAAGCGGTTCTGGATAATAGCTGCTGAAGATCTTGCGCGCTTGCCAGAGGCCGCTTTTGTCTTCGCGGGCCCGATCCTCGGCTTCAACAAGACGCTGAGTGCAGGACCAACTACCCAGTTTTGGGTCCACTGCGGTGAGACCCCGCGCGATAAGTTGTTCCTGCAGCAATCTGTGCTTTCTGTCCGGCCCATCTGCTTGAACAATCCAGGCCGGTATGAAACCCCAGCGGTTGGCCGGACCGGCGAGAAAAGCGCGAAATTTGGCGCTCGCGGCTAGATCCCGCTCCTTGTGCAGGGATGACCAGCCGCCAATTGTGTCTGCCAAGATGTAGAAGGTGTTGCCGGGACCGGGAAACAGGCCTTTGGATGTCGGAGGGCCAACGTCGACGGCTGACGACGATACGTGTTCTTGCAGGCAAGGGTGCTCGCTGATGTCTTCTGCCAGTGCAGGGCCTGTTATCACGGCGAGTAACGCGAGCAGGGCACCTTTCGCAAAAGCACTGGAAAATGTCCGCAATGCATCGTTCGCCAAACAGGTGTTGTTCGGTCGCATGAGATATTTGCGGCTGCCTTTTGCCGCAACCAGTGGGATGCAGAAAGCCAAATTTCCATTTTCCGCTGCCAACGTCTTTATTGACGTAGCCGTCAATTGCGGCAGGTGAAAGACCGAATCCGTCTCATTTTGGCGGTCTTTTCAAAATGCACATGACGCATGAGCAGAGGGCTCGCAAAGCCGATCTCTTCATGTTATCTGCAAAGACATGGTCCCGTAGCTCAGCAGGATAGAGCATCAGATTCCTAATCTGAGGGTCACAGGTTCGAATCCTGTCGGGATCACCAATCTTTTCAAGGTATTCTGATTTGCTTTAGCCGTCTTTGGCTAGGCTCTGAGCCGTCGTGCCTGCCTGTTCGGCGGCAAGCCGACAATGAGGATAAGCGTTGAAGCGGAGTTTGGCGAAGACGCGGTAGAGGCGGCTGGCCAGAGCATAGAGCAGGGGAATCCGCAGCAGGCGGGCCAAAAGCCGCCATCCGCTAAACTGGCCCCACAGAACAATAAAGGCATCGATACCACTGTGGATCTGGCCCTTGTTGTCCGCCACCCGCATGAACATCAGGGCTTCCGCCTCGCTGAGGCCGCTGCCGGCAAGTGTTTCCGGTGCCCGTGCCACGTCATTCCAGCGGATCGGCGCGCTTGCCTTGCGCTTTTGAAAAAAGGCGATCTCACGGGCACAAAGACCACATTTCCCGTCATAGTAGACTGTCAGCATCGTTGGGTTCCTCATACGCATCGGACTTTCGCCTTTTGGTTGATACGCCTAGACGAAGGGAGCAGATTTCTCCTGCTGCCCATTGCCTTTTTCCGCGATAGGATCATTCCACTTGAAGGCTGCTTTGCGAGCGGCGGGGGTTTGCAACATCTGGAGGTGCCTATGACGTTCAAGGCAATGGTTGTCGAGAAGGGCGAAGACGGCAAAACATCAGCATCCATCCAGGATCTTGATGACAGTCGCTTGCCGGATGGCGATGTAACGGTTGCGGTCGAGTATTCGACGGTCAACTACAAGGATGGCCTTTGTCTTGGCTCTGGTGGCGGACTTGTGCGGACCTATCCACATGTGCCGGGGATCGACTTTGCCGGGACCGTCGAAGCGTCTGATGATGCACGCTACAAGCCTGGAGACAAGGTTGTTCTGACCGGCTGGCGTGTCGGTGAGGCCTGGTGGGGCGGCTACGCACAGAAAGCCCGGGTCAAGGCGGATTGGCTGGTGCCGCTGCCAGATGGCTTGAATGCGCGTGACGCCATGGCGGTGGGAACCGCCGGGTTTACGGCGATGCTCGCGGTCATGGCGCTTGAGGATCATGGGTTGAAGGCAGGTGACGGTCCGGTTCTCGTAACAGGTGCGGCCGGCGGTGTCGGGTCGGTTGCGACCGCGATTCTATCGAACCTGGGGTATGAAGTTGCGGGGGTTACGGGTCGGCCGGAGACGGCTGACTATCTGACGTCGCTCGGCGCGAGCCAGATTGTTGCTCGAGAAGACATCAACGAGACAGTGAAACGCCCTCTTGAAACAGAAGCCTGGGCCGGATGTGTCGATGCGGTTGGCGGTGCGATGCTGGCGCGGGTCTTGGGTCAGATGAAATACGGCGCATCGGTTGCGGCAGTTGGGCTTGCGGGCGGAGCCGGGTTGCCGGCAACGGTGATCCCGTTCCTGCTGCGCGGGGTCAATCTTCTTGGCATCGACAGCGTAATGCGTCCCTACGAAGACCGGTTGCGCGCCTGGGAGCGTCTTTCGAAGGATCTGCCACTCGACAAGCTGCATGCCATGATCCAGCCAGCTACGCTGGCGGACCTACCGGAGTTGGGTGCATCGATCCTCAATGGCGGCGTCAAGGGGCGGGTCGTCGTCGACGTCAATGCCTGATCTGCCTTATCGGTCCTGCGTTGTTGGAAATCTGGAGGCGGCGCCTAATACGCCGCCTCCATCTGCTGCGTGAGCGCGTCAAAGACCTGCTCATATATGCCTTCGACCATTTTGGCGTGCACGGGCCCCAGTCGGTGCAGCATCGAGAGCCCGGGCGCCGCGTTTAGTTCCAAGATCTTGAAATCTGGTGCCGGGGCGCTTTGGGCGTTCTCGACGATCAGGTCCGCACCAAAATAACTGAGACCAAGCGCCTTGCCGCTGGCGATTGCCACGTCGGAGATTGCCTTTGGCAGATCTGGTGTGACATCACGGGCGCTTCCTCCTGACGAAAGATTGGCGGTCGGCAATAGCGTGACTTCAACGCCGGATGAGGGAACATCAGACAGGGCATATCCTTGATCCTCGAGCGTCTGGACAAGGCGGGGATCTTCAAGGGCGATTTGCTTTATTTCGCCAGCCAGGTCGGCAAGGCTTGAAAGCCCGTCGCCAACGACGGTGGGCGCTGTGCGCTCAACAGCGCAGAGGATCTTGTTGCCGAGCACCAAGACCCTGATGTCGCGGCCAATTGCTGCCTGCTGGAGAAGCGCCTTGTCGTGGCGCTGGAACAGGTTCGTCAGGCTGGATGCCAGTTCCGCCTGAGTCCGGACCTTGAAAACATCCGATCCTTCCTTGCCATCGTTGGGCTTTGCAAAAAGGGGATACCCCGCCTTTTTTGCGAACCTCTCCGCCGCCTGAAACCCTATGAGGGTGTCCGTGTAGCCCGGCTGTCTGGATGAGAGTGTGGCGATTGATGTGGGTGAACTGATCAGCAAGCTATCTGGAACGGGAAAACCATCGCGCCTCAGAAACTCCGCCGTATAGGCTTTGTCCCGCGCGATTTCACTTGCGCCCAGTGGATTGAGATCGAAGCGCGTGCCGACAAAGAACGAGCGTTTCCCGGCTTTGTTGGCAATGTAGCCGGCATGCCCAAGCGCATGGTCGATGACCAGGGACAGGTCATGGCGCTCGCAATAGTCCGTCAGGAGACGAGAGACCAGCGGCTTGGCTCTAGAGGCAGGCATGCCGCTGGTCATGGGCTGAGAAGATCAGTTCTGGTTCTGGCGCGTGTTTGCCAGATAGTCGATCTTGAAGAGCTTCGGATTGGTCGGGCCGTTAGAGGTTACGTTGTAGACGGCGACCGACGTGTCGTAGCCTTGAGCGTCGGTGACAGTCCATTGCTTCAACGCATAGTCCTTGGCATCGAAGATCAGGGTCAAGATACCGGAATTGAAAGTCGTCTTGTCTTCAAGCGTGACGGTCACGAGATCAGGCTCAACCAGAACATTCGTGACGTTCGCGTCTTTTTGCAGGTCGATGTTTTCGGCCAGCAGAAAGCGGAGTGGGGTCTGACTCAAGGGCCAGATGTCCTGTGTCGCGAGCTTCCGGTCTTTCACCGAAACGGATTTGCCATCGGCGATAATGTCGAGTTTGGCGGGTGGGTTGTAGTAAAAACGGACCTTTCCGGGGCGCGCGAGGTAGAATTTGCCTTCGAGCTGATTGCCTTCCGGCCCGAACTGGATGAAGTCGCCATGCATGGTCTTCACCGAGTTGAAGTAGGAGTTCACGTCGGACAGTGTCTTTGCCTGTTCCTCTGTCAGCGCCTTTGCGCCAAGGCCGCTCAGGCTCAGAAAAAGAGCTGCGACAAGGAGTGACTTCAACGCGGTTATGGCAGAACGGTGCAGCATGTCGTGTCCTGAGTGTCTCGTTGCATATGAGGTCTCATTCTTCAGGTAGAGCGCTCATGTGGCGAAGCTTGGGCGATGGCCTGTTAGATATCGTCATCATTGCCGTTTTGTACAAGGATCTCGCGCTTTCCGGCGTGATTTGCGGCACTTATCAGGCCCTCCTGTTCCATCCGCTCTATCAGGGAGGCCGCCCGGTTGTAGCCGATCGACAGGCGACGCTGGATATAGGATGTGGAGGCTTTTTTGTCGCGCAGGACAATGGCCACTGCCCGGTCGTAGAGATCGTTGCTTTCATCTCCGCCGCCGCCGGATCCGCCGCCGTCGTATGGGCTGTCGGAAGGCTCGTCTTCCTCTGTGACGGCTTCAAGATACTGAGGCGTGCCCTGGACCTTCAGATGGCTAACGATATGCTCGACCTCGTCATCGGACACGAACGGTCCGTGGACGCGCTGGATGCGTCCACCGCCTGCCATGAACAGCATGTCACCCATGCCAAGCAGCTGCTCGGCGCCCATTTCGCCAAGAATCGTGCGACTGTCGATCTTCGATGTGACCTGGAAGGAGATGCGGGTCGGGAAGTTCGCCTTGATCGTACCGGTGATCACATCTACGGACGGACGCTGGGTTGCCATGATCAAATGGATCCCTGCGGCACGAGCCATCTGAGCCAGGCGTTGAATGGCGCCTTCGATATCCTTGCCGGCGACCATCATCAGGTCAGCCATCTCATCGACCACAACGACGATGTACGGCATGGTTTCGAGCGGCAGATCCTCGTCTTCGTAGATCGGCTGCCCGGTCTCGCGGTCAAATCCGGTCTGGACCGTCCGGGTAAAGCTCTCGCCTTTTTCAAGCGCCTGCTTGATCCGGGTGTTGTAGCCGTCGATGTTGCGGACACCGACTTTCGACATTTTCTTGTAGCGGTCTTCCATCTCGCGAACGGTCCATTTCAAGGCAACCACGGCCTTTTTCGGATCGGTCACGACTGGCGTGAGCAAATGAGGGATGCCGTCATAGATCGACAGTTCGAGCATCTTCGGATCGATCATGATCATCTTGCACTCGTCCGGCGTCAGACGATAAAGCAGCGAGAGGATCATGGTGTTGATCGCGACCGACTTGCCCGAGCCGGTGGTACCTGCCACGAGCAGGTGAGGCATGCGGGTCAGATCTGCGACCACGCTTTCGCCATTGATGGTCTTTCCAAGTCCCAGTGCCAGCTTCGATTTTGTTTTCTCAAAGTCGTTCGAGGCCAGAAGCTCGCGCAGATAGACGGTTTCACGCCTCGCGTTTGGCAGTTCGATGCCGATGGCGTTCTTGCCTGGAATGACCGCGACGCGCGCGGAAATTGCGCTCATGGAGCGGGCAATATCGTCGGCAAGACCAATGACTCGAGAAGACTTGATGCCAGGTGCCGGCTCCAGTTCGTAGAGTGTCACAACCGGACCCGGGCGGACCTCGATGATTTCACCGCGGACGCCGAAATCTTCAAGAACACCTTCCAGGATGCGGGCATTCTGTTCCAATGCATCGGCGGAGAGTCCGGGGATCTTGCCCGTGGTCTTTGGTTCGGCGAGCAGCATTAACGGAGGCAGCTCGTAGTCCTCGGGAGCGCCCAGAAGAGATGGCTGTGCCTCGTTGATAACCCTTTTGCCCTGTTTTGGACGCGGGGCGGGCGGGATGATGCGACCTTGCGGCGGTGCTTCGTTGGCTGGCGCGGCGATGCCGACGGGTTTGGGCAGCGGGGCTTTTGAGATGAGGAGGTCATCCGGTTCGAAGCCCTCGCCCTCTTCGTCAAAGGAACCGTCTTCGCTTTCCGTCTCAGGCTCCTGATCCCGATCGTCATAGTATGTGCCGAGGCCATCGTCGTCGTTCGGCATCAACTTGTCGGCGAGGGCGCGACGGAAGGCTTTCAGGGCTCCGCCATGCTTTTCATTGACGGGCTCGTAGTCCTCTTCCTCCTCGTCCCACTCCTCTTCGACGTCCTGGGCACGCCCGTAACCGGTCGCGCGCCGCAGCAAGGATGCGCCCTGGAGCGACCAGTGGCTGACCATGCCGATCGTTGAGCTGAGGATCAGACCAATGCGAGATTCGCTTTCGTCGTCATCGTCAAGGCCCAGTTCGTCTTCAATGCTGCGACCGTGGCCGTTCGGAACCTGCCGTGCGACAGAGTCTTCGGAGATTTCTGCAGAGCGGAACCAGCCAGCAGAGGCGAAGAGCAGGAGAGCTGCCGGAAGACCAAGACCAAACACGCCGATGATCGTGGCGGCACCTTCGGTAAAATTGTCCGTGAGCAGTGCAGGGACAGCATGGACACTATCGCCGAGAAAACCGCCGAGACCTGTTGGCAAAGGCCAGCTTTCGGGTACTGGCAGGGACGCCAATGCACCAGAACTGATGACTGAGCCGGCGACCCAGTAAAACAAACGCTTGCGGCCAATGCGCATGGTGTGACCGGCCAGAAGCCGCCAGCCCCAGAGCACAACCGGAACGAGGAAGACTGCGGTTGCCAGGCCGATGGTCTGCATCAGGATGTCGGCAATGATTGCGCCTGGCCGTCCCAGGGCGTTGCGAGCGGGTTCGGATGTTGCGTGGTTGAGGCTTGGATCTGTGACCGACCATGTCGCAAGGCTTGCGGCGAGTGCCGCTGCAAAGGCGATGACACACAGGCCGCCGAGACCAACGAGATTCCGCTTCAGGAACCTTTTGACAGGGCTCTGTGTGTCGAGCAGGTCGATCGATGCGCGGCGGCCATTTCCGCGGACGGCACTTGCCCGTCTCATGCCTTGTCTCCCAACCAGGATGCTAAGCGCCCAAGCGCTGTTTCAGTGGTTTCAAGCGAGGCGCAGAGGCCAACGCGAATATAGGATTTGCCGGGATTGCTTCCGTCCGATTGATCAGACGCCAGATAGGCGCCTGGCAGGACCTTGATTCCGGTATCGGTCCAAAGGTCTCGTGTGACGGACTCGGAATCACCCCAGCGCGAAATGTTCAGCCAGAGGAAAAAGCCAGCCTCCGGTGTGACTTTGCCCATGAGCGGTGCGAGATGTCGCTCTGCCGCGTCGAACTTTTCGTTGTACAGGCGACGGTTTTCTATCACATGCGCTTCGTCACCATAGGCTGCTGCGGCAACGGCTTGATTGGGCAGTGGCACCTGAGGCGCGGCCAATCCGCGGAACTTGACCCACCTGCCGAGAAATTCCGGATCTCCTGCGGCAAACCCGCAACGCAGACCCGCCAGGTTGGAGCGTTTCGACAAGGAATTCAGGACGATGATCTTGTCAAAAACCTGGGAGTTGTCGCCGCCCATTGCCTTTGCTGCCTCAAGGATACCGACAGGCGGTACGTCTCGGTAAATCTCGGAGTAGCACTCGTCGGCAAAAATGTAGAAACGGTGCTTTCGCGCCAGGCCGATCAGTCTTTGCCAGTAAGCAATGTCTGCGACATAGCCTTCGGGATTTGTCGGGGATGCGATGTAGAAGGCGACTGTCCGATCGAGGATCTCGGGTGAGAGGCTGTCAAGGTCTGGCAGAAATCCGAGACCTGGAACTGCATCCAGGAGCACTGCTTGCGCGTCTGCAATATGGGCCGCGGCGGCATAGGTCTGGTAAAATGGGTTCGGAAGAATGACAACCGGATGATCCACGTCTTTTGCCAGCTGATCCCGGGCAGCAATTGCGCCAAATGAGAGACCCTCGCGGGATCCGTTCAGCGGCAGAACACCGTTTTCCCGGTTGATCAAGCCATCCAGCCCATAGCGCCGATCCAGCCAGTCTGCGACGGAAGCGCGGAATTCCGATGTGCCGTTGATGGGCGGATAGCGCCGGAAATCGGCCATGTTGTCATTGAAGACCCTGGCGGTGAATTCCGGCATCGCGTGTTGCGGCTCGCCGATGGTCATGGCAATGGGATCCATGCCCGGTGCCACGCCTTCGAGCAGGGACGCCAGTCGCCGAAACGGATTTGAACTCGGCAGGGCAGCGCCGCGCCGATACTGAGAGATACTAAGGGTCATGAATGTCCCGGGCATTCCGAATGCATGATTGCACTCAGGCTATAGCCCTGTTGGTAAAGCTCTGATTAACCAACCCGGAAAGGTGACAGTTCTTTCGGTTCGAAATTCGGTCTTGCGTTGAAGGCTTTCTGGCCTACTTTCAAGCCTCGGACAGAATGGTAAGGGCTTTGAAATCATGCGGGAAACCGGCGATCCAATCTCCGTCGTCTGCTTCGGCGATTCCCTGACCTGGGGGTTCAAGCCCGGAGAGCGCACACGCTATGGGCATGACCAACGCTGGACGCGTCTTCTGCAACGTGACCTGGGTGATGCTTTTTATGTCCTGGAAGAGGGCGTGAATGGGCGAACGACGGTGTTCGAGGATCCTGTCCGGGGGGACAAGAACGGTCTCGCTCACCTGGCAACTGTCCGCAAGACTCATATGCCGATCGACATTCTCGTGCTTATGCTTGGAACCAACGACCTTCAGTCACGGTTCAACATGAGTGCCGGCGCGATTGGCTACGCTGTTGCGCGCCTACTTGACTATGCTCGTACGCCGACCGACGACCCGGAAGGCAAGGCGCCGAGGATTCTCCTGATTTCTCCGCCGTCGCTGGGCGGCTTTGCAGAGTCACCCCTGGAATCCATGTTCTGCGACAAGAGCATAGCAGAATCGAAAAAACTCGCCGAAATCTACGCCGAGATTGCGAAGCAATATGGCGCGGCGTTCCTTGATGCGGGCTCGGTGGTCAGCGTCAGCGATGTGGATTCGGTTCATTGGGACGCAGAAATGCAGGCGCCCTTTGCGAAGGCTGTTGCCGATCAGGTGCGGAAACTGGTGAAGACCTAAAAGTCCGAGGTCAGGCCATTGACTTCCCAATCGTCGTAGCGGGTTGGCTCAAGGCCTCCGCGGCCGTTGACTTCCTTGGGAAGATCTTCCTGTTTTGCATCGATGTACTTACGCCGTTCTTCCGCTTCCTGCAGGGCGCGCTGGGCCGCGGGTGGCAAGTCCTCGAAGCGGCGCACAGGTGCTTCCTCGATGTTTGTCGCAAGACTGGGGGCATCGGTGGCAAGCTTGAAGTCGAGGATCTTGGCGTCCTGTTTGGGCGTGTCAGGGCTCTGATCAGTGCTATCGGTCACGGGTTTCAACCTCCTGATTTTCCCGGTTTCGGTCGTCAAAGCTTGCGCAAATGGCGGAACGACACCATTTCCTCTTCAACAGCAGGCTATATAGGGCCTCGATCCCGAATGCAAAAACCTGGGCTTTGATAGCGAGGTGAACAACACAATGAATTATATCCGTACGGCGATGCTTCTGGCTGCCATGACGGCGCTCTTCGTGGGCATTGGCTATATGATTGGCGGTCAGAGCGGCATGATGATTGCGCTGATGATCGCTGCCGCCATGAACGTGTTCAGCTACTGGAACTCGGACAAGATGGTGCTGAAAATGCACCATGCGCAAGAGGTGGATGAGCGCACGGCTCCGGAGCTTTTCCGGATGATCCGGCAGCTCTCCGCGAATGCGGATCTGCCGATGCCGAAGGTCTATCTGATCAACAATCCGCAGCCTAACGCCTTCGCTACGGGCCGGAACCCGCAGAATGCTGCCGTTGCCGCCACGACCGGGCTTCTTGACATGTTGACGATGGAAGAAGTTGCAGGAGTGATGGCCCATGAGCTGGCCCATGTGAAGAACCATGACACGCTTATCATGACGATCACTGCTACGCTGGCCGGCGCAATCTCAATGCTCGGCAATTTCGCGTTCTTTTTCGGTGGCAACCGGGACAACAACAATCCATTTGGTTTTGTCGGCGTGCTTGTGGCGATGATTGTAGCGCCCATGGCCGCCATGCTGGTGCAAATGGCAATTTCCAGGACCCGAGAATATGCGGCAGACCGTATGGGCGCCGAAATTTGCGGTCAGCCACTCTGGCTTGCCTCAGCGCTCGGCAAGATTGCCGGCGGTGTGGAGCGTATTCACAACCCGGACGCCGAGCAAAACCCAGCAACCGCACATATGTTCATCATGAACCCCTTGTCTGGTGAACGGATGGACAATCTGTTCTCCACGCATCCCAACACTGCCAACCGGATTGCAGAGCTGCAGAAGCTTGCCAATGCAGGTCTTGGCGGCGGTGGATACGCTCCTCGCCAAGAAGCACCGCAACGGGCATCTTTCGACGGACCATGGGGTGGTGGTGCACGCCAACCAAGCAAACCGCAGCGGCCGAAGGGGCCATGGGGCTAGGCCCATTCGCTGGTGATAGGCGGCGAAAAGAAATGGCTTTCGCCGACAGATCAAGCCTTTTACAATGCAGATCTTGCGCCGGGACCGGGAAACCGATCCCGGCGCTCATTTTTTCTTCAACCGCTTGAGAGTTCCCTTGTCGAACCTGACTGACCCAAACAAGAGGGTAAAGCCCTCAGATTTCGCCGGTAAGCCCCAGACGCCAGGGTTTGCCGCTCGCAAGATTGCAGCGGATCTCCTCGGCAATGTGGTCCACAAGCGGCGCCCGCTGGACAATGAGCTTGATCTCAATTCCGGCCACTCCGGGTTTCGGGAACTGGCCTTCAACGATCGCGCATTGGTGCGGGCTATCCTTGGTGTCTGTCTGAGGCATCGTGGTGAAATCGCCGAAATCATCGATCGCCTTCTGGATCGGCCCATTCCTGAGAAATCCGGCCGGGTTCTGGATATCCTGCACGTAGGCATTGCCCAGATGCTTTTCATGGAAGTGCCAGATCGCGCGGCAGTGTCTCTTGCTGTTGAGAACGCGTCCGCAGATCGCCGCGCGCGTCCGTACAAAGGCCTTGTGAATGGCGTTCTACGTCGGCTTGGGCGCGAGCGCGAAGCGTTGACGTCCGATCTCGACAGAGCTGCGCTGAACACGCCGGAGTGGCTGCTTGAAAGCTGGACACAGAGCTATGGTGCGGAAACGGCCAAGGCAATCGCAACTGCGCATCAAAGCGAAGCCGCGCTGGATCTGACGATCAAGGATGGGTCTGCAGCCGCCTGGGCGGAAAAACTCGGAGGAACAGTTGTTGGCGCCGGGTCGGTTCGCCTGGTCAAGAAGGGCGCAGTCGACAAGCTTGAGGGTTTCGAAGATGGCGCCTGGTGGGTCCAGGATGCGGCGGCGGCGTTGCCTGCAAAGCTTCTTGGAGACCTCACAGGCAAGCGCGTCGCGGATCTTTGTGCTGCGCCGGGCGGGAAGACGGCGCAGCTTGCGGCAGCTGGCGCCGAAGTGACCGCTGTCGATATTTCGAAAGGTCGGCTGAAACGCGTAAGCGAGAACCTTGCACGTCTAAAGCTCTCGGCGGAGGTTGTGACCTCGGATATCCGTGAGTGGGAACCGGAGGCGCCGTTCGATGCGATCCTGCTTGATGCGCCTTGCAGTGCGACAGGCACAATCCGGCGTCATCCAGATGTGCCCTGGTTGAAGCAACTCTATGATGTCGAGACCCTGTCGAAGATCCAGGGCGAGCTTCTGCGCAGGGTTATCGGTTGGCTGAAGCCGGGGGGCGTGCTGGTTTATTGCACCTGTTCGCTGGAGAAGGCTGAAGGCGAGGATCAGATTGCCGGCGTGCTTGCCGAGCGTGACGGTATTGAGCTGATCCCGGTCACAGCTGACGAGATCGGTGGCCTGACTGCGTCAGTGACCGAGGAAGGGTATCTCAGGACTCTGCCATGTCAGCCGGTGACGAAAACTGGCGATGAAACCGGCCTGGATGGCTTTTTCGCCGCGCGTATCAAGAGACTTTAACGGCGCATAAACCGTTCCTGCGCAGATAATGGCAACAAAATACTAACCTTAACGGTCCGTTGCCGTTCGATCCAGAGGACTTACTTATCCGCGCTCCTTGCCTCCCATATGGCGGAATGATGCCGTGACCATGAGCGTTGCTTCTGAAAAGGGGCGCGTGTGTCGGCTTGCTGCCGGATACGCGTGGCAGCGTCTCTTGCGCTGGCTTCATGGCGGCCCGCTGTTCCGGCTAAGACCTCAGCCGGGAGCACCAGCGCGCCTGCTGATTGCGCCTCAGGACCTGAGGACGGCGGATCAGACGAATGCAGCGGACATCTATGGTGGGCGCTTCCTGTTTTCCGGCTATCTCGTTGAGACACATGGTGCATCTCCGTTCGAACTGGAGGGCGAGCACCCTGATTGGCAGCGCCAGTTGCACGGCTTTGCCTGGCTGCGTGACCTTCGCGCGGCCGACAGCCGTATCTCCCGCCAGAATGCGAGAGCGCTGGTTGATGATTGGCTGAAGCACTCGGGCCGCTGGCATCCGATTGGCTGGGAAGCGCCGGTCGTGACCCGTCGGGTGATGTCCTGGCTGGCCCATTCGCCGTTCATTCTCGAAGACGGCGATCATGATTTCTACAATCGGTTTTTGCGGTCACTTTTGCGGCAGGTGCGATATTTGCGCCGAACCATCAATGAAACCCATGATGGGGTCGAACGACTGCAGGCAGCGCTTGCCATAGCGGCAGCCTGTGTCTCCATGTCCGGACAGGGGCGTTTCGCGCGTCAGAGCATTCGCCGTCTTGACCAGGAGCTTTTGCGCCAGATCCTGACCGACGGCGGACATATCTCGCGAAACCCACGGGCCATCGTCGAAATTCTCGCCGATTTGTTGCCGGTTCGTCAGGCATTCGTCGCTCAAGGCCTCGAGCTTCCTGCCGCGATGCTGCAGTCGGTTGACCGGATGATGCCGATGATGCGCTTCTTCCGCCACGGCGACGGTGCCCTCGCGCATTTCAATGGTATGGGGTCGACGCCAAATGATTTGATTGCCACGATCATGGCCTATGACGATGCTCGTGGCGCGCCGCCGATGAATGTGCCGCATACTGGCTACCAACGCCTGTGTGGCGGTTCGTCGGTCGTTATCATGGATACGGGAAAACCACCGCCCCTTGGCATCAGCGAAGATGCTCATGGGGGGTGTCTTGCCTTTGAATTTTCCTCAGGTCTCAAGCGGATTATCGTGAATTGCGGCGTCTCAAGCCGCAGCAACGAGATGTGGCGGAAGGTCAGTCGGTCAACGGCCGCCCATTCAACGGCGACGATCGAAGACACCTCTTCCTGCCGGTTCTTGAGCGAGAGGCCGTTCGGGCGTTGGCTGGGCGCGCCGATTATTGCCGGTCCGAAACATGTGCAGGTTGAACGTGAGGATGACGCTGCAGGCAGCCGCGTGACGGCCTCCCACGACGGTTACCAGCAGCAATTCGGGATTGTTCATGCGCGTGATATCCGCCTTTCAGGTGACGGCACCGTTCTAGACGGGATCGACAGCTTCCCTGTTGGTGCAAGGGTTGACGAACCCGGGGATCAGTTCGCCATTCGTTTTCATCTTCATCCCGCCATCAAGCCGTCGTTGCTCCGTGGCGGGACAGCGGTTCTTCTCGTCTGCCGCGATGGTGAGGCGTGGGAATTCGACGCGCCAGGCACCGAACTCGTGCTTGAAGAGTCCATTTACCTCTCTGACGTCTATGGGCACCGCAAGACCATGCAGATCGTCCTCTACGGACGTATTCGCGACAGTCAGTCATCTGCCTGGCAATTCCGCCGCACAGCGACTGCCAAACTCAGCCGCCGTGGATCCAGCGAATTTGACGAGTTGGCGCGGACAGCCGAGTTGCCGCTTGTTGATCCGGATGAAGATGCTCCCTCGGAGTTTGATCCGGAAATCGACGAGGCTATTGATGAAGACGGGCAAGAGCTCGCTCCAGATGTGGATCCCAAGGCTTAGGGCACCGTAACGGCCGCTTTCCCAGAGCCATTTCTCGTTCTTTGTCGTCGTGGCTTTTGATTTGGGCGCAATCGTGTTAGGGCGACGCCAACTTCCCCGGATCGTCCCAACCGCGAGGCAATTTTAATGGCCATTGTGTCCAAGAGCGTCCCTGTTCCTCCGCTTGTTCCCGTCAAACGGGCTCTCCTTTCCGTCTTTGACAAGACAGGTCTCGTCGACTTTGCGAAGGCGCTGTCCGAGCGCGGCGTCGAGTTGGTCTCCACGGGCGGATCCTACAAGGCGCTGAAGGATGCGGGCCTGGCGGTTCTGGACATTTCCGAGGTGACCAAGTTTCCGGAAATCATGGACGGGCGGGTGAAAACGCTTCATCCGATGGTTCATGGTGGCCTGCTTTCCATTCGCGACGATGCTGAACATCAGGCCGCGATGAGTGAGCATGACATCACTGGCATCGATCTCTTCTGCGGCAATCTTTATCCGTTTGAAGATGTTGTCGCCAAGGGCGCCGACTATGCGACCGGTGTCGAGAACATCGACATTGGCGGGCCAGCGATGACCCGTGCAGCCGCCAAGAACCACGCCTATGTCACCGTTGTTACGGACCCGGCCGACTATGATCAGGTGATTGCTGAACTCGACAAGAATGATGGCCAGTCGCCGATCGCCCTGCGCAAGAATCTGGCGCTCAAGGCCTTCGCCCGTACGGCTGCTTATGACGCCGCTGTTTCCAACTGGCTGTCGGATCAGCTTGACGAGGCCACTCCGGCCCACCGGGCAGTTGGCGGCGCGCTCGCTGAAGTCATGCGCTACGGCGAAAACCCGCACCAGTCTGCCGGCTTCTACAAGACTGGCGAAAATCGCCCGGGCGTTGCAACGGCTCGCCAGATCCAGGGCAAGACCCTGTCCTACAACAACATCAACGATACGGATGCGGCGTTCGAACTCGTTAGCGAGTTTGATCCGGCCCGGACGTCTGCTGTTGCCATCATCAAACACGCCAACCCCTGCGGTGTTGCAGAAGGTGCAAGCCTGAAGGAAGCCTATGAGCTGGCACTTCGCTGTGACCCGGTGTCTGCTTTCGGCGGCATCGTTGCCCTGAACCAGAAACTCGATGCAGCTGCGGCGGAAGAGATCGTCAAGATCTTCACCGAAGTCATTATTGCGCCTGAAGCTGATGAAGCTGCCATGGAGATCATCGCCGCCAAGAAGAACCTGCGTCTTCTGCTGACCGGCGGCCTTGCGGACGCTCGCTCCAGGGGGCTGTTCGTCAAGTCGGTGGCTGGTGGCCTGCTTGTTCAGTCCCGCGATAACGGTGTCGTTGATGACCTCGACCTGAAGGTTGTGACCAAGCGTGCGCCGAGCGAACAGGAACTCAACGATCTCAAGTTTGCCTTCCGCGTGGCAAAGCACGTGAAATCCAATGCCATCGTTTATGCCAAGGATGGTGCGACCGTCGGTGTTGGTGCAGGCCAGATGAGCCGTATCGACAGTGCACGTATCGCTGCCCGCAAGGCTCTGGATGCGACCGAAGCGGCTGGGCTTTCAGAAGCGCTGACCAAAGGTTGTGTGGTCGCGTCCGACGCCTTCTTCCCATTCGCCGATGGTCTTTTGTCGGCGGCTGAAGCTGGTGCGACCGCCGTCATTCAGCCTGGTGGTTCCATGCGAGATGACGACGTGATCGCGGCAGCCGATGAAGCAGGTCTCGCCATGGTCATGACCGGAATGCGTCACTTCCGTCATTAAGCTTGCATCAGGGATCTCTTTTGAGATCCGCTTGCTGCTTCTTCTGTTTTCAAACAACGATTTTGTTCAGCCGGTTCGTTCTGCGATCCGGCTGAAAGTGTATTTGGGGAGGTGGTTTCCCTTCCACGTAGCGGCAGCTTTCGCCGGCTCTGATTATCCGACTTTTGGCCACCGTAATTTTATCAGGTCGAAGGTCTTTTTTAACACAAAAATGGTGCAGTGCAGAGGTGTTTACACCTCATAGTTTTATGGGCTCCTGAAAAACTTGCCGTGGGATTCCGGATACATGTTTCAAAAGGCACAGGTCACGACCAAGCTCGTCGCCGTCAGCATTGCGGCGCTTGCCGCCGTTCTGGTTGCAGGCATTGGTTTCATCAGTTGGACGGCGTCCCAGGTGACGCAGCAACTCACGGTGCATCAGGCAGAGGCCGTTGCACGTGAGCAGGCGGAATATGTTCGCCGCACAATGGAAGAGGGCCTGACTGCAGCTCGAGGCTTTGCTTTCAGTCTCAACGGTTTGAAGAGTTCCGAAATGACCGACCGTGCCGCCTGGTCGTCGGTTGTCGAAGAGACAATGAAGTCCAACACGTCGCTTTCGGGCGCCTGGGCGGCGGTGATCAACAACGCGCTTGATGGCAGGGACGCAGACTTCAAAAACGCTGAGCTGCACGACGATTCCGGCGAGTGGCGACCGTATTACTACCGGCTTCCGGACGGAAATGTCGGGTTCCGCCCTCTCTCCGATCTGGATGAAACGGAAGCCAGCAACTGGTTCAATGTTCCTTACAAAACCGGCAAAGACTATGTGACAGAGCCCTACAGCTGGGAAGCTGGCGGCAAGACGGTTTCCGGCGTATCGTTTGGCATTCCGCTGCGTGACAAGACAGGTGTCATCGGAGTGGCTGGCGTCGACATCATGCTGACGCCGCTGGCGGAGACCTTGAACGGTCTGCATCCGCTGGAGACCGGTTCGATCCACCTTTTGTCGCGCGAGGGGAAATGGATTTCCCATTCTGATCCGGCACTTCTCGGCAAGGATTGGACCGAGGGGAGGTCACCCCTCGACGCCGAACAGGCCGGTGCCGTTCTCGGCGCAGTCAAAACGGCACAACCCTTCCAATACCCCGGGTATTCCAACAGCTTGAGTTCCGAGGTGCTGCGCATCATCACGCCAGTGGATATTGGAGATGGTGCCGCGAGCATGTCGGTTGTGGTCAATGTGCCCGTGTCGACCTTGAACGCTGCTTCGGCGGGCATTGTCTACACGATCATCGGGATCGGCGTTTTGCTTCTGATTGTTGTCGGCATGTCCATCTATCTCGTCGGCAACACCATTGTCCGTCGCCCGCTGGAGAAAATTGTCACCAGCATCCAGGCGTTGATGGACAAAAGATATGATGAGCCAATTCCAGGTGCTGGCCGCCACGATGAGATCGGCAAGATTGCGTCCGCACTTGAGGTGTTCCGCGAGAAGGCCCAGGAAGCAGACATGCTTGCGCAGGAGCAGGAACAGCTGCAGGAACAACAGCTTGCCCGAGCCACGCAAATCAGGGATCTTTCGGAGAGTTTTGACGCAAAGATTTCTCATCTGGTCCAGACGGTTCTTGCACAGGTGTCCGACCTGAACGGTGCTGCAGTTGTTTTGACCAAAGGCGCAGATCACACCAGCTCTCAGAGCACGATGGTTGCTGCCGCCTCGGAGGAAGCTTCTTCCAATGTTGAGACCGTGGCCTCGGCTGCGGAAGAGTTGATGGCATCTGTTGAAGAAATTCGCAGGCAGATGGGTCAGTCAGCCGAAATCGCAGGTCAGGCGGTTCAGCAAGCGCAAGACACCAATGCGAAGATCGAGGGACTCGCGGAAGCGGCCAGCCGGATCAACGAAGTGGTGAAGCTGATCACGGATATTGCCGAGCAGACCAACTTGCTGGCCCTGAACGCAACCATTGAGGCTGCCCGCGCGGGCGAAGCCGGCCGCGGCTTTGCAGTTGTTGCAGCGGAGGTCAAGGAACTCGCGACCCAGACGGCGAAGGCGACGGACGAAATCTCGATGCAGATCCAGTCGGTGCAGAGCGAGACTGAAGGCGCTGTCGGTGCGATCCAGGGGATTTCGCTGACCATCGAAAAGATGAACGAGATTGCCAACAGCATTCAAGGTTCTGTGGACCAGCAGGGTCAGGCGACCGAAGAGATCGCTCGCAACATCCAGGAAGCCGCCAATGGTACGCAGGATGTGGCGCGCAGCATCGTGACGGTTGCTTCATCGGCTGATGAGACCGGCAGCACAGCACGCCAGGTCAGTTCGGTGGCTGAAGTGCTTCAGAGTGAAGCCAGCAGCCTCAAGGACGAGGTTGATGGCTTCCTGGTAGGCGTCCGGTCGGTCGCGTAGGCTTGGACATTCCCTAAGATGCCGGAATGTCGGGCGCCGCAGCGATTTCTCGTTGCGGCGCCTTTTTTTGTTTCTAGTGCGATTTTGTCAGCAGAAATGCACCGATCCCGAAGAAAATCAGGATCGCGGACATGCCCGCAGCCTGGCTGCCGGTCGCAACTGTGAGCAGACTGACAGAGAGTGGTGCCAGAAAACTGGTGACCTTGCCGGAAAGCGCCAGAAGTCCGAAGAATTGCGAGATCTGTTCTTTTGGCGCCAGTTCGACCAGAAGGCTGCGTGATGCAGCCTGAAGCGGTCCTGCTGCAGCGCCAATCAAGGCGCCCAGGGCGAGGAAAAGCTGTTCAGGGGCTGTCGTGAACAGGCCGCTGTTTGTTGCGGGGGGCGCCGTCTTGATCAGAAACAGGATCGTTGTCTGATCAATCGAGATCAGTCCAAGTCCGCAGGTTGTCAGAATTGCAAGCGCCCCGAAAAGGACGGCCCTGGGACCATAACGATCGTCCAGCCGTCCGCCGACAATGGCACCGATGGTGCCGGTAATGGTCAGAAGAATGCCGAAGGCGCCGATCTGGATCGAGCCCCAGCCAAGTTGGCCTGCCGCGTAGATGCCGCCGAAGGCGAAGAGGGCTACGAGACCGTCCTTGTAGGCCATGTTTGCCAACAGAAACACAAACAGCGGCCGGTTGCGCCGAGCGTTGCGAAGGCTAGCCAGAAGGTTGGCAAGGCCTACCCTGATCGCCGGGGCGAGGTTCGCCTTCTTCGGGGCGTCCGGAACAAAGAAAAACAGCGGTACCACAAAGACCAGGTACCACAGCGCCGAGAATGGCTCTGAGGCCCGATCACCCTCGCGCGTTGCGGGATTGAGCCCGAACAGTGGATCAAAGCCCAAGAGGGTTTTGCCACTCTCCGGGTTCGCTGCCAAAAAACCTAGAGCTATCACGAGACTGACCAGTCCGCCCGCATAACCGGCAGCCCAGCCGGTGCCAGAGAGTCGGCCGACGCGGTTTGATGGCGCGAGATCCGTCATCATCGCGTTGTTGAAGACAGTGGCGAATTCGATGGCAAGTGTTGCCACAGCAAAGCTGGCCAAGGCCACTGGAATTGCCGAAGGATTTCCCGGCTCCGTATACCAGAGCATCCAGCAGGCGAAGACAAAGGGCAGCGAGAAGACGAAGATCCAGGGCTTGCGGTGTCCGGTTGCATCGGCAATCGCCCCGAGAATGGGGGCGAGCAAGGCGATGGCAAGACCGGCGCCTGCGGTCGCATAACCCCAAAGGGCCTGGCCCTCCGCGGGCGTATTGGCCAGGGCCGACGCGAAATAGGGCGCAAAGACAAAGGTGGTCACCAGCGTGAAGAACGGCTGGGCTGCCCAGTCGAACAGGGCCCAGGAGGCGATCGCAAGGCGGTTCGCCGGAGCAATCATTTGGGTCATGACACTTTCCGGAGCTTGAAGCGGACGACCGGCACACTGACTGCCGGCCGTCCTTCAGGTCAAGCCCGGGATCAGCGTGTTGCTTCGGCGAGCAAGCTTGCCGCAACGGAGAACTTGGAGACGGACAGCTCGCCTTCCAGAATCTCATTGACGGTCCGGGTCGTGCGAGCCACGGATTTCTCGTGGGCCGACAGCCAGGTCTGGAAGCTGCCGGCGGCGATTGCCTGCACCGCGAGGTTGCGATGAGCCGCAGCCAGGATGGACCGTGCCCGGTCAAGAGCCAGCCCATCATAGTAATCCGCTATGGAAAGTTCTCTTGCGAGAGCGTCCATCGCTCCGATGCGGAAGTGTGCTGCGACTTCAAAGAAGGCCTTTGCAACTTCGTCCAGCTGGCTGCCAGTTTCTTCGGCAACCAGGACAATGTCCGGAATTGCCGCTTCGACGGGTAGCCAGGCGATACGAGTTGCGAGTTCTTCCGGAACAGCATTGTCCACATAGTGCTCAGCCAGACGTGTTATTTCACTCGCCTGGTCTTCGCTCAGAATTACCGCTAGCAACGGCCGAAGACTTTTTACGCCGGCTCCAAAGCGCTCCACGACATCGGAAATGCCGTCTGTGAAGGAGACGTTGCGTTTGAACCAAACCACCTGTTCGAGGAGTAGATCCTGAATGCTTGAATAAAGTTCAAGCTGGATTGCTCCATCAATCGTCGTATCAAGCGCATCGATCTCAGCGTTCAGGTCTGTGAGATCGAAGCTGTTGCGTACCGCAACGAAGCTTTGGGCGATGTCAGATGCGGTGGCGCCGGTCTGATCCATGAGCCGGGTCAGGAACGTCGGTCCGCCACGGTTGATCATGGAATTGGCGAGCATGGTCGCGATAATCTCGCGTCGCAGGCGATGGGTTGATATTTCATCGGAATAGTCGCCGGCCATCTGGTCCGGGAAGTAGCGGAACAGCTCTCGCTCGAGGTAGGCATCGTCTGGCACGGTGCTGGCGAGCAGATCATCGTAGAGCGTGAGCTTGGCGTAGGCGAGCAGAACGCCAAGTTCTGCGCGGGTCAACGTCTGGCCAGCCTTGATCATTTCGGAGAGGCTGGAATTGTCCGGCAGTTGCTCGACCTGACGATCGAGAAGGCCTGCCTGTTCGAGCTGGCGCATCATCCGCGCCTGATAGCCAAGATCTTCCGAGCCGCGCCGTTCGGTCATCGAAATGGCGAGGGTTTGCAGATAGTTGTTCCGCAGAACCAAATCTGCGACTTCGTCCGTCATTTCGGCCAGGAGTTCGTTACGCTGGGCAATATCGAGCTTGTTTGCCTTCACCGCAGCGCCGAGGGCGATCTTGATGTTCACTTCCATATCGGAGGAATTCACGCCTGCGGAGTTGTCGATTGCATCGGAATTGCAGCGACCGCCCTGCTTGTGGAACTCAATCCGGGCAAGTTGTGTCAGGCCAAGGTTGGCGCCTTCACCAATAACCTTCGCGCCGACTTCCGGCGCAACGATGCGGATCGGGTCATTGGCACGATCGCCTGCGTCCGCATCCGTTTCGGTGGTGGCACGGATATAGGTGCCGATGCCGCCAAACCAGAGCAGATCGACATTCATGCGCAGGATCGCGGTCATGACAGCCTGCGGTGTAGCGTTTGCGTGGGAAATGCCGAGCAACGCCTGAATTTCAGGGGAAAGCGGAATGGATTTGGCTGATCTTGGGAAGATGCCGCCGCCCTTCGAGATCAATGATGTGTCGTAATCCTTCCAGGACGAACGCCCAAGGTCGAACATGCGCTTGCGTTCGGTCCAGGTCTTCGCCGGATCGGGATCGGGATCGATAAAGATATCGCGGTGGTCGAAGGCTGCGACCAGCTTTGTCGTTTTGGACAACAACATGCCGTTGCCGAATACGTCACCGGACATGTCGCCGACACCAGCGGCCGTGAAGGGTTCGCTCTGAATGTCGCGGTTCATTTCCCGGAAGTGCCGCTTGACCGCTTCCCAGGCTCCACGGGCCGTGATGCCCATCTTCTTGTGGTCGTAGCCGGCGGATCCACCCGAGGCGAAGGCGTCGCCGAGCCAGAAATCCCGGCCTTCCGAAATGGCGTTTGCGGTATCAGAGAAGGTTGCGGTGCCCTTGTCGGCGGCGACCACCAGATAAGGATCATCGCCATCGTAGCGCTGGACCTCAAGGGGTGGTTTTACCGCGTCGTCGACGAGATTATCGGTTACGTCCAGCAAGGCGTTGATGAAGATCTTGTAGCTTTCCGTGCCCTCCTGGAACCAGGCCTCACGGTTGCTCATGTCCGGGAGCATTTTGGGAACGAAACCACCTTTCGCACCAACGGGAACAATCACTGCATTCTTGACCTGCTGCGCCTTTACCAGGCCGAGCACTTCGGTGCGGAAATCCTGAGGGCGGTCGGACCAGCGCAGGCCGCCACGTGCGACCATGCCGAAGCGCAGATGCACGCCCTCAACGCGCGGGCTGTAGACGAAGATCTCCCGGAAAGGCCGCGGCTGTGGCAGTTCCTCGATTTTGCGCGAGTCAATCTTGAAGGCGAAGGTTTGTTTTGGCTTACCGTCTTTGTCCAGCTGGAAGAAGTTGGTGCGCAGGATGGAATCAATGGCGTTCTGGAACCGGCGCAGAATGCGGTCGTCATCCAGGCTGGTCACGCTATCCAGGGCGGCGGTGAGCTCGCTTTCCAGACGCGCGGTGCCCAAGGTTCGGTCCTTGTCCTTGGCGGTGGGCAGGAACCTGAGATGGAACAGCTCGACAAGCTTGGAGGTGATTTCCGGATAGTTGTTGAGCGTCGTCCACATATAGTCTTCGGAAAAGCGGATGCCGGCTTGCCTGAGATACTTCGACAGGGACCGGACGATCGCGATGTCGCGCCATGCAAGACCCGCGGTCAGAACGAGAGCGTTGTAGCCATCGTTCTCGGCCCGGCCTGACCAGATCGCCATGAACAGGCTTTCAAGCCTGTCCTGAAGGTCTCCCTCGAGGGCAATATCGCCGCTCCGGCTGGCCTCCAGCGTCATTTCATGGAAATAGGACAGGGGAGCATCCGAAGGAGTGATCCGATAGGTGCGCTCGTTGATGACCCGGAAGCCCATGTTTTCCAGAAGTGGGACACGAGCGGAAAGGGGGATCGGAGCGCTGCGGTTGAAAACCTTCAGGGAGAGGCGTGTCGCCTTTGCACCGGTGGTGCGGAAGAACGTGATCGCTGTAGTGCGCGCTTCCGACAGGGTTTCAATCTTGACCACATCGGACAATGCCGTTTCAGCGTTGTAGACTTCCTTGTAACCGCCATGGAAGGCCAGAGCGTAGCGGTCTGACAGATCACGGGCCCGTATGGGATCGAAGCGCGCCTTCATGGCGTCGCGCAGGCTGTCCGGCCAGGTTCTGACCATGGATGCGACAGCACGTTCCAACTCGTCCTGTTCCGGCTTGGGCGTCTCGCCCTTGTCGCGGCCGATGATGAAATGAACGCGCGCGAGTGGCCCCTCCATGTAGGTCACATACCAGGCTGACAGGCGACCTTCGTAGATCGACGCCAGGTAGGTTCCGATGTTGAGACGCACTTCTGTGGTGTACCGATCGCGCGGTACGAAGCAGAGGATCGACACGTAGCGGTCGAAGCGGTCGGCGCGCGATAGCACGCGAATGCGCGGCCTTTCGTCAAGCTGCAGGATCGTTATTGCAAAGTCGAAGAGCGTTTCGCGGTCGATCTGGAACAGTTCGTCCCGAGGGAAACCTTCCATGACATTGGTTAGTGCACGTCCGGAGTGGCTGTCCGGATCATAGCCGGCCTTGGCCAGAACGCTGGCCGTCTTGCGGCGCAAGAACGGGATTGTGCTGGTTGGTTCGGTGTAGGCCGTAGATGTGAACAGGCCAACGATGCGTAATTCGCCGACCATCTTGCCGTCGGCGTCAAACAGCTTTGCTCCGACATACTCCATGTGGACGCGGCGATGGACCTTGCTCCTCACATTTGCCTTGGCAATGATCAGAGGATCCGGCTTCATCAGGAATTCGCGGATTTCGGGCGTGATCTGCACGAATTCAGAACCACGACGCAGGACGCGCACGTCGGGATCTGCGAGCAGGCCCAGCCCTGTTCCGTCTTCGGGTGAAAGGTTGCCTTCCTCGACACCTCCTTGGAAGGTGTACTCCCTCATTCCCAGAAGAATGAAATTGTCGTTCGCCATCCATTCAAGGAAGTGGATGGCCTCCCAGAGTTCGTCGCTGCTGCCCTCAAGTTGCGCGGTCTTGTAGGTGTTGATCGCGCGCAGCAAGCGCTTGTGCATTGGCGTCCAGTCCTGAACGGCGGACCGGACGTCTTTCAGCACTGCGTCAAGACGGGCAGCCAGCTCTTCGCGTGCCGCCTCCGAGTCGAGCCGTGTCACATGAATGTGGATCAGGCTTTCCTGGTCTTCCTCGCGCGGAGCTCCTTTTTTCTTGCCAGTGGCGGAGACCAGGGCGCCGTCCGCGTTCCGTTCGACGTTGAAAATCGGATGGAGCACGAGATGGACTTCAAGGCGGCTGTCCTGCAGCTCCGCCATGACCGAGTCCACGAGGAACGGCATGTTGTCGTTGACGATCTCGACGACGGTCAGTTCCCCCGCCTTGTCGCCGTCTGCCTTGAAGGCCGGGTTTGTCACGTCGACGCGGTGGGTGCCTCGAGGGTGTATCTGGAAGTCGGCGAAAGCGTGTTTTGCGAAGCCGATCAGCTCTGCCTGCGAGTAACCCACGAGATCTTCAGCCGCGCCGCGGATGTAGAACTCCCGTGCGAAGTCCGCCAGGGCGGGATCCTCCTTCTGGAGGGTCTGGTGGATGGCTTCGATGAGCCCCATTTTTGCGACTTCTCTACGATCCGGCATTTCCAACCCTTTCGAATCCGTATTCGACGGCTTTTTGTCATGCTAGCTTCAGAACATGAAGGGAAAACTTACAGATTTATACATCAGGGGAAACGCATGAGCGAAAAATGCATAACGGCGCTTGATATGGGCGACGATGGGGCGCTCAGCCCGGAGACGCAAAAATACTTTGGCCTCTGTGAGGAAAAGCTCGGTCTGATTCCAAATGTGCTTAAGGCCTACGCCTTTGACGACACGAAATTGCGAGCCTTCACGGACATGTACAATGACCTGATGCTTGCCGAGAGTGGCTTGTCGAAGCTGGAGCGCGAGATGATTGCCGTCGCAGTTTCTTCGGTCAATCGTTGTTTCTACTGCCTGACGGCGCATGGGGCGGCTGTCCGGGAGCTCTCCGGTGATCCTGTTCTGGGGGAGCTGATGGTCATGAACTACAGGGTCGCGGACCTGAGTGAGCGCCATCGCATGATGCTTGATTTTGCGGTCAAACTGACAGAAAGGCCGGCGGAAATCCTGGAACAGGACCGCCAGGATCTGCGGGATGCAGGATTCTCGGATCGCGATATTTTCGATGTTGCGTCGGTTGCGGCCTTCTTCAACATGACCAACAGGGTCGCCGCTGCAACGGACATGCGCCCCAATGATGAGTATCACTCAATGGCGCGTTGAGTTCGTGAGGCTTGCAAGTCCGTGACATAATGGGCATTTGGGTGTAGGAGACACGGGTTTTTAAAACCCACAGGAGAGGGAGCCGGGGCTATGGTCGCGCGCGTGTTCATTGATGGCGAAGCAGGTACGACGGGTTTGCAGATCCGCGAGCGCCTCGCCACACGCCGTGATATCGAGCTCCTTTCGATCCCTGACCATCTGCGCAAGGATATCTCTGCGAAGACCGATATTCTGAATTCGGCCGATGCGGCGATCCTGTGCCTGCCTGATGCGGCAGCCAAGGAAAGCGTCTCCCTGATTTCCAACGACACCACGCGAGTGATCGATGCCTCGACCGCCCACCGGGTGGCGGATGGTTGGGAATACGGGTTTGCCGAAATGGACAAGGGCCAATCCTCGCGCATCGCGTCGGCGATCCGTGTCGCCAATCCTGGCTGCTGGCCGCAGGGCGTGATCGCGTTTGTTCGTCCGCTGATTGCGGCAGGCCTTCTGCCTGCTGACTATCGGCTGTCAGTCAATGGTATCTCTGGCTATTCCGGCGGCGGCAAGTCAATGATCGAGGCGTATGAGACTGCGGGCGACAATGCGAATGTGTTCCTGCCTTACGGTCTGGGTTTCAATCATAAGCACCTTCCGGAAATGAAGCGCTATTCGACGCTCGAGAACGAACCGCTTTTCGTGCCGGCCGTTGGCAACTACTACAAGGGCATGCTGACCGCAGTTCCCCTGCAGCTTTCGACCCTCGACAAGGTTCCGACCGGTGCCGAGCTGCACGCCGCAATTGCCGATCATTTTGCAGCTGTGCCCGGTGGGTTCGTTGAGGTTGCACCGCTGGCCGATCTGGAACGTGCCGGCGACCTGAGCCCGCAGACACACAACGGCACCAACGGCATGAGCTTGCATGTCTTTGCCAATGATGAACGCGCGCAGGCCGTTTTGATCGCGACCTATGACAATCTGGGCAAGGGCGCATCTGGTGCCGCTGTCCAGAACCTGAACCTGATGCTCGGCGTCGACGAGACCACAAGCCTCGCCGCCTGAGCCCAATTCAAGAAAAACAAAGACCTCTGGAGTAACCGCCTTGGACAAGTTCGATACACTTACAGGTGTTGCCGCGCCGCTGCCGATCATCAACATCGACACGGACATGATCATCCCGAAGCAGTACCTCAAGACGATCAAGCGCACGGGGCTCGGCACGGCGTTGTTCAGCGAGATGCGCTACAATGAAGATGGTTCCGACAATCCGGACTTCGTGCTGAACAAGCCTGCCTACAGCGGCGCCAGCATTCTGGTCACCGGAGAGAACTTCGGCTGCGGATCCTCGCGTGAACATGCGCCCTGGGCGCTGCTGGATTTCGGCATTCGCTGCGTGATCGCTACGTCCTTCGCAGACATTTTCTACAACAACTGCTTCAAGAACGGCATCCTGCCGATCAAGGTCTCTCCCGAGATCCTCGAGAAGTTGATGGATGACGCGTCGCGGGGCTCAAACTCCACGCTGACCGTCGATCTGGTCACCCAAACCATCAAAGGACCGGACGGCGGCGAGGTTAGCTTTGAGATTGACCCCTTCCGTAAGCATTGCTTGCTGAACGGCCTCGACGATATCGGCTTGACCATGGAAAAAGCGCCTAAGATCGATGTCTACGAAAACAAGACAGCCGAAAGCCGCCCCTGGGCATAAGCCAGTGCCTGGGTGGAGTTGACCTTGCATCAAGTTGTTTTGAGAAAGGCCGGGCTAAACGCCCGGTCTTTTTTTGACAGCCCTCTGGGCCATCACACCGTCTTGAATAACCGTTTGGTGAATTTTCGGACGTTTGGCTGTAGGTCTGAGGCATGATCATGACTGCTTCTCTTGCGCACTACGCTCCCTGGACAGACCGTCGAGGCATGCTGTCGGCTCTGCGGCTTGTCGTGTTTGTCGCCATCCTGGTGCCCGGGATCGCCATCTTTGCGGACTTGATATTCGGCCCGGTCCGGCCCGAGCCCTACGAGCATGCTCTGAATGAAAGCGGCGAATGGGCCGTTCGCTTGCTGCTGCTTTCGCTTTTCGTAACGCCCGTTCGGCGGATCTTCTCCTGGAACAAGGTGATCGGTGTCCGGCGAATGATCGGTGTTTCCGTTCTGGCTTACGGGCTCTTGCACCTCGGCCTCTACATGGCCCAGGAAAACTGGGACCTGGTGAAGGTTGCTTCAGAGATTGTCGTGCGGATTTATCTCACGATCGGATTTGTCGCATTGCTGGGTCTGGTGGCGCTGGGAGTGACGTCCTTTGACCGCGCTGTGCGACGTCTCGGGCCGACCTGGAACCGGCTGCATCAGCTTGCCTATCCAATCGCCGTACTTGGCATCCTGCACTTTTTCCTGCAGTCAAAGTCGGATGTGGCGCAGCCAACGGTGATGGCAGGATTGTTCGTGCTCCTGATGCTCTACCGTCTTGCTGCCCGTAGTCGCCTTCAAGTCTCAAGCTGGTGGGTCTTGCTGCTTTGTGCAGTTCTGGCGGCCGCCGCGACGGCGGGTCTTGAATATGCCTGGTACGCACTCGCAACGGGCATTCCGGCGCAGCTCGTGTTTTTGGCAAACTTTGATGTTGCGACAAGTTTCCGCCCGGCGGTCTGGGTCGGACTGTCCGGCGCGGTGGTAAGCCTGGCTGCTGGCGGGCAGCAGATGTGGCGATCCGTTCGGACGGCTTAAGTCTCGTTTGAGCCGCGCAGGCCCTTTGATACGGAAAGTCGTTCCAGTACCGCCATGCGTTCGCCGATCGGGGCAAGGGCGCTGGCGGTGAGTTTGTAACGTGCGGCGTGGGCTTCAAAAAGCCTCTGCGCCAGCTCCGGATATTCCTGGATCATGCGCTTGAACAGGGCGCGCCGGATCCGAATGACGCGAACGTACCCGATTGCGATAGCGCGGCAGGGACGGGTCGCATCAACCAGCATGGCCGTTTCACCCAGAAGCGTTCCGGTTTGTGCCAGATCGATTTCCTCGAAACCGTTCGGACCGCGCCTTTGCAGGCTTACGTCACCTTCGGCAATAACCAGACCGCCGTCAGCGCGTTCGCCTTCATCGAAGAGCATCATGCCGTTCGGATAGTCGAGGCTCTCGGCGCTGAAGGCGAGGAGACGCAATTGGTCATCGGCAAAATCCGACAGCATCGGAATCTTTTGCAGAATCGCTATGTCCTGAACGAGGCTCATATGTCTGATTTACGCTCATTAGCCCTCAGGGCACAAGCTTGTATCCACCGGCTTCTGTTACCAAAAGCTCCGCATTGGACGGATCACGCTCGATTTTCTGCCGCAGCCGGTAGATGTGCGTTTCCAGCGTGTGCGTGGTGACGCCCGAGTTATAGCCCCAGACCTCATGCAGAAGGATGTCGCGGGTGACAGGCTTTTCGCCGGCGCGGTAGAGGAACTTCAGGATCGAGGTTTCCTTCTCCGTCAGGCGCACCTTGCTGCCCTTGTCGTCCTGCATGATTTTTGCGGCGGGGCGGAAGGAATAGCGGCCGATGGCGAATGTCGCGTCTTCGCTCTGCTCATGCTGGCGCAGATGGGCACGAACCCTGGCCAGCAGAACCGCAAACTTGAAGGGCTTGGTGACATAGTCGTTGGCACCAGCCTCAAGGCCGAGAATCGTGTCGCTGTCGCCGTCATGGCCTGTCAGCATAATGATCGGTGCCTTGAAACCGTTCTTGCGCAGGAGCTTGACGGCCTCGCGGCCATCAATGTCGGGCAGACCGACGTCCATCAGAAGCAGATCGACATGGTCGTCCTTGGCAAGGGCAATGCCGTTTGCAGCGGAATCAGCCTGGATGGTGGCAAACTCGTCATAGAGAGAGAGCTGCTCTACAAGCGCTTCGCGCAATTCGGTGTCGTCATCGACAATCAGGATGGTGCGGGCGGTCATATCGTGCTCCTCGCTCGGCCCCCGGGCCTTACCTCTGGTTTCCCGTCGCTGTTCTCACGGCGATGTGAAAAACAGATGGGGGCTGTCACGTGTTTGTGCGAGCGAAATCCTCGTCAAACAAGTCATTCGCCGTCAATTCTACTTCACGCCGGGTTTATGGACGGTTTATCAAGAGCTTCAGGGCTTTGATGATTGGTGAGGTCCGTTTGACCGGGAGAAATGACAAATTGGCCAGATACCTTGATGTTCGCGCCCTTCCAAGCTGCAAAACAAGAGGAAACCTGACGTTCGGAGCGATCACGGTTCCGTGCGCCCTCGGCCGGTCCGGCTTGACGCAGATGAAGCAGGAAGGCGATGGCGGCACCCCGATTGGCCAGTTTGAACTGTTGAATGTCTACTACAGGGCCGATCGTGGCCGACGTCCGATGACGGAATTGCCCGTGGAGGCGCTGAACCCGGACGATGGCTGGTGCGACGCGCCGGGTCACCCGCGCTACAATCGGCCGGTGGAGCAGCCCTTTGACGCCAGTCACGAGAAAATGTGGCGGACTGACCGGCTCTATGACATCGTCGTTGTTCTGAATTGCAACATGTTTCCGGCGGTTCCCGGCAGAGGCAGCGCGATCTTTTTTCACATTGCCCGCGAGACCTATACGCCGACGGAGGGATGCGTGGCCGTTGCTCCCGAACATATGCGCCTGATCCTCTCCAAGGTTCGCACGGGTGATATCATGCGTGTGTGGAGCAACTGATTGCCGTAACAGCCGGTGTTTGACGTTCATCACCGGAACGCTTGCTGCTATTCAGTCATTGACCACAGGAACAGCAGGAGTTCTCCGATGCGCTGGAAAGGCCGCCGCGGCAGTAGCAACATCGATGACAGGCGTGGGGCTCGCTCCCCGGGACGGCGAATGCGTTTGCCGACCGGGCGGCGTACCCGAACAGGCGGTGGCCTTGGCCTGACCGGAATTGTGGTGGTGCTCGTTATCTCATGGGTTACGGGCATCAATCCGCTCACACTTCTTGGAAGTATTGATGACGGCGGCGGCAATCCGTCCTATCAGACCCCGGTTCCAACCGAAAACGCGGGCAATGATGAGCAAGCAGAGTTCGTCTCGGTCATTTTGGCGGATACTGAAAACACCTGGAACCAGCTTCTTGCGCGTCATTCGGTGGATTATCCGGAACCTACGCTGGTCTTGTTCTCGGATTCAGTGGCGTCGGCTTGCGGCAATGCCAGTTCTGCGACGGGGCCGTTTTATTATGGCGCGGACAGCAAGATCTACATCGACCTTTCCTTTTATCGGCAGCTTGCAGGCCAGTTGAATGCACCGGGCGATTTTGCGCAGGCCTATGTCCTGGCACACGAAGTCGGTCATCATTTGCAAAATGTTCTTGGCATCCTGCCGGAATTCCACAAGGCGCGGCGCTCGATGTCCAAGGCAGACGCCAACGCTCTTTCGGTGAGGGTTGAATTGCAGGCGGATTGCTTCGCGGGCATTTGGGCTCATCATGCCGCCCGACAGCGCGGCTTTATCGAAGATGGTGATGTGGAAGAGGCGTTGAATGCGGCCAGCCGCATTGGCGACGATACCTTGCAGCGTGAGGCTCAGGGTTATGTCGTGCCTGAAAGCTTCAATCATGGAACGTCGGCTCAGCGCGTGCGATGGTTCCGGGAAGGCTTTCGATCCGGTGACATGGGTATGTGCGATACGTTCAATGCGACAAGCCTTTAACGCTGAGCTGCAATGATCACGCCTTAGACTGGTAATTGGTCAGGGTTTCCGCCATATAGGAGCAAATGACCTGTCGTGGAACAGGCGATTTCCAAACCCGATGAATGAAGCGAACACTGGTATGGCGCAGGCGCGCAGGCCCTTTTTGAAGATGAATGGTCTTGGCAACGACTTCCTGGTCTGGGATGCGCGGGATGAACCGTTGCGCCTGGACGCAGAGGTTATTGCCAAACTGGGCGACCGCAACACCGGTATCGGATTTGACCAGATGATCACGGTGGAACGTTCGCCCGCCGGCGCTGACGCCTTCATGCGGATCCACAATTGTGATGGTTCCCAGGTCGATGCCTGCGGCAACGCAACCCGCTGCATCGGACGTTTGCTGATCGAGGAAGCCGGCAAGGATTTCGCGACCATCGAAACCAATGCAGGGCTTTTGCATGCCTTTGCAAGCAAGACGCCGCGCACCGTAACGGTCGACATGGGCAAGCCCCGCCTTGAATGGGACCAGATCCCTTTGGCGGAAGAATTCGCCGACACACGCGCTATTGAATTGCAAATCGGCCCCATTGACGATCCGATCCTGCATACGCCGGCTGCCGTTTCGATGGGCAACCCGCACGGTATCTTTTGGGTCGACGATATCGAGGCCTATGACCTGTCCAAGGTCGGACCGCTGCTTGAGCACCACCCGGTCTTTCCTGAAAGCGCGAATATCTCGCTGGCTCATGTTTTTGCGCCGAATGAAATCCGGGTGAAAGTCTGGGAACGCGGCGTTGGTCTGACCGAGGCCTGCGGAACCGCGGCTTGTGCTGTTGCCGTAGCCGCTGCGCGGGACAGCAAGGCGGGACGCTTGTCGACCATCCACCTGCCGGGTGGGCCGCTTCAGATCGAGTGGCGCGAGAGCGACGATCACGTGCTGATGACCGGGCCGACCGAGATTGAATTCGAGGGTGAGATCGATCTCGAAACGCTGCACTGGTCGAAGACCGGTAAGGGCGACGAGATTTCTGTGGCGGGAGCTGCAGAATGACCATTGATGTCGTCACCTTCGGTTGTCGCCTGAATTCCTATGAATCCGAGGTGATGAAGCGCGAAGCGGAAGCTGCGGGCCTCAAGGATGCTATTCTGGTCAATACCTGCGCGGTCACCAATGAAGCTGTTCGCCAGGCGCGGCAGGCCGTGCGCAAGGCCAGGCGCGACAATCCGGAAGCGCGTATCATCGTGACCGGCTGCGCCGCGCAGACGGAAAGTGCCACTTTCTCCGAAATGGAAGAAGTTGATCTGGTGCTCGGCAATACCGAGAAACTGGAGCGAAAGTCCTATCAGCAGGTAGCCGCATTCGGCATCGACGACAGCGAGAAGGTCCGGGTCAACGACATCATGAGTGTCGAAGAGACTGCGGGCCATCTGATCGACGGGCTTGAAGGACGCGCGCGGGCTTTCGTACAGGTTCAAAACGGCTGCGATCACCGCTGCACCTTCTGCATCATTCCATACGGCCGGGGAAACTCGCGCTCGGTCCCTATGGGTGTTGTGATCGATCAGATCCGCCGCCTGGTGGAGAATGGTTACAATGAGATCGTCCTGACGGGCGTCGACATCACATCCTATGGCGCTGACCTTCCGGGCGCGCCGAAGCTTGGCACTTTGACGGCGAAGATCCTGAAGATGGTGCCTGACCTCAAGCGTTTGCGCCTGTCCTCAATCGACTCCATCGAGGCGGATGACGATCTGATGCGGGTCATTGCCGAGGACGAGCGGCTGATGCCGCACTTCCATCTTTCCCTGCAGGCCGGGGATGACATGATCCTCAAGCGCATGAAGCGCCGTCATCTGCGCGCCGACACGATTGCCTTTTGCGAGGACGTGCGGCGAATGCGTCCCGATGTCGTTTTCGGCGCCGATATCATTGCCGGTTTTCCGACCGAGACCGAAGAGATGTTCCTGAACAGCCTGCGCATTGTCGATGAATGCGGGCTGACGCATCTGCATGTTTTCCCGTTTTCGCCGCGTCCCGGAACGCCGGCCGCGCGCATGCCTCAGCTGCAACGCCCTGTCATCAAGGAGCGGGGCGCCAGGCTGCGCGCAAAAGGCGATGCCGCGCTTCTTGCGCATCTGTCGTCTGAAGTCGGCAAGACCCGGCCAGTTCTGGTGGAGAAGGAAGGTCTTGGGCGAACGGAGCAGTTCACACAGACCGAGATTTCCGGCGGTGTGGCTGGAGAAATCCTTCCGGTTAAAATCACTGGCCATTCCGGTCGACATCTTCTGGGCGACGTGGTCTCGAAAGCGGCTTAACATCAGGTCGGCTTTTCTTTCACACAGATCCATCAAGGCGAGTTCATGAGCGAGAAAAAGCGCGGGTTTCTTGGGCGGTTGTTTGGCAGCAAGGACGACCAGCCGGATGAGCTTGCTGACGTTGCCAGCGAGCCCGAGGCCGAAATTACGGCTGCGCCGGAACCCGTCGCAGAGGCTGACGATGCGACGTTCGAGGACACGGAAACGATGGTTCATCCGGTCGCGGACATGAGCCCGGTTCCAGACGTTCTAGATGCTGGCTCGACCCCTGACCTTGCGCCGGTCCCTGCCTTTCAAGACCCGGCCCCTGCGCAAATCTCGACCGATACGGCGTCTGAGCCGAAGCGGTCCTGGTTCCAGAAGCTGAAGCATGGTCTTTCGCGTTCATCTTCTGCGCTGACAGATGGTATTTCGTCCATCTTCACCAAGCGCAAGCTTGATGCGACGATGCTTGAGGAGCTGGAGGACATCCTGATCCAGGCGGATCTTGGTGTCGATACGGCCATGGCCATCACCGAGCGATTGTCAGAAGGACGCTACGACAAGGAAATCGAGCCTGAGGAAGTCCGCGCTATCCTGTCCGAGGAGGTCGAGAAGGTTCTGGAGCCGGTCGCGCGCCCGCTTGATCTGAACCGCGGGAAGTCACCGCATGTGGTGCTCATGGTCGGTGTAAATGGCACCGGAAAGACCACGACAATCGGCAAGCTCTCCCAGAAACTTGCTTCTGAGGGCAAGACAGTGATGCTGGCGGCCGGTGACACCTTCCGTGCGGCAGCTGTTGAGCAGCTGAAGATCTGGGGTCAGCGGACAGGCGCCGAGGTTGTAGCGCGCGAAACAGGCGCAGATGCCGCTGGCCTTGCGTTTGACGCCATGAAAGCTGCCAAGGAAAAGGGCGTCGACGTTCTTCTGATCGATACCGCCGGCAGGCTTCAGAACAAGACCGAGTTGATGGATGAGCTGGAAAAGGTCATCCGCGTGATCAAGAAGCTGGATCCGGACGCTCCGCATGACGTCATTCTGACACTGGATGCAACAACAGGACAGAATGCGCTTAGCCAGGTCGAGATCTTCGGCAAGGTGGCCGGTGTGACAGGTCTCGTGATGACCAAGCTCGACGGCACCGCCCGCGGCGGGATTCTCGTCGCCATTGCTGCAAAGAACCAGCTGCCGGTGCATTTCATCGGTGTTGGCGAGGGCGTTGAGGACCTGGAGCCTTTCTCCGCCAAGGACTTTGCATCTGCAATTGCAGGTTTGGCTTAGGTTATTCCGCTTCCGGCTCAATGCGGGGATGGCTGGGGAGCAATGATCACCATTTCCGAAGTGCAGACCTCTCCTCAAGTGCCTTGCCGGTACCGGGATGAGGCGCACGTATGAGCGCTAGCCCGGTTCCCAGCCTTCTGGCGCCATTTCAAATCCGTCAAACTGGAAGCCCGGTGCGACGGTACAGCCTACGAGAGTCCAGGTGCCGAGCGAGCGGGCCTGTTGCCAACTATAACGGGGCACGACGCCTTGAGGGCGTTCACCAATGATCAGATCGTTGCCGAGAGTGTGTCTCTCGACCGTCACGCCATCTGAACTGATGGAAAGTTCCAGCGGGCTGCCTGCGTACCAGTGCCAGGTCTCGACCGCATCAACCTTGTGCCAGTGTGACGTCACGCCTGCAGGCAGCAGAAAGTAGATCGCTGTCGAAGCTGCACGCCCCGTTTCGTCTGTGACTTCATCGCGGAACGTTTCAACGTAAAAGCCACCTTCGGGATGCGGTTGCATGTTGAGGAACTTGACGATTTCGTCGGCAGACAGGGACGTGATGTCAGGCATTTCCGAGCTCTTTTCCGTGGCAGGCCCGAAACTCTAATGCGTTGCGGGCCTGCAAGTAAGTCTTTTGAAGCTCCTGGGCAAACGTGTCTCTGCCTAGTTCGCAGATGTTTGCGCCAGATCATCAATGGCTTCACGCAAGGCGCCCAGCACTTCTGCATGAAGTGTCAAGGTGTCGAGCTTGTGACCGCCGCCTTGCTGAGCGGGAATAGGCTCTGCCTGCATTAGGATGCGGTGAACCACCGCTTGCGCGCGTTGTTCAGCTGTGCGCGCTTCGCACGCACAAGGTTTCGTGTCCGTCATCACAAAATGCCCCTTTCTGATGGCGAGGCTTTTCATATGGGAACGCATTTGACCTTTCGAAAGGTCACTTGTGAATTTTGGAGAAGCTTATGCATTGTCCTTGCGCGTGCGGATTTCGGCGAAGACCGCCGCGTCGGAGGCATCACTCATGCCAAGAGCTGCTTTGATCGAAGGTTCATTCGCCCGCAAGAAGGGGTTCGTGGCGAGCTCCTGCGCCATCGTGGTCGGCAAGGTTGGCTTCCCATGGGCGCGCAGGATCTCTACCTCTTTGGCGCGGTCTTGCAAGTCGGTGTTTTGCGGATCGATCGTCAGGGCGAATGTGGCATTCGATTGCGTGTACTCGTGGCCGCAGTAGATTTCCGTGTCTTCGGGCAGGATCCGCTTCAGCTTGTCGAGAGAAGCCCACATCATCTCCGCATCGCCCTCGAACAGGCGGCCGCAGCCGAGGGAAAACAGAGTGTCGCCGGTGTGGGCGAACTTGAGCGCGGGATAGTACCAGGAGATCTGATCGAGCGTGTGGCCGGGTGTCGAGATCGCCAGCGCCTCAAAGGGCCCGGTCAGAACCTTGTCGCCATCTTCGACGGTCGCATCCATACCGCTGATCTTTTGGCGGGATCGTTCAGGACCAATGACATGGGCGTCTGTCTTTTCCTTCAGTTCCGACAGACCCTGAACATGATCCCAATGATGATGGGTGATCAGGATGTGAGAGAGTTTCCAGCCAGTGTCATCAAGGACTGCCAGATAGGGTGCTGCATCGGGCACATCGATGGCGATGGTCGTTCCGCTGTCCGGGTCATGGATCAACACGCCGAAATTGTCGGAAAGGCATGGAAACTGACGGATCTCGACTTGGGGCGTGGTGGACGTGGACATTCCTGGGGTACTCCGGTTGCAGGTCGCGTCGCCCTAACGTGGCAAAGCCATTCAGCCGGGACA
This sequence comes from Roseibium sp., assembly GCF_039982295.1. GTDB lineage: Bacteria > Pseudomonadota > Alphaproteobacteria > Rhizobiales > Stappiaceae > Roseibium. The sequence continues at coordinate 262,943 of NZ_JBDWYP010000064.1, forward strand.
AGTGTTGGTCCTTGCGAAATGGTCCGGATCAAGGTTCAATCGCGCCAGTTTCAGATGAGCGGACCATGTATCTCGACGTTGCCGATCTAAGGACTTTCTATGATCTGCCCATGGGCCGGCTTTTGCGGGTCCTGATCGGTGGCCGGATCCGTGCGCTCTGGCCAAGCCTCGAAGGACAAAGCCTGCTCGGGATTGGCTACGCCGGGCCATTCATGCGGCCGTATCTGGGGAGTGCGGAACGATGTATCGCAGCCATGCCCGCGCCACAGGGCGCGGTTGGATGGCCCCGCGAGGCTGATAATGCAGCGGTCCTCATAGAGGATGGCCGGCTTCCCGTGTCCGATGCGTTTTTCGACCGGGTTTTGGCGGTTCATGCGCTCGATCATGCGGCCGATCCTGCCGCCATACTACGCGAAGCCTGGCGTGTTCTGGCGCCAGGTGGGCGGATGATCGCCATCGTTCCGAACCGGCGTGGATTGTGGTCCCAGTCGGAGCTGTCGCCATTCGGCTATGGCAGGCCCTATTCGCGCGGACAGTTGAAGGGGCTCCTGCGCAGCTGCCAGTTCGATGTGGCGGCTCAGGATGACGCGCTTTTTCTACCTCCGACAAGAGCGCGGTTTGTTTTGCGCTCGGCACGCACATGGGAGGGGATCGGGCGCCGGATGTGGCCGGCGTTTGGCGGCTTGCTGATTATGGAGGCGGAGAAGAAGGTTTTCCGCGGCCTGCCGGTCGAGGGCACCAGAAGTGCTCTCCGTGTGCTGAAGCCGGTCTTTATTCCGGAGGGAGCGCCCGCCGGGCTAAAGCCGGTGCGGCGTTCAAGTGCAGTGACACAATCTGAGACTTAGGGGCGCCGTAGTTGGAAAACCGCCTGCTCGGCGATGATGTTCCAGACCCACCAAGGCGCAGCAACCGGAATTTCATTGCCCTTGCCGCTCAGCGCGACAGCCTTTTCGACCGTTGCATCCAGCTCCCGGCAAAGTTCGACAAAGTCGCGCAGGGAACAGAAGTGAATGTTTGGCGTGTCATACCACTCGTAGGGCAAGTATTTGGTTACCGGCATGCGGCCCCGGAACAAAAGCTGCAAGCGGTTGCGCCAATGAGCGAAATTCGGGATCGAAATGATCACCTGGTTGCCGATGCGCAGCAGTTCGTCCATGACGCCCTTCGGATCCCGGGTTGCCTGAAGGGTCTGGCTCATCACCACGACATCAAAGGACTTGTCTGGATAATCCGCCAAATCGGTGTCTGCGTCGCCCTGGATCACGGAAAGTCCTCGTGCGACGCATTTGTTCACGCCGTTCTGGGAAAGCTCAATCCCCCGGCCGTCCACGTCACATTCTTTGGCAAGCAGCATCAAAAGAGTGCCGTCGCTGGAGCCGATATCCAGGACGCGTGCGCCTTGGGGCATGAGATTTGCGACCACGCGGTGGTCGCCACGCACGGGAACTACACCAAGAGCCGGATCGAAGTTTGTCATGTCAGTCGCTCCCTCCGGGCGCGGGAATGCCACGTGCGTTGGCCGCACCGGTGATGAAGCCGCGAATGGTCGAGAACATCTCCGGCACATCGAGCAGGAAGGCATCGTGGCCCCTGTCGCTGTCGATTTCGACAAAGGATACGTTCGCAGCAGCGGCATTGAGCGCTTTGACCACGGCGCGACTTTCCGATGTGGGGAACAGCCAGTCCGACGTGAAAGACATCACGCAAAACCGGGTGTTGCTGTCCTTGAATGCTGCGGGCAGTGAGCCGAATTCAGCGGCCAGATCAAAATAGTCCATCGCCCGTGTGACATAGAGATAGGAATTGGCGTCAAACCGGTCGACGAACGTCATGCCCTGATGGCGCAGGTAGCTTTCGATCTGGAAATCAGCGTCGAAGCCAAAGGTCAGATCATCCCGGTCCTGCAGGTTTCTGCCAAATTTCTGATGCAGGGATTCATCAGACATATAAGTGATGTGCGCCGCCATGCGTGCGACCGACAACCCCTTGGTGGGTCGTTTGCCGGCAGCAATGTAGGCGCCGCCGCACCAGTCCGGGTCAGCCATTATGGCTTGGCGCCCGACCTCATGAAACGCAATGTTCTGGGACGAGTGGCGCGCACCGGCTGCAATTGGGACGGCCGCGAACACACGTTCAGGATAGCTGGCTGCCCATTGCAACACCTGCATGCCGCCCATGGAACCACCAACAACGGCGAAGAGCGTGTCTATGCCAAGGCGGTCGATCAGGCGTGCCTGTGCGCGAACCATGTCGCGGATGGTCACCACCGGCATCTTCAAGCCATAGGGCGCATCGGTTGCCGGGTTCGTCGTCGCTGGACCCGTTGTGCCCAGACATCCGCCAAGAACATTCGCACAGATCACAAAGTAGCGATCCGTATCGATCGGGCGTCCTGGTCCCACCATGCGGGTCCACCAGCCCGGTTTTCCAGTGATTGGATTGCTGGATGCTACATATTGATCGCCGGTCAAGGCGTGGCAGATCAGAACCGCGTTTGTCTTTTCCGCGTTTAGCTCACCGTAGGTCTCATAAGCAATTTGCCAGGGCGCGAGTTCTGTTCCCGCGTCGAGCTCGAGCGGTTCGTTCGCCGGGAATTCCGCGAGTTTGCTGCTCGGGCGGTCTGCTTCTGCCAACGGGATGTTTGCTGGATCTGTCGCGGAGGTCTCTTCGGCCATATCAGGGTCGCGGGTCACTCTAGTGCGGTTTTGTCCGGGAAAAGCGAGCCAATGGGTCGTTTCACTGGTCCGTTGCCGACTTGCTGGTCAGGTTCCCGGCCGGGAACCAAGCACCTAGGATCGGCAGGGGCGCGGTGTCAATGTTTTCTTTTGCCATTTCGGTGTGCCATGCCTATGACTAAGGCCTTCAAAAGCTTGCTCCCACAGAGGTTCCAGGGTTCCCAATGAGCATCACTACCGACCGCGAAGCAACGCTGGATGGTTTGCATCACCGTATCGACGAGCTGGATGGCCAGTTGCATGCACTTCTAATGGAACGTGCGCAGATCGGGTCTGGAATAGCCGCCGCGAGATTGGCGAGCGGCGCAGAAAGCGTGGTTTTCCAGCCGGACCGAGAAGCCGAACTAATGCGCCACCTGGTGGAACGCCACGAAGGTGTGTTGCCGCTGGTAACAGTTGAGCACCTTTGGAGGGAGCTGATCTCGGCGTCATTGCGCCTGCAGGGTGATTTTCAGCTGCATCTGGATGGCAGTGCGGACCTTCTGGGAATGCTGGATCTCGCAAGATTCCATTTCGGCTTTTCCTGCGAGCTTGTGCCAGGCGCCGATGCGGCGGATGTGGTTGGATCGGTCGCGGCTTCTGACGGTGATCTCGGATTGATTGCACTTCAGGACCGGGCAGATCTTCCCTGGTGGCGTGGTCTCAACACCGATGGCGCGGAGGTGATCGCCCGCCTTCCCTTCCTGGTTGTTGATGAGCGACCGGCAGATATGCCGGCCCTGGTGATTTCCCGGTCGGTGGCCGAAACGGTGAAGCGCGACACATTGGTCTTTGACGCGCGCTGGACCGGAGTCCTGCCAGGCAACCTGATGAATGAAGGGCTTGAGGTCGTCAGCTTCCACCGCTCCGCCAGTGGCGTTGACGCCTTGCTTGCAGTCTCTGCGCAGTTGAGCGAAGACGAAATATTCAAGGCCTGTGCCGCTGCAGGCGCCGAGCCGGATGTTTTGAGACTGGTTGGCGGCTACTCCGCCCCGATCGACGTTGAAGGCGATGCGGATGAAGATTTTGATGCCGCTGCCTCTGAAGGAATGACTGAATGACCGATGCATCGAAATCCACGGTCGCCGACGAGACCTCGAAGCGACCTCTGCCACGTCCTGGTGTTCTGGATATTGCCGCCTATGTGCCGGGCAAGTCCAAGGGATCCAAAGGCGTGACACTCCACAAGCTGTCGTCCAATGAGACGCCGCTGGGTGCGAGTAAAAACGCCATCGCTGCGGTGGCCAATGTCGCTGAACACCTGGAGCTTTATCCAGATGGTGCATCTACGGCGTTGCGAGAGGCCATTGGCGAGGTCTATGGACTGAACGCCGACCGGATCATCTGTGGTGCCGGTTCGGACGAGATCCTCAGCCTGCTCGCCTACACCTATCTGGCGCCGGGCGATGAAGCGATTTATTCCGAGCACGGTTTTCTGGTCTATGACATTGCGATCCGGGCGGCCGGAGCAACTCCGGTGGTGGCCCCGGAAAAGAACCTGACGACCGATGTCGACGCCATTTTGGAGCGGGTGACGGAGCGCACGAAAGTCGTTTTCATCGCCAATCCGAACAATCCGACTGGTACATATTTACCGTTTGAGGAAGTGCGCCGCCTGCATGACGAGTTGCCAGCCAACGTACTTCTGGTGCTCGACGCAGCCTATGCGGAATATGTGCGCAAGAACGATTATGAGAGCGGCATGGACCTGGCCGCCACTGCTGAAAACGTGGTGATGACCCGCACGTTCTCCAAAATCTACGGCCTTGCCAGTTTGCGCCTGGGGTGGGGTTTTGGCCCTGCTCACATCATGGACGCCATGAACCGTATCCGCGGGCCTTTCAACGTCAATGGTCCTGCCATTGCTGCCGGTATTGCTGCCGTTCGTGACAAGGCCTTTCTTGAGCGCGCTGTTGATCACAATGAAACCTGGTTGCCCTGGGTGACGGCAGAGCTTGAAAAGCTCGGTCTGTCGGTCACGCCGAGTGTCGGTAACTTCGTCCTGATCCATTTTCCGGACATCGAAGGCAAGCGCGCGAAAGACGCCGATGCGTTTCTTCTGGATCGCGGCTGCGTTCTGCGCCTGGTTGGAAATTATGGCCTCCCGAACTCTCTTCGCATGTCGATCGGTTCCGAAGATGCCAACAAGACCGTCGTCTCCGCCCTTGCCGAGTTTCTTGGATAACCCACTGAAGTCCTGTTTGTCTGATGAGTGAACCACAGTTTGAACGTTTGGCCCTGATCGGTATCGGCCTGATCGGATCTTCGATTGCCCGGGTCGCCCGCGAGCGGAATCTTGCGCGCGAGATTGTTGTGTCCACGCGCTCTGCGGAAACGCTGGCCCGTGCGGAAGAGCTGGACCTTGGCGATCGCTATTGTCTCGATGCGGGAGAAGCCGTCGAGGGAGCCGATCTTGTCGTTCTCTGTGTTCCCGTTGGGGCAAACGGCGCCGTGGCCAAATGGATTGCGCCTTCCCTGTCACCAGGGGCAATCCTGACGGATGTTGGCTCGACAAAGCAATCGGTGGTGGATCAGGTCCGGCCACATGTGCCGGATGGTGTTCATTTCATACCAGGCCATCCGATTGCCGGCACGGAGCAATCCGGCCCGGACGCCGGGTTTGCAACCCTGTTCGACAACCGCTGGTGCATCCTGACGCCGGAACCGGGCGTTGATGCCGCGGCCACTGAAAAGCTCTCTGCATTTTGGCGCGGTTGCGGATCGAATGTGGACCTGATGGATGCGGACCACCATGATCTGGTGCTCGCGATCGTCTCGCACCTCCCGCATCTTATTGCCTACAACATCGTTGGCACGGCCGATGATCTTGCAACGGTGACAAAGTCGGAAGTCATCAAGTATTCAGCCTCGGGTTTTCGCGATTTTACCCGCCTTGCGGCGTCGGACCCGACCATGTGGCGTGACGTCTGCCTGAACAACAAGGACGCTATCCTGGAAATGCTGTCCAGATTTTCGGAAGATCTGTCGGCCATGCAGCGCGCGATCCGTTGGGGCGATGGCGATGCCTTGTTCGATCTCTTCACGCGAACCCGCAGCATCAGGCGGTCGATTATCGAAGCGGGCCAGGAAACAGACGCGCCAGACTTCGGCCGTGTACAGCCGAAAGCGGACGATTGAAGCAGCACTAGTGATCGCGGTTTGCGATGAAGCCGGCGATCGCAGAGAGGTGGCCCGCCCTGTCGCCAAAAGGCGCCAGAAGGGTCTGCGCTTCCTCCAGAAGCCTTGAAATTTCAGTACGCGTTGCATCGGCGCCCAGGAGCGCCACAAGAGTGGCCTTGCCTGCGTCAGCGTCCTTGCCCGTCGCCTTGCCTGTGACGTCAGAGCTTGCTTCGACGTCCAGCAGGTCATCGGCAAGCTGAAACGCAAGGCCGATAATCTCGCCGAAACGGGTCATGCGCTGGATCTCGATGTCGTTCGCATCAGCAAGAATTGCGCCTGCACGGCAGGCATATCGAAGGAGCGCACCGGTCTTCATGGCCTGCAGCGTTCGAATTTCCGTTTCTGTCCTGTCCCGGTTCTCCGACTCGATATCCAGCATCTGGCCGCCAGCCATTCCCCCGACTCCTGCGGCACGGGAGAGCTCGCGGCCAAGTTTTAAGCGCGTTGCGGCCTCTGGATGAACCATCTCATCGGTGATGACATCGAAAGCCAGGGTCAGGAGTGCATCACCTGCGAGTATGGCTGTTGCCTCGTCAAAGGCCTTGTGGGTCGTCGGACGACCGCGTCTCAGGTCATCATCATCCATGGCCGGTAGATCATCGTGGACCAATGAGTAGCAGTGGATGAACTCCAGCGCGGCACCCGCCTGACAAACCCCTTCGTCTGCTCGTCCAAACAGGGCTGCCGTCTCCATCAAGAGCACGGGGCGCAGTCGTTTGCCGCCGCTGAGGGCCGCATAGCGCATTGCCTCAAGTAGTCGGGCCGGTCGAGTTGTCTCTCCCGCCACGACCTGCTCGCGAAGCAATCCTTCGAGAGCCGTTTCCATTTGCTGTGCCTGTTTGGCAAGGTGCGGCTTGATGTCGAAGGTCAAGATCGGCTCCTGGATGGGTAACGTGATTGGCGAGCAAGTTTCGGTTTCCCTGAAGCCAATTGCCTGTATCGTCAAGAAAGAAAGATAAAAATCGATAGCATCAATTTGAATTGCGATTGTTTGGGCCGCTCTCTTGGATAAGTGCCAATCAGGTTTTGCCGGAGGTTTGTTGAATGCGTCTTTTGTCGAGCTTGCTGAAATCCTTTGTGAAACGCGGGCAGATGCGCGTCTATGACGCCGAGGGTGACCTGCATGAATTTGGATCGGGTACAGATGGCCCGACGGTTGCGATCCGTCTGCACGACAAGAAACTCTATAGGTCGCTTTTTCTCAATCCGGAGCTCGCCGCCGGCGAAGCCTATATGGACGGAAGCCTGACCCTGGAGGAAGGCTCAACGATCTACGACTTCATGTTTCTGTTTTCGATCAACCGGGCACCTCTGGGCTCCAACCCGGTCCAGGGGCTTCTACGGCGTTTCTGGAAGGCGTTCAGGCGGCGGCAGCAGAAGAACAACGTGGAGCGGGCAAAGGAGCAGGCTCGGCATCACTATGACCTCTCAACCGAGATGTATCGCCTGTTCATGGATGAGGGGCTGAACTACAGCTGCGCCTACTACTCTTCGCCCGACGACACGCTGGAGCAGGCCCAGGCGGCCAAGTTGAACCATCTTGTCGCCAAGCTTGATCTGCAACCGGGCATGGAGGTGCTGGAAATTGGCGGCGGCTGGGGATCTCTGGCAATCCGTATGGCCCAGGCTGGCGCCAAGGTGACCTCGCTGAACGTCTCGCCAGAACAGGTGAAGATTGCAGAAGAGCGTGTCCGAGCAGCCGGGCTGGAGGACAAGATCCAGTTTGTGCTGAAAGACTATCGCGAGTTTGAGGGACAGTTTGACCGGGTGATTTCAGTCGGCATGATGGAACATGTCGGCATTGGCCATCTCGATGCGTATTTCGGCAAGATCAAGGATTGCCTGACCGACAGGGGCTATGCTGTCATCCACTCCATCGGCCGTATGACCCCTCCGGGAACGACGGGGCCGTTCATCCGCAAATATATTTTTCCTGGCGGCTACGTTCCGGCGCTCTCGGAAGTCTTTGCCTCCACCGAGCGGCTTGGGCTATGGGTCTGCGACAACGAGATCCTGCGATTGCATTATTACTATACAATCCGGGACTGGCGGCTGCGGTTTGAGGCGCGCCGGGAAGACGCGGCGAAACTCTATGACGAAACCTTTTGCCGTATGTGGGAGTTTTATCTCTGCGCGGTGGAGTTGGGATTCCTGCATGGCTCAAACATGGTGTTCCAGCTTCTCCTGTCGAAGGAACGCGACGCTGTGCCGATCATTCGGGATTTCATCGTCGACAACGAACGGAAACTGAATGGCCCGAACTAAGGCCGGGACTGCCAAATCCACGGCAGGCAAGACGGGCAAGGGGAAACGACAGGACAGAGGTGATGCTAGCCGTGGCGTGCTTGCCAGATGGCTGGACAAGGCATCGTGGCGCCGTTGGGCGATCCGCGGTGCCTTCGCGATTCTGCTGCTGCCGCCGTTTCTGACTGTTGTCTATGCAGTTGTGCCACCCGTCAGCACCTTGATGCTTGCCCGTTATGCTCAACTGTTGTGGGTGGACCGGCAATGGCGCTCTCTGGACGAAATATCGCCACATCTGGTGCGCTCCGTCATCACGTCGGAAGATAGCGGCTATTGTGACCATGGCGGTGTCGACTGGGCTGCGCTGCAAAAACAGGTCGATGTTCTTTTGAATGAGGGGGAAGCGCCACGCGGTGCCAGCACCCTCACCATGCAGACTGCAAAGAATCTTTATCTATGGGGCGGGCGCAGCTATCTGCGAAAAGGGCTTGAATTGCCGCTGGCCCTGATGATCGACGGGATCTTGACGAAACGCCGGATCATGGAAATTTACCTCAACATTGCCGAGTGGGGAGAAGGCATATTTGGAGCGGAGGCTGCCAGTCAGGCCTGGTTCGGAAAACCGGCCAAAGATCTGACGAGAACCCAGGCTGCGCGTCTGGCAACCGCACTGCCGAACCCGTTGGGGCGAAATCCCGCAAAGCCTTCCCAGGGCCACCGCAAGCTGTCTTCGACCAACCTTTCCCGGGTCAAAGGTGCCGGCCCCATATTCGGCTGTGTGCTTGGCTCTTGACGGGCCGGTTGCTTCTGTGTACGTCGGCAGCAAGAAATTTCACTTGATGGGCTGGCAAAAGCTGAGCGTTGCCTGTATAACGCCGCCCATTCCAACACGCTGCGTGACGCCACGCCCCGGGCTTTCCCGGTCCGGGCCGCGCGACTATGGACCACGGAGAAGAACAAAATGGCCGTACCGAAGAGGAAAACTTCGCGCATGAAGCGCGGTTTCCGCCGTTCCCCGGACGCCCTGAAGCAGCCGACATACGTTGAGGACAAGGATTCAGGCGAACTGCGTCGCCCGCATCATGTTGACCTCAAGTCTGGCATGTACCGGGGCCGTCAGATCCTCGCACCCAAGGACGACGTCTAAGGGTTCAGGATTGCCGCACGGCAAACGAGATTGAGGCTGGCCTTGTTTCGACAGGCCGGCCTTTTTCTTTTTGTGGCCTGCCATCTTGAATTGGCCGGGAAGATCGTGTCAGGTCCGCAGCATCAGCCTTTCCCGGGATCAGCGCCCCGGGCAAACGCAATCTGGAGCCTGTTCATGCGCCTTCTCTCCGCCTTGCCATTCACCCTGTTCGCGTTTCTGATCTACAACGGCCTGACCTTCACAGCCGGCGAAACGGATCCGGGGTTCTGGACCACGCCGGTCATCACCTTCGGCATGGTCTCCGGCGCGACGTTCCAGCTGCTCGCCAGTGATCTCCTGATCACCGCAGGCCTGTTTTTTCTTTTCGTTGAAATTCTGAAGGCCACGCGCATCGGACGGGCGGCCCTGCTTGACCACATGCTGTCAGTGCTTGTGCTCGTGGCTTATCTGGTCGAGTTCCTGGTGCTGCCACAGGCAGCAACCTCGCTCTTCTTCATCCTGATGGTCATCGCCCTGATTGACGTCATCGCAGGCTTTTCGATCTCCATCACCGGCGCGCGCCGGGACGTGGCTTTTGGCCACGGCGACATGCATTGATCAATCGCGGTGTTTGCTCGTCGGGGCTAAATCCGGGATGAGGTGATCAGGCCTGATCACCGTCGTCCTCGACAAGAGCGTGCTTTTGAATCAGCGGCAACTGGGTCATCGTGAACAGCAGGGTGATCGGCATGACGCCGAAGACCTTGAAGTTGACCCAGAAGTCGGTCGAAAAATTGCGCCAGACGATCTCGTTGATGGCGGCAAGCACGAAAAAGAACAGACCCCAGCGCCACGTCAAAACGCGCCAGCCCTCGTCGGTCAGTTTGAAGGCGCTGTCGAAAACATAGCCCAAAAGCGATTTTCCGAAGAGCAGGCCGCCGAGCAGAACGGCGCCAAAAAGGCAGTTGATGATCGTCGGCTTCAGCTTGATGAAGAGATCATCATGTAGCCAAAGTGTGAGGCCACCAAAGACCAGCACGACAACACCTGTGATCAGAGGCATGACCGGCAGGCGTTTGGTCAGGGCAAGAGATGCGACGAGCGAAATGGCGATGGCGACCATGAAGGCTGCCGTTGCCAGGAAGATCGGCTTGCCAAGCGCCTGAAGCACGGGAAAGGCTTCTGCAATCTGCTCGCCGCGGGAATTGAACAGGAAAAAGATCGCCAGCGGTCCAAGTTCGAGGGCCAATTTCAGGAGCGGTGAAAGCTCCTTGCGCGAGGGATCGTTCGGATCGCGTTCAAATTCCATGGGGCTCTTTCAGTCAGGAAGGGTCGCCGTTCATTTAGCAATGTCACATAGTGACCAGACGCGGGAAAGGTCAAGGGACGGTATGGTGGGAATTTCGAATGAGGTTCGGCAGGGCGGAAACATGCGGCATGCTGACGATGCCCTGAACACCTATGAGACGATTTCTGACAGCTGGATCACACGGTCGGAGCAGATCGACATCGAGGGCCTTTATCAGCCGGTGAGGGATTTGTTGCCGCCGCCACCTGCGAACGTTCTGGATATTGGCGCAGGAACGGGGCGCGACGCGGCCTGGTTTGCGGCGAAGGGGCACCCTGTGACTGCAGCCGAGCCTGCTGCGCGACTGCGATCTGCCGGAGAGGCCTTGCATGCAGGTAAGGCTATCGAGTGGTCAGATGCGCAGCTTCCTGATCTTGGTGCGCTGGGTGCGGGCAATCGCTATGATTGCCAGGTGATGATCGGTGTTTGGCAGCATCTGCCGGAGCCACAGAGACCCCCGGCCATGAAACGGCTTTATGAGCTTGCCAGTGAGAAAGGGCGTGTGGTCATGTCTCTGCGCCACGGGCCGGGCGCACCTGGGCGCCCGGTGTTTCCGATTGATGCCCCGGCGACTGCGGAGCTTGCGAAGGCAAATGGCTTTTCCGTACTCAGGAGCGTGATCATGTCCTCCATGCAGGACTGGAATCGCAAAGAGGGCGTTGAATGGACTTGGCAGGTTCTCGAGGCCTCGCGCAGTTGACCGGGCACGATGCAAGGGCCACAGGAGATAAAACCTGATGAGAAAGATCTTTCTTGTTGCAGCCGTCACAGGTTTCCTGCTGCCGGGCCTTCTGGCATTTGGGGCACTTGCCGCAACGACGATTACCTGGGAGGCCTTGAACGACACGCCGGCGGCGCAGTTCGAAGATCCCTACGAGGCATTGAGCATTCAGGAACTGAGGTCACTTGGAATCGTTCTCAGATTGCGGCAGCAACTGTCCGGGACCGGCGTCGCGGGCGGGGAACGCCAGGAGCTTCAGAAACAGCTCAACAGTGAGGAAGCCAAGCTCGCTGCCGCAGGTGTTCGAACGGACTGGCTTCTGGAGCAACGCGAAGCGATCGGTCTTCAGCGCGCCAAGGCAGCCCTTGAGGGCAATCCGGCGCTCGGGGGCAAGGATGTTGCCATAACCGGTTATGTGATCCCTGTCCTGAACAGCGACGGTGTGTCCATGAGTGGTTATCTGGTTCCAGAGTTTGGCATGTGCAGCCATATTCCGGCACCTGACCCAAACCAGATGATTCACTACAAGTTGCCCGCCGAATGGCAAGCCGATCAGATCTATCAAGCTGTTATGCTGAAAGGCCGACTTGATCTGACGGTGACCCGCCAGGCCATTCATCTGCTTGATGGTCAGGTGGAGATGATTTCGGCCTATGACATGGCCGTCTCGGAAATCCAACCGTTGGAGCCGGGCGGTCGATCCCTCAAGGAGCGGATCTTCCGGTTCTTCAAGCCAGGGGATTAGCGGGCTAACGCTCTATGGGCACGCAAGGTCCGGAAATAAAAAAGGCGCCCCGAGAGGCGCCTTTCGTTCCTGGTGGCATTGGCCGTCATCAGCCGTTGGCGATGTATTGACCGCCGTTGATGGTCATCACAGCTCCGGTCATGAAGGCCGCGACATCGGAGGCGAGATAGACCACGGTGCCGGCGATTTCTTCCGGATGGCCAAGGCGGCCGACCGGAATGCCGGAGATGATAGAGGTCAGAACCTTTTCAGGCATGGCCGCCACCATGTCAGTGTTGATATAGCCCGGGCAGATCGCGTTCACAGTGATGCCCTTGAACGCGTTTTCCTGTGCCAGAGCCTTGGTGAAGCCGATCACGCCGGCCTTGGCCGCCGAATAGTTCGCCTGACCCATCTGGCCCTTCTGGCCATTGATCGACGAAATGTTGATGATCCGGCCGGAGCCGCGGGCACGCATGCCTTCGATCACGGGACGGGTCATGGTGAACATGGAATCGAGGTTGGTGGAAAGTACCGCGCGCCACTGGTCGAAGGACATTTTGTGGAACATGCCGTCCTTCGTGATGCCGGCGTTGTTGACCAGAACTTCAACCGGTCCAAGGTCAGCTTCGACCTTGGCGATGCCTTCGGCGCATTCCTCCGGGTTGGCGACATCCCACTTGTAGACGTGAATGCCAGTCTCGGCCTTGAACGCCTCAGCTTTTTCGACGTTGCCGTGATAGGTGGCAGCGACGGTGTAGCCCGCTTCTTTGAGACCTCGCGAAATGGCTTCGCCGATGCCGCGCGTTCCGCCCGTGACCAGTGCAACCTTGTTCATCTGTACCTCCTCTTTCGCCCGTAGACCGGGCTTTCACAATCCCCGTGGTCGGTATGTCATGACAAAGCCGCTTTTGCTTCGCCATGACAGATATCAAATGTGGTTAGGCCTTTTGGGCCCAGCGGTTATGACCGCTCGATGCACATGGCAACGCCCATGCCTCCGCCGATGCAGAGGGTGGCGAGACCCTTCTTGGCGTCGCGACGGACCATTTCGTGGATCAAGGTGCAGAGAACACGTGCGCCAGAAGCGCCGATCGGATGCCCGATGGCGATGGCGCCACCATTGACGTTGACGATGTCCGTATCCCAACCCATGTCCTTGTTGACCGCACAGGCCTGTGCGGCGAAGGCTTCGTTGGCTTCGACCAGATCCAGTTCGGAAGCGGACCAGCCTGCCTTTTCCAGTGCCTTGCGGGAGGCAGGTATTGGACCTGAGCCCATGATCGCAGGGTCGACGCCTGCGGTGGCCCAGGAGGCGATGCGCGCGAGTGGCTTGAGGCCGCGTTTTTCGGCTTCTGCTGCGCTCATTACCAGAATCGCAGCTGCGCCGTCGTTGATGCCCGAAGCATTGGCTGCAGTGACGGATCCTTCCTTGGTGAAGGCCGGACGCAGTTTTTGCATGCTTTCCAGTGTCGCGCCGTGGCGGATGTATTCGTCGTCTTCAACGATCGTGTCGCCCTTGCGGCCCTTGATCGTGACCGGGGTGATCTCGTCCTTGAACTTGCCGGCCTTCTGGGCGGCTTCCGCCTTGTTCTGCGAGGCAAGGGCGAATTCATCCTGCTGTTCGCGGGAAATTTCCCACTTTTCGGCAACGTTTTCAGCTGTCTGACCCATGTGATAGCCGTTGAAGGCATCCCACAGACCGTCCTTGATCATGGTGTCGACCATCTTGTAGTCGCCCATCTTGTAACCGGCCCGCATAGGGGCGCAGTGAGGCGACAGGGTCATGTTTTCCTGACCGCCAGCCATCATGATCGTGGCGTCGCCGCACATGATCTGCTGGGCGGCAATAGCAACCGAGCGAAGACCCGAACCGCAGACCTGGTTGAGGCCCCATGCGGTTGCGCCTTCCGAGATGCCAGCCCCGATTGCAGCCTGGCGTGCCGGGTTCTGACCCATGCCGGCGGTGAGGACCTGGCCGAAAACGACTTCGTCGACATCGTCACCGGAGACTCCGGCCTTGTCGAGGGCGGCCTTCATGACAATCGCGCCTAGCTCATGGGCGGGGGTGGTGGCAAATGCACCGTTAAAAGAACCGACGGGGGTGCGTGTCGCGCTGACAATTACGACATCAGTAGAAGCGCTCATCATAAACTCCAGATGCTTTTCCTCCAGGAAGGGCCGCGGCGCACAATGGCAGCATGGCTGCACTGGCGTGTTGTCCCTCTCTCCGCGACTAGAAACTGTGGCCCATCTCAAGTCAACCGGAATGCCCCTTACTTGCATGCGCTTTTCGCAGGCGCATAAACATCCTTTCGTCACTGCACACAAAAAGGCTGGCAAGAGCTGCATCTATTGGCTTAGTCTCAAAGTTGGAGGAAGCGGCGGCGAGCTCTATTAGCTTGTCGTCAAACGGGAACTTGCCGCGAGGCTCCTTGCAACGGAAGACGGGAATGGCAAAGACCAACGAGCCAACGATCATTAAAAAATACGCCAACAGGCGGCTCTACAACACAGGTACCAGCACGTATGTGACGCTGGAGGACCTGGCCGTGATGGTGAAGGGGGAAGAGGACTTCATCGTCTATGACGCTAAAACGGGAGACGATATCACGCGCTCTGTTCTGACGCAGATTATCTTCGAGCAGGAAGGCAAAGGCCAGAATTTGCTGCCGGTCCCATTCCTGCGTCAGTTGATCCGCTTCTACGGTGACAGCATGCAGGGACTGGTTCCCAGCTTTCTGGAATATTCGATGACGTCACTGACTCAGGAGCAGGACAAGCTGCGGGCGCAGATGAGTGACACCTTCGGCGCGACGGCCTTCGACGCCATCGAAGACCAGGTCAAGCGCAACACGGAAATGTTCGAGCGGGCAATGAAGATGTTCATGCCCTTTTCTGCGGGCGAAGCTGGCGGCAGTCCTGCGGCGGGAGACGGCGCTTCTGCACCGCAGGCCGCCAAGGCCGAGCCGTCGTCGGATCTCGATGACATGAAGCGCCAACTTGCCGATATGCAGGCCAAGATCAACGCGCTGGGCGACAAGAACTGACAGGGCGTGTGTCAGCCGGGTTCAAGTCACCCGGCTGACTGCATGGAAGTTTGGCGTCAGCCGCAGTCGGCAACCAGATCGACCGCTGCAACGCCGGCAAGCGCGGCTGCTTCATCATTGTCAGATGTGTCGCCCGTGATGCCGACGGCACCGACCACGTCGCCGGCTTCATCCTTCATCAGGACACCGCCAGCTACGGGAACGATGGCGCCGCCAGAGACACCATTCAGTGCCTGCACGAAGTGTGGGCGGCTTTCCGCATTGGCATTCAGCCAGCGGGTGCCGGTTCCCACGGCCAGGGCACCGAAGGCTTTTCCGCTGGCGATTTGCGGACGCATGATCGAAGCGCCGTCCTGGCGCGAGAGCGAGACGAGATGTCCGCCAGCATCGAGAACGGCCACCGTCAGGGGCTTGAGTTTCAGCTCCGCTGCCTTTTCGAAAGCGGCTGAAATGATTTGCTCAGCCATTGAAAGAGTTAGTTTGCGCATCTGGTTGCTTCTCCCTTACAAATTGGACACCTCAGTGTGACAGGGCTAACAGATTGCCTGCCGGGCGAACAGAAGCCTGAATAACCAAAGATTTCCTCCTGGGAGGAAAAACTCCGGAGATTGAATTTGAAACGCGATTTTGAAGCGCCAGGACGTTCACCGGTTTTTGCACGTGAAGCGGCCGTAGCCACATCGCATCCGCTTGCCACCAGCGCGGCGCTTGAGGTGCTGCAGGCGGGCGGGAATGCCGTGGACGCTGCTATCGCTGCATCAGCAGTTCAGGCCGTGGTCGAGCCGCAAATGACTGGAGTTGGCGGTGACTGCTTTGCCATCGTTACGGAGCCGGACGGAAGAATGGCCGGTTTCAACGGATCGGGGGGTGCACCTGCGTGCATCAGCACGGACTATCTGGCCGCTAGGGGCATCGATGAACTGACGCCGACATCGCCACATGCCGTAACCGTCCCAGGCGCTGTTCGGGCATGGGAGACGCTTTTGAAAGCGCATGGCACGCTCGGTTTCGACGCTTTGTTCAAGCGGGCCATCGATTATGCGGAGAATGGTTTTCCGGTCGCGCCGCGGGTTCAGCATGACTGGAAAGACAGCGTCGACCGGGTGAGCGGATCAGAGGCGGCCAAGGCTGCCTATCTGCCGGGCGGAAAAGCTCCTGACGTCGGTCAGATCATGAAGTTTCCGAGGCTTGCGGAGACTTTGAAAGCAATCGCAGCCGGTGGTGCCGATGCTTTCTACACTGGCCCAGTTGCGGAAGATATTGTCTCGACCCTTCAGGGGCTTGGCGGCGTCATGACGCGTGAAGACCTTGCGGCCTGTCATACGACAGCGGTGTCTCCCGTGATCCGTGATTATCGAGGCTTCACCATTGCCGAGCTGCCACCCAACGGTCAGGGGGTAATTGCCCTGGTGATCCTCGGCATTCTGGAACGTTTCGATCTTGAAAGCCTGGATCCATTGGGTCCGGAGCGGTTGCACCTGGAGATGGAGGCATCGCGTATCGGCTATGCGGTTCGAGACAAATTCGTTACCGATCCCGGCTACATGGACATCTGCCACACAAATCTGATTGCGGAAGACTATCTGGATCAGCTTGCGGCCATGATCGATCCCTACAAGAAGCTTGAGGAACTTCCCGGAACAAGCTTGGCGCCTCAAACGGATACGGTCTATCTGACCGTGGTCGACAAGAACGGCCTTTCGATCTCCTTCATCAATTCGATCTTCAACTCGTTCGGCAGTGGCATTCTGGCGCCTGAAAGCGGCGTTCTGTTGCACAACCGCGGGGCCGTCTTCCACGCCAAGCCGGGTCATGCCAACACGATTGCCGGTGGCAAGCGCCCGATGCACACGATTATCCCGGCGATGGCTTTGAAGGACGGAGCTCCCTGGCTTTCCTTCGGCGTGATGGGTGGTCATTATCAGGCTTGCGGCCACGCTCATCTGATTTCGAACATCATTGATTACGGCATGGATGTTCAGATGGCGATCGACTTCCCACGCATGTTCTTTGACCTGGACACACATGTGCTGGAAGCCGAAAAAATGATTCCACAGTCCACGCTCGATGGCCTGGCCGCAAAGGGCCATGAAGTGCGCCGTGCAGCCGGTGCGATCGGTGGAAGTCAGGCGATCATGATCGACAAGGCCAACCATGCGTTGATTGCAGGATCCGATCCGCGCAAGGACGGCCACGCGGCCGGATACTGACGTGGTTCAGAAGGTTGCCGAGTATTGGTGGCCGGTCAGGCGGCCTGCCTCTCGTTGGCCGGCGTTGCGGTAAATCGCAGCGCCGGTGGACAAAGTGATGGCATCGTTCTGAGCTGCGGTCATCCGCAGCAAGTCTGGTGAATACGCCAGCGGACTTGCCGGGTTGGTTGCCTCGCGACCGGAGCTGGCTGGCTGTCTCTTTTCCTCAATCAGCGAAAATTCTGCGCGGCGTCGCGCGCGTGGTTCGGCCTGTCGCGCTTCCTGACGGGCGAAAGTCGGGCTATCATCAACGCGGGTGATGGCTGTGATCTGCATGGTGCTGATCCTCTTTCCAGGTGGCCGTTCGGCGGCCTCATGCGGTAAACGCATTGTCAGGTGTAGAGGTTCCGCAGCGTTCGTGGCGTGTTGAGGATCACACATTCGAGACTTGCTGGGCGAGACTTGCTGGGCGAGACTTGTTGGGCGCAGGAGAGCCAGACGTGTTTCAGCTGGGCATGCAACGTCATGAATGGTTTGGGCCGACATTGCGTCGATGGCGAATACTGAATCGGGTCAAACAATCTTCACTTGCGGCCGAAATGAGGGTTTCACAAACCACCGTGTCCCGTTGGGAGAGTGGCCGGCTGGTTCCAGAGGGTGCGCATGCGCAGTGGCTTGAACGGCTTTTAAGCGCTCGGCCCACATCGTCAGCGGACCATGCCTTGAACGAGTTGGTCGAAACTTCCCGGCAACCGGTTCATCTCATCTGCGACTTCACCCACCGTTTGCTGGCAGCGTCAGCTCCGCGCCTTGAAGACTGGCGTGTTCCGCTCAGCGACAAGCTCGGGACGTCGCTCTGGCGCTATGCGACGGATGGCATTCGTGTTGGCGAGGCCAGTCTTGCGGGGAAGGGTTGGATGGATGCCCACCCGCCGGAGGTGACGGTCTTGACCGAACGCATGGATCATCGCGATCTGACAATCCGGGCAGGCGAGATAGTCTATACGCGTATCGCGCTGTCGGACGGCAGTTTTGCGCGCCTGGTCCGCGATGGAGCTCGTCAGGAGCTGGCATAAACGCGTCGCTGGCCTGGTTTCCTCTGCATTGGCTGCATAAATTATGCGGGACGTTGCGGCACAGCAGGTGGTCGATATTCTTGCGTCATGACTTTTGCACCTGATCAAGAACCAATCCCCGCCGACACAGCTCGGCACGTTCGTATCATCGATTTTATCCAGGCTGCCGAGACGTTGAAGGACACGCTGCGGAGTGGTCGAACAGCGCAAGGACGCCTTGAGAGTACCGCCGAGCACACGTGGCGACTCTGCCTTCTGGCTATTCTGTTTGAAGCGGAGGTGGCTAATATCGACGTGCTTAAGTTGCTGAAGATCTGCGTTGTTCATGATCTGGGAGAGGCGATTTCAGGTGATGTGCCGGCGCCCATCCAATCTTCAGATGACGGCAGGGCTGCGCGGGAACGTCAGGATTTGCTAACTTTGTGCAAAGCGCTGCCGGAAGATCTTTCTGCTGAAATTGTCGCGCTTTGGGATGAGTATACGGACGCCAGGTCACCGGAAGCCATTCTTGCCAAGGGGTTCGACAAGATCGAAACCATGCTGCAGCATGTCAAAGGGCGTAATGCTCCAGGCTTTGATTATGCTTTTAATCTTGGCTATGGGCGCGAAGCGACGGATCGGCATCCGTTGCTGAGGGAGGTGCGATCGCTCGTGGATGAGCTGACACAGCGAGAGATGGCGTCTCAAGCGGACGCATGACACGAGCTGAAGGAGTTCAATATTCGATGGCTATGAGATGCCCTGCTTCTCGCTTGCGGGGGCTGGCTGCCGTCTCGCGATAGCGGCTTGTACCAATCTCCGGCTCGGTCTGACGCTTGTATCTGGTCTGCGGATCACCGTCGCGGGTAGCGATGAGGTGCGCCAGGAACGTGGCATTCGGACGATAGCGGGCAATGAAACGGTCGTGATCTTCTTCGATGTGCGCTTCCTGCGGTACCAGTTGCAGCTGGAACGCGCTTTTCTCGCGCGGCTGTTCTGGCTCGTCCCGATACCGGCGCTTGCGCTTCATATTGGAACGCCCGAGGGCTTTGACCGGTTCAATACGCACGTGGATCGCCTCATCTTGTCCCACAACGGTACGAGGACCCCGTACCTGACTGGAACGTCGCAATGCTCATGCCAAATTCTAGCGTTTGTTAACTTTTGTGTCGCGGAAAACCTTGCGTCTTGTCCAAAATGGTTAACGCCAAAGGTGCAATCCGATCAATCCGGCGACGTTGTCCATTCCCATGAACCGAAGATGAACGGGAGCTTCAAAGCGCGTTCAGTACGCCGTTGCCATAGTCAGGTCATCGAAATAGAGACGAAGCGCAAAGGGTAAGACGATGTTCCGGAAATCTGCTATCGTAGTCATCGCCGTTGTTCTGAGCGGGCTGTCCGTCACCACCCCGGTCATGGCTGACAATTCATCCAGAAGCGTTCGCGACCATCGGCAGGAGACCAGGGTCGCGGTGCGCGACCATCGGACGAAACGTTCGAATGAGGGTGTTGCCGTAAAGCGCAAGCATTGCCGCGTCGGTTATGAAAACCTTCGTCGCGACGGATTCCGTCCAATCGTGGCCTATGACTGCCAGGGCAGCGAATATCACTATTCTGCTCAGCGTGATGCCAAACTCTATCGGGTCGCCATGAATGCCTACTCAGGGTCCATGGAAGTTATCTTTATTGGTTTGGCTCATTGAGATTGCGCAATTCGGCTCGGTTGGCGCTGTGATGGCACTTCAGCTCGGCTGCCATCCCTCGCATATGAGGTCATGGCCGCATGGAGGTGATCGAAGACGAGGCGCATGCGCTGATCGCCTTTGAGATCTTCATGCATGGTGATCCAGCTTTCCAGTGGGATGTCGACTTCATCCGCCAGCAAGCGCGTTAGTCCTGGCGCGCGCGCTGCCAGACCAATCTGACAAAATCCGATGCCGCAGCCTTGCCGAATAGCGGAGAGTTGGGCGATCTGGTTGTCGATCCTGTAGGTGAAATGTGCGGGATCCAGCGGCAAGCCGAACTGCTTGAGCAGGCGGTGGGCGTTCGGATCCCTGTCAAACCCTATGATGATGTGTTCTTTGAGGTCATCGGTTGATTTCGGACCGCCGTGACGCTCAAGGTAATCGGGATGGGCAAAGAGCCCCAGCCTGATGTCCGGACACCGCCTAGCGATCAGCGCTTTCTGGTTTGGGCGGGTCATCCGGATGGCAATATCCGCTTCTCGACGAAGAAGGTCTGTCATTTGATTGGACGGGCTGATTTCAAAAACCAGACCCGGATGCCGGGCGCGGATTTCCCTCAAAAACCCCGGTAAAACCTCGGCGCCAATAACATCGCTTGCGGCGATCCTGATGACACCGGTCATAGCAGATGGGTTGCCTGCGGCGCTGCGCTGGAGTGCTGCGGCTGCTGATTCCATGGCTTCGGCATGGGGGGCAAGTCGAAGGGCGGCGTCGGTCGGGGTCAGGCCTTGAGGCGCCCTGGTGAAAAGTCGTCCGGAGCTCAGACTGGCTTCGAGCTGGTCAAGATGACGGGAAATCGTCGGCTGGGTGAGCTGAAGGGATCTGGCAGCCGCTGACAAGCTGCCTTCACGCAAAATGGCCAGAAACGACCTGTAATGATCCCATGTGGGAGATGGATGGCTCATATAATTTTCTATAACAGAGATACGCATTACGACAATTTATTTTATCTCAAGACCTGTCAACTTTCCGCTCAGTCGAATTGATGGAGACTGACATGACAGGCAAGACGGCGTTGATACTCGGAGCGACCGGTGGATCCGGATTGGCGGTCGCACGTGCCCTATTGGCGGGGGGGTGGAAAATTCGTGCGTTGCATCGTCACCCGGAAGACGTGCGATCACTGCTTCCGCAGGCGGTGTGGATCCAGGGCGATGCGATGGTCAAGGAAGCGGTTGTCGCCGCAGCGGAAGGCGCCTCTTTGATCTTTCACGGGGTGAATCCACCTCGTTACAAAAATTGGCCCAAGCTGGTTCTGCCGATGCTTGAGAGCACTCTCGCAGCCGCAAGGGCAAGCGGTGCGCGGATCATTCTTCCTGGCACGATCTATAACTATGGTGTTGGCGATGGGCCTTTGCTGAGCGAGACGACCCCTCAGAGACCAACAACGCGCAAGGGTACAATCCGCGTCGAGTTGGAAGAGCGTTTGCGCAAGGCCAGCGAAAGGGATGGTGTGAAGGTTCTGATTGTTCGGGCCGGGGATTTCTTTGGGGAGGAGACCAAAAGCTCGTGGTTTTCACAGGTGGTCGTCGAGCCGGGCAAGCCTTTGCGGAAGCTGACCTATCCGGGACGCGCGAGTGCAGGGCATGCATGGGCATATTTGCCTGACTTTGCCGAGGCCATCGCGCAGCTGGTAGCTATGGAGGGTGAACTTGCCCCGTTCGATTGCTATCATTTTCGAGGCCATTGGTTCGAGCGCGGCGTCAGTATAGCTGAAGAGGTCTGCTCTGCTGCTGGCCGACCAGATCTGCCGATCGGCTCCTTCCCCTGGTGGGCGATCAAGGCGCTTTCACCTGTTGTGCCGTTTTTTCGTGAGCTCTCGGACATTTCCGTCTTCTGGAAGAACGGCTTGAATCTCGATAATACCAAGCTGACAGCGAGGCTAGGGTCCGAGCCGCATACTCCCCTCTCGCAAGCCCTTCGCGATACGCTTTTAGGACTGGGTTGCTTGTCTGACCGATAACGCGATCGGCAGAAATAAAAAAGGCGCGGTCCTTGCGGAGCGCGCCTTTTGTCGTTTTGAACTGGCATGACGCCAATTCGGATCTTTTCGTCCGGATCAGGCGGTCAGAGCGCCCTGAGCCTTCTCGACCAGAGCCTTGAAGGCATCCGGCTGATGAATGGCGAGATCGGACAGAACCTTGCGGTCAACTTCGACGCCAGCCTTGTTAAGGCCGTCGATGAAGCGGCCGTATGTGAGGCCCTGTTCACGAACCGCAGCGTTGATACGCTGGATCCAGAGCGAACGGAAATTGCGCTTCTTGGCTTTCCGGTCGCGATAAGCGTACTGGCCGGCCTTTTCGACCGCCTGCTTTGCGACGCGGATGGTGCTCTTGCGGCGGCCGTAGTAGCCTTTGGCAGCCTTCAGAACCTTCTTGTGACGTGCATGGGCGGTTACGCCCCTTTTTACGCGCGACATGTGATAACTCCTCTAAGGATAGGTGCTTGGGCTCAGGCGTACGGCAGGAACTGCTTCACGATCTTCGCATCCTGCGGTGCCAGCGTGGTGGTGCCACGGGCGTTGCGGATGAACTTGGTCGTGCGCTTGATCATGCCATGACGCTTACCGGCCTGGGCTGTTTTCACTTTGCCGCTTGCGGTCAGCTTGAAGCGCTTCTTGGCTCCAGACTTCGTCTTCAGCTTGGGCATTTTGCATCCTTTCATTGGCGCGGAGGGTAAACCCGCCGCATTCTTGTTGGTGCATCGAGAGGTCGCCACGGCATGCCCTAGTGTATCAGGAGCGATCCTGCTTTCACCTTCGGAAAACCGGAGATGGAGGCATGAATATACTGCTCCCGAAGAGCCGGACGACTCTGGATCGGGGGCTTATAGGGGGACTCTTGTCTTCATGCAACCGAAAATCGGCATGAATTGGCCGATTTAGAGCTCATGCAGCACATGTGCTGCACGCACGGCGGCGGAAGCACGGTTTTCGACACCAAGCTTTTGATAGATCTGTTCCAGATGCTTGTTCACGGTGCGCGGACTTAGGCCCAGAATCTCGCCGATGTCCCGGTTCGCCTTGCCCTTTGCGATCCACAAGAGAACATCCGCCTCACGGGCGGTGAGGCCGAAGTGCTGGCGCAAGACCTCGTCCTGGTTGGGGTGATCGCTGGTCGTCATCCGAAACAGGAACTCGTCAGGGCCGATTGCACCGAGATATTGCATTTGAAGGGTCAAGTCGTTGCCGGGCGAAAGCTCAAAGGGATCTGACTGTCCCGATGGTTTTCCGGCGTCGGCGGCGAGCCAGCTGCCAAGCTCGGCGCCAATGTCCTGCAGAAGCTTGTCACCGTTGCCGGTCGTGCTGAGGACCTGGTGCGTTTGCGGCGTCGACCAGCGGATTGTGCCATCGCGTGCAATGGCGATGAGGTGCCGCCCTGCCGCATCAAGCGCAATACGGGCGCTTTGGACAGACCGGGCATTGGCCAGATGAACCCGGATCCTTGCCTGCAACTCATCGATGTTGATCGGCTTGGTGAGAAAGTCGACACCGCCAGAATCAAGAGCATTGACCACATGCTCGGTTTCGCTCAATCCGGTCATGAAAATAACCGGTACATGCTGCAAATGTGGTTTGGACTTGATCTGCTGGCAGGTTTCAAAGCCCGAGAGACCGGGCATGATGGCGTCCATCAAAATGATGTCGGGGGTCACTCTGTCGGCGACAGAAAGGGCGGCGGCTCCGCTGGTGGCGACGAGCACCGTGATACCGGCGGTTTCAAGGGCGGTGGTCAGAAAGCCGAGTGTCTCCGGAGAGTCGTCGACGGCCAGAACAATATCGCGCTGCGCTTCAGTCATTCTTGTCCAACTTCTCCAGAACCTTGGTGTAGCCGTCGAAATCGAAGACCTTCAAGTGTCCGCGCAGGACGGCGACTATAGCGCCGTTGTCCGGATCTTCCGCCAATTCGGTCAGTTTGGCTTCAATACCATGGATGTAGCCGATTTCACCCAGACTTATCAGCTCACGGACATGTCTTGCGCCCGGGCCCCTGCCTGGGTCGCCTGCAGGTTCCGGTGCTGACGGTGCCTGTGGCGCTTCGCTCTCCAGCCATTGCAGGGCGAGGTGCCGCTGCATCTTGTCGAGCAACTGGCGCAGATCAAACGGCTTGGCCAGGGTGTCGTTGTGAAGATCCTTGCCGTCCGCTCTGAGAGATCCGTCTCCGATGTTGGCCGACAGCATGATGATCGGTGTGCTGACACCTCTTTCGCGCAGACTTGCAACGAGCTCCCAGCCGTTCATGCCCGGCATCAGGATGTCGATCAGGAAAAGGTCCGGGCAATGGTCTTTCATCATCTCCAAACAAGTGGCGCCGTCTTCCGCTTCCAGGATGTCAAAGCCCAGTGGGACCAGGATTTCGGCCAGCAGCGTGCGGTGGTCCGGATTGTCGTCAATGACGGCAATTGAACGGCGACGACCTTCGTACCCGCGGATTTGCCTTTCTGCGGGAATGGACTTCGGCGGATTGGCAACGGCAGCCAACATCAGCCGGACCTCAAAGGAAGAACCCTTGCCGGGATCGCTGGAAAGGGCGACAGCACCGCCAAGGGTCTCTGCCAAGAGTTTGGTGATTGTCAGACCAAGGCCAAGGCCCGGGGTTCTTCTTGCTTCCACCTCCTGGCTGCGCCCGAAGGGTTCGAAGATCTTGCCCTGCTCGGAGAGATCTATGCCGGGGCCGGTGTCCGTCACAGTGAAGCTGGCGACCTGGGAGCGGTAGCCGACCTTGAGGCTGACAGAGCCCTCATCGGTGAATTTGATGGCGTTGGAGAGCAAGTTGACCAGGATCTGCCGAAGACGCTTTTCATCCGTGCGCACATAAACAGGGAGATTGTCGGCACGCTCATGACTGAAACCAAGCCCCTTCGCACTGGCCTGCATCTTGAACATGTCGACGATCTGGTCGAGGAAATCGTGAATGTTGATTTCGTTCGAATAGACCTGCAGCCGCCCCGCCTCGATGCGCGAGATGTCGAGCAGCCCGTCAATCAATCCCGACAGGTGCTCGGCGCTGCGACGGATGGTGTTGATGTTGGACTTGCGCGCTTCGGGAATGGTGTCGTCGCGTTCAAGGACCTGAGCATAGCCAAGGACCGCATTCAGTGGCGTTCTGAGCTCATGGGAAAGGCCGACGACATAGCGGCTTTTGGCCATATTGGCCGCTTCTGCGTTTTCCTTGGCTTTCTGCAGGGCGGCGTCGGTCTTGCCGTGGGCGTTGATTTCCTTTTGCAGCAATGCGTTCTGGCGTTGGGATTCTTCCTCTGCCACGTGCCTGGTGTCGTGGGCAAGAACCAGAAACCAGGAGGCAATCCCCGCAGCCACGGCAAAGACGAAGAAGATCAACGTTACGGTCTGACCGATGATGACGGAGGCGTCTGGAAAGCGTTCGGCCGCCTGATTGTAGATCACCCAGAGGACGAAGCCGATGGCAGCAATGGAAAAGCTGGCCGTCAGACCATACCGACCGAGACGTGTCCTCAGATGAGCCAGGGTTTTTTCGGGCAGGAAATGCTCGGCAACGACACCGAGCTGATGATTGATCCGGGCCTTGGGCTTGCAAAGGTCATGACAGCGGGCGTCCAGCGAGCAGCACAGTGAGCAAATCGGCGCCTGATAAGCCGGACAATAGGCCATGTCTTCGGGTTCGAAGGGGTTTTCGCAGATCGAACAGGTGATCGTGCTTTCATTCTGCCAATGGGCACGAGGCTTTCTGGCGAGATAAAACTTGCCCTTGGTGGCCACCGCGATGGCGGGAGCGGCGATAAAGGCTATGACCATTGCGAGGAAGGTCGAAAGGGCGGCAGCTTCCTCGCCAAAATGGCCGTAGTAGGCGAGAATGCCCAGGGTCGCCGCGAGTGCCATCGCACCCGTGCCGACCGGGTTGATATCGTAAAGATGTGCCCGTTTGAACTCGATGCCTGGTGGTGACAATCCAAGTGGTTTGTTGACAAAGAGATCAGCGGAGATCGCGCTCAGCCAGGCCATCGCGATGATGGAGAAAACGCCAAGGGTTTCTTCCAGCAACTTGTAGATGCCCAATTCCATCAGCAAGAGGGCGATGCCGACGTTAAAGACAAGCCAGACCACCCTGCCGGGATGGCTGTGGGTCAGACGGGAGAAAAAATTTGACCATGCGAGTGAGCCCGCATAGGCGTTCATCACATTGATCTTGAGCTGCGAGACGACGACAAAGGCCGCCATGAGCAGCAAGGCCATGTGCTCGGACGGCAGCATGTAGCCAAAAGCGACCGCAAACATGCGAGATGGTTCATCGGCATGTTCTGGCGATACCCCGGCCGAGAGCACGAGCACGGCGAGGAAAGAGCCCGCAAGCATTTTGGGCGCACCCAGAATGACCCAGCCGGGACCAGCCAGAAACAGAGCGAACCGATGCCTTTTGCGGGCAACTTCACCGGCTGGAACAAAGCGCAGGAAATCGACCTGTTCGCCGATCTGGGCCATGAGTGCGAGAATGACCGCAGAGGCGGCGCCGACGCTGATGAGGTTGATATCAGACAGCCCGCCGCCTGATTGTATCGGCGTGTTGGTCTGCGGATCGATGCCGGGAAATCCCAGCCACTGCCCGAAAACACTCCAGTCCGCATAGGCAATGAAGAAAAAGGGAAGAATGTTGAGAACGATCCAGAAGGGTTGGGTGATCAGCTGGAACTTGGAAATGAGCGTGATGCCGTGTGTGACCAGCGGAATGACGGCGACTGCACTCAGGATGTAGCCGATCCAGAGCGGCACGCCGAAGGCGTATTCCAGCGCGCTTGACATGATCGATGCTTCGATCGCGAAGAGTATGAACGTGAAGCTCGCATAGATCAGCGACGTCAGCGTTGATCCGATGTAGCCGAAACCGGCACCTCGGGTCAGAAGGTCGATGTCGACGCCATGGCGGATCGCATATTTGGCAATCGGGATGCCGACGAAGAGCAAAACCAGGCTTCCCAGCAGAATTGCAACGAAGGCGTTTGCTGTCCCATAGGACAATGTGATCGCACCACCGATGGCCTCCAGAGCCAGAAAGGAAATCGCGCCGATAGCGGTCTGGGAAATTCTGCGCGAGGAAAAGCGCCGTGCGCTCTTCGCAGTGAAGCGCAGTGCGTAATCTTCCAGGGTCTGATTGTTGACCCATTGATTGTATTGGCGCCGAACCGGCAGAATACGTTGGCGCGCGTTCATGGACTTGCCCTAAAATTAGGCATATGCCTTCTCGTTGTGCGATATTCGCCTGAAATCAGCGACATTCTACTTTTTCTCCCCGTGCTCACCCCTGTGCTAGCAGAGTTTGTGCCGCTTTATTGGCCAAGGATTATTTTGTCGCTTTGTCCTGCCTGCGTATTTTGCGCAAAAGGCGCAGCTGCCTACGTCAATTGACGTATGTCGCAGTGCAGCGTTCCCCCGCACGATCCTGGCCAGACGGCAGTCCTTCCACCTGCCGCAGAATGCCAAAAGGCTTCACCAAGAGGGGACTCAACATTATGAAAAAGACACTTACAGGTCTCGCCCTAGCGGGTTTGATGACCAGCACATTCGCCGGTTTGTCCTATGCACAGGAAGAGACCATCAAGGTCGGTATCCTGCACTCGCTCTCCGGCACAATGGCGATTTCCGAAACGACGCTCAAAGACGCCATGCTGATGCTCATCGAAGAGCAGAACAAAAAAGGCGGTGTCCTGGGCAAGAAGCTTGAAGCTGTCGTTGTTGACCCGGCTTCCGATTGGCCATTGTTTGCTGAAAAGGCTCGCGAGCTGATCGAAGTCAACGGTGTTGATGCTGTCTTCGGTTGCTGGACTTCCGTGTCGCGCAAGTCTGTTCTGCCAGTGTTTGAAGAACTCAACTCCCTGCTGTTCTACCCGGTTCAGTACGAAGGTGAAGAGTCGCAGCGCAACGTGTTTTACACTGGTGCTGCTCCGAACACTCAGGCAATTCCTGCCGTTGACTACCTGATGAGCGAAGAAGGCGGCTCGGTCGAGCGCTGGGTTCTCGCCGGCACCGACTATGTTTATCCGCGCACAACCAACAAGATCCTCGAAGCCTACCTGAAGTCCAAGGGCGTGGCTGAAGAAGACATCATGATCAATTATACGCCGTTCGGTCATTCCGACTGGCAGACGATCGTGTCCGACATCAAGACTTTCGGCTCGGCTGGCAAGAAGACTGCTGTTGTCTCCACCATCAACGGTGACGCGAATGTTCCTTTCTACAAGGAATTGGGCAACGCCGGCATCAAGGCCGAAGACATTCCTGTCGTTGCCTTCTCCGTCGGTGAGGAAGAACTCGCCGGTCTCGACACCGGTCCTCTCGTCGGTCACCTGGCTGCCTGGAACTACTTCCAGTCCGCGGACACCGATGCGAATGCCGAGTTCATCGAAACCTGGCAGGCCTTCACCGGTGACGAAAATCGTGTAACCAACGATCCGATGGAAGCAAGCTACATCGGCTTCAACATGTGGGTTGAAGCGGTCGAAAAGGCCGGCACCACAGATGCAGACGCCGTGATCGATGCCATCGTCGGTGTTTCCGTTCCGAACCTGACCGGCGGCTACTCCGCGATGATGCCGAACCACCACATCACCAAGCCGGTTCTGATCGGTGAAATCCAGGAAGACGGACAGTTTGAAACTGTTTGGGAAACCTCTGGTCTGGTCGGTGGCGACGCATGGTCAGACTACCTGGAAGGTTCCAAGGACTTGATCTCCGATTGGCGCGCTCCGATGTCTTGCGGCAACTTCAACGTGAAGACCGGCAAGTGCGGCGGTTCCGACTCCTAAAATCCTGAAAAGAGGGGGCGGGCCTTGTGGTCCGCCTCCTTTCGCCATCACCCCCAAGTCCTCTTGCCAGGAGGGGTTTGGGGTGGTGGTTCTTCCAGAGTGCAGTTGCCTTGCAATGACGAGGCGCGAGACCTTGAAAGACCCGGTGGGCCCATGTCCTTTTTGAAACCTTTTCTGCTGTTCCTTTGCTTGATGGTCGGCCTCGTCGGCACAGGCGCAGCGCAGAGTGATCTGGAAAGCTTGCGGCCTCTGGTGAATGCGCTTGCCGAGGGTAAGTACAAAGAGACGCAAAAGCAGATCGGTGACCTGGCAGCGACCGGAGATCCTGCTGTCGCACCAGTCCTTGAAGCGCTGAGTGCCGGCGAGCTCTTTTTTCGGAAATCCGACAAACAGGTCTTTATCGCGCAAAAGGCCGGTAAGGGATATGCGCTGAGCGATCCCTTGACGCTTGAAGATGCCGGAGAGACCGGCAGGCGCGCAGTGACCAAAATCAAGGTCAACAACAACCTGCGGCGGGTTATTCGATCCGCGCTTGGTTCCCTGACCTTGCTGGCTCCTGATCCGAAGGTGCGCATGGCAGCGGCTGAGGCCGTTTTCAAGGCGAAAGATCCGGAGGCCATCGAAAGTCTTGAAGCAGCGATTGCAAAGGAGACTGATGATGACGTGCGTTTGGTCATGGAGCAGGCCAGGGCCGCAGCCGTTCTCAATTCCGACGGCAGTGACGGTGATAAGCTTGAAGCAATTGAAACCCTCGCGAGCATGGGCAACCGTGAGGCGCTCTCCCTTCTGATCGGCCTTCGCGACAATTCTGAAGGCGAGGTTCAGCAGGCCGCTACACGTGCGGTCAAGAGTATCAACAAGTCACTCGCGCTTTGGGACAATGCCCAGAACATCTGGTACGGCATCTCGCTGGGCTCGGTGCTGCTGCTCGCTGCGATTGGCCTTGCGATCACCTTCGGCGTCATGGGGGTCATCAACATGGCTCATGGCGAAATGGTCATGATCGGTGCTTACACGACCTTCGTGGTTCAGGAGCTGATCCGGTCGTCGGCGCCAGGGCTGTTTGAGTACTCGCTTTTCATCGCTTTGCCGCTGGCGTTTCTGGTCTCCGGCGCGATTGGTGTCGGGATTGAGCGCGGCGTCATTCGCTGGCTTTACGGCCGGCCGCTGGAGACACTCCTGGCGACCTGGGGCATCTCGCTGATCCTGCAACAGGCGGTGCGGTCCATTTTCGGGCCAACCAACCGGGAGGTCGGCAATCCCGACTGGATGTCCGGAGCCTTTGAGCTTGGCCAGCTGACCATCACCTACAACCGTATGTGGATCGTCGTCTTCGCCATTCTGGTGTTTGCCGGATTGATGCTCGTGCTGAAGAAGACGTCATTTGGCCTCTTTACACGAGCTGTTACCCAGAACCGCCGCATGGCGGCTTCCATGGGCATTCGTACGCCCTGGATCGATGCAATGACCTTCGGTCTTGGTTCAGGGATTGCCGGTATTGCCGGTGTGGCGCTCTCGCAGATCGACAATGTGTCGCCAAACCTTGGACAGGGTTACATCATCGACAGCTTCATGGTCGTTGTTTTCGGTGGTGTGGGCAATCTCTGGGGCACACTGGTCGGCGCCATGACCCTCGGCGTGGTCAACAAGTTCCTTGAGCCTTATGCAGGCGCCGTTCTCGGCAAGATCCTTGTGCTCGTCTTTATCATTCTCTTTATCCAGAAACGTCCACGGGGCCTCTTCGCCCTCAAGGGCCGGGCAGTCGAAGCATGATGACCTCCTTTCTCTTCCGCGCCCTCGACGCCAAGGCTGGTGTTTTCGTCGCAATCCTTTTGGCGGTGATTGTTGCCGTGCCTGCCCTGAACCTTTTGACACCGCCGGACAGTCCGTTTCACGTGCCGACCTATGCTGTGACGCTGATGGGCAAGTATCTGACCTATGCCTTGCTGGCTCTGTCCGTCGATCTGGTCTGGGGCTTTTGCGGCATTCTCTCTCTTGGCCATGGCGCGTTCTTTGCGCTGGGCGGCTATGCCATGGGCATGTATCTCATGCGCCAAATCGGGACGCGCGGCGTCTATGGTGACCCGGTCCTACCGGACTTCATGGTGTTTCTGAACTGGGGCGAGTTGCCCTGGTACTGGTACGGCTTCGACATGGCCTGGTTTGCCTTTCTGATGGTGCTGTTTGTGCCGGGTGCATTGGCCTTCATTTTCGGCTGGTTCGCCTTCCGCTCCCGGGTCACAGGCGTCTATCTTTCGATCATCACCCAGGCACTGACCTATGCGCTCCTGCTTGCGTTCTTCCGCAATGATATGGGCTTTGGCGGCAACAACGGCCTGACGGACTTCAAGGATATTCTCGGGTTTGATGTTCAGGCCAAAACCACCCGGGCCGGTCTGTTCGCGGCTTCAGGCCTGGCGCTGATGATCTGCTTCCTGATTTGCCGTGCGATCACCCGCTCGAAGCTGGGCAAGGTTCTGGTCGCCGTGCGGGACGCCGAGAGTCGCACCCGTTTCCTGGGGTACCGGGTTGAAAACTACAAGCTGTTCGTCTGGGTGATTTCCGCCATGATGGCGGGCATTGCCGGCGCGCTTTATGTGCCGCAAGTCGGGATCATCAATCCGGGTGAGTTTGCACCGGCGAACTCGATCGAGGCCGTGATCTGGGTTGCCGTCGGCGGACGCGGAACGTTGGTCGGAGCCGTGATTGGGGCTGTTTTGGTGAATTTTGCCAAAACCTGGTTCACCGCAGCCCTTCCCGATGTCTGGCTCTTTGCCCTTGGCGCGCTTTTCGTAGTCGTGACGCTGTTCCTGCCGAAGGGAATCGTCGGGACGATCAGTCAGGGCTGGACCGCCATCCGGCAGCGCAAGCTGTCCGCTGCCTATGCCGATGGATCCGACGAGCCACCGAACCTTCCGCCCAACAGTCCTGCGGCTCCCGCCAATGTGACCCGCGCCGCGCCGTCTTCCGGTGCCGAGCCTCAGCCTGCGGAGTAAGACAATGGCGAAAAGTTCCAGCCTTCTGTACCTCGACGGTGTCTCTGTCTCCTTTGACGGGTTCAAGGCGCTCAATGAATTGTCCCTGGTGATTGCCCCGGGTGAAATGCGCGCCATCATCGGACCCAATGGCGCTGGCAAGACAACCATGATGGATGTCATCACGGGCAAGACCCGGCCGGACAGCGGCGAAGTCTTCTTCAATGGCACCGTCGATCTGACGGATGAAGATGAAGCATCGATCGCTGAATTGGGGATCGGCCGTAAATTTCAAAAACCAACCGTCTTCGAGAGCCATACGATTTGGGACAATCTGGAGTTGGCGTTGAAAGCGCCGCGAGGTCCCTTTGCAACGCTGTTTCATGTGACCGCGGGCGCTGAAAAGGCCAGGATTGAGGAATTGCTTGAGTTGATCCGTCTTGGCGACAAGCGCGATGAGCTGGCGGCGAACCTGTCTCATGGCCAGAAGCAGTGGCTGGAAATCGGCATGCTGCTTGCTCAGGATCCCAAGCTTCTGCTTGTCGATGAGCCGGCGGCGGGCATGACCGATGCGGAGACGGCGGAAACGGCGGAGCTGCTGAAGGATATTGCCAAATCGCATTCCGTCGTGGTCGTCGAGCACGACATGACCTTCATCCGGGCGCTCGGCGTCAAAGTCACCTGCCTTGCGGAAGGCTCTGTTCTGGCCGAAGGGTCGCTGGATCATGTCTCGGCGGACGAGCGGGTCGTTGAAGTCTATTTGGGGCGCTAGGAAACATCATGTTGAGCGTGGAAAACATCGATCTTCACTATGGCGCGGCGCAGGCGTTGAAGAATGTCTCCCTAACCGCGGAAGTGGGCAAGGTGACCTGTGTCATGGGTCGAAATGGCGTCGGCAAGACATCGACATTGCGCGCTGTGGTCGGGCAACATCCGGTCAGTGCGGGCAAAATCTTCTGGAATGGTGAGGATGTGTCCAAACTCGCGGCCCATGCAAGGGCCAAGCGGGGCATTGCGGTGGTCCCACAGGGACGTGAAATCTTCTCCCTTTTGTCGGTCAAGGAGAACCTCGAAACAGGATATGCCTGCGTCCCGCGCAAGGATCGGACGGTTCCCGAGACAATTTTCGAGCTCTTTCCTGTTCTCAAGTCCATGCTCTCGCGTCGGGGAGGTGATCTCTCCGGTGGGCAGCAGCAGCAGCTGGCAATCGCCCGTGCCCTCGTGACCCGCCCAAAGCTCCTGGTTCTTGATGAACCAACCGAGGGCATTCAGCCGTCAATCATCAAGGATATCGGCCGTGCGATCGAGTGGCTGCGTGATCAGGGCGACATGGCGATCGTTCTGGTCGAGCAGTATTTCGAATTTGCCCGTGATCTGGCAGATGATTTCGCAGTCATGGATCGCGGTGAAGTGGTCATGGCTGGGACACGTGCCGAATTGGATGAAACCGAAGTGCGCAAGCATCTGACGGTCTGATTCCGCAAAGACAATTTGACAGTCATGCTCCTGCCACGCTTTCTCCTAGACTGGGAAAGCGATTCGTGACGGGGAGCATTGTATGCGACGGCTATTGATCGGGCTTGGAGGCCTGTTCTTCCTACTGGCAACAATTGTGCTGGTGGTGCCATTTCTGCTGCCCAAGGACACCATCAAGCAGCAGGTCATTGCGGAAGTCGAGAAGGCCGTTGGCTGGCGTTTGAGGCTTGATGGCCCCGTAAGCCTTTCCCTTTTGCCCGGGTTTTCACTTATTGCCGAGAAGGTCGGTCTGTCCGGCGAGGCTGGAGCGGATGGCATAGAGTTCGCCAAAGCAGAGAAAATCGAGTTCGGCCTGGGTTGGGGTGGGCTCTTCGGTGGTGAAGTTCAAGTCACGGGCATTGCGCTGATCGACCCGGATATCTTTCTTGAAATCGGGACCTCCGGCCTGACAAGTTGGGCGCCCCGCCGCGATTTGACGCCGGCGGAAGAGGCTGCCGAGATTCTTTCAGGCGAACTAAGTGCTCCAAAGGCCCCGGACGAGGAAGAGGTTGTTGAGGAAACAGAGGTCGCGGGATCTTCTGATGCGAATTTCCTCAAGCGGATCGGGATAGATCGTCTCGATATCGAGAACGGTACGGTGCTGTATCACGACCGGAACGCCGAACAACGACACGAAGTTTCTAATCTGAATTTGACGCTGATGGCGCCGGATCTCGAGGGTGAGGTTTCGCTCGACACCACTTTCGTCTGGCAGGAAAAGCCGATGGGGCTGAAGGGTACATTGGAAAATCCTCTGGGATTTGCTGCCGGTGCGCGCATTCCGATGGACCTGATGTTGACGGTCGATGAAAGCAGCCTGGGCGTCGCCGGTCAGGCTGGACTGGATCCGATTTGGGCGGATGTCGCTGTAACGGGTCAAGGGCCGTCCTTGCAGCGTTTTGCTGCGATTTTGGGAACAACGCTTGCCAATGATCCCGGATCATTTTCGATTTTTGCCAAAATCACGGGCGATGAAACCGCCCTGTCTCTTTCCGATCTGACGGCAAGCGTCGGCAGTCTCGGGCTTGACGGTAATGTTGAGGCGAACCTCGGCGGCGATGTTCCGCAGGTTGCTGGCCGGATTATCCTGCGTGAGAGCAACCTGGAAGATCTGCTTACACTTGCCGGACAGTCTTTACCGGCGAAGGGGCAGCTTGCTGGTGATGTTACCTTTGAAGCCTCAGGTGATACAGCTGAGGCGCTCCTTGCGGCACTCGATGTCAGGGGCTCTGCCCGCGTGGTGGGCGGCGAGGTGTCCGGTCTGGGTCTTGCTGATGCGGTCGGAGGCGATGTATCGGCCGATGAAATCAAGGACATCGCGCTTGAGCTGGATCTGAATGGTCTGGATGAGAAGGCCAACCTGCGCGGCGGGCTTTCCTGGCGTGGAGAGGCCTTCACGGTCACAGGAAGTGCCACGCCGGCACCTTTGCTCGATGGGCGATCTGCGCCAGTGTCTGTCAAGGTGAAGGGCACCAAGCTCAGTGCAGGGTATGAAGGCAGCGCCTCGGGTGTCGGAGGTCTTGAAGGCGCGGTTTCCGTCGAGACGGCAAGCCTGCGAGATCTGATGGCCTGGATGGGGCAGCCGGTCGAGGCAGGCAATGGTCTCCAGGGGTTCAAGGCGTCTGGGGTCTTCGCCGTTGCGGGCGATACCATACGCTTTGACGAGACGCGATTTACTCTGGATGAAACATCCGGGTCGGCCAGCGGCCGGATCACATTGGCAGATCGGCCGGATGTGGTCGCAAAGCTCTCGCTGAATGCGCTGGTGCTTGACCCTTATCTGGAATCTGCTCCGGGGAGATCTGACGGGTCCGGGAGCGCAGCATCTTCTGGATCAGGCGGTGGCACAGCAAACAGTCAGCCGGGATCAGCCTGGAGCGATGCCCCAATCGACTTCTCGGGTCTGAAAGCGGCGGATGTCGACTTTGCGATCACGACCAAGGAAATCCGCTGGGACAAGATCAAGATTGATGAGAGTGCACTGGACGCGACGATCAAGAATGGTGTGCTTGACGCGAACCTGAAGACCTTGCGCCTCTATGGGGGAAGCGGTAGCGGAGCCGTGCGTGTGAACGGGGCTGGAGATGCCGCTCAGGTCAGCGCTCAATTTGCTCTCAGCGACTTGGATGGTTATCCGGTGCTCCATGATGCGGCTGATTTCGAATGGCTTGAGGGCAAGGCAAACATTGCGCTTGATGTGACAACCGCAGGGTGGTCGGAAAAAGCGATGGTGGAAGGCCTCAACGGAACTGCATCTTACAGCTTTGCTGACGGTGCGATCCGTGGCGTCAATATTCCAAAGCTTGTACGGGGTCTCTCGGTTGAGACGCTTCTTGGTTGGCAGTCTTCCTCGGCGGAGAAGACCGACTTCAGCTCGCTGTCAGCTTCTTTCGACGTCACCAATGGTATCGCGACGACCAGCGACATTTCCCTCGTTGGCCCGCTTGTGCGCATGAGCGGTCAGGGTGCCACGAACCTGCCTTCAAAGACGCTCGATTGGCGCGTTGAACCGAAGATCGTGCCGACCCTGGAAGGGCAGGCTCCGACCCCGCGCAAGAAGGGTGCCGAAAAGCAGATGGCGGGGCTGGGTGTGCCCATCGTCGTGAAGGGCCCCTGGTCAAACCCTCAGATCTATCCGGATATCCAGGGAATCCTGGAGAACCCCGAGGCGGCCTACAAACAGCTGCAGTCCATGGGTGGCGAGCTGTCCAAAATCCTGAAAGGCGGGAAACCGGATGAGGCGTTGGTCGATGCCGCTAATGAGGCGATCAGCCGTGCAACTGGCGGCAAGACCCAGATCGACGTTCAGAAGGTGATTGAGGGTGAGGTTGACGATCAGGAAATTCTGAAAGCCGTTGAAGACGGGTTCGGTCTGCCTTCCGGTCTGCTCGGATCCTTCGGACGGAAGAAGAACTAGACGGAAGCTTTGCCGGAATAGGATGCTGCTTGGCAGAGCACCTGCCAGGAAAATCTATTTCCTCTGGCTCAGAGTCTGAATGGCAGAGTTGGTTGAACCTGATCTAGAAATCGAGCTGCCGGATGATTTTATCAACACCGTCTTCAACCGTTCCGGTGTTCTCGATCCGGACCAGGTTTTCGCTTTCGCTGACGTCCAGATCTGCAAGTTTCAGCCGCTTCTCGATGGCTTCACGGCTTTCACGGCCCCTACTCGCCAGCCGTTCTGCAAGCACTTCGATTGGAGCGGTGATCAGAAGAACCGCGACGTTTTGATATTTGGCGAAAGCATGCGGCAGGGCGCGGCGAGAGCCATTGGCGATTACCGTTCCGCCAGCCCGGATCTCATCATCGTAGCGAACCGGAATGACATAACCCAGGTCATGCGCTGACCAGGCAAGCGCCACATTGCCGGTCTTGACCAGATGGTCGAATTCCTTCTGGCTGAGACTGTCATGATCTTCGCTGCCGGCATCCGCCTTCCGTGTGATCGCGCGGCGGGCAAATTGCACATCGGCCTGATCCTTGAGCCGAGCGCGGAGGCCGTCCAGCAGCGTGTCTTTGCCGGCTCCGCTGGGGCCGACGACCAAGACAAGGCGGCCAGGGCCGACCTTGCCTGGGTTGTTGCTCTGTGGTGCCTCAGGCAACGCGGCGGCCTTCGCGCCAGACGCCACGGACGATCGGCACATTGCCGACCATGCGAACTTGAACGAGATCTGCACGTCGCCCGACTTCGAGGGCGCCGCGATCTGTCAGGCCTATCGTGTTGGCTGGGGTAGATGTGACCATCGCAACGGCTTTGGGTAAGCTGATTGCCTCGACGTCGTCCGCAAGCTGGAAAGCAGCCTGGATCAGTGACACCGGAACATAGTCGGAAGACAGCACATCAAGGCAGCCCGCCTCGGCAAGTTCGCGAGCCGAGACATTTCCCGAGTGAGAACCGCCTCGCACCACGTTCGGGGCGCCCATCAGCACGGCCATATTGGCGTCGTGAGATGCACGGGCTGCTTCCACGGTGGTCGGAAACTCAGCGATGCTGGTGCCCAGATCAATGGCTTCGCCAACATGGTCAAGTGAGGCATCGTCATGGCTGGCGATGGCGATGCCGCGACCATGAGCGTCTGCTGCGATTTTTTTGCGGTTCTCCGGAGCGATGTCGCCTGCGCGCTCCTGACGTGCCTTGATAAAGGCGTTCATCTGCTCGTCGGAAAAGCCCTTTTTACCTTGGTAGTAGACCTTGTAGGCATCAAGCGACATGAACTGCCGTTGGCCTGGCGTGTGGTCCATCAGAGAGATCAGGCGAATTTTGTCGTCGCCCTCGAATACCGAGTAGGCATCCAGAACGTCTGGAGCCGAGACTTCGCAACGCAAGTGAATGAAGTGATCAGCTCGCAGCCGGTTTTCAGCCTGCCCCGTATCGATGGCGTCTGCAAGTTGGCGCATATCGGC
Organism: Roseibium sp.; assembly: GCF_039982295.1. GTDB lineage: Bacteria > Pseudomonadota > Alphaproteobacteria > Rhizobiales > Stappiaceae > Roseibium. The sequence goes on from NZ_JBDWYP010000064.1 coordinate 300,708, forward strand.
GGCACGTAAATCGGCATCTTCGTCCATGCCGACGCGAAGGGCGTCGAAAACCGTTGTGATGCCGGCGCAGGCGATCTGCGCATCATGGGCTTGAACCGCGGAGACGGGGTTCCAGCGAACTTTTGGTCGCGGTGCGTAGTGGACTTCCAGATGATCTGTATGAAGCTCGACGAGGCCGGGGATCAGGTAATCGCCCTCTAGATCGTGACCTACGACTGTGCTCGAGGCTGAAATGTCAGCGATCTTGCCGTCTTCGATCTTGAGTGCGCCGTCCATGACGCTGTCTGGCAGGACGAGACGGGCGTTCTTGAAGGTGCCTGGAGTGGCGCTCATTTTGAACCTCGGCATTTGGAAAGAGATTGATCCGGCGTTTGTGTGCCGGTCAGCGGGAAGATGGTGTGAACCAAGAAGGGCGCGCCGCGTTCGGCCTCGCAGTAGAGGCCTAGGCTTTCGACCTGCCGCGGCCGATCCGTCAGGTCTTGAAAGTGTGCTCTGGCCGCGGCCTCGAGTGTTGCCGCTTCCTTTTCGTTCTCAAGCTTGTTGCTCAAGGTCATGTGAAAACGGAAGTCCTCGAAGATATACGGATAGCCCCATTCAACGAGCTTGTGTTCCTGGTCCGGCGTAAGACCGCTTTTGCGGCGCCGCTCGAGATCACTTTCGGACAGTGGTTTGCGGAATGGTTCGAACCGACGAACGCAGGTCGCTGCGAAGGCTGACAAGTCTTGTTCGGCGGCATTTGGCGTCAATGCCAGAAACTGCCCGAGGCGATTGACCGACAGGCCTTGTAGCGCAAACGAAGCCGATTCGGCAGCAAAGGCAGCACAGGCTGCTACCAATTCATCGACCGTTGTCCCGCCCTGAAGCGCGAAAGGCGCTTTTAGTGTGCCGTGGAAACCATAGCGTCGAGGCTCTGTCGTGAGTTCCTGAAAACGTTCACTGCTCATTGCGTTGAGCGATGGCTGGTCTAAGGCCTGGCCCGTGAATGGATCGCGGCCGAGCCATAGATTGCCAAGTTGCATCAGCGGGTCATTAGCAGGAGCAGCGAAATAAAGTGCGTAGCGCATCGATAGGCTCGAACAGCGTTGATTGCGGAGAAGGCAGGATCGGCATCATCGACCTAAGCGGCTCTCATGTCGATCCTGTGACAGGGGTTCGTGAAACTGTCTTTATGCAGCGATCTTGAATGCGGTGACGTCGATAATCCTGTCGGCGATGCGATCGCGAACATCCTGGTCATGCAGAATGCCGAGCATTGCAACACCGGCAGCTTTCTTTTCATCGACCAGCTCTACCACCACTGACCGGTTCACTGCATCAAGCGAGGCAGTTGGCTCGTCGAGAAGCAGTATCGGGTAATGAGCAATGAATCCGCGAGCGATGTTCACGCGCTGTTGCTCGCCGCCTGAAAAGGTCGCGGGTGGCAGGTTCCAAAGTCGTTCGGGCACATTGAGTCGGTTCAGGAGATCGCGTGCCTTGGCAAGGGCTGTCTCTTCGCTCGTCCCCTGGGCGATCAATGGTTCAGCAACAACCTCTGTTGCCGATACCCTGGGGATGACCCTGAGGAACTGACTGACATAGCCGATCGTGTCCTGGCGCAACGAGAGGATCTGGCGCGGGGCTGCGTCTGCGATGTTGACGATTTCGTCGTTGCAGGTGATCAGGATCTGACCCTCGTCACAGCGATAGTTGCCGAAGATCATCTTGAGTATTGAACTCTTGCCGGCACCTGAGGGACCTCCGAGAACCACGCACTCTCCGGCTTCAACGGCAAAGTCGACGTTGGACACGACCGGGATCGATGTGCCGCCCTGCAGATGCATTGTGAAGGTCTTGCCGACGGTGTTCAGATAAAGACGGACTGGCATGACTGACCTCAGACCTGGAGAATGGAAGAGACGAGAAGCTGCGTATACGGCTCGCGCGGGTCATCGAGCACCTGATCGGTCAGACCGGTCTCGATGACTGCCCCATGCCGCATGACCATGATGCGGTGGGACAAGAGTCGGGCCACAGCAAGGTCGTGGGTAACGATGATGACGGACAGGCCAAGTTCGCTGACCAGCCGTCGCAGCATGTCGAGCAGCCGTGCCTGAACGGATACGTCGAGGCCGCCGGTCGGCTCATCCATGAACACGAGCCGCGGGTGGGTGACCAGATTGCGGGCAATCTGAAGCCGTTGACGCATACCGCCGGAGAAGGCGCGCGGGTCGTCATCAATGCGGTCGGCGGTGATTTCAACCCGGTCGAGCCAGTCCGTCGCCGTTTCGCGGATTTTCCCGTAGTGACGTTGACCGACGGCCATCAATCGTTCGCCGACATTGGCGCCAGCGGAGACGGTCATGCGTAGTCCGTCTGCAGCGTTTTGATGGACGAAACCCCAATCGGTGCGCATGAGCAGGCGCCGTTCGGCTTCGCTCAACTCATAGAGGTTGCGCATGGAGCCGTCGCGCATGCGGTATTCAATGGCGCCAGCAGTTGGTGCAAGCCGGGTCGACAGGCAGTTGAGCAGCGTGGTCTTGCCTGATCCGCTTTCGCCAACAATGGCAAGCACTTCGCCGGGCCAGAGCTGGAAGTCCACGTCGTTGCAGCCGATGCGGTCGCCATAATAGCGGGTGACGCCATGCACCTGCAGCAGCGGCTCCTGATTGTTCTGATCGCTCATTGGCCCTTCTCCTCGGTTCCACCGGACAGCAGCGTGGCGGCGGGGTCGGCGGCCATGGGGCCGAGATGTCCATTTGCTCGTCTTTCCTCGCAATGATCGCTGTCGGAGCAGACGAACATGCGCCCGCCCTTGTCATCCAGAACGACCTCGTCGAGATAGACGCCTTCGGCGTTGCAGAGAGCACAGGGTTTGTCGAAGGACTGGACCTCAAACGGATAGTCATCGAAATCAAGGCTTTTGACCTTGGTGTAGGGCGGGATGGCATAGATCCGCTTTTCCCGGCCCGCGCCATAGAGCTGCAGCGCTTCCATGTTGTCGATCTTCGGATTATCGAATTTCGGCGTTGGCGAAGGATCCATCACATAACGGCCGTTGACCTCGACGGGATACGCATAGGTCGTTGCGATGTGGCCGTTCTTGGCAATGTCTTCATAGAGCTTCACATGCATCAAGCCGTATTCTTCCAGCGCATGCATCTTGCGGGTTTCGGTCTCGCGCGGCTCGAGGAACCGGAGCGGCTCGGGAATCGGAACCTGAAAGACAAGGATCTGATTGGCGCTCAGTGGCATCTCCGGAATCCGGTGCCTGGTCTGAATGATGCTTGCGTCCTCTGTGCTGGTGGTCGTGGCGACACCAGCGGTCTTTTCGAAGAAGCCACGGATGGCGACTGCGTTGGTGGTGTCGTCTGAGCCCTGGTCAATGACCTTCAGCGTATCGTCCGCGCCAAGGATCGCAGCGGTGACCTGAACGCCGCCGGTGCCCCAGCCGTACGGCATGGGCATTTCGCGTGAGGCGAAAGGTACCTGGTAGCCGGGAATGGCGATCCCCTTGAGGATTGCGCGGCGGATCATGCGCTTGGTTTGTTCGTCGAGGTAGGCGAAGTTGTAACTGCCTTCATCGGGCGCGATGGATGTGGATTCTGGGAGGGTCATTCTGCGGCCTCCTTTCCCGTCTCGAGATCGGTTTGCGCGTATGGATCCTGCTGATCGCGCGCAGCGAACCACTCCGCACGCATCCGGCGTACGAGATCTAGTTCAGCCTGGAAATCCACGTAATGCGGCAGTTTCAGGTGTTCGACAAAGCCAGTGGCCTGGATGTTGTCGGAGTGGGACAGGACGAATTCCGTGTCTTGCACGGGGGCGGTCTGTTCTTCACCGAGTTCTTCCCACCTCAGAGCGCGGTCGACCATGGACATGGCCATGGCTTTTCGCTCTACCTGGCCGAAGACGAGACCGTAACCACGGGTAAATTTCGGCGGCGACTTGGCCGAGCCCGAGAATTGGTTCACCATCTGGCACTCAGTCACTTTGATCGCGCCGAGTTTGACGTTGAAACCAAGCTCCTCGGCGAAAAACTCCACTTCGACCTCGCCGTAGCGGATCTCACCGGTAAAGGGGTGGGTACGGGCATATCCGCGTTGTGAGGAGTAGGCCAATGACAACAGGAAGCCCTCGTCGCCGCGCGCCAGGTTTTGAAGGCGCAGATCGCGATCAGCCGGGAACGACAGCGGTTCGCGGGTGAGATCGCCAACGGTCTCGCTGGCTTCGGGAAGCGGGTCTGCTTCCATCAGGCCTTCGTCGCTCAGAAGGTCCGTGACCCGCGGCATGCCTTCATCCGAAGGCGTTTCGCTTTCCACTGCATCAAGCGCACCTTCATCCTCGGCGGCCATGGCGAAATCGAGCAGACGGTGGCTGTAGTCGAAGGTTGGTCCAAGCAGCTGGCCGCCCGGAAGATCCTTGTAAGTGGCTGAAATACGCCGCTCGACCAGCATTTTGGCGGTGTCGAGGGTTTCCGAGTAGCCGAAACGGGGCAGGGTCGTGCGGTAGGCCCTGATGAGAAAGGCAGCTTCGATGAGGTCACCGCGGGCCTGTTTGATCGCGAGCGCGGCAAGACCTTCATCGTAAAGAGAGCCCTCGCACATCACGCGGGCGACCGAAAGCGCCAGCTGTTCGGCAATCTGATCCACTGTCAGCGATGGAACCGAGGTGTCTCCCCGCCGACGTTTGGCCAGAAGCTTATGGGCATTGCGGATTGCCTTCTCACCGCCCTTTACTGCAACGTACATGGCTCAGGCCTCCGGTCGGGTGAGTTGAGTGGAGCGTGGCAAAGCCGCGATTTGTGTCTCGCCGGTGAAAATCACGTCCACGCCGCGTGGGAACTGTGCGTTGTTGGCCTGAACCTGATCCCAAAAGGTCGTCGGCACGGGGCTAGTGCTGAAGCGGGCGACATCCTTGATGCCCGGTCCCTTGAGCTTGAGCGAAGCCCCCTTGCCGAAAGTCTGGTTCATGAGAACCAGGGTTGCGGACTGGTCAGGATAGTCAGGCGTTCCCTGCGCGAAATTGCCGAGGCCGGTCAACCGTTCGGGCTCGCTGACTAGTGCGAAGGCGGCTTCAACCGGAACGTCCACAATGGGCGCGCCAGTATGAAAACGGAGGAAGCTGACTGCGTCTGGCGACTTGGCCAGAGCCGGATCCAGCCAGACAGGGGTGTCATAGTCGAGCAAGGTAAGTGCGACAGCAGCGCCCATTGCTGTGAGCGGTCCGGGCAGGTCCGTCAGACCAGGCTCGAACGTTTGCAGTGTTCCGGGCCGGGCCATGGCCTGCATCACTTTTCGGAAGCAGTTTTGTGCCTCGTGAACGGGATCTGAAAAACCTGCGGCCAGACGCGCAGCAGGGCTCGCAGCAGGCGTGTTGATTGTTTCGGTGTTCATCAATCGTCTCCACGAACCATGGTGAAGAAGTCGACCTTTGTCGCCGCTGTTTCGGCCTTGATCTCTTCCTGCTTTTGGCGGCTGCTGTTTTGGAGTGGTGCAACAATGAGGTCTTCGACCTTTTGCCGGTGATCGGGGTTCTGCCAAAGACCGTCCAGAATGGCCGCCTGAAGAGCATGCTGCTTGTGTCGGCCGAGAATGTAAGAGCTTCCGGTTTCACCGGTTGCCAAGCGCACGACGCAGCGGGTCACTGTCACTTCACCGAGGTTGAAGGCACTGCCGGTGCCGCCCATCCGACCGCGGACCATTACAAGACCTGTTTCGGGCCCGCGAACCAGGTCGTGGGAGGGGTGATCCGGGTAGCTTTCAAATGTTTTTGCGAGCGCAGGAGTCGGGGCTTCAGCCATCACTGCCATGATTTCCTGCCGACGTGCGGTGGTTTGATCGGCCGGGCTTTTGGGCAGTGGAGCCGTGGTTTCTTCGGACATGTCTTTCGACCTTTTTCGTGGCGAGCTAACGAAGAGGCTTGAGTCATACAATAGATTGTCTATTTGTATAGACGAATTTTTGAATTGACACCTTGCTAGTCGGGTTTGATGACGAAGACATGACGAAGCAGATGAAAATCGATCGCGGCGCGGGGATCGCCATTTGGCGGCAGATTGCCGAATGGCTGAAAGCTGAAATCAGCTCGGGAACCTTCGTGACCGGCTCCAAGCTTCCGACAGAGGCGGATATCGCGGCGCGGTTTGACGTCAATCGCCATACGGTGCGCCGGGCGATTGCGGTTCTGGTCAATGAAGGGATTCTACGCGCTGACCAGGGTCGGGGAACCTTTGTCGCGGCGGCACCGATAAACTATCCGATTGGCAGTCGAACGCGGTTCTCGGAGATCGTTTCAGGGCAGCACAAAACGCCCAGCGGGCGGATGATCGGATCTGCGCTGGAAGACGCGGACGCTCTTTTGGCGACTGAACTCAAAGTGCCACATGGGGCACAGCTGATACGGATCGAAACGCTGCGCGTTGTCGATGGAAATCCGGTTCTGGTCGCAACAAGCTGGTTCGAACAGGCAAGGTTTCCAGGGCTGGTGGCCGCTTACGCCGAGACTGGATCATTCACCAAGGCGCTCCGGCAATGTGGCCTTGATGACTACCGCCGTCTTGAGACGCGCGTCAGCGCGGAGCTGATCGATGCGCAGGATGCTGCGTTCCTGCAAATTCCCCAGGGGCAGCCGGTTCTGATCGTTGAGAGCACGAACGTGGATGCTGAAGGCAAGCCGATCCAATACACTCGGACCCGAATGGCAGCGGACCGAATCCAACTGCTGATCGAGAGCTGACCTTTCGGTGATGCGGGCAGGCCGTTAGCGCCAGAACTTCGGAGCAGCCTTCGTCTCTGCCCAGTAGTCCTTTGCGTGGCGCCACATTTGCGACGCCTGGGCGTCATGCCAGCCGATTGCAAAGCCCATCGCAAGAGAGGTGTCAGAGACGCCGGCGCCCTTGGCGCTGGGAAGATCAAGCAGCTTTTCTGCCATTGCGACATCGTTCAGATAGCCAAAGATGTCCTGGAGCTTTTTCATACGCTTCAGGAACGGTTTGACCTCGGCCTTTGGATAGAGCGAACTGAAAAACTCGATCCCGTACCGAAGCTTCTTGAGTGCCTTGCGCATCTCATGACGTTCTGGAATCGACATCTTCTCGATGCCCGAGCCGTGTTTCGAAACCTTGCGCCATTGCTTGTTCTGCGCCTTGCGCGCAAAGGTCGAGACAGGCGCTGCGAGCAACGTGGTCTGGTCGAAATTTTCCGCATCCAGCCATCCGCGTCCTTCCGTATAGGCGGCGAGAGAGAACAGAAATTCGTTGATTTCGGTCGACTGCAGATGGTCGATCAGCTCTTTTCGGCAGCTGCTGCGGATTTTTGCCAGATGTTTCAGCAAGGGATCCAGGGACATGTTCTGCGGCGCATGATCTGAAAGGGGGGCTACGATTTCGCTCGCAAGCACATCGAGATCGCGCAACTCACCGACTTTCCTGGCCAATGTACGCGCGCTTGCGTCCAATGGTCGAAATGTTAGCGGATTGATCACTGGACGAAATAGTCGAAAGGCGCTTCGCAGCCGCCTCAAGCCGACGCGCAGCTGATGTGGGCCTTCCGGATCGTCGTTTGCGAGCAACGCCATTCGGTTATGGGCGATCTGCTCGAGGCAGGATCTCAGAACGCTCCTGAACGCATGTTCGACGCTTTCGGAAGCCGTCAACTCGACCTTCCTGGCGAGGCTCGGCGCTTCTGCGCCAGAGCTCTCGCCGTCGGCGAGACGGAAGCCACGTTCTGCCTTGCTAAAGGGCGAAAAATGGAAGGGTGTATCTTCCAGAAGACCTTGAGCTGCGGCGTAGAGGTTGCCGCTTGCGCCTTCCAGCAACTCCAGTTCGACCTCGGCGAGGGGAGCCGAGCGCTTTCCCGCCTTGATATCTCCCACGTCAAAGGCGACTTCAATGCGACTGCCATCTTCGGCCGTCAGGATACGAGTGGTGCGCTTGATGACTGTTTCAAAAGTTTCAGCCAATGGTGCGCCGTTGATGGTTTCAACGAGGTGGCGCAGGACTTGCGGATCTTCAATGACGGTCAGATCGATTGCCCGGCCAGCCACGGGATGTTCCGCCTCAACGGCTGATGACATTCCGCCAATGACACCTGTGCCGATTTTGGCCGTTTGCACCCAGCTCTGGCCCACCTTGCGGACACGCAGCGATATGCGGGCCTTTCTCAGGGCCTGATCGGCTGTATCGAAATAGATTGATTGGAGCGTTTTCGTCACCGCCCGGGAGGCCGTGAAGCCTTCTGGCGGAGGAGATTTGCGCAGGGATTCCTGTGCTTGTGGCGGCACTTCGAGCTTAAGCTCGATTTCTTTGGGCGAACTGCTCATGGGTCGACACTAGCCAAGGGGCAATGACCTGTCCAGAACGCCTGCTCATCTTCCGCGCAGGTTGCAGGCCATGGTCCTGTTGCCAAGTCTTATGGCATGGTCGGCAGCCCGAGGAGCTTGAAGACCTTGTTTGCGCCGCGCGCGAGGATGTGAAGATATGCCGGCACGGGTCGCTGGTTGAAGGCGATCTTGCGGATATACCGGGGAACCACCCAGGTTGCCGAAGAGCCTGCCGGAAAGAAAAGGCTGGTGCCGGGACGGCCAACATAGACCTGACCTTCATCATCGGTAATGACGACCTCGCCCTCAAGAAACATGACAGTCTCGTCCCAGGCGTAGTGCCAGCGGAATTTGCCAGCCGTGCAAGACCAGTGATCGGTGGTTGCCCAGCCACGGCTCATGACCGAGAGATTGCGCACCTTTGCTTCCGGGTTGCCTTCGAGGATCCAGTCGGGGTTGATCGGTGACGGCTGAAGCGTGTCCTTGGTCAATCGGGCGAGCGTAAAGAGGCCCGTGTCATCCACGGGATCAGCAATGTCGGCAACGGTAGAGGTAGCTTCGTCAAACGTTTCGACTGGCTCGATGTCTGTCAGGTTTTCCCGTTTTTGCTCCACGACAGCCATTTCTTTCCCCGATCAGCGCTGTTGTCAGTCGGGATTGCTTATCCGAAATAAATCACTTTTGCGTTAAGCGCCAAATCCGGAACGCGATTTTGGGTCTGCCAAAGCAAATTCGAAAATCGTCGTAAGCAAATGGTGAAATATGGCTTGGGGAAGACGGCAAGCCCGTGCTTCGAGATAACGGGTTGCGATCTGAAAGCTGGTGCCCCCCGCCGGAATCGTGTTGCACAAATCATTGGGTGTCACGCAGAGGTCCCTTACCCAGACTGTTGGCATCATGAGATACGCTCGAACGTGGGATGTCCGAGGGAAGTCATCTTGCCCGGGACTGAGACGCCGATTCGGCTCTCGGTTCTCTGATTTTCAGGGTACGTGATCTTAGCCTTTCCCTGATGACCGACTTCCAGCTGCCGATGAGCGTTTCCGCGCGCGTTCTGTGGTTATATCCGGTGCTCTTTTGGCAGGCCATGTGGCCATGGGCCTTGAACGCCAAAACATCCAGATCCCGCGCGGTGGGGGTGGTCTCGGCCCAGTTCGTCATACGAAGCCTGGATTTCGCAATCTTGTGCCGGCGGGAGGCGTGGTGTTTGAACGGCATTCACGGAACTTCAGAATGCAGATAACGACGGTCAGGTAGGCCACCAATCCTACTGATGCAACAACGCCAACCGCAACACCCAAAAAGGGAACCGACAGAGCAAAAGTTTGCAACAGAATCCCAACGATCTTTTTTTAGAAGAGCAGTTCCAAATATTACATTTAGATCTAAATCCCAATGCTATCGTATTTTACAACTAAAGTGACAGATTTTTTTGCAGAGGCGAGGGTGGAAGATGGTCGTTAAAGCTTCAACAGCATTAATCCATAAATCAAGCAATCATGTTTTGGAAACGGTGCATGTGCACAAAAAAAGAACGTCTTTCGAAGGATCTTCTGTGCCTTTCATAGAAGGTGCACGAACAACTCACCAAATACAATTAATAAGGTGGACATTGTTGACTTAATTGCCGCGAAAGCAGCTGAGCCTAAAAAAGCAAAATATTATAATATTGCGGCTCGGGAGCGAATATCCTTGAGGCGTTCTATAGACATTGATCCTTTTTTTGGAAAATTGCCAAGTCGAGTGAAAAATTTACTATCTCTACGGAAAAATCAACTTCTTGTTGCTGCAAAGAGCGGTCACTTGGACATCTGGGCCAAAGAAATGGGTTTGGAGCGCCTATGGCGTGATGAAAATGATAGGAATAGTGCTTTAGGTTCAATGTGGCAAGATACGCGACGCTTCCACCTCATTATGAATTTGAATATGGCTCGTTTCCAAGAATTACCAGATTCTGCTCTAGCCGAAATCGGCTTGGATGATTTCGATAGTGAAGATTTGGCGGCGCTATGGATCGATAAGAAACGTGAATATTACTTCTCGCTGTGTGCTGATGATTTCGCAGGCATAACGGATGAAGAGTTGGCTTCAGTAAACCTTGGGCCAGAAACCACTTCTAGAGAGAAGCTTTGGCAAATGCATTCTGACGCGCAGGAGCCGCGGGTGTAGCTGATTTGAGATTTTCGGGTCCTGTTGATCGAGCGACCCCAGGGTGGACCTGCAGCGGCTCTCATCCGATGGTGGGCTCGACAGGAAAAAAGACGCCCGCTCACGAAGAGCGGGCGCTAAAATAAATGAAGTAATCAGAAGCTGGAAGTGTGGGGACAAAACTGAGGCTCAAACGAGCCCCGCCTCGCTGCTGGTCTAGGCATAGCCAATTCGGCTTATGACAGGGCTGCACCGGCGAGATGAACGTCTGAAATCCGTCAAAAGCGCGGCACCTTGCGGGCAAAACAAGTTGGCAATCACCTGAACACAACTAAAGTTTTCAACAGAACCACGCCATAGGCATGTCGCAACTTTCATCAAAAGCGAGAAGAAGCGAAAGGCGCGAAGGGTTTCGCGCCTTTCGATCGACAAGTTGTTTCCGGCCTCACCTCCGGCGCTTACCTGCGTCGGCGGACTTACGCGAGATTCGGGAATATTCGATGCTGCGCAACCTACCGCCGGCTTTGGCCTCGCGAGAACCTGAGGCATTGCGCGACTGCGCTACCTTCTGTGAGTGATCGGCGCCCCGTCCAAAGCTGAATTTTTTTACCTTCAGTTTGCCGCGCCTGTTTTTCTTGACGTTGACCCCTTTACAGCTCCCATCGGAACAGCCGACGACTGTAACGCCTGTCTTGCCCGGCCGGATATTTACCGCGCCGCATCCCTTGCCCGTGCAACCGACGGCCGTCTTGCCGACAACCTTGAACGAATTGAAAACACCGTGATTGCCGTGCTGACCACCGTTGTGCCCTCCATGATGACCGTTCGGGAATTTGATCACCGAAATGCCGATGGCAGCGCTTACCGTCGGGGTCACGACCACTAGCCGATCGTTGTATTTTACGTTCAAATAGCGTGCGGAAACCCAGCCGCGCTTGTATCCGTAGCCGACATCGCACCAAGTGGCGCTTGCTGTGCAACCGTGAACTTTTACAGAAGTGTTCTCGTCCAGGACTTGGACTACGGAAAACCTTGTGCCGGGGCCGCTGCGCATGTTTAGATCGCTTACCGTCACGGCCGTTTCGGCGGAGGCTTGGCTCGGCGTCAGTGCCGCAAAACTCATCATCAGAAAAGAGGCTGCGGCCATTGGGATTTTTTTAAAAGTCATCGAATTGCTTCTCCATATTACCTGAAGCACCGGCACCAATCAGTGCCTGCCAGACAGATGGCAGTTTCCGACGAATGAAGACTGTGATCCGCAACACTGGAAGCAGAGGGCAATGACCGGGGCGTAATTACCCACCCCTTAATTCGTGATTTCCGGTGCTTTTCTCGGGCTATGTCAGGACGGATTTGATGACCTGGAAGGGGTTTGCGCCTTTAAGCGGGCGGTATCGACGGTCGTGCGTATGTTCGCCTCGGCTTGGGGGGCACATGGCGCGATATCCGTTTGTCACCTTTCGCTGGATGACGCATGGACGGAGCTTTCGCTCGGACGTGTTGTTGGTGACATCGACCTCTCCGGGATAGTCGCAAAACGTCAGAAGCTGATCGCAGGCCCGCCAGATTGGCTCCGCTTTTGTCCATGACAACCTTCTTGAGCAAATCGTTGTTCTCGATGGACATAGTGAAAAACGCCGTTGCCGCCGCTTCATCACGGGTTTCTGACAGCATGAAATCGACCGTATCTCCGTGCTTGTCGACCGCACGGTAGAGATAAACCCATTTACCTCGGACCTTGACGTAGGTTTCGTCCATTCATCCAGGATGAACACACGGGCCGCTTTCTGGCTTTGGCCTTTGCAGCAATTGCTGGGCTGTATCGAACGGCCCAGCGGTTCAGTGTTGTGTGGTCCAGATCAACACCGCGTTCTTCCATGATTTCTTCCAGATCCCGGTAGGAAACCCCATAACGGACATAGAAGAAAACGGCGAACACAACCACGTCCTTCGGGAACCGGCTGCCTTTGAAACTGATCGACGCTACACACTTGGAAAATCTGAGCGGAGGACCTCCTCCTAAACCGCAACATGCGCATTGGAACCGACGGAGCAAAAGTTTGCGACACTACCATGGCCGCATGACCTGGTAAAAGAGCTCCGGATATAACCAGAGCGCGCGCGGAAACGCTCATGGGCCGCTGGAAGTCGGTCATCAGGGAAAGGCTAAGATCACGTACCCTGAAAAATCAGAGAACCGAGAGCCGGATCGGCGTCTCGGCCCCGGGCAAGATGACTTCCCTCGGACGTCCCACATTCGAGCGTATCTCATGATGCCCAAATTCTGGGTAAGGGACCCCTGCGTGACGCCCAATGATTTGTCCAACACGATGGCGATCAGCCCGCGCACCTGGGTTCAAATTGATTTTGTTAAGAGAACAATGAAGACGGAGATGTGGGTAGTTTTACAAGGTATTCAAATAAATATTGTGAAATTACAGAAATGTGGTGCCCCCCGCCGGAATCGAACCGGCACTTCCGAAGAAACGGGATTTTGAATCCCGCGCGTCTACCAATTCCGCCAGAGGGGCAGCGTCAAGGTGGCGCGATAATAGCCAGCGGCTGTCCGGCGTCAATGCCTTCCGGACGCTTTCCTTCGCCCTGTGTAAAGTTGCCTGAAAAACCGCTATTGGTGCGGTGTTTCTCGGCTGTGTTTTGCGCGGGTGACATTGCGCAGGTGAAAGGCTATGGAGAACGGATGTTACGCCGTTTGTACGATTGGACCTTGTCCCTTGCCTCCGGACCCCGCGCGCCTGCAGCCCTGGGAACGGTGTCGTTTGTCGAGAGCTCATTTTTTCCGATCCCGCCCGACATTCTTCTGATACCCATGGTTATCGCGCGAAAGGAGAAGGCCTGGTTTCTGGCGCTTCTTTGCACGGTGACCTCGGTTCTGGGCGGGCTTGCCGGCTATATGATCGGGTCGTTTCTGTTCCAGCAGGTCGCCGAACCAATCCTCGGATTTTACGGATATCTCGACAAGTTCGAGAGCTTCAGCGAGATTTTCAACGCCTGGGGTTGGTGGTTCGTCTTTATCGCGGGACTGACTCCCTTTCCTTACAAGGTCATCACCATCGCCAGCGGAGCTGCCGGGCTCAGCCTGCCGATCTTCCTGGTGGCGAGTATCGTGTCTCGCGGCATCCGGTTTTTCGTAGTCGCGGCTCTGCTCTATTTCTTTGGTCCACCCATCCGTGACTTTATCGAAAAACGCCTCGGCCTCATGTTTACCCTGTTTGTGGTGCTTCTGGTCGGCGGTTTCGTATTGATCAAGTTGCTTTGAGGGCGGGAGCTTCAGGAATGACCAGCATTGCCAAACCGAAGGCTATTGCCCTTCTCCTTCTGGTTGCCGGCCTCGCGGTGATTTGCACGGCTTGGGGCTTTCAGCTGATCGGCGGTTATGTCCCCTGTAAATTGTGCCTTGAGCAGCGTGTTCCCTATTATGCCGGATTGCCACTGACGGTCTTTGGGCTGCTCCTGATGAGCCGCAGCCGACCCGGGCTTGCGGGTGGGATGATGGTCGTTGTTGCGCTGGTCTTTGCCTATGGCGCGGGCCTTGGCATCTATCAGTCCGGCGCGGAGTGGGGCTTCTGGCCTGGACCGTCTGATTGCGGCGGCGGCAGCGCTGGCCCTGCGGACGCCACCAACATGCTTTCAGCACTCAAGTCCACGCGGGTGGTCAGCTGCACCGAGGCGAGCTGGCGAATGTTTGGACTTTCCTTTGCAGGTTGGAATGCAGTTGCTTCCGCGGGCCTGGCACTGTTGGCAGCGCTCTCGGCTGCACTTTCGTTTCACGGGGGGCGTCGACCATGAACGACAAGCGCTCCCAAGACGACGCGCGTCGTGACGAGGCCTTGCGATCCCTCGACCGGGTGGAGGCTGAGAGCGAGACGGTTGCTGGCTCGACCTTCGTTCGGATGGCCAAGCGGGCCCAGGATCATTTTGGGGCACAAGATCTTGATGAAGACGACAGGGTGGAAGTTTGGGGAACACGGATCGGACGCGGAGCGGGGCTGATCTTTGCGGTCGGACTTTTAGTCTATCTGGCGATCACCTATCTTTAGCCATGCAATCCCGAACCGCATGTCCACCCGCACAAGAAAACAGGAGCTGAGCGATGGGGTCCAGCCTTCCCGGGCGCAGAACCGAATGGGCAGATCGTTTCGCTCCTGATCTGGAGGTCTTCGAAGCCCTGGCGAGCGAAACCCTTGCCAACCTCCCGCATGAAATTCTGGCCCAATGCGGACACATGCAAGTCAGTCTGGCGGACTATGCCGAGGATGCTGTGCTCAATGCCCTTGGTATTGAAGATCCGCATGATCTTCTGGGTCTTTTTGAAGGGGCAGGGCTGACGGAAGGCGCAGCGGAACTGGTAACAGATCAGATGCCAAACCGGATCTGGTTGTTCCGTCGTCCGATTCTGGACTATTGGGCGTCAAATCCCGAAACGCTGGGCGAGATTGTGTCTCATGTGCTTGTACATGAGATTGGCCATCATTTTGGCCTGTCCGACGCAGACATGGATAGAATTGAAGCCGCAGCAGAGATTTGATCCGCGGCGGCTCCAAAAGAACTCTAAAGGAAGTCGACGTTACTCGGCGGCGTCTGCCTGGGCGCGGTCGATCGACTCCATAATCATCTTCTTGGCAACGTCTACGCCTTCGATACCGGTTACCTTGACCCACTTGCCAGGTTCCAGGTCCTTGTAGTGTTCGAAGAAGTGCTTGACCTGGGCCATGGTGATTTCCGGCAAGTCGCTGACATCGTGGACGTTCTCATAGCGACGCGTCAGCTTGTTGCCAGGCACTGCAATGATCTTTTCGTCCTGACCGGATTCGTCTTCCATGATCAGAACCCCGATGGGGCGGCAGTTCATGATTGCTCCGGGGACGACTGGTCGCTGGTTCACGACTATAACATCAATCGGATCGCCATCGCCGCAGAGAGTGTGCGGCACGAACCCGTAATTACCCGGGTAGCGCATCGGTGTGTAAAGGAAGCGGTCGACGTACATCGCACCAGCATCCTTGTCCATTTCGTACTTGATCGGCTCGCCGCCGACCGAAACTTCGATGATGACGTTGATGTCTTCTGGCGGGTTCTTGCCGATCGGCACTGCATCAATACGCATGCTGCTTGACTCCTGTTGGCTGTTGAGGGGTCTATTGCAGCCTGATCGTTTCAGCGCAAGCCTTTATTGTTGCGTTGCAACCATATGATGATGGGTGTCGCAGGCCTGCTACGCGAACAAGCGCAGTGTGCTGGACCGAGCCTTTGCAGGAGGAAACCGAGATGAAGAGCTTTTTAGCAACCCTTGTTTTTTGGGCAATTCTGGCTGTCGGCGCACAGGCTGCCTCCATCGACAGCGCCTATACCAAGATCAAGCTGGACAATTGCCAGGTGCAAGAGATACCTGCGGCTGACGAGGGAACATTCGGTGGGTCCTGGTTATGTGCCGGATACAAGGGCATGCCCGTCTATGTCGCCGAGGGCGATCTGCGCATGTTCGTGTCTTTCGGCATTGGAGCAGAAGGCGAGCGCGCCGCTGAGCAGACGCTGCCGAATTTCAACACGGTCAACGAGACCCTTGAATGGCGTCTGCGTGATGGTGAGGCCTTTGCAACGATCCTGCGCTGGTTCATCGACAACCCGGAGGGTGGCAAGCCGGGCAGCATCTTGATCGTGACACAAGTCGTTCCCGGGGCAACCTGTCAGATCGCCCGGATTGATGCCCGTGCCAATCAGAACGCGAACCAGATGGCGCGGCAGGCCGCCGACACGATGGCCGGTCACTATGATTGTAGTCAGGAGCCGCAGGTTCTTGGCACGCCTGGTGCGCTGAATTGAATTGATGCAGGCTTGAGGTCGGGCGAAGTCGGGGCTTATGCCTCGCCTTTGGCAGACCAGCCGTAAACAGTCAGTTTGTGAGGCGTGTCGGGGCTGCAGTAAGATGACCTTGCCGCGAGTTTTCCGCCCAGTGCCCTATAGAACCCGCAGGCGGATTGATTGTCATGCAGGCGATCGTGCAGGACGACCGTACGAGGGAGAAGAAAAAGGGACGACATGCGCCAAGGCACTTCCTGCGCTGGCAAACCACGTGAAGTTACGGTGAGATGCTCCAAAGAGCAGCAGACATGAAAAGGGCCGGCTTGTGGCCGGCCCTTCAGTTGCCCTGATGTTCAAGTACGCGAATACAAGATCCGATCAACTCTGACCCCGGGGGGCTGGGGGGCTAATGCGTTCCGAAGCCAAGTGTTCAGGACCATCAGGGTATGATCTCAATATGGGTGGCCAAAATGGCTGGCCAAGGGCTGGAATAAGGCAAAATAGTGATTTTTTTTAAGGCCAAAAAGACGCCATTTGAATGGCTTGAAAGCCTTGCACTTGCCAAAGGTGCAAAGACTTGCGCATCATGACGGAAAGATGACGCCGAAGCGGGGAATGCTCTGACTTGGTGTCTCTGGAGGTCTCACCGAACCTGTTCAGGAGGCGGAATGAGCGAAACCGACGAGAACGCGTCCAAGCGTGGTTCACATGGCATTGCCGTGGCCACGCCATCTCCGCAGCCAACGCCGCTGCCAAAGCCATTGGTGGCCTTCAACCGGCTGGAACTCAACACAATTCTGAAGCTGTACGGACGCATGGTCGCTGACGGTGAATGGCGGGATTATGCGATCGATCTGATGAGCGAACGAGCCGTCTTTTCGGTGTTCCGCCATAGCTCCGAGATGCCGCTCTACCGAATTGAGAAAAATCCGAAGCTGGCCCGGCGTCAGGGTGCCTATTCTGTCGTTGCGACCGGAGGAATGATCCTCAAGCGTGGCCACGATCTGGCGCAGGTCCTGAAGGTTCTGGAAAAGAAGAAGCACTTGCGGTTGATTGACGCCTGAAAGGCAATGCAGCACGCAATAAAAAAGCCCGGCGCGCAGGCCGGGCTTTTCTTGTTTCTGGCTGAAGGTCCAGCTTATTCGCGGTTGCCGAACAGCTGAAGCAGCATCAGGAACATGTTGATGAAGTCGAGGTAGAGACGCAGGGCGCCCATGACGGACTTCTTCGTTGCGACTTCGCTGGAGTCGCCTTCGTAGTACATTTCCTTGATCTGCTGCGTGTCGTAGGCGGTGAGGCCGGCAAACACGAGGACACCGATCACGGAGATGGCGAACTGCAGGGCGGAAGATGCCAGGAAGATGTTGACCAGCGACGCGATGACGATGCCGATCAGGCCCATGAACAGGAATGAACCCCAGGCCGACAGATCTTTCTTGGTGGTGTAGCCGAAGAGGCTCAACGCACCGAAGGATGCTGCGGTGATGAAGAACACGCGGGCGATGGAACCACCTGTGTAGACCAGGAAGATCGACGACAGCGATATGCCCATCACGGCTGCGTAGACCAGGAAGGTCGTCCGAGCTGCTGATGCGCTCATGGACTGGATCTTGAACGACAGGAACATGACCATGCCGAGCGGCGCGAGCATGACAACCCACTTGAGCGGGGAGCCGTAAAGGGCCTGGCCAAGCGGCGTCAGAGCCATACCGCCAGCGGTCTGTTCGACTGCCAGGAAGACGGTGCCAAGAGCAAAGAACCCGGTCAGCGCAAGGCCGAGGGTCATGTAGTTGTAAACGCCCAGCATGTAGCTGCGCAGGCCCTGATCGATCGCTGCATCGGCCTGAGTGCCGGCCACCGAATACGACGCCTGTGAATTTCGGTTAAAGGTCGACATGGTCGTGTGATTCCCCTTCCGGTTCGAAATTGCATGCGAAATTACATGCAACAAAACTCCCTCAACATATGGGAAAGTCCTGATAGTAGCACAAGATGAATTTTCTGACAAAACTGTAACATTTTGGTCTTTGCCAGTGTTTCCACCAATATGCGCAAGCCCTTACGCCTATTTCATTGCTTTCAGGCGTGATGCAATTTGTCTGTCACAGTCTCCGCGCGGATTGCGAACCACTTGTTCTGACGCGAAATCCAGAATTTCCCGCTTCGGATCGCGCATCTGGGCGTCGGTTACACCTGGTTTGAACATCTGCAGCACGGCATAGTCACCGCCGGCGTCGGTGAAGAAACCAATCGGTGTGCCGTTTTCGACGATGCCCATGCGGCCAACCCTGACCTCTTCCACGGTCACATTTCGCTTTTCGCCGTCAATTGTGAGGCTGTTGCGGCCAAGGTTGAGCTTCTTGAGCTGGGAAGCTGCGGTGCCGACCCAGCTGCCAAAAAACCGCTTGCCCTTGCCTTCGACGGACAGACAGGAATTCTTGTAGTTCGGAATCGATAGACGCTCGGCCGTGACTTCAAAGGCTTCTTCGCCCTTTGGCGCCACGGTGTACTTCATCGTGTGTTCGCCGGTGCGGTAGACGCGAATGCCGACCGGCGTGTAGCCCTTGTCACCGATGGAGCGGGTGAAAAAATCGAATTGGTTGGCATCGTTTGTTCCGGCGCGGCGATAAAGCCAGCGTTTCGGCAAACCATCTTCGAACACCAGCCAGTCGCTGACAACAAGACCGCGCGATCCATCCTTGGTGTTCAACTGCCATACGCCCGTGTGGAACGGACTTTCAGCAACCGCTGGAGCGCTATGAGTAAAAGCGCCCAGGACAGCGAGTGCCGCGGCTGCCGTAATTGACTTGAGAGTGAAATTGACTTTTGACTTAAGCATAAATGGCCCCTTAGCTAAAACCGCTTAGTAATGGGTTAGCCAAGAAACCGACACTGTGCAAGCTATCAAAGAGCAAATGAGTGTTTAGGGAAATCATGGGCTTATGATCTTCCTAAACAACTCGTTAAGCAAAACTGCGGCGCGCTCGACTACAGGTTTCGCAGCACAGGCGCCGGTTTCTCTCCCAGAACCTTCCATGTCCCGATCAGGCCAAAGCCAACTGTGAGCACAAGAGCGATCAAAGCGGCTGTCATGGCTGTTGCGGGAAGCATGACGAAACTGCCTCCCATGACCTGCGTAATGACGAACCATGCCGCAACGCCTCCGGCAACGAGCGCGAAGACCGCCGTGACGATTCCAAGGATCGCGTACTCGAGAGCATAGGCGAGGATCAACCGTCCGCGGGTTGCTCCGAGCGTCTTCAAGATGACGGCATCGTAGATCCGGCTGCGATTGCCAGCCGCCAACGCGCCCGCCAGAACGAGAATGCTTGCGATCAACGTGATGGAAGATGCTCCTCGGATAGCCCAGGCAAGCTGAGCCACCAGATCATTGACCTGAGCAATGGCGTCTTTGACGCGAACCGCCGTCACCGTCGGGAATGTGCTCGAGACAGACCGCAGGATATCAAGCTCCTGATCGGCAGAAACGTCCTCATCCCAACCCAATGTCATCAAATGGGCGTGCGGAGCTCCGGCGAAAGTGTTCGGGGAGAACACCAGCACGAAATTGATGGCAAGTGAACGCCATTCGACCTTCCTGGTGTTTGCGATTTCGGCTGTGATGTCGCGTCCGAGCACATTGACGGTGATTTCATCACCGATCGTGAGACCAAGCTCTCTTGCGGCTTCATCTTCAAATGAAACAAGGGGTTTCCCCGCATAGTCTGCAGGCCACCAGTTGCCGGAGGTCAATTCGGCATTTTCCGGCTGCTCGGCTTCATAGGTGATGCCTCGATCGCCCCGCAAGATCCATGCGACATTGGGGGGCGCCTTGATTTCACTCGAGGGCACGCCCTTCAGTGAAGTCAGCCTGCCACGTAGCATCGGCACGCTGCGCAGGTTTGCATTGTCCGTCTCGGTGTTCAGCAGGGTTTCGAAGGCATCGCGTTCGTGGCTTTGAATGTCGACGAAGAAGAAGCTTGGCGCTTCCTGTGCAACGGTCGCAGTCAGTTCGCGCCGCAAGTTTCCGTCGATCAGGGCAAGAGCGACGAGAAGCGAAAGTCCCAAGCCAAGTGACAACACGACCGATGGTGTCAGCGCACCTGGGCGGTGAATGTTTGCGATCGCAAGGCGCAGCTCTGTCGATCGGACGGTAGGCAGACGTTTGGCAATCGCCATGATCAGGCGAGCCACCAGCACCAGCAGTACGAACGCAGATGCGGATGCCCCGATGTAGATGAGCGCGATGCGCTTGTCATAAGCGAGTAGAATAGCAATTCCGGCGAGCGCGAGAACCGTGATCGCGGTGGACACGAGATAGCGTTTGCGCGGCAGGCTGCGTGCCTTGCCGGAAACCATGTCGCGAAACAGGGCCGTGGGCGGAACGTCGTGTGCGCGTCCAAGCGGCCAAAGAGCAAAGGCGAGCGCTGTCAGAATGCCGTAGAGAAGGCCAAGGCCCAGTTCCTGAGGATAGATCGCGGCAGCAAGATCAATCGGCAGAACGCTCGAAAGCGCTGCTCCGGCTGCAAAAGGCAGCATTGCGCCGACCAAAAGGCCGATGCCGATGCCGATGGCTGCAAGGCACAGCATCTGGATCAGGTAAACCTGAAACGCGAACCCGCCGGTGGCACCAAGGCACTTGAAGCTGGCAATGACCGCTTGTTTCGTGTCGAGAAAAGCACGGATGGCGTTGGCCACACCGACGCCGCCCACGACAAGTGCAGTCAAGCCGACGAGGGTCAGGAATTGCGCAAAGCGATTGATGTTGCGCTGAAGACCAGGAGCGGCATTGGCTCTTGAGCGAACTCTCCAACCCGCATCAGGGAATGTTTCTTCAGCCTCGGCAATGACACCTTTGACGGCCTCTTCAGATGCTGTTCCAGGCAATTTGACCCTGTATCGCCACCTCACAAGGCTGCCCGGTTGGATAAGGCCGGTTTCAGGAATGGCCTCTTCTGAAATCATCAGGCGTGGACCCAACTCCATGCCGCCGGCCAATTTGTCCGGTTCGCTCGCGATAACGTCGCTGATCCGAACAGTTGCTCTGCCGATAGCGAGGGTGTCGCCCGGCTCAAGTCCGAGGCGCGCGAGAAGCGAGAGGTCCGCGACAGCGCCCCAAAGGCCATCTTTTTGAGACAACGCGTCGGCCAACGTGCCGCCACCTTCAAGCTCCATTTCGCCATAAAGTGGATAGGCGCCGTCGACGGCTTTCATTTCCACGAGAGCTTGATCCCCGGTTTCCGGTCGCCGGGCCATCGCTCGCATTGTTGCGACACTTGAAACATCGCCGAGCGTCTGCAGCCATGCGCTTTCGCTGTCGCCCGCCTCACGATGCACAATCGAAAAGGCGATGTCGCCGCCGAGAATGGACTGGCCCTCGGCCGAAATACCTTCCGTCAGTCCACGGGAAATCGACGTCACACCTGCAATCGCGGCGACACCCAGTGCGATACAGGCAATGAAGATGTAGAAGCCCTTGAAGCCGCCGCGCAGTTCTCGGAGCGCAAATCGAAGGGCGAGGGAAAAACCGGTCGGCGCTTTGGCCACAAAGGCGTTCATATAGGTGCCCCGGCGGTTTCGCGCGCAAGGCTTGCAGCATTGTCTTCTTCTTCGATTTCGCCCGAGCGAACCCGGATCATCCTGTCGCAGCGTTGTGCCAGGGCCGGGTCATGGGTCACGAGCACCAATGTCATCTGGCGCTCCCTCTGCGCCTTGAACATGAGTTCAACAATCTGTGCACCGGTGTCGTCGTCAAGATTGCCTGTCGGCTCATCGGCGATCAGGATCTTGGGATGAACCACCAAGGCCCGTGCAACGGCCACGCGTTGTTGCTCGCCGCCGGACATCTGGGCGGGATAGTGATGCAAGCGATGGCCAAGTCCGACGGCTTCAAGCTCCTGACGGGCTTTGTCGAATGCTGCAGCATCCCCTGACAACTCAAGCGGAACTGCGACGTTTTCCAGAGCGGTCATGTTCGGGACAAGGTGGAATGACTGAAAGATGATCCCGACGGTTTGTCCGCGGAAACGGGCCAACTCATCTTCCGACAAGGGAGAAAGTTCGGAGCCTGCGACCTGGACCTGGCCGCTGTCAGACCGCTCCAGCCCGGCCATGACCATAAGGAGGGTCGACTTGCCGGATCCCGAGGGGCCGACCAGTCCAACCGCGGTTCCGTCCTCGATGGTCAGATCGATGCCTTTAAGGATATGGACCCTTCCTGCGCCCTCTCCCAGACTGAGATGTACGTCTTTGAGAGAGATAGCCGGTCCATTTGTCATCTTTGCCCCTATATACTGTCTTGTGTTCCAAATGCGGAGCGAACGTGCGCCTTGGGTGCCGACTGGTCGCGACTGCATCGTTTCTGCAATATGATCAACAAGTCACCGCCTTGCCGAAACTGGTTTCTGCGACCATATGGGGACTTACCAAGGAGTGATCCAGACCCGCCATGCGTACAAATTTGTATCAGTTTGTCATACTTTTCCTGCTCGCACTCGGTTTGCCAACCGCAGGTGTTGCCACGGAGGCTCTAAAGCTCGTTGTTCTGGGAGACAGTCTGTCCGCAGGGTACCAGCTTGCGCCGGGGGAGGGTTTCCCCAGTCAGCTTCAAAAAGCCTTGTCCGAAAAAGGCTATGCAATCGAGGTGGTCAACGCCGGTGTCTCGGGTGACACGTCTTCAGGTGGCCTGGGCCGTCTTGACTGGTCGGTTGGTCCAGATGTTGATGCCGTGATCGTCGAGCTTGGCGCGAACGACATGCTTCGAGGCATCGCGCCGGAACT
Source organism: Roseibium sp. (assembly GCF_039982295.1). Taxonomy (GTDB): domain Bacteria; phylum Pseudomonadota; class Alphaproteobacteria; order Rhizobiales; family Stappiaceae; genus Roseibium. The sequence goes on from NZ_JBDWYP010000064.1 coordinate 323,754, forward strand.
GACCAAAGAGAATCTCATCGAAATTGTCTCACGACTGAGGGAGCGCGGTGTTGAGGTGCTCGTGGCGGGCATGTTGGCGCAACGCAATCTCGGCGATGAATATGCCGAAGCCTTCGATCCAATCTATGCGGATGTGGCTGCTGCGCATGATGCGTTGCTCTATCCGTTTTTCCTCGAAGGGGTCGCACTCAACCCGGAGCTTAACCTTCCAGATGGAATGCATCCGACCGGAGAGGGCGTTTCCGTGATTGTCCAGAATATGTTACCAACGGTCGAAGAACTTCTGAAACGAGCCGGTTCACCCTGAAACCGGCTTCCCGATTCAATCGCAAAATCTGAATTCAAGGAACCAGTGATGGATTATCGCCGTCTCGGTCGCACCGATTTGAACGTGAGCTCTCTTTGTCTCGGCACCATGACATATGGCGAGCAGAACTGCGAAGCTGAAGGCCACGCGCAGATGGACCTCGCCCTGGATAGGGGAGTCAATTTCTTCGATGCGGCAGAACTCTATTCGATCCCGCCCAACCGGGAGACGCAGGGTCGGACCGAGCGGATCATTGGCACCTGGTTTAAAGCCCGGGGAACGCGCGACAAGGTCATTATGGCCACCAAGGTTGTCGGCCGTTCCGACATGGACTGGTTCCGTGAGAATGGCGCGAAGGCAAAGCTGACTCGTGAGCAGATTGAATTTGCTGTCGACCGGAGCCTTCGGAACCTTCAGACGGACTACATAGATCTCTATCAGTTGCACTGGCCAGACCGGAACGTCTCTGCGTTCGGTAGCAACCCCACTCGGTGGAAGGACGTTGAGCCAGCCGCGGACGAGAATTCGATCGAAAGCACACTTGAGGTGCTCTCCGACCTTGTGAAGGCCGGCAAGATCCGCCACGTCGGGCTCTCGAACGAGAGCGCATGGGGTACCATGAGTTTCGTCAGTGCCGCCGAACGCCATGGTCTGCCGCGCGTTGCCTCAATCCAGAATGCCTATTCTCTGGTGAACCGGACCTTCGAAACGGGCCTTGCCGAGATCTCGCTCAGGGAGGATGTTTCACTTCTTGCCTATTCGGCACTCGCGCAGGGGTTTCTGACCGGAAAATATCGTGACGGCGCCACGCCGAAGGGCGCCCGGAAGACGCTGTTCAATCGGATGCAGCGTTATGAAACGCCGGGTGCCGAAGAGACATTCAATGAGTATCTGGACCTTGCAGCGGACGCTGGGCTCAATCCTTCACAGATGGCCTTGGCCTTCGCGCATACCCGCAGCTTCATGACCTCCGTCATTCTGGGGGCGACCCGTCTCGATCAGCTGGAGCAGGATCTGGATGTGGTCGACATGACCCTTTCGGACGATGTTCTGACCAAGATTGATGAAATTCATCAACGTCGCGGCAACCCCTGCCCATAGCATCTGATTATTTGAAACAAGATCGCGCCGCGGATGGCATCCGTGGCGCGATTTTTCGTTTGTGACAGAGAATCATTTTGCCGTCGCAACGACCTGAAATCGGTGAGGCGTAGCGATCTCGTAGACGCGAAATTTTCGATAATCATTTTTGTATCAGTAGGTTACGAATTTTCTTGCGCTTCGGGCGAAGTTGATTCCTGATGATTAAGTCGAAACCAGCGAAGGGGCAGGCTATGCCGCGCTTGTTTACTGGCTTTGAGATTCCGTCCCAAACGGGTCTCTTGCTGTCGATGCTCCGGGGAGGCCTTCGGGGCACCCGCTGGATCGATCCCGAGAACTACCACATCACGCTCCGCTTCATTGGCGACATCGACGACCGTACGGCAGATGAAGTGGCCAATGCGCTGGATCGGGTCCGGCGTCAGCCTGTCGAGATTCGCCTGAACGGGCTTGGATCCTTTGGTAATGGCAAGCCGCATGCCGTTTGGGCCAGGGTAGAGCCTTCGCCGGAGCTTGCCGAGTTGCAGGCCGAGCACGAGCGGATCCTTCAAAGAATCGGCCTACCCTGCGAACGTCGCAAATATACGCCGCACGTGACGCTTGGTCGTTGCCGGACGTCTTCCAATGATGATGTTGCAAGGTGGTTGGCTGAACATGGGAACTTCCAGGCCGCACCCTTTGTCGCCGGGCGGTTTGTTCTCTTCTCAGCCAAGGCCAGTGTCGGCGGTGGCCCCTATCTGGTTGAGGAGGCTTACCCTCTTGCTGCGTGAGTTGTCAGCGCTGTTGGTTCGGGCCCTGATCTGACAGCAGGTTGCGGTAGGCTTTCAGCGTTTTTTCGCACATGGCCTCGACGGAGAAATTCTCACCCACATGATGGGCGGCACGTTCCGTGAGTGCCTGCCTGTCCTTGCTCTCGAGATCCAGCACCTGGCGAAGCACTGCGGCGAGGGCTTCCGGGTTTCCCGGAGGAACACGCCATCCGGTGCGCTCGTCATCGCTTTTTTCCGGAGGAGCCAGAACTGTTTCGGGCACGGCGCCGAGATCCGAAACAATCACCGGCACACGCGCTGCCTGAGCCTCAACGGCGGCACGGCCGAAGGCTTCAGCTTCCACGGATGCGACGACAGCGACATCAGCGAGCGACAGGGCCGCTGGAACATCAGCGCAGTGTCCGACAAGCAGGATACGGTCTTCAAGTCCGTGGCTTGCGATTTGTGCCCTCAGTTCGGCGAGGTATTTGTCGCGCCCCTGGGCATCGCCTGCCAGGACGGCGATCGTCTGACTGTCGCCAGCCTCTGCGAGCTTTGCCATCGCGTCAATCACGATACCCTGGCCTTTCCAGGCAGTCAGGCGCCCCATGTTGAGGATCATCGGCCGGTTGGTGTCGATCTTCCATGCGTCCGCCAGCGTTTTGCGGCGTTCTGAAGAGACAGCCTCAGGTGAGAGCGCGCCGAGATCCGACCCTCTGTGGATGACAAGGATCTTGCCCGCCGCCACAGGGTGTCGCTTCTGGATCAAATTCGCCGTGTAGCCCGAGTTGGCGATGACCGTATCACCGCGGGCCATGACTGAATTGTAGAAGGCCTTGAGCCGTGACTTTTGATTGTAGACACCGTGATAGGTTGTCACGAAGGGTATATTTTCGCGGCGTGCCGCCAGAAGCGCTGACCATGCCGGTGCGCGGCTGCGTGCGTGGATCAGTCCGACGTTCCGGTCACGGATTACCTCGCCAAGTCGCGCAGCGTTGCGCCAGATCGTAAGCGGGTTTTTCGATTTGACCGGCTGCGTGATGTGATGCGCGCCAAAGCTTTCGAGCTCCGCGACGAGACGACCGCCTTCGCTGGCGACCAGTGCTGTCCAGCCGCCATCTGTCAACGCCTTGGCAACGTCGATAGTTGTGCGTTCGGCGCCGCCTGTTTCCAGATCGGGGATGACCTGCAGGACAACCGGCTTGCTCTTTTGAATGGACACTTTCTGCTCCGGCGCTGACACTTTGTATTTGGCCTTCGCCTGTGCCAAAGGAGAGGCACTTGGGACATAAACCAGCCAGAGCCATAGTATGAGCCAGAAAGATCCGCAATTCATCACGGTCGGAAAAAGCGCCAGTCAGCGGCAAATTGCGATTTGTCACAACCCAGCTGACGGCGATCCAGGTCTCTTTTGGCTGTCGGGCTTCAAGTCGGACATGAGCGGCACCAAGGCGCTTGCGCTCGCGGATCACGCATCAGAGAAGAAGCTGGCGTGCACCCGCTTCGACTACTCAGGACACGGTCTGTCGTCAGGAGAATTCGAAGACGCTTGTGTGTCTGATTGGCTTGAAGAGGCCCTGGCGGTATTTGATCGTTTTTGTACTGGCCCGACGGTTGTCGTGGGCTCTTCGATGGGGGGCTGGATCGGTATGCTTCTGGCGCTCGCCCGTCGCGAGACCGGACTGTTAAAAGGCATGGTTCTGATCGCGCCGGCCGTTGATTTCACCGAAGAACTCATGTGGAAACAGCGCTTCACTGAAGAGATCCGTGACACGATCCTGCGCGACGGGCGTTGGCAGCAACCCTCCGCCTATGCGGACGAACCTTATGTGATCACCGAAAAGCTGATCGAGGACGGGCGCAAGCACCTGATTCTTGACCAACCTGTCGCGACGGGTTGCCCGGTGACCATCCTGCAAGGTGCGCTTGATCCCGACGTGCCTTGGCAGCACGCTCAGCGATTGGCAGAAGCGCTTCCGGAAGATGATGTGACCTTTTCACTGGTCCCTGATGGCGACCACCGATTGTCGCGCCCTGAAGATATTGCGCTTCTGCTTCGCGTCGTGGATCGGCTGCTTTAAAAAGCGCGTAGCCTAAACCGGCAAGGTTTCCCGCCCTTGCTTTTGAGCCCTGTACCAGGCCCAGAAGAGCCGCGCTGCTATGCCCCGCCAAGGTGCCCAAGCCTCGGCACGCTCGTCGAGCTGTCTGACAGAGGGCTTCTCCTCCAGTTTGAATGCGTCGCGGACCGCAATCTGCAAAGCCAGGTCGCCGCTCGGAAAGACGTCCGGATGGCCTGCACAAAACAGGAGAAAGATGTCGGCGCTCCACCGCCCGATGCCCTTGATCTGGCAGAGCGCTGCATGGGCTTCTTCCGCGGGTCGAAGGGCAAGGCCGGTGAGGTCTAGCCCATCACTGCATGCTTGCGAGACAGCTCGAAGGGTTTTGATCTTGGGACGGGACAGGCCCGCTCCGGCAAGCTCCACATCCGAGTGATCCGCCAACGTCTCTACGGTGAGAGGTGTGACGAGTTCTTCAAGCCGACGGAATATGGCCGCTGCGCTGGCAACGGACACCTGCTGCCCCATTACGATTTGGGCAAGTCCGGCAAAGTTTGCGGATCGTCGGCGGAGAGGTAGTGGACCTGCCTGCTGGGCAAAAGGCACAAGATGGGGGGCTTGGCATAGAAGCGCAGCCAGCCCTTGCTCAACATCTTTCAGGGTTTCGATCGAGTTCACGAAGGTCTCACGGGTTCGGCGTTTCTCGAGGCGGGCGAAGCTGCTAGGACCATTGTTCAAACACTCCGCAGAATCTGACAACCCGTTTGTCGCTTGAAACCGATGCATATGACACAGCCTGTCTTCCGTTTTGCGCCTTCTCCCAATGGCAAATTGCATTTGGGTCATGCTTTTTCGGCGCTCCTGAACTTCCGTGCTGCCGAGGCGTTGTCCGGAAGGCTTCTGCTCCGCATGGAGGATATTGATGTTGTCCGATGTACGCCAGACTATGAGGCAGGCATCGTCGAAGATCTGACATGGCTTGGGATTGGTTGGGAAGAGCCAATCCTGCGGCAGTCGGAGCACTTCGATGACTACAGGGCAGCTCTTGGAAAACTGGAAGAACTGGGACTGGTGTATCGGGCTTTTCTCACGCGCGCGGAGATCAAGCGGTACGTTGCCGAATTCGAGGCTGGCAGCCGGACCTGGCCGAGGGACCCTGATGGCGCACCTCTTTATCCGGGCGATGCGGCCGTCTTATCTGAAACAGAGCTTGCTGAGCGCCGGAAAGGCGATGCTGCTTATGCGCTCCGCCTGGATATGAAGGCAGCCCTGCGCGAGCTGAAAAAGCCGCTTTCCTGGTGGGAGGGACCTGCGGACTGCTCGAAAGCAAAAAACGCTAGCGACTGGTACCTTGGACGTGAAGTGGTCGCGGATCCAGCTGCCTGGGGAGATGTTGTCCTCGCGCGCAAGGAGACGCCGACGAGCTATCATCTCTCGGTTGTGGTGGATGATGCCCGTCAAGGCATAACGGATGTGATCCGAGGAAGGGATATTTTTCCTGCAACCTCAGTGCACCGGCTGCTTCAAGTGCTGTTAGACCTGCCTGAGCTGCGCTATCGACACCATGAATTGGTGTTGGCTGAGGACGGTCAAAAACTTTCCAAATCCAATTTCGATACCAGCCTGCAATCGTTGCGTTCTGCGAGTGTTTCTGTCCAGATTATTGAGAGTAGACTTCTGAAAAATCCTTAGTTTTCTGCGGATTTTATTTGTGGTAAATGACTAGGTGAATATTAGTTCATTTGATTGAAGTAATGCTTTCGATCTATAGATGTCGATATTGAAAATTATCTATTTATACACGGGTTCCCGGGTACAAGGACTGAATTCAGTCGGGTGCTTTTGAGGGACAGGATGTTCGTAAGTTTACCAGCGATACTTTGCCGTTTGTGCACGGTTGCGTTGATACAGGCTTGGGTGAAGGCTGGCAGGAGTCAGGGACAAGCGAAGCTGGTCTACCTGCGCACCGGCAAGCGTGGCGCTTAGAAAATATGCCCAATATAAAGCACCTCCTTGAGCGCGGCCGCAGTGCGCTTGGTCGCGTGTTTGTTCGCTCGACGGTCTATGTCGTGGTGCTGTTGCTGGCTTTCACCACGCTGGTCGCATGCTTCGGTTATTTCTCACAGGTCTGGAAGATTGAAGAGCGACTCGCGGAAAACGCCCGCAATCATGCGGTGCTTGTTTCGCGCATTGCTGCTCGGGAGATCGAGGACAAGAACTACGCGAATGTCGAGAAGCTGCTCGACGCATTGGGAGACGAAGAGCTTGTCGTCGCGGCGAAGGCCTACAGCAGGTTTGGACATGTGTTTGCAAGCGACCTTAACTCTCGTACCAATGGTGCGCTGCAAGTCATAGACGAAGATGTTCTTGATGCTATTCAGGGACAAACGACACTCACCCGTGAGACTGATGCGTTTCATCAATTTGTTCTGCCTGTCTATCGTGACGGGATCGGCGTTGGCGCAGTCGAAATCACCGTGTCAAAGGATGAAATCCAGGACCTCAGACGTGAGATCGTGTTTCAGACCTTGATCCTGGCCGGAACCCTGTTTTTCGTCTTTGTGCCGTTGGCGACATTCTTGATGTACCGTTCAACCCACGGCATCAGCCGGGTTACAGAGGCTGCAAACGAAGCGGCACAAGGCTTCCTAGACACGAAGATGAAAGTCGACACGGTCGGGGAAGTCGGAGAGTTGCAGGTGGCGTTCCGCCAAATGGCTGTGAACTTGCGCAACAATATTCAAAGGGTCGAATATCTCGCGCATGTCGACGGCGTTACAGGCCTGCCTAACCGGCTGAAGTTCAGCAACGTTGCCACTCAGCTTATTGATCTGTCGCCCAATGCTGACGGGGGAATGATTTTTGTCGATCTCGACCGGTTCAAGGCGATCAACGACATGCATGGTCATGTGATCGGTGACAGGCTTTTGGCGCTGGTCGCCGAGCGGCTTAGCGATCTGATCAAGATATTTGTTGATGGGCGCTTTCAATGCAAGCCGTTTGTCGCCCGTTTCACAGGTGATGAGTTCATTGTCGTGCTGCCGGGATTGTCGGACCCTGACATACTCAAGGAGTTGTCGGATCTGATCGTCAGAAAAATCAGAATGCCATTCAGAGTCGACCATTTGAAACTCATGGTGCGGGCAAGTATTGGCGTTGCGCTCTATCCTCAGGACGGAAAGTCTGCCGATGATGTGCTGCGTTGTGCAGACATGGCAATGTTCACAGCTAAGGGTGGCGGACGAGATCAGACGGTCATTTTTGATGAGAGCATTCGTCAAAAGGCCGATGAGCGCGAGAAAATCGAGCGCTGCCTTCGCACTGCGCTCGATCATGATGAGTTGACGGTCTTCTACCAGCCGAAGATAGACATCTTGACTGGCCAGATCATGGGCTCCGAAGCGTTGTTGCGCTGGGAACATCCCGAGCTCGGCAGTGTGCCGCCGTGGAAGTTCATTCCGCTTGCGGAAGAATGCGGTTTGATGCCCTCCATCGGTGAGTTCGTCCTGCGACAGTCGCTTGAGGACATGAATGTAGTGCGAAAGCAAGGTTGCGATCTCTCGGTGGCCGTTAATGTTGCGCCGGTCCAGTTCCAATCAGACAGTTTCACAGATCGTACTCTTGGAATTCTTGGCGAGAGCGGTTTTCCGCTCGACAAGCTGGAGCTTGAGATAACCGAATCCAGCATCATGGAAGATCCGCAGCGCGTTTATCGTCAGATTGTTCCGATCAGGGACGAAGGTGTCGAGTTCGCGATCGATGACTTCGGAACAGGCTATTCAAGCCTGAATACGCTTGCGACCATGCCGTTTGATACGCTGAAGATCGACCGGTCCTTCGTGATGAACATGGCCGAAAGCGAAGACCGTAGAGTTATTGTGCAGCTGATCTTGATGATGGCGCAGCAGCTACGGATGAAGACTGTGGCAGAAGGTATCGAAACACGCGGACAATACGATCATCTGAAAGCCTGGGGTGCAAACTTTGCGCAGGGCTATCTATGGAGTCCACCTGTTCCCTTTGCAGCTTTCAGAGCGATGGTGAGCGCAGGTCTGGATGTCGACGATGCGGATGGCCGTTCTGGTGAACTTCGGGCCTAGGCCTGCAGGGACGGACAGGTTTAGCCGGCGGCGCGCCAAGCTTCCACGATTGCCACCCACAGACCGCTGGTGACCACGGCAGTGATGGTTGTCAATGTGATCGAGTTGGCTGACATTGCATGGCCGGTGCCGTATCGGTTCGCGAAAATATAGGCGTTGACGCCGGTTGGGCATGCGGCCGTCAGAGTGGCGACGGCCGTCCAGAGCGGTGGAAGATGCAGGATGTAAGCGCCGACCAGGAACACGATGGCCGGCATTACACCAATCTTCAGGCAGCTGAGCAATAGGCCAGGAAGGATATTGCCGCGTATCCCATAGGGCACCATGCTCATCCCCAGGGACAAGAGAGCGACCGGAAGCGCCGTAGATGAAATGCGGCCAAGTACGTCACTCAGGATTGGAGTGAAGGACAGGCCCGACAAACGCCATACCAATGCGCAGACCAGAGCTATGATGATGGGATTGGTTGCGAGGTTTCTCGCGATCTTGACGATCATTTCACCCAGCGGCGGCGGGGTGCTGATGCCATCCAGCGCTGCCGCCCGTTCCATCAAGACCGAGATGATGACAGTCATGATTGGCATATGCACCGAAATGATGATGAGCAAAGGAACAAGGCCTTCGTCACCATAGACCGTGGAAACGAGCGGAAGGCCAACCATCACCGTGTTGGCAAACGCAGCTGATATGCCGCCCACGACACCCGCCCTGGCCTCTCGCTTGAAACCCTTGCGTATTAGAAGAGAAGCTAGCATCCAGGTGGCCGCGACACCGCAGAAATAGGTCGCCCAGAGCGCCCAGGGGTTTTCGTCACCAAACTCGACAACTGACAGGGTTTTGAAGATGAGCGCGGGTATGGCGATGACAAAGACGAACTGGCCTAGCGCCTCTCCGACAGCCTGGGAAACCAGTCCTATCCTGGCTGCAATGTATCCAATGCCGATCAGGATGAAGACGGGAAGGACGATGGACAGGATTTCTAGCGGCATTCAATCCCCGGCGGGCTTTGGATTTCAGGTTGAGCAACCTGTGATCTGGCGCGATCTCCCTGAAAGGACGTTCGACACGGACGTTCCGGCCGAAGTTGGCAGTTCGGGAGGCCGGAAATGCGGGCGCGCAGATAGCAAGACGATTGCGTTTGGATATTGTCAGACAAAATGACGAGCAATTGGCAAAGTGGCAAGTGCAGTTTGCGGTTTGCCTGGAAGTCATACTAGATTCATCCCATGGATGGAGACCAAGATCAAAATCATGAAATTGCGCTGCTTGCGCATGACCTTCGAACGCCGCTGTCGGCCATGAAACTGACAGCCGAGCTGATCGGGGTCGAGAAGCTGTCACCCGTCCAGGTGGAGCGTCTCAAGCTTTTGATTCGCAGTATCGACGCCCTGAGCGACATGACCGGAGCGCTGCTCCTTACCTCCGAAACAGGAGATCGTGCGCCGGAACTCTCTGCGATAGCCGCTGATACGGCCGAGCTTTTCCGCGCACCAGCCGAGGCAAAGGGGCTCGGCTACAAAGTCGAAATTGAAGCGTCGAAAATCCGTCTTGAACCCGTTCGTGCCGGGGCTCTGCGGCGGGTGATGACGACCCTTTTGGACAATGCGGTCAAATACACTGATGCCGGCAAGATCAGTATTTCCTTCGAGATTTTGCCTGGGAAAGGTGAAACTCCGGCAGAAGTCCGGCTTGCCGTTACCGACACTGGCCCGGGCATTGATCCCATGGAGCGCCGCCGCCTGTTCAAACCCTATGTTAGGGGGACCGCCGGAAAGGCCCGGAGCCACGGATCAGGACTCGGGCTTTGGGGCGCTTCGCAATTGGTTGCAGACCACGGAGGCAGGCTGCGCTTGAAAAGTCCCAAGGCTGGAGGCTGCCGTTTTGAAATGAGCCTGCCTTTGGCTCAGGGGGCAAAAGAAAGCGTGGTTCGGGCGGATCCCGCCGATGTGTCGGATGCGGAAGCGCATGTTCTGATCGTTGATGACAATGAGACCAACCGGCGCCTGCTGTCTGCCTTGCTGGAGTCCTTCGGCATTTCCTGTGACCAGGTACCCAGTGGCATGGACGCGCTCAAGGTCATTTTAGAAACCGAATATGATGCGGTCTTGCTGGATCTGCATATGCCCGTCATGGACGGCCTTGAAACAGCCGCCCGGATCCGGGAGATTGGCAACACGGAAGGTTTGCCGCTGATCGCGGTAACGGCCGCGATGGAATCCGTTGGCGACAAGCGCATGCGGCAGGCAGGCTTTGTGGAGGTGCTCGCAAAGCCGCTTTCACCTTCGCTGTTGTTTCAGGCGATGGAGCATGCCCGGCGACGCCATGCGGCACGGTTGAGCGTTTCGGCGACTTGAGGTCGATCAGTCCGTCATCATGAGGGCTTCATCCAGGGCTTGCTCCAACCTGTCGTGACCCCAGAACAATTCGCCCGATTGCGTCACGAAACTGGGCGCGCCAAAGATGCCTTGAGTTTCGGCCTCGGAAACCGCGGCACGCAGACCGATCTTGATGTCCATCGTCTCGGCGTGAGCGAGTACTTTCTTCGCATCTGCCCCGACTTCCATGAGAATGCCTGCCAGAATGGCCGGGTCGCCAATGTCGAGACCTGCTCCAAATTCGGAATAGAACACGGCCCTGACGAATTCTCCGATCCAGGCTTCATTCCGGCCGGCGTGAGCCAGGCGGGCAGCCAAAAGGCTGTTTTGCGGAAATGGATCAGGGGCAATGAGCGGAAGACCCAGCACCTCGCATTGCCTCTCCATATCCCGCCACATGTAGCGACCCTTGGCAGGCATCAGATTGAAGGGCGAGGTTTCCCATCCCTGCTTCTTGAAGATCGGCCCGAGCAGGAAGGGGTGCCAAACGATCTCGACCGAGCGATCGCCGGCAACGGTTTCGATCCGCATGGCGGAGAGGTAACTGTAGGTCGAGGCGAAATCGAACCAGAAATGCAAACGTGGCTTTCGGTCGTGGAGTTCGGCTTCCATCAAACGCCTGCCTTTCCGATTTCCTGGAGAAAATTCCGAATGCGAATGGTTTGGATTTTATTGGTCATGTGCGTCGAATGGGTTAAACAGCGCAGATGACACGATGCAAGGCCTATTGGCGCATGATTTCTGATCGTTTTGCAAAGCCCTTGGCCTGGGTGGCTGCCAATCCGATGAAGGCTGTGGGCCTTTATCTGCTGGCTGTGTCCGCCTTTTTTCTCGTTTTTCCTGCTGTTGATCTCTGGGCCAGCGGTTTGTTCTACAGCGATGAAAGCGGATTTTTTGCGCGCAATGATCCTTTTCTACGTCGGTTCCGCCATCTGGGGCCGCATATTGTCAAGATCGTCGCGATAACCTGCGTTGTGGTGCTCTTGGCAAAGCTTTTCCTGCCGGCAAGAAGCCCGCTCATGCCCCTGCGTGCACCGGTGTTCTTGCTGACCACGCTGATTTTGGGGCCAGGCGTTCTCGTCAACCTGATCTTGAAGAACAACTGGGGTCGGCCCCGTCCGGTGATGGTTGATGTCTTCGGTGGAGACATGCCCTACCAGCCGGTATGGCTGCCATCAGACTGGTGCGATACCAATTGCTCGTTTGTTTCAGGCGAAGCGTCCGCAGGCATGTGGCTGGTTGCTGCGGTTTTCATCGCGCCCATTGCGTGGCGTTTCGCCTTGTTGGCGTTTCTTCTGCCGCTTGGTTTTCTGCTCTCACTTAACCGTATCGCATTCGGGGGGCATTTCCTGTCGGATACACTGATTTCCTGGGGGCTGACACTTCTCGCGATCCTTGCGGTCTACCGGATCCTGTATGTTCAGGCGCCAGCATGGTTGCGCGATAGCCATCTGGATGAATGGCTTACCCGAAAGGGCCGAATTCTTCAGGTGATCATGAGCCGTGGCGGCACCCGGGCATCAGCCCGGATGCGCCATTTCGCGGGTATGTTTGGCAACCGCCATTAGACCTTAGCCAAAGGCTGGCGTCAGGACTTGCGGGTCAGGATCCGTTCGATTTCGACCGGCGGATGGCTCGTCAGGGTCTTGTCGACCTCGGCAACCACGCGATCCTTGACCTCTTTGTGGAACGCCTTGCGCAGGTCTCCGAGGATCATCGGCGGCGCTGCCACCACCAGTTTCTCGTATCTGCCCTTGTGTGCGGCCTTGTAGAGCATTTCGGCCATCTCCTTGGCAAAGCGGTGTTTCTCCAGCGTGTGCCAGTCGGTCTGTTCCATGGAGCTTTTCTGAGGTCCGGGGCCGTCACCCTTGCGCCCTGGTGCGTCGGTGCCCTGTTCAGAGGTTTTGGGGTTTTCGCTCTCCATCTGGCGGATCACTTGCAGATTGGGAAATTCCCGGTCACCTTCGTTCCGGAACACCAGCGCTTTTTCGCCGTCGCCGACCAGAACCCAGGCGTCGTGATCTATCTGTAAGCCAGGCATGATGAGACTCCCTTTGTCGATTGTCTTGACGGCAGCAGGAGCATTCGCTGCTCATGCCGCCATTATTTGATGTGATATCTGCTGGCCGAGGTTCAAGGGCTTGGTGGAGGCTTGAGTATTCACCCGGCTAGCTGGACTTGCGCGGGCGTGTACGCTTCAAGATGCGCGCGAAACGCATTGGAGAGCGATCCTCCAGCCAGGTAAAGATGCTGTTGAGGCGCGGAACCCTGCGCCTGCGGTTCCGCAGTGCCCTGGCAGCCTGGCGACTGGTTGCGATGATGACAATCATGCCCAGAGCGAGGAGGGGAACGCCTGTCGGGATGGGCAGCCAGACCGTTGCGAGGCCAAGCGCAATCAAGACCAGAGCGAACGTCCAAAAGAGCAACTTCATAAACTGTACGGTCCTTCGTGGCAGCCACTGCAATACGAAGGCTTCAAGACGGGATTATGAAGATTGCTGATCGCCTAGCATCCGGCTCAGTCGCTCGCTTGCCGTTCTGAGCATATGAAAAACGGCTTCAAAGCCCTGATCACCACCATAGTAGGGGTCGGGCACCTCTTGCTCGGGGGCGTCGAGAAAGAGACGCAGGTGCGCCATAGTTTCGTTTGGGGCGATCTGGCGCAGTTTGGACAGGTTGCTTTTGTCCATCGCCAGGATCAGGTCGAAATCTGAAAAATCCTCCTGGCGGACCTGCCGTGCGCGTTGGCCCGCAATGTCGATGCCATATCTCGCGGCGACTTCGATGGATCTTGGATCAGGCGGGTTCCCCTCGTGCCAGGCTCCGGTGCCCGCGCTGTCAATCCGAACGCTCTCAACCTGCCCTGCCTCTTCCAGCGTGTTCCGGAAAATACCCTCGGCCAGCGGTGAGCGGCAGATGTTGCCAAGGCAGACAAAAAGTATTGAGGTCATTGGTTCGTTGCTCTGGTCAGGCCTTGATGATTGTAAAGCGGCCGCTGTCGCCATCTTTTTCGGAGCTTTCGAGCGTGTGTCCGTCTTCACTGCAGAAATGGGGAATATCCAGAAACGCCATGGGGTCGGTCGTTTGAACGATCATTCGGGTTCCGCTCTCGACCCGGCTGAGCGCCTTGCGTGTTTTAAGGACCGGGAGGGGGCATTTCAGACCTTTGAGGTCTAGGATGGTGTCTTGACTCACGAAATTGGCTCTCGGCGGTTTTGGTACTTGGTTTGTTATTCTAGCGCCTACATATACCTAATAAATATTTCACCGTCCGATTCTTGATGGAGTGCAGGATGTCCCTACCGCATGCTTTGCCACCGGTCTCACCGATTGATGTTCTTGAGTTCTGGTGGCAGGCAGGTGCCGAAAAGTGGTTCGTGCGTTCTGATGCGTTTGACGCGGAAATTCGCTCGCGGTTTTTGGAGGCAATCGAGGCTGCAAAGTCAGGAGAACTTGAGCTTTGGGGCGAGACCCCGCATGGCTGTCTGGCCCTAATCATTCTTCTCGATCAGTTTTGCCGCAACGTCTATCGCGGCGACCCTAGGGCATTCGAGAGTGACGGGATGGCGTTGGCGCTTGCCAACAAGGCTGTAGAGACAGGCTTCGACAAGGCCTTCCCGAAGGACGTGAGAGTCTTTTTCTACCTGCCATTTGAGCACGCTGAAGATATTGCCGCCCAGGAGAAGAGTATCGATCTGACCCGGCCGCTGGGGCATGAGCAGTTTTATCTCTACGCCTTGATCCATATGGACGTCATTCGCCGGTTTGGCCGCTTCCCCCACCGCAATGAGGTGCTTGGGCGAGTGTCGACGCCTGAGGAACTTGCCTATCTTGCCGACGGTGGATTCTCGGCCTGAGTTTTTTACTAAAATTTCCTTAAAGCGTCGGTAAGGCGACTACGCCAACGGCGGCTGCACCTATGGCAAGCAGAATTTCTGCCGCAAAAATAACCGTTGGCTCCATCTTCGATTCTTTTTTGTTTATTTTTTATGCAAATTCTGAAATTTGCCTAATTTTTACTCTCACTCAAGTGGCTGAGGCCACTCTGCGTAGGTTTGGGTTTTATCCAATATCCCTCTCTGGATCGTTAGAATCCCAGAATTCTGCGGTTTTATGAAGTTTCTCCTGAAGTTGGCACGGTCCTTGTAATGAAGGACACGACACCGACCCGGCTACGTACTTGTGCGGGCCTTCGTTTTCGAAGGCAGGGTTTCGGAACCCAGGGGGGACCGAACGGGTAGGTCGGCCAGCCTTTTCGCAGGGAAAAGGCGCAGGACAAGGAATGGGAACAAGCAATGAAAATTGTGATGGCCATCATCAAGCCGTTCAAACTCGATGAAGTGCGTGACGCGCTCACGGGGATCGGCATCCAAGGCCTGACTGTTACTGAGGTCAAGGGATACGGCCGCCAAAAGGGCCACACTGAAATCTACCGCGGCACCGAGTATGCCGTCAGCTTCCTTCCGAAGCTGAAAATCGAAGTCGCCGTTTCCGGTGAGTCTGTCGACAAGGTTGTCGAGGTCATCTCAGGCGCTGCCAAGACCGGTCAGATCGGCGATGGCAAGATCTTCGTCTATTCGATCGACCAGGTCGTTCGCATCCGTACCGGCGAAACCGACGCCGAAGCTCTTTGATTGTATTGAGGGTAAGAACTATGAACAAACTTGTCGCAAAAAGCGCGGCTTCGCTCGGCGCCCTCGGCCTGATGGCCGTGCCGGCTATGGCTCAGGACGCTGCCCCGGCAGTTTCGCCTGAAACAGCCTATATCTTCAACACGCTGCTGTTCCTTATCGGTGGCTTCCTGGTCATGTGGATGGCGGCTGGTTTCGCCATGCTTGAAGCTGGTCTCGTTCGTTCCAAGAACGTTTCCATGCAGTGCCTCAAGAACATCACCCTGTACTCGATCGCAGGCCTGATGTTCTGGATCACCGGTTACAACCTTATGTACGCTGGCGTTGACGGCGGCTTCATCGGTTCCTTCGGTCCATATTCCTTCGACGCCGTTGGCGGGGACGCACTCGACACAGGCTACTCCACGGCTTCTGACTGGTTCTTCCAGATGGTCTTCGTGGCAGCAACCGCATCGATCGTTTCCGGTACCGTTGCCGAGCGCATCAAGCTCTGGCCTTTCCTGATCTTCACGGCCATCCTGACCGGTATCCTGTATCCGATTTCCGGTTCCTGGCAGTGGGGCGGCGGCTGGCTGTCCGAGATGGGCTTCTCCGATTTCGCCGGTTCCACGATCGTTCACTCCGTCGGTGGCTGGGCAGCTTTGTCCGGTGCGATCATCCTCGGTGCTCGTAAAGGCAAGTATGGCCCGAACGGCCAGGTGACCCCGCTTCCGGGTTCTTCCATGCCGCTCGCTACGCTCGGTACTTTCATCCTGTGGCTCGGCTGGTTCGGCTTCAACGGCGCATCCCAGCTCGCAATGGGCTCGATCGCTGACGTAACCGATGTGTCTCGCATCTTCGCCAACACCAACATGGCTGCTGCAGCTGGTGTCGTTGTTGCCGTGATCCTGACGCAGATCCTTTACAAGAAGGTCGACGTTACCATGGCACTGAACGGTGCTCTGGCCGGTCTCGTATCCATCACGGCCGAGCCGCTCGCTCCATCCGTTCTCCAGGCTGTCATCATCGGCGGAGTTGGCGGTGCGATTGTCGTCTTCGCGGTTCCGATGCTCGACAAGTTGAAGATCGACGATGTTGTCGGCGCTATCCCGGTTCACCTCATTGCAGGTATCTGGGGCACGCTTATCGTGCCATTCTCCAACGATGGCGCCTCCTATGGCACACAGCTCGTCGGCATCGTTTCCTACGGCGTGTTCACTCTGGTCGCGACGTCCATTGTCTGGTTCGTCCTGAAGGCCGTCATGGGCATCCGGGTTTCCGAAGAGGAAGAAGCACTTGGTCTCGACAAGGTCGAGGTTGGTGTCGAAGCCTATCCGGAATTCGGTATCGGCTCTGCACGGTAATTACCGTCTCCCAAAGCGGCCATATTGATTTGGCCGCAACTCGAGCCCGGGGTCTCCCCGGGCTCTTTTTATTTGGTCCTAAAGACGGCTGGTCATTTCCTCGAACGAGACGATCACATCATGGGCGCCCGCGTTTGTGAGCCGGTCTGCAAGCCCGTCATCTGCATGGCCAGCGCCTACGAAGCCCCATACCGTCATGCCTGCTGCGAGCCCAGCCTTCACCCCATTGATGCTGTCTTCCAGGACAATGCAGTCCGTAGGCTGCTGCCCAATCCGGTCCGCTGCCATCAAAAAGAGATCCGGCGCGGGCTTGCCATGTTCGACCTGGTCGCCGGAATAGACGTGATTGTCGAAATGCTCGGCGAGCTCAGTGATCTGCAACTTGCGCTTCAGCCCTTTCAAACCTGAGGAAGATGCCACTGCGCGCGGCCCCTGGTGACCTGCAAGAAAATCATGGATGCCCGAAACGGATGTCAGCTCAGTTTCCATGCGCCGGTACATTTCGGCGGTCATTCGCTCCTGGAAGTCATCTGGGAAGGGGCCTTTGGCGAGGGCGGCATAGTCGGCCTTGATCGCCGACATGAAGTCCCGGCCGTGCAATCCGGTAAAACGGATACCATAGTCGATTGGCTCGTAGGTCAGGCCAATCTGGCCAAGAAATTCCATCTCGACCGCGTGATAGATGACCTCTGAATTGATCAAGACACCATCGCAATCGAAGATGATCGGTTGTTGCGCGAGGGACACGGCGATTCTCCTTGAAAGATCAGTGGCTGCCGTCGAACAGGCCTTTGACGAAGAGGCGCTGGAAAAACACCAGGAGCAGAGCGGGCGGCAAGACTGCGAGGCAGGCCAGCATCATTCCTGTGAGGCTTGAGCGGCCATAGAACTGAAGGCCGCGCACGATGGTGTAGCGGCTTTCTTCCGACGTCACCATGACGGGCCAGAGGTACTGGTTCCAGCCATTGACGAAGGTCACCAGAAAAAGCGCACCTGCCATCGGCATAGACAGCGGGATGAGAATGTCGCGCAGGAACTTCAAAGGACCGGCGCCATCAAGGCGTGCCGACTCGAGCATGCTGTCGGGGATATTCCGCAGAAATTGACGGAAAAAGAAGGTGCCAATGCCGGAGGCCGCGAGCGGCAGGATCAACCCGGTCTGTGTGTTCACAAGCCCCAGGCTTGCGACGACGTCATAAGTTGGCATAAACCGGGACTCCAGCGGCAGCATTAGCGAAAGCAGCAGAAGCCAGAAGAAGAAGACCGCGAAGCGTAGCCGGAAATAGACCAGCGAATAGGCGGCCAGAAGCGAAAGGCTTACCTTTGCCAACGCAAAGCCTGCGCCCAGCAAGAACGAGTTCCAGATCATTCCCAGGGCTGTGATGTCGCCGCGAAAGCCGCCTTCGGACTGAAGCAAATGGCCGTAGTTCGACAAACCGTGACCACCGGGAATGAACGTCAAGCCTGTTTCCCGAAAGAAGGTAGCGTCGTGGGTTGTTGCAAGAAAGACCGCGAGCATCGGTCCGCACATGACGATGGTGCCCACAATCAGGATGGTGTGATCGAAAACGTCTTGTCTGCGCATGAGAGTGTCCGTCCGCAGGGGCGCGGAATTCCGAAGGGTGGGCGAGTGTAGTGCTATTTCGAAAAACTTGGCAATCGCAAGGCTTTCTTCCAGATCAGGCGCTTCTGCGCCCAGGTGCCTAAAGCACGACAATTCCCGAGTGCTTGGCCTTGTGTTCCGGTTCAACATGGATCGTGACATGAGCGCCGGGCAAATCCTTGCCGACGGCTTGTTCGATCCGATCGCAAATGTCATGGGCGGTGTCGACAGACATTTCGCCAGGGACGACGAGGTGGAAGTCGACAAAGGTAACCCGTCCGGCGATGCGCGTTCTAAGATCGTGGGCCTCAAGGGCGCCGTCACCATGTTCGGAAATGAGGTCTTTGATCATTGCCTGGACGTCCTCGGACGCAGCTTCGTCCATGAGCCCGGAAACGCTCTCTTTCACCACCTGCCATCCGGTCCAGAGGACGTTCAAGCCAACCAGAGCTGCGAGCAGGGAATCAAGAATGTGCCATCCCGTTAGCACGACGAGAGCAACGCCAAGCAAGACACCCAGAGACGTGACTACATCGGTGACCAGATGCTTGCCGTCGGCGACAAGGGCAGGCGAGCGATTTGAGCGCCCGACCTTCAGTAGGATGGCGGCCCATGTTCCATTGATGACGGCTGCAAGCGCATTCATTCCCAACCCGGAGAGTGAATAGGTGACGCTCGAGGCGCCGACGTAGCCTAGCCAGGCGGCGCGGAAAATCGCGATGGCGGCGAGCACGATCATTACGCCGACAAGAACAGCGGCGAAATACTCTGCCTTGTCGTGACCGTAAGGATGATTGGAATCGGCAGGTTTGGACGCGAACCAGACCGCAAAGACCGCTGCGATAGAGGACGCAACGTTGACAATGGTTTCCAGGGCATCAGAGTAGAGTGCAACCGATCCGGTCAGACTATAGGCGGCGAATTTCATCGCCAGGACAATTAGTCCGATACCTATGCTGCCGAGTGCGACCTTGAACCTGAGGTCCATTCTGCCGGATCCCTTGTGCGTGACGCCGAGTCAGGCGCTGTCAACGGGCAAGGGGTATCAGCTTTCGGAGGGAGGGCAACCCCAAACAGCCAAGATGCACAACAGGATCTTGTGGCAGCCGCTAACTTGCCGGGTGCCAGTCGATTGTGCCGGCGCCGAGGATTGGTCCGGGGCCGTTCTCGTCTTCAAGCTGAATCAGGATCGCACAGCGTTTGCCGTTTGAGCGCATCAGCTCACTTTTTGGCATGCGGAAGGTTTCTGTTCCGCCCGACCACATGCCGATGGGATGAAGATTGCGCACCACATTGACATAGGTGATCGAAGCACCGGCGTTTTCGCCCCGGCCGACGGCAACTTCTTCCTGCTCGATCACGCTTGCGAAGAACACTGTCGCCATCTTGAAGCCTTCGGGTAGTTGTCCGACCACCTTTGCTTCAATTCCCAGATCGTTGCGCTTGAGCTCGACCTCGACGTTGAGCGGATTGGCGCGAGCCAGGGCACCTTCAACGGCTCGTGCGTTGCTGCCGACGACATGCTCGACGCCGTTGACGACGATCTGAGGGGTGTAGACCGACCGGTCACCACGACGCGCCGCGTAGGCACGTTGGCGGGCAGAGTTGTCGGGGCTGGCCAGAGTATCCCGCCAGCCTAGATAATCCCAATAATCAACCGGTAGCGAAAGCGCTAGCACATCACCGTTCTGTGCAAGCTGTTCCAAAAGGACGTCCGCTGGCGGACAGGATGAGCATCCCTGACTTGTAAAAAGCTCGGCCACAGCGATGGGTCCCGCCTGTGCCCCGAACACCATCATGGGCGCAAATATTATTCCGCTTGCAGCACTAAAAAGAGTTCTGCGCAAAATTTTGCGCAGGCGTTCAATGTGCATCCCCATAGGGGCTATCCTCATTGTTCCTGATGTAAGGAAGTTAGGGGTTGCACGGATAAAGAGCCAGTCACGACGCGGTGACTGACCTCGTTTTCAGATTTCAGTCTGCACCAGAGGGGCTGTCCAAGACCTTTTGTAACTCCGGCAGGAAAGTGCCCTCATATGCGCTCGCAGACAAAGGTCCGATGAACTTGTAGCGGATCATTCCGCTGGCATCGACGATGAAGGTTTCGGGAACGCCATAGACACCCCAGTCAATCGCGGCACGGCCCTTTTCATCCGCTCCGACCCGTTCATAGGGATTGCCGAGACTTCCCAGGAAACGGCGCGCGTTCTCCGGCTTGTCTTTGTAGTTGATACCAATCATCTGGAAGCCATCGCGGGTCGCGAGGTCTTCCAGGAACGGGTGCTCCTGACGGCAGGGTACACACCAGGACGCAAACACATTGACCACCGAAACCTTGCCCAGAAGATTTTCCCGCGAGAACCCCGGAACTATACTTCCGTTTTTGGTGAGGTCGGGCACCTGGGCGAGATCGGTCTCGGGCACGGGCCGGCCGATCAGCGCAGACGGGATAGTGCTAGGGTCGTTGCCGAGAGTCAGCTGAAACAGGAAAAGAGCGGCAAGGGCCGCGAAGAGAATCAGCGGCAGCAGGACAAGCACGGGAAGGCGGCGTTTAGGTGCGCCAGCTTCACGCGTTTCGTCGGAATTCGTCATTGGATGTCGGGCTTCTTTGATGTTCTGCGCGTCTTTGTAAGGCCCTGGCTCTCCAGATCCTTCAAGGTCGAATCAAGCTGTGACTTGTCCAAGCGCACCCATAGGATCAGTCCTGCAACAACGCCAAAGCAGATTGCGTAGGAGGCAATGATAAAGCCGGCGTGAGGCCCAAGATCCATCTGGCCTACTCCGCCGGTTGGAGGGTTGCTGACGCGCCAGCGGGACGGGCGGCGGAGGCCGCGCGTAAGCGAAGCGTACGGACGCGGCGGCGCAGGATTTCATTTCGCATGGCGATCAGATGGATCACGAAGAAAAGAAGTGTGAATGCAACCGCCATGACCGCCAACGGCAGCAGGATGTCCGGATGGATCGTCGGGCCGTCCATTCTCATGACACTTGCCGGCTGATGAAGGGTGTTCCACCAATCAACGGAAAATTTGATGATCGGCAGGTTCAGCGCGCCGACAAGGGTCAGGATCGCAGCGGCCTTGCCGGCCTTGATCGGATCTTCCATCGTCCGCCATAGGGCCATCAGGCCGAGGTACATGATGAAGAGCACCAGGACAGAGGTCAGCCGCGCATCCCAGACCCAATAGGTTCCCCACATCGGCTTGCCCCAAAGTGATCCTGTCACAAGGGAGATGAATGTGAATGCGGCGCCGATGGGGGCCGCGCATTTGGCTGAAACATCTGCCAGTGGATGCTTCCAGACCAATGTGCCAAGGGAAGAGATTGCCATGATCGAATAGCACATCATGGCCAGCCAGGCGGCAGGCACATGGATGTACATGATCCGCACGGTATCGCCCTGCTGATAGTCTTCGGGTGCAACGAAGAAGCTCATGTAGAGGCCGACTGCAAAGGCGATCGCACAGAGGCCGACCAGCCAAGGCAAAACCAGCTGCGTCAGCTTCATGAAGCGTGTCGGATTGGCAAAGTCCAAGATACCCATGGAAACGTTCTAATCTAGAGAGCCTGCTGCTTCAATGGGTAGGCCTGTCGCAGGTGTCACAGGGCGCCCCAACCTTAGTCTGACGAAAACCTCAGAGCGGCTGCTGAGGCGAATGGACCGACCACGAGGGAGATCAGCGACAGGGCGCAGAGGATCAGGAACGGGGTCATGAAGGGCACCGGATCATTGACTGCGGCATCAGCCGCGCTGACACCGAAGATCAGGACCGGGATTGTGAGCGGGATCACAAGGACTGCCAGCAGGAGCCCACCTCGGCGCAGGGTGACCGTAAGGGATGCGCCGATTGCGCCGATCAGGGTAAGTGCTGGCGTTCCTGCTGCCAGGGTCAGCGTAACAGCCCCAATCGCTGTGGGTTCCAGGTTCAGGAAGATCGCCAGAACCGGAGCGGCTGCAACCAATGGCAGGCCCGTTGCCATCCAGTGTGCCAGGCATTTGATCAGAACTACGAGTTCGAGTGGCCGTCCGGCCATGAGGATCAGATCGAGTGACCCATCGTCACGGTCTGCCTGAAACAGGCGGTCCAAGCCGAGCAGCGTGGCAAGCAGCGCGCCAATCCATAAAATGGCGGGTCCGATACGAGCCAAAAGATTGAGGTCAGGGCCAACGCCAAAGGGGATCACGGTGACCACGGCCAGAAAGAACAGGACGCCGACAAGCGCGCCACCGCCGACACGGACTGCGAGGCGCAGCTCGCGCTGAAATAGAGAAAGCGCCCAGCTGCTCATCCAATCTCCTCCAGTGGAGCCAGATCGTCTATGGACAAGGCCTCCAGATGCAGGCTCTGCAGAGGAGACAGGGAAAGCGGCGTATGCGTGGCGGTGACGATCATGCCACCACGGCGCAGGTGGTCATTCATCAGATCGATGAGCTGGGCCTCGGAGTTTGCGTCGAGTGCCGACGTGGGCTCATCCAGCAACCAGATCGGACGCGGAGACACAAAAAGGCGTGCGACGGCAAGGCGCCGGGTTTGGCCGGCGGAGAGGTAGGCTGCTGGCAATTCACTGGTGTGGCCAATGCCCAATTCCTCGAGAATGCCCTGCGCGACATATTCCTTCGGGTCGAAGTTGGAGACCTGAGCGGGAGTGGTGAAATCGCGCCAAAAGGCAAGGTTTTCCTTCACGCTCAACGCTGGCTTCACGGCGCTTTGGTGGCCGAAGTAGTGAGTGTGTTCTGCAACGCTGCGTTCGCTCTGCGCACCGTGAAGGTTCAGACTGCCTTCCGACAGTGAAACCAGACCAGCCAGTGTTCTGAGTAGCGAAGACTTGCCGACACCATTTGGACCGGTAACGACAAGCGCGTTCCCGCTTTCAAGCGAAAAGGAGAGCCCGGCAAACACCCTCCGGTCGCCGCGATCCACGGCCAGATTGTCAGCTATGAGTTTCAGAACGGCTCTCCGGACGACAAGGTCTCTTGCCTTGTTAGAGCGGAGAGAGCCCCGATGGCAAGTATGTGATCCTTCGCAGGTCGGGCAGCGCCTTGCCATTCTCGGCACGCCCTAACGGAAAAAGGCCGGCTTTGGAGGCCGGCCTTTTGGTGTTTTTGACTTTTTCAGCTCTTAGAAATGCATCGAGCGGGCGGTCGCCGGGGCCTGGAGAGGCGGGGCGAACTTGGTCAGGTCGATGCCTTCGACGGCTTCCTTGTACTCTTCGACAGTGGGTGTGCGGCCAAGGATTGCGGACAGCACGACCACAGGTGTCGAGGCCAGCAGGGATTCGCCCTTCTTGGTCTCGCTGTCGGCCACGACACGACCCTGGAACAGGCGCGTGGAGGTGGCGAGCACCGTGTCGCCCTTGGCTGCCTTTTCCTGGTTGCCCATGCAAAGGTTACAGCCAGGACGCTCGAGGTAGAGAATGTTCTCGTATTCGGTGCGTGCGGCAGTCTTGGGCGCATCGTCGTCGAACTCGAAGCCGGAGTACTTCTCAAGCGTCTCCCAGTCACCTTCTTCCTTCAACTCGTCAATGATGTTGTAGGTCGGTGCTGCGACGACGAGCGGAGCGTTGAACTCCACCTTGCCCTGGGCCTTTTCCAGGTTCTTCAGCATCTGGGCAACGATCTTGATGTCGCCCTTGTGCACCATGCAGGAGCCGACGAAGCCCAGGTCGACCTTTTTCTCCGCGTCGTAGAAGGAGATCGGGCGAATGGTGTCGTGGGTGTAGCGCTTGGAGACATCGATGTTGTTGACGTCCGGATCGGCGATCATCGGCTCGACGATCTTGTCCAGGTCCACCACCACCTCGGCAAAATACTTCGCGTTGTCGTCGGGCATCAGCGCGGGCTCTTCGCCTGACTTGATTTCGGCAATGCGCTGATCTGCCTTGGCGATCAGCTTGGCGAGCATGCCGTTGTCATGCTCCATGCCCTTGTCGATCATGATCTGGATGCGCGATTTTGCCAGCTCAAGAGATCCGATCAGAGTCTCGTCGTTGGAGATACAGACAGAGGCTTTTGCCTTCATCTCTGCAGTCCAGTCGGTAAAGGTAAATGCCTGGTCAGCGAGAAGCGTGCCGATGTGGACCTCGATCACGCGGCCCTGGAACACGTTGTCGCCATGCTGTTCAAGCATCTGCGCCTGTGTGGCGTGCACCACATCCCGGAAGTCCATGTGATCGGCCATCTTGCCCCTGAATGTGACCTTCACCGATTCAGGGATGGGCATGGACGCTTCGCCAGTCGCCAGAGCGAGGGCCACGGTGCCGGAGTCCGCGCCGAAGGCTACGCCCTTGGACATGCGCGTGTGGCTGTCGCCGCCGATGATGATGTCCCAGTCGCTGACGGTAAGGTCGTTCAGCACCTTGTGGATCACGTCGGTCATGGCGTGATAGGCGCCCTTGGGGTCACGGCCGGTGACCAGGCCGAAGTCGTTCATGAACTTCATCAGGCGCGGCGTATTGGCCTGGGCCTTGAGGTCCCAAACGGAGGCCGTGTGGCAACCTGACTGGTAGGCGCCATCGACAATCGGCGAAACGACGGTGGCGGCCATGGCCTCCAGTTCCTGCATGGTCATCAGGCCGGTCGTGTCCTGCGAACCGACGATGTTGACCTTCACTCGGACGTCCGAGCCTGCGTGCAAGGTCTTGCCTGGGGTCACGCCGACAGCGTTCTTGTTGAAGATCTTTTCAACCGCCGTCAGGCCCTGTCCCTCGTGAGAGATTTCCTTGGACGGTGCGAAGACGAGAGGAGCCTCGATACCGAGTGTTTCGGCTGCAAGGGTCTGCAGCTTCTTGCCGAAGACAATCGCATAGGATCCGCCAGCCTTCATGAACTCTTGCTTCTGCGGCGTGAAGGACGATGACATGTCGACCAGCTCTTCGTCACCGGCTTCGTTGTAGAGCTTCTGCTTCTTGGTGTTGATCGTCAGGACAGTGCCAGTCTCAACCGAATATTTCTGCTCCAGAACAGGGTTGCCGTCGTTGTTGAGGATCGGCTTACCGTCTTCATCGAGCTTCTTGGCCCAGTTCTTCAGATCGACACCAATTCCGCCGGTCACGCCGACTGTTGTCAGGAAGATTGGGGAAATGCCGTTGGTGCCGGCAACAATCGGTGCGTAGTTGACGAAAGGCACATAGGGGCTGGCCTGCTTGCCGGTCCAAAGCGCCACGTTGTTGACGCCTGACATACGCGAGGACCCAACGCCCATGGTGCCCTTTTCGGCGATCAGCATCACGCGCTTGCCTGGGTGTTGCAGCTTCAGCGCTTCGATTTCCTGCTGTGCCTTTTCCGAAATCAGGCACTTGCCGTGAAGTTCACGGTCGGCGCGTGAATGGGCCTGATTGCCCGGGGACAGAAGGTCGGTGGAGATATCGCCCTCGGCTGCAATGTACGTGACGACCTGGATCTCTTCGTCCATCTCCGGCAACTTTGTGAAGAACTCTGCTTTTGCGTAGCTCTCCAGAATGTCGCTGGCGATCGCGTTGCCGTCTTTATATGCCTTTTTGAGGCGGTCAGTATCCGCATCGTAGAGGAACACCTGGGTCTTCAGAACTTCGGCTGCGCTCTTCGCATTTGCTTCGTCGCTGCCAAGTGCCACATCGATCAGCACTTCGACAGAAGTGCCGCCCTTCATGTGGGACAGGAGTTCGAAGGCAAAGGCCGGTGTGATTTCCGCCACGGTGATCTCGCCGAGGATGATCTCCTTCAGGAACTTCGCCTTGACGCCAGCGGCACTCGTTGTGCCCGGCAAAGTGTTGTAAATGAAGAACTTCAGGGAATCTTCCCGGTGTTCGTTCTTCAGGTCCTTGATCTGTTCGACGATTTCGGCAAGGAGAGCGCCATCATCGATGGGTTTTGGGCTCAATCCCTGGGTTTTTCGAGTGTCAATTTCTTTGAGATAGTCTGCGTACAAGCTCATGATGGTTCGGCGTCCTCGTGATCGATGTAGCTTGCATACCGGATCGCAGTAAATAAAGGCTAGCCGGGACAAGCTTGCTGGCCACTACATAATTCAGTATACAATGGTATGCAATATCTTTCAGGCGTCGCAGGCCCCGGTTTTGGCCGTGGGTGAACCACTTCTGCGATTGAGCGAGCGGCTGGTTTTTTCGTGGGGCCTGCAACTGGAACCAAGTCCTCGCCCGGAAGTTTGACAAGGAAGCGAAAGCAGTTCCTTTGGCTGCCTCTTTGCCCTTGCAGCCTTCTCCGGCAGGCGACGGCGGCGCGTCATTTCGACCGGTCCGCAGCGTCATATCTGGTGATAACTGCCCAAATTGGGTATAGGGTCAGTGCAAGGTTTGCAGGGACAAAAATGGGGGAGAGGCTCTGTTGGCGTCCGTTGAGCAAGGCCCATATGGGCAGTACGGATTTCCCCTCCCGGAAATCCGCGAGTTTCTACACAGGTGGCCGGCAGGACGCGGCCTGGCCGCCACGGACCTTTGAGGAGAACGCGCGCCGTGACCCAGTCCCTTGATACTTTCAAGTCAAAAAAGACACTGACCGTTGGTGGCAAGAGCTACACCTATTTCTCCATTCCCGACGCCGAGAAGAACGGCCTGGAAGGCGTGTCCAGGCTGCCGTCGTCCATGAAGGTCGTTCTGGAGAACCTGCTGCGGTTCGAGGATGGCCGTACCGTTACGGCTGACGACATTCGTGCCGTTGCCCAGTGGTTGGTCGAGCGAAAGTCGAACCACGAGATCGCCTACCGGCCTGCCCGTGTGTTGATGCAGGATTTCACCGGTGTTCCTGCGGTGGTCGATCTGGCCGCCATGCGTGATGCGGCAGTGAAGCTTGGCGGCGATCCCAAAAAGGTCAATCCGCTTGTGCCCGTCGATCTGGTTATCGATCACTCGGTCATGGTCGATTATTTCGGCACGCACGATGCGTTCAAGCGAAACGTCGAGATGGAATATGAGCGCAATGGTGAGCGCTACGAGTTTCTGCGCTGGGGTCAGTCCGCTTTTGACAATTTCCGCGCGGTTCCTCCCGGAACGGGCATCTGTCACCAGGTGAACCTGGAATACCTGGCTCAGACCGTCTGGACGAAGGAGGAGAACGGCGAGACCGTTGCCTATCCCGATACGCTGGTCGGAACGGATTCCCATACCACCATGGTCAACGCCCTGGCAGTTCTGGGCTGGGGTGTCGGTGGGATCGAGGCGGAAGCCGCCATGCTCGGCCAGCCGATCTCCATGCTGATTCCGGAAGTGATCGGTTTCAAACTGACCGGCAAGCTGAACGACGGCATTACCGCCACGGACCTCGTGCTGCGCGTTGTCGAAATGCTGCGCCAGAAGGGTGTTGTCGGAAAATTCGTGGAATTCTACGGCGAAGGCCTCGATCATCTGTCGCTTGAGGACGAGGCCACCATCGCCAATATGGCGCCGGAATATGGCGCGACTTGCGGGTTCTTCCCGGTCGACAACGACACCATCGGCTACCTGAAAGCTACGGGCCGTGAAGCTGATCGTGTTGCACTGGTGGAAGCCTATGCCAAGGCCCAGGGCATGTTTCGGACCGGTGGCGAGGAACCCGTCTTCACCGACACGCTGGAACTCGATATCTCCACGGTTGTTCCGGCCATCTCCGGCCCCAAGCGTCCACAGGACCGCATCAACCTTGCCGATGCAGCATCGGGCTTTGCCAAAACCATGGAAACCGAATTCAAGAAAGCTGCCGATCTTTCAAAGCGGGTTGCGGTCGAAGGCAAGGACCATGATCTCGGCAATGGCGACGTTGTCATCGCAGCGATCACGTCTTGCACCAACACGTCCAACCCTTCGGTTCTGATCGGTGCTGGGCTTCTGGCCCGCAATGCCCTGGCCAAAGGGCTGACCGTGAAGCCATGGGTCAAGACCTCGCTGGCACCGGGCTCCCAGGTCGTGACCGACTATCTGGAAAAGGCCGGCGTTCAGGATGATCTGGATGCGCTGGGCTTCACGCTGGCGGGCTATGGCTGCACCACCTGTATCGGCAATTCCGGACCGCTCGATCCGGCGATTTCCAGGGCGATCAATGATAACGACCTGATCGCCTGTTCGGTGCTTTCCGGCAACCGCAACTTCGAGGGCCGGGTCAATCCGGACGTGCGCGCCAACTACCTGGCTTCGCCGCCGCTGGTTGTCGCTTATGCCATCGCGGGCAACCTGAATGTCGACATCGTCAAGGATGCCATCGGCACAGACAAGGACGGCAACCCGGTGTATCTCAAGGACATCTGGCCGTCGACGGCCGAGATCACCGATCTGATCCGCAGCTCGATCACCGAAGAGATGTTCCGTCAGCGCTATGGCGATGTCTTCAAGGGTGACGAACACTGGCAGTCGATCAAGGTGGAAGGCGGCATGACCTATGGCTGGCCGGCGGCCTCGACCTATGTTCAGAACCCGCCGTATTTCGAAGGCATGACCATGGAACCCAAGCCGCTCGAGGACATCGAAGGTGCTGCGGTCATGGGGCTGTTTCTGGACTCGATCACCACCGACCACATCTCTCCGGCCGGCAACATCAAGGCCGACAGCCCTGCTGGCACCTACCTCGCCGAGCACCAGGTTCCGGTGAAGGATTTCAACTCCTACGGTGCCCGTCGCGGCAACCACCAGGTCATGATGCGCGGCACCTTTGCCAACATCCGCATCAAGAACCAGATGGTGCCCGGCGTCGAGGGCGGCGTCACCATGAAGGACGGCGAGAAGAAGTGGATCTATGACGCTTGCATGGAATACCAAGAGGCTGGCACACCCCTGGTCGTCTTCGCGGGCAAGGAATATGGCACGGGTTCGTCGCGTGACTGGGCCGCGAAGGGCACCAAGCTGCTCGGCGTGCGCGCGGTCATCGCCCAATCGTTCGAGCGTATCCACCGCTCCAACCTGGTCGGCATGGGCGTCGTTCCGCTGACCTTCAAGGAGGGTGAAAGCTGGCAGTCCCATGGCATCACCGGCAAGGAACGTGTCACCATCAAGGGCATTGCCGACATTCAGCCGCGCCAGATGATGGACGTCGAGGTTACCTATGAGGACGGCACCACCAAGACCATCGAGTGTCTCTGCCGTGTCGATACGCTCGACGAGTTGGAATACATCAAGGCCGGCGGCATCCTGCACTATGTGCTCAGGAATCGTGTAACGAGTTAAGCTCCGGCTCAGGGATCCAGAGAAGGATGTAGTCTGTCTTCTCTGGATCTAAAGTAAATCTAGCGCTTCAATATAGACGGATCATTCGTACTTTTTTACTTCATTTATCCAGTAATTATACGAGGTCTGTAGAGAAGTTGGAATTCTTGCCCCGGCAAGAAGGCTAACAATTTCGGCAAATCTCTTTCTACAAAGTGCGTGGTTCTTTATTTTATTGCCAGAGATAGTTTTGCTGTTTGGAATTGAGAACATTAATTCCAAAGCTCTAGGTGAGAAGTCTTTTATCATGCTTTCGTAGTGGGTATTTGCGGCGCGCGATACGCCGTACTGATTTCCTATTGCGCAAGAGATTATAGTTTCGACAAATTTCGATCTAACACTGTCAGGTACGACGGAAGCCCCCACAATTTCGTGCAGTCGAGCTGCGAAGGGCGGTTCGTTATAAAAATTGTTCATACCCTGATGAGCGCCATACAGTCGATCACACGCGGCAGAAACTATGGAGTGACGCTCTGCTTCTGACAACATACCGATCATGTCGAAACGGGTGAAGAAGTCCCGAGAAGCGCTAGCTTTTGTCTCCTCGCCTTTCCCTACATAAAGTTGGTGCTGATCAATAATTGCGGCTGGAATTCCATCCAGCTCTACTGCTGCTCTGAAGAGTGTTGCGCAGTTAGTTCTCGCGCTTTGACCTAGGGCTTCATCGCAGTACATTCCGTGAAGGGCGGCTGCGATTAGTTCTCTTTGTGCCGAATGGGTGCCCTTTATCGCAGCTGACCAGTAGGTTGTTTGGTCGGAATTAAATTGTGTTGATTTAATTGCTGATATCAATTCATTAAAGTTTACGCCTGCCGGGACATTTACATCGCTCAACGCCGCACGGGCGCACCGGCTAATGAAATTTACAACTTCATCTTCATCAAGCGCTCCAACTGCTGGGTGCGCTGCAGAGAAACTATTTCTTATCGCTCGGCATTGATCGAGCTTAAAGTAACCTTCTTCAGTTATTAAATTTAGCTCAAGGCACAATTTTAGTAGCTCATGATCCATCATCTCAACGAGTTTTGTCTCGTCGAGAGTGCGTGAGGTAAGTTGAGCGACAATTGGTAGTGAACCGCCCCGGGTTTGCCGGAGGCTGTTTGGTTTAAGTTATGCTGCCACCGCCGGTTGATCCTGCGTGGCGTAGTATCGTTCCTCCGCTTCAGCCGGAGGGATGTTTCCTATGGTCTCCAGAAGACGCCGGTGATTGA
>NZ_JBDWYP010000065.1:0-4677 GCF_039982295.1 Roseibium sp.
GCTTGGCAGGCGCAGCCCTGATCGGGCATGCTGCTGCCGGGTGATATCGGTCCACATGTGCAACTCCGTCTTTCTTCGCAAAATCGACAGAACCACAAGTAACTGATATCACTCAAATTATTTATCGGTCAGGCTCTTAGAAAAAATTAAAGGTATATCTGTCAATGTTATGCCATCGAGAGAGTTGAATTCTCGGTCAGGAATTTGGCGAGCGTCTGCAGGGAATGTCCAAGAGATTTGTCGCGACTTACTTTTTGGCAGCTTGCAGCTTGATGCTGCTGGCATCGCTGCAGCCCGGAGATTCGGGAAAGATTGCGGTGTTTTCCGGCCCGTGGAGCGACACTGCTCCTGATATTGTTGCACGCGCGGGCGGCAGAATTGTCTCGACCGATTCCTCTGGGTGGATTGCTGTCTCGGTCGTGGAAGATGAGGGCCTGACTGGACGTCTTTATTCCTACGGAGCAGTTTTTGTAGCGTCATCGATCGTCGCGCAAGCCTGTGCCGGGCTGACGAGATGGGCTGGGGAGAGTGAAATATGAGTGAGAATGTGACGCAGAGTTCGGGTCTGGACGCCCTACGTACTTCATTTGCGAAGTACATCATCTTTTTCATCTGGGCGAACGTCATTTTGGTGATGGTCGCGACCGCATGGAATGGTACCGCACCTCTGGTCGTGATTTCCGGGGCCGCGCTATTGCTTGGAGCGGGAGCAACTGCGACTTGGCTCAAGTTTAAAAACGGAGCCGAGACAAGAATTGCGACTGCCATTTCTCTCGCAGCACTCGTTGCTCTTTTTGTTGCCGGTATGGCCAGTGCAGACCCGACCACCTCCTATCAGCTCGATGCACACATGTACTTTTTTGCCATGTTGGCGATCCTGGCGGGCTGGGTCGATTGGCGCGCCTTGGTCGCATACGCGGGCGTTGTAGCGGTTCATCACCTCGTTTTGAATTTCGCACTTCCCTGGGCGGTCTTTCCGAATGGAGCCGACTTTGCGCGAGTTGTCTTTCATGCGGTTATTGTTGTCGCTGAAGTCGCAGTACTCTGGTGGACTGTTGCGCAGCTTGAGAAAGCATTTTTCCTTTCGGATAAGGCGCGCAGCGATGCGGAGGCGGCGCAAATTCAGGCCGCTTCCATGCAGCAGGCGGAAGACGCCCGCATGAATGAAGAACGTGAGCGGCAGGGCCGAGTTGGCGAGCGGATTTCTGAGTTCCGGCAGGAAATTGAAATCAAGCTGTCTGCGGTTACGGAGCAGGTTCGCGCCATGCGCAGCGCATCCCAGGATCTCGGTTCGGTCGCCGAGGACACATCCGGCCGTGCTGCCGTTGCAGCGGATGCATCTGATACCGCGTCTTCAAATGTGCAGACCGTTGCTTCAGCAGCGGAGGAGCTGTCCTCTTCAATTGGAGAAATCTCCCGCCAGGTTGAGCAGACGACAGGCATCGTTGCCCAGGCAACGGACGGTGCGCAGACGAGTAACCAGAAAGTGGCAGGCCTTGCAGAGGCGGCAAATCGCATCGGCGAGGTTGTGACCCTCATTCAGGCAATTGCCGAGCAGACCAACCTTCTTGCGCTCAACGCGACCATTGAGGCCGCGCGCGCCGGCGAGGCAGGCAAGGGCTTTGCCGTCGTGGCCGCCGAGGTCAAGGAACTGGCCAATCAGACGTCCAAGGCGACGGAAGAGATCGGTGCGCAGATTTCGGCGATCCAGAACGAAACCAAGGACGCTGTCGAGGCGATCGGTGCGATCGCAGCAACCATGGATGAAGTCAATAATTACACGTCTGCCATTGCTGCAGCCGTTGAGGAGCAAGGCTCTGCGACCGACGAGATCTCTCGCAACGTTGCAGAAGCTGCAAATGGCACAGGGCTGGTCGCGTCCAACATTGGCGGCCTGAGTGAAGCGGCCGAGCGCACCACGGCGTCGGCTTCGACCGTTGCTCAGTCCGCTGAAGAGCTGGAGCGCGAAGCAGAGCTCATGCGCGCTTCGGTTGACGCTTTCCTCAGGGACGTCGCCGCTTAAGGTCTTCGACCATTTGATCCGTGACACGGCCGCCCCGGCGACGGGGCGGCCGTTTCCTTTTGCGCATGAGCCGTCGTGCTTGACCCTTGCGTTCTGGAGTGCCAAGAGCCAAGGCAGATCGGCCGGCAGAGACTCATGGATGAGGATCGGGCACCAAGTTGGCAGTTTCAGATTTTCCCATGACATCGTGCGTTCTTGAAAACGGCTCTGTCCTTCTCCTAGATTGCTTGCGGGAAAAGCGTGGGCGCCTTTTCGTGGAGCCTCAGCAGGTTCTCGCCTGTCTCGCACTCGACGATGTTGCATCCACGCTGAACGCCGTGGATGAGGCGGTGGCCGCCGGCTTTCACGTCGCTGGCTTTCTTGCCTATGAACTCGGATATGCCTTTGAAGAGAAGCTGAGAAGGTCCTTTAAGGAGAAAGGAGAGCTTCTGGCCTGGTTTGGGATCTACCGGGAGGCACCGCAGGTTCTTGATCTTGAAACATGCCGCGACCTGCTGGCGCGCTCGTCGGATGGGCAGATCGCGTCCCTGGGGACGCCTGAGTTCGATTGGTCGGCGGCAGAATACGAAGAAGCCTTCCGTGAGGTTCAAGAACACCTCGCTCAAGGCAATATCTATCAGGTCAATCTGACGCTGCGGGCGCGGTTCGCACACAAGGGGCCTCCGGAGGCGTTGCTGCTTGACCTGCTTCGCAAACAGCCTGTGGCCCATGCCGCCTATCTCAAATTGGAAGACAGAACAGTCCTTTCCCTGTCGCCGGAACTGTTTTTGGAGAGAAAGGGTGATTGCCTGCGCACTCGCCCGATGAAGGGGACCGCGCCTCGAGGGCGGACCACCCGGGAGGATGAGCGCATATCCCGCGAGCTGTCCGCAGACCCGAAGCAGCGGGCCGAGAACACCATGATCGTGGATCTCATGCGCAATGACCTGTCACGGATCGCAGAGCCCGGTTCCGTCAACGTGACGGCGCTCTGTGACGTCGAGCGGTACAAGAGCCTTCATCAGATGACGTCAACTGTTGAGGCGAGGGTCAAAAAGGATGTGCGGTTTTCCGAAATCATCGAAAGGCTCTTTCCCTGCGGTTCGATTACAGGCGCGCCAAAACTCAGCGCGATGATGATTGCGGATCGGTTGGAGACCTCACCGAGAGGTGTCTACACCGGCTCCATCGGCTTTGTCGAACCAAGCGGTGATTTCAACTTCAATGTCGCCATCAGAACATTGGTTCTGAAATCGGACGGGCAGGGGGAGGTTGGAACCGGATCAGGTGTCATTTTCGATTCCGGAGCCACACCCGAGTACGACGAGTGTCGGCTGAAGCTGAAATTTCTTTCAGGTGAGGCGCCGTCATTCAGCCTCTTTGAGACAATGGCCTTCGCGCCCTCAGATGGCTTTTTGCTGCTTGAACGGCATTTGGCACGCCTCTCCGACTCCGCCGACTACTTCGGATTTCAATACGATGAGAGAGCTGTCAGTGCTGCTTTGAAAGCGGCGGCAGGGGATCTGCCAGGTCCGACACGACTGAAGGTACAGTTGTCTGAAATGGGTCAGATTACGATCTCGCACACGCCCCTTAGCGCTGTCGCCAAAGACGAGGTTTGGGATGTTGTGGTCGGCTCTGAAACTTGCCACTCGTCGGATGTGTTCCTCTATCACAAGACCACAAACCGTACCTTCTATGATGAGGCCCGTGCTGCATATGCTGAAGAGACGGGTTGCCAGGAAGTTTTGTTCCTGAATGAAAACGGCTTTCTGACCGAGGGCAGTTTCACCAATCTTTTCTTGAAGAGAGACGGAAAGCTGCTCACGCCTGCCATCAAGCATGGACTTTTGCCAGGAACGCTTCGCGCGGGTTTGCTTGAACGCGGCATGGCGGCAGAAGCCGACCTGACATTGAAAGATCTTCAGCGCGCTGACGAGATCTACGCGGGCAATTCTGTGCGGGGATTGGTGTCGGTACGATTGATCGAACTAAAGCTGTCTTAATCCGCCTGGGTCTGCCATGGCACAAGCTCGAGTTCAGGCCACTGTTCTTTCATCCTCGCACCTTTCTCCTGATATGTCTGGCGGTTGTCGAAGGCGTGGTTGAGGACCAGTCTCATGCCGAATATATTGGAAAGACCAAAGGGGGCGTGGATATCGAACCGGCCATCATCTCTCAGTCGAACGGCCACGGCATGCGTTCTGGAGGCAGAGTAGGTCAGCGACTCCATGGAGCAACTCAAAGGCGGGTAGGGCCTTCCGAATCTTTTCTCGTACCAGAGGTGCACTCGAGCCTGGTTTTTGGTTTCCAATCGGTCGGCGAGTAGAGGCAGACCCGTTCCGACGGCGTTGATGACAGCGTCCTCGCCGTCATAAGACAAGTCGGCGCCGTCGAAATAGATGATGTCGTAGTCTTTGATACCATGACCGGCCGGACGCTCGGTGAGGGCATTCCAGACCGTCTGGTAGACACCGCCGGAAACAAGCCATGCATCCGGTAGCTCGAGGGACTTGATGGTCGTCAGGATCGCCATGTGAACCGCCCCGGGTTTGCCGGAGGCTGTTTGGTTTAAGTTATGCTGCCACCGCCGGTTGATCCTGCGTGGCGTAGTATCGTTCCTCCGCTTCAGCCGGAGGGATGTTTCCTATGGTCTCCAGAAGACGCCGGTGATT
>NZ_JBDWYP010000066.1:0-11865 GCF_039982295.1 Roseibium sp.
AGGTCGCTGCCAGGCCTGCAAAGCGCAGATAAATATATCTCTTCAACAAAGCCTCCGACCTAACGCGGGATGGAGCAGCCCGGTAGCTCGTCAGGCTCATAACCTGAAGGTCGCAGGTTCAAATCCTGCTCCCGCAACCAACTTGTCCTGCTGGTTTTCGCCAGCATCGCTTTCCTCGGGTTTGTCTAACCCTAGCAAAGCCTTATGTCTGGCAAGCTCAGTCTCATCCACCTCGGATAGAGACTTTTTATCCGCCGAAATCGCAAGAATTCCAGCGAGGTCACCGTGAAGGTCGGCGACCAGACGGTTTTCGCTTTCGTCTGGTGTAAGCACAATCTTCTCGATCAGTGATCTAATAACCTCCGCAGCTTCAGAACGCGTTTCTTCGGCGTTCAGAGCCTGTATGAAGGTTTGAACCTGTGAATGGTATCGTTCGGCCATAGAAGGATGAATCATTGGCGGAGCGACCACAATATCCGTGAGCATGGATTCCAGCGCTACACGCCTGTTTTCCAATTCATGCATCTTGTCTTTGATAGGCGCTACTGGAGCGCCGTCAGCAATCGCATCGACCATCTGGTCTAGACGCTTTTTAACTTGCTTGTGTTCGTTCTGATATCCTGCAAGAGCAGCATTGTGGTTCCGGCGCAGCTCGTTCATATGTCGCGTATATTCTTCGCAGAACATCTCGCTTAATTTGGGGTCCATGAGATGGGTACGAAGCGCCTTGAGTACGTCTTCTTCCAACTTTTCCCTTTTGATAGCCTTACGATTATCACAGGTGCCTTTGTTCCTTGCGTTAGAACATCCAAGGTGGGTTTGGGAAATCATTGAGAAGCCGCCGCCACAGCAACCGCATTTCACCAAACCAGAAAACAGGTTCTTCGGGCGTTGTTTAGCCCAGAGCGGCTTATCTTGTTTGTTGATCGCGCCCTGCCGATCTTTGACCTTTCTCCAAAGCTCCTCATCCAGAATACGAAGCCCCGGTACATCTTGAATGATCCAGTCTTTTTCATCGTTCAGTTTTGAGACGCGCTTGCCTGTGGTCGGATCTTTCAGGTATCGCAAACGGTTCCAGACCAATTTTCCGATATAGAGTTCGTTGTTCAGGATGCCTGTACCGCGATTGCGGTTCCCGTTGATCGTACTCGGACCCCAGCCGTTACCTGTTGGTCCCGCAATGCCCTCTTTGTTGAGTTGTTGAGCGATTGCCTTTGGAGACTTGCCTGTGGCGTACTCACGGCAAATGCGCACAACGATTGCGGCTTCCGCCTTGTTGATCGTGCGACCGCCCTTTTCGTCGCCCGGAATGATGTCATAGCCGTAGCACTTGCCACCGCCGGACTTTCCTTGTTCCACCCGTCCGCGCAGACCGCGACGCGTCTTATCGGCCAGGTCTTTCAGGAAGAGGGCATTCATCGTGCCTTTCAGCCCGATGTGAAGCTGTGAAATCTCACCTTCCGACAAAGTGGTGATCGCTACATCTGAAAACGACATGCGCTTGAAGATGGCTGCAATGTCTTCCTGATCACGGGACATGCGGTCTAACGCTTCCGCGTAGACCATCGAGAATTTACCCGCAGCAGCATCCTGCATCATCATCTGAATGCCTGGGCGCATCATGGACGCGCCGGAGATCGCATGATCGGAGTAGCAGTTTATGACCGTGTAACCGTCTTTCTCAGCCCGCTCCTTACACATACGGATTTGATCCTCGATAGAGGCATCGCTTTGCATGTCGGTGGAGTATCGGGCGTAGATAACGGCGTTGGTCATGATTATAGGTCTTTCTCTAAATTGTTTTCCTCAGACCCATTTTCAGCGGCTTCCTGATTGAAATCCGCCTCTGCTGCGTTTCTTGCCAGAAAACGTACCAAGCCTTCCAACTTGATGCGCTTTTCCGCATCGTCAATATCGCGCACGGCACGCAGCCAAATTTGATCTGATAGCTTATGCTTCATAATAGCCGCCTTTCAGATCAAAATGAATAAAAAAGTAAAATACGAATAAAATACCAACATAACCTATAGTAGCATTATGTAAATTTATAATACAACCGTAAAGTATAGTTCTGTACGAAAGAATAGATGAGTCGTTCGCCATAATCACCTCCCTGCGTTAGAGGTAATCTTAGCGGTGCTCTTGGTTCGTTGCGGTGTGTAACCCGGGTCCTTTCAGGCTTGCGGCGACAATTCAGAATTCAATTGCAGTGCCTTATCGTCCCCACCTCTCACCTACATGGAGCCGATACCGGAAATTTTCGGGAAACAACCTACAAGCTGCTTCACACAGTTTCGGAAAAAAATTCGGGCGGCGAAAAAAAGTTCAAAAAAATTTTTGATTCAGGATCAAAGACTTGTATCCAACTGAATACGAAATCCGATTCACTGAACAGAATCATGGGCTTGATCACCTGTGGAAAAAAGTGCCACTCTCAAAATGTCGTCGGGAAAAAGTTAACAAATCCTTAACGTGGAGTACCCGTCGGTTTCTAAAACTGGTCATTTTGAGGCGCAACTATGACTCAGCACAATACCAAAGAACCGATCTTCGTCCTCTCCAACCATCAGCTCGTCAATAAGGTAACCTATCGCAATCACGTCTGGGTGCCTGCCCTTCAAGCCCATGCAGAACTTCCGAGCAGAGCTGCATGGCTTGAAGCCTTGCCGTTGATCTATGAATACACGGATCGTTTTTTCTTCAAGAACGGGAAACGTTACATGCCGAGTGACATCGACACGATCTTCCGTGATCCGCAGAATCGTTGGATGTCCAATTTTCTGAAGGCGGATGGATCGGGGATGGCACCTGCTAGCTACTCTCACCAATACGAACGCCTTCGGATGATTGAACTCTATTGCCGTCTTCGCGGAAATGACAATTGGCCTGTTACGACCAACTCAAATCCGCCTTCTAGCGGGGGACTGCAGTTCGAATTGCCATTGTAATCAGTAATGCCGAGCCCGCCCAAAATTCAGGGCTCGGCAGGCCGAACCAGTAAGGTAGGCTGAAAACGCCAAGCCAAATCAACAAGCCCAATATCCTCTCAAGCCCTGATTGATGATGACGGGTTTGCTGTGCAATCGCCTCTCCCCGCGCGAGCCGTGTTCCCAGACCAAGCTGCGGTCTCGCACGAAGTTCGTTCATTTTGCGCCAGTACCTCACTTTCGAAAGTGAATAGATCGTCGTCACAAGTTGGATCGGTGGGGCAGCCAACCAGACGATCATGTTCAGCGCATTGTGAAAAAGCGGCAATTCGATGCCGTAATGCCGAGCGATAATCGCCAGGCAACCCCATGACAGAAAGCTGACGAAAACCGTCAGTAGCGTCATCCCGAACATTTCAGCCTACCCCTAAAGTTTCAGCCAGAATTGCCCCTAGATCCGTTCCAGGAGCGGTGAAATCGATTGAATGCTCAATCGGTCTGTGTGCGTGGTGCGGGTGGATGGAATAAAGTGGCTGGTCGTAGCGATCACGATAGCGCCGATCCAAAAAGTAGACTGGTCGATAGCCGGTAAATGGCCGGGATGCGGCAAGCTTGACGACCTGTACGCTGGGGTGAAGGCTCATCAGTTCATCCGGTGTGATTAGGAGGCGGCCAGCCAGCCCGTCACTCATAGAGCGGTAATCCGGTGAGCCGAAAAATGAAACGCGCTGTTGCGCTGAACCATAGGCTAACCGCTCAATCGTGCCAGACCCGCCAAGTTGAGACAGATAGCGGGCAGTGAAAAAATCGTTTGTCCCAAAACACTGCACGCTTGCTGCGTTCGCGATAAAGGTTTCCCAGCGATTTTTGTAAAGGTCATTGAGCTGTGTGAAATCCTGAACCACGCAGACAAGTTGAAGGCCGTAACCAGCCATCTGGCCGAAACTGCGTTCGATGATTTCCATCCGTTCAAGTGTCGGCATTTCCTCCAAGAGGATCATCACCGGAGTGGCTGGCTTATCTTCAAGAGTTGTCACAGTGTTGATGAAGGTGGAGACCAGCACCCGTAACCAGCGTTTTGCTGCGCGAATTCGACGACCAGGCAGAACGATGTAAATCGTTGTATTCTCGCCGATATTGCGCAAATCAATATCAGTGCCGGACAAGCTGGAAGACAGACTGCTGCTTTCCAGAAAGTGCGTATTGCGCTGCGCGGTAGAAACAACGCCGCTTAGCTCCCGGTCAGCCTTATTCAGGATACGAGCAGCTGCAGATCGGATTAGCTCATATGGACTATGAGCCATTTGATCGACGAGCTCGGAAAATCGTTCAGCATCACGATTGAGATTCCTCCTCACACCGCCGAGATCGCCGCTTTGTTGCGCTTCGGAAAGGATCAGACCCGCGATTATTGCTGTGGCTTCACCGCTCCAATGACTTTCGCCTTGACCGTCAGGAATGACGCAAGCCTCGGCGATTTCGAGCGCAGCATCGAAGGGATCAAGATCTTCCAGACCTACACCATCGACTGGATTCAATTTCGAAGGCGAGAGTCCCAATTTGCTGCAAACGCAGTTATAGGGATCGATAATGTGTACGTCTTGTCCGAGGACATCGCGGCGATAGAGCGCTGTGATGAGGGCAAGTTCACCGTCCTTAATATCGAGGACAACAGTCGATCCAGGGTGGTCGAGCAGGCGGGGAATTGCGCCCGAAACACCTTTGCCGCCGCGCGTGGGCGCAACAATAAGCTGGTGACGTGCTCCGCCATATGTGACAGGCATCGCGCCATAGTCGGAAAATTCGGATGGGAGATATCCAAGCAGGTGATGCGAATTCGGGCCATATCCGCGAGATACAAGGTGGGCGGCATCTGCCCACCTCGCCGACCCATACTGATGAATATCTGAAACCCACTCCTGTGCGTTTCGATAATCGCTCATGGGTCAGGGCATCGCTGTTTGAGCACATTGGCGCAGCTTGAGCACAGTCTGTTTGCGGTAGGCTTCGCTCACCACATCAAAATACTGACCAAGAGTGCTCGCAACATCGCCCGTATGCTGCAGGTAATTATCAGCGACCCCCTTGAGCCAGCGATCTTCGCGGGAACCCAGGAAATACACAAAGGTCGGTGCACCGCCTTTATTGGCAAGCACCTGCGTTCCCATGTTCTTGTTGTCCGTGACCGCGCCGTCCGTGAGAATAATGACCGCCTTCTGATGGTTCTGGCGGGACGTGTCATTGAGCCACGTATAGCTGGTGTTCAGCGCAGGAAACAGATTGGTGCTGCCGCCGATAGCCATCTTTTCCAAATCGAAGTTCGAAGGCTGGCAAAGTTTGGTTCCCAGCCCCTCCGTCTCATCGAAACTGGTGGTATCCGCAAACGCCCCGACCGAGCAGGTTGCCGTGTCCGGCAGGTTGTCAATAAAGGACAACGCGGATTTGCGAACATCGCCCATGACAGTGCTCATCGATCCGGAACGATCCAGTAGAATGACGAACGTCATCGGGAAGGTTTTCGGTTCGACCTCAATGATCGTGCGCTCGAAACACAAGGCTTTACCCGCCGTTGTATAGGCGGCAAGCCGCTCACGCGGAGGCACGACAATGCGCCGCTGATGATCTTTGAATAGCCCGGCGACAACCAAGCCAGAAGGCGTTTTCTGCACCCTGGTGATTTCTGTCGTTCCGCCTGACCATCCGATTACAAGGTCATGTTGCGCATCAATCGCGTAGCCACGCTTAATCGAAATGCCAAGTCCATCTTTGATGTCGATGGATTTGACCATTTCTAGGACGCGTGCCGATGGAACAAGGCTAGGATCGGTTCGAACGTTCAAGGTGACGCTGGCTGAAAAATCGAGCATCCGCTTCAGATCAAACTGAACCGTTGGCGCCTTTTCGACCTGCGGGATGATCTGGATTTTCGCCTCGGCAGGCGAGAAAACCAGTAAGGACTGGATGATGGCCGAAGCCATCACCCTTTTCATGCTGGAGGAACGTTTCATATCAGCGGCCCTCCAGAATTTTGCCGTTTGCTGCACGCGTGCGTGCAGCATCCATAAGGTCGAATTCAATTTCGCCTTTCTTTGCACGCTGAAGAACGCCCGCCTTCTGGAGGTAGTTCAGATAGACGGCATCCTGATCGGCATGGACATTCAACAGCGTGATCTGACTGGCCTTCTTTGCCAGTTCAGCGAGCGCCAATTTCTTTGGCGCAGGCTGAGGCAACTTGATCGTCGTGTCGCCTTCATCGCAGGGGAAACTCGCGTTGATCATCGGACCGATGCCGATAAGGCGAACTTCGTCCGGCATTGTGATCCTAGTCGTCAACTCCACCTGCTCCCAGGCCAAGACCAGATCCGAGCAGGTGTCCTTGAACTTGATGAGTTCAAGAACCGCGTGTCCCTGTTCGTAGAGCTGGGCAGGCGTTCCAGACCAAGTGACCTCGGTCGGATTCGCCGAGAGCACAATATGGATCAATGCATGTCTGGTAGTGCGTCGGCGACGGAACTTGACCAGTTCGCCAAGCAGGTAGTTGATCGGCGTTTCGGCTGCCTTGCGATCCGTAACGACGCCACCGTTTTCGACGACCAGAAAGATGGCGATTTCATTTCGTTGTTTCGCCGTCACGGTATTCGGCATGATGCCAAACACGGTGACGGCCAGAGCGACGAGTGTTTTCTTCAACATGCTGCTTACCTCGCCAACTTGGTCTTCAAGGAATAGGCCGCACGCACGGCCAAAAGCCCAAGCACGGTGTTCACGATG
Organism: Roseibium sp.; assembly: GCF_039982295.1. Classification (GTDB taxonomy): domain Bacteria; phylum Pseudomonadota; class Alphaproteobacteria; order Rhizobiales; family Stappiaceae; genus Roseibium. Next base: position 6,699 of record NZ_JBDWYP010000066.1, read on the forward strand.
GCAACGAGCGCAGCGACGAAGACGCCCAGCCCCTGATTGTTCGCAAGGAACTCCATCATCGGGTTCGTATCGGTGGTCTGGAAGGGGCCACCAACAGACTGACGGGCGATCAGTGTGTAGAGATTGACCGTTTCGAGCGCGAAGACCAGGCCATACACACCCAGGGCAAGGATCGCGTATATCTTGTTGGTCGGATCGGAGAGCCACGCTTTGGGATCGCGATAGATGCCGCGACTGATCACCTCCGACCAGATTGCCATCGGCACGGCAATGCTGAAGACAGCCAGCAAAAACGCGAGCAAATGGGAGACGGTCATCTCGTCATCGATCCCGCAAAAGATGCCGCCGGCACCTGGCAGATCGCACAGATACACGTTCGACATCATTCCCATCGTTTCGGAGTAGGTTCCGAACAACAAGACCAACATGCAGCCTTTAAGGCAACCTGTGCCGACCAATGCGGCGATCTCCGCAATAGGCGCACCACCCGGCATCGGCGGTGGCTGCATGTGGAAGGGTTTTCTGGAGTTTGGCATGACACCATCCTTGTTAAAATGCCCGCTCTCTTATTCGGCGGGAACTTCGGGATGGTGTTCTTAGCGTTGAGAAAGCGCTCCCTTTTCTCGACCTGCACTTGTCGATGAATTGGGAACAAATTAGGAAAGTTTCATGCCAAATTTGATACGCGAAATGCGTAGACGCGCACCACTGCACTATGAAGCGAAGGCCGACAACGCGCGGGTCGCTGCAAGAATTATACTAGACACAAGCGATGCAGTGCAGGCGCAAGCCGCAAGTTCAATCGGCTATACCGGAAGCACCGGAATTGCATTACGCGAATCTTTTCACAGGGAATGTTCGATAGCGCTTGAGCTTGTTGTGAAGGCTGTAATCGCCCAGAAAATTGAAATGAAGCGCTCCAATAAGAAGGTGACAACTGTCCCGTCCTCCCACGATCTGGTGATGCTGTGGGCAACTGCCGGGTTGCCGGAATTGTCTTTGGAGGATCGTGAAACGCTGGTGATAGCTAGACGTGTTCTAAATTGGGCAGGACGCTACGCTGCACCCAAAAATGATGAACGAGAAGACAAACTGTATTCGGAGGAAAGGCGGTACCTCAAAGACGAACCGCGACCTGGCGAGCTTCGAGCTAAGAAGCTCCGGAGCATCGATTGGGATCAGTTTGACCGTCTTTACAAAATTGCAATTGAAGCGTTTTGGTCCCTCAGGTCAGAGGCAAATCCCGAGCTTTCGTGACTGATGCTATTGAGCATGGCAGCAGAGTTAAGAGTGAAGGCAAGATGTGTTTTGTAGTACAAAACCTATCTTGGCAGGGGAGACATTGCATTCTCCCCGTGCACCCCTCACGCCTTGGCTCCTCCAGGGCATTGAACCCATTTCAGAGCCAGCAGAACGTATCGCCGTTCCATCACTCGCAGACGTTTGGCCGCTGCACCACCACTTGGGAATGAGCCTCCAAGCTCCCCCAAGACCCCCATGGCAATTTCATTGAGACCAACCCTTCGCGGATTGGATGCCGCCATCGTCTTTCCGATGGATCACGCGTAGGAGATGTCACTCTCCCTGCACCCATCGATCAGGAGGCTATCGCGCCGCCCTGAACCCACTCGCAGGACTTGGAGACATGCCTCTCCACCTGCACCAAACCAAGCACAATCGACTGGCCGATTGATCTCCACCAGGGCAAATGCTGCCCATGGACCCTGCAAATTGGTTTCACCCTTCGAGGCGCGCCACGGAGACTATACGAATGGAAGGGCTTAAAGATCTTGAAGGAACTCAAGCTGTTTAGCATGCTCCTTTTGATCGGCCGGGACATCGATGATGATACCCCTTGCTAGAGCAATGTCGTGAACTACGCGCGTAAGATGGTGGGTGGTGTTGATCTGACGCCATGTTGTTGAATTGCCCGGCCCGCCCGAACCGTTTGCCGTGTTGTGAATATACTCGTCAGCTTGAGAGAAGTCGCGACCCGCAAACTGCCCGCTATTCAGAATTTGAGTTGCAACCCACTGCATACGAGCTTTGTCCTTACCGGTTTCGGCGCCCCTTGAGACCAGCCAGCTCTCGGGTGTGGTATATCGGTAATGCCGGATGGCAGCAGCACTACCTGCTCCGAAATGCATCTTCGCGCTATCGGCAGCGTAATCGCCGAACACAAAATTTTCTGGGGTGGCTGACGATAGGGAAATTGCCTTGCTCCACGCGATCCATTCGTTGCGTGGAACGATCTCGACCGACCCGTGTTGGGCCGGGTTCACTTCCGGGAAGCTTGTCCCTTGGAATACGATAGATTCCCAAGTTCCAAAGGCTTGGATGTCTTCATATGCACCCTCGATAATCTCAGCAACACCATCAGGCTCTTCAAAATATGAGCCTTGAAAATCCACTTGGATTGAACAGTTGCCGCTCGAAATTTTCAGTCTAGATAATTGCTTGTCCAGCCTGGACTTCAGATTGGTGTCTAGCAGATCGTCGGCCTTCAATGAGACCATAAATTGGAGTTCTCTTGAGCGATCGATGGAGTTCAAGAGCCCGTCAAAACGTGGGCTTTCAAGGTCGCGCAAGGATGCTACTGGTATCGCGTCAACGCTCCCCGACCTTGCGCTTTCATAGAGCTTGGGCAACCAGTCGGTGGCTTTCTCTTCGCCAAACTCCTTGTATATATACCTCGGATTCAGGAAAGCCGACCGGCCGCGCCAAAATGGTGCAAGTAATTGCCCGGCATTTGACTGACCTTCAAGCTGATCGAACAGATCGAAGTTCAAATTTTCCCGCTCTGCGCTCGGGGGGATGATGAAGTGCGGTCGAATAAAATCCTTGATGATATTGCGCAGGTTAACGATACCGTTAAGCTCTCCGGTCTTCATCCTCAACAAGGGGGAGTATAGAGTTAGTCCTTTATGCATGGGTATGATTTGCCTCCTGTCCGAAGAACAATTTTCTAACTTCTCCCCGTCCGGTTCTGTCAGAAAAGATAGCATAGTTGTTCCGCTCTTTACGAATGCGGCCAAACACTATTGCGGGATGAATTTCCAACTGGTCGGCAAATTTAGTAATGGCAGACGCGCTCTTTGAGATGCGTGCTGGACTGCGTCTCCATTTTTCTTCTGGTATTAGCAGGTTTCCGGCAAATTCATTCGCTTCTTGCTCCAGTTCATCTAGCTTCGAATTCTCCATATCATCGAAGAATCCAACTGAAAGCCCCGTCCTGTAATGCAGAACAACATGGGCTACTTCGTGAAGCAGGGTGAACCAAAAATTGTCTATGGTGTCCCTCAGTAGGGAAAGCCCGATTACAGGAACCTCGTTTATCAAAAATGCAGCGCCATCCAGCTTTAACCCTGGGATTTGCCTTTCGAGGATCAGCACAATTCCATGTTCTCGAAGCATATCGACAGCCAGTCTGGGGCCGTCTTTTTTGCGGCTAAGCTTGACAAGATCACAAAGCCACGAAACCTGCATGGGCTGGTAAGATAGCTTCTCGTTTTTGATCTCTTCTTCGGCCTTTCTTGTGATCTGGGCCTTCCAGAACAGCAGCGACCAGTCTTCTTTCAAATCGACAACATTGAGACCTGTGCGAAGCATAGATGGAGAACCATACTTAACAATATGATCTGCAACATTCTTCTTTAGCTCAGCCAGAGACCCTTCTTCAGATTCGATGTTTTTGTTCAGCCAACCGTTATCGCGAGCGTGCTTGAGAACTTTCCGTGCTTCGTCCGGAGAAATATCTTTTGCCAGTGACCAGCCATTTTGCGGTTCGGCATGCATCGGAACGAGCTGCACACCCAATACGCTGGCGAATTTTTGGTAGTTAGCCAGGCTTAGGGATCGATAACGCTCAATCTCATATCGTTGGATCTGCTGTTCTTTGAGACCTAGCTTTCGCCCAAGCTCCTTTTGAGACAAGCCGCGTGATATTCTGGCGACTATAAGCGCCATTCCGGGATCGTTACCCGCACGGGCTTTTAGAGCGTCAATCTCTCCTATCTTTCCTTTCTCGTAGGCATCAAGCGCCTGTTTCAACTCGTCTCGTTCGGTTTTAAGTGCTTTGTTGACGCCCGAGACGGCTACGCTAGGCAAGCCCTGTACGATTGACGCGAGTATCTGCTCAGACGAAAGCGCGCGTTCGATTTCAGCGATTGCTCTCTTTGCATCTGCTGCTTGTCGGTCTGAGGATATGAATTTACTGATGGCCATAAGCCAAGATTACACATCAAAATTGTTGTGTTCAAGTTTTTTGATCTTTTTGTCCCCAGGCCTCAAAAACGGGGAAGGTCTATGTGATGGCGGAGGCAATCGAAAATTGGAGCCAGGAAGCCGGACGTTGATCAGTCTGTATCCTCGTCCTGATCAGCGAACGAAAGGCCACGCAAGATTTCCCAAACAGCTAGGAAATGATCGTGTGCTATGTAGCCGAATTTTGGTAGATCGTCCGAGAAGTAAATTTCATCCAAGCCATTCTCATAGCAATGTCTCATGTATTCCGTAAAAATGATTCGAAGCAAACCGGACAGCCTTATATGCATGTTGTTGCAAATAACTGCTTCAATCATGCTTGTTTTAAATCCGTACCAATTGGGTAAGGCAATTTCCGGGCGAACAGCGACACCTGCGTCTGTTACAAAAAACTCATCAAAGGCTTCCTGAACAAGTCTAATAGCTTGCCCGATGAAAGCCGAATGTAGGTTTTCAAGCCAATGGTCGTTTTCACCGAGTTGGTCGAACAGGAACTGAACAGCATTTAGCCTTTCTTCGTCCGAGTCGCCAAACACAACTCCCTCGTCAGAAGCTGTGCGGTGCGGGCTGAATGGATTGATGAGGCACAGAACAATTGTGTTCGGATTTGGAAATGCGGGGCAGACTTCACCCCAATACTGACGCGCATACACGAATCCATGTAGCCCCTGCGCTTCAAGCTTCTGCGCAATGAGGCTGGTCATCGTCTTAAAGGCTCTTTGCGTATATTCGGGAGGCGGCTCTCCTGGTTTTCCCGCATCAATCTGAACCGCCCCGGGTTTGCCGGAGGCTGTTTGGTTTAAGTTATGCTGCCACCGCCGGTTGATCCTGCGTGGCGTAGTATCGTTCCTCCGCTTCAGCCGGAGGGATGTTTCCTATGGTCTCCAGAAGACGCCGGTGATTG
>NZ_JBDWYP010000067.1:0-32042 GCF_039982295.1 Roseibium sp.
AGGTCGCTGCCAGGCCTGCAAAGCGCAGATAAATATATCTCTTCAACAAAGCCTCCGACCTAACGCGGGATGGAGCAGCCCGGTAGCTCGTCAGGCTCATAACCTGAAGGTCGCAGGTTCAAATCCTGCTCCCGCAACCAATAAAAAAACCCGGCCTCGTGCCGGGTTTTTTATTTGGCAACCGACATAACTGAAAACACCCACCGACACGTCAAGATAGAACGGCGCAGAGCTTCGACGCAGAAGCGCCCATCAAACTCATCTAAGTGACGTCACTTCGATATCCCGGTGTTGTGGTTCGCCCACGTCATAGAGCTTAAGCCGCACCTTGTTGATGAGCTCGCGACGCCTTTTCGTAACTTGCTCGGCAAGGAAAAGCACCAGGTGCTGCGCCGCTTCCTCTAGCTGAGCAACCTGCGCAGACCGCTGTTCCTTCAATTCAGCCGATTGGAGGAAAACCGCGATCGCGAGCCAAAGGAAGGCAAGCGGTGCAAAGGCAACAGCGAGGAAGAAGCCAAATTCATTTAGAGCCATGCATTCGGCCATAGGCGGTGCAGCGTTCAGCCAACCATACGGGTTCCAGATGTCCCATGCGCCGGCGCAAGATATGGCTTTCGGCATTGCCAACGCCAGCACAAAAAAGTCCAGACGATGCTGATTACGCCACTCACAGCCAAGCTTGGCGGACGGGCCAGTTTGCCGATTTCTGCGCCTTCGCTCATGGAAGTCCCTCGAAGAGACGCAATCGGGTGACTGCTGAGGCACCCACACCTAGTCTCGTTGTCCGACATGGCGTCCGGCGCCGTCTGGCATTGGCAAGTCGCAGTGTTTCTCGGCAAAGGCTGTCAGTTTTTCAAGAACCTCATCTGTCGGCATGCAGCTGGAACGCGTGTTCAGATCCACGTGCAGCAGGAAGGTCTCTGCGGTGGCCGTGATGGTTCCCTTGTCCCCGTGCAGCATGTGAAAAAGGTGCAGCTTCTTGCCTTCACCCTTCAGCACCTGCGTGGTGATGGTCAGCTGTTCGCCGGCCAGCATCTCGTCCAGATACCGGATGTGGTTTTCTGTGGTGAAGTAGCTTTTGCCCGACGCGATGTAGGCCGCGTCCGCCCCAATCATTTCCATGAAGCGATCTGTCGCAGCGGCTGCTGCTTCCAGGTAATGAGCTTCATTCATGTGGCCATTGTAGTCGGTCCAGCTTTGTGGGATCTGCCGCTTTGCGGTGACAGGCAAATCTGGTGCCGACGGATTTTTGAGCGCGGTCTCGTGCGCGGCGATCACATTGCCTGCACCGGTTCCGGTCTTTTTCAGCGCCCGCATCATGCCAACCAGATTGTCGTCTCGCAGACGCTCCAGCTCGCGAATGGACAGATGGCCGGATTGAGTATCGGACTGCGCGGAAATGAGGTCGACGAGCTCGTCTGTGAACTCAGGAACGTCCATCAATTTGGTCCAGGGCCACTGCAACGCCGGGCCGAACTGGGCCATGAAGTGCTTCATCCCGGCTTCACCGCCGGCGATGCGATAGGTCTCGAACAAGCCCATTTGTGCCCAGCGGATGCCGAAGGCCATGCGGATGGCCTCGTCAATTTCTTCTGTTGTTGCGACGCCGTCCTTGACCAGCCAGAGGCTTTCCCGCCAGACGGCCTCCAGAAGGCGGTCTGCAATATGTGCATCAATTTCCTTGCGCAGAACCAGAGGAAACATGCCGATGTCGCGCAGAATGTCTGCAGCGGGCTGTGTCGCGACCGGCTCTCCGACCAATTCGACCAGCGGCAGCAGATAGACCGGGTTGAACGGGTGGGCGACGATTGCGCGGGCGCCTTTTTCGTTGAGCTCGGAAGGTTTGAAGCCGGAGGTCGAGGAGCCGATAACTGCCTTTTCCGAGGCCAACTCGGAAAGCCTGCCAAGCACGTCGTGTTTCTGGTCCAGCTTTTCCGGAATACTCTCCTGGACCCAATCCGCATTTGCAACGGCGGCGGCCAGGTCATCGTGAAAGCTGAGCGTTCCTTCGTCGGGAAGGGCCTTGTCATAAAGCGCTGGCAAGCTGCGACGGGCGTTGGCAATGACTTCATCAATCTTTCGTCGTACGTCCTGACCCGTGTCGAAGACCGCCACATCCCAGCCGTTCAGAAGAAATCGCGCGGCCCATCCGCCGCCGATCACACCGCCACCAACAATCGTCGCCTTCATCTTGGTGCCCTCTTCGTCAAGCCAAGCTTTTGCCGCACAGCCTCCGGACCAATGATCCTCGCGCCCATGCCCTCAATCACATTGACCGCTTTTTCGATCAGCTGCGCATTGGTTGCAAGCACACCCTTTTCGAGAAACAGATTGTCTTCCAGTCCAACGCGGACGTTTCCGCCCGCCAAAACTGCGGCTGCCGCGTAGGGCATCTGGTCCCGGCCGAGGCTGAAAGCCGACCAGGTCCAGTCTTCCGGGATCGCATTGACCATTGCCATGAGCGTATTGAGGTCGTTTGGCGCCCCCCACGGCACGCCCATACACAATTGGACGAGCGCAGGTGAGGCGAGCGTGCCTTCACTCACCAGTTGTTTGGCGAGCCACAAATGGCCTGTGTCGAAGGCTTCGATCTCCGGCTTCACGTCAAGCCTTGTCATCATCGACCCCATGGCTCGCAGCATGCCCGGGGTGTTGGTCATGACGTAGTCCGCCTCGGCAAAGTTCATGGTGCCGCAGTCCAGCGTACAGATCTCCGGTAGGCATTCGCGAACATGCGCCATGCGCTCCGTGGCGCCGATCATGTCAGTGGCCGTCTTGTTGACAGGGAAGGGCGCTTCGGATGAGCCGAATACAATATCGCCGCCCATGCCTGCTGTCAGGTTCAGGACCACGTCGACATCCGCGGCGCGGATCAAATCGGTCACTTCGCGGTAAAGATCGAAACTGCGTGAGGGCGCGCCGGTCTCAGGATCGCGCACGTGGCAATGGACCACCGCAGCCCCAGCCTTCGCAGCGTCAATGGCGCTGTCAGCGATTTGTTGCGGACTGCGCGGGACATGGGGTGACTTGTCCTGCGTCGTCCCGGAGCCCGTTACAGCACAGGTGATGAAAACCTCTCGGTTCATCTGCAAAGACATGTCTACCTCCACTAGTGGCCCTTACAGGCAGGGTCCCCGGAAGACCAAATGTGTCATGATCAGAGGCTGGACTACAGTGGGCAGGCCAAGGCTCAGCATCGAAAGTGCATCAAAATTTGACCTGGGTCCGCGCCTTGCGAACCGGACGGTGCAGGATCCATGCAGCATCTAATACTGAGGCCGTTAGTGTTTCAGCTGCGCAATTGCGTCTGGCAACTCATTCAGGTCTTTGATCGTGATGTCCGCACCCAATTCGCTTGCGGGAACGGGGGTGTAGCCGCCGTGGACCGCGATCGATTTTATACCAGCAGCCCTCGCAGCGTCGATATCAGCAGGGCTGTCCCCGACCATCAGTGCGTCTGATGCTGGGACCTTCATCTGCTTCAGCGCATGTAAAAGCATGTCCGGGGCAGGTTTGCGTTCTGGCCCGGTATCCCCGCCGACAACGCAGTCGATCATCGCACTGAGCTCGAAGTGGTCGAGAATCTCGCGGGAGAAACCTTCAGGCTTGTTGGTGACAATGGCAACGCGGCATCCGGTGCCTTGATAGTGGCGAAGAATGTCTTCAGTGCCAGAGAGAAGGACAGTCTGATCCGTTAGATGATCCTTGTAGATGTCCATCATTCTCTCGGTCATCGCAACATGGCGCGCGCCTTCCAGCGCTATGTCCCGTGCCTTGAACGCTCGCTTGACGAGTTTGGCGATGCCGTGGCCAATCATGCTCCTGACCTCATGCACAGTCAGGGGAACCAGGCCTTCGCTAACCAGCAGCAGATTCACCGAAGTGGCAATGTCAGGGACGGAATCGATCAGCGTTCCGTCAAGGTCAAAGAGAATGGCACGGGGCCAAAGATCTGCCTGTTCCACGTGTGAGGTCAATTCTTGTCTTTCCATTTGATGCTGCAGCCCATGGACGGGATCTGGTCCTTGGGTCCGTCGCCTGTGTCTGCGATCTGTATCATGGCGTTGAAAAGGTCACGAGGTGCGCCGGTTGGATCCTGTCCCATGCGGGCGGCATCGAGGCGGCCGCGATATTGAAGGCCAAGGTCTGCATTGAAGCCGAAAAAGTCCGGCGTGCAGGCAGCGCCATAGCCGCGTGCGACTGACTGGTCCTCGTCATATAGATAGGGAAAAGGGAAGTTCTCGGCCTCGGCCAGTTCGCGCATCTTGTCAAAGCCGTCGGCCGGGTAGGTCGTTGCATCGTTCGAGCTGATGGCGGCCACCCCGATACCCTGTTTCAACAGTTCTCCGGCATCGCGAACGATGCGGTCACGAATTCCGATCACATAGGGACAGTGATTGCAGATGAACATCACCAGCGTTCCGCGCGCCCCCCTGATGTCGGTGAGGCTTAAGGTCCGGCCATCGGTTGCGGGCAATGTGAAGTCCGGAGCTTTCCAGCCGAAATTGCATACAGGTGGTGTGCCGACCATGATCTTTGTCTCCCAAAATCGATGATGCCGTCTTGGCCCGATGATGCTGCAAAAAACACGATTTTACGGTCTGTCTATACCATCTTCATCACATCAGAATCGTGTTTCCGACCCTGTGGCAAATTTTCTTTGTTTTTCAGCGTGAAAAATCGAAAAAGGAAGCGTAGGCTCATTTCTGATTTGTCGATTTCCAAGCGTCAGACGTGACCCTCGCCACGATTTCAATCACGAGCCTCACCTGCCTTGGACCTTCTGTCATACCCGGCGATCTTGCCGGCACATTCCTGTCTTTGAGGTGTACTATGAACCAGCTGCCGAACTCCATTGAAGCGCGTGATGTCGCCTTTCAGCTTCATTCTTACATGGATGCACGCAAGCACGAGGAAAATGGCCCGCTGGTGATCGAGAAGGGCGACGGCATCTTCGTCGAAGACAACAACGGCAAGCGCTACATCGAAGGCATGGCTGGCCTCTGGAGCGTTGCTGTCGGGTTCGGTGAAAAGCGCCTGGTGGAAGCTGCGGCCCGGCAGATGGAAAAGCTGCCTTATTATCATACGTTTACGGGAAAAACGCACGGTCCTTCTGTTGAACTGGCCGAGAAGCTGGTGGCGATGGCGCCCGTGCCAATGTCCAAGGCTTATTTCACCAATTCCGGCTCCGAGGCCAACGACACGGCCATCAAGCTGATCTGGTATCGCTCCAACGCACTGGGCAAGCCCGAGCGCAAAAAGATCATTTCCCGCGTTCGCGGCTATCACGGTGTGACCATCGCGTCTGCGAGCCTGACGGGACTGCCGAACAACCACAGGTCTTTCGATCTGCCAATCGAAAACATCTTGCACACGTCCAGTCCGCATTATCGCTCCATGAAGAAGGACGGCGAGAGCGAGCAGGACTTCGCCAAACGATGCGCGCAGGATCTGGAAGACATGATCCTGGCCGAGGGCCCCGAAACAATCGCAGCGTTTTTCGCTGAGCCGGTCATGGGCGCCGGCGGCGTTGTCATCCCGCCTGAAGGGTACTGGGAAGCGGTTCAGCCGATCCTGAAGAAGTACGATATCCTCTTCGTGGCCGACGAAGTCATCTGCGGATTTGGCCGAACCGGCAACATGTTTGGCACGGAGACCTTCAAGCTTGAGCCGGACATCATGACCCTGTCCAAGGCACTGTCTTCTTCCTACCTGCCGATGTCGGCGCTGCTGGTGAATGAGAAGGTCTACGGTCCGGTGGCCGATGAAAGTCACAAGATCGGCGTATGGGGCCATGGCTACACAGCAAGTGGGCATCCGGTTGCCGCCGCGGTCGCGCTGGAAAACCTCAAGATCATTGAGGAACGGGATCTGGTGGGGCATGTGCGTGACATCAGCCCAACGTTCCTGAAGCGGTTGCATGCGCTTTCAGAGCATCCGCTTGCCGTTGAAAGCCGTGGTATCGGGCTGATCGGTGCTGTCGAGCTTCATCATGACGAGATGTCGAAGACACCGGGCGTTCTGGGCGCCCGTACGAACATGGCCTTTCATGAAGGTGGCCTGATTTCCCGCAACATGGGCGATTCCCTGGCCTTCTGCCCGCCGCTGATCATCTCCGAGAAGCAGGTCAACGACATGTTTGATATCGCGGAAGCTGGCATCGAAACGATCGCAAAGGCACTCTGACCATGTGGTCTGTCGTCGGCACCATCAGCGGAACATCCGCTGATGGCATCGACATGGCCGAGATCGGGACTGACGGCCGCGCGGTGAGCCATTTCGGGCCGTCATCAACGGTTCTCTATGCCTATGAAACCCGTGCGGCAGTACTGGATGCGATCGCAGGTGGACCGGAAGACCGTTCCACTTGGCCAGAGGTCGCACGGCTGGTAACGCGGGATCATGCTGAAGCCATCGACGCATTTTGTACTGCGCAGAAGTTGGCTCCTGATCTGGTCGCGTTTCATGGGCAGACCGTCTGGCACGATCCTGAACATGGCGAAACCGTCCAACTGGGGGATCCGCAGGCTCTGGCCACTGAGCTGGGCACAGCGGTTGTCGGCGACCTGCGTCTGGCCGACATGGTTGCTGGCGGCGAGGGAGCGCCGTTGGTGCCAGTCTATCATCAGGCTCTGTCTCTGGAACTTCCCCAGCCGCTTTGTTTTTTGAACATCGGCGGCGTTTCCAACCTGACATATGTCGACGGCGCTGAGATCCTCGCTTTCGATATCGGACCGGGCAACGCGCTTCTCGACGATTGGGTTCGGCAGCATCAGGCTGGAGATTTCGATCCGGGCGGGGAAATCTCTGCCAAAGGCGCAGTGGACAGCCCATGGCTTGCCAAGGCGTTGGAACATCCGTTTTTCGCCAAGCCGGGGCCCAAATCGCTAGACCGCAATGCGTTTGCACCCGACCTTCCGGAAGGAATTTCACTGGAAGATGGTGCCGCCAGTCTTGCGGCCTTTACCGTGGCGGCGGTCGCGCGCGCGGAAAAACTCTGTCCGAGCAAGCCGCGTCTTTGGTTGGTGTGCGGCGGCGGCCGGCACAATCTAACGCTTATGAATATGTTGGCGGAGCAGCTGGATGGCAAGGTCGTACCGACGGAAGAATACGGCTTTGACGGAGATGCCCTGGAGGCGCAGGCAATGGCCTTCCTCGGTGCGCGTCTCGAAGCGGGCCTGCCGACGAGCTTCCCGGAGACCACTGGTGCCTGTGCTCCGGTCGTGGGTGGGCGGCTCTATCTACCCCTTCGTTGAACGGCAAACGCTCACTCGTGGCCAAACGCGGCCTGGATCTGGGGCAAATGGACGTCGGCCTGCTCCAGCAGAAGCTTCGCTGCCAGGGCTTGTGTCTGCACCAGGTGGGGCTCCTTGCAGAAAGAGCTGATAAGTCGCTGAAAATGAGCTATGACCTTTGGCCATGAATGGTTCGGAAATCTATCAGCGGCTGATCAGTCTGATCGAGGAGCGGGTGCTCAAACCTGGTGATCGTCTGCGCGAAGCCGATCTGGCCGAAGAGTTTGGCGTTTCCCGCACACCGATCCGGGAGGGACTGAAGCGTTTGGAGGCGCAGGGCCTTGCGGTCCATGAGCCGAACCGCGGCATGGTCATCCCGACGCTCGATCATAGCCAGATCAACGAAGTCTATTTCATGCGCGAAGTTCTTGAAGGGACGGCTGCAGGCCTCGCAGCGAAACACGCCTCGAAGCCTGAAATCGAAATTCTGCAGGATCTCGTCGCCGCCGACCGTCAACGCATTGCCGACGAGGACAGTCTCGTGCGGTCAAACCGCGAATTTCACCGGCGCTTGTGTCTCGCCTCGCACAATCGCTATCTCGTCGATCAGATCGATCATCTGCGCCTGTCTCTTATCCTCATGGCAGGCACGACGCTGGACACGCCCGAGCGTCGGGAGATCGCGGTCGAGGAGCATTCTGCCATTGTAGACGCCATTGCCGCGGGCGACAGCAAGGCGGCCGACATCGCTGCAAGACACCATATTGCACACGCTCACAAGACCCGCTTGCAGCAGGTTTGACGATCCTGTTTCTTGCTTGACTAACCGGCGAAATCGGCCATCAGAAACGCCTGTATGATGCTGGCGAGGCCGCCGATGACGAGGGCCGAAAATGTCAGCACCATGCCTATGGTGCGCAGGGTCAGGGACTCCGGTTCACGCCCGATGCCATATGCATGCAGAGCACGGCCGATGAGTAGCATCGCCCCCAATCCGTGAACAAGCCAGACTGGCGCGAGCATGAGCTCAAGGCCGATCATGAGAATGAGGCACATGGGGACGTATTCGGCGAAATTCCCATGCACTCTTTGCCGGCGCAGAAGCTGCTGGTTTCCCTTGTCTCCGACGCTGATCCAGAGCCGCCGACGCAGTTCAATGACCCTTGCGCTCAAAAAAACGTAGAGCAGTGCAAGGACGCCAGCGTAGATCGGCGTAATTTCAATCGGCATAAGCTCTCAACACTCCACGATATTGACCGCAAGGCCTCCCGTGGAAGTCTCCTTATATTGATCACTCATGTCGAGTCCGGTCTGGCGCATGGTCTCAATGCAGCCATCAAGGGGAACGAAATGGCTGCCGTCTCCGCGAAGCGCAAGCGATGCGGCAGTGACCGCCTTGACGGCCCCGAGGGCATTGCGCTCAATGCAAGGCACCTGAACCAGACCCGCAATCGGGTCGCAGGTCATGCCGAGATGATGCTCCAGGGCAATCTCTGCAGCATTTTCAATCTGCTCATTCGTGCCGCCGAGGGCAGCGCAAAGACCTGCTGCGGCCATGGCGGAGGCAGACCCGACTTCACCCTGGCAGCCAACTTCGGCGCCCGAGATAGAGGCATTTGTCTTGATGATGCCGCCGATGGCGGCTGCCGTAAGCAGGAAGGTACGGATACCTTCGTTATCCGCATCAGGGCAGTGATCGAGATAGTAGCGCGTGACTGCCGGAATGACGCCTGCGGCCCCATTCGTCGGCGCTGTGACAACCCGGCCACCGCCGGCGTTCTCTTCGTTGACCGCCATGGCGTAGACGCCAAGCCAATCCATCACCGTGTGTTCGAAAGGCGGATTGCTGCGTCCTTCACGAATGAGCTTTTGATAGATCTCACCGGCGCGGCGCTTCACCTTCAATCCGCCAGGCAGGATTCCTCCGCCATTGATCCCACGGTTGATACAGGAGTCCATCGCCGACCAGATGCCGTCGATCTTCGCTTCCACTTCTGCCTGGGACAGCTCGGCGCACTCATTGGCGAGCTTCATCTCGGCGATGCTGCGTTCTTCTTTGCGGCCCATCTCCAGCATTTGGGTTGCAGACGCAAACGGATAAGGCACGTCTTGCGGTGTCAGTTCATCACGTGTGTTCCGCGTGTTGCTCAGCTCTGCTTCGGTGACGACAAAACCGCCGCCGATCGAATAGTAGACGAACTGATCAACTGCCTTTCCATCGCTGTCTTGCAGCTTGAAGGTCATTGCGTTTGAGTGAAGCGGCAGCGGCGGGCCATAGTCGAAGATGACATCGTTTTCCGGATCAAAAGCCATGCCCGGCAGACCATCCGGTGAGATGGACTTCTCATGTCTCAAGGCCGTCATCATCGTGTCGACGGCATCCGGATCGAGGGTGTCCGGGCGTGCGCCCAGAAATCCCAGGCAAACAGCCTGATCCGTCGCGTGGCCCTTTCCGGTGAAGGCAAGGGAGCCATGCAGCGTGACAGAAATGCGGAGGTCTTCCCGGTCGCTTAGCCCCGGGATGCCTTTCAGGCGATCCAGATACTTGGAGACGGCAACCATTGGTCCGACGGTATGTGAGCTTGAAGGACCGATGCCGATTTTGAAGATATCGAAAACGCTGATGAACATTATGCTCTATCTGGCAGTTTGAACGTGTGATGCAGCACGTGCGCTGCGATTTATCTCATCATGGCGTGGATTTGGGCTGACGTCATCCTTGCGACCTTCAATATTTCGCAAATGTCGTTTCTGGGAACCTTGCCGTCGCAGTTGATTTCGGGATGTCCCGCTAGATAGTCTGCCTGTGGTCGTTCTCCATCTCGGGCCAAAGTGCTTCGTAGACTGCAAGTGAGAAACCGACATGCTCTTCAAGCAGAGCCACGGCAGCCGAAACGTCTCTCGCGATTGCGGCGTCCATCAACTGCGTGTGGTGTGACAGTCCGAGAGTACGCGCAAATGTCTGCCGCAGCGCCTTTCCCGATGTGCCCTTCAAGCGAGCGATCACATCCGGTCCATTCAGCATAAATCTATGGTGGCGGT
This sequence comes from Roseibium sp., assembly GCF_039982295.1. Lineage (GTDB taxonomy): Bacteria > Pseudomonadota > Alphaproteobacteria > Rhizobiales > Stappiaceae > Roseibium. Next base: position 10,278 of record NZ_JBDWYP010000067.1, read on the forward strand.
GAAGCTGGTCTGTCGTCTGGCGCGCCAGCTGCTCGAGCCAGGGCGCGTCCGCTGCTGCCAGCAACGCCTGGTGAAACCCCTTGTGCCGGGATTCCCAGGCAAGGCTCTCGGGTGTCACAGCGCCGGCAGTTGGCGCGGTCGTATGGGCCAGGAGATGGTGAGCACCGACCAGTTCCGCTTCCCAGCCGTCGTCACCGCGCTCGATGGACTGCGCAAGCAAAGTCGTTTCCACGGTCGTTCGTGCAACTTGCAAGTCCTTCAGTCCGGCGATGGTCGCAGGGGCAACGCGGTAGCCTTTGTTGGGTTCGAAACGAACGAGTTGCTCCGCTTCCAGTCGCGGCAGGGCCTCGCGCAAGGGTGTCCAGCCAAGGCCGAAACGGGCCTTGAGGCTGGAGATGACCAGCGGACTGTCTGGTGCGAACTCACAATCAAGAATGGAGCGGCGCAGGACGGCATAGGCATCGTTGGTTTGAGACATGGTCTACAAGCATTCGAAAATATCAGATATGACTGATTATATATAATTGCTTGAGCTTCGTCACGCGCCTTGTTACCGTTTTGGTAGATATCCCTGATAGCCTTGCCCGTAATAAAGAAAGCCGGAAAACAAGATGTCTCATCTGCATCCGCTCGATGAAAATGACCCTCTTGCAGCCAAACGTGATGCCTTCAGCCTTCCAGGCGGCGTGATCTATCTCGACGGCAATTCACTGGGCGTTCTGCCAGCGCATGTGCCCGAACGCATGCAGCATGTGGTTGAAAAGCAATGGGGCGAAAGCCTCATTCGCGGCTGGAACGAGCATGACTGGATCGATCTTCCTCAGAAAGTAGGCAATCGCATTGGACGACTTGTTGGTGCGGAGCGGGACGCGGTCGTTGCCTGCGACAGCACCACGATCAACGTCTTCAAGGTCGTGTCCGCAGCACTCGCGCTTCGTCCGGGCCGGAAGGTGATCCTGTCTGACAATGGCAACTTCCCGACGGATCTCTATATGGCCAAGGGCGTTGCTGATCTCCTGGGGAAAGATCATGAACTTCGGATCGTGTCCCCGGAGGACGTGGCAGATGCCATCACGGAAGACTTGGCCGTGCTGATGTTGACGGAGGTCGACTACAAGACCGGCCGCCGTCATGACATGAAGGCTTTGACCGAAAAAGCTCATGCCGCAGGTGCTCTTGCGATCTGGGATCTGGCTCATTCAGCAGGTGCGTTCCCGGTCGATCTGAGTGGGTCTAAAGCAGACTTCGCCATTGGCTGCGGCTACAAGTATCTGAATGGTGGTCCCGGAGCCCCGGCATTTCTTTATGTCGCGCCCCGCCATCAGGGTGATGTTCGACCCGCGCTGACCGGCTGGATGGGGCATGATGCTCCCTTTGCCTTTGATCTTGATTATCGACCGGCCGAGGGAATTGGCCGGATGCGCGTGGGTACTCCGCCCGTCCTGTCCCTGTCTGCGCTTGATGCGGCCCTCGACGTTTTCGAGGAGGTCGACATGGAGGTCGTCCGCCAAAAATCCGTTTCCCTTTGCGACCACTTCATTGCGCAGGTCGAGGAGCGCTGCCCCGAGATGGAATTGGTCAGTCCGCGGGACGCAAAGCTTCGCGGAAGTCAGGTCTCGTTCCGCTTCGCAGAAGGCTATGCGCTCATGCAGGCATTGATCGCCAATGGCGTCATCGGTGACTTTCGCGCGCCGGACATCGTTCGTTTTGGCTTCACGCCGCTGTATCTTTCGCACGCCGATGTCTCGCGCGCCGTCGATGTTCTGGAAAAAATCCTGAAGACACGAATGTGGGACATGGATGAATTCAGGATGCGGCGGAAAGTGACGTGAGGCGAACCCGGAGGCCATGTTCGTCAGCGTTCGCCGAGCAATCTGTTTGCCTCAGGCGTTGAATGTGCTTCTCTGTCTGCAGTTGTGAGTCTTGTGGAATTTCCTTTGAGCAAGTTGATTGACATCACGCCGCCGGTTCGCACTGGCATGGCGGTGTTTCCGGGCGATGCGCCCTGCAGGGTTGCGCAAACCTTCGCCATTGGTCCTGAATGTCCTGTCAATGTGACCGAGATTTCCATCTCCACTCATTGTGGCGCTCATGCGGATGCTCCCCTGCACTATGATGCAGAAGGTAAGTCAATCGATGAGCTGGCCTTGGACGACTTCATCGGCCCTGCGCGGGTGATCGATGCGCGCGGCAGCGGACCGTTGTGCCAGCCAGATGAGATTGCCTGCCAGATGGAGGGCATTCCCGCCCGTGTGCTTTTGCGCCTTCACGATTGCATCGACCCCATGGTCTGGCCCATCGGGTTCCGTACCCTCGCGCCTGAGACGATGGAGCTTCTGGCCGAGTCTGGGGTAAGGCTCGTGGGGGTCGATGTGCCGTCGGTCGATCCGGACACGTCGAAGGATCTGCCGTCTCATCAGGTCGCGCGCACCAGGGATCTTAGAATTCTGGAGAATTTGGCGCTGTCCGAGGTTGAACCTGGGGATTATGAGTTGATTGCGTTGCCGATGAAGCTAGAAGGTCTTGATGCAGCGCCTGTGCGGGCGGTGCTGAGGCGAAATCGGAATTTCGGCGAAAGCTGAGACCAAAGGGAGGCTGGCGGTTGCCGGCCTTGGGGCAAAAACAAGATCGCCGCATCCGGAAACGGAGAACGTCGGCGACGAGGAGCCTAAATGCTGGAACTGGACCAGCTCGTGATGGACTTCAGCGGCTTCAGGGCCGTGAATGGATGTTCCTTTCGGGTCGATGAGGGCAGTATCACTGCGCTGATCGGGCCAAATGGCGCGGGCAAGACGACGCTCTTTAATCTGATCGCAGGCGCTCTCGTGCCGACCAGTGGCACGATCCGCTTTCTGGGGGAGGATGTCACCGGCCTGTCCAGCGATGCGCTGTTTCACAAGGGACTGGTCAGAACCTTCCAAATTCCTCACGAGTTTCACCGTTTGACGGCGCTCGAGAACCTGATGATGGTGCCTCCTGCCCAGATCGGTGAGGGCTTGTTCGCCAACTGGTTATCCTGGGGCAAGGTCAGGGCAAGCGAGACCGAGGTCGAGCAAAAGGCCTATGACACCCTTGAGTTCCTGGAACTGACCCATGTGGCGCATCAGCGCGCGGGCAATCTGTCCGGCGGTCAGAAGAAGCTCCTGGAACTCGGCCGCACGATGATGACCGACGCAAAACTGGTTTTGCTTGATGAACCGGCAGCCGGGGTCAACAGGACGCTCCTCAGAAAGCTTGAGGAGAAGATCCAGATCCTCAACAAGGAGCGTGGCTACACGTTCATCCTGATTGAGCACGACATGGAAATGATTGAGAAGCTCTGCGATCCGGTCATCTGCATGGCGGAAGGTGCGGTGTTGATCCAGGGCGACTTCCAGACGGTGCGGTCCGACGTGCGCGTTCTTGGGGCCTATCTCGGCGAGACTGCGGGAGAGGAGGCATGAGCGCGCTTCTGACGCTGGATGCCGTGACGGGCGGATACGGCGATGCGAATATCCTTCAAGAGGTGTCCATGCATGTGGACCCGGAGGAAATCGTCGTCATCGTCGGGCCGAACGGTGCGGGTAAATCCACTGCCATGAAGGCTGTTTTCGGGCTCTTGAATGTACGCGGTGGATCAATTGTCTTCGATGGCGACAACATTACCAAGTGGGCGCCGAACCGAATTGTTCAGCGCGGCATCTGCTATGTACCGCAGGTCGACAATATCTTCCGGGAGATGTCGATCCATGAAAACCTGGAAATGGGTGCCTTTTTGAAAAAGGGAGACCTTTCCGCTGCCTATGACCGCGTTTATGAGCTGTTCCCGGATCTGAAGGAACGCAGAAAAACGCTGGCCGGCAGTTTGTCGGGCGGACAGCGCCAGATGGTGGCCATGGGCAGGGCGTTGATGCTGGACCCCAAGCTTTTGCTTCTCGATGAGCCGACTGCTGGTCTGTCACCGCGCTACATGGAGCAGATCTTTCAGATTTGCCGGGATGTGCGCAGCACGGGTGTCGCGATCTTGCTGGTCGAACAGCACGCCAAACAGGCGCTGGCCTTCGCCGATCGCGGCTATGTCCTCGCATCCGGCCAGAACCGGCATGAGGGCACAGGCGCAGATCTCCTTGCCGACCGCGAGGTCGCCGAGATGTTCCTCGGTGGATGAGGGCGGGTAAGGATTAGATATGGGTTTTCTTGAGCTTATCAATTTCTACGTCATTCCCGGCGTTGTCCTTGGGTCGATCTACGCGCTGGGCGCGGTCGGCATCACGCTGGTTTTCGCGATCTTGCGATACGCCCATCTGGCCCACGGTGATCTGGCCACGCTGGGCGCATTTCTGGCTCTGGCGGTTGTCACTGCGCTTGGTCTGCCGCCTCTGGTGGCGCTGCCGGTCGCGATGATCGGGACCGCCGCCGTTGCGGTCGGCATCGACAAGGCCTTCTACGAGCATCTGCGGGAACGGCCCAAAATCGTCACGGTGATGGCTTCTCTGGGCATTGCTCTGATGGTTCGGTCTGTCGTCCAGGTTGTCTGGGGCGTTGACAGCGAAAGCTATGTCCGCGGGATCGTCCGTCCTGAGAACTATTTCGGTCTCAGGATCAAGGACCGCGAGATCTACACGCTTGTCTTCATGATCGGCCTCGTTGGCGTGCTTCAGCTCTTCCTGGCAAAATCCAAGTGGGGCAAGGCCATGCGGGCCATGTCCGACAACCCGAACCTGGCGCTTTTGTCGGGGATCGACAACAAGAAGGTGGTCATGCTCACCTGGATCATTGCAGGCGGCCTTTGTGCGGCTGCGGGTGTGTTCCTGGGCATCAATACCGAGCTCAAGTCCATGATGGGGTGGCACATGTTGCTGCCGATGTTTGCCGCGGCGATCCTGGGCGGGGTCGGCCGTGTCGAAGGCGCTGTGCTCGGCGGCCTGATTGTGGGCATTGCCGAGGAACTATCGGTTCTGGTTTTGCCGAGCGAGTACAAGGCGGCCATGGCCTTCGTGATATTGCTGTTCATGTTGCTGGTGCGCCCGACGGGGCTGCTGCGCGGCAAAGTGCTCTGAGGGGAGGGGAGAGACATGGAACTCATCGGTCTTGCCAACTACGCCCTTTTCATGGGCATCTTCATCGGGATCTACGCGCTGCTCGCTCTGGGGCTTAACATCCAGTGGGGTTTTGCCGGTCTCTTCAATGCCGGGATTGCAGGCTTTTTTGCCGTTGGCGCCTATACCTCGGCGATCCTGACAAGCCCGGCGGCTGATGGCCGTCTGGGCGGTTTTGAGCTGCCGTTCTTTGTCGGCTGGTTCGGCGCGATGGTGGCTGCAGCCCTGATTGCCTGGCCGATCGGGAAGATCTGCCTGCGTTTCCGTTCCGACTATCTGGCCATCGCCACCATTGGCGTCGCCGAGATCATCCGTCTGGTCATCAAGTCGGAAGAGGTTTTGACCAACGGAGCGCGCGGAATCACGAACATACCGCGGCCATTTGGTGATCTGCCCTATGTGCAGTCCCAGCTGGCCTACCTGGCCATTGTCGTAGCGGTTCTGATCGTGGCCTACCTTATGGTTCAACGCCAGTTCAACGCGCCCTGGGGCCGTATGATGCGCGCCATTCGCGACAATGAACTTGCGGCGCGTGCCATGGGCAAAAACGTCGAGTACCGCCGGCTGGAGGCATTCATCTTCGGTGCGGCTCTCATGGGCCTTGGCGGTGCGTTGTTCGCCCACTTCAATCGTTCAATCACACCAGAGGCCATTGATCCCATGGTCGCGACCTTCCTCGTCTGGATCATGCTGATCCTTGGCGGATCGGGAAACAACAAGGGCGCGATCCTCGGAGCTGCGGTGGTCTGGATCATTTGGTCGGTTTCAGAGATTGCAACTGATCAACTTCCGCATGAATATGCGGTCAAGGCGAAATACATCCGTCTGTTCCTGATTGGTCTGATGCTGCAGCTGGTTCTGCGGTTTCGCCCGGAGGGAATTTTGCCAGAGCCGCTGCGCGGCGACACGCGAGCGGATGACGGCGCCGTCAAATAAGGGGAATTGCCAGGCAAATGCCTGGTCCTACGTGGAGGTAAGTACCAATGAAGTCGAAGTTCATCGCAATCGCAGGCGGTCTTCTGGCCGCGACAGCCCTGGCTGGTGCTCCTGCCAAGGCAGACGTCAAGATTGGCCTGATCGGCGGCGTTTCCGGCCCGATCGCGGCAATGGCACCGTCCATGGTCTCGGCAGCTCAGCTTGCTTTCCAGCAGGTCAACGAGCAGGGCGGTATTCTCGACGGCGAGAAGCTTGTTGGCGTGGTTGGCGACAGTGCCTGTAACCCGCAGGGCGGCACGGACGCAGCCACCAAGGCGGTCAACATCGAAGGCGTCTCCGCCATCGTCGGCCCGCATTGCTCCGGCGCTGTTCTGGCTGCAGCCGGTTCGGTCACCATCCCGGCCGGTATCACCGTTGTGACCCCGTCGGGCACGTCCCCGGAAATCACCGGCCTTGACGACAAGGACACGGTCTTCCGCACGGTGCCGTCCGATGATTATCAGGGCCGTGCACTTGCTCGCACGCTCAAGGAGAAGGGCTACGACAAGGTCGCTGTTGCCTACATCAACAATGACTACGGCACCGGTCTGGCCAATGCTTTCAAAGCCGAGTTTGAAGCGCAGGGCGGCGAAATCGCGGGCTTTGCAGCTCATGAAGACGGCAAGGCGTCCTACCGTTCCAACCTCGCGGAACTGTCTTCCGGCGGTGCCGACACGCTGGTCATCTTCGACTACGGCGATGGCACCGGCCTGACCATCCTGCGTCAGGCACTCGAAAATGGCTTCTTCGAAAAGTTCGTTGGCGGCGATGGCATGAAGTCAGACGCCCCGATCAATGAACTGGGCGCAGAAAACCTGGCGACCTTTGTCGCGTCGTCTCCGGTTGGTGAAAAGTCCGATTCCCTGGACATCTTTAACGACGCCTACAAGGCGGCTGGTGGCGATCCTGATGCGATCTTTGTGACCACATCCTACGACGCTGCCTTCTTGCTGGCTCTCGCCGTGGAAAAAGCTGGCGGGGACAAGGCGGGCGTTTCCGCAGCACTTCGCGAGATCTCCAATGGTGAAGGCGAAGCGATCCTGCCGGGCGAGTGGGAAAAGGCCAAGAAGCTGATCGCAGCAGGAACGGCCATCGACTACAAGGGCGCTGCAGGCGATCATAACTTTGATGCCGCTGGAGACGTTCCAGGCACCTACGCCCTGTTCGAAGTTGGCGCTGACGGCTTCGAAGTCATGGTTGAAATGAAGTAAGCTGCCCTGGCAGTATTCTTGACACATGCGGCGGCGGTCCTGGGTGGGGCCGCCGTTTTGCATTCAGTGCAGCCTCGTGAAGGGTCAGCCTGCGCCAGCCATCACGGGAAAGGCAAAGGCATAGCCACTGGCAAGGCTGAGGGCCAAGGCAACTGCCAGACCGGGGATGTGCCGGGCTGTAATGACCATTCGGGAGTGAAGGCGGATCGGGAGATGTCTCATGGCGCGCGCCTTCAAGTCATTTGGTCAGAATGAGTTTGCCAAGTTTGGTGATGGTCAGCCTGTAGGTTTCCGAGTTGTGCTGGATTTTCAGCTCACGGGCACCTTTGAACAGGGTTTTTGTGTCGAGTTGCTGCTCCCGGCGTTCTCCCGAGGGGGAGGGAACCTTCTGCGGAGCTGCGATGGTAAGCTTGTCGCGGCGGATCTTCGAAGTGTGCATTGATACGGCCCGTGATTACAGTAGTTTAGAGGCGTTATAAACTTGAGTGATTGGCTCAAGAAAATTACTTGACACAAATACTCAAGTTTAAGTATCAAGGCAATGCCTGATCTGCAGCGGTTCGGAAATCGCGTCCTCTGAATCTCTGCGTTGGGTAGCTGAAGAGCTAGAATGTCCGGCAAGCCAACCGCCCTCTCCTCTCCCTCAGCGGTGAGCCAGCCAGATATTCCTCTCTTCGCGCATCAATGGAGGTTGATGCACAAGTCGCGGGGACATTCCCTGCGCAAGAAACAAAAAACCCGCCAGTTGGCGGGTTTTTTTATGCGCATATGTCAATCTGATTCTGTTCGTCGTTAAAGGGCTGAGGCGCCTGACAGGCCTCGGCCGCTTTGAAGTGCCGAACAAGTTCGCGATAATCAGCTTGCGGCAGCGACTTTCTGGTCGATTTCGTCGATCTTGAGCAGATTTCTCAAATTCGGGCGGTCTTCGGAAAGATCGGCAATTGTTTTTGTGTCGAGCACGTCCATGAAGGCTTCCAGCGCTTCGTGAAGAATGCCGTTGAAACCGCAGGAGGTGATCAAAGGGCAGTCCTTGCGGCCTGAGTCGAAGCACTCGGCCAGGAGAAAGCTCTCCTCCGCGGCGCGGACAACTTCGCCGACCGTCATGGTCTCGGGCTCGCGGGCCAGCATCACGCCGCCATTGCGTCCGCGGATGGTGCGGATCAGGTTGGCGTCGACGAGGACCTTCATGATCTTGAACAGATGAGTTTCGGACATGTCGAAGCTGGCTGCAATATCGGCAACCTTGCTCGGACGCTCTGGGTTCGCTGCACAGTACATCAGTGCACGAACCGCATAATTGGTTTGTTGTGTCAGGCGCATGCTTATAGATATGAGGTCTAAGGTATAGGCCGTCAACGATAATAATTGAGTTTTTGCGTCTGGATTTCCGAAAGAAGCTCATGATTCCCGCATGTTGCGGCGCAAACTTACCGCTAAGGCATCCTCGTGTAAGTGAAAAAATCAAAGTCGGCCGGATGACCTGTACCGCTGCCGTCCATGGCCTGCATGCCGACAAATGCCCCGGTGAAATTGCCGTGTTCACCCTTTCCGGCCTCATCCGACAAAAGGCTGGCATCGAAAATCGGACCGATTCGGCGCCAGTCTGCTCCACCTTCCGTGTAGAAAAACCTCAAGGCGAGATCCTTTACCTCGATCTTCATGCGGACGGGGCCGTCCGTTTCGAGTGGTACGGGCGCGTCGAGGGGGAAGGAGAGATTGCCGGCAGGGTAGTCGCCTGGGCAGGCCATGATTGTCAGGCAGCGTCCGGGCGTCTCATCCTGACAAATCGCCAACTGAAAGAACTGATAACGTCCATAGTAGGCGATCAGTCCCGCGGTCTGTTGTGAGGTCTTCGGCTGGAAGTCTACCGATGTTTCGGCAACATAGTTGAAGTCCGTCTGCCGCCTTGCCACCAGGGCCTGCTCGAAATAACTGCCGATGGATTCGCGTCCGAACAGGCGCAGATGCCCAGGCCGTTCGCTTAGGGAAAACAGACGTTCGGGACGAGGCGAGCGCAGCCATTGGAACGCCATCGGCAGATCCGGTTCGTCGAAGTCGTGCCGGTCGGGCTCCGGCTCGAACGGATGCGGAGGCAGGTTGGGCGCTGCGACAGTCTCCTGAGGTCGAAGGTTTTCGCCTGACAGCCGCAACCAGCCATCTTCGCCCCACTCGCACTTCTGGATCGAGGTCTCCCGTCCCATGGGGCAGCGGCTGAGACCTGGAACAGGCCGACCCATCAGGTGAACCAGGTAGGTCTCTCCATCCTGGGTTTCGACAAGGTCGCCATGGCCTGCGCGCTGGAGCGGTGCGTCGGGAAAGGTCAGGGAAGAGACAACATGCTTGTCCGGATGGACCTCATAGGGGCCGGTGAGCCGCTTGGAACGCGCGAGCGTGACCGCATGCCGGTAGCCGGTGCCGCCTTCCGCGGTCAAAAGGTAATACCAGCCGTCCCGCTTGTAGAGATGCGGTCCCTCGACCAGCCCGCGGTCCGTGCCCTTGAAGATGTTCTTGATCGGGCCGACGAGTTTGCCTGCCTGCGGGTCGAATTCCTGCAGCAGGATCCCGGCAAAGGGTGTCGGCTCCTTGCGGTGATCCCAGATCATGTTCACGAACCACTTGCGACCATCGTCGTCGTGAAAGAGCGAAGGGTCGAAGCCGGAGGAGTTCGCATAGACCGGATCCGACCATGGTCCCGCAATGTCAGGCGCTGTGACAATGTAATTGTGGGCGTCCTTGAAGCTGCCTGCGTTGCGCTTCACGTCCGTGTAGACAAGCCAGAACTGTCCATCCGCATGGGTCAAACAGGGAGCCCAGATACCGCAACTGTCCGGGTTGCCGCGCATGTCCAACTGGCTTTCGCGGGACAAGGGACGGGTCACGAGCCGCCAGTGCACCAGATCCCGTGAATGGTGGATCTGGACACCGGGATACCACTCGAAGGTCGAGGTCGCGATGTAGTAATCGTCACCAGCGCGGCAGATCGAAGGGTCTGGATTAAACCCGGAAAGAACCGGATTCTGAATCGCCTGAGGTGCGTTACTCATTTGTGGTCTCCTCCCGGCGAGGGTCGGCCCTCCCAAGCCGGATTCCCCTCGTCATGATGCATCTTCTGGGTGTGTTGATGGAACCCTAGGCCAAATCCGGCAGGTTGTCTTTCAGGAAAATGTCGATGCCGATGCGCTCCTGGCCCTCAACGATCGGCGCACCATCACAAAGCGCCTTGAGCACTCGAATGGCACTGCGTATTTCGTGACCGGGATCCTGGGCGATCAGGGCATCCATGGTGCCCGAGATCAGGGCTTCGCGGGTGTAAGGCGTCAGTTCATGGCCGATGAAGGTAAGTTGCGAACCGCGGTCGTCCTTTTCCAGTGCTGCGATCACGCCGCGGTTGCCGGCGCCAATGTTGTAGAGCGCTGAAAGGTCGGGATGGTCTTCAAGCAGCTTTCCGACGATGTCCCGGGTGCGCGTATTGTCATCGCGTCCTTCGCGCACCTTGAGCGTTTCAAGATGCGGGAACTCCGACGACAGCACTTCCTTGAGGCCGGCATATCGGTCTGCATGATCGCGCAGCCCCAGGGAGCCGGCTATCAGGCCGATCTTGGCCGGCTGGCGAGGCAGAAAACGGCCAAGCAGCCGACCCGCGACGCGGCCCGCGGCGAGGTTGTCGATGCCGACGAAATGCGGGCGGCTGGAGGCCGGGTGATCCGAGACCAGGGTCACAACATGAACGCCGCGGTCCTGCAGGCGGTCGATGGCCGCGCGTACCTCGGGAAAGGAGGGTGCCACGACGGCAACGCCATCACAGACCGACTTGTCCAGGATCGCCAGTGTCCCCGTTACTCTGTGGCCGTCAAAGGCGTCGATGGGCTCGATGTGAACGCTGACCCGTTCCCGTTCCAGGGTCGCGGCATGGGCGACGGCCTCGCGGGTGAGGTCTTCCATGAAGGCATTGGGGCCGTTTGGAATGAGGAAGTGCAGACGGTAATTACGCTTCTTGGCGAGATTGGCCGCAAAGACGTCAGGCGTGTAGTTCAGCGTGCGAACCGCATTCTGAACCTTTTCGATTGTCGCTGCACGAACTCCCGGCCGGTTGTTCAGAACCCGGTCGACCGTCGCCAGGCTGACGCCTGCCTTTTCGGCCACATGATGAATTGTTACCCGCTGCATGCGCTCTCCCATCCGGCCCCCAGTATAGCGTGGGATGAGGAGCGTGCATCAAATTATGTTGCAGGGCAGCGAAAGGCCGCAATGAACTTGGCTAGACCGCCTGACCGCAGGCATGCCCCGACGACCAGGCCCATTGAAAATTGAAGCCACCCAGATGCCCCGTCACGTCGACAACTTCGCCGATGAAATAGAGCCCAGGCACCTTGCTCGCTTCGAAGGTTTTTGAGGACAGCTCCTTGGTGCTGACGCCGCCGAGTGTCACCTCGGCCGTGCGGTAGCCCTCGGTGCCCACGGGCGTCAGCTGCCAGCGGTTGATCGCCTCGCCAGCCCGGCGGAGGACCTTGTCGGAGAGATCGGCCAACCGTCCCTTCAATCCAAACTCCTTGGACAATTCATCCGCGAGGCGGTTCGGCAGGAGTTGACCAAGAACGGTCTTCAGATCCTGCTTGGGGCTTTCCGTACGTGCGGTCCGGAAGGCGTCGAACGCATCCCGTGTTGGAGACAGGTCGACGGTGATCGGCTTGCCTTCTTGCCAGTACGATGAAATCTGCAAGATCGAGGGGCCGGACAGACCGCGATGAGTGAACAACAGTCCCTCTCGAAATGACGTCTTGCCGAAAGAAACCAGAGCGTCGACCGAAACGCCGGCAAGCCGCTTGCAAAGTTCCTTGTTGGCGTCCGAGAAGGTCAGCGGCACAAGCGCCGCGCGGGGTGGAACAATCTCCAGTCCGAACTGTCGGGCAACATCATAGCCAAAGCCGCTCGCGCCCATCTTCGGAATGGAAGGGCCGCCGGTCGCGATCACGACAGCCTTTGAGTGGACCAGCTCATGACTGGTCTTGACCTGAAAGCCGCTGTCGGTTTTCGCCACTGAAGAAACCGATGTTTCCAGCTGGAGCTTGCCTCCTGCTTTGGACAACTCATTGAGCAGCATGTCGATGATGTTCTGGGCACTGTCATCGCAAAAGAGCTGGCCGAGCGTTTTCTCGTGCCAGGAAATGCGGTGGCGCTCCACCATCTGCAGGAAGTCCTGCTGGGTATAGCGTTTCAGGGCAGACACGCAAAAGCGGGGGTTCTGGGACAGGTAGTTGGCTGGCGTGCAATGGAGGTTGGTAAAATTGCAGCGGCCACCGCCGGAGATGCGGATTTTCTCCGCGGCTTTGCGGGCGTGGTCAACCACAAGCACTCGCCGTCCGCGTTTGGCCGCTTCAATGGCGCACATCAACCCGGCAGCACCGGCACCAACAATCAGAACATCAAGATCACGCATGGGCGACGCTTATAAACGACAAGGCCGCCCGTGCGAGCTTTTTATAGGACGGGCAGGGGATCAGAATGCTGCTTCGACGTCGCCCATCTCCACGTAAACGCTTTTGACCTGGCTGTAGTACTCGATCGCCGCGTGACCGTTTTCGCGGCCGATGCCCGATTTCTTGTAGCCACCAAAAGGCATTTCAATCGGCGTCAGATTGTAGGTGTTGATCCAGCATGTGCCGGCTTCAAGCTGGTCGATGACCCGATGGGCGCGCTGGATGTCCTTGGTGAAGACGCCGGCGGCAAGACCGAACTCCGTGTCATTGGCGCGCGCAATGACATCATCCTCGTCGTCAAAGTCCAGAACGCACATAACCGGTCCAAAGATCTCTTCACGGGCAATGCGCATGCTGTCCTTGACGTCTGCAAAGGCCGTTGGTTGAACGAAGAAACCATCCGGCAGAGCAGCCACGTCGGCACTGCCACCACCGCAGACAAGCCGCGCGCCTTCCTGCTTTCCGATCTCCATGTAACCCAGCACCTTGTCGAGCTGCGGTTTTGAGACAAGCGGGCCGATGCTCGTTGCTTCATCCATCGGGTCGCCGAGCACGGCATTGGCGGTGCGCTCTGCAAGCCGGTCCAGGAACTTGTCCTTGATCGCCGTGTGTACGAAGACGCGTGTTCCGTTCGAACAGATCTGGCCGGTGGAATAGAAGTTGGCGTTGATCGCTGCAGAGACGGCATTGTCGACGTCGGCATCGTCAAAGACGATCAGGGGTGACTTTCCACCCAGTTCCAGCGTCGCCTTCTTCAGATGCTCACCCGCAAGCGAGGCAACCTTCGAACCCGTCGGCACGGACCCCGTCAGAGAGACCTTGGCGACCTGCGGATGGGCAATGAGCTGGGCACCAACCTCGCCAAAGCCCTGGATCACGTTGAAGACGCCGTCGGGCAGACCGGCTTCCGTCAGGATCTCGGCAAACTGCAGGGCGCTGAGAGGGGTCACTTCGGACGGTTTGAACACCATCGCGTTGCCACAGACGAGGGCAGGGGCCGCCTTCCAGCAGGCGATCTGGATCGGGTAGTTCCAGGCGCCGATGCCGACACAGACACCCAGAGGTTCGCGCTTGGTAAAGGCGAAAGAGCCGCCGAGATCGATGTGCTCGCCCGTCAGCGTTGCGGCCAGCCCACCATAGTATTCGAGGCAGTCGGCGCCCGAGGCGGCATCGGCCACAAGCGTTTCCTGCAAGGGCTTGCCCGTGTCGAGTGTTTCCAGTTCGGACAGCGCGCGGTTGCGTTCGCGAAGGATGTCTGCCGCCTTGCGCAGAACGCGGCCGCGCTCGGCGGGCGGTGTGGCCGCCCAGATCTTCTGACCTTCAACGGCTGCGGCAACCGCAGCCTCGACGGTCTTCGCATCGGCGCTGTTCAACGAGGCGATTGCCTCGCCGGTCGCCGGGTAGATGGACGGGAACGGATGTCCCTCCGGGCTCTCCACATAGCGGCCGCCGATATAGTGTGAGGCTTTGGGTTGCGCGCGCATCGTGTGTCTTTCGCTCTGACGTCGTCTGTAGGAAGCCGGAACATGCACTCCGGCCATCATTATCTCTGGCTCGTTTCCCATTCGGGATGGATCCATGGCTGCTGGTTCGACGCAGGAAGAGCGTCCTTGCCCAAGAGGTGGTCTGCGGCCTTCTCACCGACCAGGATCGACGGTGCGTTGAGATTCCCGTTTGTGATTTGCGGAAAAATCGAACTGTCCGCAACTCTCAGACCTTCCACGCCTATGACCCGGCAGTGCGGGTCTACCACAGCCATGGTGTCGTCGGCAGCGCCCATGCGGCAAGTGCCGCTCGGATGATAGGCGCTCTCAACGTGCTCACGAATGAAATCGTTCAACTCGTCATCACTCTGGACCGCATCGCCGGGCTGGATTTCCTTGCCACGATAGGGGGCGAATGCTTCCTGGCCGAAGATTTCTCGTGTCAGGCGGATAGCGGTTCTGAAGTCCGCCCAGTCGTCTTCGTGGGACATGTAGTTGAAGAGGATCGACGGCTTGGCTCTGGGATCGGCAGAGGTCAGAGACACCCTGCCGCGCGATTTCGAGCGCATCGGCCCAACGTGAGCCTGGAAGCCATGGCCTTCCGCCGCCGCCTTGCCGTCATATCGGACTGCGAAGGGCAGGAAGTGATACTGGATGTCCGGATATTTGATGCCGGCCTTTGAACGGATGAAGGCTGATGCCTCGAAGTGGTTGGAGGCGCCGAGGCCTTTGCCCTGAAGCAGCCATTGCAGACCGATCATGGCCTTGGAGAATATGTTCCAGTGCTTGTAGAGCGTGATCGGCTGGATGCAGGCCTGCTGGATATAGAGTTCCAGATGATCCTGAAGGTTCGCCCCGACGCCCGGTCGGTCTGCAATGACCTCGATACCGTGTTCCGCCAGATGGCTGGCTGCACCGATGCCTGACTGCATCAGGATCTTGGGAGAGTTGATGGAAGAGGCGGCCAGAACGACTTCGCGTCGGGCCTTGGCGGTCATAATTTCGCCGCCGGTCTCGAACTCGACACCAATCGCACGCTTGCCGTCGAAGAGCACCCGTCGCACCAAAGCGCCTTTGATGAGTTCGACGTTGCCGCGCTTCAGCGCGGGTCTGAGGTAGGCATTGGCGGCTGACCAGCGTCGCCCCTTGTGGACGGTCATTTCCATGTCGGAAAAACCTTCCTGCCGCTCTCCGTTGTAATCCGGGGTCACACCATAGCCGGCCTGTTCGCCGGCAGACTTGAACGCGTCATAGAGCGGATTCCACTTGGTCCCGCGCGTGACATGCAAGGGCCCCGAAGTGCCGCGCCAGCCGGCCTGGCCACCATGGCTGGTTTCAAGGCGCTGATAGTAGGGCAGGACATGGTGATAGCCCCAGCCTGCGGCGCCCATTTCTTCCCAAGTGTCGAAGTCGCACGCGTGACCGCGCACATAGACCATGCCGTTGATTGACGAAGAGCCGCCGAGCACTTTGCCGCGCGGGGTGGCAAGGCGGCGGCCTCCAAGGTGCGGTTCCGGCTCGCTTTCATAGCCCCAGTCGTAACGGGACATGTTCATCGGATAGGACAGGGCGGCCGGCATCTGGATGAACGGGCCAGCGTCCGTGCCGCCGAACTCGAGCACGAGAACCCGTACATCGGGATTTTCAGACAGGCGATAAGCCAGCGCGCAGCCAGCCGATCCTGCGCCGACGATGATGAAGTCGAACTCTGGGGTCATTGCAGGGCATTCACTTTTGTGACTTTGCGCAGGGCGCTCATGTCATGGTGGTACTTGATCTGTGTTTCGACATAAGCCTCGACCATGCCGATGGCCCAGGCGGCATCGCTCGGGCCGTCGCGCAGGGCCTGCCGGATCCAGACGCCGTCGATCATGGAGGCGGTGCCTTCGGCAACCTGCCTTGCATCTTCCCGCGGCATGAAGTGACGCAGGTTGTAGGTCAGGTTCGAGGTCAGGCGACCGGAATAGATTTGCAGCAGCCGCTTGTTGCTCTGGGTGGTGCGCGACTGGGCATAGAAGGCAAGCCAGGCGGCAATCACGGCCTCGCGAAACTGTCCCGGTGCGAAGTTGCCGTCGATGATCGCGGAGATCCGCTCGCGCGGATTGCGCGCGCCCGACAGCCGCTCGCGGATGCCGTCTCCCAGATCCTTGAGAAGATGCCGCATGGTCGCTGCCAGAAGCTGGTCCTTGCTGCCGAAATAATGCAGTGCAAGGCCACTTGAGACACCGGCACGCTTGGCGATCTGAGCCACAGTTACGTCTGAAAAGCCGTTCTCATGGATCGCGTCGACCGTGGCTGCGATCAGCGTTCTGCGGCGCTCAGCTTCCATTCCGATCTTCGGCATCTGCATCTCCAGTTCTTTTTCTTATTATTTTTAATTGAACGTTCAATCAATGAAAACTTGCAAAGATGAACGCATAATGTTTCTTTTGGTCGCATAGGGATTTTTCAGTAGGTGTCATCGAGCGACAATTCAGCCGCAGAACTGTTGTGTCGTGCCGGGTGCCTGCTAATCATGTCGCGAAGTCAATAACGGAGGACGTTTCCATGAACCTTTTTGCCAAGCTCGCCGGCGGTGTTGCGCTGTCTGTCCTGATGGCAGGCGCAGCTGCAGCTGCCGAACCCGACAGCTGCAAGACGGTCCGCTTCTCGGATGTCGGTTGGACAGACATCACGGCCACCACTGCCGCCACAACCACTGTGCTTGAGGCGCTGGGCTACGAGACCGAAACCAAGATCCTGTCCGTTCCGGTGACTTACGCGTCGCTGAAGAACAAGGACATCGACGTGTTTCTCGGCAACTGGATGCCTACCATGGAGGGCGACATTGCCGCTTACCGTGAAGACGGGTCCGTGGAGACGGTCCGGACCAATCTGGAAGGCGCGAAATACACGCTCGCCGTGCCGAAATACACCTACGACAAGGGCCTCAAGAGCTTTGCCGACATCGCCAAGTTCAAGGACGAACTCGACGGCAAGATCTACGGCATTGAAGCTGGCAATGACGGCAACCGCCTGATCATCGACATGATCGACGCCAACGCTTTCGGCCTCGACGGTTTTGAAGTCGTGGAATCTTCCGAGCAGGGCATGCTGGCCCAGGTCGCCCGCTCCGAAAAGCGTGACCAGGACGTGGTCTTCCTCGGCTGGGAGCCGCATCCGATGAACGCGAACTTCGAGATGGCCTATCTCGATGGTGGTGATGATTTCTTCGGCCCGAACTACGGTGGTGCCACCGTGCACACCAATGTCCGCGCCGGTTATGTTGCCGAATGCCCGAACGTCGGCAAGCTCTTGGAGAACCTTGAGTTCTCGCTGGCCATGGAAAACGAGATCATGGGCGCGATCCTCAACGACGGCGAAGAGCCGACGGATGCGGCCAAGGCCTGGCTCAAGACCCATCCGGCCACCTTCGAAGGCTGGCTGAAAGGCGTCAAGACCGTTGATGGAGGCGACTCCTTCGCAGCCGTCAAGGGCGCGCTGGGTCTCTAATCACCAACAACATGTTGCGCCGGGGCCCGTCCCCGGCGCAACTGTATCAGGACCAAGCTAAAACGGGGGCTGAATTTGGACTGGCTGACTGACAACAAGATCCCGATCGGGAAGTTCGCCAAGACGCTGGTCGACTGGCTGACCGACAACGCCTATTGGCTGTTCGACGGCATTTCCCTTGCTCTCGAAACCATGATCGATGGCATTCTCTGGATCCTGCTGGCGCCGCACCCCCTGGTCGTTGTGGCCGTTGTCGCCGCTCTTGCCTACGCCGTCCGCCGGTCCCTCTCCTTTCCTGTATTCGTCGCCGTCAGCCTGCTCTTCATCATCAACCAGGGCTACTGGGAAGAGACGATGGAAACGCTGGCCCTGGTCGTGGCCGCCACCTTCGTCTGCGTGGTCATTGGTGTGCCCGTCGGCGTTGCGGCAGCGCACCGCCCCAAGCTTTATCTCTTCATGCGCCCGATCCTCGACATGATGCAGACGATCCCGACCTTCGTCTATCTGATCCCGGCGCTGATCCTCTTCGGTCTCGGCATGGTGCCGGGTCTTGTGGCAACAGTTATTTTCGCCGTTCCCGCGCCGATCCGACTGACCCAGCTTGGCGTGTCCTCGACACCGACCCATCTGCTGGAAGCCGGTCATGCCTTTGGCGCCACCAAGTCCCAGATCCTGTGGAAGATCGAGCTGCCCTATGCCCTGCCGCAGATCATGGCGGGTCTGACCCAGACCATCATGCTGTCCCTGTCGATGGTGGTGATCGCCGGCATGGTCGGCGCGCCGGGTCTTGGCACCGAGATTGTCCGGGCCCTGGGCCGGGCGGACATCGCCAAGGGCTTTGAAGTTGGCGTCGCCATCGTCTTGATCGCCATCATTCTCGACCGTTTCTTCCAGACAAACGACGGCCAGGGGGCGAAGTGATGACGCAGACCAACGTGACCCCCAAGCCGATTGTCTCTTTCAAGGACGTCGATATCGTTTTCGGCGACAATCCGGAAAGCGCGCTGCCCCTGATCGATCAGGGCAGGAGCCGCGACGAGATCCAGTCCGAAACCGGACAGATCCTCGGCGTCGCCGGTGCCACCTTCGACATCAACGAGGGCGAGGTGATCGTGCTCATGGGGCTGTCCGGCTCGGGCAAGTCCACGCTGCTACGCGCCGTCAATGGCCTCAACCCGGTGATCCGGGGCTCTGTCGAGGTGGACGACGGCGACATGATGTGCAATCCGGAAAGCTGTACGCCCGACGAACTGCGTCAGCTGCGCCGCTCGCGCATTGCCATGGTGTTCCAGCAATTTGCCCTGCTGCCCTGGCGCACGGTGACAGAGAACGTCGGCTTTGGCCTGGAGCTCTCCGGCGTCACGCCCAGGGAACGACGCGACCGGGTCAACGACCAGCTCAAGCTCGTAGGCCTAGATGGCTGGGGCGAGAAATACGTTCATGAACTGTCCGGCGGCATGCAGCAGCGCGTTGGCCTGGCCCGGGCGTTTGCGACGGAAGCGCCGATCCTCTTGATGGACGAGCCGTTCTCCGCGCTCGATCCGCTCATTCGCGACCGGCTTCAGGACGAATTGCTCGACCTGCAAAAGAGCCTCAACCGCACCATCATCTTCGTCAGTCACGATCTCGACGAGGCCGCCAAGATCGGCTCAAGGATCGCCATCATGGAAGGCGGCCGCGTGATCCAGCTCGGCACACCGCAGCAGATCGTGCGCAAGCCGGCAACACCCTATGTGGCGGATTTCGTCGGTCACATGAACCCGCTCAACGTCCTGCGCGCCCGCGATGTCATGGTGGAGCTCAACGGTACGGTACCGCCCGCCGGCGCGCCCTCCTGCGCCCCCGGAACGCCCCTGCGCGAGGTCATCCGCATGAAACAGGAAGCTTCCGGCCCGGTCCTTGTCGCCGACGGCAACGCCCCTGTCGGCCTGATCTCCGAGGCCGAACTCTTGGGCTGCCTGGTCTGACAATCTGACGTGCGGCGGGCCGGGAACACAAACGCCCACCTCTCACCCACGCCGGTCATCCCCGCCTTGTGCGGGGATCCAGTCCACCTTGCGGCAGCGGCCAGAGGGGTGCGGGCAGCGCCGCAAAACCCGCAGCTTACCTCCCGGAAATCGTCCGCTACGTCAGCGCGATTTTGAACTCGATCGTCTCGTGTCCGCCAAGAGCTTTGTCCGCAGTATAGCGTCTGACAAACGTGCCGCCCGCCTTTTCGATGACACGTACGGACGCCGGATTGTCAGGGCTGGTCGTGATCTCAACGTGCTTCAATCCAACCGATTTTGCTTCCGGCAAAACGGCGACGAGCGCAGCAGACGCCAACCCTTCTCCTCTTCGCCAGGGCACGATCGCATACCCGATGTGGCCGGAACACGTCGGCGGCAAGTCCTCGGTCCCAGGTTTCCATCGTAAACCTATGTGGCCGCAAAACTCTCGATCCCATATCCACCTGCGGATACTCGGCAATCGAGGCACTTTCGAGCCGTCTGGCAAGGTAATGGGACCACCCTTTGCAGTCGGGTTGTCGAGATTTGACACGAACGTAGCGGCATCTTTCGATATGAACGCGACTTGCTCTTGTGCCGCTTCAGGACGCAAGTTGTCTGGAGACCAGCCTCTTTGAAGAGCCGAGACATACTCGGGGATGTGATCAATGCTTGGCGTCAGCAATTTCATCAGTTTGATCTCACCACAATGATTCTCAAAGTCCGACAGTCGTGCGCAACACCGCATCGGTCAAGTCAGGCTCGGAGCAGTCATCTACCACGACGTTGCAACACCGCAATGTGCGTGAGGCAAAACGATCACCTCCGTCATTGCAGGGCCTGACCCTGCAATCCATGCCGTGACCGGTCCATTCGGGGAGCCCATCCCTCGCGGAAACGTATCGGCATGGATCCACCAAGGTCGGAAGTGGTCGAGCCATGGGATGACGGCAGAGGGGAGGCGAGGGGTTGTCACACCCTCGGCGGTCGTCCCCGCCTCGTGCGGGGATCCAATCCACCTTGCGGCAGCGATCAGAGGGGTGCGGGTAGACTGCGAAATCCCTTATCTCCCGGACATCCTCCGCCTTGCGCCTCCTAATCGGTCGTTCGACGAGTTGAGACTGTCTTCCGAGAGCAGACACTCATTCGAAATGCAGCGAATTCACCGGATGGGCGGAGGTAGACCTTCTCTGCGGGTGAGAGTACCTTACCATCTCGCTGCGAAGGCGGACATTCGAAGAAGGTTCCAGCGTGATTGGAAACCGGGTACCATGATGTGTATGGCGGCGGATATCATGCCTAAAATTGTAAATCCGAGTTCAGACTACAAGGTGTATGCTAGGTCTCCGGCTTGGACATCAAGGTGTACGTCAAGGTTGGTATAGCGTTGTCAGGCCCGTGACTATTTCTTCCCCGTAAGAAGGTGTAAACAAGGAAAGATGTCACCCAAAGGCGATACGGACCACAGAGGCAAGTAATTGAATGCTGCGGCTCGAGAGCGAAGAAGATTTAATCATCCTGCGCGAGAACTCTTCTATCGAGTGTAAGTCCGGCGTTGGCAAAGATGGGCATGGAGAATTACCAAAGGACTTTTGGCCAACATATAGTTCCTTCGCAAATACCCACGGTGGCATCGTACTTTTGGGTCTTAAGGAGATCGGCGATAAGTTTGCGATCTTAGGGGTTCGCGATGTAGATAAGATTCGAAAGGATCTATTCAATAACCTGAATAACCGCCAGAAGGTTAGTGTAAACATTCTGGAAGACGATCACGTTACCGAGCACGTAATTAACGGCAAAGTAATTGTGAAAATAGAAATTCCGCGGGCAAGTCGTAGCCAGAGGCCCGTTTTCCTCTCTGAAAACCCGTTTGGAAGACACACGTTTAAACGACTTAACGAGGGTGACGTCGCGCTCTCAGAGCCTGACCGATAAATAATTTGAGTGATATCAGTTACTTGTGGTTCTGTCGATTTTGCGAAGAAAGACGGAGTTGCACATGTGGACCGATATCACCCGGCAGCAGCATGCCCGATCAGGGCTGCGCCTGCCAAGCGATT
>NZ_JBDWYP010000068.1:0-3766 GCF_039982295.1 Roseibium sp.
TGCGCGAGGTACGCCTGAGTGCCGGCGCGGGATTTGTCGTAGCGATCTGCGGCGAGATCATGACCATGCCCGGCCTGCCCCGCACCCCCTCCGCCGAGGCCATCAAACTCAACGACGATGGCGAAATCGAGGGGCTGTTCTGATATGGCGACGGGCCTAAAGAAGATCGTTGTACCGGTGCGCGGTGATGGCAAAGGCGACAATGTCCTGCGCCATGCTGCCGTCCTGGCGCACCGTTTTAATGCCCATATCGATGTCACGCATGTGCGTGCTGAGGCTGAGGACATGATTCCCTTCGGTGTTGCGGTTCCTGAAATACTCAAGCGGCAGATATTGGAAAGCGCAGGGTCGCAGGCGGATGTAGAGGAACAAAAGCTGAAGGAAGAATTGCACGCCTTGGCGCGTGAGTTGGACCTGACCGAAACCGATACACCCAATGGCGGCGCAGCAACCGTCTGGTTCACCGAGGAACGCGGACGTCAGGTTGATATGATCAGCCATCTTGGCCGGCTGGCTGATCTGATTGTCGTACCACAACCGGATAAGGCGGCACGCCTTGGAGCGAATACTCTGAAGGCGGCGATATTCTCGAGCGGCCGTCCGGTGATGATGTGCCCGGATCAAGCGGCGCCACCGGCAATCGGGGCGCGCATCGCAATCGGATGGAATGGTTCTATTGAGGCTTCGCGCGCGATGCGTATGTCAATGCCAGTCATTCGCAGTGCGGACAAAGTCAGCATCCTGACCACTAAAGACGCGGACGTACATCGTGCCAGCGCGTCCGATCTGCACCAGCTTTTGAACATGCACGGTGTCGAAAGTGACATCGTCGAAATCGAAAATCGCGGCGTGATTGGTGAACGCCTATTAGATGCCGCAGGAAACCAGGACGCGGACGTGTTGGTGATGGGAGCTTATCACGAAGGATACACGCGACAGGAGATATTCGGCGGAAATGCACAAACTGTGGTCGATAAGGCGCGGATTCCGGTCATCATGGCCCACTAGGTACACGAGTTGAAAGGATAAGGAACTGAATTCGACGGAGGATAACAAATGGCCAGCGGTAGCCCCCAAGGCCAAGAAAGCGAACCGTCCAACCAAGCTTGAGTGACCGGTTTGTCAGAAAGGGGGAACATACCCTTGGTCTGAAGCCGTTCGCATCAGGGCCGCCACCGGCGGTTTAAGGTCCGAAAGGACAAACCCACTAGGGAGGAGTTGAATATGAAGATTCTATCAACATTACTTGCGGGAGCCGCGACCCTTGGCATGACGGCGACGACCGCCTTGGCCGCCGACTGGCAGCCTAAAAAACCGGTTGAGTTTATCATCATGGCAGGCACCGGCGGCGGCGCAGACCAGATCGCACGACTTCTGCAAGGCCTGATCGAGCAGAAGGGCCTGTCGTCTCGCCCGTTCATTCCGATTAACAAACCCGGTGGATCCGGTGCAGAAGCATTGCGTTACCTGCAGGACAAGGCAGGTGACGATCACACCGTGATGATGACGCTGAACAGCTTTTATACTACGCCGATCATCCAGGAAGATCTTGGCGTTGATCCGCGGGAATTCACGCCTATCGGTTTGATGGCAATGGATACCTTCCTACTTTGGGTCCACAACGACATGGCCGACATCACCGATCTCGACTCTTACGTTGAAGCGGTGAAAGGCAAGGGGCTCGACTGGAAAGTCGGCGGCACTGGATCCGGTCAGGAAGACAGCGTGCTGACGGCGATGATGGAAGCGGCTTTTGACTATGAAGTCACCTATATTCCGTTCCCAGGCGGTGGCACAGTGGCCAAGAACTTGATCGGCGGCCAGATTGACTCAACCGTCAACAACCCGGCCGAACAGATGGCGTTCTATGAAGCTGGCGATTCAAAGCCACTGGTACAGTTCACCGGCGAGCGCATGGCGGCTTTCCCGGACGTTCCTACCGCAAAAGAGCTGGGTGTAGACATCGAGTACTACATGCAGCGTTCGGTCAACGGTCCTCCGGGTATGTCGCCTGAAGCAGTTGAATTCTATACTGAACTGTTCGGCGAGCTATTCGCCTCGGATGAGTGGCAGGAATTCTGCACATCCGACGGTTTGACCTGCGATACTTTCCTTAACGGTGGCGATCTAGGCGAATTCCACGCCACGCAATATGTCGCCCACCAGGATCTGATCGAGCAGGTAGGCGCAGCTGCGATCACCGGCGAATAATACCAAAACCGTCCCGGGCTGGACAGCCCGGCCCGGGGCCTGACGACAACATCGAACGACTGACATGTGACCGTGATAAGCATCGTTTTCTTAACGGTGCATAGAAAAATGCGGTCAATGAATGGGGGGAAAATGTCCACACGCGGTGCGGAACTTTTAATGGGAATAGGAATGTTCCTGTTTTCCTTGTCAATTATGTGGAGCGTTTGGGCCGACGGGCTGAACATCGGCTGGGTGGAAGAGCGGGGTCCCGGCGCCGGGGTTTGGCCCTTTTGGCTGAGCTTCGGGATGGCGCTCGCCTCACTGTGGACCCTATTGCGCTGGTACAAGGGTTCGACACCGGAAAGCCGAGACACGAGCGCCTACATCGATCCTGAAAGCTTCGGGCTTGTATTTGCTTCATTCGTGGCGCTGACGGCGATGATCATTCTGGTGACGATCGTAGGCACCTATATCGCCGTCTTCTTGTTTCTCGGATTCTATATGAAGGTGCTGGGCGGACACCGATGGCGCACAACCATAATCATGTGTTTCGGTGCGGTGTTCTTCATCTACTTTCTGTTTGAATGGCAACTGACCAAGTACCTGCCCAAGGGGTGGCCGATCTTTGAAGATGGTTTTCTCTGGATCGACAACTACCGCTGGGATTACCTGATGTAATTGGGTCGAAAAGGACCAAGAAATGGGCGAAATCGTTACACTCCTCGGGGCGGGTCTGTTGCAGGCGTTCGAACCCCTGAATCTTTTTATGATATTTGCCGGTTGTTTTGCCGGTCTGTTCATCGGGGCGATGCCAGGGTTAGGCTCGGTCAACGGTGTCGCAATTTTGTTACCTGTTACATTTCTTGTTCCGCCGACGGCGGCGATCATATTCCTAGCAGCGCTTTATTACGGTGCAATGTATGGCGGGGCGATTTCGTCAATCACTTTGGGCATTCCCGGCGCATCGACGGCTGTGGCCACGGTATTCGATGGCCGGCCAATGGCGCAATCGGGAAGAGCCGATCAGGCACTGACTGCGGCAGCTATCGCCAGCTTCATCGGAGGCACAATCTCCGTCGTACTATTCACTCTGTTTGCGCCGCCCTTGGCCGAATTCGCCTTGAAATTCGGCCCGCACGAGGAATTCGCATTGATGATCCTTGCCTTTGCGACCTTCATCGGGCTTGGGGGAGATGATATACCAAAGACGATATTCTCGATCCTGATTGGCCTTGTGATGGCCTCTGTCGGTTTTGATATCATTACCGGTCAGCCGCGTTTGGTGTTCTTTGACCTTGTCGAGTTCCAGCGCGGGATCGGCTTCCTTGTCCTGGCCATTGGCATTTACGGGATCGGAGAGATGCTGTGGACGCTGGAACATACGAAGGGCAAAGTACAGGTTCAGGTGGTCAAGGTGACGTGGGGGAGGTTCAAGAAGAATCTTGGCTTCGTCAAAGAATACCTGCCAACAACAACGCTCGGGTCTGTGATCGGCTTCTTCGTGGGCACATTACCTGCGGCTGGCGCGACACCAGCGTCATTGATGAGCTACGGCTTGGCCAAGACGTTCTCG
>NZ_JBDWYP010000069.1:0-71728 GCF_039982295.1 Roseibium sp.
CAATCACCGGCGTCTTCTGGAGACCATAGGAAACATCCCTCCGGCTGAAGCGGAGGAACGATACTACGCCACGCAGGATCAACCGGCGGTGGCAGCATAACTTAAACCAAACAGCCTCCGGCAAACCCGGGGCGGTTCAGACGTTCAACAGACTGCAATCTCAAGCCTGCATTTCACTGCAGATGTGGAGCCTATTTTTTCGAGCTGCAAGCTTCGCACAATTTACAAGGGTTAGACCGGCAACCGCAGCCGTCTGTTGACCGGTTCCCCGCCCGCCCAACGGCGGCTGCATGGCGACAAACCAGGCAGGACCCATGGACATCAAGCATCGTTTCAAGGAAGAAAGACACCATCCGCGCCGTCGCGCGCGCTTGCGGGGCGGTAAACTCGCAGATCTCAAGGACAAATTTCTGACCGACTGCACGCTGTTTGATGTGTCAGAGGGAGGCGTGGGCCTTCTCGTGCCCGAAGACGTGATCCTGCCCCTCGAAGTGCTGCTATACGACGATCGCGACAAGACCCTGGCATTGGCAAGGATCTGCTGGCGAAATGGCAAGCAGATCGGCATCGCCTATGAAGTGCCGCCTGCCTCCGTGACGCTCTTCAAGGCACAAAAGCTGCAAGCCCTTCAATTCAGCCGATATGCTGTAAGCGACGACGAAGCCAAGTTCAATGAAGACACTCAGGCTGACGGTAATCCGCAGAAAACCATCGCTTAGTGCTGATCTTGTGCTTCAAAATCGCCTGGAGCGCTGCATGATGATGAGGTTCAACCTCATCATCATGATTGTCGCCATCAGGCGGTTCGGACATCAATCTTCTTAAGGACTTTCGGCCAGGGAGCCGAACGATCCGCCCGCAAGCTTTCAGCGCCGGAGAGCCATCCGCCTTGTCTAAGCTCAACGAGATGGAGATTTCACGGCTATTCAGCTGCCTCCGCTGGCTTATAGCCAAGTGCCGCGTTGAGCTTGGCAATCAGATCGACCGCAGCCTCGGCAATCACGGTTCCCGGTGGGAAAATCGCGGTCGCGCCTGAGGCATACAGCTCGTCATAGTCCTGCGGCGGCACGACGCCACCAACCACGATCATGATGTCTTCGCGGCCCTCGTCCGCCAGCGCCTTCTTCAGCGCCGGAACAAGCGTCAGATGGCCGGCTGCGAGCGACGACACACCAACCACGTGGACGTCGTTCTCCACCGCCTGGCGTGCCGCTTCCCCCGGGGTCTGGAACAACGGGCCGATATCGACATCGAAGCCGAGATCGGCAAAGGCAGATGCAATCACCTTCTGTCCGCGATCATGGCCGTCCTGTCCCATCTTGGCGACGAGAATACGCGGCCTGCGGCCGTCGTCTTCCTCAAAGGCCTCGACGAGCTTCAAAACCTTGTCGATGGTATCGGACATGGCGCCTGCCTCCCGTTTATAGACGCCCGAGATCGACTTGATCTCGGCCTTGTGGCGGCCGAAGACCTTTTCCATCGCCAGGCTGATTTCGCCAACAGTCGCCATGGCTCTCGCAGCCTTCACCGATAGATCAAGCAGATTGCCCTGCCCGGTCTTCGCACCTTCGGTCAAGGCCTCAAGCGCTGCCTGCGTCTCGGTTTCATTGCGCTCGGCGCGCAGGCGCTCGAGCTTCGCAAGCTGCTGCGCCCGAACGTCTGCATTGTCGACCTTCAGGACGTCGATGGGCTGCTCGCTGGTCGGCTTGTACTTGTTGACGCCAACAACGGTCTGCGCGCCGCTGTCGATCCTCGCCTGGGTCTTGGCAGCCGCTTCCTCGATCCGCAGCTTCGGAATGCCCTTCTCGATGGCCTTGGCCATGCCGCCGAGCTCTTCCACTTCGCGGATATGGGCCATGGCCTTTTCCGCCAGATCGTTGGTCAGCTTCTCCACGTAGAACGAGCCGCCCCAGGGGTCGATGACCGATGTGGTGCCGCTTTCCTGCTGCAGGAACAGCTGGGTGTTGCGGGCAATACGCGCGGAGAAGTCCGTCGGCAGAGCCAACGCCTCGTCCAGAGCGTTAGTGTGCAGGGATTGCGTGTGCCCTTGTGTTGCCGCCATGGCCTCCACACAGGTACGAATGACGTTGTTGAAGACATCCTGCGCCGTCAGCGACCAGCCCGAAGTCTGGGAATGGGTTCGCAGCGACAAGGACTTCGGATTTTTCGGCTGGAAGTTTTCCTGCATCAGGGTCGCCCAGATCAGGCGCGCCGCACGCAGCTTGGCGACTTCCATGAAGAAGTTCATGCCGATGGCCCAGAAGAACGACAGACGGGGCGCGAATTTGTCGATGTCCATGCCGGCAGCCACGCCGGCGCGGGCATATTCGATGCCGTCAGCAATCGTGTAGGCCAGCTCCAGATCCGCCGTCGCCCCGGCTTCCTGCATATGGTAGCCGGAAATCGAGATCGAATTGTAGCGTGGCATGTTCGCGCTGGTGTAGGCGAAGATGTCGGAGATGATCCTCATCGAATCCTTTGGCGGATAGATGTAGGTGTTGCGGACCATGAACTCCTTCAGGATGTCGTTCTGAATGGTTCCCGACAAATCGGCCTGGGCAACGCCCTGCTCCTCCGCCGCAACGATATACAGCCCCAAAACCGGCAGGACCGCACCGTTCATGGTCATGGACACACTCATCTTGTCGAGCGGGATACCCGAGAAGAGAGTGCGCATGTCATAGATGGAGTCGATCGCAACGCCTGCCATGCCGACATCGCCCGCAACACGCGGATGGTCGCTGTCATAGCCACGGTGTGTCGCCAGATCGAAAGCGACCGAGAGGCCTTTCTGACCGGCGGCAAGGTTGCGCCTGTAAAAGGCGTTGGAGGCTTCTGCGGTCGAGAACCCCGCATACTGACGGACCGTCCAGGGCTGCTGGACGTACATGGTTGGATAGGGTCCACGCATGAACGGTGGCAGTCCCGGCCAGGTGTCCAGATGAGCCAGCTCTGACGTGTCCTTGGATGTATAGACGCCTGGCACGTCGATATCTTCAGGCGTGCGCCAGGGCTCAGCCTTTCCCGGCTCTGCATGCCCAAGAACATCCTTGAAAGCGACCTTGGAGAAATCGGGGATCGTGGTCATGCCAAAGTCTCCTCACCTGTCGCCATTCCCAAACGGGCATGGAGCTCCTGCAGCAGTTCCAGAAGATTGCCGCCTGCATATATATATGTATCGACCCCGGCCGTTTTCAGCTCCGCCTCCAGTTCACCGGGCTTTCCGGCCAGATAAATATACTCTGCGCCAGCGGCCTTGAACGCTTTTGCCGCTTCGACAGCCTGTTCCTGATAAACGCTGTCGGACGAGACGAGGCAGGCAATGCGCGCATCACAGGCCTTGAAGGCCGCTAACAGCTCTTCCAGGCTGTCCGTCACATCGCCTCCCAGGCTGTGGATACCTCCAGCTGCAAACGCGTTGGACACCCAGGTTGCCCTTGCAGTGAACTGGGCTAGCGGCCCGAGGCAGGCGAGGAAAATCTGGGGAGGGCCGCCCGAATTGGTATCTGCCCGATCGCGAAGCTGCTCAAACGGCTCTGCCAGACGCATGCGGCATAGCGGCGTAATCGAAATCGCAGGTGTGTCAGACATGGCCAGCGGCAGAAGATCGGCAATCGTCGCCCCATTGGCAAAGGCATCGCACAGGGACCGAAAACGCTTGCCGGTGGACGAGTCGGAAACCTCGACCGCTGCGCCAAGTGCCTCAAGCTCTACCGCTTGATCCTCAAGAACCGCGACGGGCTTTTCGTCCAGTGAAGGAAACTCACTCACGCCGGTAATCGGGCGTTTGCGTCTTGCCACATCAAGATTGCGCTGGCTGGCAGCCGAACCGATCTTTTCGATCAGTGTCCCGCTGGTCAATGCTTCGAAGATCCCTCCTTCGGCCTCGATTTCCTGCAGCCGCGCCCAGGCGCTTGCGACCAGCGCCTCCGTTCGTGCCTCGATTGCGCCCGATCCCGCGGCAGGATCCGCCACCATATGCAGCTGGCTTTCTTCGAGAAGAATTGACTGGGTGTTGCGCGCAAGACGCCGGGCAAAACCGTCGGGCAGGCCGATGGAACGTGTATGGGGAAGCACGGTTATGCCGTCTGCACCACCGATGCCGGCGGCGAACGTGGCCACGGTGTTGCGAAGAAGGTTCACCCAGGGGTCCACATTGGTAAGCATGCGGAAGGAGGTCTGCATGTGAAGCTTCAGCGGCGTCTGCGGAAGACCGCAAGCATCCAGGATAGAGGCCCAGATGCGACGGGCCGCCCTCGCCTTCGCTATCGTGCCGATCTGATCGGCGTCAGCAACCAGCACGACGGACAAATGATTTTGCCAATTGGCAACTGGCACCTCGCGGCTCGAGAGCGCGCGCATATAGGTGATGTTGGTCGCCATGGTGCACGCCAGTTCCTCGGCAGCTCCAGCACCCCCGATATGCCAGACCCGCCCGTCTGCGCCGAAGCAACAGGTATTGGCTCCCATCTGCTCAAGCGCGTTGATCGCATCTCCAAAACGCGCCCAATGCTCCTCAAGCGGCAGATTCAAACGACCGCATGACGCCAGTCGTGTTAGCGGATCATTGCCAAGATTGATTTCGACACGCGCCGGATCAATCGCTTTTTTCTCGAGATATGCGATCAACATGGCCAGGAAGCCGTTTCCGGCATACCCGGCAGAGATGCGCAGCTTGATCAGATCGAGATAGACCCCATCGAGCAAGACTTCCATGTCGGCGAGACTGTTGACCCTAACGCCTGAGATGCCCTCGGTGGTCTCGGCCGTTTCGAAAATCAGCTCCAGACCATCTGCACCACCTTCCAGGTCCTCGTGGATCTGGCGGTTTGCGCTTGCAGCGTCGGGGATGTCGATCCGTTGAAAAACAGTCCATGGCTGCTGCGCCGGACGTGCCTGTCCAGGCAGGACATCAGCACGCCTGTTATAAAGAGGGGAAATATCGATCCCCTCATCGGTTTTGCCATGAAGTTTTGTCCTCGGCGCGCCTTTTAGAGCTTTATCGACTGCGGCCAGCCAAGCGTCTTCCGACTGAGACAAAAAGTTCTGGGGTATGTTCAACGTCATCTCGATCTCCCAACGCCATCCGTTTTAGTCCCTGACGGGAAGGCAAGGCAACTCAGTAGATCGGTTAAGATTGCGGACGGCGCCAGATCGCCCGAAACACGCCTACGACGGCTTCTGCGGATTGCACCTCGGAAGAATCACCAGAACGCCCGCCTACGCGAATGCACCGTGCTGAGGATTTTCTGCGCCTCGATTTGGTAAACGAACCCTTTCAAAACTACCCCTGGGGCAGCGCTATTTTTGCCAGTGGTATTCCATCAGAAACAAATAGACAAAAAACTGGCGTGACAGGCCAAGTTTGAGCGCTTTAAGTGATGGCATGCCGGATATTTCTAATGTAACTTCTACATATTGCCGCACGGGAAGGTAACAACCTATGCAACCCATAAACCGGAAACATCTTTAAAGGTGAGGAAAGGAGCCAACAAAAAACTTCCAACAAATCCCATCTGCAGCAACTTGCTAAGCAATCGTAAAAATACGACTGGCAATGAACTGCACAAGGCGAGAATAGATCGCCACAACAACGGATGTGCACAATGCTTGATCAAATTGAACTCAAGAATAAACTACGCGCAATTGCGGAAGCCAACGCCGCTCATCATGTACTCGATATTCTCGAATCCAATCTGCGCCGCATGGGAGCGACCCACGTTCTCGTCACCGGCCTCCCGATGCCCAACAGACCAATCGACAGTCTCGTTCATCGCTTCCGCTGGCCCGATCAGCGCAACGACGGCATCGAAAGCACCTCCCTGTCCGCCAACGACAGCGCGTTGATGCTGGGTCTTGCGTCCAACAGAGCAAAGGTCTGGGACATTTCGGCTGGCGACATGGAGCACTCCGATCTTCTGGCCGCCGCAGGTGAAGGCAATCAGGTTGTCATCGTTCCGGTGACCGAGCTGCATCCTTTCCAGGCGTTTGTCTTCGCAGCAGGCCCATCGATCCAGGCGACCAAGTGGGAGCTGAATGCTCTTGAACTTCTGTCCGGCGCGGCTCTCGCCCGTCTTCGCGATCTGGGTGTCGTCTCTGGCCAGCGTCCAGGGGCACTTTCGACCCGCGAACGCCGCGTTCTCGAGCTGACTGCATTCGGCAAGACCGCTGGTGAAATCGCGGATGTTCTCGAGATCTCACAGCGGACCGTGCATGCGCATCTGCAGAACGCAAGCGTAAAGCTGAATGCCTCGAACAAGACACACACCGTTGTCGAAGCGCTGCGCTACGGTCAAATTCGGGTCTGATCCGAAAACGGTGACTGCCAGCAGCTTCATTTGATTGCGCGCTGGCTTCCAAAGAGCCTGAGCAAATAAGCTCTGGCCACCTTTTGGGAGGAAACGATACGCGTCGACGAGTTTTTGCCGACGCGAGATATCAAAGACCTCATTCGCGAGGCCTCTTTCTGGCCAAGGCCGGGTCGGAATCAAACCCCGAGAAATTTTCGCGACATTCAGCAACCTGAGCGAAGTTTGCCCTGCGCTCGTCTACTTGCATTCACTCGCGAGGCCTTCTGTTCCTCATTGTCATGCGTGCGCTTCCAAACTGCGGAGATAGCTGGCGTCAATTTTCCACGCTGGCGCACAAAAAAGGCGAGACGTTTCCGCCTCGCCTTTCTGAATTGTTCCATATCAAAAGCGGTCAGTAGGTCATCATCGCAGGCAATTCCTTGGCCTGCTCGACCCACTTGGTCACCTGTGCCGTGCCTGGCACCTGACGCACAAGCTTCTTTTCAGAGTTCACTTCAGACATCTTGTCCGCAAGGTTTTCCGCATTGCGATGCTTAAGTTCCTTGACCGTGTCCACGCCTGCAGCTTCCAGAAGCTCGGAATACTCCTCACCTACGCCGCTGATGCGCATCAGGTCGGCCATGTTGGCCCACTTGAGAATACGGCTTGCCTCGATGCCGGTTTCGTCAGCGAGCGCCTTCCGGCCCTTTGGGTCCTTTGCCCGCTCAAGATAGGCTTCCGTGGTCTTGATCCCAACGGCGCCAAGCTTTTCAGCGTATACCGGACCAATTCCCTCGATTTCAGAGATGGAATACGACATTTTCAAAGTTACTCCCTAATTTCCCCGAACTCCATTTGGGACAACTAAACGATCTGGCTCAATCCCGGGATCTTCGAAATCACTTCGTCTACTGCGTCATCCCCTGCTTTTTCCTTAGCATAGCCCACGAGCTGGCGCACAACAGATTGTACTTCGCTCATGCCCAGGCCTTCAGAGGTCAGTTCGTTCAATGCGCCCATGGCGCCCATTCCAGGGACCATGCCGCCCAAACCGCCGAGCAGGCCGCCGCCCTTGGAGCCTGCCTCACGTTCTGCAACAAGTTCAGCGGCACCCGGCAGAGCGTCAAAAATCTGTTGCATCTGTTCGGCAGGACCATCCTTATTGAGAAACTTGAGGATAATTGCCACGGCGTTGCGTGCGACATCCTCACTGATCCCAGTAGCGGATACGATACGAGTGATGAGTTCTTCCATTTCGGTCTCCCAATGAAGGCGGGCCAGACGGGAACGTTCGGCCAAGATGATGACAAGGGCTATACACTGAGTAACAGCCCGACGTCGACGGGAACGTGACGTATTGGGAAGGCTTTTTCGTCTCGTTTTGTATCGTGCGAGACTTGGGCAGGCACCGGGGAGACTGGAGCGGAATGGACAGCATTTATATTGGTGGCAGCACCAAAGACGAAAAACTTCTGCTCAAGCTTGCAAACCGGCATGGGTTGATTACCGGTGCCACCGGAACCGGCAAGACGGTCTCGCTCCAGATCCTGGCAGAAGGCTTTTCCTCAGCTGGCGTCCCCGTCTTCTGCGCTGACATCAAGGGAGACCTTTCCGGCCTGTCGACAGCAGGCACTGAAAAGGACTTTCTGGAGAAACGGGCCGCCGACATCGGCTTCTCAGATCGATACACCTACGAGGCCTTTCCCACCGCCTTTTGGGACCTTTACGGCGAGCAGGGCCATCCGGTTCGCACAACCGTCAGCGAGGTTGGCCCGCTGCTGCTGGCACGGTTGCTGGAACTAAACGACACCCAGGAAGGTGTGCTGAACATCCTTTTCGAGCTTGCCGACGATGAAGGCCTGCTGCTGCTCGACCTGAAGGACCTTCGAGCGATGCTCGCGCATGTCTCCGACCGGGCATCCGAGCTTTCGCGGCTTTATGGCAATGTGTCGAAGTCGTCGATCGGCGCCATTCAGCGGCGTCTTCTGGTTCTTGAGCGTCAGGGCGGCGACAATCTGTTTGGCGAGCCCGCGCTTGATATACGCGACTTCATGCGCACGGCCCATGACGGACGCGGCATGATCAACATTCTTGCCGCCGACAAGTTGATGAATTCGCCAAAGCTCTACGCTGTGTTTCTACTCTGGTTGCTGTCGGAACTTTTTGAAGAACTGCCCGAGGTCGGAGATCCGGAAAAGCCGAAGCTCGTCTTCTTTTTCGATGAAGCGCACCTTCTCTTCAACGACGCACCAAAGGCCCTGATTGAAAAAGTGGAACAGGTCGTGCGCCTGATCCGCTCAAAGGGCGTGGGCGTCTACTTCGTCACCCAAAACCCGCTGGACGTTCCCGATACCATCCTGGCGCAATTGGGCAACCGTGTTCAGCATGCGCTGCGCGCTTTCACCCCTCGTGATCAAAAGGCCGTTCGCGCAGCCGCGGAAACCTTCCGGCCAAATCCCAAGCTCGACACCGAACGCGTGATCACCGAACTTGGCGTCGGCGAAGCGCTCGTCTCCACGCTCGAAGGCAAAGGCATCCCGTCAATTGTCGAACGGACGCTGGTGCGCCCGCCCTCTTCCCGACTTGGGCCGGTGACCAAGGCGGAACGGCGCGAGTTGATCCAGTCGAGCGCGGTGTTCGGGCTTTACGAGCGGCTCAAGGACAGGCACTCGGCCTATGAAATGCTGGAACAGCGCGCTCAGGACGAGTTGCGGCAAGAAGAAAAGCAGCGGAGCAAGGAGGAACGCCACGCCCAAAAGCATGGCGAACCCCGGCGAACACGTTCAGGCTTCGAACTGCCGGACTTTGGCCGCGACGACCGCCCACGTCAGGAAAGCAGACGGAAGACCAGCAGCCGACGCAGCAATCGCGACAGTGTTCTGGAGGCCGGCATGAAGTCGGCTGCGCGCAGCCTCGGGTCGTCCCTTGGCCGCGCTTTGGTACGCGGCCTTCTGGGCTCCCTCAAGCGAGGATTTTAGAAGGCCAGCCCTGTGATGAACAGAAAATCTTCTGCTACGGAGGCTCAAGAACTGGAACAAAAGGCTCTTGCTATCGGGAAATGGGCCAATCTCTTTATGGCGTTCGCTGGCATTGCGGCATCCTGGGCCTCCAACTCCAATGCACTGCTTGTCGACGGCCTCTTTTCAGGTGTGAATTTCCTTTCGGCTCTTGTCGCTGCGCGTATCGGCCAAAACGTTGGCCGACCTGCGACAGCGTCACGGCCCTGGGGACAGGATTACGACGAAACTCTGTTTGTGACGTTCAGAAGCCTGGTGCTGATCGGCATTCTCACCTTCGCCGCGTTCGTTAGCGGCTCCAAGATCTTTAATTTCGCGACCGGGGGTGTCGTCACACCTCTCATTTTCGGACCAATCGCGATCTACTCTGCCATCATAGTGCTTATATGTGTTGCTCTGGCGATCATCTATCGTCGTGCATATGTGAAGAGCGGACGCCGCAGCTCGATTTTGAACACCGAGAGCCGTGCGGCCATCATCGACGGGGCGCTTAGCATTGGTGCTGGTGCAGCACTTCTCAGCATTCCCTTCCTCGATGGAACAGCGCTCGAACCCTACTTGCCAATTGGTGACGCTGTCGTTGCCCTTCTTCTTGTTGGCATTGTCATTTGGCAGCCGTTGGCGACCTTCCGTCGGACACTTTCCGAGCTCGCAGGTGTCAGCGCACCGCGAAAAACCGTGTTGCTTGTGACCAGGGCAGCCCGCAAGTTGGCAAAAGCTGACGGCTTTGTGTTCCATCGCGCCTCCGTGCTGAATGCCGGGCGCTACCATTTTGCAGCGGTGTATCTCGACCCGGCGCGGCCGGTCGACGCCGCAGAAGTGGACGCTTTTGAGGAGAAGCTGAATGCCTGTTTGGCTGATATCCTTGGGCCCACCAGAACCGAGATCATTGTCACTGCAAGAAAAAACAGCCCTCCTCCTGAACGCCGTTAGCGCACAGCGCTCTGTGTTTCGGCGGCAAACATTCAAATCACCTGCTTTCGATTTGCACCGCGCTCGAAGATGTGGCCAATTAGGCTTCCTCTTCGGAGCGCAATCCGAATCTCAAATCTTAAGACAACTCCAAGGATGACCGATGAGCACCATCGAGAAGGTCCTCACACGGATCGACGCCGATCTGGACAACTCCCTTTCGCGCCTGTTCGATCTGCTCAAAATCAAGAGCATCTCGACCGACCCAGCCTATAAGGACGAATGTCGTACGGCGGCGGAATGGCTGGCGAAGGAACTGACCAGCATTGGCATCGACGCCACAGTCCGCAGCACCGAAGGCCACCCAATGGTGGTCGGTCACCGCAAGTCCGGCAAGCCCGGACCACATGTTCTGTTCTACGGCCACTATGACGTTCAGCCGGTCGACCCGCTGGAACTGTGGGACACCGCCCCCTTCGAACCACGGATCGCGACCCGCGAGGACGGCACGAAAATCATCGTTGCCCGCGGTTCGGCAGATGACAAGGGCCAGCTGATGACCTTCGTCGAGGCGGCCCGTGCGTTCATTGCCGAGACGGGCGACCTTCCCATCGACGTCTCGGTTCTGTTCGAGGGCGAGGAAGAATCCGGATCGCCGTCCTTGCATCCTTTCCTGACCGCCAACAAGGACGAGTTGTCCTGCGACCTGGCTCTTGTTTGCGACACGGGCATGTGGGACGCCGACACTCCAGCCATATCGATCATGCTGCGCGGCATGGTCGGCGATGAGGTGATCGTAAAGGCGGCCTCCCGCGATCTGCACTCCGGTCATTATGGTGGCGCAGCCCAGAACCCGAACCACATCGTCGCCAGCATCATTGCCGGGCTTCACGACGAAAACGGCAGGATCACCCTGCCGGGCTTCTATGACGGCGTCATCGACATGCCCGAAGAGGTCACTGCCATGTGGGACAAGCTCGGTTTCTCCGCCGAAGACTTTCTCGGCGACATAGGGCTGAAATACATGCGCGGCGAAAAAGGTCGTCAGGCCCTGGAGCATATCTGGACACGTCCGACAGCCGAAGTGAACGGCATGTGGGGCGGTTATCAAGGCGCAGGGTCCAAGACGGTGATCCCGGCAGAAGCTCACGCCAAGTTCACATTCCGCCTTGTTGGGGATCAGGATCCGGACAAGATCCGCGACGCCTTCCGTGCGTATGTGCAGTCCAAGATCCCGGCAGATTGCACTGTCGATTTCATTGCGAAGGACGGCAGCCCGGCCCTGCGTCTCGACTTCGACATGCCGGCTCTTGCCAAGGGACAGGCGGCGCTCAAGGCCGAATGGGGCAAAGACGCGGCCCTCATCGGCATGGGTGGGTCCATCCCGATCGTGGGTGACTTCAAGCGCATGCTCGACATGGATTCCCTGTTGATCGGTTTTGGCTTGGAAGATGATCAGATCCATTCGCCAAACGAGAAATACAACCTCAAGAGCTTTCACAAGGGCATACGGTCCTGGGCTCGTGTGCTTGACGAGTTGGCAAAGGACTGACGACTTTGAGCGGGCCGCTGGCGCGGCCCGTTTTCTTTTGAACGCGATATCTCAGCAATAGTGAGACCTCACATGAAATCTGTTTGCGTCTTCTGTGGTTCCAGCTACGGATCGAACCCGGTCTATACTCAGGCCGCCAATGAAACCGGTACGCTGATCGCGAAGCAGGGCCTTACTCTGGTCTATGGCGGCGCAAAAGTCGGGCTTATGGGCACCGTCGCCGATGCGGCACTCGCCGCTGGAGGCCAAGTCATTGGCGTCTTGCCTACCTCGCTGCAGGAAAAAGAGCTCGCTCACGATGGGCTGTCCGAACTCCACATCGTAA
This sequence comes from Roseibium sp., assembly GCF_039982295.1. Taxonomy (GTDB): domain Bacteria; phylum Pseudomonadota; class Alphaproteobacteria; order Rhizobiales; family Stappiaceae; genus Roseibium. The sequence continues at coordinate 12,097 of NZ_JBDWYP010000069.1, forward strand.
GTTCTATGCACGAGCGAAAGGCCCTGATGGCGGAGCTGTCCGACGCTTTCCTGACACTGCCCGGTGGGGCCGGAACCATGGAAGAACTGTTTGAAGTCTGGACGTGGGGCCAGCTCGGGCTGCACAATAAGCCATGCGGTTTTCTCAACACCCAGGGCTTTTATGACAAGCTTCTCAGTTTCCTGGACTTTCAGTCTCAAGAAGGCTTCATGAAACCTGTGATGCGCGACATGGTCCAGGCGGCCGACAATCCGGCTGATCTCCTCAAGATGTTTCGGGCCTATCAGCCGCCCGCCACACCAAAGTGGATTAAAACCGACGAAACCTGACGTCTCCTTTTCCACCACCGAGGTGTCACACAATCCATCTGTCGACAATCTTAAAACCCGTCTTTGCATGATGCATGGCCGGGTGTTAAGAGCTGGCTTCGCTGGAATAGTTCCTCCAGTCAGTTCCTTTCCGGAGTTTCCTGTTTCATGCGTTCACCGCTCCTCGGTTTTGCCTGTCTTTTCGGTCTTCTTGCCGCTGCGTGTTCTCCGACCGTCGACTACGACGGCCCCGTCCAGATCGCCAGAACATCAAATGTGACGCTGGTGCAGATCAACGACGACACCGTTGGCGGCATCACAGCAGAAACGACCTATGGCGAAAAGTCGATCGCGGCAGCCCTGCCCGGCTTCACCACCGAGGGCGTTCAGACCGCCGTGGAAGACACCACTGAATGGGCGATCGCAGCATTCAATTCGGACGGTTTTCAGGTTCTTCAGGTTTTTAAAGGAAAAGGCGGCAAAGTGCGCACCGTCCATGGCGTCACTCACCACCTGCAGGGACCAAATGGCGAGCGGATCGGCATGACCTTCTCCGAGATCGGCTCCGCCCGTGCGGACTGCCGCGTCGGACGCAACTTGTGGCGCGGAATGGCGATCTGTAGATCCAAGGGACACGAGAACGTTGAACTCGTCTACGCGATCCCCGGATACCAAGGACCCTTCGACCAGCTTCCGCCGTCCAAAGAACTTTTCGACGCCCAATTGCAGCGGATTGTCTGGACGCCCCGTACCTGATCCAGAGGTCACGGTCCCTCGAGTTGACTAGACGTGCGGCTCCGAGTTCACCGGCACCGCACCGACCGGTCGCCAGACGTTACGCTTCTTGGCGTATTTCTCCATCGCATCTGCAACGGGCATGAAAAGCTGCAACTCCCGCTCACGGATGCCAGGCAAGGACTTGGGATCAAGCCCTGTCCACGGCAGGAAGGGGTTCCGGCGCATGTGCCAATGCACTTCGCAGCGCACGGTCGGCTTGTCTGAAGGCGTTCGCCCATGAAAAGCAAAGGTATCTGCCACAACCAGCGTGTTGGCGGGGACGGCCATGCGCTTTGGCTGCGGCAAACCGAGTTGCTCCAGTTCCTCTGCGCTGATCCGGAATGACCCGCTGGCATGATGGGAATCCTGCCCTCGACTTGCCGACATGGAACACTGATGCTGCCACTCGAGGCGTTTTTCAGTCAATTTATGCGAGCCTGGAACGAAGCAGAAGGGCCCATCGTCCTCGCCAACATCCTGCAAAAAGAGCCAGGCTTTTGATGTGGCATGAAAGGTGTCCGCGTGGACATTTGTCTGCGGATCTTTCTTGCCAGAAGGCTGGGCGATGACAGTCTGCAGAAAACCCATGGGCTGTCCGCTCTGAGAAGCAGCATAGCGGATCTGGGCCACCGCTCTTGGATCTCGAAGTGCGCGAGCAATTGCTGGATTGACGTTCAACACGGCCGGGGGCAAGGGCGTCATCCGCGTGACGGCCGCACCCTGGCGCATCTCACGAGCCTCAAACGGCTGTCCGAAGATCTCCTGTTTCAGGGCTTCGAAGTCCGCGTCGGGCAGGAAATTACGCGTAACAAAATAGCCATTTTCATCGAAAAACGCGCGATCTTCGGAATTCAGTGTCGTAGCCAGCCTCTTGCGCCGTGCAGCTGCAAGATCGGCCGCGATCTGAACCCGCTTTTTATGCAGGCCCCAACGGTTGAGGGTCTCGCTGCCCAGAATCGGGTTTTTCTTCAAGGATTTTTCGGCTCCGACAACACCCATCAACCAGAAGGGTGCGTTCAGATAGGAAAGGGGTTTCATTGAATTCCTCGACAAAGACTCAAACCAACAATGGTCGAAGTTACCATCCGGCCTTCGCTTTCAACAGCCTTTCAAACCTCAACTTCGAAAGACCAACTTCCACCGTGACGGCAGCTGATTCCTCGGATAAGCCTTGAGGATGACCGAGACAGCACCTCGCAAATCTCTCGACCCCAAGGCTTTGGCTACCGGCATACGCGCGGGAAACCGGGCAAGCCTTGCACGCGCGATAACGCTCGTTGAGTCGCGCAAGGCAGAGCATCGCGCCATCGCCCGTGGTCTGATCCAGGACTTGCTGCCACTTACGGGCAAGGCACAGCGCGTTGGGATTACTGGCGTTCCCGGCGTTGGAAAGTCGACCACGATTGATATGCTCGGTTCCAATCTGACGGCCCAGGGGCACAAGGTAGCCGTTTTGGCCGTGGATCCGTCCTCGACGCGCACTGGAGGTTCCATTTTGGGCGACAAGACCCGAATGGCCCAGTTGGCGGTGGACCAGAATGCTTTTATCCGGCCCTCCCCCTCAGCCGGCACGCTGGGAGGCGTTGCCGCCAAGACGCGCGAAACCATGCTGCTGTGCGAAGCTGCAGGCTTTGACATCATCCTGGTGGAAACGGTTGGCATCGGACAGTCGGAGACCACTGTCGCCGACATGGTGGATTTCTTTCTTGTGCTGATGCTGCCAGGGGCTGGCGACGAACTTCAGGGCATCAAGAAGGGCGTGCTTGAGATCGCCGACATGATCGCGGTGAACAAGGCAGATGGCGAAGGCGCGCTTCGCGCCCAAAGCGCTGCGTCGGACTATCGCGCAGCCCTTCATATCCTCGCACCGCGCTCGCCAACCTGGAGCCCGCCCGTGGTGACCATTTCAGGCCTCGCGAATGAGGGGCTGGGCGCCATGTGGGAGCAGGTAACTCACCACCGTGACAAGATGAGCGCGACCGGTGAATTTCAAAAGCGCCGCGCGGACCAGCAAGTCGCCTGGATGTGGGACCTGTTGCAACAACGCATGATGGAAGCTCTGACGGGCAATGCGCAGATAGCCGAACGGCTCAAGCGCCTCGAAGGTGAAGTGCGCGACGGGCAAACCGCCGTCTCCGTCGCCGTTGAGGAAATATCCGACCTGATCGGCGTTTGAAGAGAAGCCTTATGAGCAAAACCATTCTCGTCACCGGCTTTGAGCCCTTCCCCGGCATGCCGATCAACCCAACAGCGCAACTGATTGCTCGTCTACCAAGACGCCTGGCCCCAAGAACCGGGGTCCGGTTCGAGTTCGTTCGTCTGCCGACCACCTGGGCAGGACGTCAGGCAGTCACCGACCAGTTGCGCAAAGATCTGAAGCCCTCTGCAATCATCCACTTCGGCGTTGACGGAACACGGCGTTGCATCAACATCGAGACCCGCGCCGTCAACCGTGCGACACAGGTCAAGCCAGACGCCAAAGGCTATCACGCCGCCCCCGGCCCTCTGGAACAGGACGGGCCTGCGGCCAAGACATCGACCTTGCCGGTGCGGGCATTGAAAGATGCCGCAGCACGCAGCGGAGTGCCCGTTTCCCTGTCACGTGACGCCGGCACCTATCTTTGCAACGCCACGCTCTGGGACAGCATCTCGAGCGGCATTCCGAGCGTCTTCATCCACGTGCCGCCACTGCCGCGTGGAAGGTTTGACACGAGGCCTTCCCTGCAAGACATCGAAGCATCCGCGGTTCAGATTCTGTATGAAGTCGCGCGGCGGATCTAAGGCGAGCAGTTTCCGAACCGCAACTCCATCCGGCACAGGCGTTGCAATGATCTCCGCATGAGCCGATTTTTTTCCAGATCCGGGACGCAAGTCCCCTCGCCTGCCGACTTGAGCCGTCGCACGTTTCTTGCTGGCACATTGGGTGGCACAGCCTTGTGCCTATCCGGGACGGCCTCGAGCGCGGCCATCCAGATCGCAGACCTGCGCGGTTCCATGGACGCCGGCGAGCTGGGACTGGTTCCAAATGCCTCGGACGATCAGACGGCGCTCTTCCAAAATGCGATCAACCGGGCGGTCGAGAAAGGCCGTGCGCTGTTTCTGCCGGCCGGCAACTATCCGGTTGCCAATCTGCGTTTTCCCTCAGGCACCCTTATTGTTGGTGTTCCTGGGCGCACCCGCCTGATCTACCAGGGCGGCGGCGGACTGCTTGCCACAGCAGAAGGTGTTTCCAATGTCTCGCTGTCTGGCCTCACATTTGACGGAGCTAACCGTAGCATTGGCGGTCACACCGAAGGCCTCCTGCATTTCGTTGGCGTTCGCGAACTGTCTTTGACGGACAGCTCCATTGTCGGATCAGCTCAGAGCGGTGTTGTGGCCGACAGGTGTTCGGGCCGGATTTCGGGTTGCATCATCACAGGCGCCGCAGAAGCGGCCATCCGCTCGAACGAAGCCACCGGGCTTCAGATTACTGACAACGTCATTACCGATTGTGCCAATGGTGGCATCTGGGTGCACCGCTGGAAGCAGGGCGAAGATGGCACCCTGGTCTCCGGCAACCGGATTGAACGCATCGGCGCGAAACACGGCGGGACAGGCCAGTGGGGCAACGGCATTAATGTATTCCGCGCAGACGGCGTAGTCGTCTCCGGCAATCGTATCGCTGACTGTGCTTTCTCCGCGATCCGGTCCAACACAGGCTCAAACGTTCAGATCATCGGCAACTCCTGCCTGCGCTCCGGCGAAGTCGCGATCTACTCGGAATTCGCCTTTCAGGGCGCGCTGATTTCCAACAACCTGATAGACGGCGGCACAACCGGCATTTCGATCGCCAACTTTATGGATGGCGGTCGGCTGGCTGTCTGCTCAGGAAATCTGATCCGTAATCTGTCTGCGACGGGCCCCTATCCGCCAGAAGTTGCAGGTTTCGGCATCGGCATCGCTGCTGAGGCGGACACCACCATCACGGGCAATGTGATCGAAGGCGCTCCGCGGTTTGGTCTGTTGCTTGGCTGGGGCCCCTACATGCGCAACATCGTAGCCTCGCAGAATGTTCTGCGCTCTTGCGGCACCGGCATCGCTGTTACCGTGGTGGACGGGGCCGGTTCAGCCGTGATCAGCAACAATGTGATTCAGGGATCCGACAAAGATGCAATCGTCGGCTACCGCTGGCTCGACAAAGCCACCCGTGAACTCAACAACACACAGGACTGGTCGCATCTAGCAGTGATGGGCAACCAGATCGCTGCCTAAGGCTGAAATCAATCGAGACTGAAACGCAAGGACAGGCAGGACAGGCCACCGTCGACCTTGCGGGCTTCGTGGGTCGGCAAAACGACAGTCTTGAAGCCGGCTGCCTCAACGGCATCTCGCGTCTTCGGATAACCCTCTGGCACCAGCACAACGTCGTTCACCCGGATGACGTTTGCCGCATACTCTTCATCTTCCGGCACCTGGACGGTCTTGCGATCACCGAAAAATTCGCTGTCGATCATGACCTTGGTCGCGAGGATGACACCCTCGCCAAGGGTCGAACAGGCGGTCTTGAAATGCAGCACCCCATCGGGCGTTTCCGCTACGCGGGCATTGTAGCCCCATTCTTGTAAAAGCGCTGCGAAAGCGTCCGCACCAAGCCGGTCTGTACGGGCGGACAAGCCAATCAGAATTTCATCATCCAGCGTCAGGACGTCACCGCCGTCAACGTGGCCGTCTCCAGGAATCTCGACAACATTGTCGAAACGCGCCTCAAGCGCGGCGCGAATTTCAGCCGCTTCGCTCTTTCGGCTGGCAGCACCGGGACGCAGGAGAATTGCACCTTCGGGCAGGCAAAATGCCGGATCTTCCACAAAGCAGCTGTCAGGGAAACCTTCCAGTCGTGGCAGAACATCTACCGTCAATCCGGCCGATTTCAGTGCATCGATATAAGCGGTGTGCTCAGCGCGAAAGGCTTCGCCACTGGGGTTGCCCGTATCGACGGCTCTCAGGCCATCGGCAACACTGTCGGCAGGAACGCGCGTGATTGCGTGGGTGAAATGCCAGGAAAGACCTTCACGATGCGGCATTGGGCTAAACCTTGAGTTTCCAGACTGAGCTCAGACGAGCGCAGCCTTGAGGGCGGAGAGGAAGGTTTCGGACGGACGAACTTCCCCAGCTTCGAAACCGGCGCGAGTGCGGATCGCCGGATTGACATAAGCATCCAATGCCTTGGCCTCCTCTTCGCTCTTGTCGAGCAGAACTTCAAGGACAGCGCCCATCATGACTTCCGCGCCGCGTGTACCGCCGTCGTCGCACTTCAGCGCAATGCCAAGCCCCTTTTCAGGGACCGACGCGCAGAAGACGCCTTCAGCGCCGAACTTGACGAAAACGCGCCCCTTGAAAGCCGCCATGATGTCGGAACAGAAGCGCTCCGTGCCTGCCACCATAAAGGGCTCATTGACACAGGCTTCATACAGACGCTCGCAAGCCTGCGCCCGGTTGGGTTCCAGGTCATTTCCTGTGCCGAAGACGGCAAAGGCGCGCGCAATACCCTTCAACGGGCTGGCATAGGTCGGGATCGAGCAGCCGTCTGTCCCGCAGACATCTGCCGTCAATTCCTCCCCCGTGAATTCTTCGACTGTGGACTTGATTTCCTGCTGCACCGGATGGTCCGGCAGCACATAGCCCTTGGTGGCAGCCCCCAGAACCTTGGCCAGACCAAGAAACCCGGCATGTTTGCCCGAACAATTGTTGTAGAGCGCGCCCGGCTCCTCGTCGGCCCGAACGAGATCGGCGATATCCTCGAGCCGTTTCGGCCACTGAGAGCCGCACTCCAGATCATCCTCGCTCAGACCCGCCTTGATCAGCATGACGCGGGCAGATTTGACGTGCACACTTTCGCCGTTGTGAGATGCACAGCAAAGCGCCAGTTCCGCGTCATCGAAATCCAGAGCGTCGGCGGCCCCACTCTCGACCAGCGGCAAGGCCTGAAGCACCTTGATGGCAGAGCGCGGAAAAACCCGAGCCTCTGCATCTCCAATCGCGCAGACAAGCTTGCCACTGTCGTCGACAATCGCCACAGACCCGCGATGGCGGCTCTCCACCAACTTGCCGCGCGTGACTTCAACGGTGACTGGATTGGTCATGAACGACACTCCTTGGTCAAAATTTGAATGGCTAGGCGGCCTAGTGGGCTGCTGCTTCCTGAAGATCAGCTGTCATCCAGCCTACCAAGCGGCTCATGGCTTCATCAATCACGTGATCCTGTTTGCAGAAACAGAAGCGGATGAAGTTGGTCGGCGCATCACCACCATAGAAGGCGGACACTGGTACAGCTGCGACACCGGCCTCCTTGACCATGCGCTGGCAGGCATCGACATCTGTGTCGCCTATGCCGAGACCCGTGATATCGCAGGTCAGGAAATAGGTCGCTGCGCAGGGCAAAACGCCAAAACCCAGTTTTTCAAGCGCCGCGGCCATGCGATCGCGTTTGGCGGCGAGTTCCGAGGCAAGGCCTTCATAGTAGGCATCATCCTTCGCCAGCCCCGTCGCGACTGCCTTTTGGAGGTTCGGCGGCGTGGTGAAGGTGACATATTGATGGGCCTTGGCGATCGGGTCGATCAGCTGTGCCGCGCCCGTGATGTAACCGACCTTCCAGCCGGTCAGTGAGAAGGTCTTGCCGGCGGACCCAATACGCAGAGTTCGCTCTGCCATGCCGTCAAAGCTCATAAGCGGATGGTGGCGCGCACCGTTAAAGACCAGATGCTCGTAGACTTCGTCGCAGATCGCATAGACGTCGTGCCGAACACAGAGCTCTGCGATGGCCTTGAGTTCTTCTTCAGAGAAAACCTTGGCAGCCGGGTTCATCGGATTGTTGATCAAGATAGCCTTGGTTTTTTCCGTGAAGGAGGCCTCCAGCGCGGCAAGATCCAGAGACCAGCTTGGCGGCGTAACCCTTAGACGCACAGGGGCGCCGCCAGCGCGCTTGACCAGCGGCAGATAGCAATCATAAAGCGGCTCGATCAGGATGACCTCGTCACCGGGTTCGACGAGCGCAAGGATACAATCATTCAAGGCTTCGGTCGCACCAGAGGTCACGACAACCTGGCTCTGCCAATCAATGTCCAGGCCATAGAATCGTTTGTTGGCGGCGGCAACCGCCTGGCGCAATTCCGGCAGGCCCAGCATCGGCGGATATTGGTTGGGCCCATCAACCAGCGCCCTCGCCGCGGTCTCGCGAATGTCCAAGGGGCCGTCGACATCCGGAAACCCCTGGCCCAGATTCACGGCTTCATGCGCCATTGCCAGCCGCGACATGGTTTCGAAAATCGTGGTTTCCAGTCCTGTGAAAACGGGATTGGTGGATTTCATCTTGGGACCTCCCGGCCGATCGCGGTTTTCACGCGATTTCTAGTATCGAATTTCGCGTTGTAGCCTTGAAGATGAACCACGTCGAGTGGGTTTTATTTCGCGTCTCAAGACCATCTGACGCCGAGCCTTTGACGAGCCAAAGCACCAGCGACAACCAGTCGGTTTTTGCATAATGGGAAACCGCTTCCTCCAGTGGATAAATGCAGCGTTTACAGCAACACCCCGTCTTCACGGCGACGTGCTTTGGAAGTTCTCTTACGCAAACGCATTCGGCGGCGGCCCGGCAATAAAAGCCGATCTTGCATGCAAAAAGCCCGGAGCAATTTGCCCCGGGCTTCTTGTTTATCCGTGCTGTTTCCCAGGGCTCAACGGCTCTTGAACTTGCGGATCTCGCCTGATTTCAAGCGTCCCATGTAGCTAACCATCTCTCGCTTCACCACCGGCATCAGGACATAGAGACCAATGATGTTGACGACGGCCATGGCGAAGATGGCCGCATCGGAGAAATCAATGACCGGGCCGAGATTGGCCGCGGCACCGATGACGACGAAGATGCAGAACATCACCTTGAAGACCAGCTCCTTGGACTTGCCTTCGCCGAACAGATAGGTCCAGGCTTTCAGACCGTAGTAGGACCAGGAGATCATCGTCGAGAAGGCGAAGAGGATCACGGCGACAGCCAGGACATAGGGGAACCAGCTGAAGGCGCTGCCGAAGGCCGCCGAGGTCAGACCAACACCAGATGCACCGGAAGCCGTTACAATGTTGCCATTCTCGACCATGTAGTTTCCGGTCGCCGGATCAATGACCAACTGCTGCGTGATGATGATCACCAACGCGGTCATTGTACAGATGACAACCGTGTCGATGAAGGGTTCAAGCAGCGAGACAACGCCCTCGGTGATGGGTTCCTTGGTACGGACCGCCGAATGCGCGATGGCCGCAGAACCAACGCCTGCTTCGTTGGAGAAGGCTGCGCGTTTGAAACCCTGGATCAGGGCCCCGACGAAACCGCCCGCGATGCCCAGACCGGTAAAGGCACCTTCGAAGATCTGGCCAAATGCCCAACCGACCTTGTCCAGGTTCATCAGGATGATGACCAATGCGGCCAGCACATAGAGAATGCCCATGAAGGGCACGACCTTTTCAGTCACGCTTGCGATCGACTTCAGGCCGCCGATGATCACGGCAAAGACCACACCAGCGAAAATGACTCCAGTGATCCAGCCCGGGTAATCACCAACGATGCCAGCGATCTGCTGGTGCGCCTGGTTGGCCTGGAACATGTTGCCGCCGCCAAGCGAGCCAAGGATACAGAAAACCGCGAAGAAGACAGCGAGGATTTTCCCGCCCGGAACGCCGCGTTCGGCAAAGCCTTTGGTGATGTAATACATCGGACCGCCGGAGACCGTACCGTCCGCATATTCATTGCGGTACTTCACGCCAAGCGTACACTCGGTGAACTTGGAGGCCATTCCCATCAAGCCCGCAAGGATCATCCAGAACGTCGCGCCCGGTCCGCCAATGCCGACCGCAACCGCAACGCCGGCGATGTTCCCGAGCCCGACGGTTCCCGAAAGGGCCGTGGCCAGAGCCTGAAAGTGGCTAACCTCCCCTGCATCATTTGGATCCGAGTAGTCGCCCTTCACGAGCGAAATCGCATGACCGAAGGCGCGGAACTGAATGACGCCGAAATAAACAGTGAAGATGGTGGCGGCGATGACCAGCCAGGCAACGATCCAGGGAAAGCTGGTTCCTGGAAAGGGACTAAAGATCAGGCTGACAAACCAGCCTGTTGACGCAGAAAACAACGCATTGACCTGCTCATCAATGGATTGCGCGACCGTTGGACCTGCTGAAAGCACAAGGGCCGCAGCGCCGAGTGCTACTTTTCTGATTGTTTGCATGACACCCTCTGGATTTTTCTTATGGAACGATGGTCACAGGCACGTCGGCATGCTGGGCAAGACTGCCGGCAACCGAACCAAACACGCGGGTCGACAGGCTGCTGTGGCCCGTACGACCAATGAAGATCTGGTCTGCACCACAATCGGTCGAAATGGACATCAAAGTATCGACGATGTTGCCATAGCGGATCACGCTTTCGACTGCGGCATGTTCAGATTTGATCTTCGCAATCAAGGGGCCAATCAATGCCTGTTCGGCACGCTTGAGTTCCTCGTTGCGCCGTTTGTGTCGCTCTTCAATTTCGGTGGGGGTCAAAAAAGAATAGGGAGACCATTCAAGTACATGCGCCACAACCAGAACTGCATCACAGCTCTTGGCCAGGGCTATGGCAAAGCGAATTGCACCCTCGGATGCCTGGCTGCCATCGTAGCCGACAACATATTTAACGCTCATAATTTGCCCCTTCCTGACAACTTTAACGAAGTCACGAAAGCACAATGTAACCGGACTGTCACCAATCCTTAATAAATCATGTAGAGTTACTTCTCTTGCTGCGATGCGAAACATTGGCTAAAAGTCGGGCAAATTGATTTGGATCAGAACATGGCACCCAGGCCAGATCGGCGCCATTTCCAAACTCTGCCGAACAAATTGAACGCAACCGAGTAGCGGTTGCCAAAAACAGATTGGAGTTGTCCTTGTCCGCACGCGCCGAGGCACCTGTCCCCGTCACATCGACCAAACTGACCCCGAACCGCATCAAGATCGAGCTTCTCGCAGGCCTGACGGTCGCGCTCGCATTGGTTCCCGAAGCCGTTGCCTTTGCCTTCGTTGCCGGTGTCAATCCGTTGGTGGGTCTCTATGCCGCCTTTTTCGTCGGCCTGATCACAGCCTGCTTTGGCGGCCGTCCGGGCATGATCTCCGGCGCGACCGGGGCGCTCGCCGTGGTGATGGTTTCCCTGGTCGCCCGGCATGGAGTTGAGTATCTCTTTGCAACGGTCGTGCTCATGGGGTTCATCCAGATCGCCGTTGGTCTTTTGAAGTGGGGCAAGTTCATCCGAATGGTGCCGCATCCCGTAATGCTTGGCTTCGTGAACGGTCTGGCGATCGTCATCTTCCTTGCCCAGCTTGGCCAGTTCAAGGTCGACGACGGCGCGGGTGGCCTGAGCTGGATGACCGGTTCCGATCTCTATCTGATGCTCGGCCTTGTGGCCCTCACGATGGCTGTCATCTGGTTCCTGCCCCGGCTCACAGGCGCGTTTCCGGCGCCACTTGCCGGCATTCTGGTGGTGTCGGCACTGGTTCTCGGCTTCGGCCTCGACACGCGCTCGGTGGGCGATCTCGCCTCGATCGCCGGCGGTTTGCCGGAGTTCCACATCCCGATGGTTCCCCTCACCTGGGAAACGCTTGAAATCATTCTGCCCTATTCGGTGATTCTGGCTGCCATTGGCCTGATTGAATCGCTTCTGACACTGAACCTTGTGGCAGACATGACAAACACCAAGGGCGGCGCATCTCGCGAATGCGTGGCGCAGGGTGCCTCAAACGTGGTGACCGGCTTCTTCGGTGGCATGGGTGGCTGTGCCATGATCGGCCAGTCGATGATCAATGTGAAGTCCGGCGCGCGGACCCGTATTTCGGGCATCGCTGCAGCCCTCTTCCTGTTGTCTTTCATCCTCTTTGCAGCCCCCTTGATCGAGCAGATCCCGGTCGCAGCGCTCGTCGGCGTGATGTTCATGGTCGTGATCGGCACCTTCGCCTGGACCAGCTTGAAGATCATGCACAAGATCCCGATGACCGACGCTCTGGTGATCGTGATTGTGACGTGCGTGACGGTGTATGCGGATCTGGCCATGGCGGTGGTCGTCGGCGTCATCATCTCCGCGCTCGCCTATGCCTGGAACGCTGCCAGTCGGATTGATGCGCGCACCGGTGTTTCCAAGGAAGGCTGGAAGGTCTACCGGCTGTCAGGTCCGCTCTTCTTTGGCTCCGTGACAGGCTTTCAGGACCTCTTCGACATCAACACTGATCCAGACGACGTTGTCGTTGATTTCATGGACAGCCGTGTTGTCGATCACTCGGGTCTCGAGGCCATTGACGCGCTCGCCTCCAAGTATGTGGCAGCCGGAAAGCGCCTTCACCTTCGTCACCTTTCGCGCGATTGCCAAAAGCTGCTCGAAAAAGCCGGCAACCTGATCGAGGTTTCGGTTCTCGAAGATCCGGACTATGAGGTTGCCGTCGACTATGGCGACAAGTTCGAGACACCACAGAAATCCAGCTGACTCTTTGAAAGGCGGGCCTTGCACGGCCCGCCTTTGTTCTTTGGCGCCCAGTGGCAAAGGCACCAGACACCTTTACCTGCAAGGGTTCTTCGGACGATACTCGCCCCGGCTCAAACACCGGACGGATTCGGCGACGTGAAATTGCGCAGACGCATCAAGCTCACACCAACCTTGACGATCGTCATAGGCGCCTTCGTTCTCGTGACGGCAGCACTTGTGCTCGTGGTCCAGGTCATCACGTCGGAAAAAATCGTCCGAACGCTTGGCGGCACCCTCGTCGACATCGGCATGGACGCGCTTCAGAGCGACTTCGCCTCACAGCTTGATGCAATCGAGGAACAGGCGGCGTTTACGGCCAGAGCCGTTATCGCCGGGTCGGTTCTCATCGATGACGTGGAGGAGCTTTCCACCTTCACCTACGGTGCTCTTGCCGGGACACCGCAGGCATCGCTTCTGATTGTTGCCTCGAGTGACGGCGACGCAGTTCAAGTTGACAGGGGCGCCGGCGATGGCGTGATCGTGCCGTTCAGGGCTCCTGCCGCGAAACTGCCGAACCTTGCCCCCCAGATGCAGAAAGCGAGAGACGCGACCGCGGGTTTCTGGACACCCGTTCAGTTCATCCCGGGGCGCGGCCACAGCTATGTCGCCTATGTCACCCCCATTCGAGATGGTGACATGTTTCTGGGAGCCGTGTTCGTGGGCGTTTCTCTTGAACGTCTCTCCGAGATTACCAAGCAGATCTCGACGGACGATCTCACTGTGTTTCTGACGTATGGCGCAGGCCAACTATTGGCGCACCCTCGCCTGGACGAGGTCGAGGATCAGCTTTCGCCCAACACTCCGCTGATCGAAATGACGTCCATCCCCGATACCTTCCTGGCGAACTTCGAGGATCATGAGCCACAAGATACTGAAGGCTATCATTTTACCGGCGAGATCGAACTCCTAGCCGGTTTTGATGCCTACGGTACCCGCCGGTTTGTTGTTTATGAAGACAGTGGCGAGAAATTTGGAACGCTGCCGATCAAGATTGGCGCCCATTTTTCCGCCAACGTCCTTGAACAGCCGCTTCATCTGCTCACGCGCTCCATTCTCATCGGACTTTTGCTCCTGGGCCTTTCACTTGTCGCAACAGGTTTTCTCGCCCACTACATCGCGCGTCCGATCAAGCGCGCAGCAGATGGCGCCCGCTCGGTCGCGCGGCTTGATTTCGACGCTGTCAAACCTTTGCCAGGAAGTGCCGTTCGCGAATTGGAAGATCTTGCAAACGGCTTCAACGCAATGCTTGGGGGACTGTCCGCCTTCATGCGCTACGTGCCAAAATCCCTCGTCAATCAGCTGATAGGGGAAGGACGAGCCGACGCTCCACCCGAAGAGCGGGAGCTGGCGGTGCTCTTTACCGATATCGTCGGCTTCACGACCTTGTCGGAGACCATGAGCACCGGCGAAATCGCGACGTTCGTCAACCAGCACCTTTCGCTGATCGGGGCCGAGATCGACGCACATCATGGCACCATCGACAAGTATATTGGTGACAGCGTCATGGCCTTCTGGGGCGCCCCGCAGCGCATGGATGCACCCGATATTCCTGCAGCCGAGGCCGCAATCGGCATTGCAAGAGCGATCATGGCTGACAACAAGGAACGTCGTAAAAACGGTTTGCCACCTGTCCGCATCCGCATCGGGCTACACAGGGGACCGCTTGTGGTCGGAGATATCGGCGCCATAGGCCGGGTTAATTACACGGTGATCGGAGATACCGTGAATGTGGCGTCCCGCCTCGAATCCCTTGGACGGGAGGTGGATCCGGACGCGGAGGCAATCATCCTGGCGTCCGGCGATATCGGAGCGCACCTTCCCTCATCGATCACTTATGATCGCCTGGGAGCTCACAAGGTCAAGGGCAAGGACGCACTCGTGGATGTCATCAGGCTAACCCCCTGACAACCGGACTCGTGAGCAGTCAGCGCGATGTCGATTCTGGTGGCAGGTTCCTAGATGACGTGTGATGCCAACGGCGCAAAGCCGTTGAAGCCGACACTCGAATAGGTGGTCGTATATGCGCCACAGGCCTCGATCAGCACCTTGTCGCCAATGGAAAGCGAAACGGGCAGCTCGTAGGGCGTCTTTTCGTACATGACATCAACGCTGTCGCAGGTCGGACCAGCCAGAACGCAAGGCGCTGTCACATCACCATCGCGCGGTGTGCGGATCGGATAGCGGATCGCCTCGTCCATGGTCTCGGCAAGACCGTGGAATTTGCCGATATCTAGATAGACCCAGCGGACCTCGTCCTCGGCCGACTTCTTCGAGATCAGCACGACTTCCGCTTCGATCAAACCAGCGTTGCCGACCATGCCGCGCCCCGGTTCGATGATCGTGGAGGGCAAACGGTTGCCGAAGTGCTTGGTCAGAGAGCCGAAAATGGCTTCGCCATAGCTCGGAACGCCGGGCACGTCCTTGAGATAGCGGGTCGGGAAGCCCCCACCCATATTGACCATTTTCAGCTCGATGCCGCGGAGCGCCATCTCCTGGAAAACGCCCGCTGCCATGGCGAGAGCGAGATCCCACGCGCCGAGGTTGGCTTGCTGGGAGCCGACATGGAAGGAAACTCCGTGTGCGGTGAGGCCGTTTTGATGGGCGTGTTCGAGCACATCGGGTGCCATGGCAGGGTCGCACCCGAATTTGCGCGAAAGCGGCCATTCTGCTCCGACGCCGTCGCAGAGGACGCGGCAGAAGACTTTGCTGCCGGCTGCAACACGAGAGATTTTTTCGACTTCTTCGACGCAATCGACCGCGAAGAGGCGGACGCCGAGCTGATAGGCACGCGCAATGTCACGCTCCTTCTTGATGGTGTTTCCATAGGAAATGCGGGCAGCGTCGGCGCCAGTGGCCAGAACCATCTCGATTTCGCCAACAGATGCACAGTCGAACGAGGAACCGAGGCTTTCCAGCAAGTTGAGGATCGCCGGATCGGGATTTGCCTTCACGGCATAGTAGACCGAGGTGTCTGGCAGGGCCTTGGCAAAGGTCTCGTAGTTGTCGCGCACGATATCGAGGTCGACAACAACACAAGGGCCGTCGGCATCACGTCGTCGCAAAAAGTCCAGAATGCGTTCGCTCATCGGGGTCGTCCCCTTCCAATTCATGAAGACCACGCCATTTCGTTTCCGGCGGGCCTCAGGTTCACGTCGCAGGGTGCTGAAAGTGCAGAGCAGCGGCCCCGGGATGGAACCGGAGCGCGGAATACGACTTGCAGCGACGGTTTGGCGATGCTGTCCTGAAAGACAACAAAGCTTTCCCGCGTCGGGAGTGCCGTTGATTGGATCGGAAGACCGAACCGCACGTCGGGCAAGGATGTAACAAGTGCCTCATCAGTGACGCCGGAGGTTGGAGACCCCAGCCGAGACCAAAAGGCCCTCTTACGTCGTTGCTTTAAGCCGTCCGGATTTGCTGCCCCGCCCCTTGGCGGTGTTATTTGGCAGCTACCCCTTAAGAGGCCTCCTTTTCAGGGACCCCATGAACGGCCTCGGGCACGTGCGAATTTGGGCAAGACGTAGATGCGATGAAATCCTGTCATGATCAAGGGGAAATTTGCATCGCGCGCATTTTTTTGAGTGGAGCTTTTCTGCTCGAAAGCCGAGAGACAAGGCAACGCCTTGAATGGTGCCGGGAGACTGGCCCAAAAGAAAAAGGGGCCGCGAAAACGCGACCCCTCTCATGATGAAAGCTGGAAACCTGCGGGGGCATCAGGTGGACCCGCTTTCATCTTGCTACGGCAAGCGGTTGAGCATCAGCCCCGCTGCTTGCGACCTTCATGGTCGTGATGGCCTTTGCCATGACGAGCCTTCTTGCCACGCTTGAAGTCCGCCTTGGTCACAACGTCATCGCCGTTGCGGTCCATACGCTCGACCAGATTGGCGCTGCGCTTGGCGTGTTCTTCTGCCGTGATGGACAGATCGCCATCGGCGTCGAGCTTCTGGAACATCCGAACGACGCGACCTTCGTTCATGGTCATCCAGATCGTGCTGAAGTCGGTCAGTTCAAAACCGCCGGAGCCATCGGTATCAGCCGATGCGAAGAGCTTGCCGCGGACATCTTCAAACTCGGCGCGGGTGACCTTGCCGTCCTTGTCGGTGTCGAGCATGGTGAAGATGTTCTCCATCATGCGGCCTCGCATTCCGCCTTTTCCGCCCTTGGAACCGTGCCGGCCTTCATGACCGCGCTTTTCCATTTCGTGACGCGGTGCATGTGCCTCGCGACCCTTGCCTTTTTCCTCGCCATCCGGGCCTTTGCCCTTACCGGCCTTCTGGTCAGGACCACGGTCGCCGTCTTCCTGGCCCATGCGCTTGCCCTGCTCAGGCTTGCCGCCACGCGGCCTGGACATACGCTCCAGCTCGCCGTTGCCGTCGCGATCCAGTCGCGAGAACATGCGATCGGTCATACCGTTGAATTCTTCGGTCGTAACCGTGCCGTCTCCATCCTTGTCGAGACGCTGGAAAACACGAACGCGCTGGCGGGAGGTCTTCTCTTCAAAGCCGGTCTTGAATTCAGCCAGGTCGATCGCGCCGCTTGTATTGGTGTCGCCTTCTGCGAACCGTTTGGCGACGACTTGGTCGACTTCAGCCTGGTTCACGACGCCGTCCGTGTTGACGTCAAAGCGTTCCATGAACTTCCGGCCCTGGTGACGGCCGCCTTTGCGTCCGTGCCCCATGCCGCGCCCCATTTCGTCACCGCCCATGCCACCGTTCATGGCATACTGGCCCTTCACCGGCGCCGGGCTTTCTGCCTGAACTGCGGTGATTGCAACGCTGGCGACGCCAGCGGTCAGGGCAGCGATTGCGATTTTCTTCATGGGTTTCATGATCTGTCAGCTCCTTGGTTGCTGCGTTGATGAACAGAACATAGGAACGACTTGTCGCAAAAATACGGGCCAAAACAGCGACAAGTGTCGCGGTGTGTGCCGGTTGGCGGGCGGGTTACATCTTGTTACAAGATTGCGCTGTCCGACCGCAGAATTCACTTTAGCTATATGACAAGAGCTTTTCCGACGTTGGCAAACAAATGCCGGCATCGGACCATGAGGACCAGGGCAGACTTCCGGAGACCCACTTGAGCGAACCCAGCCCCCACATTCTGGTCGTAGACGATCACCGCGACATTCGCGAGACCCTCGCGCGCTATCTCGTAAAGAACGGCATGCGTGCGACGACCGCGGAAAGCGCCGCCCATGCCCGCAAGGCGCTCAAGGCAGCGTCCATCGATCTGGTCGTTCTCGACATCATGATGCCGGGCGAGGACGGCCTGTCGCTGTGCCGCCATCTTGTCGAAGGCAGCTCCCTGCCCGTCATTCTCTTGACGGCCATGGCCGAAGACACCGACCGGGTCATTGGTCTTGAGATCGGCGCTGATGACTATGTCACCAAGCCCTTCAACCCGCGTGAGCTGCTTGCGCGGATCAGGGCAGTTCTGCGCCGAACCAGTGCGGTGCCCAAAGAGCGTGACCCGCTTGAAGAAGAGAAACTGGCATTTGAAGGCTGGACATTGAACGTCCCCAAGCGGGAGCTGATCGACCCGGAAGGTGTCGGCGTTTCCCTGTCCAGCGGCGAGTTCCAGCTGCTTTGTGCATTCCTGAAGCGGCCGAAGATGGTGCTGAACCGCGATCAATTGCTGGACCTGACCACCGGCCGCACGCCAAATGTATTCGACCGGTCGATCGACAACCAGGTTTCAAGACTTCGCCGGAAGATCGAGAGCGATCCCAAGAACCCGACCCTTATCAAAACGGTCTGGGGCGGAGGCTACATGTTCACATCTGATGTGGACGGAGTTCACGGATGATCAGATGGATCACAGATCGACTGAGGGCGACGAGCCTCGGCACTCAGCTTGTGGGCCTCTTGTTGCTCGCGGTCGTCGCCGCCCAGATCATCAGCATCTGGCTCTTTCATGACGAACGTAGGCTCGCGCTCCTTGAGGTCGCGCGGGACAATATCCTGATGCGGTCAATTTCGATGGTCCAGCTTCTGGAAAGCACGCCGACCACATATCATGCGAAGATCCTGAAGGCTTCGAGCAGCCGGTTCACCGCCTTCTGGACAAGTGAAGAACCAGTCGTCAAGGAAGACGCCGATACCCAGACCGAACAGCGTCTCGAGACCTATCTTGGCAGCCGGTTGACGCCGGACCGTGAGGTTCACCTGGACCTGCTTGCGATTGGCCATGGCAAACAGCCGAACCGCCAGAACGCCGACCCGTCACAAGTCAAACGCGATTTTCCGGCACGTTTGAAGCGGCTTGCGAAACGGCAGGTCGATCTTGTTCTATCGATTCAGCTCGCTGACCATGGCTGGCTGAACGTGGCGACCGACTACAAGCCGCCGCCCCGGACCTTGTATCCCTTGCTGGTGCAGATGGCGCTCACAATCGGCGCGATCTTTGTCATCGTTTTCCTGGCGGTCCGCCGTGTGGCCAAGCCCCTGCGCCATCTCGCCGGCGCAGCTGAAAAGCTTGGCCGCGGCGAGGACCTGCCCGCATTGACCGTCGAAGGTCCTAGCGAAGTCAGGGCGGTGACCCGGGCGTTCAACGAGATGCAGGACCGCCTCACCCGCTTCGTGTCGGATCGCACCAGGATGCTGGCGGCGATAAGTCATGATCTGCGGACTCCGATCACGTCGCTCCGCCTGCGCGCCGAATTCATCGATGACGAGGAAAATCGCGAGAAGATCATCGAAACGCTCGATGAAATGAGCCAGATGACGGAAGCGACGCTAGAATTTGCGCGTGACGAGGCGAACAAGGAAGATGCGGTCCGCACGGACCTCACCAGCCTTTTGGAGAGTATTGCCGCTGACCAACAAGATCTCGGCCATGCCGTTTCGGTCTCGGACGGCGACAGGATCATCTTGTCCTGCCGACCGCTTTCCCTCAAGAGAGCGATCCGAAACCTGATTGAAAACGGCATCCGTTATGGCGAAAGGGTCGAAGTCACCATCGCACGCGATGACAGAAAAGCCGTCATCCGGTTCCGGGACTTCGGTCCGGGTATTCCGGCGGCGCGGCTGGCAGATGTGTTCGAGCCGTTCGTTCGCCTGGAGGAGTCACGCAGCGAGGAGACGGGCGGCATCGGACTTGGCTTGTCCATTACGCGCTCCATCATTCATGCGCACGGCGGCGAAATCACGCTTCGGAACCATCCGGACGGCGGCCTGGAAGCAACGGTTCGGCTTCCCGTCGAACCGTCTCCCTGATGGCCACGAGGCCCTAAAGCACAACGCAGCTGTCGCTTGGGGCCTCGTCCCGCTCAGTCATGCCGTAGTCGCGAATAACGCCGGTGACACGGAGCCGGTAGTCCTTGAACAAGACATTGCGGCCTGCTGTTTGCGCCTTGCGATGGGCCATGACATTTCGCCAGTCACAAAGGGCCTTCTCGTCGCGAAAGACCGAAAGAGACAGCAATTTTCCAGGTGTGGTCAGGCTTTCGAACCGCTCGACTGAAATGAAGCCGTCGATCTCCTCGAGAACCGGGCGCAAGCTGGCAGCGATGTCCAGATAGCGTGCCTTGTGCTCCTCATGTGGGTATACTTCGAAAATCACGGCAATCATGATTGACCTTCTTCCGGTGCCATTTGGCTTGGTTGCGGAGATGACGCGAGCTTGAGGAACGTCCTGTCCTCTCTCAAGAGAAATTTCTCACGCTGCGCAAATTCATAGTTCTCCCGGCCAAGCGGATCCTCCGACAAGCGCTTGCGATATGCCTCATAGGCGGCAAGGCTCTCGATGTTGTAAACGCCGTAGGCCAGAGTGCTCGAGCCTTCATGCGGCGCATAGTAGCCGATGAGGTCGGCCCCGCAGCGGGGGATGGCGACGCCCCAGTTACGGGCATAGGTCTCAAAAGCCTCCCGTTTGGTCGGATCGATGTGGTAGCGAATGAAACAGGTGATCATGGCGGTTCTCCATTGCGTTCGAGATCGCATCTCAATGCCATGTTGAAGACGCACTATGCTTCGACTAGGATCGAAGTATGAGAGACGGACCTGATATTGCCCTCATCGGCTCGCTGATTGGCGACCCTGCCCGCGCGAACATGTTGACCGCGCTCATGAGCGGCAAGGCACTAACGGCCAGCGAGCTTGCTGCGGAAGCAGGCATAACGGCTCAAACGGCTAGCTCTCACCTGGGCAAACTGGCCAATGCCGGACTGATCAACCAGCGCAAACAGGGGCGTCATCGTTACTATGTGCTGTCCGATGACGATGTTGGCCAGGCACTCGAAAGCCTGATGGGCCTGGCGGCCAGGAAGGGCCATTTGAGGGTGCGCACAGGCCCCAATGATCCGGCGCTGCGAAAAGCAAGGGTCTGCTACGATCATCTGGCAGGCGATTTGGCCGTGCGCATCTATGACAGCCTGCTCTCGCACAACCATGTTGCGCCTGCGGATGATGGTGGTCTTCGTCTGACCGAAAGCGGTCATGCCTTTTTGCAGTCGTTTGGCGTCAATCCGGCACAACGATCGCGATCCCGCAGACCTGAATGCCGGTCCTGTCTCGACTGGAGCGAACGGCGTTACCATCTGGCAGGCTCCACGGGCAATGCAATCTACGTGAGGCTGCTTGAGCTTGGCTGGGCGCAGCGCCTGGAGACATCCCGCGTGGTCCAGTTTTCCACCGCTGGCGAAAAGAGCCTGGTGGCCCAGTTTCCGCTCCTGAACGGCTAACAGCTGCAGAATACAAAAAACCCGGCACAAGGCCGGGTTCTTGAGTTTGAACGAATGCGTCCGATGGGACCCAGGCATTCGAGCGCTCTATCCTGACTTGAAGTCAGCTGTTCTTGTTTTTGTTCACTTCCGAAAGGAAGCGATAGAGCTTTTGGGGAAGCCATGGCAGGCGGTCACGATTGAAGTCCTGACGATGGTTCACCAGCAGTGTTCGGGCGGTATGCACATTCATTTTCGGTCTCCTTCAACTTCTTTTTTTCGTTTTGTTCGACCTTACTCCGTATAATATGCGCACTTTGTGCACTTTTTCAAGGCGTACCTGGTGCACTTTTCAATTATTTTTCTGCTCGTTTGTCTGAAAGCTGACGTTAAGCGCTGCTACGAAAACAGCCTCCACACTCAATGCGTGAAGGCTGCAAAAGTTTCAAAAAATCGGCTCAGACCGGAAGGCCCGATCAGGCAGCGGTCTTCGCCTTGAACTCGATCCGGCGCCGATGCAGCACCGGCTCGGTGTAACCGTTGGGCTGTTCAGTGCCCTTGAAGACAAGGTCGCACGCGGCCTGGAAGCCAATGGAACCGTCAAAATCCGCTGACATCGCCTTGTAGAGCGGATCACCCGCGTTTTGCTCATCGACAAGCTTGGCCATGCGCTTCATGGTTTCCATGACCTGATCTTCGGTACATACGCCGTGGCGCAGCCAATTGGCGATATGCTGCGACGAGATGCGCAGTGTTGCGCGGTCTTCCATCAGGCCGACATTGTTGATGTCAGGCACCTTGGAACAGCCGACACCCTGCTCGACCCAGCGCACCACATACCCAAGGATGCCTTGAGCGTTATTGTCGAGCTCCGCCTGAATATCTTGCGCAGACCAGTTTGGGCGGGTTGCGACCGGTACGGACAGGATGTCCTCGAGCTTCGCAGCCTCGCGGGATTTCAGCTCGGCCTGACGCTCCGCGACATTGACCTTGTAGTAGTGCATGGCGTGGAGCGTGGCGGCGGTCGGTGACGGCACCCAAGCCGTGTTCGCGCCTGACATCGGATGGCCGATCTTCTGCTCCAGCATCGCTTCCATCAGGTCCGGCATGGCCCACATGCCCTTACCAATCTGGGCGTGGCCCGGCAGGCCGCAGGCAAGACCGACGTCAACGTTGTTGTTCTCGTAGGCGCTGATCCAGGTGGCGGCCTTCATGTCACCCTTTCGGATCATCGGACCAGCTTCCATGGAGGTGTGCATCTCGTCGCCAGTGCGATCCAGGAAGCCTGTGTTGATGAAGAACACGCGATCCCTGGCGGCGCGGATGCATTCCTTGAGGTTGACCGTCGTGCGGCGCTCCTCATCCATGATGCCCATCTTGAGAGTGTTGCGGGCCATGCCCAGCGCATCCTCGATCCGGTCAAACAGTTCAACCGCGAAGGCGACTTCTTCCGGGCCGTGCATCTTCGGCTTGACGATATAGACAGACCCGGCGCGGGAGTTCGTGTGGCGGCCGTTCGGGCCGATGTCATGCAGGCCGATCAGCGACGTGATCATACCGTCCAGAATGCCTTCCGGCACCTCGTTGCCGTCCTTGTCCAGCACGGCGTCGATGGTCATCAGGTGACCGACGTTTCGGACCAGCAACAGGGAGCGGCCATGTAAGGCCACCTCACCGCCGTCCGGGGCTGTGTAGACACCATCCCCGTTCATGCGGCGGGTGATGCTCTTGCCGCCCTTCTCGAAGGTCTCTTCCAGATCGCCTTTCAGCAGGCCAAGCCAATTGCTGTAAACAACAACCTTGTCTTCGGCGTCGACAGCCGCGACTGAATCCTCGCAGTCCATGATGGTGGACATGGCAGATTCCAGAATGACGTCGGCAATGTGAGCCTTGTCTGTCTTGCCGATCGGATGTTCTGCCTTGATGACGATTTCCAGATGCAGCCCATTCTTCGATAGCAGTACCTTGGACGGCGCGTCTGCCTCCCCAACATAACCGACAAATTGGGCCGCATCCTTCAGAGCCACGGCTCCTGAAGAGGTCGCAACTTTCAGGGCGGCGCCCTCTACTGACAGACCGGTGATGTCGGACCAGGAACCGCTGGCCAGTGGAGCGCTCTCGTCGAGAACCTTGCGGGCATAGGCTATGACTTCTGCGCCGCGGGCCGCATCGAAGCCACCGGCCTGCGGCTTCGAACCCATGGCGTCCGTACCGTAGAGCGCGTCATAAAGAGAACCCCAGCGGGCATTGGCGGCGTTTAGCGCATAGCGGGCGTTCATCACCGGAACGACGAGCTGGGCCCCGGCAACAGTGGAAATTTCAGGATCGACGTTATCCGTCGTGACCGAGAACACCTCGCCCTCTGGCACAAGGTAACCGATTTCAGTCAGGAATGCCTTGTAGGCTGCCATGTCCGGCACCCCAGGATTGGCCTTGTGCCAGGCATCGATCTTGGCCTGAAGGTCGTCGCGCCTGGCAACCAGGGCACGGTTCTTGGGAGCGAGGTCATGAACGATTGCCGAAAGAGCCGACCAAAAGGAGGCTTGCTCTACGCCGGTTCCCGGCAACGCCTTGTCATTGACGAAGTCATATAGTTCCTGTGCAACCTGAAGGCCGTCTGCGTCAATGCGCGCCGTCATATCCCTGTCTCCTTGTTCGCTCAGTCTTTTCGATCATTCGATCGTGTTCTGGCTTTTCGATCATTCGATCTTTTTTTGGTCAGCGAGACGGGTGGTTCTCGCAAGCACGCGATCCCACCCATCGATATCTTCTTTTTCGCGGGAACGGCCTGCTGCGTCAATCCAGCGAGGACTGCAAGTACCTTTTCTATTTTGGAAAAGATAATTTTTATTTTCTCCTAACAACTTAGTTCGGAACCCTTATCAAATGCGCTTGCAACACTTCGCTATTTCTGCGAAGCCGTTCAGGCGGCCGTATTCCGCCGCCAGCTGCTCCGACATTCACGCCAACCATTTCCGGTAATCCCATGAGCTTCGCCACCACGCTCTTTCGAGGCTATATTTTCGGCAATGCCACGCTGCTTTTGATCCTCACGACCTTGATGTGGGGCGGCAACACCGTGGCCGGTCGGCTTGCGATCGGCGATGTCTCTCCCTTGGCGGTCGTGGCGCTGCGCTGGATCATCGTCAGCGTAGTCATGATCAGTCTGACCCTGCCAAAGCTCAAGGCGGAAATGCCTCTCATAAAGGCTCATCTGGGCCGTCTGTCGCTGATGGCCATCTTCGGCTTTACGGGCTTCAACTCGCTCTTTTACATCGCGGCCCATCGCACGACGGCCGTGAACCTCGGGATCATTCAGGGCTCAATGCCTGTTCTTGTCCTGATTGGCGCCGTGCTGGCCTTCGGAGTCCGGGTGCGGCCCTTGCAGGTCGTCGGCATCCTGATCACGCTTGCCGGTGTGGCAATGGTCGCAGCTCAAGGAGACCTGGACGTCCTGCTGCATCTGTCGATCAATCCCGGCGACGGCATCATGCTGATCGCCAGCCTGTTCTATGCGGGCTACACGCTTTCGCTTCGAAACCGCCCGCAGGTCTCGGGCATGGTTTTCTTTGCCGTCCTATCCGTCGTGGCCGCACTCACCTCCATTCCCGGACTGTTCTACGAGCATTCCATTGGCACTCTTCAATGGCCGACGTTTCAGGGCTGGCTCGTGGTCCTCTACATTTCGCTTTTCCCGTCGAGCCTTGCCCAGATCTTTTTCATGCGCGGCGTCGAGCTGATCGGGCCCGCACGCGCTGGCGTCTTTATCAATCTGGTGCCGATCTTCGCAGCAGGCCTCGGCATTTTGATCCTGGGCGAGCCGTTTCATGCCTATCACGCAGTTGCCCTTGTCATGGTGCTGGGCGGCATCTGGCTGTCAGAGCGAAAGAGCGAAAAAAAGTAATAAATTCCAAATCATAATGCCATTTGCCTCGCAATTGACCCACCGCGGCCTTGGCATTACCGCAAGGGCTTGGCAAATTAGCGGATATGGAAACACCGATCATTGTTGCGGCCTTTGCCGGCCTGCTTGTCACCATTTCCCTTTTGCAACCACTGGCCAGAAAGCTCGGGCTTTCTCCCAGCGTGCTTCTGGCTATGGTCGGCACCCTGATCGGTATCGCGGCGACCTATCTTCTCTACACGCCGCGCACTGACGCCTTCAACGACCTTGCCCTCGTCTTCGTCGATCCACCGATCGATTCAGAAAAGATCCTCTATATCTTCCTTCCGATCCTGCTGTTTCAGACCACTTTGACGCTCGACGTCCGGCGGATCTTTGAGGACATCGGCCCGATTTTGGTAATGGCGATCGTGGCAGTCTTTGTCGCCACCTTCTTCATCGGGTTCGCGCTTTATCCGCTTGCAGGTTTCTCGCTGGTAACTTGCCTTTTGCTTGGCTCGATCGTCGCGACCACGGACCCGGTCGCGGTGGTCGGCATTTTCCGGGACATCGGCGCGCCTCCCCGTCTTGGACGTATCGTCGAGGGTGAAAGCCTTCTGAACGATGCGGCCGCGATCGTGCTCTTTGTCATCCTGCTCGGCATCCTGACCGGCACCCAGTCGCCTGATGCCGGCGAGGCGGCAATCGCCTTTTTGAGATCCTTCATCGGCGGGGTGATCGTCGGCACATTGATGGCCCGCGCCTGCGTCATGGCTCTGCCGATCATGCGCGATCTGCCACTGGCGCAAGTGACGCTCAGCCTCGCCCTGCCCTATCTCATTTATGTCATATCGGACCAATTCGCTGATGTTTCGGCCGTGGTTGCCGTTGTCGCCGCCGGCATCGTGTTCAACCTCTATGGTCCCTCCCGTATTGCGCCCAGGAGCTGGACCTTCCTTCAAGATGTTTGGGAGCAAATCGCATTCTGGGCCTCGTCACTGATCTTCGTGCTGGCATCGATCATGATCCCGCAGCTGGTCGCCGGCTTCACGGAGCTTGATATTCTTCTCCTGCTCATCCTCGTGGTTGCCGCCCTTGCAGCCCGTGCGGTCGTGATCTTTGGCCTCTTGCCGATCCTTTCAGTCCTCAAGGTCGGCGAACGTGTCAACGTGAAGTTCAAGACGGTGATGCTTTGGGGTGGCATGCGCGGCGCCGTCACGCTGACGCTCGCTTTGAGCGTTTCGGAACATGCTGCCCTGAGCGACGAGATCTCGTCCTTCGTCACCAAACTGGCCACGGGCTTCGTGCTGTTCACGCTCCTTGTCTATGGCTCCAGCCTGAAGCCTTTGATCAAGCTGCTGAAGCTGAACCGGCTGTCGCCGCGTGATGAAGCTCTCAGAAACCAGTTCCTCGTCCTGGCCCTTTCGGACGTCCGACAGGGTATCACCGAAGCTGCCGAAGACTATCATATTGCGCCCGAACTGTCCGAGCGGGTGACAAGCATCTATGAAGAGCGCACCAAGAACGCGTCGGAATCCTCGGTATCGCTGAAGGACCTCAAGGACAAGGAGCGCGTCATCCTGGGCCTCGTTGCGCTGGCCGACCGGGAACGCGAGCTGGTGCTCAAGCACTTTCACGAGAAAACGATTTCCAATCGCGCCGTCTCCAAACATCTGGCGGCGGCCGGACGGATTGGCGACCTCACTAGAACCGAAGGTCGTGCCGGCTACAATCGGGCGACCCGTGCGCCGCTGCAATTCGGTCTTCGCTTGCGCTTCGCTCAGTGGCTGCATCGCAGGCTGAAAATCCAGTGGTTTCTATCGAACCAGATATCGGACCGGTTCGAATTCCTGCTGGTCAGCCGGATCGTCGCGGGGGAGCTTATTGCGTTCAACCAGCGGCGGATCCGGCCTCTGGTCGGAGATCGCGTCGGCGGCATTCTCAATGACACGCTCTGTGCCCGGCGCGAAGAGATCCTGCGCGCCGTTGAGGCCCTTCGATTGCAGTATCCGGACTATGCCGATGCGCAGGAAGTGCTTTTCCTCCGCAACACCGGCCTGCGGCTGGAGGAGACGGCCTACGCCGATGCGCATTCGCAAGCGCTGATCGGAGCCGAACTTTACAATGATTTGACAGGGGAACTTTCAAACGCCCGATTGAAGACCCATCAGCGACCCAAGCTCGATCTTGGCATGAGGACCGAAGACCTTCTTGCGCAACATGTGCTGTTCTCGAGCTTGAGCGACGCCCGGAGGCGAGCTATCGCCAAATTGATGCGGCCCAGATTCGCCATTCCCGGAGAGAAGCTGATCCAGATGGGCGACAAGGGCGACACGGCCTTCTTTATCTCTTCCGGTGCTGTCGAAGTGCGGACCGCGAACAGCTCTTTCAGGCTTGGGCGCGGCGAGATGTTCGGGGAAATCGCCCTGATTACGGGCAGGCCGCGAAGCGCGGATGTAAAGGCGCTTGGCTATTGCCAGCTGCTGACGCTTTCGGCTGCGGACTACCGGACGCTCATGGACCAAGCGCCCGACATCAAGGCTCATATGGACAGTCTCTCGTCACGGCGTCAAAGCATCAATGCTGGTAACGGCCTGGAAGCCGACGCCGGCGAAGGTGCAGACACGACGGCGACCTAGAAACCCAACGTGTCCTGTTCCGCTGAGACCTACCCTGCCGTGGTGCAGATGACGGACAGAGACTTGAGCATGGCCGCCTCAGCGCCGAAGCAACATGCGTGCAGCGTGAAAAAACCGACAGAAAGAAGCGTGCCCGTCGCAAGTGCGCCAAGCAACCAGGGATCCTGACGGATTTCTTCCAGGATATTATCGGCCTCAAGTTCCTGTGACAGCGCTGCCTGTGCGTATGCGCTCATTGTATTCCCCTCCACTCAGTGACAAGAGATCAGGCGCATGGCGCCTGATCAAATGATCGTCAGGCGTCTTCTTCCGCCGTGTTGTCCTTCTTGCCGAACATGCCCGACAACCAACCTTTTTTGTCCTCGGCCTGTTTTTCGTCAGCTCCGTCTCCAGACTTATTTGGCGCAACGGTTTCGCCAAACGTCTTGAAGAACTCCCCGGCGAGACGCTTTGCGGTCGAGTCGATAAGCCGGGAACCGAGCTGTGCAAGCTTGCCGCCGATTTGCGCATCGACATCATAGTGAAGAATGGTCGCGTCCGGACCATCTTCTTCCAGACGGACAACCGCTCCTCCCTTCGCAAAGCCGGCAACACCGCCGGAGCCTTCCCCGACGATGCGATAGCTCTCTGGCGGATTAAGATCCTCCAGGGTGACCTTGCCGCCGAACTTGGCCTTGACCGGGCCGACCTTCAGCAGAACCTTGGCTTCCATTTCCGTATCGGAGTGCTTTACCAGCTCCTCACAGCCAGGGATGCAGGCCTTCAAGACATCCGCATCGTTGAGTGCCGCCCAAACGGTCTCGCGCGGAGCCTCGATGCGTTGGCTGTCTTCCATTTTCATGAGAAATTTCTCCAGTTTTCTTGAACGTCAGGCGTAAGCGGTTTCATTCACATTGCCGCGCTGGTCTTTGCGGCGGATGCGAAGAATTTCGGCGAGGATGGAGAGAGCGATCTCCTCAGGTGTAATCGCACCAAGGTCAAGCCCGGCGGGAGCCTTTACCCGGTCAAGCGCTGCCGGATCGACGCCCTCGGCCAGCAACTTGGCCCTTAAACTTTCAGCCTTCCTGTGACTTCCGACAAAAGCCACGTGCTCGGCCCCGACAGAAACAGCGGCCTTGAGCGCCGCCTGATCGCCGCGCCCCTGTGTCGCCACGACGAGATAGCGACACGCGGTTGTCTCAACAGGAAGAGCATAGCCTTCAATGCGTTCATTGGCGGCGGCAAAAGCGCCCTGATCCTCGGACGGTGCACAAACGGTGAGATCGAAACCGACGCGCGGTCCGAGATCGGCAAGGGCAATCGCGACCGGGCTGGCTCCAAGGATCACGAGAGACGGACGCGGCAGAACCGGCTCGACGAAAATATCCATGGTTCCCTGGCTCGGACACATGTTGCTGGCGAAACGGATGCCGTCCTTTTCCTCCCCGGCGGCAACACCGCGATCCTTGAGAAGCTCCTCCGGCTGAATGGAAACCAGACGCGTTTCGCCGTCTGCCAGAGCTTCGCGTGATGCCTTGAGCACAGCCCCACGGGCACAGCCGCCGCCGATCCAACCGCCTGCGATCGAGCCATCGGCACGGATCACCGCTTTCGCACCGGCCTTGGCGGCGGTGACGGAAATCGTCCGAACGACTGTCGCGAGGCTGAATGGCTCGCCGGCGCGCCGCAGTCGGCTCATGAGATCATGCAGATCCTCGTTCTCTCGTTGAGGCAAATCGAGGCTTTGGGAAGGTGTCATCGGATTGTCCTCACAGCTTCGCGAGATAGGGTTCGAGAGCGGCCAGGCTGTCCAGATTGTGTGCCGGTGCAAACAGATCAACGTGGGGAAGAGCAGCGGACATGCCCCCTGCCGTCGGCTCGTATCCCTGCCATCCGATCAAGGGATTGAGCCAGACGATGCGCTTGCACCTCCGTCGCAGTGCGGCCATTTCAGCACCAAGCTGCTGCGGATCGCCGGTGTCATAGCCATCGGACAGGATCATGACGCACGTACGAGAATGAATAACCCTTGCCGCATGCCAGCGATTGAACTCGGCGATGGCCTCGCCGATCTTGGTGCCTCCGCCGACGCCCTGCGCCATCAGCCCCATACGATCGAGCGCTCTTGCCGCATCGCGTTCGCTCAACGCCGACGAGACATGCACGAGACGCGTGTGGAACAGAAACGCTTCTGCCTCGCGGAAATTGTCTAGAATACCGTGAACAAACCGAGTGAAGACACCGGTGTAATTGTTCATCGACCCGGAGGCATCAAGAAGCACGACCAGACGCAACTGACGCTCCCGTGGGCCCTTTCGGATCAATTCGATTGGTGTGCCGCCGTGCGAGATCGAATGACGAATGGTCCGGCGCAAATCAAGGCGTGGGCCCTTACGTTTTTGCCGATCACGACGGGTCAGCCGAACCCGCATGGAGTGTGCGAGACGTTCGGCGAGCTGATGTGCCCGTTCCATGGCCTCTGGGTCGTGGATCTTTCGGAAGTCGGTCTGACCAAGATTGTCCGCAATGCTTGCGCCCTCGCGCTTCGCATCGGTCTCGGCCTCGCTGTCTTCGTCTTCCTCCTCGCCGGCCGTCCGCTCGACATCCCCAGCGGGACCGTCGGTGGTTTGAACGCTCGCATCAGTCAACTCGCGGATCGTCTTTACGCCCTTCTTGGGACTATCGCCGACGCTCTTGATCGCCCCCTTGAGGCCCTTGGCAAACCAGTAGGCGTCGAAGATCTCGTCAAAGGCCTGCCAGTCCGAACGGCGCCCGCAGAACAGTGCCCGGAAGGCACCCTTCAGCTCGTGCGGCCGAGAAGACAGGTGAGATCTGAGCAACGCAAGCGCATCATTTGTTTCTGCCAAGCCGACCTTGAACCCGCTGTCACGCAGCGAACGCACGAAGCCTGCAAGCCGCATGCGCAATGCGGCGCCGATGTCATCGCGGGTTTCAAGGACAAGGGCGGCCATGTCAGGCCACCTTGCCCAGGAGCCGGTCGGTCACATCCTTGGTGACACGTGCCTGGTCTTCTCTAGTCTTCAGCACGCAAGCCAGCGTTTCAAAGACGAGCTCACGCTGATCGTGCAAATTGTTGCGACCACCAAGACCAATCAGCGCCGATGCCCAATCTATGGTCTCGGCAACCCCGGGCACCTTGGCAAGGTCTTCCTTGCGCAGGTTGCCCATCAGTTCCGCGATTTGCAGCGCCAGCTTGGCATCGAGGCCCTCGACACGGCTGAGCAGGATCCGCGCCTCACGATCAGGAGCCGGATAGTCGACATAGTGATATAGACAACGGCGACGCAAAGCATCGGAGAGCTCGCGCGTGCCATTGGAGGTTAGAACGACACGGGGAATGCTCCTCGCCTCGACCGTCCCGAGCTCCGGGATAGACACCTGATAGTCCGACAGGATTTCGAGGAGGAAGGCTTCAAACTCCTCATCAGCGCGGTCAATCTCGTCGATCAACAGAACCGGGGCCTTGTCCTGCCGGATGGCCGCCAACAAGGGCCGCTCCAGCAGGTATTTTTCAGAAAACACCGCCTCCTCGATCGCATTGGCGGTTTCGCCGGAGCCTTCATGGGCCTTGATCGCAAGGAGCTGGCGTTGATAATTCCATTCGTAGATCGCATCCGAACGATCCAGGCCTTCATAGCACTGCAAGCGGATCAGATCGGTGTTTTCGAGCTTAGCCAAGGCCTTGGCAACTTCGGTCTTGCCGACGCCAGCCTCGCCCTCAAGAAGCAATGGCCGCTTCAGCATTTCAGTCAGGACCAGCGCTGTCGCGAGACCTTCATCTGCCACGTAGCCGGTTTCGGCCAGTGCCGTCGCCAGTTGCTGCTTGGTTGTTGTCATGGGACTGACTTCATCGTCACAGAGTGATCATCGGGGCGGAGCAACCGGCCGCGGGTCAAACCCGCGACCGGTGACTTCAAACTCAGCCGTGTGCGCCCAGGTTCTTGGCGACCTGCCAGACACGCCACGCATCATGCGGCATCTGTATGTGGATCGAGCCAAGGAAGCCAAACGCATCGTTGACCGCGTTGGAGAAGGCCGGGACACCTCCCACATTGGGGCTTTCGCCAACGCCCTTTGCACCAATGGGGTGATGCGGGCTTGGTGTCACCGTGTGGTCTGTCTCCCAATGCGGGGTTTCCACCGCAGTTGGCAGGAAGAAGTCCATAAAGGACGCTCCCATGACATTGCCCATCTCGTCGTAGCTGATTTCCTGACCCATCGCGATGGCGAAGGCTTCAGTCAGGCCGCCGTGGACCTGCCCTTCAATGATCATCGGATTGATGCGTGTTCCGCAATCATCCAAAGCATAGAAGCGACGGGTTGTGGCAACGCCAGTGTCGACATCAATATCCATGACACAGAAATAAGCGCCGAAGGGATAGGTCATGTTGGGCGGGTCGTAATAGGACACCGCCTCAAGGCCCGGTTCCATGCCGGGGGGCGGTGCGTTATAGGCCGCCCAGGCGATCTCCTTCATCGACTTGCGTGCTTCCGGATTGCCTTTCACCTGAAACCCGTCGATGTCCCATTCGAGATCGAACTCCGAGACTTCAAGCATATGCGCTGCGATCATCTGCGCTTTCGCACGGATCTTGCGGGCGGCAAGGGCTATGGCCGCGCCTGCAACCGGTGTCGAACGCGAGCCGTAGGTCCCAAGCCCATATGGTGCAGTGTCCGTATCACCTTCCTCGACCATGATGTCCGCTGCCGGAATACCGATCTCGGTTGCAATGATCTGAGCCCAGGTGGTTTCGTGACCCTGGCCCTGGGACTTGCTGCCCATGCGAGAAATCACGGACCCGGTGGGATGAATGCGGATCTCCGCACTGTCGAACATGGCCACGCCAAGAATATCGCAGTTCTTGGAAGGGCCAGCACCGACGATTTCGGTGAAGAAGCAGACGCCGATACCCATGATTTCCCGGGTTTCGCCGCGCTTGAATGCTTCCTGCTTGGCCTTTTGTTCCTCGCGAAGCCCGCGGTAGTCGATGGCATCCATGGCCTTGTGCATGGCGGTATGATAATCGCCGCTGTCATACTCCCAGCCGAGGGCCGAGTTGTAGGGAAACTGCTCCGGCTTGATAAAGTTCTTCAGACGAAGGTCGGCAGGATCCATCCCAAGCTTTTGCGCCAGAACATCCATACCGCGCTCGATGCAGTATGCTGCCTCGGTCACGCGGAAGGAGCAGCGATAGGCCACACCGCCCGGCGCCTTGTTGGTGTAAACACCATCGACGGAAAGATGCGCGACCGGGAAGTCATAAGACCCCGTAACGATGTTGAAGAAGCCTGCAGGCCACTTGCTCGGATCGGCGCAGGCGTCGAAGCCACCATGGTCACCCAGAACGTGAACCTTGAGGCCGGTCACAGTGCCGTCCTTCTTGGCCGCGATCTCGGTGGTCATGTGATAGTCACGTGCAAAGGACGTGGTGGAGAGGTTCTCCATGCGGTCCTCAACCCACTTCACAGGCTGGCCGGTCACAATAGAAGCGACGATCGAGCAGATGTACCCCGGATAGGCACCCACCTTGTTGCCGAAGCCGCCGCCGACATCGGGCGCAATCACATGGATCTTGTGCTCGGGGATGGTCGAAAGCAGAGAGGCGACCGTGCGAATGACATGAGGCGCCTGGAAGGTACCGTAAAGGGTCAGCTCACCTTTCACCTTGTCCATGGCCGCAAGGCACTGGCAGGTCTCCAGCGGAGATGGGTGTGTCCGGTGATAGGAGATCATCTCCTTGACCGTGACCTCGGCCTCGGCAAAGGCCTTGTCCGTTGCGTCTTCATCACCAACCGACCAATTGAAGATGTGGTTGTGATGCTTACGCGGTCCGTGCGCACCTTCCATCTTGCCTTCCAGATCCGGCCGCAGCACCGGCGCATCGGGGTCCATCGACTTGAACGGATCGATCAGGACAGGCAGTTCCTCGTACTCGACCTCGACCAGCTGGATCGCGTCGTCGGCGATATAGCGGTCTTCGGCGACGACGAAGGCGACTTCCTGGTTCTGGTACAGCACCTTGCCGTCGGCCAGAACCATCTGAACGTCACCGGCCAATGTCGGCATCCAGGCCAGGTTCACACCCTTCAGGTCTTCCGCAGTCAGCACCGCGATCACGCCAGGTATTTTCAGGGCCTCGGTCGCATCGATCTTCGTGACCTTGGCGTGGGCGTAGGGAGAGCGGACGAAATCGCCATGCAGCATGCCGGGCATCTTGATGTCGTCGACATACTTGCCCTTACCCTGGGTGAAACGAATGTCTTCAACGCGCTTGCGCTTGCAGCCCATGCCTTCGAGGGCGGCTTCGCGCTGTTCCCGTGACGGGGTCATGTCATTCATTCTGCAGCCTCCTGATAGTCACGGCCGTTCAGCTTCGCTGCGGCGTATTGGATGGCCTTCACGATGTTCTGATAACCGGTGCAACGACACAGGTTGCCCGCAATGCCAAAGCGAATTTCCTCTTCGGTCGGATCCGGATTTTCCTGAAGCAAAGTATGCGCACGGGTGATCATGCCAGGCGTACAAAAGCCGCACTGCAGCCCATGCATCTGGCGAAAGCCTTCCTGGAGCGCAGACAATGTGCCGTCCGCGTTTGCCATACCCTCGATCGTGGTCAGCTCCGCGTTGTTCGCCTGGGCGGCAAAGAGCGTGCAGGACTTGACCGACATGCCGTTCATATCAACGGTGCAGGCGCCGCAATGGGACGTCTCGCAGCCGATGTGCGGGCCGGTCAGGTTCAGGTCCTCGCGCAAAAAATGGATCAGAAGCGTACGTGGCTCAACGAAGCGCTGCACCTTCTTGCCGTTGACGGTCATCGTCACCGGGATCTGTTCAATCTCGCTCATGGTGTCTCTCTCCCTCAGCCTTTAGCGCGTTCTGCGGCACGAGCCAGAGCTCGCTCCAGCATGACGCCAGCCATTTTCGTGCGATACTCGGCAGGTCCACGGCCATCGGCGGCCGGCATGGTGATGGCTTCGGCTGCTGCGACAGCGCGCTTGACCGTATCTGCATCGAGTGCCGACCCGTTGAGGATCTCACTCGCCTCAGCGGCATAAAGCGGTGTGTCAGCCACATTCGTCAGCGCGACCGAACAGCTTGAAACCGTGTCGCCGGACATGGTGACCAAAACGGCGGCTGCAGCGGTGGCATAGTCGCCAACCTTGCGTTTCAGTTTTTCATAGGCAAAGCCATGCCCTGCTGGCGGGGTCGGAATTTTGACTGCCGTCACCAGCTCTTCAGGAGCAAGTGCCGTGAAGTAGGCCGCCTCGTAGAAGTCACGAGCTGCGACTTCCCGCTCACCATCCGGACCAGCGAGTACGTAGACCGCGTTCAGACATTGCATGAGGCCGGGCATGTCGTTGCCCGGATCGCCGTTGGCAACATTGCCGCCAATTGTGCCCATGTACCTGATTTGAGGGTCTGCGATCATCAGGGACGTTTCGCGAATGATCGGCAGCTTGGCGATCAGCAGATCCGAGTTGACCAATTCGTGCTGGGTGGTCATGGCGCCGATAACGATCGTGTCGCCGACTTCCTGAATACCCTTTAGATCCGCAACGCCGCTCAAATCAATGAGATGTTCAGGCGCTGCCATCCGCAGCTTCATCATGGGGATCAGACTGTGTCCGCCAGCCAGGGGCCGAGCTTCATCGCCGTGGCTGGCGAGAAGCGCAACGGCTTCCGCAACAGACGACGGCCTGTGATAGATAAACTCTCCGGGGATCACGTGCTTCCCTCCCTCATACGCCAAACCGCCAGGCAATGACGATCAGCTGAACCTCTCCAAGGCGGTCACCGCGATCCCAGTTCGCTGGCCTGCGGATCCGCTCGCGTATGCGGATTGAACCAGAGGCGTTACAGCACGAACTGACCTAAATGCGACAACCGACCACAGGGTGCAAAGCAGTGCACCGCAAAAACAACGATGCCTGCACAGACGGAGTGAAAAACGCATGGATTGCGCGGTTTGCGCACGAAATGCGTCAGCTATATTGACGCATTTCATGCCCTCAACTAAAAGCACCACTGATTTTAATCACATATATTTCAGGCACTTAAAATGCCACGTCAAAATTTGGAAACGATAGAGCCCCTGGCACCGGCAGCTTTGAGCTCACCTGCACGAAATGCCGCACTTGGGCATTTCTGATGCAGCGCACATGCACCTTATACGCGCATTGATAGGAATGAAGTCACGAATCCTGACGCTGATCTGCTACTGCGCAGCCGCCGTTGACTGAAGCTCATCGTCCCGCTCACCGCGATCGGCGAGACGGGCCTTTACCCGGCTCCAACGGGAACGGCTGACGGGAACCTGGTGCGGCTCTTCACCCCGCAAGGTCAGCACGCCACTGTCGCCTGCGCGCTTGTAACCATCCACGCGCGTAAGGTTGACGATATGGCTGCGATGAACCCGGCTGAACAGTTTTGGATCCAGAAGCCGCTCAACTTCACTGATCGCCAGCGGACAGAAGAGCGTTCGCGTTCCATCGAACAACCGGGTGTAGTGAGCATCGGCCTGCACAGAGACAACGTCCTGAATACCAACGTGGCATTTCACACCATCACGTTCGACCGGCAGCGTCCTTTTGAAACCGGAGTTCCCTCGTTGACCGGACACGGCCTGCAAACCGGCTGGCGGCCGTTTTGCATCAACGTCTACCGGCGTCGCGCGCGCCTCGTCGGAGGTAGCACCCGGCATCTCCGCATCAACATCATTTGCAGCAAGGTTCTGCGCCGTTTCTTCAAAATCTTCGGCTCTGTTGTGCGACGCGGACACAGCGTCCTGACGTGCAGGCACCAAGGCAAGAAGGAAGAGACCGGAGACCAAGAAGGCGACACAAGCCACCACAATCGCCAACGTGCCGGGCGAAACCGATGGTGACTTGAAGCCAACAGCCGCATCGTGCGGGGTGAGCGTCATGCCCGCCATGGCCGTATAATGCATCGCCGAAATCGCAAGAGCCAGCACGAGAGCAGAAACAACCATCGGTGGCTGCCGACCAACGCCGAAGGAGAGCCAGAGCGCCAGGCCGGCGGCGTTAAAGGCAACGAGAAAACTCGCGACGATATAGACCGGATCGTGGCTCATGTTCGAAGACGCATGCAGGGCATACATGCCCAGATAATGCATGATGCAAATGCCCGCTCCCATCACCAGAGCCGACAGGCCGAGACGAATAGCCGTGAGAGAGCCATGACTGGCTGCGAACACGGCTAAACCAACAACAAGAACACACACCAGAAAGGAAAGCAGTGTCGGCAACACAAGAAAATCGACGGCCACGGGCAGTTGGGCGGCGAGCATGCCGACGAAATGCATCGACCAAATCGCCAGGGCCAATGTCAACGCAGCGCCGGCAAGCAGCAAACGTCGGCGCGGATCAACCGCATCTGTCACCTGAACAGAAAGGCTCAAGCCAACAAAACTTCCTTGAAAAGCCACCACTAGGGACAATGCTACGAGCCAAGGCTCGTGCGAAACGGACATGCAGGCTCTCCTCCCTCATGTGGTCGTTCAAGCGTCTTGCCAACCAAATCGAAGTTTAGACTATTGCAGTCGCGCCACCAAGCAATGAGACCTAAACAAATTTTCAGATCAAAGAATAACAGTGTTTCATCACGCTGTTCAAAATTAAATTTCGCCTGAAAAACAAAGGGGCATTTCAAGTGATACTCGTAGAAAACGGCGAAAATCTCCGCGCGGGAAAAGAAATTGGCAGGACCTCACAACCGAAACTTCGCGTAAAAGCTGTTGGCTGATTTCAAGGACAAAGTTGCAGTCCCTTTGCCGCCCTTGTCCCTCCGGCTTTTGACAAGGTATCTCTTGTCTCTCAACCATCCATCTGGAGGAAATTGCGATGGCTCTTGCAGGAAAAACCGTTCTCGTCACCGGTGCAAGCTCGGGAATCGGACGGCAAACAGCCAAGGCGTTTCTGAAAGCTGGGGCGAGCGTCATCCTCACCGGGCGGCGCCTGGAGCGTCTTCAGGCAGCTGCCGATGAATGCGGGGGCGATGCGTTCTGCGTGCCCTGCGACGTTGCGAACGACGAGCAAATCGGGGACCTCTTCAAGGCGATCAAGGATCGATTCGGCCGACTGGACGTCTGCTTCAACAACGCGGGAAACAATGTCGCAGCGAAGACCATCGACGAGATCACGGTGGCGGAATGGCGGACCGTGCTGGACGTTAATCTGCATGGCGCATTTCTCATCGCACGCGGGGCCTTCGAGATCATGCGTCACCAGTCCCCGCAGGGCGGACGCATCATCAACAACGGTTCGATCTCCGCGCATGTACCGCGACCCGGCTCGGCTCCCTACACTGCAACGAAACATGCCATCACCGGACTGACCAAGAGCCTATCCCTGGACGGACGGCCGTTCGACATTGCATGCGGCCAGATAGATATTGGCAATGCAGCGTCTGAGATGACCGCCAACTTCTCGCAAGGCCTGCCACAGGCGAATGGCAGCGTCATGCCCGAACCGGTCATGGATGTGTCCCATATCGCCGACGCGGTGCTCCATATGGCGGATCTCCCTCTGTCGGCCAATGTGCAGTTCATGACCATCATGGCGACGAAAATGCCGCTCATTGGACGCGGCTGAGCCTCAGCCTTTCTTTCCGACCACCATCTCCCGCTTGCCGGCGAAACCCTTGCATTTGTCGATGGCGAAACCGGCAGCCTGAAGATTGCGGCGAACCCAACCGGCGGAGGTGTAGGTCGCGAGCGTGCCGTCAGCGGCAGTGAGTTTGAAAGCCGCTTTAAGCAAGTCCTCGCCCCAAAGCTCCGGGTTTTTCGATGGGCTGAACCCGTCGAAAAACCAGGCATCGATTTCAGGCATGGCGACCTTTTCGCTCACAAGGTCATCAACCATCACACGCGCATCACCGACTGCCAAAAGCAACTCGGCATCTTTAAAAGCGCAGCGACACCAACCGGGTTCCGGAGCCCATGTCTGCAGGAGCTCTTGTGTTTCGTCTTCCAGATCCGGAAATGCACCAAGCGCGCGTTCCAACTGGTCTTTGGACAGTGGAAGCAGTTCGAACGACAGAAATGTCAGCTTTGGAGCCGTGCCAACGCGACGCAGCGCCTGAAGCGTGGTGAGAAAGTTAAGCCCCGTTCCAAAGCCGAACTCTGCGATTGCAAAAGTCTCACGCCCATGCCAGCGCTCCGGAAGGCCATTCCCGCCAAGAAAAACGTGGCGTGTCTCTTCCAGTCCTCCCGCGCGAGAGAAATAGGTATCCTGAAAGGCTGACGCCCTTGGCACATCCCCCTCAAGCCATTCAAGGTCAGGTGCTGAATGCAACGCCGATCCAGCGTCAGGCGGCTTTGGTGTCGTTCTACTCATCAGGCAGCGTCCGGTAGCTCTTGAGTTCTTCCGCCCGTCCTTTTATGCGGGCAGCTCCAGCGGATAAAGTCCGTTGCCTGTCTGTCCACCGTCCCCAGCTTGCTGGGCGAAAGGCCTGCCATGTCCACGACCCTGCCCAAACGCCATGACCTTGCCGTGGTCGGCGGAGGTATATTCGGGCTCTCGATCGCCTACGAAGCTCTTCGCTATGGCATGAGCGTTGTCGTGCTGGAAGCAGATCACGTTGGAGCCGGTGCGAGCGGCGGACTTCTCGGAGCACTCATGCCGCATATGCCGGCGCGCTGGAACCCCAAAAAGGAATTTCAGTTCCAGGCACTCTCCAGCCTCGAAGCACACACGCGCATGCTGGAGGATGAGACAGGCCTTGGCACTGGCTACAAGCGCTGCGGTCGGATCCTTCCCCTGACCACTCAGGATAGACTTGACCATCACATTGAGCGCGCAGAGGAAGCGCTGGACCGCTGGCACCCCCAAAGCACCGGCTTCACCTATGAAGTCGAACATGTAGGCAGTCGATCTGATTGGCTGTGCGCTGATGCTGCGCCTTTCGGAATTGTCTATGAGACCCTTGCGGCCCGGATCTCGCCAAGGGCTTACCTGGGGGTGCTTGCCTCTTATGTTCGGGACCATGGCCTGCTGCTCGAGGACACGGCTTTCGAGGGCTACGATCAAACCTCTGGCGCATTGCTCACAACAACCAAGGGACAACAGCTTGCGGCCGACAGGTTGGTTCTGGCGAGCGGCCCTGCCTGTTTCGAGCAGATAGCAGCCTTCACCGGCGAGATGATCGGGCGTGGTGAAAAGGGCCAAGCGCTCCTTCTGGAAGGTGCGGGTCTCGAAGAGAACCCGGCCATCTATTGCGACGGCCTCTATGTGGTGCCCCATGATGATGGAACAATCGCGGTCGGCAGTACATCGGACCGGGACTTTGCGACTTCGGCCGTTGACCCTGCACGCACTGATGAGCTGATACGACGCGCCACAGCGTTCTGCCCAGCCCTCAAGGGGCGCAAGCTTTTAACGGTTTGGGCAGGCATTCGCCCTCGCTGCAACAAGCGCGACGCCTTGGTCGGGCGATTGCCCAACAGTTCACGGGTCTTTGCAGCCACGGGCGGTTTCAAGATTTCGTTCGGCATCGCCCATCTGATCGCAAAATGCCTCGTCGTAGATCTTATGGGACAAGAAGCCGAGATTTCGCTCCCGCCGAGCTACTTGCCTGAGCATCATTTTTCGGACATCGGCCAAGACCGTTCGCCCTGACGAAGGCCGTTCCTGAATTGCTGGATCAAAATAGATAAGGCGCCCGATGGGCGCCTTGCACAAACTCGTGACTGAAGCTGGTATCAGCCCATCACCAAGCTTGCCATGAAAAACAGAAGATAGCCGGTCAACGCCATTGAGCCCCAGAACAGAACATTCTTGACGACCAGGAAAGCAGGCGCGGGTAGCGATTTCCGTCTGGTTTCGCCGATGTGTGCAGCCGTGAGTGCCATGGCCAGGAAACTCCGAAGTACGGGTGTTATCTGTTTCGTCACCCTAGCCAGGCCAAGTTTAACAGCGCGTAAAACAGGTTGGTTAATCTCTTGTAAATTTTCAAAATCAAATACCACCTAAAAATGGCGTACCGCTTTTGCCCCCTTCGTCCTTGTTCACTTCCACCATGGTATTACTCTCTTCTGCTCAAGTGCAATCAAGGAAGCTTCAGATGAGCCTCAACAGTGTCCGCGACCACCTTGCCGAGGCTGCGCCGGAGCTTCGCGTTCTCGAGACAGACGCCAGCAGCGCCACGGTTGAGCTCGCGGCTGCAGCCCATGGTGTTGAGCCGGCGCAGATCGCAAAGACACTGTCCTTTCGGTTGAAGGACGAGGTTTTTCTCGTCGTTACGCGCGGCGATGCGCGACTGGACAACAAGAAGGCCAAGGCCGCATTTGGCGGTAAGGTCAAAATGCTTGGCCGTGAAGAGGTCGAGGAGATAACGGGTCACCCTGTCGGCGGTGTCTGCCCCTTTGGTCTCGCCAATTCTTTGAAAGTCTACCTGGACGAGAGCCTCAGGGCCTTTGACGAGGTCATACCGGCGGCAGGTGCAACCAATGCAGCTGTCCGCGTCTCCCCCCTCCGCATGGCGGAGATTACGTCAGGTGCCTGGGTCGATGTTTGTCAGGACCCTGCCAACTGAGAACTGCCGGCGTGCCAGCAAATCATATGTCAGCAGATGCGGCGATTGGGCGCTTTTGAACTCGTTGCAGGAAAACTTGAGCCTGCTAGGATAGTTTTCATCAACAAACGACGAGGCCTCAAATGCTTGGCATGTCCCGCCGGGAGTTTCTCCTTGGCAGCGCAGGAACCCTGTCGGCGTTCGCCGGCGGCAGTCTGATTGCGAACCAGGCGAACGCTGCGGATCTCACGCTCCCGATCAAAACGCTGAGCCACAGCCTTCTGCCCGATACCGTCACGGACAACATGATGGGTTTCGGGACAGACGGGCCGCCACCTGTGCTTCGGCTCAAACAAGGCGAAGCTTTCACCATCGATGTCGTCAATGAGCTGGATGATGCGTCCATCGTGCATTGGCACGGCCTGCGCATCGACAACCGCATGGATGGTGTCCCCTATCTGACCCAACAACCGATTGAGCCAGGCGAGCAGTTTCGCTACACGCTCAAAGCACCGGACGCGGGTACTTTCTGGTACCATCCCCATTGCAACACGCTGGAACAAATGGCCAGGGGCCTGACCGGCGTCATGGTTGTCGAAGAGGCAGAAGATCCCGGCTTCGACCAGGATCTGCCGCTGAACATTCGTGACTTTCGCCTGGCGGGTGACGGACAATTTACGAGCTTCTTCAAGCCGCGCAATGCCGCAAGAGGCGGTACGCTCGGCAC
Organism: Roseibium sp.; assembly: GCF_039982295.1. Lineage (GTDB taxonomy): Bacteria > Pseudomonadota > Alphaproteobacteria > Rhizobiales > Stappiaceae > Roseibium. The sequence continues at coordinate 54,191 of NZ_JBDWYP010000069.1, forward strand.
CGTGTCGACAGTAAACTGGCAGAGCGAACCGATCTATGACATGCCTGCCGGCAGCCTCACACGACTGCGGCTCGCCGTCACTGACCTCACGCGGGTTGGCACTTATGATCTCAGCAAGGCTGAGGCGGTCGTCATCGCACTTGATTCCAATCCGCTTTCGAACCCGATTGCACCGGAAGGCATCGTGCTGTCGCCAGGTCAAAGGGCGGACATCGCCCTGCGTGTTCCCGAGACCGAGGGCGAGATCGTCACCTTGACACGGCGCTCAGCCAAGGGCCCGAAGGTCATCGCCCATTTTCGCGCAATTGGAACCAGCTCGGGCAGAAGCCTTTCAGAACTCCGCCCCCTCGCGCCCAACCCCGTGCCAGAAGCAGATCTCGCGAATGCAGAAGTGCTTGACTTCGTTTTCGGCTGGTCACCGGAAGGTACTGCACCCCAACCCGGCATTTGTGGCAGCCTCGGATACACATTCTGGTCGATCAACCGTGTCGCCTGGGAGGGTGATACGCCAAATCCGATCGAGCCGCTTGCGCTCATGCGGCTTGGAAAGTCCTATATCCTGCGGTTCCGCAACGAGACGCCCAACGCCCACCCGATCCACCTGCACGGTCTGTCCTTCAAGCTGCTGCGATCGAACAAGCGGTCCTTGCCGCCGCTGGTGACCGATACAGCTCTGCTCCTGGCCGAAGAAACCATGGAAGTCTCTCTTGTGGCCGACAACCCAGGCAACTGGGCATTCCATTGCCACGTGATCGAACATCAGAAGACAGGTCTCACAGGCTACGTCCGCGTTGATGCCTAAAAACTCGACGCAGACCCAGGCAATCTAAAAAATGCCAGGCGTTGATACATTTTATTGCGACTGATCCTCTGGTCTCTCGGCGCAAGGCCATTATAACCTTATGTCAGGATCATCGGGGTTTTGGCCATGATTAGGCAAATATCGACTTTTTTCGCAATCAGTCTGCTATCGCTTTCGCCGCTCGGAACACACGCGCAGGAATTGACAATCGCGGATGCGCACATTCACTACAGTCACGACGCCTGGGACATTTTCCCGCCTGAGAAGGCTGTTGAAATTCTCAGGAACGCCAACATCCGAAAGGCTTTTGTTTCAAGCTCCAGCGACGATGGCACTCAGATGCTATACCAGGAAGCGCCTGACCTGATTGTGCCGGTCCTGCGCCCCTATCGGCGTCGCGGCGAGACCCGCAGCTGGCTGCATGATCCTACTGTCCTCGATCACGTCCGCAGCCGTCTGGAAGTCAATGAATACGCCGGCATCGGTGAGTTTCATGCCTACGGCGAGGACATCAACGGCGACGTGATGCAAGGCATCATCGCTCTGGCACGGCAGTATGATCTCTTCCTTCACGCCCATTCAGACGCTGAAGCCGTCCACCTGATTTTCAAGCATTTTCCGGGAGCTCGCGTTCTTTGGGCTCACTCGGGGTTTGACAGCCCGGATGAGATCCGCGCTGTTCTGGAGCAGTATGACAACCTCTGGGCGGACCTTGCATTCAGATCCGATCACGCGTCAGGCAGTGCGGTAGACGACGACTGGCAAAAACTCTTTGAAGATTTCCCGGACCGCTTCATGCTTGGAACAGACACCTACACGCCCGAACGCTGGCCCTATATCGCTGCCCACGCCGACTGGAGCCGGGAATGGCTTGCGACACTGCCATCGGAGCTTGCGGCAAACATCGGCCACCGCAATGCGGAGGCACTCCTGACGGCGTCGAACAGCCAATGACAGGAAATATCACCAGCGCAATCTGCTTTGTCGCGACGACGATTTGCCTTGCAAGCGCACCGGCCCTGGCCGATTGCGGAGATGCGTCGGGTTTTTTGATCAAGGGTGACACCGCTGTCTTGCACCTCACCCCGCCCCCCGCCGCTCTCAAGGTCGGTGAACCCTTTGCGCTGGCCCTTGAGATCTGCGATGCCCCCACTGGCATGGAGGTTATCAGGCTGGACGCCCGCATGCCGGCCCACGGACATGGAATGAACTATGTGCCGGAACTCTCTCATATGGACGATGGACGATATCTCGCTGAGGGGATGCTCTTGCATATGCCCGGGGAATGGGAGTTTGTCGTCGATGTCCGCAGCCCTGATCAAAGCGAGCGACTGACTGCGGCGGTTGACCTGAAGCCATGATCTGCCGGGCAGCACCCATTGCCCTATTGATCTGCATTGCGAGCTTGCCCTTTTTCGAAGGGATAACGGCCCACGCCAATGATCGTTTCACCGCCGAGGAACGATCGATGATACGCGCGCATGGCCCCTGGCCACTCAAGCCGTCCCCCGACCCTTCCAATCGCTTTTCCGGCAATCAAACCGCGATTGCATTCGGCAAGGAGCTGTTTGAGGACCCTCGACTTTCGCGCGACGGAAACCTCTCCTGCGCAAGCTGTCACGTGCCCGAGCTAGGCTTCACCGATGGTCTGAAGAGAAGTACCGGTATAGGCGAAGTCGATCGGAATGCCCCGGCAATCGCCAATCTGACAAGTTTGCGCTGGTTTGGATGGGATGGGCGGTCCGACACACTTTGGGGCCAAAGCATACACCCCATTCTCAACGATCTGGAGATGGCGGCAACGGCCGCTGACATCGCGGCTCAAATGGCTGATCAGGAAGATCTGGCTGCGCGCTATGAGCAGACGACCAAGATCAACCCAGCTGATGAGCCATCAGAGACCATTCTCGTCAACACCGGCAAGATCCTGGCGGCCTATCAAGAGACCCTGCGCACCCCTCGCACGCGGTTTGATGACTATCGTGATGCACTCATCTCAGGTGACATAGTCGGTCTTGCGGCCTACCCGGACGCGGCCAAACGCGGCCTGAAGATCTTCACCGGCAAGGGCAAGTGCAGCATCTGCCATTTCGGGCCGTTGTTCACAAATGGCGAGTTCCACAGCATCGGCATCAAGCACTTTGCGGAAGCTGGCCGGGTCGACACCGGGCGGTACGGAGGCCTTAAAGCCTTTCGCACCAGCAAATTCAACCGTCTCGGGCCCAATAGCGACGAAGATCAGGCGCGCGCAGCAAAGGCGCCCAGCGCTTACGTTGCCTTCCTTCACAGCAATTGGGGCGCCTATCGCGTACCCTCCTTGCGCAATGTTGCCGCGACAGCTCCCTACATGCATGACGGCAGCCTGGCGACGCTTGAGGATGTTGTCGACCATTACTCCGACATGAACATGGACCGTCTCCACTCGGACGGAGAAACCCTTCTGAGGCCGCTCGATTTGTCGGCGCGAGAACGTGCGGACCTCGTTGCGTTTCTGCACACACTGACCGCCGCGCCTGTCGCTCACGCCGCCGGCGATTAGTCCGCGCTGTCGGTCAACAATCTTGTTCGAGAAAACGTGAAGAGAAATCCCTGCCGCTGACATTACTTCGGCCCGCAAGAGCTCTATACTTACACCGTGGTGTTTCCATTCGCGCCCCCGCCGCTCTCGGTTCATTTGGCATCGGGCAAAGCGTCATGTTATTCGAAGGAGAAACAGGCATGAAAGCCCCAGCCTACAACCGTCGTTCCTTTCTGATCGGCGCGGGTCTCTGCAGCGCCTCCCTCATCCGCCCTCCTTTCAGCCTCGTTTCCGCAGCCAATGCGGCAACCGGTTTGGCTCCGACGGCATCCATGCGCGGTGGCAGCAACAATTACCGTCCGAACGCACCGCTGGTCGAAAATCTAGGCAAGGGTTTCTGGGTCTCCGGAACAGTCAGAAATGCCGGCAACGGCGAGCCGCTTTCAGATGTTCGCATTCAGATCTGGGCAGCAACCGAGCGCGGCGGCGAACGTGAACCGAGCAACCATGGCAGCGTTTTGACGGCCCCCGATGGCACCTTCCGGCTTGAGATGTCGCAGATCCTGCCCAATTTCGGCCAGCCCCATGCGCATCTCGCCTATGATGACGGCGCCTTCAAAACCGTTTTTCTGCGCCCGGTGATGGGCAGCAGGAGCGATACCAGCGTCGAGGCTCATTTCGTCCTTGCATCAACCTGACGCCGTGCGCCAACGCATTCTGCCAAACAACAAGCGCTCCCTCATCCGCAGCCTTGTCGTCGGGCTGATCTGGGCCACAATTGCAGGCCTTGCGCTGTGGCCAATACTGATCGCGGCAACGAGCCCATACCTCGTTGGCCGCAGCGCGATCTACATCGCAGCAGGACTTGCCGGCGCTCTGTCTCTGGCGCTTCTCTTCATCCAACCCCTGCTGGCTGCGGGTTTTCTTCCTGGCCTGATGGGTCCACGTGGTCGCCGGTGGCATCGTGTCGCCGGGTTTCTGATTGCGGCAGCCGTGGCGGTTCACGTTGGCGGGCTTTACATCACCAGTCCACCGGACGCACTTGATGCCCTGCTTCTGATTTCGCCAACCCCGTTTTCCATTTATGGTGTGGCCGCCATGTGGATCCTCATCCTGACGGTCGCGCTGGTGGCGTTTCGCAAGTACCTCCACATTGCTCCATTGACCTGGCGCATCATCCACAACGTGCTGGCCGCGAGCGTGGTGGTGACCAGTGTCGCCCATGCGTTTCTGATCGAGGGCACGATGGGAACTGTATCGAAGACCATTCTCTGCGGCTGCGCAGTGCTCACCACAGCTGCCGTGACCCTTTACCTTCGAGTGTTCAAACCACTCCGCATGCACAGAATTTCGACCCCGAAATCCCGTAGCGCGCCCTGACCCTCACTCAAAGTCGCGACCACCTCGATTTGAGGCCTGTCTTTGCAGTGAAAAATCTCAAGCCTGTTTTCTGGGCAGGCCCAGATCATTCAAACAACGTTTGAAGTTTTCCATCAATCAGTCTAGATCCATGATGGGAATCGGGAGGGGAAATGGACTCGGAAACAACGGCACAGCGCATTCTTCGGAACGCAGAACATCTTATGGCATCAAATGGGATTGCGTCGACTTCGGTCCGACAAATTACGGACGCCTCGGAAGCCAATGTCGCTTCAGTAAACTACTACTTCGGCAGCAAGTCAGAGCTCCTGCTGGAATTGTTGAAAGACCGGTTCTCACAATTAGATGCTGAGCTACTGGCAAGAGTAAATACCGTCGAGAAGAATTCTGCGGGAACACGTCCCAAGGTGCGGGATCTGACAGCAGCCTACTTTGACGCTCTTGCCCATCTGGGTTTCAATTCGGAAACCGGGAAGCTGGATCCTTTCATCCTTCTCATTCAACGGGCCGCTGCTGAACAGGAAGAAGTTCTCGATAAAGCACAGGATTTCAACGCCCCTGGCCTATCAAAATTGATGTCTTTATTGGCTGACAGCATTCCAGAGCACCAAGGCCGGGAAATTGAAATCAAAACACTTCTGCGCCTAATGTTTACGACATCGGTTGCCGCAATGCCGACGATGGGCGCAGCGCGCAAAAACGACATGCAGTTTTCAGCTGTTCGGGACTTCCTGTTTGCAGGCGTCGAGGCCTACCTGATGCGGATAGAAGATAAATCCTGAGTTTAATTCTCTTGTAAAATCAGCCCAATTTTGGCATCACCAGATGACTTCAATGTCAGGCTTTTGCAAAGCCGCAATTCAAAACGAACGCTCAGCCAAGCAATAGACATAGCCAGGCGTCCAGATATGGAGACGACAATGCGCGCACTTCGTTGGGCTGCAGTTACCTTGGTGTGTGGGCTTGGGAGTCAAATCGCGCTCGCAGATACCTTGTCGATCGAGACTGCAAGAGGAAATATCGACGTCTCGCGCGATCCCCAAAAGGTGGTTGTCTTCGACATTTCGGCTCTGGACACACTGAACGCTCTCGGGGTTCCAGTCGCAGGTACACCCGAGCAGGTTTTTGTAGACTACCTGAAGCCAGTGGCTGAAGACGCCGAGAAAGTAGGATCGCTCTTCGAACCGGATTTTGAGGCCATAAATGCGCTGCAGCCTGATCTGATTGTTGCAGGCGGCCGATCATCCAAACAAGTCGAAGCTCTTTCGGAATTCGCACCGACCGTTGACATGACGATTTGGGGCGATGGTCTTTTGACGCAAGCGATTGCGCGCCTTCACGCCTATGGCTCGCTGTTTGGCAAGGAAGACGCTGCTCAAAAGTTGGAAGATGATCTGAATAGCGCCGTCAATGCGTTGAAAAAGCAGGGTGCCGGTGCCGGAAAAGCTCTCATCGTTCTAACAAACGGGCCAAAGATCAGTATCTACGGCAAAGGTTCTCGCTTCGGTTGGCTCCATACAGAACTCGGAATTGAGCCAGCGGTCGAAGATGTTGACTCTTCGACCCACGGTGAGGCGGTTTCCTTCGAGTTCATTCGAGATGCCAACCCGGACTGGCTGATTGTGATTGATCGTGCTGCCGCGATTGGTCAAGACGCGGCGTTGGCCGCCGAAACGCTCAACAATAAACTGGTTGCTGAAACCACGGCCTGGAAGTCCGGACAGGTTATCTTTCTTGACGCAAGCAAGGTTTATATCGCAGCAGGTGGCTATCAATCGTTGATGGGTACCTTGACCGAAATTTCGGCGGCATTCCAGAAAGCCGACTAGGCGGACACCCATTCCTTGCGCCCTCACCCTGCTCCCTTGCACCGGACATCGGCACTCTGGCCGATCGTCCTGTCGGTTCTCCTTACCGGGCTGATCGTCGGGAGCCTTGTGACCGGAGCAGCGAATGTGTCAGCTCTCGATCTCTTTCGCCGCGGCGAAAGTGGCGACATCTTGCTTGTCAGCAGATTGCCCAGGACACTGGCGACCATCCTTACTGGCGCGTCTCTCGCCGTTGCCGGCGTCATCATGCAAACGCTTGTCCGCAACCGTTTTGTGGAACCGGCAACGACCGGGACCGGCCAATGCGCATCGCTTGGGCTTCTGGCAACGTTGATTCTGGTTCCTGGCGCTCCCCTCCTCGCCAAGATGGCGATTTCCAGTGCTGCAGCATTTGCGGGAACAGCAATCTTCCTGGTATTGGTGCGCAGACTTCCCCCGACCCAACCTCTCCTCGTTCCCCTGACTGGCATCGTCTACGGCGGAATAGTCGGATCTATCTCGATTTTCATAGCCTATGAAAATGACTTGCTTCAAAACATCTCTGTCTGGATGAATGGCGAGTTTTCCGGGGTTCTCCAAGGCCGCTATGAATTACTATGGGCGTCCGGAGCGGCTGCCCTGGCTGCCTATTTCTATGCAGACCAATTCACGGTCGCAGGGTTCGGGAAAGATACCGCGCATGGTCTCGGGCTTAGCTACCGCTCCGTGATGATCGCTGGCCTGGGCATCGTCGCCCTGATTACATCCTTTACGATTCTCACGGTTGGCATGCTGCCCTTTGTCGGGCTTGTCGTGCCGAATATCATCAGTCGGTTCCGGGGAGACAATACGAAGGAAACCTTGCCACTTGTGGCCATTCTAGGGGGCATTCTTGTGCTCGCGAGCGATCTCATTGGCCGCTTGATACGCTATCCCTACGAGATTCCTGCGGGAACGATCTTTGGCGTCCTCGGCACAGTCGTTTTTCTCTGGCTGTTGTTTGCAAGGCCAACGCGCCGTGGTTAGAACCTTCTGTATTCTTGGCTTGTGCACTGTCCTCTCAATCACTGCTTTCATGGTCCTTGGCGCCCGCGGAAATTGGGATTTCATCCTGGTTTTCAGAGGCACGAAGCTGCTGGCTCTCGTCATTGTCGCCACAGCGATCGCGGTTGCCACCATCCTCTTCCAGACGTTAACGAGCAACAGGATCCTTACCCCATCGATCATGGGTTTTGATGCACTCTACGTTCTGTTTCAGACCGCGCTGATTTTTACCCTTGGCGGCTTTGGATTTTCGTCTCTCGCTCCGGAGTTAAAGTTCGCCCTGGAACTCTGCCTGTTGTCCGCAGCATCCCTCATGCTGTTCGGAAGCCTGATTGGCCAAGGTATGCATGACCTGTTTCGCATGTTGCTGGTTGGCGTTGTGTTCGGGGTCCTTTTTCAAAGCCTTACGGTGCTCTTGCAGCGCATGATCGACCCGAATGAGTTTTCGGTGCTTCAGGGATCTTTATTCGCCAGTTTCAACAAAGTGGACACCACTCTTATCGCTCTCGCAACACCGTTGGTTCTCGCGTGCTGCGCTTTGGCCTGGCACAAGCGCAACGTCTGGGACGTTATGGCTCTGGGGCGTGAACAGGCCATCAGTCTTGGCCTGAACTACAAACGCGAGCTGTTGATTGGGCTCGCCTTGGTCACAGCGTTGATCGCCACATCAACGGCGCTGGTCGGGCCAGTAGCTTTCTTCGGCCTTTTGGTCAGCGCAATCAGCTATGAAGTCACGAAAACTCATCATCATGGCCCGATTTTCCTGTCGTCCATCCTGATTTCCATCATCGTTCTCGTCGGCGGTCAGGCCATTTTCGAACGCGCACTCGGGTTGGGTGCGACCTTGAGTATTGTCGTCGAATTCCTGGGTGGATTGGTGTTCCTGTTTTTGATCCTGAGGAGGGTTCGAGTTTGATCGGAATCGAAAATGTCACCTTCCATCATGGCAAGTCTCCAATCTTGAAGGACGTATCTCTCACAATCAAAAAAGGTGGCATCACCGCTCTGATTGGTCCAAACGGCGCAGGCAAATCAACACTGTTTGCACTGATGTCGAGGTTGCTCCCCCTTCAGTCTGGCAAGATCTCTTTCGATGCGATGGACATCCGTCAGACAGCTTCAAGGGAACTTGCGAAAAAGCTGGCGATCTTGCGGCAGGACACCCATGTGGCGTCGAGAATTACCGTGCAGGACATGGTCGGGTTTGGGAGGTTCCCACATCATCAGGGTCGTGCGACACGCGTGGACCACGACAAGGTTAGTGCCGCACTGGAGGTGTTCGACCTCACAGCCATTGCAGAGCGCTTCATCGACGAATTGTCCGGCGGACAGCGCCAACGCGTACTTGTGGCGATGGCCTATGCCCAGGACACGGAATATCTTCTTCTGGACGAACCTCTCAACAATCTGGACATGCATTTTGCCCGCAATCTGATGCATCAGTTGCGCGATCTTGCTGACAACCACGGCAAGACCGTCGTCGTCGTGCTGCATGAGATCAACTACGCAGCAGCGCATGCAGACACAATCATCGCCTTGAAAAACGGTAAGGTCGCCTCGCACTCAAAAACCGATGAGTTCATGACCGAGGAAACCCTTTCCAGGATCTATGACATGCGGGTCAAAGTCAGGACCGTCGACGGTCTGAAAGTGGCATTACACCACGTCTGAGATAAAAAAAGCAGCACCGGCTAGACCGATGCTGCTGTCTTTTTCTTAAGCAGCTGATTTGATCGGCCCCTTCTTGAGGCCGATCTCATCGCGAGATTGAAGACAATCAATACCGCAGTTTCGCCATCAGACGGAATGAACGGCCCGGTTCATACAGAGGCGTGATCGAGTCGTATTCCGCACCATAGGTTGCGCGATCGGAGTATGTCTGGTCGAAGATGTTGTTCGCCTCGAGCCTTAGAGACAGGAACTCAAACTGCTCAGGCTTGTATTCCGCATAGGCATTGACAACCGTGTAGGGATCGATCGTCCCATACCCCGAGGAGACAAAGCCATCGTACGCCAAAGCAGCATCAAGTGTGGCTCCGAGGGTAAGGTCGTACTCATTAAACGTATGAGCTATTTCGCCTGAGATGATCTGGCCAACCGGGGCGCCTATGTTGATCAAGTAGTAGGATTGAAACGCAGTATCCGCAAGGCTGAGGCGTGTATCCGCGTAAGACAGTTTTAGAAAGCCATTGCCCCAGTTATAACCGCCCGAGAGCTTGTAGCCCCAGCTGCTGAAGTCAATGTTGCTGGCGCCATCGCGATAATCGAAGAACCGAGTGTTGAACACATCAGCACCAGCAAACAAGCCCATGTTTTCATATTTCACGCCGGCGGTCACGTTGTCTGAACGAACTGGTTCCAGATTCGAATAATCCCAAGTCCGCCAATATTCAAAAGTCTCCTCGAGATCGATACCACCAAATACGTTGGAGTAACCGGCATTTACAGACAAACCTTTGAAGACTTCGACTTCAGCTGAAGCGTTACCACTTAAGCCAAAATTGTCGAGGTTGGTTCCATCCTTACCCTCGAAATGGTTACCGTCAGCTCGGCCACCGAACGAAACCTTTAGACGGTCAATCGGGGTCAAACGGGCCTGCGCGAAGCCGCCGACATTTGAGCCTTTTTCGGTGTAAGCTGAGCTTGTGTCAATGTAGTCCGAGGTTTGAGAAAGGAAATCGACGCCGGTTGTGACTGTGTTTCCTTCGCTGATTTCGAAGACATTCTCCGCCTTGGCAGTCCAGGTGCCACCGGTGGATTCACTGCTGTAAGGCTCGGGAATCTTGAAGCTGTTCTCGCTGTAGCCAACGACGACCTTTGGATTCCAGAGGCCTTCAATCTCTTCCTTGCCAAAGTTGAAGGAAAAATTGCGCCGCGTGGTATCGTAAACGCGTGTGGAAGACGTTCCGTTCAATCCACCAATATTGGCGCGGTACGGACGAAGCGCATCATCGACGATTTGCTGCGCGCTAAGCTCAAACCGATAGCCCGTACCGGTTTCATAAGCGCCTTTCGCTAAAAGGCTGGAGAAATCAGCAGCAGTGCCTGGGACCGCCCATCCATCGCCATTCTCATAGTCGTCGCCATTTGCAAACTTGGCGAAACCGAGCAACTCAAAACCCTCATAGCGCCCATAAGCTGCAGCGCTCTCGGTGAATGTGTTGCCGTTGGTCTCATAGCTCAGAGTCGCAAATGCGCCAAAGTTCCGATCATTGATCAGAAGATCCTGGACATCGACTGTCTCATAGGCAATAGAGCCGCCGAGAGCACCGAAACCAGCATCCGCAGGCGCTACGCCCGGATCAACGCGAACCGCTTTCAGGAGCGCTGGGTCAATGTAGTTCGTGCTCGTGTGATGAAAGATCCGGTTTCCCTGTTGGACGCCGTCGACCGAGACCGCCAGGTTGTTTTCGTCGATACCGTTTACAAACACTTTCTGAGCGGTCGGAATGCCGCCACCGACTGAAATCGAAGCGTTCCCCGCAAACAGGTCGCGCAGGGTCTGGGGATCCGTTCGCTGGATTTCCTCAATCGCGATGTAGATTGACTGCGCCCGGTCCGCACTGCCTTGATGCTTGTCAAACCGGTCGGCCGCATTTGGCGACACTCGAATAGTGTCCAGGGTCACTTCGCCGCTGGCCGTGGAGGTATCTGATGCATCCTGTGCATTTACGCCCCCGACAAGAAGCGCTGATTGTAAGACAGTGCCGGCAAGCAGCAGCGAAAGACGCACGCGATCAAGCATGGCCAATTCCTTTGTTTTTGAATTTTCAAGATCAGCTGAATTCGGCAGAACACCCGAACATGGCTCGAACCGCCCCCAGTTGCACGGCACAGTCAGGCTTATACATGAGTAAAATTCTCATGTAAAACACTGTTTGAAATAATGTTTGCATGCATCAAAAACACGAAAATCAAGCTAAAAATGGTGAATTGCTCGGATTTAAATAACTAATTCAATACCCTAACGCCTATCCACGAAGCTCGGCCAGGTCATGGGCGTCATTCTTGCAAGGCAACTGTCTCGTCGAAATAGGGTGTTCACTGGAAATGCCAGCTGCACCTCCCCCGCATCCTGGCTCCGCAGACGCCGGAGATATGTTCTCCTGCGAGCCGCGCATGCGTCATGCCCCCGCGTCCTGACAGAAACGGGCACTGGGCAAAACGGAGGAAAATTCAGAGGCTTCACTCAGACCTGCCTGGCTCAGCTCGGATCAGCTCCAGGGCAGAGCAGTTTGCCAAGAGCACAACCTATAAAAGGCACGCAGCGTCTCTTCGACTGCGCACCTTTTCCGCTAGAAACTGACCCAATTAATCCGGCGTTTTTACGCTGTCACACGCCATTCAAGCTTGAGCTTTTCTCGCCAGGCAAACCGCTCAATGTGACTGTCGATGACCCCCTTCATCCGGGCCATGTTCTGATCTTCATCCGCCTCGCAACGGATCGTGAGGCTCGCGTCGGTGGCCACCATCTAGCAGAAGCCGAAGGGAAATGACACCTCGCCCTTGCTGGCATCCCAATCCGCGGGAACCTTGTGCGCAAAGTGCTTGCAAAGCTGCTGGAGGTATTTTGAGGCTGAGGCGGTATGCGCTGTCGATGTGACGACTATCATTGCCCTGGCTATCCATTTTTTATTGAAAAAGTGAGCCGGGAAACCCCGGCTCACGCGAAATCAGATCTGCAGACCTAAAATTTGGCGGTAGCCGTCAAAAAGAAGCTCCGTCCTGGCGAGTTGACCGGCGTCACACGACTGGTCGTGCTGTAGCTGCCTCGACTGTAATAGGTCTCATCAAACAGATTGTTGACTTCGCCGCGAAGCGTAAAGTCCGTTTCACCGAACTTCGGCGCCCATTGAGCGAAGATGTTTACAACCTCATACCCCGGAATGGGGTTGTCGTATCCGTTGTCCTCAAGAGCCTGATTGGAATACTCAAACGCTATTTCCGCATTGGCTCCAAGCGTCAAATTCCAGTCCTGGAACGTGTATCCCGCACCAAGCGACAGCATGTCTCCTACCGGAACGCCGTTGTTGGAGTCTCCAAACAGCGGAATGCGATCTCCATACTCGACGTCTGTGTGGGTGTAAGCCGCGGAAACGTAAGCGTTCTGCCAGTTGTAGCGGGCAGAGATGTCGAACCCCTTGGAAATCAAATCATCGCCGTTGACCCGCTCTGCCGTCGTATATCCCGAACCATATTCATACGTGGTCGTATCGAACATCTTCGTATAAAAAAGATCGGCGCCGACAACGAGCCCCTTGTACTCGTAGGATAGTCCAACTTTCGCGTTATGCGCTGTCGTCGGGTTCAAATCGTCTGCATAGGTATAATCAATGGAGTGGAACAGAGCTGTTTCAGCTTGCTCGATGCCTCCAAATACATACGCATAGCCACCTGTAAGTGTCAGGCCATCGATGATCTCATAGCCGAGGTTAATGTTGGGCGAGAGACCGAAATTGTCGAAAGTCTGGTCGTCTACCGAATGGTAGCTCTGGAAATCGGCTCGCAGCCCGGCCGAGACATCCAGCTTCTCGATCGGGGTTAGACGCGTCTGCACATATGCGCCCACATTGGTAATGTCTTCAGACGCATCTGTCGAGAAATGGAACCGTTCGATATCAGCCTGGTCATGGTAGAAGTCGACACCGGCCGTCACCGTCCCAAGACCGAAATGAAACCGGTTCTGCAGATGGCCGCCGATCGATTGCAGGTCGGAGTTGAAATCCCCGCTTGCCCGCGTGTAACCGGAATTGTTGGGACGGTTGAGTTTGTTCTGATTGTAATAAAGCAGCACCTCTGGGTCGAAGTTACCGCTCGCCCCCTCCAGGGTGTACTTGAAGGTCGCCGTCAGGCGCTCGTAAAGGTTCTCGTTGAAGTCCGTACCAACGGCCCCCATGTTGGTACGCAGGCGCCGATAGCCGTCATCCCTGTAGTATTCGCCGGACGCTTCAAACCTGTGTCCTTCAGTGCTCTGATAAGCCAACTTGCCAAGGCCGTTCCAGAGGTCGGCAGCCGTACCCAGCTCGGTGAACCCGTCACCGTCATCATAGTCCTGGCCCTCAGCCCGGGTGATGGTTCCCAGATATTCAAACCCCTGGGAAACGCCGTAAGCAGCAGTTGTTCCGGTCAGCGTCATCGAATTGGTATCATAGCCGAACGAAACCAATCCACCCAGCGTCTGGCCTTCCTTGAGAAGATCCACTGCATCGACGGTTTCAAAAACGACGCTGCCCCCGAGCGCGCCAGGTCCGCCATCAGCTGGCGCCACACCGTCATTTATGCCAACAGATTTCAGGAATAACGGGTTGATGCCCAGGGTTCCATTATGATGCCAGACATTGTTTTTCTGCCGGGCTCCATCGACGATTACATTGAGTTTGGATTCGTCAATGCCGTGCACATAGAGTTTTTGAGACGCCGAACTGCCACCTGCGGTCGCCACTGATGGCGTGCCCTGGAAGAGCTGCTTCAGGTCAACCGGCTGCGATTGTTCTATGTCATCGCGGCTGATATTGCTGCTGGTTTCAAGGGACTTGAATTCTTCAGAGCTGTCATCTTTGACGACAATGGTCTCCAGCTCCTGGACATCCTGAGCGGCGGCTACTGCCGAAAGGGCAAGACCACTGACGGATGCCAAGACGGCCGCTTGCCTTACGATTCTACACTTCATTTTTCAAACCCCAACCAGCGTCAAGTCTGCCCCGGCGGCTTAGGCCTTTTATGCAAGACATAAACTTGACTAAAAACATCATGTATTTGATAAAGGCAGCGTCACAATCAAACAATTCCGAAGGCGTTTGCGTGTCACTCAAACTCTTTTGCGAAACTGAATTTCTGGCAAAAGCGCTTTTTCCATTCTGACCTAATGGGAAACGTCAGTGATTCAGCGAAGGTGCCCCGCCCCTCGGCTTGCCCAGTTCTGGACACTTGAAACTCATGTTCGTTCCGCTTGATCGTCATAAACGCTACGTCACAAAAGAAGACCTTCTGGATCAACCTGACGCTCAACACATGCGCTGGGTCGGCCCCTCGCTTGAGACAAGCGATGAAGTCCTCCGCGGAGCAATCGGGTTTATGGACGTCGAGGAAGGGCTATCGGTTCATTATTCGAACGCTGAAGACCTGCACGACCTCAAAATAGAGACAGAGTGCGGCCCCAGATTAAGTGCCTCCGTCTTTCTGGAGGGTCAGGTCGACGCCTTTGTCGGCGACTTCAAAATTCCAATGCCGTCCTATGACAATGACGCTCGTCATTGGTCACCGATCGCAACCGTGTTCTCGCAAAATCGCATTGAAAAATTTGTAAGGCATGCGCGCAAAGGTGTCCGCCTGAAGAAGGTGACCATTTCCATCTCCCACGAATGGCTCTTCGCCCACCTGGACCGGTCAGATCCCAGATTCCATATTTTCAAGGATTTCGCTGAAACACATGTTTCGAGTTTGAGCTGGGTTCCCAGCACTCATGCAATTGGCCTGGCCGAGCAAATCATCGCCGCTCCGAACAGATCGCCTTTTCAACACCGTCTTTATATTACCGCACGGGTCTACGGGCTGCTGGATGATGCCTTTCAGCACTTCTCGGAGTGCCATGTCGATCCGCCTGTCAAAGCGATAGATGGACAGGACCGTCATCGATTGTCGGACATCGAGACATTTCTTGACGATCAGCGCGGCAATTGCGCCACGGTCGAAGAACTCGCCCGGCACATCGGCATGAGCCAGAATTCATTGCAGCGACTGATTTCGCGCGCATATGGACTGTCGGCCTCCCGGTTCATTCGGAAATTCGGTCTGGCGAAAGCAAGGACAGCTCTGGAACGAGACGGGCTTACGATCGCCGAGGCAGCGCATATTGCCGGCTACTCCTCGCCCGCCAATTTCTCGACAGCATTCAAAAGAGAATTTGGCCTGACACCAAAACAGATCGTTTGACAGCGACCTGACCAAAAGCTTCAGAGCCGCGAGCCTGTGATATCGGGCGTTTCAAGATGATCTGCGTTTTGTGGAGATTGCGGCCGAGGACAGCACCTTCACCAACACGGCTCAGCGACGAGCGCGATCTCATCAGCTTGCGGAGGCAAGATCCCGTGCCGCGAACCCCATGCGACAAAATCGCAACTGCACAGAACAACAGGAAAGTTAGATGACTGCCGACCCTGACGGTTCTTACAGGCAGAATGAGGCGTACAAGCCTCTGACATTTCTAGCGATTATCAGGAAAACGAAGAACGCATATGAGGGTATTCCGGAAAATGGCTGTGCATTTAATTTCTGGCGAGCTGGTCTCGGCCTTTTGCGCGCTGAAAATCATGATGTCAGGTGAGGAACGCCCCTTCCTCAATATCAAGTTAGGTATTTTAATCAACAACTTGAACGGTATTGAGCATTTTTACGGGTATGAAATGCGATTGGGATGAGCGACCAAGGCCATCTGACTGACGTGATTCAGCGCGATAACCTGGTCCAAATCGTACCGTTAGATGGGAGACGATTGTCGTTATACGGGACTGGCTTGTCGTTACGCGGGTTCGGATTGCCATTATGTGGGATCGTCCGCCGTTTAACCGGTCGCGAACTGCCCGGACCCGATAACGCTATGTCTTTGCGCAAATAGGTTTTGGCGTGACCTGGTGTTGTTGGATGGTATTTTGCGGTTACGTGATCTGAGTTTTGAGTGATCTGTCAGACACTTGGTCGTGCGCGATGTAAGTGGCTGAGCGCCCGCGCGCGTAGGCTTAATCTGGCCCCTATTCCATACACCACGTAGTACACACGCGGGTTAGAATACGACCCTTAATAGGACAAGCTGGCGTCTTGCCCACTTTTGAGTGCATCCTATTTAGGCCTGCATATTTTTTACTCAGTCTTTGGATTGACAATTTTGATCGGGTTGAGGATGATTTGATAAATTAGTGGCCTTAGGTGCCATGCGGCAATTTCGCCCCGATCTTTCGCAAGCCGTTTCCGGCTGCGGGTCGGGGTTTTTTTATGCCTCGCCGCCGCTGCATAGCTGCGAGGCGCAACCAGCGAGTTGAGAGTATGACAGGAAGCGAAATTCCCGTCGGGGTGCTGTTTTCAAGCACTGGCTCCTATTCCGTCATAGGACGCGAAGGCCATGATGGCGCGATGACGGCCATCGCCGAGGTCAATGACTCTAATCTGTTCGACTTCACCTTAAAGGCTATTACAGCTGACCCGGCGTGCCGGGCCGAAAACTACGCCCTGCTTGCCAACCGGATGATGGCGAAAGACAATTGCGGCCATATCATCGGATGCCAGACGTCGTGGAGCCGCAAGGAACTCTTGCCGGTTCTGGAAAGGCATCAGGGCTTGCTATGGTATTCAGTTCCATACGAAGGGTTCGAGAGCCACGACCGCGTCATCTATTCTGGCGCATGCCCAAACCAGAACGTCGTTCCACTCTTCAAACATATTCTACCTCAATTCGGCAAACGCGCCTTTCTGACTGGTTCGAACTACATTTGGGGTTGGGAGATGAACCGCATTGCGCGGGAACTTCTGGCTGCTGAAGACGGCGCTGTAATGGGAGAGCGCTATGTCGCTCTAGGCGATGTCGATATCGGCCATCTCATCTCAGAGATTATTGAAACGCGCCCCGACTTTATATTCAACAATCTCATCGGTGACAGTAGCTACGCGTTTCTGCGCGCACTGCGGGATCTCAGTGAACGCGACGCCGCGTTCCGACCCAACGTCATGCCCGTACTGAGCTGTAATCTGACTGAAGCCGAACTGCCTATCATCGGCGCCGCGGCTGAAGGCGTGATCTCAACCAGCTCCTATTTTGAGACAGCAAGGTATCCAAAGAACATAGATTTCGTTCGCTGAACCGCCCCGGGTTTGCCGGAGGCTCCAACTCCTGAGTAGGATGGAGCACCATGAGCAAAACGACGAACAAGTTTTCCGCTGAAGTACGTGAACGAGCAGTCCGCCTTGTTCTGGATAATGAGAGCCAGCACGGGTCA
>NZ_JBDWYP010000070.1:0-3522 GCF_039982295.1 Roseibium sp.
CCGAAGGGCAGAGCAGGTAAGGGCAAAGCCCGTCCTGCGGCCTGGCGGGGCCGTGACAACCGGGTGGAGGGCGTGAATTTGGGAGGGAACCGCGCGCCTGCGCGTGGGAGGAACCGGAATTCTCGACCGGAACCGACGCCACAGGCGGCGCTTGCC
The DNA here is from genome assembly GCF_039982295.1 of Roseibium sp. Classification (GTDB taxonomy): domain Bacteria; phylum Pseudomonadota; class Alphaproteobacteria; order Rhizobiales; family Stappiaceae; genus Roseibium. The sequence goes on from NZ_JBDWYP010000070.1 coordinate 157, forward strand.
GGTTTTCTCGGACCTGCCAGGATGGCAGGCGGATCAATAAGATTTGGAAACTGTCAGGGATGGGGTGAGCGGGCGTTAGCCCGTCGATCCCCTGCCCTGTCTATCGCTCAAAGCGAGAACCGGCACACTGCCGGGATCACACAATTTCTAGGGCTGTTTATCATTGGGGTTCATCAACTTATCCAACAAACTCAATGCATGTGTACTGATACCCCCGCCCGGAATAATCGAAGTACTGGCTCTCCTTCGCGCTTCGAAACTCATTCCAAGCAAAGCCGGAATCCTGCGGCAATGTGCAGGATTCACCATTGAGGTGGGCTGTAAGAGCGTGGGAGGCTTTGGGTAGTTCATCTCCAAAGCAAAACGCTGATATGTACGGAGCTGATTTGCTTTTGCTGCCCCAAACAACCATTCCATCGCGCGACACGATAAATGCAACTGGCTTGCTGGACAGCCCGACAAACCGCAAAGCACTCGCCTGGAGTGAGCACTCGAAACGGTTTCCTATCTCGCATAGGGAATCCGTATTCCAGCCAATCCCGCTAAACTCATCTCTGAGAAGGTTGGCAGGCATAAGTAGCCACGACGCAAACACGTTGGCCTCGGTTTCTATCTTATCCCTGAAATCGTTCAGGGTATCATCGCTGTCTTCGAAACGATCCCGCAAGCCCCGATGGCACATGAAGTGTCCCAACTCATGGGCATATGTGAACCGTTGACGCCGCTTATTCTCGATTTCCGAGTTCAGCAAAATCGTCCACTTGTCGGTGTTCTTTGTTTTAACAAGACACCCTTCGAAGGAATCGTAGCTGCCTATCTTGGTTTTCAGTTCGCCGCCAAAATCGCTGTTTTGAAGTGCGCCATCAATGAGCTTTGAAATATCCAGTGGGTAAGTGTTCGGGCCGTGGTCCTGCCAGAGCCTTGTAAGGCGGTTGGCCTCCTTCATCGGAGGGCGGCTAATCGTCGTCGTCAAAACCTGAAACTATCCTCTCAATCGTGCGCTTGTCATTCTCAGACAGCTTATGGAATTTTCTGAAAAAGGCATCCTCGATTTGTCGGTCAGAAGGCTCGTCTTGCGTATCGTCCAGGAAGAACTCTGGCGAGGCCCCAAAATGATTTGCGATCTTTAGCAGCAACTCAGCGGACGGCTTGGCATTCTTCTTGTTTTCGAGCTGCCAAACATACGCCTTTGATGACCCCAGGACCGTCGCCAGCTCCTCCTGCGTCATGTTCTTGGATGTTCGGATTTTTCTGAGCTTTTCGCCAAATTTTTCTGACATGCAAGTTTCTCTCTGTTCGCGGGTTGACAGAAGTATAGCGATCACTATATCTGACCTCAAGTGTAGCAATAGCTATACTTATGTAAACCAAAATGGAGAACGAAAAGATGGCTGACAGAAAAGTTACCGCGTCGGGAAAAGACAAGGATGGCGACATCACCAAGCTTTGCAAATCAGGCGAGGCATGGTCCCCACGGATGAAGGCTGACGCGATCCGCGATATCGAAAACGGCACGCATACCTACTACGTCCAGCAGGCTGGCACGTCTCGTGTCGACATCACCGTGGTGAACGGAACGACCGGCAAATACCTTCGTTCGACCGCCGATAAGTCGTCGAGCAACAACTTGGACAATCTCCCTGATTGCTAAGCCTATGACCCTACAACATCAGGGCTCGCAGATAGCATCTACCTCTGCGGGTCCGTTTCAACCTGGCATCCTTGAATGTCATAAAAAGAAGGATATTACCTCATGCCACAGGATCATCAGATCACCTGCATTATCCCAGACGGCGCGGACTCTGACCGGCGTATTGACAGCATCGGCGGAGCCACTGGTTCCAAGAGTGGTGGTCCTTGGTGCATCAAGCTCGATGTTGCCATCAAAGGTATCGAAGACGGCACTTGGCGCTTCTGGACCAGCGTAAATGGCAACTCGGTCTGGGTCATCATCGCTACGCGGAATGGAAAGAAATACCTGAAAACCGAAGCGGATGGTGCCGAACCGAATAACCTCCTTAGTCTGCCGCGCTGCAAATAGGCCTTGGGGTGCGCAACACCCAAGTGCCTAGCCTATCTCAACCCTAACCGGCTCAGGACACCACGCCTGCTTTCCTGGCCCTCCAAAAGCCGTTTCTCGAATTCGACATTCGACGGCAGGCTTACCAAGGTCAGACGCCACAACGTCTTGTCGTGCGGCCAGCTCGGCGGTCGCCAGTCCTGACGTTCCACTCCGACGATCTCCATGCAGTCTGGAAAGTGCAGCCACGGAACCTGCTCGCCACTGGGAGCGTTGCCAACCTGCTCCTGCGGGGCATCGAGGAACGTGAACCCATCTGCCTCCGTCCCGTCCAAAAAGAGGAACCGTGCGGTTTCCTCCTCACCTGGGCAAAGCCCGCTCACGGCAACCCAGTCACCGCAGGTCGGGGCCTTCACGGCGTCCAGAACAACGCGCCATTTCTTCATCTTGGCCACCTCTCTGCAAACGTTTTTCACCGTTCTCTGTCTCTGTCGCGATCGCGGCCCTGCCCCCGTTCGGGCGTACTATCACGCCCGCGACCGAGAATGTCATCCCGCCGTCCTTGGTCACGGCCCTCTCCGTCGCGGGCGGCAATGTCCCGTTCTACCGCTGCGGCATCCCGCTCCTGTCCGATATCGCGCGCACGCCCAAGGATGGCGTTCAGACGCTCCCGTATAGGATCGTCGGATGGGGCGCGCTCTCGCCCGACATCCGGCGCTTGCACCTCAGGTCGATCAACGTCGCGCCCCAACACTGCCGCCCGGCGCGCATCCATGTCGCTCCGCTCGGCACCAGCCTGCGGCCTCTCAACCTCGCCCATAACCCTCTCCTTGATCCGTGACATCGCCGCCTCGGCGCGGCCCCAAAGCTGATCCAGCCGCTCGCGCGCGGTGGCAATGAAGGCGCGCCCGCGCTCCATCAGCTCAAGACGCAATTCCAACTGCCGCCAGCCCAACTCTTGGCGCTGTGCATTGCGCGCCTGAGCCGCGCGGAAAGCCTCACCGCGCTCTGTGACGATCCCGCGTTTCTCCTGGGCATTGGCTGATGGGCCGATTTTCGGCTCAGGTTCCCGGCTGAGCTCGACCACTTTTTTCTCGTGCTCAAGCGCCAGCTCTTCCTGCCCGCCCCCGCGTGCCCGCTCGACCTGTTGCTCGGCTTCGGCGCGCTGAACATCAAGGGACCGGTGGTCGATCCGCTCCGACCGTCCTGCCCGTTCAAGGGCCGTGTTCGCATCTCGCGCCCAGACTTCGCGCCAGCCCATCAGCAGGTCCGGCGCATTCCAGCTGCGGTCCTTCTTCCCGAACCCCTCGCCGGTCAGCTCCCGCATGGTCAGCATGACATGCGCA
>NZ_JBDWYP010000071.1:0-8570 GCF_039982295.1 Roseibium sp.
CTCGCTTTGCACACAGCCAGGCGCCTTGCGTCGACTGACGCTCACTTAAATATTTCTTCCAGATTGACCATGCAAAGGCCCGGGCTCAGCTCCGGGCTTTTGCCTTTCCGGCTCAAAGCGCCGTGAGCGGGCGTTTCGACCTTGAAAGGAGATTTCCATGGCTAGCAAGACAATGACAATTGCGTTTACCCGCGGTGGTATTATTCCGGCAAGACATGCCCCAGGAGGCAGGGACAAGTCTGTGCCCCCTCATGAGCCGGTCAAGGTTCCAGAGGTCTACGGCAAGCACCTTGTTGCTGACAAATTCGCCTATGTGCCGACCAAAAAGAAGGCTGCAGCCAAGGATGCAACCTCTGGAAAGGCAGGGGTCTCAACCAAGCCAGTCAACGCTTCAGGGGCTCAGGGTGCATCGGACACCGAGAAGGGGCTCGATGCCGTAAAGTCCGCCGTCACTGAGGCGGAAGGCGCGCTTGCCAATGCTGAGACGGACGAGGCCAAGGCTGCTGCACAAACGATCCTGGACGAAGCCGTCGCTGCGCTATCAGACGCTGAACAGGCCTTGATTTAAACGCTGTGTCTCTTGTCAACACAGCCCTCCGGTCTCGCCTGACTTCCGCAGTCGACAATGTGTTTTCTGAACGGCTCGAGGTGCGGTTCTGGAAGGATGGGCGGGAAGATCCGGACCGCCCAACCCTCGAGATCTACGCGCCATTGCGGACCCATGACGAACAGACCAGCAATCTGTCCGGAGGCAAGGGGCGGGGCTGGAAGACAGACATAAGGGCAGGCGGTGCGCGGATGAGGATCGACCGTGCGGTCTATCCCGATCTCTTGCTTCTTGGCGGGGAAGAGGTCGTTGCGCTGGACCGGGAGGGTGAACCAGCCTTCGAAGTACTGTCTGTCGATGCGCGATCGCATCTGAGGCTGATTGTGGAGCTTGGAGACAAATGAGCCTTTGCATGATGGCTGCCCGCTTGATGGCGGTTCGAGCGCTCCAGGGGCGCACACTTGTCGATGAGAATGTTCTGGACAGTGAGATCGGGGCTTTAAGTCTGGACGAACGCGGGCAACTTGCGGTGTCCAAAAGCAGCCGGTTCATAGCTGTCTATACCGATGAGGCTGACGCTTCGCCCGGTCAGGATGGAAATCGCCGATTTCTGGAAAACGGCAAGGTCGTGTTCCGATTTGAAATAGGCATCACCAGCGCCATGGTGATTGAGGAAGATGATCCAGATCACCCGGGGCGCAAAATGCAGTCTGCAGTTTCCGGGATACCCTTCACCGACGGTTCCTCGGAAATCTATCTTGATCTTGTCGATCGTCAGGTGATGAGCGCGTTGATGGACCCAGCCAATGAAGCTGCGGACATATTCCGTGGCCTGTCCGGCAGCTTGCTAAAAATAGACCGGCAGCGGGCGGCTGGGAACGATAGCCATCAACGCATTGCCGCGCGCCAGATTGCGCTCACTTTCGAGCTGTTGAGCGATCCAGCGTCCGAAGAGCAGATACAGCCAAAGACGCCCTTTGGCCGGTTTCTGGCGATGCTGGAAGCTGGGACAAATGATGATCAGCGGCTTGCCGGTCTGATCCGCGCAGAGGTTCATCCCGGCACAGACGATTGGACTTCAACTCAGGAGCGCCTCGGGTTGGCCAGGAGTGAACTTATCGCGCTTGGCATAGGGCCGAATGTTGAGGGGGCAGACGAGACGCTAGCTGACATCTTCGAGATTGCGGTTGAGCGGCATGGCACGGAGGTTGTCGACTGATGTACGAGATTATCGTGGGCATGAAGCTCGATTTTGAAATGCTGAAGACGTCGATGGGAAACGCGCTGCGCGTTGGACCGATCGCTGACGTTGATCCCCAAAAAGGATACCGGATCAAGCTGGCAGAAGGCGACGACGGTCCGGTCTTGTCACCTTGGTATCCGCATCCAGAATCGGGTGGGCAGACCAGATCATGGGTTCCCCTGACCAAAGGGCAGGTGGTCGGGGTTATGCATCCCCATGGCGATCAGCGTCAGGGCGTGATGTTCCGGGCCGGGTTTTCAGGGCAGGCGCAACCGCCAAGCGTGGATCTCGCCGCTAATATTTTGAAGGCCTTCGGCATCACCCTCACCATGAAAGACGGGAAAGTCACGCTTGAAGGCGACTTCGAGGTGAAGGGCAACGTCCGCCTGGTCGGAAATGTCGACTTTGAGGCCGGACATCTCCTGCACAACGGCACGAATGTCGGTGACACCCATGTCCATAGCGGTGTTGTGCCCGGCGGCGCCGATACCAAAGAACCGCACTAGGGAGCTTCCCATGGATAAGAAAACCTATTTGGTCGAACCGGGCTTTGATGTTGTCAACGGTATGCCAGTCCCGGCAAATCGGCGGGTCAAGCTAACCAATGGCGAGGCCATGTTTGATCTAGGCCTTGGCCGAATTCGGCCTTTGGAGCGCAAGCGCGTTCCCAAAACCACCGAGCCTGTCGGCGAAGAGCTGGAGACTTGAGGCTTGGCCGGCATCGACCGAACCACGTTCAAGGTCATAGATAATCTGAGTTCAACGCTTCAAAGCGTGGAAGTGATCCTCTCGACCCGAATTGCCTCAAGAGTCATGCGCCGTGAGTTCGGTGGAGGCACCGTGGAGCTGTTGGGCCGTGCGATCACTCCGGCGTTGCTGACTGCGTTTGTTCAGTTGGTGGGTGTGGCGATTGACTTGTGGGAGCCGCGCCTGAATGTGCGCCGCATTTCTCTCAGCGGGACAATTGATGAGGTGCGGGCCGGGAAGGCCGGTTTCGTGTTTGAGGCTGACTATCGGCCGAAGGGGCATCTCGGTGACCTGACGGTCGAGCGGGTTCTGTCGTTTTCCTACAATTTTGCAACCGGCGGTGCTGCGGTTCTCTAGGAGATGTCTGTGATCGATCTCAGTCAGTTACCGGATCCGGAGGTGATCGAAACTCTGGATTACGAGACCATTGTGTCTGATCTAAAGCTGGATCTAAAGATGAGGCTACAAGCACTTGATATTGATTGGGATGTTGATGGTCTAGAGACAGACCCTGCGGTGATCCTTCTGGAAACTGCAGCCTATCGCGAATTGCTGCTACGCAATCGCATCAACGTTGTTGCGCAAGACCAGATCCTTGCCTTTGCATCAGGTAATGGCCTGGATCATCTGGGCAGTTTTTATGGCTTGAATAGGATTCTTGGCGAAGACGACACGAGGTTTCAGGAACGGATCCAGCTTGCAATTGTCGGACGCTCGCCTGGCGGAACTGAAGACCGCTTTCGCGGCATTTGCCTTGGCGCGTCTCTAGCAGTTCGTGATGTCGCCATTTGGACCGAAGGCAGAGATCCAACGATCAATGTTGGTGTGTTGTCTACTGACATTGGCGGGGCAGCGGATGCGGCCCTGCTGGCGACTGTCACTGAAGCCCTTGAGGCGTCCTCCGTGCGGTTGGTGTCCGACCGCTATGAAGTAACGTCAGCGGTGCGAAGGACCGTCGACGTTACGCTTGACATCCGGATCTCGCCGACAGCGTCATCGAACCTGCTGGGCGAACTCGCAGACCATATCGTTGCAGCACGGGAACAGGAAAACCTGCTCGGGCTCGACCTGACGCGCGCCTGGCTTTCGAAAACGGCCATGGTGTCGGGTGTCACCAACGTGACTGTTGTTTTTCCCGTAGCGGATGAAGTCGCTGGTTCAAATGAGGCCATCGCGATCGGCAACGTGACAATCCAGGACGGCGGACGCGGCCGATGACCGATCAGCTTTTGCCGACCAATGCCACTTCATTGGAAACGGCGGTCGAAGCAGCGTGTGACCCGACCAGCCGGGTGACGCCAGGAATCGAGGTGATCTCGGGCTGGAAGCACTCCCTCAGGCCACCGGATCTGTTGCCGTTTCTTGTTCATGAATACGGCTTGGATATCCTGCTGCCGTACTTGGACAATCTGTCCGATATTTTGAACCAGGGCCTGCCATGGTCTCGCGCTCGAGGCACGCATGATGCGGTGGCCCTGGGCCTCGCAATGACCGGCTATTCAGGTCTCCTGGTCGATCCGCCGGCGCGGCGTCTGGCTTGGGCAGAATTCCAGATCCTTCTGGATCGTGTGCGTGATGTTCCAGCTGATCTCGATCGGATTTCCGGTCTGGTTGATCTAAGTGTTCCAGTGCGTTCCACCTTTCGGCGCGGGGTTCACGGTTATGATTTTCCTGCAGCCGAGACTGGTTACACGCGCCTTGGCGACTGCATTGTGGGTGATGATAGCGGGGTGCATCTCAAGCACGGTGCGCCCAAATGGTCGTTTGGACGAAGCCATCAGGTTGAGCACACGCTAACCGAGGCAGACTTAACCGCACTGGGTATCTGGATACCTGACGTTCCGAGCGAGCAATGGGTGGACATGGATTTTCCATGGAACACGGCTGACCTCAAGTGGAGCGAAGATGTTGAATTGGCGCGGCGGGTTTCCTTCGGGGCTGCGCTTGCTGCAATGACGTGCTGGCTCCGTTTTGCCGATGGTGAGGGTGCAACCATCGGCTACCGCCTCGCAGCTTGCCGGAGTGTGGCGGTTGGACTGAATGGCTATGCATTTGGCTCTGATTTTTACACGCCAAGTCTGACCAGTCCGATTGGGGTTCATGTCTTTGCTCGCACTGATTGGGGCGACGGTTTCAGCCAAGAGGCGGCAAGTGTCTCAGCTGTTTTCGGGGCTGATGTTGCAGACCCATCTCGGCCAGGGGCGCTTTGGTTAGACCCGGCCGGCCTCTCCGGCGGCACAGAAGTCGCCAGCTATCCAATTTCAATTGTGTTCGGCGAGACAATCCGCGAGCACGTCCAGTTTCTAATGAGGTTCTAGAATGGCCTTTGAGCACATATCCGGCCTGCCTGCGATCTATGATCGGACGCCAAGCGCTCCTGAGAACCGCACTGGCATGTTGTTTGCCGAGGGCCGTTTCCTTCAAGGGGCTGATCTCAATGAATTGCAGGGTCTGTTTGGGCGCAAAACGGCTGCCCTCGGCAACATGGTCGCGGCAAACGGAAACCGGATTTCAGGCGCGGAAATCACCGTTGCGCTCGACATTGATGCCGATAGTCCAGAGGTCGTGCCTACGACGGCAAGTCTCATTTTGGCATCTGGGCAGATCTATGTTGGTGGGAATGTTCTTGCCGTTGAGCCGGCTCAATTCGATCTGGTGTCGATCGCGGGCGACGTAATTGTCGGTGTGCGCAAGGTGATCGATTACATCGATTCAGATGCGGATGAGACTTTGCTCGGTCTGCACGCTGGGGCGGCGTCGGAGTTAGAGCCGGGGGCAGTACGAACAGAGGAAAAACTCGCCTGGGCTATCCTGAATGATGGTGGCAGTGGCGAATTCAGCCAGGTTTACCAGGTGAGCAACGGAACCGTTGTCGACCAGACCCCGCCACCAGCGCTTGAAGGCATCCTTGAAACACTGTCGCTCTATGATCGGTCTCGTGGCAACTATATTGTCGCCGGAAGCCAAGTCTCAGCGCTTGGCGAGGATGGCGATGGCAATCAAGTCTATTCCATTGCAGCTGGCTCGGCCAATGTGCTCGGCTTCCGTAAGACGCGTGAAACGGCCTTCATTTTTCGCCAGTCTCAGAACCCTGAACTTGAGCTTGTTTCTGCGGAAGTGCACACATATTCAAGTGATGGTGGGTCTGCTGTTGTAACCGTCACCAGGCCCCCAATTGAAGCGGTCATTTCTGCTGTCGTTACAAAACGAGTAACCGAGAACGTGGTGCGTGGATCTGTTCCCAATGGGATGGACGAACTCCAGCATGCGTCGGTCATTGCGATCGAAAGTGTCACGCAGGGCGCGACCACTTTTGATCCTGCGACCTATGAGAAGTCCGGCGACAATATTTCGTGGGCCGCCGGCGGCGCTGAGCCAGATGACAGTTCGACTTATTCGGTCACCTACACCTATTTTGCGCCGGCAGATTCCATTGCATTCGACAACAGTACGATCACGCTAACGGGCGGGGAGGACGGCGAGGCGGTGCTGGTGACATATCAGTCGCGCATTCCTCGAAAGGATATCCTGTGTCTGGACGCAAATGGTGTTCCTCAGATTGTCGAGGGGGTGTCTGCCCGCAAGGGGGCGTTGTCACCATCTGAGCCTAGCGGCCATCTGAAACTTGCGGAGATACATCACGACTGGTTCGAGGCGCCTTCGATCGTCAACAACGGCGTCCGGGTTCTGACCTACGACTATATCAGCGACATGTTCGCCTTATTGTTGAAGGTTGCGGATCAATCCAACAGGACAGCTTTGCAGCAATCAGTGCCCGATGCTGCCTCTGTTTCAGCCGATGGCTGGTTCACTGATAGCTTTCTTGATGACAGCTACCGCGACGATGGCGTTGCCCAAAGTGCAGCAGTCATTCAAGGGACTTTGCAGTTGCCGGTTGTTCAGGTGTTTGTGGAGCAGTTCGGTGGTTTCGAAATGCTCGATTACGTCGAAGAGGTGATCATTAGCCAGCCTCTGGCCACGGGTGACATGAAGGTCAACCCTTATGCCAATTTCAATCCCATGCCGGGGGATTTGAAGCTCAATCCAAATGCGGACTTTTGGACAGAAACGCAGACGGAGTGGACCTCGCCAATCTCTCGTGAGTTTACGGCCGCGCCAGACCAGTCTCCAGAAAGCACCACCATTACGGAAGAGGTGAGCCAATCAACGCAAGAGGCTGCGTTCTTACGGCAATTGGATATTGATTTTGCGCTGTCCGGGTTTGGCGTGAATGAAGAATTGGAAAGTCTGATCTTTGCAGGCCGCGACGTCACGCCAGCACCTTCGCTGATCGCAGATGCAAACGGCCAGATTTCTGGAACGATTGCAATCCCGGCGGATGTGCCGACCGGTAGCCACACAGTTGATGCGCTTGGTTCTGCTGGCAGCTTCGCCCGCGCGACTTTTGTTGGTGAGGGCGAAATCACAACGGAAGTCATGCGCCGGGTTACCCTGGTCACCGTCACCGCGCCGGATCCAGTGACGATTGTGAATGTCACCAATGTCACCAACGTCACCAACACGGTGGTGACGCAAAGCTCGAGCCAAAGTGAAGGGCGGGGCAGCGAGGGCAGTGGCACAAGCGGCGATCCGCTTGCCTGGACGTTTGTGCCACCACAAGACAGCTTTAACTGCGGCATCAATTTTGAAATTGCTGTTGTTGGCGAGCAATCCAATGGACTGCGGGTTCAGCTGGCCACGACCTTGAATGGTTATCCGACGAACGAAGTGCTGGCTGATTGTTACATCTCGATGATTGGAGTGGCTCCTGGCGATACGATCCAGGCCCGTTGGGATGCGCCGGTGTTCACGTCTGCGTCGCTTAAATATTGCGTCGTCATCATGACCGATGATGCAGACCATGCGATCAAGATAGCCACTTTGGGAGAGGTGGTGCCTGAGACCCAGCAACGGGTTGCTTCGCAGCCCTATACGGCTGGAGATCTGTTTTCTGGATCAAACCGGACGACTTGGGTCGCGCATCCTGATAGCGACCCCAAGATCGAAGTGGTTGCGGCCAAGTTCACGCAAGCTGAAAAGTCAGTCTTGCTCTTTGAGGGCAGCGTACAGGCAATCACGGATCTGCTTGTGCGTGGCGCTGTTGAATTGCAGACCACGGACGTCGGGTTCCGCTATGAGCTGGAACGCGAAGACGGTCAGCGCATTCCACTTGCGCCGGGACAATCTCTTGAGTTCTCCGAGTATGTTTCGGAGACCATTAAACTTCATGCGATTTTGACAGGAACGCAGTGGGTGTCGCCCATGCTCTATCCAGGCACGACCCTTGTTGGCGGGCAATTGCAGACGGCCGCGGAGTATGTCTCCAAGGTGTTCCCGATCGAGGGGGATAACTTCTTCCGAGCGCTGTATGACCGGCAACTTCCGGCCGGTGCGTCTGTTTCCGTCGATGTGGATGCGGCAGACGGCAACTGGACTGCGGTTCCAGTCGTCTCTAACCGATCACTGTCCGGTGGTTGGATTGAGCCCAAGCATCAACTTGCTTTCGTGGCACCTAATGGCGGACGGGTGAAGCTGACGCTGACCGGTACCCCGGCCGCCCGTCCGTCCATCGCACGCTTGCGCGTTTACAGCTATTAAGAGGGAAGACCAATGGCAACGGACGCCCGCACCAGCGAGTTCAGTATCGAGAAACCGCACATTGACAACACGGTGGCGGAAGATCTCGCCAGGTTGATCACGGCGCTCGACAAGATCGATGCCTATCTAAAGGCAAATGCAGATGCGATTTCTGGAAAGTCCGATACGGGGCATATCCACGATCTTGAGGCGGTGTCAGGCTTGCCCGCCCAACTTGCCGATATTACCGCAAGCATCAGTGAGCACAATCACGCTCTTTCCGGCCTTTCGGACGTCGATGCGGCGGGTCTTACTGAAGGCATGGTGCTGCAGTACCTTGCCGGCAAGTTCAAAGCGGTCACGGCCAGGGCTGAGTACTTCGCAATCACAGCGATTGCGGGACTGGCGGCAAATAACGTCCAGGATGCCTTGCAGGAAATTACAGCGGCGGTCTCC
>NZ_JBDWYP010000072.1:0-2357 GCF_039982295.1 Roseibium sp.
CAGGACCACGCCACACGCTGGCTATGGACATACAACAACGAGCGGCCCAACATGGCCATCGGCGGCATCACGCCCGCAATGAAACTGAAAACAGCGGCCTGAAGTCCAGTTTTAGATCCGACGGAAAATGGGATGATTACCGGGCGACGAACTCTCCGTTAAATCACGAGGCCATCTGTTCCAAATACTTTGGATGACGGACACTGGATTATCTCCAGGGGGCAACGTCACTTCGTCTGCCAGCGGACCATTGATGAGAGCTCACTCCATTTTCGATCTATCTTGTAATATTAAGCACTATAAAACCTTCGGCGACCCGCCAAACATATCTCCAGACTTGAGATGTCATCGTATCTGAATACGGATGCGAGACTTGGCTGTAAATGTGTGACTTCCTTTGAGGCACAAAGGGGTCGGCGCCCGTTGCTCTGGCGTATTTCAAGGGGGCCTTTTAGGTCGCTGACACTCTTGTCATATCGGTGCTCTCGAAGGGAGTTACCAACACAACATATGCGAAGGATGGATAGATGGGTGGACTTACGGGAAATTCTAGTCGAGGCGCGAGCGGAAGCGTCGGTACGAGCACTAGTTTTGAGTCATTGATTGAGCTTCAGGAACCAGTGGAACAGCCGCCGGCGCAGGAACAACCAGTGGAACAGCCGCCGGCGCAGGAACGTCGTCCCAACCAACGTGCTTTTGGACGTCTAAACGTTTTTAGGGGGCGCGAGTGGCGACTTGGCAGAAATCGTAACCGTAGCCGCAATCGCGGCGTGTCCCTCAGAGCGAGGGTTAGGAGCCTTGCAAGCCTTGCAAGCCGTGCAGCCGCTGGCGTGTCGGGAGTGCGGAAGGTGGCGTTTAGTGGCTTTAATCTTCCGACATGGCGTGCTGAACGCAGTTTCGTTTCGTTTGTGGAGATGGGTGGTTATTCTGAGCCAGGCAGTATTTACAGTGAGGCGAAAGAAGAAATTGCGCCAAAAAGATCTTTAGGTCTTCATTTCGCCGCTCTTGATGCTGATTTATTCAATCTAACCGAGTTGGCTAACTCAGGTAACGTAGCAGAGCACGTTCAGGTGATGGACGTGTTTATAGAGAACGTGACTGATTTCATCAATGATGATCTTGATGGATACAATCCTACACAGGAGCAACTGAAATCTTATAATAAGAAAATCAAAAAATTGCGGACTAGGTTTCCCAATGAAGCACAGCGCGGTTGCAGAGTTCGCAAAGACATTCTTGAGAACAAGGCATATTTGGAAAATGTCAAAAACTATTTGGCCCGCGTCGACCAACTGGAAGCGCTTGTCATTCTTTGATCGGATGTCGCCTTGCATCAAGAGCGTATGAATGCAGTGGCGCATGACCCCGGCAGAGCTTTGCCGTGACCCTATCGGGTTGGTCAGATGTAAATAACGGGAACTTGGCGCCGTCTGACGACGGCGCCGGTCTTGACCTCACCGGCACATCGGCCAAATCCGACAACTGTCAAGAACGGGCGCTCTCTGAAGTGGTCCTGGTTTTTCGGCCAGGTCAGCGGCTCGTTTAAGGTGTATCCGGGTTGGTTTTCATGCCGCCAAATTCAGGTTTCTATCAGCCCAATATGCCTCCCTCGGGGGGGTGTGCTCAAGGGCTGAATGAGGTCGTTCGGTGTTGTAAAATTTCATCCAGTTACGAATGACGCCGTGTGCCTTGTAGCTGTCGGTCAGGTCTTCCAGATAGACTGCTTCCTGCCTCAAGGATCGCCAAAGCCGTTCGATGAAGATGTTGTCCACGCACCGGCCACGTCCATCCATCATTGTCCTCGGACCAATGGCGGACACAAGGTCTCGCTATTCGATCGCCGCAAGCTCAGGTCTTTCCGCGTCGCCCAATCCATAATCGCAACCAGATACAGAAAACCGTGCTTCACGGGGATGAAGGTGATGTCCGAACACCAGACCTGGTTCGACCGCCCGATCGTCATGCCCCGCAGCAGATAGGGATAGACCTTATGCTGGGGATGCGGTTGACTGGTTCTCGGCCGTTTGTAGATCGCTTCCAGTCCCATCTTCGCCATCAGACGGCGAACGCGATGGCGGCCAACTACGATATCGTCCCGGCGCAGGTAGGCAGCGATCTGCCGGCTTCCGAAGAACGGATATTTGGTGAAGGCTCGGTCGATTGCCTTCATCAACTCCAGTGTTGCCGCGCTGACCTCGACTGACATGTAGTAAAACGCCGACCGGCTCAGCTTCTCCAATCTGCACTGCTGACTGACGATCAGATCCGGATGATCCCGGCAGATCATCGCTTTCTTCTTGGCAGGCTCACTTCTTGAGCCCTTGCGCTATCGAAGCGGGAACCGTGGCCCCTGCGGG
>NZ_JBDWYP010000073.1:0-7571 GCF_039982295.1 Roseibium sp.
CGGTATTCTGATCCGCAGAAACAGGCCATGGCGATTTCCTTCGCGCTCGGGGCCTTCGGCGTGGCTGTCGCTGTCAGCACCCCGCTGGTGGCGATCTTCAATCCACCCATTGGCCGCAACCGCAAATCCCGCACCGGCCCATGGCAAGCAGGTTGGATGGATCCACGCGACATCGCCCAGCTTGTACGCAACAAGACCGGCCTGCCCCTCGCCCTGCACAAGGGCAAGCTCCTGCGCTACGTCAAGAACGATGCGAAAGGCTGGCGCGGCGGGCATCACCTCGTTGTCTCCGGCACACGCGGCGGCAAGGGCGTCAGCGCCGTGATCCCCGCGATCCTCGATCATCAGGGGCCGGTCGTCGTCCTGGACATCAAGGGGGAGAATTTTGCCGTCACGCGCCGCCACCGCGAAGAGCTTGGGCGCAAGGTGGCGGTCCTCAACCCCTTCGGCCTCGTCGAGGACGGACAGGACCAGTTCAACCCGCTCGACTACATCCGCCCCCATGAGCTGGCGCGCGACGTGGCCTTGGTTGCAGATGGTCTGGTCAAACCGGAACAGGGGGACGGCGCGCACTTCTCGGAAATGGCCCGCCAGCTGGTCGCGGCGGCGATCGAAGTGATTGTGACGCAGGAAGAACCAAACCGGCGCAACCTGATCGCCGTCGCCGATCTGCTTCTGTCAGCAAACCTCGACGGCACGCTTGAGGCCTGGGCTGAAAACGGCGACCTTGTCGGCCACCGCCCGGCCCAGACCGCCGCCACCATTCTGCGCGCGGGAGACAGAGAACGCGGGTCGATTCAGACAGCGGTCTCAAAAGCTTTTGAGTGGATGCAGTCCGACAACATGCGCCACTTCCTGGCTGGGTCCAGCTTCCGCATGGATGATCTTCTCGATGATCGGGTCGATCTCTTCATCGCGGTGCCCCTCGACCAGGTGGACAAGCAAGCGATCTTCATGCGCCTGTTCATCAACCTTGTCCTGGGCACGGTCGTGCGTCAGGACGGGCGGCGCAAGGTTAAGGCCCCGATCCTGCTGGTTCTCGATGAATTCGTGCGTATGGGCCGCATGGAGCAGATCATGAACATTGCCAACGTCGCCGCAGGAGCCGGTGTGGAAGCGCTGTTCGTCACGCAAGACACGGGTCAGGTCGAAAAGGCCTATGGGCCAAACGATGCCCGTTCGATCTTTGGCTCCTGCATCACCAAGCGCGTCTTCAACCTCAACGACATCGAAACCGCTGAATGGGCTGCGCGCCACCTTGGGGAAAGTACTGTCTATTCTCAGCAAATTCGAGAGGGCAAAGCCCCGAACGAGGGCCGGGATTTTTCTTATTCAGAGCAGCGTCAGAAGCTCATGACTGCTGAGCAGATCACGGGCATGAAGGCGGATGATTTGCTGCTGTTGGTTGGCAATCGCAATCCGCTCAAGGCAAAGCAGAATGTGTATTTCAAGAGCAAGCTCTACCGGGGAAGGTTCGATCAGAACCCCCTGAGTTGAAAGTTGTGCGTTGGAATTTTGTCAAAGGTTTCGCGTTCTGAGGGAGTTAAATAGAGTTATAATAGAGTTACACCTTGGAAAATGCCCAACAACACCTTGAAACGAATAGTGTTTTCCAGAAGGCCGGTGTGTGAAATGACGAAGTTTGGTGTGTGAAATGACGAATCTAGGTGTGTGAAATGACGATATCTTAGAAAAGTTATCCACAGGCCGTTGGTGTGTGAAATGACGACTCTTGACGATCGGTGTGTGAAATGACGATAGTGAGCCATGGTGTGTGAAATGACGAATCGTGAGCTGAGCAGAGGGTGTGTGAAATGACGAATGCACGCTCCCCGCTCCTGCCGGACCGGCATCCGCAAAAAGACCTGTTCGTTTGCGACATTGTGGACGCGGTGCCGAAGGGCGACATGGCCTCGATGGAACATCCTGTGTTTACCCTCTCGACCAAGCCGGACATGAAACCGCGACGCTACCAGAATGGTGATAATTCGATTGAGGTCTCACCGTCACGCTACGGGCTGGCCACAGTCCATGACCGTGACGTGCTGATCTACTGTATCAGTCAGTGCATGGCTGCACTCAATGAAGGCCGCAAAGTCAACCGGTCGATGCGGTTCAAGGCTCATGATTTGCTGGTGGCGACGAACCGTCAGACCTCGGGTCAAGGCTACCAGCTCTTGAAGGATGCGCTGCGGCGACTGCAAGGCACGCAGATCGAGACGAATATCCGCCAAGGTGGCAAGGAATATTTTAAAGTGTTCGGCCTGATCGAGTCCGCGGAAATCGTTCGGGAGACACGTGACGGTCGGATGCAGGATGTCGAGATCACACTGTCGGATTGGGTGTTTGATGCCATCGAGAACAATCATGTTCTGACATTGAACAAGCAGTATTTTTTCCTCCGAAAACCGCTTGAACGGCGACTCTATGAACTGGCCCGTAAGCATTGCGGCGCACAACCCAAGTGGAAGTGTGGGCTCGAACTCTTGCGCGACAAGTGCGGGTCAGGCTCAACCACGAAAGAATTCAGGCGATTGATTTCGAAGATCATCGAAGATGATGCGGTGCACGACCATCTTCCCGACTACACCATGAGCATCGAAAGCGATAATGTTGTCTTTCGCCCCAAGGGGGCTGAGGCGGTGATCGCCCCCTCCTTCCTAGCGTTGCGGTTCAGAAAACCAGATACACATGATGAGGCGCGGCGTCTTGCGCCTGGGTGGGACGTATACGTGCTGGAAAACGAGTGGCGGTCATGGGTGCATGACAAGGCGATCGACGTGAAGGATGCCGATAAGCACTTTCTGGCCTTCTGCAATAAGCGAGGCGCATACCAGAATTAAAACGCACAAATGTGGGTTTGTGGCTTTACGCTTTCCCACGAATGTGGTGGGGTGGACTCATGATCATATCTTTCCTGAACCAAAAAGGCGGCGTCGGCAAAACCACCCTATCGGTGAACGTGGCGGGCTGTCTGGCACGCCAAGGCCACCGGGTGCTTCTGATCGACGCTGACAAGCAAGGCTCGGCCACAACATGGGCAAGTCTGCGCGAAGATGCGCCCTTCCAGGTTGTCAGCATGGCACGGGCCAACATGGCGCGGGACGCGCTAAAGCTTGCCCAAGACTATACTCACACCATCATCGACGGCCCGCCGCACGCGGAGGAGATTGCCCGATCTTGTATTGTTGCATCGGACTTTGTGGCGTTGCCCATCGAACCGTCCGGTCTCTCGACGTGGGCATCTGACCTGACAGTGCGTCAAGTCAAAGAAGCGCAGGAATTCAAGCCTTCCCTCAAATGTGGGTTTGTGGTTTCCCGCAAAATAGGGAAAACTGTCATAGGGCGAGATATTCGCAACATGGCTGCCGAGGCGGGTTTGCCAATCCTAGCAAGTGAGATCGAGCAACGGGTGGCCTTCGCTGAAGGTATGACCATGGGGCAAACGATTTTCGAGTGGGCTGGCGATAGCAATGCGGCCCGCGAGATCAACCAACTAACGAAAGAGATTGAGCGGTATGTCGAAGAAGACATTTTCGGCGGCTCCGAAGCCGAAGCAGCAGCCAACGGATGACCAAATCCTCGCGTTTGAACGTGGCGGGGCAGGGCATGACACAACACGGGCAGACAAGCCGGTCGCGAAGACCCTGCCGGATGAGCCGACCAAGCGCCTGAGCCTGGATCTTCCGGCGAGCCTGCACACGCGATTCAAAACGGCGTGCAGTGCGACGGATCGGAAAATGGTAGGTGAACTCCAAGCCTTCATTGAACAGCGCACGCAAGAATTGGAAGAGGATGCGGGCATAACCCGCAAATGAACAAAAGCACAAATGTGGGTTTGTGTGAAATATTGCGCAGGCGGGATTTGTGGCTTAAAAACAAAGGGGAGGGCGGCGGCGCAAGAAACGTCACCGCATGATGAGAATGCATGCAGAGCTGAGAACGAGAGAAGCCCTTGGGCCATTCGGCCCGGTCGAAGAAAAGAACGCACCAGACGTGTTGTACACGGCGGGTGATACCGCGCTTTTGACCGAAGGCTCGCGCGTGGCGATTGTCGGCTCAAGAAAAGCCACCCCGGACGGCATCAAACGAGCACAGGCTGTCACTCGTGCCTTGGTGCAGCAGGGTATCATTGTCGTCAGCGGCCTAGCCGAAGGCATCGACACAGTGGCGCATAGAACTGCGATAGAAGAGGGCGGGCGCACTATAGCTGTGCTCGGCACGCCCTTATCCAAGGCGTACCCGGCCACGAATGCCGGTCTACTTGAAGAGATCAAGCGTGATCACCTAGCGATTTCCCAGTTTCCCGAAGGTTATCCAGGCAAGAGCGAGAATTTCCCGCGCCGTAACCGGACGATGGCGCTCATCTGCGATGCTACCATCGTGATCGAAGCAAGTGAGAAGAGCGGGACCCGCCACCAGGGATGGGAAGCTATCCGGCTTGGCCGCGATCTCTACCTGCTTGAGAACGTTGCAACCAATCCGAACCTAACTTGGCCGAAGCAGCTCATCGAGTACGGAGCACAAATCCTGCGCCGTGAAGACCTACCCGATATCTTGCTCGATATTCCGAACTACACTGCTGGGGGCGTTCGTGCCTTCGAGCTATGAGTATGGCACCTTCGCCAACTATTCCCCACGCGGTAGCTCGGAGCTGTCTGTAACCTCCCGAAAAGCCTGTGGCGCGATCAAGGCTGGCCGGGTCAATGTCATCGCCTCGACCGTTCCGCACCTGCAAGACTCGAAGGCGGACGCTCTGCGGCCTTTTCTCGGGCCTGATGTCACTTTGGTGCCGGTACCGCGCTCGGCGCCACTCCCTGATGGGGCGCTTTGGCCTGCCAAGGTGATCTGCGACGTGTTGCACGAGCACGGGTTCGGCCAAGATGTACAAACCTATCTGAAAAGAACGAGGGCTATACCGCGTTCGTCAAATTCACCGGCGGCGGAAAGACCACTTGTCCCTATTCACCTGGAAAGCATCGAGGCGGAGAGACCGTTCTTCGTGCCGAACAAGATCACCATCGTGGATGATGTTCTGACCATGGGACGGACAAGCTTTGCTTGCGCGGAACTCCTTCGGGCTGTCTGCCCGGACGCAGAAATTCGTATTTTTGCAATGATCCGGACGCAAGGCCTGCAAGAAGACATTGAGAAAATTGTTGATCCGGCCATAGGCATCATCATTGGCTACCCATCCGGCAAGACCCACCGTGACCCATAAATGAAAAAATGTGGGTTTGTGGGTATGTGGCGAAAATGGAAATTGAGTTATTAAGACAAATTACGAAAGATGATCACAGACTGACTGACAATAGGCATAGATGCTGAATAACCATAAACAATTCCTGGCATGGAGACGGCAGGTCTTTGTCCGCAATCCACATCGAGATCTGAATGCTCTTTACACTGGGCTTAAGCAGAGAAGCGGCGTTTACTTGATCGGCTGCGCGGAGGAGATTGTCTACATAGGGCAGTCATGGGACCTGACGGAGCGACCAATTGATAGCTTGGGCCGTTTCTACCACCGTGTTTCTGACGTCTCACTGCCGTGGTCTCTCGCTCTGGCACCCTGCCCACCTGACGAAATGCACGAAAGGGAAAGCACGGCCATTCGTTCCTTCGCCCCAAAGTTCAACACATCGATCCCAAGCATCCCTGCGAGCGAGGGACGGATGCCAGAGATTATCGGCTACGCTGCTGTCTTTCAGGATCAGATCAGTTCAGGCGGGGCTTTTGACGAGGGAAACCTTCGTCGGCAAATGGAGCGTGCAGCTGAAAACCCTTCACCACCTTGGCGGCAGGGGAAACAACGAAGGAAAACCGGGAAGCGCGAGCCGAAGCCCGAGTTGCCGCCGCTTGATCCTCCAACGCAGCTGACGGGAGACTCGCTTCGAGAAGCGTGGCAGCGCTACGGCGTCCCGTCTGATGGAGCTTTGATCTATCCGATCAATCTCTGCGATGATGGCTCAGTCGTGACCCGTGACGGAGAGATTATCGGTACATGGTCGATGGACCAGTACGAAGCGCCTTCGTTTACGCCAGACGATGCGATTATTCCCTTATTCGAAGCACCTTTGGTCGGCCTTCTATGCATGCGCATACGCGAATGGCACGAAAGCAAAACTGGCGAGAAGCTATAGAGCTATGGCTACGCCCCCGCTCTGTTCACAACCATCTCCATGAAGCAACAGACAGGAAATTCAGTAATGAAACCGCAGTTGTGCAATCTCTAGGCTCTGGCCGTCGCCAGTACCACTAACCCGGTAGACCATTCGATCTTCCTGAGAAATCCGCCGTGACCACCAGCCGGTCAGATCCCCCTTCAAAGGTTCCGGCTTGCCGGTTCCTTTGAAGGGGGTCCGCTTGCATTGCTTGATCAGCTCGTTGATCCGGTCACGTACCTTGTCGTTGGTGCTGACCCAGTACTGATAATCTTCCCAGGCCTGATCGGAAAAAACCAGCTTCACTCGGTAAGCTCACGCTCTTCGCCAGTTCCCGCATCGAGTTGCGCGATCGACGCGCGCAAGCGGGATGCGTTTTTCGGTGTGGACAGGAGGTGCAACGTCTCGTTGACGGCGTTCCAAGTGTCCAAGGACACGACCACAACGGACTCGCCCTTCTTGCGCGTCACGACAACTTCCTGCTTGTCGTGGATCGCTCGATCCATGACGCCCTTCAGTTGAGCTCGTGCGTCTGAGTAGGTCATAACATCCATGTCGACTCTCCTTTGCCCCCCTCTATATGTACAACATTAAGTACAAGTAAAGGGGTGGTACAAAGGCGGCAGTCAATTTCATGGAGAATTTACGAGAGAGAAAGGGCTCACATGGATGACATCGTTACCCGCCCCGCAGGGGAAATTTCTCGCGAGGAACTTTACGAACTGGTCTGGCAGACCCCCATGAGCAAGCTTGGCGCTCAACTCGCGACGAACGGGCCAGGCTTGGCCGCTCTTTGTCGAAAGCGCCAAATCCCTACGCCACCCTTGGGCTACTGGCAGAAAAAGGCCGTTGGCCGTGCTCCTGAAATGCCTCCTTTGCCGTCATTCGAACCGCCCCAAAAGACCCCCCCTTCAATCAAGCCAGCGCGGGGCAGTGGTAGACCGCCAGTACCTGCGTCCATCCCATCTCGCGACGCTGAGTCCGTTGCGGAACCACCACCCTTCGATGAAGACGACGAAAGCCTTGACCATATGCGAGCGCTGCACCCGAAGGTGAAGGCATGGGTCGCAGAGCACCGTCAGCTACAGGAGAGCCGTCGAGCGGAAAACCGGCAACGGTCGCGCGACTTTTGGGGAGGATCACTTCCTCATATCAGCGACCTCACTGCGCGTGACCGATATCGCTTCAGGGTGACAAGCACCCTGTTTCGCGCGATCGAGAAGCAAGGGGGACAGATCGGCGAGGCCAAGCTTACAGGCAAGGTGACGTTCCTTATCAGCGAGCAAGAGCTCAAGTGCGCAATCACTGAGAAAATGTCGAGGACGACAAAGATCATGGAAGGGGCAGGGAAGTGGACGGCCCTTCCTCATCACCACCAAACAGGCCTTGTTTCCTCTGGCTTTCTGCGCG
>NZ_JBDWYP010000074.1:0-28079 GCF_039982295.1 Roseibium sp.
CAACGAACACAGACCTCACGGTGCCATCGGTAACAAGGTGCCGATGGACCTGATGAAATCGGAACGTGCAGCCAGCCCGTGTTCCTGATTTGGTCCGGAAAACTCTAGCCCGACCCGGGGGCACGTTGGGTAGCACTCCAAATTTGGGTCGGACTCCAATCAACAGTGGAGGAAAAATCCCGTGCAGGTCACAGGTCAGCACTTCGAATGTGAATCTAGCCCTGGTTACCAAAGGTTGTATCAATTGGCACTTCGGTTGGTTGGCCTTTGAGTATGTTTATGGATGGTCATTAATCTATGGCTAGGTAATTGAGGTTTTGCTAAGTGATTAGTTTTCTTCAGCCGTCTACAAATGTCCAACCCAAATTGAATTGTGCGGTTTTGGGGATGCGTCTGTCAGTGAATTTAGCGCGTGAAATACACGGCAGGCAGAGAGCGTGAGCTCTGGGAATCCAGTTCGGGGCCAAATTCGATCTCCTAATATTAGGGGATTACGAAGATTTAAGGTGAGCCGAGAGGGCCAGCCTCGTAAAGAAGGAATTTGGAAGGCCTATGCATCGCCGCGCATTAAGGCAGCGTGCGACGCTTACGAAGATACAAAAGGCTCCGAACTTCAACACGTGAGCGTTGATAGCACCAAAAAGCTGGGTGATGTCGACGTGCCTAAGTTTGACGCTACAAGGCTTCGGAGCTTTCTTGCAGGAGGCTCCAAAGACCTGAACTTCGCCGACCTGAGTGGCTTGAATTTGTCCGGAATGAACCTGGCCGGGGTCGATCTGACCGGTGCCAGCCTTATGAGCGTAAGATTCTCCAATAGGACAAAGATGTTGGACGCGAATTTAAGCGGAGCTCGTTTTGACAAAAGGAGCCTTCGAAGTTTTTTAGGCGCAGGCTTTAAAAAACTGAATGGCGCCAACTTGAGTGGTCTAGATTTGTCTGGAATGGATCTTCGCAGCGTCGATCTTTCTAACGTCGATCTTCAGGGCGTGACGTTTTCAAAATATACAAAGCTGGAGAACACGCATTTTCGTGGGGCTTTGATTGACAATACGAGTCTTCGAAGTTTTTTGGGCGCGGGCTTTAAAAAACTGAGTGGAGCCGACTTGAAGGGAGTAGATTTATCTGGGAGGGATCTGCGCGAGCTCGATCTGAGCAACGCAACGCTTTCGGGCGTAGCATTTTCCAGAGATACAAAGCTAAAAGGCACGAATTTAATTGGCGCTAGCTTTGACAAAGCTAGCCTTGGAAGCTTTTTGGCTGCTGACTTCAAGAACCTGCAACATGTAAATTTGCCTGAGACTATGCGTGACCTCCCCCCGAAACGCTGCTGGCATACACAATTCCTCGAGCGGATTAGAGCGCTCTTTTCTTCCGGGATTTAGCCACCGCAATGCTCAAATCCTAAGCCGACGCGCAACGCTCCCATACGCGGATTTTTGGCATCATGAGATACGCTCGAACGTCGGACGTGCGAGCGAAATCATCTTCTCCCGGAACCGAGATGTCAGTCCGGCTCTCGGTTATCTAATTTTTCAGGGCACGTGATCTCAGCCTTTCCCCGCGCGCTCTTTGGTTATATCCGGTGCTCTTTTGCCAGACCATGCGGCCTTGTGATTGTCGGCAATGATCCGACAGCACCGGATCGACTTCAAGGTCACGATGAGCAAACAGTAAATACGCAAGCTCTGGTGTAGTGATTCCGTCTGTTCAAAATGTTAAAGCCTGATCGCCGTCGTAACCTCAAACCAAGACTGGGCCCTGCGCACAAAGCGTGTGGGTTAGCTTGTCCTCCAGCAGTTCGAGTTCCTTAAAGCTGAGGTCCCACCCAAGAGCTTGGCCATTTGACGCGCGTCATTCGGTACCCATAGCATATTCTGCTAAATTACAAATCAGACACACTCTACATACCGTATAGAAACAGTCAATTGCGCGGCGGTTGCCGTAGGGGGCGAAATCGCTTTGTCACTTCTGATTTTACCTCGTGTCCCTCTTTCGGGCGAGCCCGAACAAAGAACGAGCTAACGCGAGCTGGCCAGTGTCTGCCCGTTCACAGCATGCCCGGAAATATCCACCGGGTGAGTTGATCTTCACAGGATCGCGCAAAGCCTTCTCAGCGACGACGGCCAGAATTGCCGCGGCGAGCTCACGTCCAAGACGGCTGCACGCGTCGGCGTAGGCTGCTTCGCTCAGACCGATGCCAAGTCTAAGGATGTGTGCCGCAGAAATTAGTTCGGGCCACGTCTTGAATGTGACGCCAAAATCATCCTGAACTGTCGGACAAGCAGTTTCAACAAGGGAAATTGAAACTGAATCCAATCCGTTAAGACTGCTGGAAGCGATGCACCTCGAGCCTTTCCGGCTATGCCGACGACTACTTGGGAGTGTAGGCCCTTCCGCTTGCGCCTCTTCAGGAGCTATTTCGACGCGGTTAGCGTCGTTCGATTTTTTGGTTGATTTATTCGCTTTAGCGAATGGCCGATTATTTCTTAGAGAGTCTGATGAGCTTGTTTTAGATAATTGCATGACGCTGATGTCACCCTCGCCTGTCGTTTGACTCATATCATCTTCTTCAGAGGTTTGCATGCTAGGTTCAACCACCGCCTCCAAGAGTAGCTCGTAGAGATCCTTCAACGCTGCTGCTTTCAGACAAGGCTCCATGCCGCAGTCCAGCAAGGCATTCATCTGGCCCAGAAAGTCGGATAGTTCGGCCTGTGGTGCGGCTTCGATCGCATCGACGATCGCCCTGGACGTCCTCGTGACCGACCTGCGAGCCTCTCTGACCGCATTGAGTTCGGCCTGCCAACTGTCGGCCAACCGCTTGATTTCCCGGTATCGAACGCGCGCCGGCGTGAAATCGAGCCCATACGCGAACGTCATCTCACCGCGATTGTCGCGATGCACCCAGCGTCGACCCGTCGAACTGTCACGATAGGCAAGTATACGGGCCTCAACGAGAGATTTGATCGCTCGAATGACCGTACGTTCGCTTCGGCCGACGTAGGCCGCAAGTTTCTCATTCGATATCGCGACGATCGGTCGATTTGACCCTTGCCAGTCATCACTTTTGGACAGTCCGAGCAAGATATCCAGAACGTGATAAGCGGTTGATGTCAGACCGAGCGGTTGAGCTGCTCTTTTGAGGGCAATTGCAACCTCGGACTTTCCGATGTCGGGAATATCGTTGGCCATCGCAAGATGTTGGGACGCAAGCATCCCAGGCGTCATCTTCCTCAGGGAAGAGACGGTCGAAACAGCAGGCATGAAAACCTCCATTCACCAGCGCGCCAAGGCGCACGGCGTTTATCAAACTGGATGGTTCATCCTGACGAATTCAGAAATCCATTCGCCCAAGATTGCTCTTGCACGTGATTCGGAATTGACCTAGCATGGGATTGTGTCGAGGTTCCCATCCAGTCTATTTAGGATGAACTCGTGAATTAGGGACTGAACGGTTGCCGCCGTTTCAGTCTCTTTTCATTTGATCTTGATGTTCTCGCGTTCCAATCCTCCGGTCTTGGATTGCCTTTGCCAAGGCGTGGGCACCCATCTTGGTTTACGGCGCCAACAGGTTGCTTGACCTCGGCTTACCGCGTTCTGTTGTCGCTATCTTGTCCCGTCATGAACTTCCGATAAAGCTCCGGAAGTTCGTCTGACAGCCAGTCAGCGAAGTCAGTTTCTGCCCGTGGCACCGAAAAAACTGTGGCGCCGCCGCTTTTCCTCACACTGGCGACGAGCACGCCATCAGCCGCCAGCTTCCGTAAGGGCAGATAACCCGGATTCGTTGTCCTGGATCTCCCTCTGCCTCTGGCAGCCTCGGTTGCAATCGCCATTCGCTCCGGCGCAGAAGCCTCGCGGAACCTATCACTCGCTATAACGTCACGGATCCGTTCTTCCGCGTTCGGATCCGAAAAGGCCCGGGCGAATTTCATCCATGCAGGCCGACCGACGTTCTTCGCGCGACCAATCGCGTGAAGAACGTCGGTCGGAATGGTGTCGGCGACCTTCAGCATATTGGAAATAACCGTTTGAACCTGACCGAGAACCGGTTCCATCTCGCGTTGCTTGAGCCCAGCTTGGCGAAGCTGAGCCGCCCAGACGGCCATTTCCACAAAGGTCAGATTTTCCCGGACGCCGTTCTCGAGCGACTGCTCCTTGATCAGTTCCTCATCGGACAGCTTTCTCACATAGGCCTTGACCTTCACGCTTTCCGGCTTGGATGCCTCTTCCATGAGCGATTTGACCGCGGCAAGTCGCCTATGACCGTAAGCCAGTTGGTAACGTCCAGCCTCTTCAGGATGGGGTCGCACCAGGATCGGCAATTTTTGACCCTCGATGTGAATGGACGACTTCAATTCCTCCAGCGCTTCCTTCGCTTCGTCGTCGGTCTCAAATCGGTCCGAAAAGGGCGAGGAATCGATCTTGGAAGGATCCAGCAGGACAATGCTGTCCTCACGCAATTGCGAAAGCGCACGCCCCATCGAGTTCACGACCGGCGTCGTCACCTTACGAGAGGCACCGTCCTCAGGCGCCACTTGCTTCTCAGTGGCCGCCGCGGTTGACGCATCGGACATCATCTTCACGATCGACTTTTTCATCATCGCGCCTCCCTGCCCCACACCGCGCGGATTAACTCCAGGATTTCTGCATTCACCCGATCCGCACTCTCCAGAGCACGCTTGAGCGTTTCCCGGCCGATTTCACCGGGTTCGATCTCGTAGAGTGTCTTCTTCGCGACGCCCGCGGATGCGATCGCGGTCGACTCCACCGCCTCTGCAACCAGCACATCTGCTCCGAAGAGATCGCGCATTGTTCCCGACATGATTTTCTGAGGACCATCGTTCGGATTGACACGCGTCAGCAGAAATCTGGTGAAATCATGTTCGAATACCGCACCGCCCTCTGACAGGGTGTGCGTCACGTCGGCGATCATTTTGAGAAACTGGGAGCAGGACGAGACGTCGAGCATGGCAGGATGCACCGTGATGATCAGTCCCGTGGCGGCGTATAGGGCTGCCATCGTGGTATATCCGAGAGAAGGTGGCGTATCGAGCACCACAATATCGTAGTTGTCCTCGACAGACCGGATCACGGCGTCGAGCCGTTGAAAGAACAGGCCAAGCTCGTCAGTACTGCGTTCCGATAAGGCCGTCGGCGTATCATATTCAAAGTCCATCAGCCGAAGATTGCCACAGACCAGATGGATTCCGGGAAAATAAGTCTCCCGGATTACCTCCGAGAACGGAACCCGGAAATTGTCGTATCTGAGCGCGTCGTATGCCGTGTCGGTCCGTTCTTCATCACCCTCGCCGGCGCGCAGATCACGATCCGGCTGAATTCCGAACGTGGTCGTCATCGACGCCTGTGGATCCAGATCGATGCAAAGCACTCGATATCCCTGCAGCGCTAGATAGTGGGCCAGGTTCACCGACGTCGTGGTTTTCGAGCTGCCGCCCTTGAAATTCGCGGCCGCGATGATCTGCAGCTTTTCCCCGGGCCTCCGATGAGGTAGTAACCTGATCGCGTCGTCAGGACGCAATTCGGCGAGAAACGAACGCAATTCCCACAGCTGCTCGATTGTGTATATCCGACGATTGTTTTCAGCCCGAAACGGCAGTGGCCCCCTGCCCTCGAGGGTCAGCGTCCTCAATGTGCTCTCGGGCACACCGAGCAGGCGCACGAGATCCGTGGTCGAAAAAGTGCGATTGAAGACCTTTTTGGCTTCGGGCGGATAGGTCATTTCCCGCATGGTCTGCAAGCGATCCGAGAGCTTGTGCGAGAAACCCTCGATCTTGGCGATCGTGTCGCGCTCCTCGGGCATGTATTCGTTTGCACACATCAAAAGCCTCTGACGGTTTGTTTCCCGCTAAATTCAATTTCACCGTCAAGCATGCATGAAGGCAACAGTGCGCGCAAGGCTTTTGGCGGCGATAGAAATTTCAAAGCGAAGGTCAGCGTTCGGAACCTGCTGACGGGCTCAAGCCTGGAGCGGACTCATTGTGCCAAAAAGAAAGAAAAATTATTATTTTTCAATTAGTTAATTTTCGCTTCTCTCAATGACCACACTGAATCCTCCGAAAAAAGGTCCGCGCAGTGGCGGCATCGAAAAAGCTCTCCATTCTGCAGAATTAGCAAAACCGCGGGCAGCTGAAGTCAACCGCGCTCGAAATTCTTGCGTCCATCGGCGAATCGATTCCCCCGGATCGCGTGGCACGCAACTCATGCTTCCCCGCAGCTCATCCGCTCTTGTGCGGTATGACCATCACCGTCGTGAGGTTTCCCGGACAGCGACAGTCGGCTTTCCTTGAAGGACAGTTTCTGTCGGCGCGGTGCCTGGAGGCTCGCAACGATCAGGTCGCGGGAGGACAGATTATTTATCTGTCCTCCTTTTCTCCCGCAGAACACGTTTGCCGCGCGAAGTGATCGGTCGGGTGACGAAAACGAACGCTGCCTTTCTCTGTTCTGCAGCCTGAAGTCGCCCTCCGCGCGGCAGATTGAAGAAATCGCCTGTCGCCCCACGCATCATGACAACGATGTTTCAAGGATTAATTCTACCCCTGACAAAAACTCTGGGTTGTTTATTGCCTGCATTTCCCTGAGCCAGATGTCTCATAATGAAATCTGCCTCTTCGGTAACACTAAACCCACCACCGCTTCGGAATGATCACATAAGTAATTTCCAGAGGGAATATCCACGAGCATTGGCGAGAAGTCTCGAGTCAATCTTTCCACCCCGAGGCAGAATAGGGCGCAAAATTACAAATGCCTTTAATTCCGTCGAACATGGTACACCACGCGGGCCGCATGTCGAGCTGTACCGAGAGAGCTTGTCGCCGATCGCGATCGAAGTGAGTTTCGCCTCGATTGTCGCGGAGCTTTCGCTGGTTGGCGGCGCAGCCGTCGCGGGCAGCCTCTACGACTACGGTTTTTCCGACCGCATCTTGAACACGTTTCTGCCATGTAAACTGCGCACTCCCCTTTGCAACGTCGACTACCGCGCCATGACAACGAAAGTCGGCAGAAGCGCAACAATCAATTCGAAAAACACTTGCGATCCGTCGCTGATCGAGCTGCATGACGGGTCTTTCATCGGGGCCGGGGCCAAGCTGATGAGGAATTCCTCCAGCCAGGAAACACTCGTTCTAGCCAGGCTCGTCATTATCGAAGAAAACGCAGCGGTCGGCACCGATTCGACCCCGCTGTGCCCCCCCCCCCGCGTGACACGCAAAAGCAATAAGCGTCCGGGCTCCTATGTTGCGCCCGGCACACAGATACCGCCGAACGAAGTTTGGGCGGGCGTTCCCGCCGCAAAAAGTGGGGGCCGAATGTACTGCCCTAGCTCTAGGGTTTGTGGGCAATTGGAATTTGGGCCTGGTATGATTGCAAATTGCTCCGCCTCAAGAAGTGAAGGCGCGGGAACGCCATTCAAGCCTGGGCGATGCCTCGGACCAGACACAGGCCGATCGGAATTGGCTTCACCGGCGCATTCCGGGTAAATCAACCAAAACACCGGAAACTGCGGCATGATAGCGCTTCAACGTAGTGCGCCTCTTGGACAATAGCCAACCTTCGCCCAGCAAAAGTTACTGACGGACAAGCTCACGTAGGGGTCGGAGAGGCGCCATTTCCTGCCCCTCGTCCTTCGGCCAGGCCCCGGCGGCGACGTTCTGCTCGCAAAACGCCAACCAAACGGCGAATCGTGAACGGCCAAGTCGAAGCCTCGCCCCCTGTGCTCTATGATACAGCGCACCTGACATCTCACTGGTAGCCTTCGGTTCAATAGAATTCCTCACAATGAACGACTGCGCGTTGTTCCGCCGTATTGGCTGGTAGATGTCGCGTCGAGGAGCCAAGATGTCATTTCCGGGACTTTCCACCTCTCTCCAACTTTTCGGCTGCCGAACCTACGCACCCACAGTCCGGACCTCGAGTGCGGAGGCGTTTCGCCACGCCGCTGCCTCCGAAGGCAAGTTGAGTTTCAAGGATTCCAGCGCTTGGCTTAACAGAAGCATCGTATATCGGTTGATTTCTCGCGTAACGCCCAACTTCACTGGCCGCACGCCTACAGGGCCGCGATCAATACGGCGGTGGACAGCTTGGCCCGGACTGCTTTGTTGGCGCGCCGCGCTGCTTCGAGGCGGCGTCCAAAAGCCGGTATCATTGCCCGAACAACCTGTCTGCTATGAATTCGAAGCAAATGGCGCGACGTACAACCGTGTTCTCTCTCGAGATGTCAAGCTCTCCTTCGAGGCACGATCTCGGTGGGGGAGAGGTCCGAGTGTACAGACACTTTCCGGATTCGCGTACAAAGTGACGCAGCAGCCGAAAGTAACCACCGACGATCCTATCGAGAAATTGAACGCAATGGATGCGGGGATCAAGCCATCTGAATATGAATCAACATCTGTTCCGGATTTTACAGAGAACGATAGACCCGTTGTTGTGATTCTCGGCGGCCACGGCCTTCCGGTAGAACATATGTCCTCACTCGCGACATCCTATACCAACGAGATGCAAGCCAATGTCCTTGCCCTGAATTATCGAGGCTATGGACAATCTTCGAGTGGCATAACATGCAACCAAAGCATGGTTGAGGACGGTGTCGCCATCTTAAACCAGCTTCTGGAGTCCGGTGTCTCTCCGGAGCGGATCGTCCTCCACGGTTACAGTATGGGCGGCAACACTGCTGCAAATGTTCTTCAAGCTGCGGAAGCCAAAGGCAAGATACTTGGTGGTTTGATCCTGGACCGTTCCATGGAAAAACTGTCGACAGGCGCGAGAGCAATGGCATCAGCGGGCCCTCCAGAGCTTATCTTTTCTACAGATGAGTTTGGCAACATCTGCGTTGAATCCAAAATGAGGGCAGGAAAATTCAAAAAATTCGCCTGGGCTGCTGGTGCTATTGCCTACATGCTCGCCGAAAAATATGGCACCAATTCTGCTATCAAGGGACTGCAACGAAGGAGGGCTGCTGCCGACAACAAACCGGCTACTCCTATCGTTGGTGTTTTTGACTCAGACCCAATCGGAAAAACCTCGGAGCGAATGTATAAAAAACGAGGTATCCAAGCTGTGGCCTCCGGTGAAGGACACGGCGGCTTCAGCACCATAGTCAGCACTTTGAAAAAGACGCATGAAAAATCGCGGCAAACCGCTGGAGACAATTCCGATATATTGCGTCTGTTTAGACCTTTTGAAGTAGCACCAAACCCAATCGCTTCTGCGGAACCAGAGACCGAAGATCGCAAACCGGTTTTGACTGGATTTTTTAACACCGACCCCTTCAAAGGCAAATGATAACATTTTTTATTTCCAAGCATTAGAGCTTGTCGCTTTAAGCTGAGTTTATTTGATGGCACGATACGGTTCACTCGGCAAGGCGTATCGCTCTGTGGGCGGCGGTGCGTCGGACAAGCGGCGCAGTGTGACGGGGCTGAAACGCCACCGGAGGTTACAACACAAGAGCGTTCAAATAGGTTTTGATTTTTTGCGGTTGGGATTACACGCATGATCACGCGTCATGAGGTCAACAACGCACTGGCTGAATTCTCACACCAGACGGGTTTAAGCCGGTTGTCTCTTGGTCCGGACGATGTCGCAACCGCTGAATTCGGCGACGAAGGTATCATTGCGATATGTTTTGACGGAACGGTCGGATGCGTGCGGCTGCTGTCTCCGGTAGGACAATTGGAACCGTCCATGCCGCTCGCACGTCAAGCCGCCTTGCTTAGACAAACGCTTGCATTCAACATCGAGAACATGTCGTGCCTTGGCATGGAGGACGATGCTGGCGTTTTCCTGTTGACGCTGCAGATCTGGTCCGTCGACAGTTTTGTCGAACAGGTCAGCGATTTCGCTCGTCAATCAATCGGCGTCTCGGACTGGATTGAGAACTTCGACGCGGACGAACCCGCCTACTGTGAAGAGGACGGCTCGCTTCCGGCAATAGAGACGGACGCCATCGTTCTGAAGCCTTGATACCAAGCTCAAGTGAGCAAAAGCCTATTCCTCAACCGAAACACGAAGAATACCCCACAATAGGCGTCTTGCATGACTTTTTGTGGGGTATCGGCCAGGACGCACGATGCTGCGAAAGATTCTCGGGCCGCAGCCTCTTGCTCGGCGCAGCAACTCGACGGGTTTTGGATAGTCAAGTGAACGTGTGGTCCGGATCTCCGAACAAGGGGCGCGTCACGGATACCCCACCCAAAGCCGAGTGTAAATCCGGAACATCTGATCCCGGAAAGATGTAGGCCCAGCTAACTGGCAGACGAGAGATTAAAACAAACCGACGCGGACGCCTTGCACCAAGTCTGGCTGGTAAAACCTATTGCAAGAAATTGCCACCCTCCATGTCGACTACGCCATGATTGAGCGGATCCGTGTAAAGCGCCTCCCGGTTCTTGTCGACCCACACAAGAATCTTCGCGATGACCTCAAACCATTCATCGGGAACGAAGGTGCCGACATCGGAGTCCGCGTACAATGAGCGCGCGAGCAGCACGTTTCTGAACACGGGTACGCCGTGCTTCTCCGCTTCGGTTCTCAATTCATGGGCTTGCAGGTTGCGGCCCTTGGCGACAATCAAAGGCAAGGGCGCGATTTCGGGCTTGTAGTCGATGACAACCGCAAAATGAGTCGGGTTGACAATCACTGCCGTTGCCTTGCGCGTCCGCTCGATCCCGTCACTCAACACCATCTCCTGTGCGATTTGCTTGCGCCTGCCTTTGATAAGGGGATCGCCCTCCGTTTCCTTGAATTCGCGCTGGACTTCGGTCTTGGTCATCATCAATTCTTTTTTGTGCTGAAACTTCTGAAAGATGAAATCCAGTGCGGAGACGATGGCGAAAGCCAGAGCTGTGAATAACAGCGTCGTCAGCAGCATGGAGCTGGTGACCGCCATCAGGCATTGCATGCCGCATTGTACGGCGTTCATGTAGGGACCGATCGCATCCCTGATAACAAAAAACAGAAGAACCGAAAGGAAAACAATTTTGACCAAGGACTTGAGGAACTCCACCAGTTGCTTGATCGAAAAAATCTTTTTCAATCCTTTCGCAGGGCTGATGTTTTCAATCTTCGGCTTGAGATTTTCGAATGCGAAAAGCGACCCGAACTGAAAATAGTTACCCGCAACGCCGAGCACGAAAACAACGCCAAGCAGAGGCAGTGTGACAACAACCGCCACTTCGAAGATTGCCTGCATCGCGCCATAGGCGCTCGTGCGAAAATTGGTCCCGTGCAACGCGGCAACGATATCCAGCATCTCCACGAACTTAAAAAACATGTAATCCCAGACGACCCAAATGTAGGCGATCACACCTAGGAGCGAAACCGTCGTCACAAGATCCTGACTGCGGGCAACCTGACCCTTCTTCCGCGCGTCCCTGAGCTTCTTCGGCGTCGGTTGCTCGGTCTTTTCGCCGGTTTGTTGTTGACTCATGGCCGGTTGCCCGCATCACCTGAAATGTTTGACAATATGTCGGTTCCGGCTTCGAAAATTTCATAAAGACGATTGGTGTTGTCGAAAAGCAAAGCCTGACCCTCAGCAGCATAGGGGAACAGGATCTTGATGTAGAAAACCAGGACCAGCATTGCTATCCCGCTCTTGATACCCATCGAAAGGATAAAGACCTGGATCTGCGGAGCAAACCGGCTGACCAGGGCGAGTGCAAGCTCCGACAGAAACATCAAGGCGATCACAGGCGCGGCAAGAATGAACATGGTCCGCATGCCGAGGTCCAGGATCTCAAGAATCAGGACAGGAAACTGCTCGGAGACGATCGGTAGCATTCTGGTAACGGGCCAGAGTTCGAAACTCTTATACAAGAGGCCGAGGATAACGAGGATGCCTCCGATCGAGTACATGTAGGTCAGAAAGGCTTGGGAAAAGAGGTTTCCAAGTGGCGTTGTTTCCTGACCGAGCAATGGATCGATACTGGATGCGATCGCGGCGCCGCGCTGGTTGTCCATGAAGTCGCCCGCCGCCGTCACTGACCAGAAAATCCAGCCGATCATGTATCCAATCAAAAATCCGATCGCGTACTCCTTCGCAAAGTAGAGAGCGAGTGTCGGCAGCGAGTCTCCGATGATTGAACTATGCGTCAGATTGACCGGTACGAGGGGAAGAGCAAGGATCAGGATGGCACCGTTGCGCGCGAGCCGCGGTACGGCG
Organism: Roseibium sp.; assembly: GCF_039982295.1. Taxonomy (GTDB): domain Bacteria; phylum Pseudomonadota; class Alphaproteobacteria; order Rhizobiales; family Stappiaceae; genus Roseibium. The sequence continues at coordinate 12,173 of NZ_JBDWYP010000074.1, forward strand.
CCAGTGCTCAAGATTCCCGAGATAGCGACGAATGCGTAGACTCTCGGCAACGACATCGCCAGCGAGATCATCAGCTTCTCGTAACTCTGGAAGGCCGCGATCACATCCCACATCGGCGGCTATCTCGTAAGCTCGGGAAAGGTGTCGAACAAATTAGCGGTGAAATTGAACATTTCAGCGCCGAGAAAACCTGCAGTTGCCGCCATCGTGATTGCGACCGCAACCAACTTGGCGGCGAACGGAAGCGTCTGTTCCTGGATTTGAGTCAGAGCCTGCAACAAACTGACGACAAGTCCCACGATCGAAGCCACCAGAATTGGCGGCATCGAGAGCAAAAGCACAAGAAACATTGCCTCGGTGGTAACATGGAGTGCATCGGCCGGTGCCATCGATCAGGTGCTTCCTTTAGATATAGGTCTTGACCAAACCCAGGATGAGCCTGGACCAGCCGTCCACCATCACGAACAGAAACAGCTTGAACGGCAGCGAAATTGTCAGAGGCGAAACCATCATCATGCCCATCGCCAGCAAAATGTTGGATACCACAAGATCGATCGCGATAAACGGCAGGTACAATAAGAAACCAATTTCGAAAGCTTCTCGCAGCTGGCTGACAGTAAAGGCCGGGAGAATGACGAATATGCTGTTCTCGTCGATAGTGTTGGCCAGTTCGGTCGGCCAAAGCTGAGCTGTTGCCTTTAGGAAAAACAACTTCTCCCGCTCCGCCGCGTGCTTGTCCAAAAACTCGATCAATGGCCCCTTGCTGGCGGTATAGGCTTCCTGCAGGCCTTGCAGGTTACCAAATTTGAAATTGCCCTCTTGCACGATCATGAATGTCTGGACAAACACCGGCGCCATCACATAGCCAGACAGGATGATGGCGAGCGCATTCAGAGCCATGTTGGGGGGAATCTGTTGCACACCAAGTGCATTGCGGACCAGCATCAAAACAACAGCTATCTTGATAAAGGATGTCGCGACGACTGCCAGGAAAGGAACGAGTGCGGCAGCTCCCAACGCAAGGATTAGATTAAGTGGATCCATAAATTTTCAACACCAGGAAGAATCAGTTGTCCAGAAAAACGCGGCTTAACCTTACGCCGATGCGATCTCCAACACGTACCAGATCCCCTTGGCCGATCGTTGTGTCGTTGGACACAACCCTGACACTGGCGTCGTTGTCTTTAAGGCCGTCCGGCAAATCCGTGACCGAGCCCAATTTCCAACCTGCAACATCGCTCGCCGAAAGACACGCGCTACCCAGTCGGAATGACAGCCCTATCCGGAGTGGTGCTTCGACGCTAAAACTCCCGACTTCATCGTCGGCTACTCCGGTGTCGAGGCCGCCATTGCCCTCGAAAGCGAAAGCCGTTTCGCTCCGCTTGGACAGCATTTGCTTCAGGGGAATGGCCTTCGCACATGCCCAGTTGCCTTCAGCCTGTGCGAAAGAGAATACTCGGTCGCTCGCGACAACTGCAAGATGGCCATCGGCTTCCGTAGGCGATATCAGTATGCAGTCGCCCGGCGCCAGGTTGGACACTTCCGACCACAACAATTCTGCAGTCCCCACCAAACGCTCGACCCGGATCGGGATCATGCGCCCAAGTTCCGAACCGAACGCGTCGGCACTGGGAAGACGGGCGGCAAGCTCGCTACAAGCAATTGCGGGCGCTACGCCGAGGACAAACACGATCTGGCCCTCCCGCTCCCGTTGCAAAACCACTTCGAACCAGCTTAGATCCTGAGACTGGTCTCCGTCCGAGACTTCCGATACGCTTAACTCTTGGCCGATCTCGAAAGAGGATTGCAGCTCGGCCCCTACAGAATCAAGCACTGTCTGGATCATTCCCTGGCGCAACGCGGCGGCTAGATCCTCCGGCATGTCGCGGAGGTCATTTATCGAAAGGCTGGCCCCGGAAAGGCTTCCAAACGGGAAATCTTCCATGCCGATGTACGCGCGCACCCGGCCATTGGAGACCACGGATGTCAGAACCCCGGTGAGCGAAGACAAATCTGTGCAGGGCGTGAAGGTGAAATGCGCCCCACCCGCAAGCGGAAGCGGCTGCCCGGATAGGGACATTGCGGCGTTCCACATTGCGATATCGTCCTGCCTAATTTCGAATTTCGGCAAAGGCCAGTTCTCGAAGGACATCACGCTCCACCCGATGAAGGCCGCGGGCGCACGAGGTGCTCCGTAGACGGAACTTCATTCTCGGCATACACTTTCTCGCCATTTTCTTCTGACTGAGAAACCGCCTGAACGATTTTGATACGTCTATTCGGCAAATGACCCTGGAGAAGGTGACCAAGTTGGCCAGCCGCATTCACCAGGTTCTGCCCAGCCTCACCGGCGGGAAAAAAGAGCTTCACCGTCACTTGGGAATCGGAAAAGCTCACCTCAAGCCGGTGCAATCCCTGGGAGCCAGCATCGACAGGAATGTTGAAGTTCACCGGAGCGTTGGAAACAACAGGACCCGGCCTTTTGGCTGCATCCATTCGCGAAACGATCTTTTCGTAGATCTCCTGAACCTGACTGTCGAGCTCAGGCGGCAATGACCTCGCCGCCTGAGCCGGAGCCTGAGAACCGGCAACAGCCGGCCGCGCGTCGAACAGGACGACCGTTACCTCGTCACCATGCTCGTGCGAACCGCGCTCACCGGCGCCGTCATCATTTCCGCCGGCATTGTTGACGCGCCCCATGATTTCCTGAAACAGGGCTCCGCTCTGACTGGACGATATACTGCTGCTCCGACCGGAGGATGTCGAACCTTCTCGGGTTTCAACTGAACCGTTCTTGGCCGCAACCTTGAAACCGCCCTTAGCCGACTGCGCACTTTTGAGAGCGTCCGCACGCAGCAACATAGCTCCATTCATCTCCGGAGACGCGCCAAACCCGAAACCGGGCACCTTCAAGAAGGCAGGTGAAGCAAGTTTCTTATCCATTACACGTACTCCGATTTCCGGAAGGCTGCGACGTCCTCAACCCGTGCTTCTTCATCTCTTTCAAGAACGCGCGCGATCTCAATCTCGCGATCGGAAATCATGGCATCATATTTTTCTCTGTTCTGCTGTGCTTTTTGATACACGTGCATTGCCGTAGCCGTCTCCTTTGTTACCTCCTCCTGCTTGCGCGTAGATTGATCTAGATTTTCCTCTGTCTTCCGATGGCGCAGATGAAGGTCGGAAACACGTTCGCCTACGATGTCGAGCTGTTCAAGATTCACAACCTTGTTGAGGATATGCTCATAGATACCATCCTCGCGAACCGGAAGCTCTTGCTTGCTCTCAAGAAACGACCGTTCGTTCTCGGCCTTCACTCTTTTGATTTCCTGAAGTTCATTTTTTTTCGCACGCATCATTTTGAGGGCCGCGAATTCCCTCTTTTCCTTGACCCGCTGGAGGACTTTCAGCTTCTCGATCAATTCAGAGCACTCCGTAATCTTTCAAGCGTTTCTTCGAGATCTTCGATCGTCTCGTCACCCTGCTTGAGAAAGTCGTTGATTTCCCTTATCCGTTCGACAGCACGGTCCGCCACCGGGTCGCTGCCTGCCTGGTACTCACCGATTTTCACGAGCAGTTCGACGTCGGCGTAGGCCGCGAGCAGATTTCGCGTCTCAGCAGCCAGATTGTCATGGTCTCCGCTGATGACAGCGTTCATCACCCGGCTCTTGGAATTCAGGATATCGATGGCCGGGAAATGATGTGCCGCGGCCATCTTGCTCGACAGGACGATATGGCCGTCGAGGATCGAGCGTGTTTCATCGGCAACCGGCTCGTTCATATCGTCACCTTCGACAAGAACGGTGTACATTGCCGTTATCGAGCCCTTGTCATTCATGCCCACTCTTTCTAGCAGCTTCGGTAGTGAGGCAAAGACCGACGGCGGAAACCCTCTACGTGTCGGGAGTTCGCCCGCAGCAAGCCCGATCTCCCTCAAGGCGCGTGCGAATCGAGTGACGGAGTCCATTAAAAAGAGGACTTTCTTCCCCTGGTCGCGAAAGTACTCCGCAACCGCCGTCGCGGCATAGGAGGCCTTCACACGCTCCATCGGGCTTCTATCGGACGTGGAGACGACCAGCACGGTCTTCTTCAAACCAGCCGGCCCAAGTTCCCGCTCAATGAATTCCCTCACCTCGCGGCCACGTTCGCCTACCAGCGCCATGACCGTGACGTCCACGTCCGCGTTCTTCACCAGCATGGAAAGCAGGGTTGATTTCCCGACGCCGGCCGCCGCGAAAATGCCAATACGCTGCCCCTCTCCAACCGTGAGCAATCCGTCGATGGCCCTGATCCCAGTGGTAATCGGTGCATCGATCACGCGCCTGGTCATCGGATCCGGGGGATTCTGATAGACTGGGTACCAGGTTTGCGGTGTGAATTCTTCGAACTTTCCGTCGATGAAATTTCCGAAACCGTCGATGACACGCCCCAAAAGCTGGTCTCCGACGGGAACGCTTTGGACCTTGCCGGTTGCACGAACTTCGGTCTGCGGGGATACGCCTTGCGTCTCTCCAAAAGGATAAAGCAAGGCTTCGTTGTTCGCAAATCCAACGACTTCGGCATCGAGCCGGTTACCGGTCGAGCGGGTGTAAAGCTCTACGATCTCGCCGATCCGGACATTCGAAACCACAGCATAAACCACGGTTCCGATAACCTTACTCACTTTGCCGTTCACGGAATAGAGGTTCTTTCTGTCCACCGTGGCGGTCAGCTTCGACACGATATCGTCGAACCTCGCGTCGATCCGGCTACGCCGCTTTTCGAGCGCTTGCCGAAACTCGGACTGCATGTCAGGCGTCAAGAGACGACCTCCCGTCCTGCCTGGACGCCATTCGACTGCAGATCTCCGTAGAGACCGTGCACACTGTTGTTGATCGCATCCTCGACCACAAGGAGTTCCGCCAGAATGTTGCACTCGATGCGCCCGGTCGCGGTTTCTACAACCAAGTTAGGCGCGGGTATCGTCTCGTCTTCGATCAGGTCGATCGACTTTTCCCCGGCGTATCTTTCCTCGAAGGCCCGCGCGACCGGTTCAATGGCTTCGACCAATTCGGGCGCTAGCCTGATCTGGATCGTCAGCTCATCCCGCATCTGCCGCAAGGCGCTTCTGGTGGCCGACGCCGCCAAACAGCTATCGTCAAACTCGGAGAGAACCTTTCGGACGCTGGACTTGACCAGAGACGCCAACCTATTTTCGAGGTTCTGAAGCTTCAGATCCACGTAGGCATCTTCGTCAAGCAAACGTTCCAACGCTTCCCTTTGGGCGTTTTTCCGCCCCTCGGCGTAGCCGCTCTCTTTCTGTTTCTCGAATTCGGCTTCTGCGGCAGCAATGATTTCCGATGCGCGTGCCTCGGCCGAAGAAATGATCTCGCTCGCCGACCCCAGCGCATCAAGGTCTTTTGCCTTGATCACGCCTTCACCCTGCGCGACCGTCAAGCTGATTTTCTGTGGGTTGTATAAGAAATTCATCCTGCCGACCCTCGGTGTTTGAGCAGATTGTAGATTTCATGCCCCTGGAGAGTGGTCATGGTTGGTACGGAAAAGTATTTTGCCTCAGCCGATTTGGGGAACCTGAGAACGAACAGAGCGGCACTGACGCTGTCCGAAGCCTTCAGAAACGCAAAAATCGTCGACAATCCGACCCAGACCAAGGGATTGATCCCGTCAGAGCCTGTATCAGCACCATGCCCCCCTGCCACGTACTCCGAACTAGTGGAAATGGACACAATCAGATCATCGATCCGCAGGTTCTTGCCCTTTTCCGCAAGATGCGGATATCGGCTTGGCGCTTCACGCAAGGACGTGCGGAAAGCCTGCACGCCAAGATACGTTTCAAAGAGATTTCGTCTGCTCTTTTGCACGCACTTGCGCAAGTGGTGATAAAGCTCAATCGACGCTACTTTCTGCGCGGCTGCGATCAGAAATTCCAATTTGCACACCGCAAGATCGAAAGAGGTCTGATGTTGTCCGGAATGCATCAGGCTATCCAGCCAATCCCGCGTAACCGACAGCGCGTCTGTACCCGTCCGCTGCGCGACAACACGGTTGAGCGCTCTTGTAAAACCCGGTTGGCCGGAAAGAAGATACATGGGGCCGGGCTCCAGGCCGACATCTTCCAAATGTTCGCGATGTACGAATCCAACCGGGTTCTTTAAAAAGGCAGCTAGCTGGACTTTACGCGCGAACGCATCTTCATTCTGCGAGTTGTGACCTTCGGTCATCTAAAAAAACACCTCGTTCCGGCGCGCAGTTGGCGTGCGCGCGCCTCTAAACGGTTTCTTGGGCATCTAAAGGATCCCGCGCCAGACGTTTGCCCACCTAGGGCAGAGGAAGCGCAGCGTGCAGAGCCGGAAGAGCATTGCGGCGACAAAAACCAGAACCGTCCTTGCCGGAGCCATGCAAGACCGCTAGCCTGAGGGACTGATTTCTCCCGTCTCGCGGGCCTTCAGCGTTCTGCGTGCCCTGAGGCATGCAAGCAGGGCAGAGATATTTGTCGCGACCAGCGTAACCAGAACAGTCAAAATCACCGCAGCCAGACCCCAGAACTTGTCGACATCGCTGGCCCGCACTCCAAGACCGGGCACCAGCTCGGCAATCGGGATGTTTACCTGACCGGCGGAGATAACCTGGGGAGGTTCGGCATCCACAAGCACGACAGTGACCGCGTCATATTCTACACCCTGAATGGAATTGCTCACGAGACGCCGTATCTGCGGCGTGATGAAATCGAGGTCCACATTCTTGCTGTGCTTTATAAAGACCGCAGCGGATGAGGGCACAACCTCTTCACCCAACTCAGGCTTCTCTGGAAGGACAATATGAACACGCGCCGTCAGCACACCGTCGATTTCGTTCAGCGTCCCGGAAACTTCCTCGCCGAGAGCGTGAATATAACGGACTCGCTCCTCAAACGGAGAGGACATAATACCGCTTTTTTGAAAGACACTTCCAATGCTGTCGCGCGCGGTCTTCGGGTAACCATTTTCAGTCAAAATGCCAATCGCCGGCGCCAGGTCCGTTTCATCAACAAGCAGTGAAACCCCGTCATCTCCGTTGTAGCGCTTCTCGACACGGATACCATTGGCCATAAGGACCGACAGCATTCCATTGGCTTCCTGCTCGGAAAGACCAGTGTAAAGATCTTGACGGCATCCGGCCACCAGCATGCACCCGAATATTAGCAGCAAGCGAATCGCGTGGTCTTTCTTCCTGGAAAAATTCATATCTATTGGACCAACTCTGTTATTGACCCTTCATGAGCGTATCGAAGGTCTGCGTTGACTTACCGACAAGCTTTGAGGTGACGTCCATTAACAAGGAATATTTGACTATTTCCATCTGGGTATCGATAAGTTTTTCGGTGCCGCTAACAGACGACGATGAAACATCGACAACCTTGTCGGCCTGGCCATCGAAGGCACTGCGCAACCTGCTCAAGCCGTCCAGAATGACATCACCCTTGTTGTCGTCGCCTTCGACCGCTGGGGACACTTGCCCGACTTCGAGTGCAGCAGCCCGCGCCTCAGCGGCCTCCACCGAGAGATCGCCATAAGTTTCGCCGCCAGCTGGACGTGCGCCTTCACTGACCCCACGGGCCATAACCGGCTCCTGGTGCGAAGGAGTCGCTCCGAGGTCGGGAGATTCCGAAACCGCCGAGGGCCTCATGGACGCGTCTGTATCGGCTTGCTGAGCGGAATCGACTTGGGCGACCTTCATCGCCCCTTCAAAAAGATTTACCGAAGCAGCGCCCGCACTGGAGGCACCCACCCCCCCCTCCTCCTTAGGAAGCTGCATCTGCATGGAAAAACCTGCGACATCATCGTTTGAAATCATTTGAAAGACCCCTTAGGAGCATGCAAGTGGCGGACCGCCATCGAAATCAATAATCCGAGCGACGCAGGCAAAAAGGGACAGAACCACTATCCGAGACAACCCGACGCCCGGCCACACGAACTCAAAAACCGCTACCAGCCACCCCCAAATCCACGTCGCGACCGCAGACGGTCACGAAAGAAGATCCGATGACATCCCCTCGGGCAGCACCCGCCCCCTCGCGGATACACTGATCCAAGAGCTGCTCAGCCAGCAGCGCGAACGTACTGAACGGCACATCCTCGACAACCGACCGCAGACAACCGCCCGCCCGACGAACGTCTCCGGACCTAAGCATCGCCAACCCCCTGAATGTTCTGGCAGCAGGCGTGTCTGGCGCACCGTCGACGAGTTGCACCGCCGCGCCCGGATCCCCTGCCACGAGGGAAGCTAATGCTCCCCCGACATAACCGGCCTCCTGTTTCGGACGCAGCAACCTGACCGCCTCGAAGACATCCGCGGCCGCGCCGGGCTCATCCATCGAGATGGCAACGAAACCGACATTGACAAGTAACTGGAGCTCATCAGTCGAAAAAACCTGTTTAATTTTAAGAGATTGCATCATGTTCAATCTTTAAAACGCCCCTGCGAAGACATCCGCACCATGTGAAGTAGACTTGGAAGATAATCGGGAAACTGACACCGCGCTGTGCTAAACGACACACCCAAACGCGTCGACGTCGGGCTTTGCTAGAGCTTTCGAAACAACTCACGGCTGATTTTCACATGTCCCGATTTTTAACGGTTTTGTCGAAGCGCAGCGACGTCGTGCTGGCGTTCCTGTTGTTGTGCGTCGTGTTCATGATGATCCTTCCGCTGCCGACATTGATTGTCGACAGCCTGATCGGCGTCAACCTGGCGATCTCAGCCATTCTTTTGATGGTCGCAGTCTACTTGTCGGACGTGACGCACTTCTCCGCATTTCCGTCGATTTTGCTTTTGACGACCTTGTTCAGGCTGGCGCTGTCGATTACCACGACACGCCTTATTTTGCTGCAGGCCGACGCCGGCCAGATCGTCAAAACCTTCGGTGAATTCGTAGTGTCGGGAAACCTCATCGTCGGCATCGTGATTTTTCTGATAGTCACGATTGTAAATTTCCTCGTTATCACCAAAGGGTCGGAACGCGTCGCGGAGGTTTCCGCCCGCTTCTCGCTGGACGCCTTGCCGGGCAAGCAGATGTCGATCGATTCGGACATCCGTTCCGGCCTGATCGAAATGGACGAAGCCAAGCGCCGCAGAGCCAAGCTCGAAAAGGAGAGCCAGCTCTACGGCGCGATGGACGGCGCCATGAAGTTCGTCAAGGGCGACGCGATCGCCGGCTTGATCATCATCGCCGTAAACATCATCGGCGGCATCCTGATCGGCACGAACCAACGCGGTATGAGTACGTCCGAAGCCCTCGACATTTACGCGCTTCTGACCATCGGCGACGGGCTCGTTGCCCAGATACCCGCGCTCTTCATCTCGATCACCGCCGGCTTCATAGTCACGCGCGTCTCTTCGGAGGAAAACACAGACCTCGGCAGCGACATCACGTTCCAGCTTGTAAAGGAACCCAAGGCACTGTTGATCGCCTGCGGTATCATGGTCGGCTTCGCGGCAATTCCCGGCTTCCCGCCGGAAGTCTTCCTGATTCTGTCGCTACTGTGCGGAGCAAGCGGCATAATCATTATGCGCAATCGCAAGAACGCAAAAAGATCGCGCGCGTCCAACGACCTTCCCAATTTCGCTCCCGCTGTTTCCGCCGACGGCAGCGTGCCTTCGTTCCCCGGCCTGGACGATGCGCAGGACGAATCCGACAGATCTAAGGCTATCACCTTCCAGCTGACTATCCCTCTCATGGTCGACATTTCCTCCGCCGTTCGCGGTGCAATCCGTCCGGAGATTCTCGACCAGGAAGTCGCGCGCGTTCGCAAGGCTCTTTACTTCGACCTCGGCGTTCCGTTTCCGGGAATCAATCTCCGGCTGAACGACAATCTGAGAGAGGGCGAATACCGGATCATGGTCAACGAAATTCCGGTTGCCGCGGGCCGGGCTCGACCTGGCTTCTTCATCGCTCGTGAAACTGAAGCGAACCTCGACATGTTCGGTATTCCCTTCGAGGTTGGCGAAGCCTTTCTGCCCCGCACCAAGAGCCTTTGGGTCGCAATGAAACACGAGCCGACCGCAAGGGCTGCTGGGATCCAAGCGCTTACGCTAACGTCAATGCTGACCTTTCATCTGGGACATGTGCTGAAGAGCCACGCCTCGGAGTTCGTCGGGATCCAAGAAACGATGTACGTGCTAAACCAGATGGAGACCGACTTCGCGGAACTGGTAAAGGAAGTCTCGCGCGTTCTTCCGATCACCACGATCGCCGACGTCCTGCAACGGCTCGTCAGCGAGGAAATTTGCATCCGCGATACACGGACCATCCTGCAGTGCCTGGTCGAATGGGGCGCGAAGGAAAAGGACCCGATCATGCTGACCGAGCATGTGAGAACCGCCCTCAGCCGCTACATCACCTACAAGTTCTCGGGTGGCCAGAACATCGTTCCGGCATATCTTCTTTCCAAGAGCGTCGAAGACGAGATCAGGGCCGCGGTCCGGCAGACCTCCGGCGCATCCTATCTCGCCCTCTCGCCCGAGATGCACCGGCAGCTTATGTCCTCGATCAAGCGAACGGTGAGCGACAGCAGCCTGTCGTCGACGCCTCCCGCCGTCATCGCGCCGATGGATCTGCGCAGGTTCGTGCGCAAGATCGTCGAACGGGACTTCCCGGACCTTCCGGTACTCTCGTTTCAGGAACTGGCGGCGGACGTCAACATCCAGCCTTTGGACCGCATCAGCGTCGACGATCAATCGGCTCTGCTTCACATGGGCGAATAGGATCTATTGACGATCTGGGGTCGCCTCGGCATTCGTCTAAACCCTTTAAAGGGCCGCCGGACGTTGATCCCGGATTGCGATACGCTTGAGCGACCAAGTGATGGCGGACACCATGGTGTGCAATGCGCCTTGAGGCGGCCGAAATTGTGGCAGCCAGAAATTTCGGCCTTCAACAGGCCGCCCCCCCTGAAGCTCTAAACCGGCAGCATCGGGTCGAACGATTGCACGACCAAGAGGAAGCCAATGACCCTGTAGCCACGGCGTCGTTCTGCAGCCGCCTCCCGGCTGTGCTGCATTTCGGTCCACACGAAGCCGAAGCCGCCCCGGGCACCGGCTCGGACCGTGATCACTCCGACACCATCTCTATGCAAGGCTATTCCAACCTCAATAAATAAGACCCTGTTGGATCGTTTTTCAGGTTCGCCGGCAAGGCGTGACACGCAGATCGGCCTGGTTGCCGCAACGCAGTCCAGCGGGCCTGAAAAGCCACGCGAGGCCGCGAGATGAGAGCGTTCAAATAGGGTCTTATTTAGAGGGTCCATTTGATTCCGAGCGAAGTGTGTCAAATGGAACACCGACGGGTCGTCGTGGGCTTTATTCTGTTTTAAAGAATTGCATGAAGGAACCAGGAAAATGGGAACCGAGCTGACACGATTGGACAGCGCTGGCGCCGTTCCTCCGAGCAAGATACCGGCACTCAAAAACGTTATTTCGTATTTCAAAGGCCGCCGTATAGAAAGGAGAATGTCTGCCGCTCTTTCGCCGCTTGGAGAAAATATAAGTAAACCTGGAATTTCTAGTCTAAGGACTTCAGTAACTTCTGTGTTTCGTTTTTTAATTAGCTCGAAGGTGCGGCATGATTATTTTCTGGCGCGCAGAGAAAAAATAATCAGAAACGAAATAATTAAATTTGAGGCAAACTTTCCCAAAACAATCAGGGCGGGAGTTGTAGTCGGCTGGAAGCCGGCAGCAGGTCAGGACATCGATCCGAACACAATGGAATTGATTAATAGACCTGGTTTTGACCCTGATTTTTTTTTCGTTGAAGCTAAAGACCGAGACGGAGAAGGGTTTGAGGTCAAATTCGAGCCCGAAATTGTGATTATTAAGACCCGAACCATAGATGACTGTGGATGGTATAGCAGCGCAAAAAACGCTTGCCTTGCTCAAATCAGTGAAGCGCTTTCTGCTGGAGATTCGGCGGAAAATGAGGCTTTGGGGCCCGATGGCAAGAAGGTCGAGAGCTTCCTTGAAGGCTCTTTGAGATCCTATTTTGAAGCGAAACGTGCCCCTAAAAGCGCGGAATATATCAGGGAGCTTGCAAATAGGCTGACAAAGCAAAAGCATACAGATCTCTCCAGTGTTGGCAGTGCTTCAACGCGATCGCAGCAATTAGTTGATAGCAGATTCGATCCTATGGAAGTTGGCGAAGGAAACGCTCCTAAATTAACAGTACTTCGGGGGTCTACAACTTAACTCCTATCTTCTGCGATGAAAATGGTTGACGGATTTGCTTTTGACTGATTGTGCAATGTTGCACGACCCTTCAGGGGTAAAGCCTTTCGTTTGACACCCCAGCCTCCCCGTGCCCTAACCCGGGAATGAGCATTATCGGGGCGCTGCCGGACACACCGGTGGCGCTCTTTGCCTTTTGGGCAGGCCTCTTTGAGGCGTTCCCGAACGCACGTCAAGCGCAACCGGCTGATGTCGCAAGACTTTGAAACACCCGACATTCCCTCATCTCGCCCGGCCCCTCTCCAGCTGCGGGGAGCCCTGACTGAAAACTGGTCTGTGCCAAGCGGCACAGGCACCGGGCCTGCACGCGCAATACATGTGATCTGGAAGAAAGCAGAGCCGTTCCGGCCGTCTGCATCCCGAAACCGGCTCTAGACGCAAATTTTTGCGCGTGCTTTTCGAAGGACCCAGTCGCATGAACTATATGGCACCATCTTACATCGATGTCGGACGCGATGGCGAGGCAATCAGCGATGCAAGACTCAACTTTAAATACACATGGCCCGAGGAAGATCCGAGGCTCCAGCCTCAAAACACACGGCAAGCCACCGCTGAAGATGCTCAAGTTCTTCGGGATTGCGTAAGTATCCGTCGGCTCGATTGGGACCGCTTTCAGGAGACCTCCGCCGACAAACCGGTGCACGAGCGTATTTTCGACCTGATCAACCACCGGACGATCCAGTTCAACTCCCGGAGCCGCTATCGCGAAAGTCCGGTCTGGATGGGCCGGATCATGGAAGCCTGCGAGACCGGGGCGCCGATCAGCATTCTGCTGCCGGTGTTCTGTGTCATCCGCAACCCGGTCAAGCGGCTGCAACTCACTGTGCCGACAACCGCCGAGGAAGTCACGCTGCGCCATCTGGCAAACATCGCCGAAATGATCCGTCAGCTTCATCCGGCGGGAGCCGTCTTTCACCTGATCACGGACAGCACATTTTACGGTTTGCCGTTCGGCGTGACCTCCGTGGAAGCAATCCGCTATGTCGACCTCCTGCAAGAGCTGGTCGACGATATCGGCTGCGGCGACACAATCAAACTGCACGACATGTCCCAGATCCTGTCGGGCCGTTTCGAAGACTTCCAGAAAAGCTTCGAACTTTGGTCTGCGCGGTTCAATGCCGATCCGCTCGCCGACGGTCTCAGCCAGGAATCCTATGATGTCTGGCTCGCCAGCATGGCCGCAAGCCTCAACACCGCAAAGCGGCAACTCGACTACAAGGCCTTGCGGGATCAGTTCGGAGGCGCGCCTGATGGCCGGGCAACAGAGGATCTACATCAACGGGCGCGGACCGGACTTGCCGAATACCGCGCCTTGAAGGCAGCTGCGGCGGATCTTCAATGGGAAGACGCTTTCTTTCCCAATTCGCTACGGGCCACGATCCACACGAAAAAGGTTTCCTCGCTAGGACTACGACTCTACCCCGAGTACAAGTTCCGGGCAAACCTTCTTCCATATCACGGTATCGGCGTTGTCAGTCACTGCGAAAAGACTGACCTTCATTACATGACGGTGGAACCGGAAATGTTCGTTTGCGGCCGCCAGGGTTACACCCGGATCGTCGGCCGGGACGGCTACACCATGCACTATCTGGAAGACCGGACGAATTGAACGTCAAAACGGTTGCCGTCTCCGGGCGCCGGCAACCGGAAATCAACACCGACGATCGCAGGAGGATCGATTGAATGAAGCCACACGCTGTGCCCGCGCCGCCGTATTCGATCTCGACGGAACCCTCGTAGACTCGGCCGCTGCAATTGCTGACGCAGTCAACCACCTTACCTAGTGTCACCGCGCCCGTTGCTACTGCGTGAGTGAGGTGTCAGCTTTTATCGGCGATGGCCCCGAACGGGTTCTCGAGTGAACTCTGGACGGGCGAGGTCTACCGAGGATGCCCGACGACGCTGCCCCGTTTGCGAAGTTGTATGAAGACTATTCCGTTTCCGGTTCACGGCTCTTTCCCGGTATGGAAGACACTCTGAACGAGTTGGGCCACAAAGGCTATCGGCTGGCCCTCTGCACCAACAAACCGGCCGCTGCCACGCGGCATCTGCTACGCCGGACAGGAACCCGGTCGACCGACTACGCGGATGCAGGGTCGTCACCTGGGCAAGTCGACCGGAAAAACTTTTCCGAACCCGCGTGGCAACGCCCGCCTGACAGTCTGGTGGGGAACCGAGGCCTGGACATGCAGATCCGGCGCATTGGCAGAACGAAAGCCGACAGCGACATGCAATCAACGCCCTGCGCCCGCGCCCGCGCAGCTCACCGAAAAAGAGCGCGAGGACAAACGTGACTACGAGACACTTGTCAGACAGAAAGTCAAACCTCATGGGCTGCCTCTGGATGATCGCATCCATGGGTGCCTTTGCCATAGAGGATACCTTGATCAAGCTGGCTTCCAGCTCCTTACCGATCGGGCAGATACTGATCTTTTTCGGCCTGGGCGGCGCTCTTGTTTTCGCCGGCATGGCACTGGCCCGCAAGGAACGCCTGTTCAGCAGAGACGTTGTGTCGCGGCCCATGCGTATCCGGGCGGTTTTCGAAGTCACCGGTCGCCTGTTCTACATTCTTGCGATTACTCTCATGCCTCTGTCGGCCGCAACGGTGATCCTGCAGGCAACGCCATTGGTCGTAGTGGCAGGAGCAGAGCGATTTTTCGGTGAAAAAGCGGGATGGCGCAGATGGGCCGCTATTCTTGTCGGGCTTGCAGGCGTCATCATGATAATTCAACCTGGCTCGGAAGGATTTTCCATCCTTTCGATCCTGGCAATCATTGGGATGATCGGTTTCGCCGGGCGCGATCTGGCGAGCCGTGCCGCGCCATCTTCACTCAGCGTATCGATCCTCGGATTTTACGGTTTTCTGTCCGTCGCGGTCGCAGGTGTCCTGGTTTCCGCCTGGCAGTCTGTGCCCTTCATCCGCCCGGATGCCACCACCGTCTTCGTTCTGACATGTGCCGTAGGCGCCGGCGTCGCCGCATACTGGTGCCTGATGAAAGCAATGCGCACGGGCGAGATTTCGGCGGTTACCCCCTTCAGGTACTCGAGGATGCTGTTCGGCGTTGTTCTCGGTGTGGTCATCTTCGGTGAACAGTTGAGCCAATCAATGCTGATTGGCTCCGCGCTGATCGTCGCATCCGGTCTGTCCATCGCTTGGCGGGGAAACAATACGGTTGGGGCCGGGGCGAACAAGCGAAAAACGCCTGTGCCCGCTCTTTCCGCTTCGCGGCGGGCTATCAGCCTCATGCAGCTTCCGCCAACCCCTCCTCAAACCTCAGATGCACTCGGGGATCGTATCGACGGAGGCTGTGAATTGCCGCCTTGTCACGTGCACCGTCAATGAATTGCCCTCACTGTCGAGGCTACCGCTTGATAGAATGTCGCATTTGAACCGAACATCAGCATCGTTTTTTCGTTGGAGCTCCAAGTTCTAATATGCGAAAAGCGATTCCGGTTAAATTCGATTTGCTTTGAGCCCACTATTTTTCCGCGAAGGCAGCGCTAGTTGTGCGTTCTGAGGAGGTTGTTCATCCGGATTGAAAGCCTGAAGGTGTTTGCGACCAAACATTCACCGAAAGGTTTCAAGGATGAACAACCCACACAAGAATGCCCGAACGACGCCTCTGGGTCGAGCGGAGATGATCCGCCG
>NZ_JBDWYP010000075.1:0-2121 GCF_039982295.1 Roseibium sp.
GGATCGTATTGTCACCGCCGCAAAGCCTCAAGCGCGACTTTCGCCTTAAACGCGTCCGAAAAATTCCGGCGTTTCGCCATTCTCGTATCCCTTCAAATCAGTGGGATACACCTTAGAAACCTGTTCGGATTTCCGGGAGCATTTCAGTGGTGCCCGGGTAGACGACCAATCGGATTGCGGCAACAATGCCTAGCTTGTCTTGACTGAGACAAAAGTTTCCGACAGAAATGACTATTAAACGTGCAGAATGAACGTATTCACGACTGCGTGTATCCAATGAGTAGCGATATGCATAAATCGATCGAAGCAAAATTACCTGTCAGCATGACAAGTCTTGTTCAGACCATGATACGTGTTGAACACTATCCAGCAACATCACGCATTCTTCATTGGTCGATAGCAATACTCGTGCTTGCAACATGGCCTCTCGGCTTTGTAATCCATCTTGTCAAAGGTGATACTCAACCGATTTTTTATGCTTTGCATGAAGGCTTCGGTTTTCTCGTGATCTGGCTTATGCTGATACGTGTTGGCAACAAGCTCCTGACACGCAGCCCCCAAACGGGAGGGCCAAGGCTTGAGAGGATGGCCGCTCACACTGTTCACGGACTTCTTTACCTGTTCTTGATCCTTCAGCCTGTCAGCGGTTTCCTAGCAACGAATGCGCACGGCTTTCCCCTTAAGTGGTTTGGTCTCGTTGATATCTGGAGCCCGATAGGAAAAAGTCCGGATATTGCGTGGACCCTTTCCGCGATGCACACGTGGTGCGGGTGGATCCTTTTAGGACTGTTTGCAGTGCATATCGGTGCCGTCTTGATGCATCATGTTATCAAGCGGGATGACACGCTTTATAGAATTCTATAAGAGCTTGATGCAGAAATTGTTAATTGATATCAAGGGATTGCTATTAAATCGTCTTTGTCGAGAAGATGGAGGATCAGATGCCCAGATATGATATCACTCGCAACAGCATAACCAGGACGCTCTGCGTTAACCAAGCGATTTGGGTCGAGTGAGCCGCATGTTCGCCTGACACAGTGCCGTACTGATGGCAGCTGCATTGTTTTGATCATTCTTTTGATGCCGGGCGAAAGGTGTGACGAATTGCGGGGCGATGATCCGACCCGGGTGACCGGGACTGTCCGATATTTTGTGCTGTGACGTCATTGATCAGGTCATTGGGAAGCGGTCTTCGAACATGATCGCGAGCTGAGATCTGACAGCGTGCCATTCGCGGGCCGATCGCTTCCACTCGTTTGATGTCGCATTGAGCGCCAGATAGATCAATTTCGCTGCGGCGTCGTCGCTTGGGAAGTGGCAACACGTTCTGACGGCGCTCCGGATTTTCGAGTTCAAGGCATCAATGGCATTCGTGGTGTAGATCAGCTTGCGCACCTCAGGCGGGTAATCGAGAAACGGGATGACCTCGTTCCAGGCCCGCCGCCAACTCGGCGCGATTGCCGGATACCGCTTGGCCAGTTCGCTGCCCTCGAACTCTGCCAGGACCAGCTCGGCGACGTCAGCATCAACCGCCGTGTAGACCGCCTTTAGGGCGACTGCGAAGGCATTGCGGTCTATGTAGCTGGCGAAAGTTCATGGAATGGAGTAGCAGGTGGATAATGCAGGTCTGCCCCGGGTCTGAGGGAACGTCGCCTCGATGGCCTGTGGGAAGCCCTTCAGCCCGTCGACGATGGCGATCAGGATGTCCTGGACGCCCCGGTTGCGCAGGTCGCTGAGTACCTTGGTCCAGGACTTCGTGCCTTCATTGGCCCGGAACGTCCCGAGTACCGTCGGGCAGCACCGCAAGGGCCACGAAGACCGCCTTGCTCGAGACCGCCCCGTCGCTGCGGATATTGACCGGGATCGCGTCCATGAAGACGATCGGGTAGCAGGGCTCCAGAGGACGGATCTGCCAGGCGGCGACCTCCTCCATGACCGCGTCGGTGATTGCTGAAATCAAGCATCGGCGATGCCTAAGTTTGCGTTCTGAGGAGGTTGTTCATCCGGATTGAAAGCCTGAAGGTGTTTGCGACCAAACATTCACCGAAAGGTTTCAAGGATGAACAACCCACACAAGAATGCCCGAACGACGCCTCTGGGTCGAGCGGAGATGATCCGCCG
>NZ_JBDWYP010000076.1:0-9928 GCF_039982295.1 Roseibium sp.
AAAGAAAAACCCCGACTTCCTTTCGGAGGCCGAGGCGCTAGACAACTTGCTATCGCAAGGATCGTTGGTTGCGGGATGGAGCAGCCCGGTAGCTCGTCAGGCTCATAACCTGAAGGTCGTAGGTTCAAATCCTACTCCCGCAACCAACGATCCTTGCGATAGCAAGTTGTCTAGCGCCTCGGCCTCCGAAAGGAAGTCGGGGTTTTTCTTTCCTGCCGCAAACCGCAGGATTGCGCCTAGATCGCCGCGCAAGATGATCGCCAATTCTCCGTTGTCAGGCATGAGCGTTACTTGCTCGATCAGCGACCGCAGAACCTCGACCGCTGGTCCGCGGTCCTCATCGCGCTGCAGGTTCTCGCACAGCTTGCCAACCCGATCCTGATAGACATGCGCCATGTTCGGATGCAGCAAGGGCGGTGGTTCATCGGCATTCGCCAGCAGCTCGGCCAGTTCGACCTTGCGTGCTTCCAGCTTCTCGGCCTTGTCCTTCAGCTTCTCAGGTGGGAAGCCTCGAAGGATGGCGTCGACCATCTTGTCCAGCTCGCGATCAGCCCGTTCAAACTCCTTTTGCCATCCAACCAAATCCGCGCCGCGCTCGATCCTAAGACGGTTCACCTCGCGCGTGAATTCCGCGCAAAACTCCTTGAAGAGCTCCGGCACCATTAGATGATTGCGCAATCCGTTCAGTATCGAAGCTTCCAAAGCATCACGCCGGATATTCATCCGATTGCTGCATGTCCCTTTGTTCCGGGCCGTCGAACAACCCAGCAGGTCTTTTGAGATCAGCGAATAGCCACCGCCACAGCATCCGCATTTGATGAGGCCCCCCAACAGGTGCTTGGGCCGCCTGCGATCATTCATTGGATTGCCGCTGTCCCCGGTTGTATCGAACGCCAGGCTGGCTTGTCGCGCCTTGACGTCATCCCATATCGACTGATCGACAATCCGCAGGTCAGGCACTTCGTGCACAACCCATTCGCTTTCCGGGTTCGGGCGAGACACTCGCCTGCCGGTGTCAGGATCCTTCATGTAGCGCAGCCGGTTCCAGACCAGCCGCCCGATGTAGAGTTCGTTGTTGAGAATACCTGTGCCGCGCTTGGGGTTGCCGTGGATCGTCGAAGGCCCCCATTCCTTGCCCTGCGGGCCTGCAATGTCTTCCTCGTTCAAGGTCATTGCAATGGTGCGCGACGATTGCCCAGCAAGGTAGTCGCGGAAGATCCGCCGCACGACAGCCGCTTCGATCGGATTGATCTCGCGTTCCCCTCGGTCATCCGGGTCCGCGGTCCGAACCACGTCATAGCCAAAGCAGAGACCGCCGCCGGACCTCCCCATTTCCACCCGACCGCGCAGGCCGCGCCGGGTCTTGTCCGCGAGGTCCTTCAGAAAGAGCGCGCCCATCGTCCCTTTCAGGCCGATATGCAGTTCGCTGACCTCGCCTTCAGACAGTGTCACGATGCTCACATCCGCGAAACGCATCCGTTTGTAGAGCCCGGCGATATCTTCTTGGTCACGCGAAAGCCGATCTAGCGATTCCGTGAGGATTACGTCGAAACGTCGCTTGAGTCCGTCGGCGATCAGTTCCTGAACGCCTGGACGGAGGAGCGAGGCACCGGAGATCGCGCGATCCGTATAGCTGTCGATAATCGTCCAGCCTTCGCGTTCCGCACGCGCACGACAGATGCGCAGCTGATCCTCAATGGACGCATCGCGTTGATTGTCCGATGAATACCGTGCGTAAAGTGCTGCTTTCATATGCTCACCTCCCTAATCGCGGGGGCGAGTCTGTCCATGACGCGCGGTTTCCGCTTCGACAAAATTTCTTGCAGCTTGCCGTGCCAGCAGGCGAACCAAGTTGACCAGACGCGGGTCATCGCTTGCACGTCCCACGCGCCCGACATCACGATCTGCATTTTCGGCCCTAATTGAGCAACGCCCCGTCGAGGTATCGCGTGCCGTCTGGCCGCCGTGCTTTCTTTGATCGGTGGGTTCCATAGGGCCAAGCATGACAGACGGTCGCTGACCTTCAAGAAAAAACCATGTGGGAAAACAGCGAGTTGCCGCATGCGCTGGCGTGCTTTGGCGTAGGCTGTCGCAGTATGGGAAAGCTTGGCGTCGCACATATAGGCACCGTAAAGGCCGTAGTTCGAATGCGTGTCAGTCCGAATTCTGTCCATGGCGAGGTCCTCGGCGGACGAATTGCCAGCGCAATCGCCCCATTCATAAAGAATGCCACAACCCGCCCGAATCGCAAAACGGCATTGAATTGGGGTTGCGAGATTTCGCCGTTTGCACGCGCGGCTACTCCGGCGGGAGAGTGAGAGATGGGTTTGGGGAGCCGTGACGGGCTAGGGCTGGAGGAGTGGCCTCCGGCGCCTGTCGTGGAGGTTTTCCCATGATTCAGGAACAGAATTTCAATGCGCGCCCCGATGCGAGCGGCGGCTACAAGGTGGATGTGTCTCGCGGCTCGAACGTGGACCGCGTGTCGTCCGAATGGTTTTCGCGGCCCGACGATGAGCGCTACCTGTCACTCGACGACCTTTTCGCCTCAGTCAAAGGTCGCGCAGAGCGCAGTCGGACGCGCACGGTGGAGAGCGCTGCGATCCGGGTCGAGGCGCATCGCGACAATCCTGAGAAGTTGGGGCTGGTCTTGCCCGGAGCAGATGAGCCGATTGCGCCAACGCATTGGAGCTTTGGTCAACTGTCCAGCCTCGTCGGCGCGCCTGCCGCCTATTTGCGCCAGTTGCCCGCACCACTCGCAGGCATCAACTTACAATACGGCCTGACCAACCACCGCGCCGAACAAATCAAGACGCTGGAAACCGGCGACGGGCGCACCGAACTGCGTGCCGTGACCGGGCCCGACTATGGCCGCATCTACGATCACGAGCTGGTCTCTGCCGTCCAGCGTATCGCGGGCAATGGCACTGGCGACACGCGTTGGAAGGTGCCCGGCGTACTTGACTGGTCGACCGGCATCTACAATCCCCGGGTCGATATCACCAAAGACACCACCACACTTTATGCTTCAGACCGCGACGTCTTCCTCTTTCTGGTCGATGATCTGAACCCCATTGAGGCGGGGCTGCTGCCTGACGGCTCGCCAGACCTCTATTTCCGAGGGTTCTATTGCTGGAATTCGGAGGTCGGAGCCAAAACCCTCGGCATCGCCAGCTTCTACCTGCGCGCGGTCTGCCAGAACCGCAATCTCTGGGGCGTGGAGGATTTTCAAGAGATCAAGATCCGCCACTCCAAATATGCCGCGTCCCGCTTCGCGCATGAGGCGGCCCCAGCGCTCACCCGCTTTGCCGAGTCTTCGCCAGCCCCATTCATCGACGGCATCCGGGCATCACGCGAGAAGATCGTCGCGCGGACAGACGAGGATCGTCAGGACTTCCTCCGCAAGCGCGGGTTCTCGAAGGCGGAATCGGGGCACATCGTCGAGACGGTGTTGGCCGAGGAAGGCCGCCCGCCCGAAAGCGTCTTCGACTTCGTGCAGGGTATCACCGCGGTAGCTCGGTCGAAGCAGCAGCAAGATGCGCGGTTGGTGATGGAGGGGAAGGCGAAGGCGCTGTTGGAGAAGGCCCGCTAGGGATAGAGCCTGCGCGCGTCTTCTTTTCCAACTCGCGCGCAGCCGACCGTTTTAAGATCCATCAAAGCCAATAGTTCGGGACTGCTCGCCTTGCTGGCACACCCCGCCTTTCAATTTTGGCAATCGACATGGCAATGGATTTCGCCGTCCCGTCCTGCTTTTTCCCAAGGGTGCTCATTTTTCTAGCGCCTCCTAAGACAGCAATTCCGAGGCTAGTTGTTCCGGCCGCCGCCAGTGGCCCACCCAAGTGCGCCCCTAGTGCTGCCAGACCGATAGTAGACGCCGCTTCAAATGCGAAAAGAGTACCCGCAGTGAAACGGTCGCGGCCAATTTGTTTCTTGATACTGGTTAGCTCATCGTCGATGCTATTTCGTGCGTCTTCTAGGCGTTCGAGAAGGGTCTCTTGATCTTTCATCTCTAAGTCCAAATTCTGTTCTCTAGAGATGTCTTCAAGATATCGCCAGACCAACCGCCGAACACCCTCATACTCCTGACGGATCGAAAAGAAGTCATGAATATTGCTGCTTCTGATATTGTTTGGAACAAACAAATCCATAGAGCTCTGCAGGAGCTTAAACCGATCTGCGCGATGTGTCTGATCACCATCGAAGAGGTGATTTACATAGTTGATGCCGCCAAACGTTATGCTTGGGAGACCATCAACGATTGACGCCTCCCGTGCCATTCTTGCCAGCACGAAATCCGCCAGAACAGGATGACACAAAACACCGTTGTGCTCGATTACGTCACCGGTTTCTGGGTTTCTAAAATGCCCTACGCGCAAGGCCATTCCGTCAGTGAAGAAAATGTCGCGGAAATTCGGCGGGAATTTTTCCTCGGCAACATACTTCCAGCCCTTTTGCGACCAACGCACAGCTATCTCATCGTCTTGACCAGGACTTACGTGGCCGTACTGGTCGAAGTGAATTGGGGTCAGGTCTCCCTCTTGTTCAGTTTCTTCAACCAGCTTGGCAATAAGGTTCTCTGTCGCCTGCGCTACCCCATCTTTGTCCATCCACCCTGAGTAACGGTATGTAGGATCTTTCATTTCGATCAAGCTGTCGTCTTGCGAAAGAACCTCGTCGATACGTTGGCGACGCTTTACCCCGAATTGATCAACATTCGGAACAATCAGAGAAACTTTGTCACTGAATAGAAGTAGCGAACGCAGCCTTTCTTGGCTTGGTGTGTAATGCGGATAATAAAGCATGGTTTCAATTCCTGAAATTGCGCAGGCGGGCCAAGAGCGCGCCGTTTCTAGCTCCACTCTAAGGCGATTTCTTTTCAGCGGAAACACTGCAATCCTGTCCGGGGCCGCCTAAGAGTGAGAGGTGGGCCGGGTTTTCTGTGACGGGTTTGGAGGTCGAGAGAGTGGCTCCCGGCTGGCCCGTCGCGGAGATATCCCGATGACCAAGCAACAGAAAATCACCCTCAGCGCCTCCCGCGACATCCCCTTCAACAAGCTGATGCTCAGCCAGTCGAACGTGCGCCACGTCAAGGCGGGCGTGTCGATCGAGGAACTGGCCGAAGACATCGCGCGGCGGACGCTGCTGGCATCGATCACGGTTCGGCCCGTGCTGGACGACAACGGTGCCGAGACCGGGATGTTCACGATCCCGGCCGGGGGACGGCGGTTCCGGGCGCTGGAACTGCTCGTGAAGCAGAAGCGCTTGAACAAGACCGCCCTCGTGCCCTGCGTCGTGCGCATGGACGGCCTCGCGGAAGAAGACAGCCTGGCCGAGAACATCCAGCGTGCGCCGCTACATCCGCTGGATCAGTTCCGCGCCTTTCATGCGATGCGCGAGAAGGGCCGCACCGAGGAAGAGATTGCAGCCGCGTTCTTTGTCTCGGCCAGCGTGGTCAAGCAGCGGCTGAAGCTCGCCGCCGTCGCACCCGCGTTGCATGACGTCTACGCCGACGAAGAAATGACGCTCGACCAGCTGATGGCCTTCACGGTCAATCCCGATCACGCGCGGCAGGAGCAGGTTTGGGAGGCGCTGCAGCGGCATTATTCCAAGCAGCCCTACGAGATCCGCCGGATGCTGACGGAAGGCGCCGTGCGGGCCTCGGACAAGCGGGCGCAGTTCGTTGGGCTCGACAATTACGTCGAGGCAGGGGGCGACATCCTGCGCGACCTGTTCCAGCAGGACGACGGCGGCTGGCTGCAGGACGCCAGCCTGCTCGACGTCATGGTGACCGAGAAGCTGGCAGATGAGGCCGAAGTGATCCAGGCCGAGGGCTGGAAGTGGGTCGAGGTCGACACCGACTTTCCCTATGGGCACACCTTTGGCATGCGGCGCATTCATGGCGAGGCAGAACCGATGAGCGACGCTGAGGCCGCCGACTATCAGGCGCTGAAGGCCGAATACGACGCGCTCGAAGCGGAACATGCCGAAGCGGATGAATTGCCCGAGGACGTCGAAGCACGCCTCGGCGAGATCGAAACGGCGATGGAAGCGCTGCAGGACCGCCCGATCCGGTTCGAGGCGGAAGACCTGGCTTTGGCAGGTGCCTTTGTCAGTATCGACAGCTCTGGCCGGCTTCGCGTTGAGCGCGGCCATGTACGCGCTGAGGACGAACCAGTCGAGGAACAGGACGAGTCCGCTGATGTCGATGCTGAAGCGCCGATTGTCGAACATGCGGATGACTTTGTCTCACCCGCCACCGAAGACGAGGAGGAAGAAGACGGCCTCAAGCCGCTCTCCGACCGTCTCGTCATGGAACTGACGGCCCATCGCACGGTGGCGCTCCGCAATGCACTCGCGCAGGAACCGCAGGTCGCTTACCTCGCGGCGCTCCATGCGATGACGCTTCGGCTGTTCTACCACTACGGCCTCGACAGCTGCGTCGAGATCGAACCGCGCAACGCGGCCTTCGGGTCGCAGGTGCCGGGCCTTGGCGACACGGCCTATGCGCAGGCCATCGACCAACGGCACGAGACCTGGGCGCGTAACCTGCCCAAAGCGTCGGAAGACCTTTGGGAGACCCTGACCGAGTTCGACAGCTGCAGCCGCGAGGCGCTGTTCGCCCATTGCGTGGCGATGAGCGTGAATGCCGTCCACGATCCCTACCAGCGCCGCCCCCGTGCGATCGCGCATGCGGATGTACTGGCTGGGACCGTCGGGCTCAACATGGCCAAGGCAGGCTGGGTGATAACCGGCGATAGCTATCTCGGTCGCGTGACCAAGGCCCGCATTCTTGAAGCCGTTCACGAGGCGAAGGGCGAGGACGCCGCCGACCGCATCTCAGGCCTCAAGAAACCGGAGATGGTCACTGCCGCAGAGGACCTGCTTGCGGGCACCGGCTGGTTGCCAGAACCACTGCGCACGCCGCCTCTGCCCGAGGAGGATGTCCCGGCGTTCGAACTGGTCGACAACCTCGATGAACCGACTTCGGATGATGATACTGACGCAGGCGAAGGGCAAAGGGCGGAAGACGGCGGCGAACCGGCTATCGGAGATTTCGATGTGTCAGGCGAAGATGATCCCGTCGCTGCGGACGCCTTCGCCAAGACAGCCGCCGAGTGACATTCGAGCAGGTCGAGGCCCATCCAAGAGGTCTGGCCACAGGGGTCCGCCAGCAATGGCGGGCCCCTTCTTTTGTCTATTGCTGAAGGAGGTCCATATGCACAGCCCCGCCGCAGAACTGTCCCGTCGCCTTGCCGAGAACGCCGAGGCCGTGTGCCGCCATTACCTTTCAAACGGCAGGAGGCAGGGGCACTACTGGATTGTCGGTGATGTTCAGAATGCTCCAGGGCGGTCCATGTATGTCCTTCTTTCCGGACCTGCGAATGGCAAAGGAGCTGCAGGCAAGTGGACCGATGCGCAATCCGGCCTGCACGGGGATCTGCTGGACATCATCCGCGAAAGCTGCGGCTTGTACGACTTCAAGGATGTCGCTGCAGAAGCGCGGCGGTTTTTGAGCCTGCCACCACCGGAGCCGTCATTGCCGACTGCAGCCCGATTGCAGACACCGGTGCCCGTCGGATCAACGGAAGCTGCACGACGCTTGTTCGCGATGGGCAGTCCGATCTGCGGCACTCCAGCCGAGTCCTATCTGCGTAGCCGCAGGATCAGTCTGTTCAATCCGGTGCCGAACTTGCGGTTCCATCCAACGTGCTACTATCGGTGCGAGAACGGTGGGCCAGCGCTCCGGCTTCCGGCGATGCTCGCTGCGATCACCGATCTGGACGGCCATCAGACCGCGACACATCGCACATGGCTGCGACCGGATGGGACCGACAAGGCGGATGTCGAGACACCGAGGCGGGCTATGGGCGCGCTACTCGGCCACGGGGTGCGGTTCGGCTCGGTTGATGATGTCCTCGTCGCGGGCGAGGGCATCGAAACCGTTCTGTCCGTTCACTCGGCCCTGCCTGCAATGGCCACACTCGCGGGGCTGTCGGCGGCGCACCTCGCTGCCATCCAGTTCCCCGAAGGCCTCAGGCGGCTCTATGTTCTGCGAGATCGCGATCCGGCCGGTGCGGCTGCGAGGGACACGCTATGCTCTCGCGCAGAAGACGCCGGGATCGAA
This sequence comes from Roseibium sp., assembly GCF_039982295.1. Taxonomy (GTDB): domain Bacteria; phylum Pseudomonadota; class Alphaproteobacteria; order Rhizobiales; family Stappiaceae; genus Roseibium. The sequence continues at coordinate 8,123 of NZ_JBDWYP010000076.1, forward strand.
GCGCTGACACTCACCCCGCGGCTGGGTGACTTCAACGATGATCTGCGACGCTACGGCGTGGCCGCCCTGCAAGACCGTTTACGGCTTCATCTGCATCCCGAGGACGCTGCACGTTTTCTGGCGGTCAGAGGAAGAACGGGTCGGTAATCGCTGTACGGCTCATCGCATGACCTTTCGTGCTCGTTCCCTGCGGCTCCTTCCTCGTGGAATGGCCGGCGCGCACGGCCTTCTCAGAGGGCAGGGGACCCACAAACGGGACGGTCCGGCAATGGCCGCGCTCCGGTTATTTTCCGCCGCGCCCCGATGGGGCGCTTTGCATCGCGAAACAAAATAGCCGGGCTTGGCCATCAAGGCCCTCGCAAAGAGCTCTGGCTGCCCGCCCCTCCCGCCCGTGGGCGCGTTCCTGCCACGAAGGCCGCGTGTGTCGCGCGGCTCACCCGAGAAAGGAGCCCCGAGATGACCTTAGAGCACGAAAGCGCAGCCGTTGAGCCGCATCACAGTTCTTCACCAACCGACCACGTCCTCACCGAACTCCAGCTTTATGGCTGGCGTCCATATGAGGATGAACCCGATCCCCGCCCGCTGCCTGAGGGCAACCAGGTCGCCGCCGCCGTCACAGATATCGTCGATGCCTTGGTCGCCACGCTGGGCGATACCCGACTTGAACCCGAACTCGACGAACTGCTTTGGGGCACGGTCAACCTGTTCCATCGCGCGCTGGCCCGAACCGAGCGGCAACTCGACGACAACGAGCAGGCGCAGCCCCGCCTGCAGCGGGAACAGGACGGTTCCGAGGTGAAGTCCCTCGAACTCGAGCGCCTTTTGGCCGAGGGGCAAAGCATGCTCGAACGCCGCGCAGCACTGGAGCTTTTCCGCGACCTCGCAGCCGAAGGTTTCGAGCATCACCTCGCCAAGCCCTGGCATCCCCGGAGCGGCTCGCGCGTCAGCCATCGCAACCTGACTGCGGCGATGATCGACAGCCGGGATTTCCTTGCCGCGCGCCGCCGGGCCGAGGCGCAGCTGCTTCTGCCCGAGGGGCCCAAGGTGGCCGTCACAGGCGGTGCTGACTTCAACGATCACCATCTGATCTGGGCACGCCTCGACCGGGTCCATGCCAAGCACCCGGACATGGTGCTGTTGCATGGCGGCTCGCCCAAGGGCACAGAACTCATTGCCTCACGCTGGGCTGATCACCGAAAGGTGCCGCAGGTCGCCTTTCGCCCCGACTGGGCGAAACATGGCCGCTCAGCCCCGTTCAAGCGCAATGACGCGATGCTGGATGTTCTACCGATTGGTGTCCTGGTCTTCCCCGGCACTGGCATTCAGGAAAACCTCGCCGACAAATCCCGCAAGTTGGGCATCCCCGTCCTGAAACATGAGGGCGGCGCGTGAGCGCCGCCTGAACCCACTGTAGACGTCTCAACTGAAAAACTGCCGCAACGTCCAAAAGCGTCGGTATGATGAGGCTTCGCCGACGCAGCGCAAGCAGTCCAAGAGACCGCTACGTACCGTCCTTTGGCAATTCCGCATGCGTTACAAGACCTTGGAAATTGACCTCCACGACGCGGTTGACCATCCAATCCTGCGGTGTCTCTGGCGGTGCTTCTTCATTGATCAACGCGAGTGCGGCCTCGATGGACAGGATCTGACGCGCCTTTGAGACCGATGGAATTATGATCAGACCCGGATGCATTTGGTCTGGTTTTCCGCAGAGCTTCCGAAAATCCTTGCCGTTTACAGTGATCAGCGTGTGATCGAACGCGATGCAATAGGCCAACACATCCTTGTCCGTCGCACCCGACATGT
>NZ_JBDWYP010000077.1:0-4454 GCF_039982295.1 Roseibium sp.
GTTTGCTCGCGCACGTGTTTTGCGCCGTTGTTCTCCTGTTCCTCCATGTCGTCGTTTCCGTCGAGCTTCCTGATGGGGTCATACAACTCGGAAAAGAAAGGATGAGCTGTATTGATCGCCAATATCACACGCCCGTACCGATGCTCTGCACGGTAAAACGGCCAGTACTCGTCATGAACATATTGAATGAGATACTTGGAGGCTTTTACCCTTTGAAAGGCATCTTCATCTGTCTCATGCGCCCTTTTAAGAGTCACCGCTAGAGTTCGCAGGTTCTCTTCGAGCTGCTGCTCTTCCTCTGGGGTAAGGTTCAAAGACCGGCTTTGGTGTGGGTCTGCGGCAGTTGCTCTGTTCTCGCTCTCGGATGGCTTTGCAGCTTGCGCATTGGTTCTTTGCGCGCTTTGAAACCGACGAATTTCACCGATGACAGTACTAATATCGTCACCAATGCCTTTCTTGATCGCATCCTTCACATAGCCTTTCGGTCGCACACCTTGTTTGTTTGCAGCCACGCCGAAAGCTTCGTCCAACTCTCCAGGAAAATCGATCTGGACTCGAAACCAGTGTGTAATCGAGTGGCGCGTCGTAAGTTCCGGCATACGGTCAGCAAAGAGTTCTCGACCGTTCCTCAAGATGGAGACTGTTTGCCCGTTGAACACGTGGAGATCGTTCCGCAGGGTTTTCTGGGGAAGGTGATACCACTCTTCAATAGGCAACTTGTACAGACTGATCTTGACCTGTGCAGTCTCGCTGTCCTTCATATCATGAATTGGAACATCGATCAGCTTGGCCGTAACAAGCTTGCTTCCTTTGGCTTCCACATCATCAAGGAACTGCCGGTGCCGAGCATTTGACATGGAGTATGTTGGGTCGAACGCCGTAACCTGTCGGTTGTTAATGAATAGCCGTAAGCCTTCACCGATAGCGCGACGATATACGCGAGCCATCTCCTTGGTCGCGTGGTCCACTAGTGTATTTGCCTTAGCATAGCTGAGACGGTCACAATTGGGCATGAAAACAATAGTGCCCGACTTACCTAGCGCTTCTTCGAGGTCATCTGACTGATCGGCAAGTAAATCCTGCTGACCCCGGTCTTTTGGTACAGACATCGGTTTTTGCAACACATCCGCTACATCACTTGGTAGCTCATCGAGCAGTTCGGGATCAGGCAGTAGAACCGCATTCGAACGCTCGCGTCCAATGGCGTCAACATCCAATGCAATGTTGTAGAAAGCCTTCGGCTCTTGCCACGAATAGAATTCAACCAGGGGACTCATGCTCAAGGCTGCGGTTTTCATTCCCATCCCAAACCGCCCAATCCCTGAGCGGTTATTGAAGTTCATGGAACCGCCAAAAGCCATTGCAACCTTGAGGACGTTTGGAGCCATACCGCGTCCATTGTCCAGAACGACAACGTCGGTTTTGTAATCACCTGGCTTGCCTGTTTGTCTGAAATAGATGCGAACCTCGGTCGCATCTGCTTGAATCGAGTTATCGACATGTTCGCAAAGGGCGGAGGTGGTGTCGTTGTACCCTTGATCTCTAAGAGATGAGACAAGTGTCTGCGCAAAGAAGAGCGGGACGTTTGCCCCGTCTTTCAAAACACGGTTCATAACCGTTTTGCCGCCTTTCGGCGCGTCATCCGCCCAAGTGAGATCGTGTTCGTTAGGCAGGGAGGTATCGTTTTCGTTTAACATATTTTTCTCCATCAGTTGTCGTGAGCGCTGTGCTTCACAAGAGATTGAGCGCGTTAGAGCGTCTCAAACATCAGGAGATCGAATGAGCCGAATGTGACGATAGCCTGACAGGATCGCTGCCTGTTCATGCGCGACGCACAGTTCGTTCGCTGACCTTAAACAGACGAGCGACCTCTGGGATTGCACGATGTTCTTCGTCGCGCATGCGGCGAACTTCGACCTTCTGTGCAGGCGACAGGGCAGGGGGTCTACCACCTATCCGGCCACGCTTACGAGCTGCTGTGAGGCCTTCTCTGGTTCTTTCGGAAATCCGTTCACGCTCGAACTGAGCGATAGATGCGAAGACATGGAACACAAGACGGCCCGCCGGCGTCGTCGTGTCGATGTCTTCAGCCAGTGACCGGAAGCCGGCACCGCGATCCCGGATCGTCTCCACGATCTCCAGGAGGTCCTTCAGAGACCGCGCCAATCGGTCATACTTCGTCACGGTCACAACGTCGCCGTCGCGGAGCTGCTCCAGCATCTTATCCAGTTCGGGCCGCGCGCGCTTCGATCCGCTGATCCTGTCAGCAAAAACCTTCTCGGCTCCGGCGGCCAAAAGGGCATCTGTTTGGGAATCTAGGCTCTGGTCGTCAGTGCTGACGCGGGCGTATCCGATGATCATGTCTCACTGTGACAAAAACCTGCCAAAACTGCAAAGGTTTTGCCGGGGGTTTTTGTCCTAGCTAACCGATTGATCCGAGGCGGGGCAGAAGATGCGGACAAAAACGACCGTTTGTGGCACGATCGACTCGTTAACGGATTTGCAAACCAGCTCCGTTACTGTTATGTTGTGGCCACAAGGAGATCACATGAGCAACCAGAGATATCGCCAGTTTCAATCTTACACGCTGCCTTTGGCGGGCGTGCTGATGATTGTTGGCTCCGTTGCCCTGCTTATTGGCTAACTCTTACCGCTTGATTGCGGCAAAGGTAGCACCCACAATCATTCCAAGATGAAGGTTTCCGAGCAGAGCTTGGGTTGCTGCTATTATCCGTGCAGAAGGATGAGGAGCAAAGTCTCCATACCCCAAAGTCGAGAAAGTTACGGAAGAGAAGTATATTGCATCTAGCAAGCTAGGACGCACTATCTCACCTCCGGATAATAGTCCGACATTCTTGTATAGTACTGCGAACACCGAAATCATAAAGACCGCCGAGATCATAGTATCGAAAACCAAACGCCAAGCGTCGAGCTGAAAGTCATCATTGTTGTCGCGGAAAGGCATCAACAAGACAATTTGGAAGAAGATTAGCAAGCTCGCCCCAATGAACGCTACAGATCCTACGGAAGCGCTTACAGAGTAGTTGGATGATGTGGCAGTCGCAGTCATAAGCGCCCAGAGGAACGCACCTAAGCTCCAATATAAGCAAAGCCTAATCGTCATCCGGCGGGTATCGCTGCCTGGCGTAGAACTACCTTTGAGGCCAAGTATGATGACACGAAAAGCCTCAAACGTCGCGTTGGCTTTGGACACAAATTCTGTCCAAACCTTCCTAATCTTGTCGTACAATTGATATTCCCTAGGCGACGGGGTTTTCAGAAATAGGCATTGGCACCATGGGTGAAGTGACTGCAAATCTTTTGTTGGCAGATGATATGCCAAATGGGAGCTGCTCTAACCAAGACCGATAGTAGCTCCCATTTAGCCATTTATTCTCCCCGATGCAAAACGGCATTTGAAGCCGTTAACTCCAACGGTGAAGCACAGTTGTTGACAGCCCTTGTCGTCACATTTGCATGCATCTCCAAAGCGGCTCGGATCAAACCAGGTTCGGAGAAAGTAAGGCTACCTGTACCACAAGTTGGAACTTGCCCCGCGTAAGATGCTGTCTGGCGCTGTGGGAAGTATGAAAGACTGAGAAACTCAGGCAACGGATTGTTCGGTCTGCTTTGCAGCACCGCAAGAAATCGATCCCCGATCTGTAGCCGCCTTGGATCGATATCCTCTGCGGAAGCAAGACGAGAGGAAAACGCATCTCTAACATTGCCATCGAAGCCTAAAGCTTCCAAGGCCTCATATGGGAAAGAAAACTCTTCTCCGAGAGTGATAGACACTATCTGAAAGCGTTCGTTTCCTACTCCTAAGTCAATCAGCCACGCGCTTTCCATTGGTGAAGCCAAACTTGAAAGAACTGCTGAGTCTTGCACCTGCAAGTCCGTCAAATAAGGTGGTAAGACACCAGAACGAACCATCGGGACAATCCCGGCGACCAAGGGCTCTTCAATGCTGCGTAGCTCTAGCATCGTACGTTCATCCAACACACCAGTGTTCTCCGGCCCGACCTCTGCAATGTCATTAGATTTCTCACCAAGGAATATCGAACCGAGGAACGCAGTTACTAAAAGGCACGCGGCAATCGCCATGGCCTTTTGCAAAAGCGAACTGCCTCCCCCAGAAACGTGGCCTGTGGTATCCGGACTAGAAATGGCTTCAGAATGCGATTGCTGAACAAAGCGATCAGCACGGTCGATGAACTCTTCACCCCAAAACTCGGCAACTTTCCTTTCAAGTTCCTTTGAGGGCAAAGTCGCGATATCCGTCTCCGATACACCAGCAAGGCGCGGAACGCTCTCATCTGACCAGTAATTTTTGACTTGTCGCAATGTGGCGCGTCCGTTGCGATCAATGATGTTTGACACGACTCCATCAGAGGAGTCTGGTGCGAAAATGGCGTCAGCGATCTTTTTCATGGCTATACTCCTGAACGTCTGCG
>NZ_JBDWYP010000078.1:0-66732 GCF_039982295.1 Roseibium sp.
TTGTCTTGTTGCCGGGCCGTCTGCTATTGGGGCTGAGATGACAAACGCAGAGGATATGCGCGTGACGACCTGGCCCGACCTTTCCGGCCGAATTCTGGATGGCAAACATGTGCTGCCGGTTCGCGTCTACTATGAAGACACGGATTTTACCGGGATCGTCTACCATGGCGCCTATGTTCAGTTCTTCGAACGGGGGCGATCCGATTTTCTGCGGCTTGCGAACATTCATCACTCCGAACTGAAGGCGGGTGTGGATGGCGCATCCCTCGCATTTGCTGTTCGCAAGATGAACATCGAGTTCTTCAAACCTGCGACGATCGATGATGTCCTTGAAGTCAGAACCACTCTCGCCGAGCAGAAGGGCGCTCGCATTGCCCTGCGCCAGGAAATCTTGAGGGAAGGGATTTTGCTCGTCTCGGCCGACGTCCTGGTGGCCGTGATTACGGAAGACGGACGTCCAACCCGTCTGCCGCTTCCTATTGCGCAACGTCTTGCACAACTGGGAAGCGCGGCAGAAATATCCGGCGATCTGGCATAGTTCCTGAAAATGTTTAAGGTTCACGGCAATTCTTAATTGTCCGGTAACCATAATTGATTCTTTTGAATGCTGGCCCCAGGACTAGGTGTCAGTCCCAGTTTCGCCAAAATCGGCAGTCACAGAGACGAGTGAGCCTGACACCCAAGCACTAGGGGCAATTTGGCGCGCCGACATTCGGTTCGCTTGAACAGGTACAGTCTTTCGCCCAAGAGGTCTTTTGTTTCATGAATGAACTTGTCCAGTCGACGTTGGCGGCGCAGGAAGGCGATATTTCGTTCTTCGCCCTCTTCTGGGAAGCACATATCGTCGTCAAGATCGTCATGCTCGGCCTGATCGGCGCTTCCGTATGGTGTTGGGCGATCATCGTCGACAAAACGCTGCTTTATGGGCGCACCAAGCGCCAGATGAACCGTTTTGAAACGGTGTTCTGGTCCGGTCAGTCCTTGGAGGAGCTTTACGGCACGCTCCAGAACCGTGTGAACCATTCCATGGCTGCACTTTTTGTTGCGGCCATGCGGGAGTGGAAGCGCAGTCACGAGGGCGCGCGCCCTGCTATTGGAAGCCTTCAGCAGCGGATCGACCGGGTCATGGATGTAACCATCCAGCGCGAGGCCGATCGGCTTGAGAGCCGACTTCTTATCCTTGCGACCGTTGGTTCCGCCGCGCCCTTCATCGGGCTCTTCGGTACGGTTTGGGGTATCATGACCGCTTTCCAGGCGATCGCCAGCTCGCAGAGCACCAACCTTGCCGTTGTCGCGCCAGGGATCGCAGAAGCGCTCTTTGCAACAGCGCTTGGCCTTCTGGCCGCTATTCCCGCTGTTATTGCCTATAACAAGCTGTCTTCTGATGTGGGCAAGGCCGTTGGCCGCATGGAAGGCTTCGCAGACGAATTTTCGGCCATCTTGTCCCGTCAGATCGACGAAAGGACCTGAGCCATGGGCATGCAGGTCGGAGGTGGTCAAGGCGGAGGTGGCAGACGCGGCCGCCGTCGTCGCCGGAATCAGCTGGTTAGCGAAATCAATGTCACGCCCTTCGTGGACGTGATGCTGGTGCTTCTTATCATCTTCATGGTGGCGGCGCCGTTGCTGACCGTCGGCGTTCCGATCGATTTGCCGGAAACCCGGGCCAAGGCCCTGGAAGGTGATACGGAGCCGCTCACGATTTCCGTGAATTCTGCGGGACAGATCTACATTCAGGATACGGAAATCGCCATCGATGAGGTTGTTCCCAAACTCGAGGCGATCGCAGCCAACGGGTATGACGAGCGCATTTATGTGCGTGGTGACCAGGATGCTGACTACGGCGTCATGATGAAGATCATGGGCCGAATAAATGCGGCCGGTTTCAAGCGTCTCGGCCTTGTGACTCTCGAAGAACAGGATTCATAGAGCACAATGCGTGCTGGTCTCATTGCGTCTTTGGCCGGCCATACGGCCGTTTTGGTCTGGGGGCTTGTTGCCCTTCCGGATGCCGAGACCTTTTCGACCAGCCCGGTAGACTCGCTTCCTGTCGAACTCGTGCCTGTCGAAGAATTGACCAGGTTGCAGAAGGGCGAGAAGACCGAAACCGAGATTCGTGACGTAGCGGCACTTACGCCGACAGAGGCACCACCCAGGGAAGCTCCTCAGCCCGAAGAAAAGCCCGGCGATGCGACCGCTGAACAGGCTCCTGCCCCGACACCTGAGCCGGCCCCCGAACCCGAGCCTGTTCCAGAACCCGAACCAGAGCCAGAACCCATGCCGGAGCCTGAGCCTAGCCCGGAACCGGAGCCTGCGCCCGAACCAGAGCCCACGCCTGCCGCAGAACCAGAGCCTGAACCAGAGCCCGCGCCGGTTGAAGAGCCCAAGCCCGTGGTCACCAATGTGACGCCTAGGACCAAGCCGACACCGCCGCGCCCGACGCAGACGGCCGAGAAGCCGCAGGATGAGAATTTCAATCCGAACCAGATCTCGGCTCTTCTCAACAAGGTTGAGCCAGCTGGTGGCAGCACGTCTACGACACAGGACCCGGCATCACTCGGCAGTCGCCAGGGTGCAGAAAATGTTCGCATGAGCCAATCCGAGCTTGATGCCTTGCGCGGCCAGATCGCAAGATGCTGGAGCCCGCCCGTCGGTGCTGTTGGGGCCGAGACGCTCAAGGTCAGGGTCAAGTTCGGTCTCGATCGTTCGGGGCAGGTCTCGGGCAGTCCAGAAGTGCTGACGTCGAGTTCTCATCCGGCTTTTCGTGCGGCGTCCAGCAGCGCGGTGCGCGCAGTCATGCGGTGCGCTCCCTACAATCTGCCGGCGGCCAAGTACGACGCATGGCAGGAAGTGATTATCAATTTTGATCCGCGCGAACTTGTTGGCGGATAATACGTTACAGAGGAAACAAGGAGCCTTGCTGAAGATGCGCGACGTGCCGAGTTATGCCCGTTTCCTGTCCCGTTTGAAAACGGCGGCAGCTGCCTGCCTGTTGACCGTTGCTGCTGCCCTGCCGGCCGCACCAGCTCTTGCACTCATCGAAATCGATGTGACGCAAGGCCAGATCGAGCCGATGCCTGTTGCCCTGCCGTCGTTCGGTGCCGAAGGTGGCGATCCGAAGCTTTCGCAGGACATGGCGGCTGTGATTGCCGCTGACCTGAAACGTTCAGGTCTATTCAATCCTCTCGATCCCGCCAGTTTCATTCAGAAAAACATGAATGTGAACACCACGCCGCGTTTTGGTGATTGGCGCACAATTGGCGCACAGGCGTTGGTCAGCGGTTCGGTGACCAAGCAGGCTGATGGACGCTTGCGTGCAGAATTCCGTCTGTGGGACGTCTTCGCTTCAGAGCAGATGCTCGGACAGCAATTTTATACAACCCCAGAAAACTGGCGTCGTCTGGCGCATATCATTGCTGATGCGATCTACGAGCGGCTGACGGGTGAAAAAGGCTACTTCGATACGCGCATCGTCTTTGTTGACGAGACCGGTCCGAAGGACAAGCGGGTCAAGAAGCTCGCCATCATGGATCAGGATGGCGCCAATGTTCGCTACCTGACGCGTGGCGACGACCTTGTTCTGACGCCTAGATTTTCTCCGACAAGCCAGGAAATCACTTACATGTCCTACGGGGCCGCCGATCCGAGCGTCTATCTGCTCAATATCGAGACTGGCCAACGTGAGATCGTCGGGAATTTCCCGGGCATGACCTTCGCCCCGCGTTTCTCGCCCAACGGGCAGCAGGTCATTATGAGCCTGCAGCAGGGTGCGAACGCGAACATCTTCACGATGGATCTGCGGTCCCGGAAAACCACGCGCCTGACAAATTCCGCGGCGATCGACACAAGCCCGTCTTTCTCACCCGATGGCAAGCGCGTCGTGTTTGAATCCGATCGGGGTGGGTCACAACAGCTCTATGTCATGAATGCCAACGGCGGCAATGCGCAGCGCATCTCATTCGGGCCGGGCCGCTATTCCACGCCAGTCTGGTCGCCCCGCGGCGATCTGATCGCCTTTACGAAACAGCATCAGGGCCGCTTCATGATCGGTGTGATGAAACCTGATGGTAAGGGCGAGCGGATCCTCACGGAGGGCTATCACAACGAAGGGCCGGCTTGGTCACCAAATGGCCGTGTTCTGGTGTTCTTCCGCGATACGCCGGGCGCGAATGGCGGACCTCAGGTCTGGACCGTCGACCTGACCGGATACAATGAGCAGCGTGTTGCGACACCTGCCTTCGCGTCGGATCCGTCCTGGTCGCCCTTGATCGATTGACGGATTTAGTTTTTGTCTGTGTTAACGTCTTGCTAACCAACTTTGCCAAGGTCGTCTTAACCAGCTTTGTATAGAGATCGTTCACCCTGTCGGGGCCGGTGGGGATAGGAGAATGAAGATGTTGGAATTGGGGAAGTATGCGCGAAGCGCAAAAATGTTGCTGGCGATCGGCGCCATGCTGTTTGTTGCAGCTTGTGCCCAGACCCAGCCTGACGGCCTGAAAGGCAATGTCGCGCCCGGAACTGGTCAGGACTTTGTCGTGAACGTCGGTGATCGAGTGTATTTTGAAGAGGATCAATCGACGGTCAATGCGCAGGCGCAGGCTACCTTGGACAAGCAGTCTCAATGGCTCGCGAAATATTCCAAGTACACGATCACGATTGAAGGCCATGCGGATGAGCGCGGCACACGCCAGTATAATATCGCACTTGGTGCTCGACGTGCTGCGGCAGCCCGGGACTATCTTGTGTCGCGTGGGGTTTCGGCGTCACGCATCAAGACAATTTCCTACGGCAAGGAACGCCCGGTCGCTGTGTGTAACGACAACAGCTGCTGGTCCCAGAACCGTCGCGCTGTCACGGTTTTGAACAATGTGACCAACTGATTCCGGGATCAAAGAGTAGAACAGAGGGTCGGATATTTCCGACCCTTTTTTCGTTTTCGCGGACCCCAAGCCTTGGTAATTGTTGTTGCATCTGCCAAAATTTGGCCGAAGTCGGCGCGCCCTGTGGTATCCAGCGATACCGATGGTTCAGGCGGCATGCCGAGATAACGAGGAGGATAGTATGGTGACATTTCGAGGACTTGCGGTCCTCTTGGCAGCGTTGGGACTGGCCGTTGTGTTGGCAACGCCTTCCGAAGCGCAGCTCTTCGGTAGGAAGAAAGACGATTCAACAGTTCGTGTCAATGAACTGGAGGAGCGTTTGAGAGTTCTTACCGGCCAGATCGAGCAGCTGTCGTTCCAAATGCGCGAACTGCAGGATCAGATGCGGCGCATGCAGGAAGACAACGAGTATCGCTTCCAGCAGCTCGAAGGCGGTACGCCGGGCAAACGCTCTGACGTTGCACCCTCCCAAACAGATGGCGCGCAGGAGTTCTCAGGCGCGCCAAAACCGCTCGGAACTTTGCCAGCGCCTGGCTCGGGAGATGCGGATTGGTCGGCGACCGGCGGATATGAAAACGGCACAACGAACTTGCCAACCAACGGACCAATTGACCTGTCGGCACTCGCTGGCGGGGCTGCCGACGTTCCATCCGGCCCTACAGGTCTCGACGCACCGAAGGACCCGCTGACGACCCAGTCGGCGCAGACTTTTGCCGGTCTGAGTGCAAGCGGTGACCCGCGTGAGGACTACGACCGGGCCTACAGCTATGCCGTCAATGGCCAATATGCGGCGGCGGAAGAAGGTTTTCGCGCCTTCATCGAAACTTATCCTGACGACAGGTTGGCCCCCAATGCACAGTTCTGGTTGGGCGAGAGCCTCCTGGCGCAACGCAATTACCGCGATGCTGCCGATGCCTTTCTGAAGACCTACACAGATAATCCGGGAAGCGACAAAAACCCCGACAGCCTCCTAAAGCTTGGGCTTTCCCTGAACGGCCTTGGCGAAGGGGACGCCGCCTGCGCGACTTTTGCCGAGCTCTTGAGCAAGTTCCCGAATGCTGCGCCCGCCGTTCTCAGCCAGGCGCGGGAAGAACGTAGCCGTGCGCAGTGCTCCTGAGCAGGACGCCTGCTGTCAGGTTCTAAGCCCAGTTCAGATCGATCTGACCTTCAAGAATTTTCATGCCTTTTCCTGTCTCGCGATCGGCGTGTCAGGCGGCTCTGATTCACTTGCCCTTCTTCGTCTGCTGCATGACTGGCAACAACGCTCGCGCTGGCCCGGCCGCTTTCTTGTTTTGACAGTGGATCATGGTCTTCGGCAAGAAAGTGCAGAGGAAGCGAAGTTCGTAGGTGATCTCTGCCTCAAGATTGGCGTCGACCACAGGACGCTTCGCTGGGTGTCTGCCAAGCCAACATCAAACCTTCAGGACGAGGCTCGAAAAGCTCGCTTCAGGCTCTTTGCCGAGGCAATGTCACAGTTTGGCGCGGAAGCGCTTGTTCTTGCTCATCATATGGATGACCAGGTCGAGACATTTCTGGACCGGCTCACGCGTGGCAGTGGCGTCTATGGTCTTGGTGCAATGCGTGCCGACGAGCGCTCTGGTCCAGAGGGATTGCGACTCCTGCGGCCATTGCTTGACGTTTCAAAAGCGCAGCTGCAGGCGACCTTGCAGCAAATGGGGCAGGGGTGGCGCGAAGACCCTTCAAACGACAGTACGGCCTACAAGCGCGTGCGATTGAGGCACCTGGCGGCGGAACTCGCTGCTGAAGGGCTGGATGTTGCGCGGCTGGTTGAGACAGCGGGCAGGCTTCGGCGGGCTGGGGATGCGATTGATACTTGGGTTGACCATGTTTTGCAGAACAATGTTGAGGAACATTCTGCTGGCCCACTCGCCTTGCACTGCGAGCATTATTCAGGATTGCCGGAGGAGGTTCGGCTCAGGCTGCTTTCACGCCTGTTTCTCAGGGTGACAGGAAGTGCGTATCCGCCTCGGCTCGCCAAGCTTGAGGCCCTTGATCTTGCGCTTTGCACCAATGGCGAGGTTCGTTTGACCTTGGGCGGTGCGCAGATCGTGCGCTTTGGCGAGCGTTTTTGTTTCTGGAAGGAAGCGGGTAGACGCTTGCCCGAAACCATAAGCTCTCAAGGGCTGGACGTTTTGGTTTGGGATGGTCGTTTTCGTATTTCGGCTGCGCAGAGCGAAAGGGTCGAGGAGGACCTGGTGATCGGGCCATTGGCTGCTGCACCTGCTGCCGACGTCGACTTCACCTTTCCTGACAGTATGCCGAAGGAGGCTTTTACGACATGTCCGGCAATTTGGCGGGGCGAGAAGCTCTTGCTGGTTCCGGGTCTTTTTCATTCTGATGCGGAGATTGAGGCGTCGCTCGCAGTGGAGCACGTGCGAGAATTGTCCCGGCGCAAGGCGTAAAAGCGTAAAAATTTCGCCGATTTTTTGCCGGCTTTGTCGTGGATAAGAAAAAAAGCACCTGATTCACTTCGAGATTTAAGAAAAAAGTCAGTGCAGTTGCGCAAGAATGGCGCACCGCCTTGGCAGAGGGCTCTCTGCGACCTATCTTGGGATCAAGTACAAACCCGCGCACGTTGCCGCCCTTGGCGGTAAAGGGATCGAAATGAACGCAAATTTTCGCAACTTCGCACTTTGGGTGATCATTGCCTTGCTGCTGATCGCCTTGTTTCAGCTGTTCCAGAGCCCAGGCCAGCGGAGTGCGACCAATGAGGTCGCCTTCTCGCAGTTCCTGAACCAGACCGAACGCGGGGAAGTCCGCGACGTGACCATTCAGGAGCAGCAGATCTCCGGTCATTACAACAGCGGTGGCTCGTTCCAGACCTACGCGCCGGAAAACGCGCAATATGTCAACCTGCTCCGCGAGAAGGGCGTGCTGATTAACGCACGGCCGCCGTCAGAGAATTTCTCTCTGCTTGGCGCACTTTTCTCATGGCTGCCAATGCTGATTATTCTTGGCATCTGGATCTTTGTGATGCGCCAGATGCAAGGTGGAGCAGGCGGCAAGGCGATGGGCTTCGGCAAATCCAAGGCCAAGCTGCTCACCGAAGCTCATGGGCGCGTTACATTTGATGACGTTGCCGGCATTGATGAAGCCAAGGAAGACCTTCAGGAGATCGTTGAGTTCCTGCGCGACCCGCAGAAATTCCAGCGCCTTGGAGGCCGGATCCCGCGCGGCGTTCTTCTGGTCGGTCCTCCAGGAACTGGTAAAACGCTCACTGCACGGGCCGTCGCGGGTGAGGCGAATGTGCCGTTTTTCACCATCTCCGGCTCTGACTTTGTCGAAATGTTTGTCGGTGTGGGTGCGAGTCGTGTCCGCGATATGTTCGAGCAGGCGAAGAAAAACTCCCCTTGCATCATCTTTATCGATGAAATCGATGCTGTTGGACGTCACCGCGGCGCCGGTCTCGGCGGCGGCAATGATGAGCGTGAGCAGACATTGAACCAGTTGCTGGTGGAGATGGATGGTTTTGAAGCAAACGAAGGCGTCATCATCATTGCTGCGACCAACCGTCCTGACGTTCTGGACCCCGCGCTCCTTCGGCCGGGCCGCTTCGACCGTCAGATCGTCGTGCCGAATCCCGACATCACTGGCCGCGAGAAGATCCTCAAGGTTCACATGCGCAAGGTGCCGCTCGCGCCTGATGTCGATGTGAAGACACTGGCTCGCGGAACGCCTGGCTTCTCTGGCGCAGATTTGATGAACCTGGTCAACGAAGCCGCGCTTCTGGCAGCTCGCCGTTCCAAGCGTCTGGTGACCATGGCCGAGTTCGAGGATGCCAAGGATAAGGTGATGATGGGCGCGGAGCGCCGCACCCTGGTCATGACCGAAGAAGAGAAGAAGCTGACGGCCTATCATGAAGCCGGCCATGCACTGGTCGCACTTCATCAGGAAGCTTCCGATCCTATCCACAAGGCAACCATCATTCCGCGCGGACGTGCGCTTGGAATGGTGATGCGCCTTCCGGAGAAGGATCAGGTCTCTTTGACGCGTGCTAAGTGCAAGGCCGACCTCGCTGTTGCAATGGGTGGACGCGTGGCCGAGGAAATGATCTTCGGCTATGAGAAAGTTACCTCCGGCGCGTCTGGTGATATCCAGATGGCGACCAAACTTGCCAGGGCTATGGCGACGCAGTTTGGTATGTCCGACAAGCTCGGACCGCTGCTCTATGGTGAAAACCAGGAAGAGGTTTTCCTTGGTCATTCTGTTGCCAAGAACCAGCATGTGTCCGACGAAACTCAGAAGATCGTCGACGCGGAGATCAAGTCCTTTGTCAATCAGGGCTATGAGACCGCAAAGAAGGTTCTGGGCGATTATGAGGATGAGCTGCACACGATCGCCAAGGGGCTTCTTGAGTACGAAACCCTGTCGGGTGACGAGATCAAGAATCTTCTGAATGGCAAGCCACCTGTGCGCGACACCGATGACGATCAGCCTATCGGGCGGTCTTCGGCAGTGCCCTCGGCAGGGGTCAAGCGTGGTGGTGATGAGCCAAGCGGCGGCATGGAGCCTCAACCGCAGGCCTGATGAAACCATAGTTGGTTGATTGAAATGCCCGGTCTTGACCGGGCATTTTTCTTGGCAAAAATCCGTAACATTCGCTCATAATTTTTGAACCGTATTGTTGGATGATCCGGGTTAAGGTCTGGGCTCAAAAGACCTGCGACGAACACTTACAGGGACATCAATTCTCATGCGCAAGTTCTTCGGAACGGACGGCATCCGCGGCCGTGCAAATGTATTTCCCATGACGGCCGAAATGGCACTCAAGGTCGGGATGGCTGCAGGGCTTGCCTTCAAGAATGGTGAGCATCGCCACCGGGTGGTGATCGGCAAGGATACGCGGCTGTCAGGATATATGATCGAAAATGCGCTTGTTGCCGGGTTTACGTCCGTTGGTATGGATGTATTCCTCCTTGGCCCGATGCCCACACCCTCCGTTGCCATGCTGACCCGATCCCTGAGGGCCGACCTCGGCGTGATGATCTCCGCGTCTCACAATCCCTTCCACGACAATGGCATCAAGTTTTTCGGGCCGGACGGGTTCAAGCTTAGTGATGGCATTGAGCTTGAGATTGAGGCGCTGGCAGAGAGTGATATGACCAGCCGTCTTTCCGGTTCGGGAGAGCTCGGCAGAGCGAGGCGGATCGAAGGTGCGCAGCAACGTTATATCGAGTTTGCCAAGCGTACTTTGCCGCGCGAGATGAGCCTCGAGGGTCTGCGCGTCGTGATCGATTGTGCCAATGGCGCCGCCTACAAGGTTGCCCCGGAGGCGCTTTGGGAGCTGGGCGCGGATGTTGTGAGCCTCGGAGTGTCTCCTGACGGGTTCAACATCAACAAGGATTGTGGATCGACCTCTACCGATGCGCTTGCCAAAAAGGTTCATGAGGTGCGCGCCGATATAGGCATCGCTCTTGATGGCGATGCGGACCGGGTCATCATCGTGGATGAGAACGGTAACGTGATTGACGGCGACCAGTTGATGGCCGTCGTCGCCCAGTCCTGGCAGGCCCGTAACCGTCTTTCCCAACCAGGTATTGTTGCGACCGTTATGTCAAACCTTGGCCTCGAGCGTTATCTTGGAGGCCTAGGGTTGTCTCTCGCCCGGACCAAGGTTGGTGACCGCTATGTGGTCGAGCATATGCGAGCGCAGGGCTATAATGTTGGCGGTGAGCAGTCCGGCCATATTGTTCTGTCCGATTTTGCGACGACGGGAGACGGCTTGATCGCAGCGCTTCAGGTCATGGCCTGCGTGAAAGACATGGGGCGTTCGGTTTCGGAGGTTTGCCGACGGTTCGATCCAGTGCCCCAGCTGTTGAAGAACGTGCGCTACAGTGGAGGTACCCCTCTTGAGCAGGCTGACGTCAAGGCTGCCATTGAAGAGGGTGAACACCGGCTTGGCAATTCTGGCCGCCTCGTCATTCGCGCATCTGGAACTGAACCGCTTATCCGCGTCATGGCGGAGGGAGATGACGCCGGCCTTGTCAAGCAGGTCGTCAATGACATCGCCGATGTTGTTGCCAGGACGGCCGCCTGACAGCCTCACAAGTACTATTGAATATATGCATTCACGAAGAGGCATCACTTTCTCAGTGGTGCCTTTCTTTCGTATGCCTTAATGGAAGCTAGTGCCGTTAAGTATATGTTAAGGTAAAAAAACGACGTTAAAGAACAGGGTTAAGTCGACCTTAATATTTTTTGTCCAATCTTCCCTTGATGTATCTAGCGCGACCCGCAGAGGTTTATGCGGACGCCTGACCTGAAGGACGAGGACATGGTCATGTTTTTAAAGCGATTGTCTTTGACCGGCGCCGCAGTGGTTCTGTCATCTGCGGCCATGGCGGCTGATCTGCCGCCCCCGGTCATCGAGCATATTCCCGAAGTTCCAGCATCCGGCGGATGGTATCTGCGTGGTGATATCGGTTACAAGCTTTACAATGAGCCGAATACCACATTCAACGGCAACTCAGGGCTGCTGCGATATGATCGCGAAGAGCTTGATGATGCCTGGATGATTGGCGTTGGTGTTGGTTATCAGTTTACGGACTATTTCCGTGGCGACCTGACCATCGATTATGAAACAAAGGCCGAGTACTCCGGCCGTGCGCCGTGTGCTTGTGTGGCGCCAGGCTATTCGGTCGAAAAGGCTGATATCGATGTCTGGACTGTGATGTTGAACGGTTATGTCGACATTGGAACATGGCACAATATCACGCCTTATGTTGGTGCGGGCATCGGTGCGTCCTACGTGAACGTCAGTGGATACAATTCTGTGAATCCGAATGGAACGACGCCAAGTTATGATGGCTCGAATGGTGAGTGGAATCTCGCCTGGGCGCTAATGGCTGGGGCATCTTACGCGGTCACGAACAACTGGAGCATTGACGCCGGGTATCAATATAGAAACCTCGGTACCGGCAAATCTGTGAAAATTCACGATTCTGGGAACACTCGTGTAAAATTCGAGGATCTGACTGCCCACGAATTCCGTCTGGGTGCTCGCTATACCTTCGATAGCTATGCGGCAGCTCCAAGCTATTATCCGGCACAGCCGATCACCAGCAACTTCTAAGCTGGTCCTCGCAAGCGATTCGAAAAAGCCGGCCCATTGGGTTGGCTTTTTCTGTTTGCGTGGCAATTGTCTCGAATTGAATTGACGAAATGCCGGAACAGTCATATCCCCATCAGTGGGCCACCCCTCCCCAACGAGGGGCTCCTATCTGTGAGGGTAGATTACATGACTATAGGAATCTCGAAGCCGGACGTGCGTCCGGCCAATCCCAATTTTTCGTCCGGACCCTGCTCCAAGAGACCTGGCTGGTCCCTTGAGGGCCTCGCCGATGCGCCGCTTGGCCGGTCTCATCGTGCCAAGGTTGGCAAAGCCAAACTGGCTGAGGCGATAGACCTGACACGCGAAGTGCTCAAGGTTCCTGCCGACTACCGTATCGGCATCGTCCCTGCATCAGACACCGGTGCTGTCGAAATGGCCATGTGGTCACTTCTCGGCGCTCGTCCGGTCGACATGCTTGCCTGGGAGAGCTTTGGTTCTGGTTGGGTCACGGATGTCCTGAAGCAGCTGAAGCTAGACGATGCTCGCAAGATCGAAGCGCCCTATGGCGAACTGCCCGATCTCGCCAGTGTCGACTTTTCCCACGATGTGGTCTTCACCTGGAATGGCACGACGTCCGGCGTTCGAGTTCCGAATGCGGATTGGATTCCAGCCGATCGTGAGGGTCTGACCATCTGTGACGCCACTTCTGCTGCGTTTGCGCAGAATCTGGATTTTACCAAGCTCGATGTTGTGACTTTCTCCTGGCAAAAAGTGCTTGGCGGCGAGGCTGCTCACGGGGTTTTGATCTTGAGCCCGCGGGCTGTCGAGCGTCTCGAGAGCTATGTCCCATCCTGGCCTTTGCCCAAGATCTTCCGCATGACAAAGGGCGGCAAGTTGATCGAAGGCGTTTTCAAGGGTGAGACGATCAACACACCGTCGATGCTCTGCGTTGAAGACTATCTCGATGCGCTGAAGTGGTCCCAGTCCATTGGTGGTTTGGAAGGCCTGCGGGCTCGCGCTGATGGCAATTTGAAAGTTCTTGCGGACTGGGTCGAGAAGACCGACTGGGTCGATTTTCTGGCTGTGGATCCGGCGACGAGATCCAATACGTCGGTCTGTTTCAAGGTGGTAGACCCGGACGTGACGGCGCTTCCTGGGGATGCTCAGGCAGCATTTGCCAAGTCGATGGTTGCCGCGCTCGATGCGGAAGGCGTTGCCTATGACATCGGTGCGTACCGCGATGCCCCATCCGGTCTGAGAATCTGGTCTGGAGCGACGATCGAAGCGGCTGATCTCGAGGCACTGGTTGCCTGGCTTGACTGGGCTTTTGCCGAGCAGAAAGCGCGGCTCTAAAAGCCGAAATCCTTCAAGTGACATGGAAAATGTGCTCGACCGGTGACCCGGCCGAGCCCTCTTCAACACAATTGAGGAGTGCGCCTTATGGCTCCGAAAGTATTGATTTCAGACAAGCTGTCGCCTGCCGCCGTCCAGATCTTCAAGGATCGCGGGATCGACGTCGATTTCCAGCCTGACCTTGGCAAGGACAAGGAGAAACTCCTTGCCGTCATTGGCGACTATGATGGTCTCGCGATTCGATCGGCCACAAAGGTCACGGAAAAGATCATTGCTGCAGCCGATAACCTCAAGGTGATTGGTCGAGCCGGTATCGGCGTCGACAACGTTGATATCCCGCATGCGACCGCACGCGGCATCATCGTCATGAACACGCCGTTCGGCAACGCGATCACCACCGCGGAACATGCAATTGCGATGATGTTTTCGGCCGCGCGGCAGATTCCAGCCGCGGATGTGTCGACACAGGCTGGCAAATGGGAAAAGTCCCGGTTTATGGGAACGGAAATCACGGCGAAAACACTGGGTCTGATTGGCTGCGGCAATATCGGTTCCATCGTCGCTGACCGTGCGATCGGGCTCAAGATGAAGGTGGTGGCATTTGATCCGTTTCTGACGCCCGAGCGTGCTGTGGCTTTGGGCGTTGAGAAAGTCGAGCTCGACGAGCTTTTGCGCCGTGCTGATTTTCTTACGTTGCATACGCCTCTGACTGACAAAACCCGCAACATCATTGACGCTGCAGCGATTGAGAAAATGAAGTCCGGTGCGTTCATCATCAATTGCGCCCGTGGTGGCTTGGTGGATGAGGCGGCCGTTCGAGCAGCATTGGACGAAGGGAAGCTAGGCGGTGCGGCTTTTGATGTCTTCGTTCAGGAGCCGGCAAAGGAAAACACCCTGTTCGGTGCTCCCAATTTTGTCTCGACGCCGCATCTCGGGGCGTCGACCAGCGAAGCGCAGGAAAATGTTGCGCTGCAGGTCGCAGAGCAGATGTGCGATTTTCTGCTGGAGGGGGCGGTTTCCAACGCGCTCAACATGCCATCGATATCGGCTGAAGAAGCTCCCAAACTGACGCCATTCGTCCAATTGGCCGAACAGCTGGGTTCCTTCGCGGGGCAGCTTACGGAGAGCGGAATCAAGACGGTGCGTCTGGAATATGCAGGGGCGGTTGCCGATCTTAATACGAAGGCGCTGACTTCAGCCGCGCTGACAGGTGTTCTCACCCCTCTGCTTCAGACTGTGAACATGGTGTCTGCGCCTGTCATGGCCCGTGAACGCGGGATTGAAGTGGAAGAAATTCGCCGAGAGAAAAAAGGTGCTTATGAGACCTACATCCGATTGACCCTGGTCACAGAGCATCAGGAGCGCTCTGTCGCGGGCACCGTGTTCGCAGATGGCAAGCCGAGGATCATCCAGGTGAAAGGCATCAACATGGAAGCCGAACTTGGCTCTCACATGCTCTATGTCACCAATGAGGACAAACCCGGTTTCATTGGTCATCTGGGCATGGAGCTTGGGAGTGCAGGCGTCAACATTGCGACCTTCAATCTCGGACGCAATGCAGCTGGGCAGGATGCGATTTGTCTTGTTGAAGTCGACGGCAAGGTTTCCCAGCAGGTGATGGATCGTTTGGCTGCTGTCTCCCATGTTAAGCAGGTGAAGTCTCTGTCGTTCTGAGAGCGGGCATCGAGCCAATTTGTTGAAGAGGCGGTTCTTTGGGCCGCCTTTTCTTTTTTAGGCCAGACCGAGGCGGCGAAGGATGCGGCCGTCGAGGACCAGCAACCCCAAAAGCAGCAAGCCAAGTCCGCCAATCTGGAAGCCTGTCAGGCTCTCATCCAAAACTATTGCGCCAAAAAGGATCGCGGTTGCAGGTACGATGAGGGTAACCAGCGATGCATCGGTAGCGCCTGCGTCTGCAAGGACCCTGAAATAGATCAGGTAGGCCGCCGCTGTTGCGACCAGCCCAAGTGCCAGGACGTTGGCCCAGACTTCGAGAGAAACACTGGTCACCGCCCAGGTGCCTGACGACAGAACGGCGATCGGCAACATGATAAGGCTTGAGCCGGTAAGCTGGCCGGTCGCTGATATGATAGGTGGCAGGTCCTTGAAGCGCTTCGCATAAGCGGCAGCCAGTCCATAGGACAAAGCCGCACCCAGGCAAGCGAGTTGAGCCCAAAGTGGATCGTGACCTGCTCCCGTCAAATTCGGTAGCAGCATCAGAGCAACACCGGCAATGCCCAGAACAACACCTGCAGCTCGATGAAACTGGACGGCCTCCTGCTGGAGAAGTACTGCGGCAATGACAAAGGTGAAAATCGGCGTCGTTGCATTGAGGATCGACGCGAGTCCTGCAGATATTTCGGTCTGTCCCCAAAAGAGGAGCGAAAAGGGAACTGCATTGTTCAGCAGTCCCATGACGAGAAAAGAGACGATGAGTCCGGGAGAAAGCGGGAAGGAGATGCCGCGAAGCCGCAGAACGATATGAAGGGCCACGCCTGCAATCAAAACTCGCAGGAAGACCAGAACGAGCGGTGGGATTTCTGCGACTGCCAGCTTGGCGAATAGAAAGGAACCGCCCCAGATCGTACCGAGCAGAAACAGCAAGAACCAATTCGCCATTGTCATGGATGTATCCGTCCTTGCGGGTTGTTGGAACGCGCTCACTAACAGCTGTCGGCAGCGGGGGACACCCGAAAACCGATCTTAGAGACAACTCCGGTTGAGTGTCTGATATTCATCGTCAAGGACTGGAAATGAGCCGCAAGATATGGATCATGCTGGGTTAGGTCTTTGATATTGAACGCCTTTTAATGCGTTTGCGAAAAAGCGGATCCGGGGCTCGCAACTTGATGACCAAATGGCTATAGTCCGCCGCGTTTGCCTCGGATACCTGTTCGGGGCTTGATGTGTTTGCGCCTAATTCAAAAGGCGCCTGTAATGCCGCTTCAGGAGGGCGTTTATTCCATGGCCAATGTGGTTGTCGTCGGATCGCAATGGGGGGACGAAGGCAAAGGCAAGATCGTTGACTGGTTGTCCGAGCAAGCCGATGTGATTGTCCGTTTCCAGGGTGGCCACAATGCCGGCCATACGCTGGTGATTGATGGCGTCAGCTACAAGTTGTCCCTTCTGCCGTCAGGCGTTGTGCGCGGGAAGCTCTCGGTTATCGGCAATGGTGTCGTTCTGGATCCGCATGCTCTTGTGGACGAACTTGCGCGCCTCAAGTCCCAGGGCATTGTTGTCACGCCGGAGAACCTGCGCATTGCAGAGAATTCGACGCTGATCCTTTCGCTTCACCGTGAGCTGGACGCCCTGCGCGAGAATTCAAACACCGGAACACGTATCGGCACCACCAAGCGCGGTATCGGTCCGGCTTACGAGGACAAGGTCGGCCGTCGCGCGATCCGTTTGATGGACCTCAAGAACCTGTCGACGCTGCCGGCAAAGATCGATCGTTTGCTGACCCATCACAATGCCCTGCGCCGCGGTCTTGGACAGGACGAAATTTCGGCACAAGCGATCTATGACGAGTTGTCGAGTGTTGCCGACAATGTGCTGCCTTTCATGGACTCCGTCTGGTATCTGCTCGATGCGCAGCGCAAGGCTGGCAAGCGTATCCTGTTCGAAGGCGCTCAGGGTGCTCTGCTGGATATCGATCACGGTACCTATCCGTTCGTGACGTCTTCGAACACGGTCGCCGGTCAGGCTGCCACCGGCTGTGGTCTTGGCCCGGGCGCCGTCGACTATGTGCTTGGCATCACCAAGGCCTACACGACGCGCGTTGGCGAGGGGCCGTTCCCGACCGAGCAACAGAACGAAGTCGGCGAGTTTCTCGGCACGCGCGGCCATGAATTCGGCACGGTAACTGGTCGTCGGCGGCGTTGTGGCTGGTTTGATGCGGTGCTGGTTCGTCAGACTGTTTGCACCTCCGGTATCAATGGCATAGCGCTGACCAAGCTCGACGTCCTCGATGGACTGGAAGAGATCAAAATCTGCGTTGGCTATGAGCTCGACGGTGAGCGAATCGATTATCTCCCCGCGTCTCAAGGTGCGCAGGAACGGGTCGTGCCGATTTACGAAACCTTGCCGGGTTGGAAAGAATCCACAGAAGGTGCACGTACCTGGGCCGATTTGCCCGCACAGGCCGTCAAATACGTTCGTCATGTCGAAGAGCTGATTGGTGCTCCGGTCGCGCTGCTTTCGACCAGCCCGGAACGCGACGATACAATCCTGGTTCAAAACCCCTTCCAGGGCTGATTTTTCAAGTTTTGCAAATGCTTGGGACCGGCGCCGCTTTGTTTCCGGAAGGAACAAGGCGGCGCTTTTCTTTTTGCTTGGGTTACAATGCGAAGCTGCTGCCCGTGATGATTTCAGAACTCGAAAGAGTTGCGCGGGAGGCGTGTCGGGATCACGGGACTTGTGAACGCCAACAAGGGCTTCGCCTGCGCAAGAGTTTGGTATAAGCCTGTCTTAAGACACAAGAGATTTGACCGGGCGTACATCCGACGGGCAGGAAGATGGCTGACTACTATTCCATTTTGAAAAAGACGATCGCATCGCTGCCGGAAAACAACGGAGCAGCGCGGCGAAGTGTTTACAGCCGCGCCCGCAACGCAATCGTCAATCAACTCAAGGCCTATGAGCCGCCTTTGTCTCCCTCCGAGATCACTTCGGAGCAATTGCGGCTTGAAGAAGCCATTCGGAAGGTTGAGGCAGAAGCTGCGCGCGAAAGCCTTGGTCTGACATCGAAAGCCAAGGGGTCGCCGTCAGCCGAACCTGCGGCCGCGCCAGCGGCCCAAGCTCCTGCGCCGGCTGCGACAGTCGCCGACCCTGTTGGTTCTGCGCCCGAAATTCCGTCCGCTCCGCAAAATAGGACTTCGGAACCGGTTCGAACCGAACCAATTTTGCCGGAACCATCGACGTCTTCGCCGCTGAAAGATGTGGTGGAAGAAGCTGGAAACCTTGGTGAGGCTTCGCACAAGGCGGTCCAGGACACCAAAGATGCGATGGTCGGGGACCGTTCTACGGAACGCTTGGAACCACTCTTTGGTTCGGGTGAAGAAACACTCGACACGGCCGACGGGAAAGCGTTGGACGAGAGTGCACCTGTAGATGCGATCGCGCCGCCCCTTGAGGATCAGACGGAGCGATCCAGGTCACGACGAAAATCTGGCGAACGGAAGAGCGCGTCGGCAGCGCTCAAGGGAGACGGAAAGTCTTCCATCTTGCCGATGGCATTGGTTGGCGCGTTGGTGATCATCGCGCTCGGCATCGCGGCGGTCCTGTATTCGCAAAGGGATATGGTCTCCGGCATCGTGGCGGGATCCGATCCGGCGGCCACCGAAAATCCGACCGAAGCTGTTGTCGAAGATGAGCAACCGGCCGAGACTGCGGCACAGACTGACACTGCAGATTCGTCCGAAGCGGACGACGCATCGAAGAATGAGGACCGTTTGCTTGGTGGGGATGGTGAGCCCGCGGCTGCTTCCGATGCGCGAAGTGTTACCACCACGTTGATCACGCCGGGCGAGGACAGTGTGCCGCGCAGCACTCCATCCGAGGCTGAGACGCCGGAAACAGCCGGGCAGCCAGAGACGGCGCCGGAAGAGCCGGTGGTCGCGCCCACGGTGACGTCCGAGGATCGCGTGCCATCTATCGTGTCCACGCCGCCTGCAGACGCCACGCCCGGTGTCCAGAAGTCTATCCTCTATGAAGAGGGTGAGAACTCCAATGGTGCCGGAACGGCGTCCCAGGGTGAGGTCGTTTGGTCCATCGATCAGGAGACTGACCTTGAAGGCAATGCACAAAGCGTGCTGAGCGCAGTCGTTCGCATTCCGGAGCGCAATGTTGCCGTGGATATTCGGATCAAACCGAATGATGACGTGTCTCTTCCCGCAAGCCATCTCGTTGAGATCAAGTATGATTTCCCGGAGACCTTCTCCGCGGGAGATGTGGTGAATGTTCCTGGGCTTGTGATGAAACCGACCGAAGAAGCCCGCGGTGACGCTCTGATTGGGGCTTCAGTCAAGGTTTCGCCGGGATACTTCTGGATCGCACTTTCCAGCATCAGCAGCGAGATGGAACGCAATATGGGGCTTCTGCGCGAGAGGGGCTGGATCGATATCCCGATGCTCTACGACAACGGCAAGCGCGGTATCCTGACCCTTGAGAAGGGCGAAGCCGGAAGCTCGGCTGTAGAACAGGCGATCGCGGCTTGGCAGGCTGGTTAGCGCGCTCTCTTTCCAGACCATCTGATTTTTTAAATGCACCGGCTTGTCTTTTCTGACGCGCCGGTGCATTTTCATTTTTGGTCCGAGGGGTGTTCCTGAACAGGAACTGAGATGGCTTAGCGCCGAACCCTTAGAACCTGATCCGGGTCATGCCGGCGAAGGGACGGAAGCCTTTAGCCTTTCCCGGATCTCCATTGTCGGTTTCGGTTTGTCCGAAGACGGGAGATCCTTTTGTGTTGAGAAATACCCGTGCGTTCGCGCGCGCGCTGCCGCTGAAACATGAAGCATCCTGCGCTGCCGGCGGCTGTTCGCCGAGGTGTGCAGTATGATCGTCGCGGCGTTTTTTTCTGCTTTTCGCATCGCTGTCGGCCTCTTGCTGTTTGGTCTGGCTTGGGATCTACTCGTCCGGCTGCTCGACATTCCGCCCTATATGTTACCGGGCCCAATGCGGGTTGCTTCTGCATTCCAGGCACGCTGGTTGTTTCTTCTAGAACATGCAGCTCTGACGGCGTCGGAGACGCTTATCGGGTTTTTCTTCGGCGTTCTGGCGGGATCGGTATTGGCGATCTTGATGTGGTTGTCGCCGCTCGCTCGCAGGGCAGTTTTGCCGGTGGTTCTTGTCACGCAGGCTCTCCCGGTCTTCGCCATTGCGCCGATCTTGGTCCTGTGGCTGGGGTTTGGTCTGACGTCAAAGATCGTCATGGCGGTTCTGGTGATCTTCTTCGCGGTAACCTCAGCCTTTTATGATGGTCTGCGCCGCGCCGACAGCGGACTTGCCGACCTTGCGCGGCTCTATCGGCTCTCCCGCTTCAAGGAGCTGCTCTACTTCCGCATTCCCGCCGGATTGCCGGCGCTTGCATCCGGCATTCGCATTGCCGCCGTTTTCGCACCGATTGGCGCGATCGTCGGGGAGTGGGTTGGGGCCAAGGGTGGCCTTGCCTTCATCATGCTTCAGAGCAATGCGCGGATGCAGACGGATGTGATGTTCGCTGCCCTGATCCTGCTTGCGCTCATGGTGCTAGCTCTTCGTTTTTCCGTCGACGCTCTCACGCGGCGGCTCGTTCCCTGGCAGCGCGAGGACTAGTTCTGCCTTTTTTTGGAGAAAATGCCTTGAAAACCTTACTTTCATCGCTTCTAGCGGCTGCTTTGCTGGCAGCAACGCCCGCGACGGCCGCCGAAAAGCTGACGGTGCTACTGGACTGGTTCACCAATCCGGACCATGCGCCGGTGATCACGGCAAAAACCATGGGTTTCTTCGAAGCCGAAGGGCTGGATGTTGAGCTGATCGAACCGGCTGATCCGGCTATGCCGCCGAAACTCGTGGCGGCAGGGCAGGGCGATATTGCCATCTCCTACCAACCCACCTTGCACGCGCAGATCCATGAAGGATTGCCTCTCAAGCGCATCGGTACTCTGGTCGCGACGCCGTTGAACTCCGTCATTGTTTTGGAAGACGGTCCGGTCAAAGAGCTTTCCGATCTCAAGGGAAAGAAGGTCGGTTTCTCCGTTTCGGGGTTTGAGGACGCGATGCTTGGCCAGATGTTGAAGTCCGTCGGTCTCGGCTTTGATGACGTTGAACTGATCAATGTGAATTTTGCGCTGTCTCCATCTTTGATGTCAGGCCAGGTCGACGCCGTGATCGGCGCCTACCGGAACTTTGAACTGACGCAGATCGAGATCGAGGGGAAGAAAGGCAAGGCGTTCTATCCTGAAGAAAATGGCGTGCCGGTGTTCGACGAACTGATTTACGTCGTCCACCAGGATCAGGTCGAAGACCCACGCTATACCAAGTTCATGGCGGCGATCGAGGCAGCAACCATCTATCTCACCAATCACCCTGACGATGCCTGGGAAGCTTTCATCAAGGCTTATCCGAACCTCGATGATGAGTTGAACAGCCGTGCCTGGGCCGACACGTTGCCGCGCTTTGCCAAGCGGCCGTCAACGCTCGATGAAGGACGCTATCAGCGTTTCGCCGAGTTCATGGCGGCTAACGGGCTTATTGATGAGGTGGTTCCGGTTGAGAGCTACGCAGTCGAAATTCGCTAGGTAGAGCATCTATCTGAATAGCGCGGAGCAAAGAAAAAACCGGGCGCCTGTTGGCGCCCGGTTTTGAATTTTGTCTTGGTCTCAGATCAGGCGCTTGGGCGCTCAAATTCACGTGCGCTGCTGCGAACGGCTTTTTGAACCTTTTCAAAAGCACGGACCTCGATCTGACGAACGCGCTCGCGGCTGACGCCAAATTCGCCTGAAAGGTCTTCCAGGGTCATTGGGTCCTCGGTCAAGCGGCGCGCTTCGAAGATGCGGCGCTCGCGGTCGTTCAGCACATCCATGGCGTCAGTCAGGAGCTTGCGACGTACATCCAGCTCCTCCTGATTGGCGAGCATGGTTTCCTGACTCTCGGCATCGTCAACCAGCCAGTCCTGCCACTCGCCTGCGTCAGCCTCGGCGCGTACCGGCGCGTTCAGGCTCGCGTCTCCACCAAGGCGGCGGTTCATGGACACGACCTCTTCCTCGCTGACGCCAAGAGTGGTCGCGATCTGATTGACCTGATCCGGCTTCAGATCGCCCTCGTCCAGAGCCTGGATCTTGCCCTTCAGGCGTCGCAGGTTGAAGAACAGGCGCTTCTGATTGGCTGTGGTGCCCATCTTTACGAGGGACCATGAGCGCAGGATATACTCCTGGATGGCTGCCTTGATCCACCACATCGCATATGTGGCCAGGCGGAAGCCCTTGTCCGGCTCGAACCGCTTGACGGCCTGCATGAGGCCCACGTTGCCTTCGGAAACGACTTCTCCGATCGGCAGGCCGTAGCCGCGATATCCCATGGCAATCTTTGCAACGAGACGCAGGTGCGAATTCACCAGGCGTTCGGCAGCCTGCGGGTCTTCATGCTCCTTGTAGCGCTTGGCGAGCATGAACTCTTCCTGCGGCTGGAGCATTGGAAACTTGCGAATTTCGTCGAGGTAGCGGCTAAGTCCGCCTTCCCCGGCAGTCAACGTCGGTACATTCCGGGCCATCGAATGCGCCCCCTTTCTCCCGAGTAAACGTTCCCTCTGGACAGCCAGGTCCCGCAGATCCCCCACGCAAACCAAGCCTCAATTCTCGAGGCAAACGCACCTTACCGGCGGCCGTTCCCCGGCCCGCCGTAGACTTTAATATAAGTATCAATTCGACGATTGCATGGCTCGAGAGGAGAAAGCTATCCTAAAATTTTCGTAATGCTTGCAAAAGCTCTTCGAAGTCAAAGGGGTATGGGCTCTCAAATCGGAGTGTTTCTCCGCTCACGGGGTGGGCAAATGCCAATAGTCCGGCATGCAACGCCTGACGGGAAAAGTCTGCTATGACACTCTTCAACGGCTCTTCGAGACGATTGACCTTGGTCTTGTATCCCGCTCCATAATCCTGATCACCGATCAGGGGATGATGGATATGGCTCATGTGGACCCGGATCTGATGAGTTCTGCCTGTCTCCAGACGACACTCCATGAGAGAGGCTAGCGCGGGTTGATCTTCGGAACCAAACCGTTCCTTCACCTGCCAATGGGTGATGGCGTGCCGACCACTGGTTTTGACAACGGCAATTTTCTGCCGATTGACATTTGAGCGCGCGAGATTCGCGTCGATCGTTCCCTTGAGACTTGAGGGCGCGCCCCACACCAGCGCTGAATAAGCGCGCTCAAGTGGACCGGTCTTGCCATGATCGGCGAATTGCGCGGAAAGGCCCTGATGTGCGACGTCGGTCTTGGCGACGACCAGCAGGCCGCTGGTCTCCTTGTCGATGCGGTGGACAATGCCGGGGCGCTTGACACCGCCAACGCCAGAGAGACTGTCGCCGCAATGATGGATCAACGCGTTCACCAGTGTGCCGGTCCAGTTTCCGGCGCCCGGATGAACCACAAGCCCGGCCGGCTTGTCGACAACGATGAGATGATCATCCTCGTAGATGATGCTGAGAGGAATGTCTTCTCCCTGCGGCTCGGGATCATCAGCTTCCGGAATGGTCAGGGCCAAAAGTTGCCCTTCGTTGACCCGGAATTTGGGCTCCAGTATCTTGGCGCCGTCCACGGTGACCTCGCCGGCACGGATCAGTGCTTGCACGCGATTACGGCTCAAAGTATCCAGCTGTGCCGCCAGGACGGCATCCAGGCGTTTGCTGGTGTCTTCTGCATCAACCTGATAGGTGAAGTCCGCGTCCATGTTGGCCGTGTCTTCCGGAGTAATATCGTTCATGAATCAACCTGAGCTCGACGGCAAAGGGGGCCAGGGGCCTGAGGATCAACCGCTTGATCCGGCGACCTTGCGTGTGCAAACGCGGCTAAAGCGTCTGCTGGCGGGATCGTCCCTTGTCATGTTTGCGGGATTTATCGCAGTCTTCGCAGCAATCTTCTACAAGATCAACTATTCTGATGGCAGCGTTCCCAAGGGAACAATCGCCTCAAGCATCGCAATTGGCCCCAAGGCGGTTGTCGAGGACATGGAACTCGTCGATGGACGACTGGTTGTTCTTGTCCGCGAAGGCGATGCAACAGCACTTCTTCACTTTGATACAGCCACTGGCAATCTGCTCGGCCGTACCAATCTCGTCTCGCGCTGACTTGCAGTTATAAACAGGCCTGTGCGGTAAATTGCAAAAAGGGACTTGCGCGGAACCGTCCATGGTTTTATACGCGCAATCCTCAGCTCGAGACATTGCTCGCGAGCAAAATGTGCGCCCATCGTCTAGCGGTTAGGACGTCGCCCTTTCACGGCGAAAACAGGGGTTCGATTCCCCTTGGGCGTACCATTTTCCCCTTTGAAGTTTTATCTGCGATTTTCTGGTTGTCAGGCTTTGCCTGTCAGTGTGGTTCGGATTGATGCCACCCGCACCCATCAGCGCGATCGCAATCAGTTCTCGTCGACTTCGCCAGTCTCGATCAGGTCGACTTCTTTTTCATTGGCAATCTGCCGGATCCGCTCTGATGGGCATTGATCCGTGACAAAGGTGTGGACCTGCGACAGGTGCCCGACGCGCACAGGGGCTGTGCGCTCAAACTTGGTGCTGTCCGCCACCAGGATCACGTGACGGGCATTTTCCATGATCGTCTGTGTCACCCGAACTTCGCGATAGTCATAGTCGAGAAGTGATCCGTCAGGATCGATGGCTGACGCGCCGACAATGGCGAAGTCGACCTTGAATTGACGCATGAAGTCGACGGCCGCTTCACCCACGATGCCCCCGTCTGCATGGCGCAAGACGCCGCCGGCGACGACCACCTCGATTTGGGAATAGCCGCGCATCAGACTGGCGACATTGATGTTGTTGGTAATGGCCATCAGTCCGCGATGCTGGAGCAGTGCCTGTGCAACCGCTTCGGTCGTCGTGCCGATGTTGATGAAGAGCGACGCGTTGTCGGGAATGACGTCCGCGACCTTCGAGGCGATATCTGCCTTCTCCTTGCTGGAGATAATCCGCCTTGCCTCGTAGCCTACATTCTCGATGCCCGAGGAAAGCAATGCGCCGCCGTGTGTTCTTGCAAGCAGACGAAGTTCACAAAGCTCGTTCAGGTCCTTGCGGATCGTCTGGGGGCTGACATCGAAGCGTTTTGCCAGATCATCAACGCTGACCCGGCCGGTCTGACGTGCGATTTCCAAAATGGCATTGTGTCTGGCAATCAGCATTAGTGATGTAGTTTCCTTGGCCGATGACCTGACACGGTGGGCTTGGCGTTATTGGGGGGGAGCTTCAGGCAACATCCCGTTTTTTGGTTCCAGGTGTGCCGGGCCGTTTCGCAGGGGCGGGCTTGGCGGCCGTCTTTGTCTTGGCCATAGTGCCAGCTTCCTTGGAGGGGCTGGCAGCGGGCTTTTCGGACTTTCTGGTTGAAGCCTTCTGTTGGGCAGGTACGGCACTGGACGTCTTTTGGGCGGGAGCTGCGCTCGCAGCAGATGTATCTGACCGGACAGCGTTGGCGCGGCTTGAGCGCACGATCCGGTTCATCAGTGCATTTGCGTTGGCAATGGCTGCGTCTGATGGTCGGGACGCTGGTTTTGCTGTTTGGTCAGCCGCAGCAGGAGAGCTGGGTGAGGCAACCTTGTTGCTTACCGGTTTGTTTGCAGTTCTGGTCGGCTTTGCCTTTCCTGGCGCCGCAGGTTTCCCGCCGCTGGAAATTCGGGCGGTTAACGCGGCCAATTCAGAGCGAACGGTTGCAAGTTCCGGAGCTGCTCTCAAATCCTGGCGCAACTTGCCAACCTGGGCCCTTGCGCGTTCGAGGGTTCTCTCGCGGTCATGAACAATCGCAGTCAGCCTGGCTTTTTCATTCTCGGCCCATTTGAGATCACGCCGAAGTTCACGGATTTGGTCGTCTGCTGGCTCTTTGCTCTGATCAAGGATGAGGGACAGTCGGGTCACCTCGGCCTGTGCGGAGATGTACTGGGTCTCGGCGTCAACGAGATTGGCTTCGAGCCTGGTCACCATGGCTCGCAGTTCAGTCTCGTTGGTTTGCAGCAGCGGGTCAGGCGTTTGATCGGTGCGTGCACCGTTCTCGGTTTGCGCCAATTGCCCCTTCAATGTTGCAATTTGTGCCTCAAGGCCGGTGATAGTGGTCAAAGCCACCATATCGTCAGTGGGAGCCCATGCAGCGACCGGTTCAGCCTTTTTCAGCAGGTCGGCATCGGCTCGCGCAGCAGCAAGAGCCTTTTCGGTTTCAGCAAGACGGTCACGGGTCTTTTCCAACTCTGCTGCAAGGGCGCTTGATCTTGCCTTTCGACCGCCTGCTTTTTGCTGTGCCGCTTCAAGTTCGGCCTTAAGTGCAGACAGTTCCTGTGCATGCGCTGTCTGCATCTTGACCATGTCAGTGGTCAGTTTGCCGGCTTCCAGTCTGTGTTGAGCGCTTTTCTGACGCTCGGTCTCGGCCAATCGCTCAGCTTTTCGCAGAGCCAGAGCATGTTTGGCGCGCTCGACGTCTTGCGCTGCGCGAACTTCAATGAAACTGGCCGGATTGACCGCCTTCATCGCCTCCTTGGTGAGGCGTACCGCGCGCTTGTAGATCGCGGGAAAGATCGCAGCCGCCAGCAATGTGGCGAGGAAAAAACCGATTGCAATATACATTGCCGCTTCGATCACGACCGGCTCCGTCAATTGTTCAAGAATACAAAAGCATCCCATCAATAGACGAGCCGGTCAATTCAGCCAAGTTCTAACGTCGCGCTAATTTGGTTTTGCTGCTTCAGAAGGGGTTCCAGGTCGGTTTGTCGGTGAACTTCAGATATCCCATGTTGACGCCCAGGCGAGCACCAACGCCGGCCCGTACCGGCACGACGACGATGTCGTGGTTCGTTAGCACGGTCATGCCGACACCTCCGATCAGATAGGCTGAGCCATTGACGCCGAGAAAGCGGTTGTAGATCGCCTCGATCGAGGGAAGATCATAAACCAGCATCATGGTACGTGCGCCGTCGCCGCCGAAATCCCAGCCCACCGAAGGCCCCTGCCAGAAAATCTTATGGGTGCCGGCGTTGCGGGTATAAAGGTTGCCTTCGCCAAAACGTGCCCCAGCGACGAAGGCACCTGAGCCTTCCTCCCCCAGAATGTAGCCATTGGGTTCGCCAAATTGACTGAAGGCCCGTTCGACAACCGAGGCAAGTCCGCCTGAGACCGATCCAAAGAACTGATGGCCTGCCGTCACGATTTCATCTTCGCCGTAGGTTTGCGGCGGCAGCGTGCTTCCCTGATCAGCTCGCCCGTCCAGAGTGGTGGCGGAAAGGACGCCAAGCGCGAAAAGAGCCAAAAGAGCTCTCTGTGCGAAGGTAGTTGCGAGCCAATTCATTAAGCCGGTCTCCTGTGCAGAGGCGTTTCGCTACGTCCGGGGCGCGGGACAGTGCGCCATGATGATGTAGAGTCTACTGGGTTCGATCGATGATTCGCCTTGTCGATCGGAAGAATCAGGAAGCGAATCAATGCCAAAGTGTATTGTAAATAGGTCATGTGTGTGGCTGATGTCCGCAGTGACGTGCCTTGGCATCATGATCCTTGGCGAAAGTTTCGCACGTCCCCAGATTTTTATTCCCGATCCCATTGCCGGTTATGCGATTGGCGGGCACGATCCGGTTGCCTACTTCGTGGACCGGCAGCCGCGTCAGGGAAGCCGCAAGCTGGAATTCAAATGGGGTGGTGCCGAGTGGGTTTTCGTCAACAAGGGCAATATGGAGGCTTTTAAAAGGGCCCCAGATACTTACGCTCCCTTGTTCGCAGGCTGTGGGGCTTATGCCCTGTCGGAAGGTTTCGCTACGGCCGGCAATCCCTTCATTTTCGCGCTGGTCGATGGAAAGCTCGTTTTCTTCCACTCTGTCGTCAATCGTTTCTTGTTTGTCGTAAATGCCAAGCAGCTAATGGCCGATGCCGAGGTCCACGCGCAGAAAACCGGGTGTAAACCTGCTTTGTAAGTTCCGCCTCCGGCTTGGCAGCGTAGTCTGTCGTGTGTATCCCTGAATTAACTGTCATTCGAATCACCCTGTCGGCCCTGCGCCCTTGAAGAGCTTTGAAACGCCATGTCCGAACTCAAAGAACTTTCCTCGCTTGATCTTTCCGCTCTGGTGGCAAGTCGTGTGTGTCACGACATCATCAGTCCGGTCGGAGCGATCACCAATGGCCTCGAGGTTCTGGACGAGGAAGGCTCTGAGGACATGCGCGAGTTCGCCATGGACCTTATTCGCAAGAGTGCGCGCCAAGCTTCCGCAAAGTTACAGTTTGCTCGTCTTGCGTTTGGCGCTGCGGGTTCAGCGGGAGCCGAGATTGACCTGGGTGATGCGCAGGTGGTCGCGACCGGCTTCATGGAAAATGAGAAGTCGGATCTGGATTGGCAGGTTGCGCGGCACCTGATGCCGAAAAACCTGGTCAAACTTCTGCTCAATCTTATTCTCATCGCAAACCAGTGCGTGCCGCGCGGCGGTCAGATTTCTGTCCTTATGGAAGGCGAGCCGGGCAACCCGAGCTTTATTCTGACTGCGAAAGGGTTGAACCCGCGCATCCCTCTGGGCATGCAGGAAACTCTTTCGGGCGAAGAGCCTGAGCGTGTTGACGCCCATTCAGTTCAGCCGATTTATACCGTTCTTCTTGCGCGCGAATGCGGAATGTCTCTGGCCATGTCGAAGGAAGAAGACACAGTACGCATCACCGCTCAAAAGGCTGCATAGACATACTTTATAAAAGTCTTGGGGTGCTTCAGCGTATCTTAACTGTTTCGGCCCAACCTCACTGACATGGACATCCCGGTCCAGCCGCCTCCAGTAGGCGCGGAACCAGTAACCAAGTCGGGTGAGCGCAGGCCATGGACGACCTCCTCAGGGAATTTATAACTGAGACAAATGAAAGTCTCGATGTTGTTGACGTAGAGCTCGTTAAGTTCGAGCAGGAACCCAACAACGCGACGATCTTGAACAACATTTTTCGTCTCGTTCATACGATCAAAGGAACATGCGGCTTTTTGGGCCTGCCCCGACTTGAGGGGATCGCGCATGCCGCCGAAACTCTCATGGGCAAGTTCCGCGAAGGGGTGCCGGTCACTCCCGAGGCGGTTTCCCTTATCCTGAGTTCGATTGATCGCATCAAGGACATTCTTGGCGAATTGGAAGCGGCTGAAGGCGAAGAGCCTACAGGCGACGACAGCGATCTGATCTCTGAACTCGAGCGCATGTCGATGAGTGCAGAAGCTGCCGTGAGTGGTGGTGAAGCTGCTGCGCCAGCCGAAGAGCCGGAAGCGGCCGCCGACGTGCTTCCAGAGCAGACCATGGAACGCGAATTGCGTCCTGGTGAAGTGTCTCTGGATGATCTAGAGCGTGCTTTCCGCGAAACCGAGATTGAGGTCGAGGTTGCTGACGGAGAAGCCGAGGCTCCTGCAGCTGCTGAAGAAGCAGCCGCGCCAGTCGAAGCTGCCGCACCTGCCAAGGTTGAGGCACCGGCCAAGCCAGCTGCCAAAAAGGCAGAAAAGGCACAGGACGAACCGGCGGAAAAGAAAGCCGGTGGTTCTTCCGTTTCCAATCAGTCGATCCGCGTTGCGGTCGATACGCTCGAACACCTGATGACGATGGTTTCCGAATTGGTGCTGACACGCAACCAGCTTCTGGAAATTGTTCGCCGTCATGAAGACAGCGAGTTCAAGGTTCCTCTGCAGCGCCTGTCCAACGTGACAGCCGAGTTGCAAGAGGGCGTGATGGCGACCCGGATGCAGCCAATCGGCAACGCCTGGCAGAAGCTTCCACGTATCGTTCGCGATCTCAGTCAGGAACTTGAGAAGCCGATCGAACTTGAAATGATCGGTGCCGACACCGAGCTGGATCGCCAGGTCCTTGAGATGATCAAGGATCCGCTGACCCACATGGTCCGGAACTCTGCCGACCACGGTCTCGAAATGCCTGCCGAGCGCCGCGAAGCCGGTAAGCAAGACAAGGGTACCATTACCCTTGCTGCTTACCATGAAGGCGGTCACATCATCATCGAAGTACGCGATGATGGTAAGGGACTGGATGTCGACAAGATCAAGGACAAGGTCCTTGAGCGCGGCCTCGCGACCGAAGCCGAAATCGACAAGATGTCGGACGCGCAGATCCACAAGTTCATTTTTGCCGCTGGATTCTCTACAGCTGCAGCAGTGACGAGTGTATCGGGACGTGGCGTCGGCATGGATGTCGTTCGCAACAACATCGAGCTGATCGGTGGTACTGTTGACCTGCGCTCCACGCCGGGCAAGGGCAGCAGCTTCATCATCAAGATCCCGCTGACGCTGGCGATTGTCTCGACCCTCATCATTGAGGCCGCTGGCGACCGCTTCGCAATTCCTCAGCTGTCGGTTGTTGAGTTGGTGCGTGTTCAGCACAATTCCGAACATCGTATCGAGCGGATCAAGGACACACCAGTCCTGCGTCTTCGCAACAAGCTCTTGCCGCTTGTGCATATGTCGCAGCTTCTGGGCATCTATGAAGGCGAGGACATCGAGAAGGCGATCGACGACGATAACGGTTTCATCGTTGTCATGCAGGTCGGTAGCCAGACCTTCGGTGTTGTCGTTGACGGCGTCTTCCATACGGAAGAAATCGTGGTCAAGCCCATGTCCACCATGCTGCGGAACCTCAACATGTTCTCCGGCAACACCATCTTGGGTGATGGCTCGGTTATCATGATCATCGATCCAAACGGTGTCGCAAGCGCGATGGCCAGCCATGCCTCCAGTGCGGTTGCCGAGCAGAGCGAAGAAGAGGCCGAAGATCTGACACGCAAGGCACATACAAGTCAGTCGTCTATTTCGCTGCTCTTGTTCCGTGCCGGTGCTCCAGAGCCCAAAGCGGTGCCGCTCTCCCTGGTTACACGCCTGGAAGAGTTCGAGGTCTCGAAAATCGAGCGCTCAAATGGTCGCGATCTGGTTCAGTATCGCGGTGCCCTGATGCCGCTGGTCTACATCAACGACGGCGATCAGCATAAGCTCGAGGGAACCCAGCCCATGCTGGTCTTCTCTGACAGCGGTCGCTCCATGGGCCTCGTTGTCGATGAGATCGTCGACATTGTCGAAGACAACATGAACATTGAAGTTGGATCCGAACGTCCAGGCGTTCTTGGCTCGGCTGTCATCAAGGACCGTGCAACAGAGATTATCGATCTCGGTTACTATCTCCCGCAGGCCTTCGAAGACTGGTTCATGCGCAAGGAAATGGACATTCAGGCCCTCACCAAAAAGGTTCTGTTCGTCGATGACAGCTCGTTCTTCCGCAACATGCTGACGCCGGTTCTGAAGGCAGCTGGTTACGATGTGACCACTTGTAACAGCCCGCGTCAGGCTCTCGATCTGCTGGAGGAGGGACGTCAGTTCCACGCCGTCGTCAGCGATATCGAGATGCCGGAGATCAACGGCTTCGAGTTCTGCGAAGCCCTTCGCAGGGATCCGCGCTTCCGGAACATGCCGGTCCTGGCCCTCTCGGCCATGGTCACACCGGCGTCGATTGAACGGGGACGCCAGGCCGGCTTTGACGACTATGTCGCCAAGTTCGACCGCCCCGGCCTCATTGCTGCGCTCAAGGATGTGTTCTCTGGTGAAATGGGAGTTGCCGCATGACCATGATCGAAAACAATGTTTCGGCTGGTGGTGACACAATTCAGTATGTCACCGTGGTGATTGGGGGCCAGCTGTTTGGCCTCCCGATTTCCCAGGTTCACGATGTGTTTGTGCCTGAAAGCGTGACGCGCGTTCCTTTGTCTGCTCCAGAAGTTGCGGGGGTTCTGAATCTCCGTGGACGGATTGTGACTGCGATCGACATGCGCCGCCGTCTCCATCTTCCGCCTCAGGAAGATGGTCAGATGATGGCTGTCGGTATCGAGTACAAGCAGGAAAGCTACGGTCTCGTCATCGACTCTGTTGGCGAAGTGCTCAACCTTCCGGGCAGTTCCGCAGAATCCAACCCGTCCAACCTGGACAAGCGTTGGGCCGAGATCTCAGGTGGCGTGCATCGCCTCGATGGCAAGCTGATGGTCATTCTGGATGTGGCCCGCCTGCTTGGCACGATGTTCCCAGAGCCAATGGCCGCGGCAGCAGCGTGATAATCGGCCGGCTTTGCCGGCCGTTCAACGGAGACAAACGAGATGAAACAATGTCTTGTCGTCGATGATTCAAGTGTCATCCGGAAAGTGGCCCGCCGCATCCTGGAAGACATGAATTTCGATATTACCGAAGCGGAAGATGGCCAGCAGGCTCTGGACGAATGCCGGAAGAGCATGCCGGATGCAATCCTTCTGGATTGGAACATGCCGGTCATGGATGGTCTGGAATTCCTGACCAGTCTTCGCGGTGAAGATGGTGGTGAAAAGCCAATTGTCGTGTTCTGCACGACGGAGAACGACGTGGCTCATATCGCCCGTGCGATCCGCGCGGGTGCCAACGAGTACATCATGAAGCCCTTCGACCGCGAAATCGTCGAAGCAAAGTTTCAGGAAGTCGGCCTCATCTAATTGCGACTGGACCCTGTAAATGGCCTTTGCACAACAAAATATGACGACCGGGGCCAACCCGGGCACGGACCCCATCCGCGTAATGGTTGTCGACGATGCCGTCGTTATCAGAGGTTTGCTGACTCGTTGGCTGGACTCTGATCCCGGACTTTCAGTCGTCGGATCACACAGAAACGGCAAGCTGGCCGTTGAAGACATTGAAAAGAGCAACCCGGACGTGGTTGTTCTTGATATTGAAATGCCGGAAATGGACGGCATGACTGCGCTGCCGCTGATGCTGGCGAAGAAGCGTGACCTCGTGGTCATAATGGCCTCCACGCTCACCAGGCGGAATGCGGAAATCAGCTTGAAGGCCCTGTCGCTTGGGGCTGCAGACTACGTTCCAAAACCGGAATCAAATTCTGAGGTGACAACCTCTGTCGATTTCCGCCGCGAATTGATCGACAAGGTCAAGGCGTTGGGCACTCGCGCTCGGCGGATGCGTGGACCTGGACGCACCATGCGGGCTGCAACAAATGCAGGACGGGCGGTTTCCCAGGCTCCTGTCGGCCGCTTGGCGAATACACGTGAACCGCTGCGGATGGCGCAGGGCGGAACAGGTGCGGCTGCGGCCCCGGCTGGCGCCTTCAAGCTTCGTCCCTACGCCGCGGTCAAGCCGAGGATCCTCGCGATCGGGTCGTCCACCGGCGGGCCTCAGGCACTTCAGCAGGTGATGAAGGACATTGGAACGGCCATTCAGGATGTTCCGGTCGTTATCACTCAGCATATGCCGCCGACCTTTACTGCGATTCTCGCTGAACACGTCGGAAAGGCGGCCATGCGTCCCGCGAAAGAGGGTGCACATGGTGATGTCCTGCAGCCGGGCAACATTTACGTTGCCCCGGGTGGAAAGCACATGATCCTCGAAAAGGACGCCGGAGCGGTCAAGATCTGTCTGACGGATGGTGAGCCTGTGAATTTCTGTAAGCCGGCTGTCGACCCACTCTTCGACAGCGTCGCCAAGATCTATGGTTCGGCGACCCTTGGTCTTATCCTGACCGGAATGGGGCATGATGGCGCAGCTGGCGTCAAGACGATTGCTGCAGGTGGCGGCAGCGTTCTGACCCAGGATGAAGCCACGAGCGTTGTCTGGGGTATGCCAGGTGCCGCCGCAAACACCGGGATGTGCAGCGACGTGTTGCCGCTTCCTGAAATTGGTCCCAAAGTAGCGCGCGTATTGAAGGGGAACGCACGATGACCCCGGCTGAGTTCGAGTATCTGAAGAAATTTCTCAAGGACAAGTCTGGTCTGGTCCTGTCCAACGACAAGCAATATCTGGTTGAAAGCCGCTTGCTGCCAATCGCAAGAACCGCGAAGCTCGATACGCTGAGTGGCCTGATCGGCAACATGCAACGCGGTGGTAACTCGAAGCTGGAAAACGATGTCATCGAAGCGATGACGACAAATGAATCGTTCTTCTTCCGCGACAAGACGCCCTTTGACCATTTCAACGAAACCATGCTGCCGGCGCTCCTGGAAGCAAGGGCACGTACACGTGCGCTGAAGATCTGGTGCGCTGCGGCGTCTTCGGGTCAGGAACCCTATTCCCTGGGCATTTGCCTCAAGGAAGCCGGCCCGAAGCTGGCAGGCTGGCGCACGCGCATCCTCGGTACGGATCTGTCGAACGAGGTTCTGGAAAAGGCCAAGGCCGGCCTTTACAGCCAGTTCGAAGTTCAGCGCGGCCTCCCGATCCAGATGCTTTTGAAGTATTTCGATCAGAAGGGCGACATGTGGCAGATCAACCCGGAAATGCGGGCGATGATCGAGTGGCGGAAGCTGAACCTTCTCGACAATTTCAGCCATCTCGGCGAATTCGACATCCTGTTCTGTCGCAATGTGTTGATCTACTTCGACCAGCAGACGAAATCGGAAATCCTCGACCGTCTTGCCAAGATGGTGCCAGATGACGGGTTCCTGGTTCTCGGTGCAGCGGAAACGGTCGTTGGGCTGACTGACGCGTTCAAGCCTGTCCCGGGCAAGCGTGGACTGTTTCAGCGCAAGCAGGCCGCGGCACGGCCGGGAGCAGTTGCCCCGAGACTGGTTGCAGGTGCATCCACGCGCTGAAGACCAGGCAATTGTCATGACTGAAAACACAGCGGCGACCTACGGGTCGCCGTTTGCTTTTCAGGCGCTCGCGCCGAAGCGCTCCATGGCACTCTTGGCGTTGCTGCGGCTCACCGGGACCGTCGACCCATCCTTCATCTTCAGGCGCAGGTTGCTGCCGTCTTTGTAGCAATGCTTGACCTCGTCATGGGCGACCCAATGGCTTCGGTGGACCTGGCTGCCCATTTCTTCGGGAAGCAGTCTCATCAGATCAGCAAATCGAAACAGGATCATGCGGGTTTCGCTCTCGCCGATAAGCCGGACATAGTGTTCCTGGGCCTCCGCTCGCAGCAGACGTGTTTCAAACGCCGGTTCGAGTTGTTGCAGGAAAGGCGTTGCTGGTGGTGACGTAGCCTCGCCGGAGGCTAACTCGCCTTCAGCGGGGGTGCCCGGGGGGGCTTGGCCGTGTCCCTCAAGTCCTGCCCCTTGCGGCTTCTCAGAAGAAGCTTTTGCGGCACTGGCCTCCGTCTCCGCTCCTTGCCGAAGGATCCAGGGGGCGGTGATCAGCAAGCAAAGTGCCAGATGGTTGTCCAGCAGAAAGCAAAGCTCATAAACAAAGATGACCAGTCTGTCGCCGACCGGGTGTGCATTTTGCGGGCCCTCGAAGGGAACACCGACCATTGGCAGGCGTTCGAGTTCCGGGAGACCCAAGATGATGTCCATGGCCGTGGTTGCAAGAACAAACGGGACGAGCGTTGTCAGGCAGGTTGCGAGAACCAGAGCAAAGCGATGGCGCTGCACGCCAGCGATCTGAACGGCGACCTGAAGGCCACCGACAAACAGGGCTGCCTCCAGTGCAATACGGACGAGCCAGTAGCCATAGGCGCCGAGAAGATGCCATCCGTTTGGCACGGCAATTTGGGTAGCAGCAATCAAAACGGCACTCAGGCCGCTCAGGATTGACAACTCCTTCAGGGGTAATGGAACCAAAATCGCCTCCGATGGTGTGATTTTCACCCTACCATCTAAGATGCATGAATGGGAGGTGCGTTCTAACGTATTGTCAGATATAATAAAAAGCGCTTGCTTTATTTTTTGTGCGCATTTCGTGAAGAAAACGGGTGGGCCACTTTCCGAAACAGCCCAGGGTGCCACATTCTCCTATGGAATTTGATCCGGTCCTGCGGCGGACCGCCCGCCTCTCTTACCCTGACGGGTTTGTGGAGGCGGGTAGCCGACCGACGCTGCCTCATTCTGTTTTCGAAACAGTAGAATGACTTCGGGAGGGGCCTTGACGAAAATCAGGAGAATGACATGAGCGATCTGAAGGTCGAGATTTCCCGCCGCGCCGCACTTCTGGGTGCAGGTGGCGCTGCTGCAGGTGCTGTTCTGGCGGGCTCGGGCCCGGCTTTTGCCTCTGCCGAAAAGCAGGGCGGTCTGTCCAATCCGGTTGCGCGCTACGGTGTCGGGGACTTCGAGGTCAACACCCTGCTTGACGGTGTCGTGCCAGCCGGTGACCCGCAGAAGACCTTCGGAATGGGTGTGGAGGCAGCCGAGTTCGAAGCTGTGTCCTCGGACAATTTTATTCCTTCTGACAGCTTCAAGGCCTTTTTCACCCCGACCCTGGTGAACACAGGGACAGAGCTGGTTCTGTTTGATACCGGCGTCGGTGAAGGTGGTCGCCCGGCACGCGGTAACATGCGTGCGGCGGTCGAAAGCGCCGGCTACACGCCCGAGCAGGTCGATATCGTCGTGCTGACCCACATGCATCCAGATCACATCGGCGGCCTCATGGAAGGCGGCCAGCCGGCATTTGCGAATGCCCGCTATGTGACGGGTGCGGCCGAATATGACTTCTGGTCCAAGATGGATCCGGAAGCCAATGGCGTGACCAAACTTATGGCGAAGAACGTCAAGCCGCTGGCCGAGAAAATGACCTTCCTGGAAGATGGTGGTTCCGTCGTCTCAGGTGTTACGGCCATGGCAGCTGGCGGTCATACGCCCGGGCATATGATCTACATGCTCGAAAGTCAGGGCAAGCAGCTTCTGTTGGCCGCAGACACTGCCAACCACTACGTCTGGTCACTGGCGCATCCTGATTGGGAAGTGCGCTTCGACATGGACAAGGGGGCTGCTGCTGCGACGCGCCGCAAGGTTCTTGGAATGCTCGCAAGCGACAAGGTGCCATTCGTTGGCTATCACATGCCGTTCCCGGCAGTGGGATACGTCGAGGCGGATGGCGACAACTTCCGGTATGTCGCGGAAAGTTATCAGCTTAGTCTCTAATGAGTGGCCCCACCATTCAACATTAGAGGCGCCAAGCGGCCGGGTCTTGATGACCTGGCCGTTTTTTTATCTGCGATCGCCCGGACAAACAAAAACCCCCGCCGGGGCGGGGGCTTGAAATAGCATCAGGACCGCCAGGTCCTGGGATCAGGCAGCCTGTTCGACTTCCGGTTCGCGCAGCACGTAGCCACGGCCCCAGACAGTTTCGATGTAGTTCTTGCCTGATGTTGCTGCGGCGAGCTTCTTGCGCAGCTTACAGATGAAGACGTCGATGATCTTCAGCTCTGGCTCGTCCATGCCACCGTAGAGGTGGTTGAGGAACATTTCCTTGGTAAGGGTCGTGCCCTTGCGTAGGGAAAGCAGCTCGAGCATCTGGTATTCCTTGCCGGTCAGATGAACGCGCTGGCCGCCGACTTCGACGGTCTTGGTGTCCAGGTTGACCTTGAGGTCACCGGTCACGATCACCGATTGGGCATGACCCTTCGAGCGACG
The DNA here is from genome assembly GCF_039982295.1 of Roseibium sp. Lineage (GTDB taxonomy): Bacteria > Pseudomonadota > Alphaproteobacteria > Rhizobiales > Stappiaceae > Roseibium. The sequence continues at coordinate 37,357 of NZ_JBDWYP010000078.1, forward strand.
GACAATGGCGTGAATACGTGCGACAAGCTCATCCTTGTGGAATGGCTTGGTCATGTAGTCGTCGGCGCCAAAGCCGAGACCGCGAACCTTGTCTTCGATGCCGGCATTGCCGGACAGGATCAAGATCGGCGTCTTGACCTTCGAGACCCGCAAGGTGCGAAGAACCTCATAACCGGACATGTCCGGCAGGTTCAAATCAAGCATAATAATGTCATAATCGTACAGCTTGCCGAGGTCGATACCTTCCTCACCAAGATCTGTCGTGTAGACGTTGAAGTTTTCAGACTTCAGCATGAGCTCAATGCTCTGTGCCGTCGCACTGTCATCCTCAATCAACAATACACGCATGCCAATCCCCTTATGTTGCCTTTCCTGGGCAAGTCGCAACGGCTCTGTCGGTGCCTGCTACGTAGGACTGTTGTTAACCCCGACCCAAAGCTAGTCGTTTATGGTTAACAAAATCTAATTCGCAGCGGCAAGCTCCAGGGGAAGTAATCTGTGAAAAACAGCAAGTTCTTGAGTCCGCAGAAAATTTCCGGAATCAAGAGGCTTAATGTTTTACATTAGGAAGCGGTGCTAACCGACTCCGTTCAGATTCATTCTCCACAAAACTGCTGGACCCTGAAATGGCTCTCGCCTGTCAACGTTCCGTTCATTAAGATTAAGCAGAGACGTAAACGATAGGTTACCAAAACCGTTAACTCCTGAAAGGAATTCGATTTGAAGTCGCTTTTTGCCGAAATTGATTCGCTTATGGCGACTGAAATTTACGGTCGGGTCGCCGCGGTACAGGGGCTTTTGGTGGAAATTGCCGGCCCTATCCACGAAATGAGCGTGGGTTCACGACTGATGATCGACAGTGGCGAAGACAACCCAAAAGTCCCGGCCGAGGTTGTGGGTTTCAGGGATAACCATGCTCTGTGCATGCCTTTCTCGGGTCTTGAAGGCGTCCGAATGGGCTGCAAGGCCGTGATCACTGCGCGTGACAGTGTTGTGCATCCGGCGAACGGCTGGCTGGGCCGGGTCGTCAATGCCCTTGGGGAACCTATCGACGGCAAGGGCGATCTGCCTGGCGGTGAGGTTCCCAGAAAATTGCGAAGTTCGCCGCCGCCGGCATCCGATCGTGCGCGAGTCGGCGGTCCTCTGGATCTTGGCGTTCGTGCGCTCAATACCTTTGTGACCTGCTGCGAAGGTCAGCGCATGGGCATCTTTGCCGGTTCTGGCGTCGGTAAATCCGTGCTTATGTCGATGCTGGCGCGCAATACGGATTGTGATGTCGCTGTCATTGGGCTGATCGGTGAACGTGGCCGCGAGGTTCAGGAATTCATCGAGGATGATCTGGGTGAAGAGGGCCTCGCCCGTTCGGTGGTGATCGTGGCCACATCTGACGAAAGTGTCCTGATGCGCCGGCAGGCGGCCTATCTGACCATGACGGTTGCCGAACATTTTCGCGATGAAGGCCAAAACGTGCTCTGCATGATGGACTCAATTACCCGCTTTGCCATGGCACAACGGGAAATCGGCCTTTCAATTGGCGAGCCGCCAACCTCGAAAGGCTATACGCCAACGGTCTTCACTGAGTTGCCGCGACTCCTTGAACGCGCGGGCCCGGGAAAAGTCGGGAGTGGTGCAATCACCGGTCTCTTCACGGTGCTTGTGGAAGGGGACAATCACAACGAGCCGGTCGCGGATGCCGTTCGTGGTATCCTCGACGGCCATGTGGTGATGGAGAGAGGGATCGCCGAGCGAGGGCGCTATCCGGCCATCAATGTGCTAAAGTCGGTTTCCAGAACGATGCCGCGCTGTGTGCCGTCAGAAAATCTGCCCGTCCTGCGCCGTGCCAAGCAGCTTCTGTCCACTTATACCGACATGGAAGAGCTGATCCGGCTTGGCGCCTACAGGAAGGGCTCTGATCCAGTTGTGGATGAGGCGATTGCCCGTTTCGAGCCGATGGAGGCCTTTTTGAACCAAGGCAAGGACGAGGCAACCTCACTTCAGGATGGTTATTTGCAGCTTGCCAACCTTTTGGAAATGACTCCGGGGTAGTATCGCTCTGCTAGGGGAGTATTGAGTAATGAAAACCCGAGACAGTCTAATTCGCCTGAAGCGTTTTCAGGTCGATGACAAACGGCGGCAGTTGTCTCAGATCGAGACGATGATCGCAGAATTCAACCGGATGGCCGACGAACTCGACGACCAGATCCGGAGTGAGCAGGAACGTGTCGGCATTACCGACGTGGGGCATTTTGCCTATCCGACGTTCGCAAAGGCTGCGGCAACACGCCGTGACAATCTGAAAAATTCCGCACTGGAATTGGATGAGCAACTTGAGCGCGCGCGCGATGAGCTGAATGAAGCCATCGAAGAACTGAAAAAGTTCGAGCAACTGGAAGAGCGCGATCAGCAACGTGAGCGCACGGCCCAGGAAATTGCCGAACAGGATCAGCTGGACGAGATTGCGGCCCGCGCCCGGGCACGCTGATCAATCTTTTTCTGCTCTCCTGGCGGATGTGACATTTCATAAAGGCTCGAAGCGGGAAACCGGTTCGGGCCTTTATGCTGCCTGGCTCAATGAAGGTCGCGCCTGGGCCATCAAGTTGGAGGCAGGGGGCGAAACGCAGACAGGATATGATTTGGCGAGGCCTGGGCTGTCGTATAGGTTCTGCGGCAAGGGACTTTTGTCTGTTGTGCCGATCCGCGGATGGGTCGCGCTCCACCTTGAGAAGGTTTTTACTCGCGCATGCGTTTTGCGATTGCCTTGTTGCTGCCCATTGCAACGTTCTCCTTCGCTCTCGGCCTGACCCTGCCGCTCATGCGGTTCGAAAGACTGTTCATCCTGGAGGATCGACCGTCGCTGGTGGATATGGTTCTGGTGCTCTGGCGTGATCAGGAGCATGGACTGGCCATCGTGATTGGAGCGGTTTCGATCGGATTTCCGGCCCTGAAAATCCTGTTGACCCATGTAGCGGCGCTGTCAGGCGGGGCGAGCAGATCGCTTCACTTTCTGAGCATGGTCAGCAAGTGGTCCATGCTTGATGTGATGCTGGTCGCGCTGGTGTTGTTTGCTGCCAAGACGAGCGGTCTGGCGGCAGCCAGTGTGCTGCCCGGCCTATGGTTCTACGCAGCTGCCACACTCACAACGGCGCTGGCCGCCTTTCTGTGCGCGCGCCGGAAAACACTCAAATAGCGGCAAGGCGGCGGGCCGCATCGCGCGGGGGGCGAATCTTGCGCTTGGCTGCAAATGCTCCGTCGCCGCGGCGCTTTTTATTGGTGGTGTTGCCAGTCTGAGCAGCTACATAGGCCGAAATCCATTCGGCGGCCTTGGAACTGGGAATCCGCAAATGCTTGCAGCGCGCTTTTGCCAGAAGCGAGAAGGCATCGGTCGAAAGGCCTGCTGATTGAGCGATGGCGACGATCCGTTCGACATTGCCCTTGAAGACCGCGTCGCGAGCCGTGCCGACCGCAACACGCGCCTTTTGGCCGAGAAGATCAGCCACGTGGGCGAGGCGTTCATCCTGAAGCATGAGAACGACGAGTTCGTTCAACGAGATTTCGTTTGCTTGTGCGTAGTTCCAGAGTGGCTTGCCGTCCAGCTGGTCAATATGGGTGCCGTGTTCCTTTCGCAGTTCCCGCAGCCGGGCAAGCTTGTCCAGGTCCGATTTGGACAGTGCCCCGGTAATCAGCTTCTGCAGGCGCTTTTGGGTTGCTCCTCGTACATGAGGCATGAGCATGGTGCAGACGGTCGGGGTAAGGTCGGAGCGAAGGGCCAGATCCTCACGCAGCACGACATCCTGAACAGCATGACGAACAAGAGCTTTCAACGCGACTTGCGAAAGGCGTATTTCCCGGTTGCCGGCCAGTATGCGGTGAACCACCTTTGATCCGCGCCGAACCAGCTTGTCGGAGACCTTGGTGTTGATATCCGCGCGCCTTGCGAGAACCTGAAGATGTTCGTCGTCCAGTTCGTCTGCGAGCCGGAGAAGGTTCTCCGGGGTGAAAGCCGGGAATTTCTCGAGTACCGGCAAGGCGATAGAGATGTCATCACTCGCAAGTGTCATGGCCAGGTTGACCGGCGTCCGGAGCTCGGACGCGACCTTGCGCGACAACTGGATGCGATCAGGTTTGGGCGCTGTGCGGTACAGCAACACAGCGATCTCGCCGAACATCTTTAGCTCCTCTTCGGAGCGTTTCTCGATGTCGTGGACGAGAATATCTGCCAAGCCAAGCATCAGCGCGCCGCGCGCTTCAGCTGTGTTTTCCTTGGCCATTTCAAGCAGCTGATAAAACATCCAGTCCCCCATTGGCGGAACAGTACAACTGACCTTGTTAGAACTACGTTATGAAACATGGTGAATTTTTGGTTTCGACCGGAACTTCCGCACGCGGTTCAACGCGATCGCGGCTTGCATTTGCCGGCACGGCGTGAAAAGCCCTTGCAAGTGTCTGGCGACTCCGCCTGCGCGCGGTATCAAGAGTGAAATTGGGAAGGAAAAGCCATGCTGAACGGTAAGCATTTGATCGATGGGGCCTGGGTCTAAGGTGGCGGGACTTTCCAGACGGTCAATCCGGCAACCGGTGAGGTTTTGCAGGCGACCGTTCAAGATGCCGATGCAGAAACGGTTGCCAAGGCCGCCGAAGCCGCAGAGCGCGCGTTTGCAGGCTTCAGCAGTACGTCGACTGCAGATCGGGCGAATTTCCTCAGGACGATTGCGGACGAGATCGAGGCGCGCGGAGCTGACCTGACAGAAACAGGATGCAAGGAGACGGCGCTTCCTGAAATGCGTTTGAACGGCGAGCGAGGCAGAACAACCGGCCAGCTGCGCTTGTTCGCAGACTGGATCGAGGAAGGCAGCTGTTTCGATGCGCGGATTGACCGGGCGATGCCGGACCGCCAGCCCCTGCCGCGGCCGGACATCCGGCTGATGCTGAAGCCCATCGGTCCTGTCGGCGTCTTCGGCGCCTCGAACTTCCCCCTGGCGTTTTCGACCGCAGGCGGGGATACGGCATCGGCTCTGGCTGCCGGGTGCCCGGTGGTCGTAAAGGGGCATCCGGCCCATGCGGGCACGGCTGAGATTGTCGCCGAAGCGATCCGTGTCGCGATTGAAAAGACCGGTATGCCAAGCGGTGCATTCGGTCTTGTCCAAGGCGCAAGCCAGACCTCCGGCGGTGCTCTGGTGACGCACCCGCTGATCAAGGCCATTGGCTTCACCGGATCCTTGCGCGGCGGCCGGGCGCTCTTCGACCTGGCTACATCACGGGCGGAACCGATCCCGTTTTACGGTGAGCTCGGATCGATCAATCCGACCTTCCTGATGCCACAGGCTCTGGCGTCCCGTGGGGACGAGATTGCCACCGGATGGGCTCAGTCCTTGACGATGGGTGTTGGTCAGTTCTGCACCAATCCTGGTCTCGTCATTGCCCTCGATGGACCGCATCTGGATGCTTTCCTGAGCGCGGCCTGCAAAGCGCTTGGCGATGTGCCGGCCCAGACCATGCTGACGGCGGGAATAGCCAAGGCTTATGCAAGTGCAATTGCCGAACGCGAACAAAGCGGCAAGGCGACAGTGGCAATGAAAGGCGAGGGCGCTGGTGGCGCTTGCGATGCAGCTCCGGTGGTCTTCGACGTCAGCTCCGAGGTGTGGCTGGAAAACCCTGCCCTTCACGATGAAGTATTCGGACCGGCGGCGGTTGTCGTGCGCTGTGCGGATGCGGCGTCGGTCGCCAAGGTGGCGGAAGCACTCGAGGGACAGCTAACCGCGACCTTCATTATGGATGATGATGATCTGGAAGCAGTCTCACCTCTGCTTCCGATCGTCGAGCGGAAGGCGGGACGTTTGATCCGTAACATCTTCCCGACCGGAGTCGAGGTCAGTCACGCAATGATGCATGGCGGCCCCTATCCGGCTTCGACGGATGTGCGCTCCACGTCGGTTGGCACAAAAGCAATCGAACGCTTCCTGCGGCCGGTTTCCTACCAGAATTTCCTGTCTGACATGTTGCCGGACGCCCTTGTGGAGGGAGCGGACACCCCGCGTCTGGACAACGGCAAGCGGTCCTGAAGGCAAATGTCCTGTTAGAGTTGGGGGAGGGCGCATTGAGTATGCGCCCTTTTCTGTTTGTGCATGGAACGGTAGCGCTACCTTGTGCGTTAAAAACGGGGTATTGCAGCGCTTGAACAGAGCCATGCAAGACGCTCCGACCAGACAAACAACCGGATTTGGATGAATGACCGTTTCTGCCCGCATTTCTGCATTCGTATTTCTTCTGTTTGTCTGCTCGGTGCAGCCGTCCGCTGCTTTTGCGCAAAATATACCGCTTCCCGGTTCTGCGGCGTCCTCTGACAGTTCCGGGGATGCGAGCGAAACTGCGAATGTGGAGCCATCGCTGGATGCGGCCAGTGAGGCCTTGATCAAGGTTCTACAGAACCCGGAAAGCCGCGACGCGCTGATCCAGCGTTTGAAAGAGCTGCCTTCAGATCAATCCGACGAGACGAGCGCAAGTGATGATGCGCAATCTGGCGGTGAGGCAACAGCCGGCGCCTCCAGATCAGATGGTGGCGCCGCTGCAGCAGGCGATGATCAAACCTTTGCCGTTCGCCTAGGGCAGTATACGAGGTCTGCGGTCGACAGCGCAGGCGCGAGTTTCGCACGCGTCCGTCACGCTCTGAACGGTCTGGTGCTTCTGGCCAATGGCGAGGTTCAAGTGCGCTGGGAGAAAGCCCGGCAGGCGACGATTGAAGTGGTCCTTGTGCTGGGGGTTGCCTTCGTCGCTTTCCTGATCGGGCAGCGCCTGCTTCACATGATCTTCCAGCGATACGTACTCAAGGCGCAATATGGCGGTGTGGTCATGCGGGCCTTACTGTTGGTGGTCACGACGGTTGCCGACCTTCTAACGGTTGGGGCAGGCTGGGCCGCCGGCAACAGCGCTGCGCTTTTCACGTTCGGAGGCCTTGAGAGCGGTGCGTCTCTCCTCGAAAGCCTGGCACTGAACGCGTTTCTGGTGACGGGCATTGCCAAGGCCGGACTGCGTTTTGTCTTTGCGCCGGAGCGACCCATGCTGCGGCTTCTGCCTTTTGATGATGAGTCTGCACGGTATTGGGCGAAACGCCTCGGTTTTGTCGTGGCCTTCTTCGGCTACGGACAGATGCTGGGTGTTCCGGTGGCCAACCTCACCGTGTCCTTCGTCGTTGGCAACGCGGTTCGGGTTCTCGTGGTGCTTCTCGCTGCGGTGTTCCTCTTCGCGCTCGTTCGCAAAAACAGCCGCGATGTTGCGCAAGGCATCAAGACCTACGCCCAGAACCTGTCCAGCGATCTGGCGCAACGTGTTTTGGTCGGCTTGGCCGATGTCTGGCATTGGCTCGCGTATCTCTACATCCTGATGGTGCTTGGTGTCTGGATGTCCCGCCCGTTTGATGCAGTTGCCATTGTCATGCAGGCAACGGGCTATTCGATCTTGACGATCATGGGCGGGTTCCTGGTGTCACTGGCCATGACGCGAGCCATCACCGGGGGCATCAGGCTTCCGGAAGACCTGCGCACGAACCTTCCTGCGCTTGAGACGCGGTTGAATACCTTCTTGCCGCGGATCCTTAGGATTTTGCGTTTTGTCGTCTTTGTCGTGACGGTTCTGGTTCTGCTCGAGATCTGGGGCGTTTTGAGCTTGAGCAACTGGGTTGCTTCACCGAGCGGCGTTGATCTACTGGGACGCTACGGTTCGGCAGCGCTGGTGCTTCTGGTTGGCTTCGCCATCTGGCTTGCGGTCATGTCGTGGGTCGACCTTCGGCTGCGCGAACATGCGGGCTATGTGGTGACCGCGCGCGTTCGAACGCTATTCCAGTTGTTCCGCAATGCGTTCACGGTGGTGATCATCGTGATGGCTGCGTTGCTGTCCCTGTCGGAAATCGGGATTGATATCGCTCCGCTGATCGCCGGTGCAGGTGTCGTGGGTCTTGCAATCTCGTTCGGTGCACAAACCCTGGTCAAGGACATCATTACGGGTGCCTTCATCCAGATCGAAAACGCCATCAACGAGGGCGATGTGGTTACGGTCGGTGGTGTCACGGGGACCGTTGAACGACTGACGGTCCGTTCCGTGCGCATGCGCGATCTGGAAGGCACGACGCACATCGTGCCGTTCTCGTCTGTCGATATGGTCTCCAATTTCATGCGCGACTTTTCCTACCATGTCGCGATCATCGGCGTTTCCTACGACACAGACATCAAGCATGCCAAGGCGGCGCTTCTGGAGGCATTTCAGCGCTTGCAGCAAAGTGAATACGGCGGCCGGATCATTGGCGATCTGGAGATGCATGGCGTCACGAATTTCGGCGACAGCGCGATTGACATCCGCGTGCGGATCAAGACCACGCCAGGTGATCAATGGTCGACCGGGCGCGCTTACAACGAGTTTGTGAAAGAGGTCTTCGATGAGTGGAACATCGAGATCCCGTTCCCGCAGGTGACATATCATTCAGCGGTGCCAGCGGCTCCTGCCGAAGCGGGAGCTCTCCCATCTGCCGAAAAAGGGGGGCTGAGCCCGGCGCAGACCAGGCCGGGCAAGGCGCCTGATATCCCCGCCCTGGATACTTCTATCGCACCAGACGAATAATGCATGCATTGATGAGTAGAAAAACCGCCGCTGGATGCCAGTGGCGGTTTTTGTTTGATTGAATTTCGTAAAGTTTCGTTTTATTTTCGCTTTCAAGGATAAATCGCGTTTGTGGGCGCGAGCAAAAAATTCCGGGAGAGAAATGAATGACGCCCGATTATGATCTCGTGGTTATTGGCGGTGGGATCAATGGCACCGGCATCGCGCGCGACGCGGTTGGCCGTGGAGCATCGGTTCTCCTGGCTGAGATGGGCGATCTCGCTGGTGCGACGTCCTCCGCGTCAACGAAGCTGATCCACGGCGGACTGCGGTATCTTGAATATTACGAATTCGACCTTGTGCGCAAAGCGTTGAAGGAACGCGAAGTTCTTTGGAGGGCTGCGCCGCACATCATCTGGCCGTTGCGTTTCATCCTGCCCCATCACAAGGAACTGCGTCCCGCCTGGCTGCTGCGCCTGGGTCTTTTCCTCTATGATCATCTTGGTGGCCGCAAGCTCCTGCCAGCGACCAAAACGGTCAAACTGGACCAGCCACCGTTCTCCCATGGTCTCAAGGCCATGTTCAAAAGAGGCTTCGAGTATTCCGATTGCTGGGTCGAGGATGCGCGCATGGTGGTCCTCAATGCACGCGATGCAGCCGACCGGGGCGCAAAAATCCTGACGCGCACCAAGTGTGTCAATGCGCGCCGCGAAGGCGGCTTGTGGGAAGTCGTCCTCCGCGATCTTGAAAGCGGAGAGGAACGTACGGTGACGGCGAAGGCCCTGGTCAACGCGGCCGGGCCGTGGGTTGCCGACATGCTGTCGGGTGTCGTCGGTGCTAACCGGACCTCCAACGTGCGTCTGGTCAAGGGCAGCCACATCGTGGTCCGCCGGCTGTTTGATCACGACCGCTGTTTCATTTTCCAAAATGGTGACGGCCGGATCATTTTCGCCATTCCCTATGAGCGCGATTTCACGCTGATCGGAACGACAGACGTCGACTATGACGCCGACCCAGGCGACGTGAAGATCTCGGACGGAGAGGTGGAATACCTTTGCCAGTCAGTCAGCGAGTATCTTGATTCGACAGTCACGCCGGAAGACGTGATCCACACCTATTCGGGTGTGCGTCCGCTTTATGACGATGGTGCAGAAGACGCCAAGGCGGCAACACGTGATTATGTGCTGGAGCTTGAGGGCGGCGAGGGCGACCGCGCAGCCCTGCTTTCAGTTTTCGGTGGCAAGATCACCACGTATCGGAAACTGGCGGAGCAAGTGCTTGAGAAACTCGAGCCGTTCCTGCCTTTCAAGCGTGGTGTCTGGACAGCCTATGCACCGCTGCCGGGCGGTGATTTCGGGCCGCTTGATTTTGATGCGCAGGTGAGTTCGCTCGAGGCCGATTTCCCCTTCCTTGCCAAAGCCCATGCCGAGCGCCTGGTTCGGGCATACGGAACCGATGCGAGCCCATTGCTGGGAGACGCTCAAAGGGCAGAGGATCTTGGAACGTGTTTCGGAGCGGATCTGTACGAGCCCGAAGTGCGCTGGCTGATTGATCGGGAATGGGGGCGCGCGGCCGAAGACATCCTGTGGCGCCGGTCGAAGCTGGGTCTGCATTTCTCCGAGACCGAAACAGCTGTTCTTGAGGCATTCATCAAGCGCTATCTTGCGGAAAAAGCAGAAGCTGCTGCATAAAACCAACAAGACAGAGGTGATCTGCGCATTTGGCGACAGGTCCCCATCCACATAGGGAGAAGTTGCCATGGCGGGTGCCATTCTGGCCATCGATCAGGGAACCACGTCCAGCCGGGCGATCGTGTTTGGCAGTGACTTTCAGCCGATCAGTGTCGGCCAGATGGAATTCAAGCAACATTTTCCAAAATCGGGATGGGTCGAGCATGACCCTGAAGACCTGTGGTCGACGACCGCTGCTGTGTGCCGCGAGGCATTGGAGCGAGCGCATGTGTCCGTCGCGGCCATCGCGGCCATCGGCATTACCAATCAGCGCGAAACCGTTGTCATTTGGGACCGCAAGACAGGCAAGGCCGTTTACAACGCCATCGTCTGGCAGGATCGCCGGACGTCGGAGTTCTGTGCAAAGTTGCGCAAGGAAGGCCATGAACCACTGTTCACGGAAAAAACCGGGCTCTTGCTCGATCCCTATTTCTCCGGCACCAAAGTGGCGTGGATCCTCGATCAAGTCGAGGGCGTTCGAGAGCGTGCAGAGCGCGGCGAATTGGCCTTCGGGACCGTCGACAGCTGGCTGATCTGGCATCTGACGGGCGGCGAACGTCATGTCACGGATGCGACCAATGCGTCCCGAACGCTGCTGTTCAACATCCACGACAACGTTTGGGACGAGGACCTGTGCCGGCTGCTCGGCGTTCCCATGTCCATGTTGCCGGAGGTTTGCGATTGCGCCGATGATTTCGGCATGACCCGCGCGGATCTCTTTGGCAAGCCCTTGCCGATCCTGGGCGTTGCCGGTGACCAACAGGCAGCTACGGTCGGTCAGGCGTGCTTCGAGCCGGGCATGGTCAAATCGACCTATGGCACCGGGTGCTTCGCCTTGATCAACACAGGTGACAGTCCGGTGGCGTCGCGCAATCGGCTCCTGACCACTATTGCCTATCGTTTGAATGGCAAGCCGACCTATGCGCTCGAAGGATCCATCTTCGTTGCAGGCGCGGCTGTTCAGTGGTTGCGTGATGGCCTGGGGCTGATCTCGTCGGCGGAAGAGACGCAGGGACTTGCCGAAAGGGCGGATCGGGAACAGCCCATCTACATGGTGCCGGCTTTCGTCGGTCTTGGTGCCCCTCATTGGGATGCAGATGCGCGCGGCGCGATCTACGGCCTGACCCGCGCGACGGGGCCAGCAGATTTCGCAAGGGCCGCGCTCGAAAGCGTTGGCTATCAGACCTGCGATCTGATTGATGCCATGCAGGCAGACTGGAGCGCTCAGGGCGAGACTGTGTTGCGCGTCGATGGTGGCATGACCGCCTCGGACTGGACCATGCAGTTCCTCGCCGACATTCTCGGAGCGCCGGTCGATCGGCCAAGTGTGGCCGAAACGACAGCGCTTGGAGCGGCCTGGCTGGCCGGATCACGAGCAAGTGTTTGGCCCGGGCAGGAGGAATTCTCCTCAAGATGGCGCCTGGACAGAAGATTTTCCCCGGTCATGGCGAAAAGTGAACGTGATCATCTTCTTGCCGGTTGGCGCGACGCCGTTCGGCGAACGCGCTCGACCTCTTCGGAAACGTGATGGCCCGCCATCTCACGCAACTTGGTATAATGCCAATAAATACAACCGTTTAATTGTCAGTGGCGAACAGGTTTCCATAAGGGAAGCCTGTTCTGCCTGAACAAGGTTCCGAGTAGTCTTTATTACGGCAGTGACACTTACCTAGTAAAAATATTTCGAAAATGGCCTAAAATTCGAAATTTTTCTGCTGTTGATTTTACGGAAAGAACGGCCTTAGTTTGCCCCGGTCCAAGACACCTCCGAGCCACATTTCATGATGGCAACGTGTCCGGATTCTTCATCAAGGGGAGAACAGTTTGATGAAAATGACGAAAGCCTTGAAGGCTACCCTACTCGGTGTCAGCCTTGCGACCATCGCGGCGACCGGTGTGTCCGCAAAGACACTGGTTTACTGCTCTGAAGGGTCACCAGAAGGGTTTGATACCGCGCTTTACACCGCTGGCACGACCTTCGATGCCTCTTCCAAGCCGCTCTACAACCGTCTTGTCGAGTTCAAGCGTGGAACCACGGAAGTTCTGCCGGGTCTGGCCGAGAGCTGGGAAGTTTCCGAAGACGGTCTGGAATACACCTTCAACCTGCGCAAGGGAGTGAAGTTCCACACCACGAGCTTCTTTACGCCGTCGCGCGATTTCAACGCCGATGACGTTGTCTTCTCTTTCGAGCGCCAGCTCAAGAAGGACCATGCCTGGAACCAGTACACTGCCGGTGCTGCATGGGAATATTTCGACGGCATGTCCATGCCGGACCTGATCAAGGAAATCGTCAAGGTAGATGATCACACGGTCAAGTTCGTCCTGAACCGTCCGGAAGCGCCGATGCTGGCGAACCTGGCAATGGACTTCGCTTCTGTCCTGTCCGCTGAATACGCCGACAAGCTGGAAGCTGACGGCAAGATGGAAATGCTGAACCAGGAGCCTGTCGGCACCGGCCCGTTCTCCTTCGTTGGCTACCAGAAAGATGCGGTCATCCGCTACAACGCTTTCGCCGACTATTGGGGTGGCAAGCAGCCAATCGACAACCTGATCTTCGCGATCACGCCGGATGCGGCGGTTCGTCTGCAGAAGCTGAAGGCTGGCGAATGTCATGTGATGCCTTACCCGGCTCCGGCTGACATTGCGGACATCCAGGCTGACGACAGCCTGACCATGATGGAACAGCAGGGCCTGAACGTCGGCTACCTGGCCTACAACACCAAGGTTGCTCCGTTCGACAACAAGAACGTTCGCAAGGCGCTGAATCACGCGATCAACAAGCAGGCGATCCTCGACGCGGTTTTCCAGGGCTCCGGCCAGGCTGCGAAGAACCCGATCCCGCCGACGATGTGGTCCTACAACAACGCGATCGAAGACGATGCCTACGATCCGGAACTGGCCAAGAAGATGCTGGCTGACGCCGGCGTTTCCGACCTGTCCATGAAGATCTGGGCAATGCCGGTGCAGCGTCCGTACAACCCGAATGCCCGTCGTATGGCTGAAGTCATGCAGGCGGACTTCGCCAAGGTTGGCGTTGACGTGGAGATCGTTTCCTACGAATGGGGTGAGTACCTGTCCCGTTCGAAGGCAGAAGATCGTGACGGTGCCGTGCTCCTCGGCTGGACCGGCGACAACGGCGACCCCGACAACTTCCTGGCCGTTCTTCTCGGCTGTGACGGCGTTGGCGGTTCCAACCGTGCCCAGTGGTGTAACGACGAGTTCGAGGCCCTGATCCAGAAAGCCAAGACGGTTTCCGACAAGGCAGAGCGCACCAAGCTCTACGAAGAGGCTCAGGTCGTCTTCAAGGAAGAAGCTCCCTGGGGCACCATTGCTCACTCGGTCGTCTTCATGCCGATGTCTTCCAAGGTCACCGGCTACGTCATGGACCCGCTCGGTGGTCACTGGTTTGACGGTGTCGACATCGCCGAGTAAACGGACCTGAAAATCAGGCGCCGGCGTGATCAACGCCGGCGCCTTTGTCTATTCGACCGGCGATCATCCTGCTGTTTCCTGGCAAGATCCGCCGGTTCGTCATATCCGGACCCACGATATGTTTCGCATTCTTTTCAGCCGTCTTGGCCTTCTGATCCCGACGTTCTTCGGGGTCACGCTGGTGGCTTTCAGCTTCATTCGACTTCTGCCGGGTGATCCGCTTGACCTTCTCGCCGGCGAGCGCGGGATCGACCCCGAACGCAAGGCTCAGCTGATGGCCCAGATGGGCTTCGACCGGCCGCTTTGGGAGCAGTATCTCGACTACCTGCTCAACATTTTTCAGGGCGATCTCGGCACTTCCTTTGCCTCGAAGAAGCCCGTTCTGGACGAATTCCTGACGCTCTTTCCCGCGACGGCGGAACTGGCGCTGTGCGCGATCATCATTGCAGTCTGCCTCGGCATCCCGGCGGGTATCTTCGCTGCGGTGAAGCGCGGTTCTGTCGCTGACCAGGCGATCATGGGAACGGCCCTTGTCGGCTATTCCATGCCGATCTTCTGGTGGGGCCTGCTGCTGATCATCCTGTTCTCGGGCATCCTGCAGTGGACCCCGGTGTCGGGACGTATTTCGCTGATGTTCTTCTTTCCGCAGGTGACCGGCTTCATGCTGATCGATAGCCTGCTATCGGGTGAAAAGGGCGCCTTCCTGTCGGCGGTGCGTCACCTGATCCTGCCGTCTGTGGTTCTGGCGACGATCCCTCTGGCGGTGATTGCGCGGCAGACCCGGTCGGCGATGCTGGAAGTTCTCGGTGAAGACTATGTGCGGACGGCGCGTGCCAAGGGCCTGCCTCCCTTCCGCGTCATCGGCTTTCATGCGCTGCGCAACGCGCTGATCCCCGTGATCACCACCATTGGCCTTCAGGTCGGAGTGCTTCTGGCGGGGGCGATCCTGACCGAGACAATCTTCTCCTGGCCAGGTATCGGCAAGTGGCTGGTCGATAGCATTTCGCGGCGCGACTACTTCGTGGTTCAGGGCGGATTGCTGCTGATCGCGGGCATCATCATGCTGGTCAACCTGATCGTCGACCTGCTTTACGGCCTGATCAATCCGCGCATTCGGCACAATTGAGCCGAGGGACGAGACAATGACAAAAAACACCCCGGTCGCAGCGGCCGCCCAAGTCAAGCTGGAACAGGAAAGCCGCAACGCCACAAAGGCGATGCTGCTGGAGTTCTGGTACTATTTCTCCCAAAACAAGGGCGCGGTGCTCGGCCTCGCCGTCTTTGTGCTGCTCGTTCTTGTCGCGGTCTTCGCGCCTCTCGTTGCGCCACATGATCCTGACGTCCAGTATCGCGACAGCTTTCTGGTTCCGCCTGTCTGGCTGGAGGGGGGCAAGGCTGCCTTTCTGCTTGGTACGGATGCGGTTGGACGCGATATCCTTTCGCGCCTGATCTTTGGCGCAAGGTTCTCGCTCTTCATCGGGATCGTTGTCGTGACCATCGCTCTGGTCGGGGGCATCGTCATCGGTCTCGTGGCCGGCTACATGCGTGGTTTCGTCGACACATTCATCATGCGTGTGATGGACATCATCCTCGCGTTTCCGTCCCTGCTTCTGGCTTTGGTTCTTGTTGCCATCCTCGGGCCGGGGCTGATGAATGCCATGATCGCCATCGCCATCGTGCTGCAGCCTCACTTCGTCCGACTGACCCGCGCCGCGGTTTTGGCCGAAAGATCCCGGGACTATGTGGTTGCCGCGAAGGTCGCCGGTGCGGGCCATTTCCGGCTGATGTTCAAGACCATCCTGCCGAACTGTCTGGCTCCGCTGATCGTCCAGGCAACGCTGTCGTTCTCGAACGCGATCCTTGATGCGGCAGCACTCGGCTTCCTGGGCATGGGTGCGCAGCCGCCAACGCCCGAGTGGGGCACAATGCTGGCCGAAGCGCGTGAGTTCATCCTGCGGGCCTGGTGGGTCGTGACCTTCCCCGGTCTTGCCATCCTGATCACCGTTCTGGCCATCAACCTGGTCGGCGATGGTCTGCGTGATGCGCTTGATCCCAAGCTGAAGAGGAGCTGAGCCCATGCCGCTTCTTGAAATTCGTAACCTGAAGGTCGAGTTCGAAACCGCGAAAGGCGCTTTCAAGGCGCTGGATGGGGTCGACTACACGGTCGATGCGGGCGAAGTTCTGTCCATTGTCGGCGAGTCCGGTTCGGGCAAGTCGGTGGCCATGCTCGCGGTGATGGGGCTCTTGCCCGATACGGCGACCATCACGGCAGATGTCATGGAATTCGAGGGCAGGGACCTTCGGACCCTGTCTTCCAGAGAACGGCGCAAGGTCATCGGCAAAGACATCTCGATGATCTTCCAGGAGCCGATTGCCAGCCTCAACCCGTGTTTCACCATCGGCTTCCAGCTCGCCGAGACCTTGAAAATCCACACGGACCTGAACAGCGCTGCGCGCAAGGCTCGGGTGCTTGAGCTGATGCGGGCGGTCGGCATCCCGGACCCGGAAGGCCGCGTCAGCGCCTACCCTCACCAGATGTCCGGAGGCCAATGCCAGCGTGTCATGATCGCCATGGCGATTGCCTGTTCGCCGAAGCTTCTGATTGCGGACGAGCCGACCACTGCGCTTGATGTGACGATCCAGAAGCAGATCCTGGATCTGCTGGTTCAGCTGCAGCAGGAAAGCGGCATGGGACTGATCATGATCACCCATGACATGGGCGTGGTTGCCGAGACAGCCGATCGGGTCATCGTTCAATACAAGGGTCGCAAGATGGAAGAGTCGGATGTGCTCTCCCTCTTCGAAAATCCGCAACATGCCTACACAAAGGCACTGCTCTCGGCTCTGCCGGAAAACGCCACGGGCGACCGGTTGCCGACTGTCAGTGATTTTGCAGACGCGGGAGGTTTCTGATGAGCGGCGATGCCATTTTGAAGGTTCGTGATCTCTATCGGACCTATGATATTTCCGGCGGCCTGTTCAAGAAGGCCAGCCAGCTGGCCGCGGTCAAGGGTGTCAGCTTCGATGTTGAGCGCGGCTCGACACTCGCTGTCGTTGGCGAGAGTGGCTGCGGCAAGTCTACGCTCGCCCGCATGCTGACCATGATCGACGCACAGACCTCCGGATCCATCGAGGTCGACGGTCTGCCGATCGACATTTCGAAGACGGGCATTTCCAGGGACATGCGCCAAAAGGTGCAGATCGTCTTCCAGAATCCCTATGGGTCGCTCAATCCCCGCCAGAAGATTGGTCACGTGCTTGAAGAGCCCTTGCTGCTCAACACGGACATGAGTGCGGCCGAGCGCCGGGACATGGCCCTGGCCATGCTGGAGAAGGTCGGGTTGCAGCCGGAGCACTATGGCCGTTATCCGCACATGTTCTCCGGCGGTCAGCGCCAGCGTGTCGCCATTGCGAGGGCTATCATGCTCAAGCCCAAGCTGCTGGTGCTCGACGAGCCGGTCTCGGCGCTGGACCTCTCCGTCCAGGCACAGATCCTGAACCTGTTGAAGGACCTTCAGGACGAGATGGGCCTCACCTATGTCTTCATCAGTCATGACCTTTCGGTCGTCCGCTATCTCGCGGACAAGGTGATGGTGATGTATTTCGGCGAGGTGGTGGAATACGGCACCCGCGAGGCTGTCTTCGAGAACCCGCAGCACGACTATACGAAGACGCTTTTCGCAGCGACGCCCCAGGCGGATGTCGCCAGCATTCGCAAGAGGCTGGCGGCGAAGGCCGCTTGAGGCCGGCGATTGCAGGTCTGAGTGTTTGAAAGCGCGGCGGGTCCGCGCTTTCTTGCTTTGGGGTCTGCAGCTCCGAAGAGGTCCGGGCGTGGCGTGTGCCCGAAATGCCTGTCTTTGTTTGCGTTTACGGCTTTCATTTCCCGTAGGGTCAGCCTATCAATCAACTGCGCGGGCCTGGGCGGTCCTTTGGCAAAATCTGATTGAAGAGTGGCATATGATGAAACGAAGCCGATCGACCAGCCTGTTTCTTCTCCCGGCTCTCGTGTCGATGGCTCCGCTGCCCGCGATGGCTGAAGGCACGGTGTCCGAGGGTCAGACGGCGCCTTGGTGGACTGCTCCCGGCGAGACCGACACGACGGCGTTTTCTGCTCTCGTTCTCTTGTTCTTACTGATATTTGGTGTCTTTCACCTCTATGCGCGCTTCGATCGCTTTGCCGAGAAGCACAACGAGGGAACACCGTTGCAGACCACCGTTCCGACGCTTCTTATGGTCGCGTTTGCTTATGAGATTTTTCCACCTCTGAGCCATTTCAGCATTCTGCTGCCGCTTTCGCTGATCGCAACGGCGCTTGCGCGCGATCTCATGCTCTGGTTCGAGCCGGTGAAGGAGCACACCCTCAAGGGGGAAATTGACGGAGTGATGCTGGAGGAACTTCAGCGCGAACATATTGGTGAACATGACCGGTATGGACAGCGAGTGCCGCCGTTTCCGGAGGAGGCCTCTCCGGCGCAGCCAGTGCCGGCCGAGCCCCGCAGGGAGGTGAAGACGCCACCACCATCGCCAGGACCTCAAAAGCCAGTATCACAATCCGGTGGAGTGACCGACAATGATTGAGTTGACCGTTACCTCCATCCCGTTCGTCTTGCGGATCCTTTACCTGCGTTGGCGCGGCATGCCGATCACGCTTTACAACGTGCATATGGCGCTCTTTGCCTGGCTCGCTCTGGCCTTCGTGGTTTTCTTCACGGTCTTTTATTATTATCCGAAGTCCTACACCGGCTTTGTTCCTTTCCGCACAGTACCTGTTGTCAGTGAGAATGGCGGAACGGTGACCCGGATTGCGGTCGACAACGGAACGCGGGTTGAACCGGGCCAGCTTCTCTTCACTGTCAGCGATGCGACGGAACAGGCGGCAGTCAGAACGGCCGAACTCAAGCTGGAGGAGATCGACAAATCCTTCGATCTGGCTGAGGCTCAGGTCCGTTCCGCTCAGGCCTCTCTGGACCGCGAGAACGCATCGCTCCGTCAGGCCATTGAAGTCTATAATGATCAGGAAGAGCTGCGCCGACGCAATTCTGCTGCCTACACCGAGACACGCTATGAAGCGGCAGTTGCGGACAAGGAGACCGGCGAGGCCAAGGTTGCGCAAGCGCAGGCCAGCCTTGATGAGGCAAATCTTCAGCTGCAGGAAGTCCTTCCCGCCCAGCGCGACAGCGCCAACGCGTCATTGGAGCAGGCGCAGGTCGAGCTGGACAAGACTGTCGTGCGATCGGAGGTCAGTGGCATGATTGATCAGCTGACCCTGCACGTCGGTGCGCGGGCGTCCCAGATCGCAACCAGCCCGGCGATGCTCATCATTCCAGACCGCGACGAGGCTCATCCAAAGCGCGTCTTCGCCGGCTTCTCCCAGGTTGCCCGTTCGGTGCTTTATGTCGGCATGCCGGCCGAGGTCGCCTGCGATACCAACTTCAACGTTGGCATGGTCAATGCGGTGCTGCCTGCGCGGATCCTGGCCATCCAGCCCGAGATCGCCGCTGGTCAGGTCACGGCCACAGGGCGGCTTCTGGAGCCCTCACAGTTTTCTGCGCGGGGCGAAGTCGCTGTGCTCTTCGAGATGGTTTATCCCGAGCACAAGGATGTCCTGGTCAACGGCAGTGGCTGCATCGTGCAGACCTATGACCGCAATCTGCCCCATGGTGTCTTGGGTCACATCCTGGGTGGTCTTGGAATCATCAAGGCCTGGGGGCTGCGGATCAAGGTCTGGATTGCCCTTGTGACCGGCGTCGGCCTTGCTGGCGGTGGCCACTAGGGCAGTCCCAACGATCACGTCCATTCAGGCCTGCTGGCAAGAGTGAAATGTCTCTGCCATGCGGCAGCTTCCAGACCATGCTGGGGCTGGGCGAGGGGGGATACCGTGCGCGCTCCTCTCATGTTTGATGTTCGATGGTCAGGCCATGGCAGAGACTGCGCCAAATCCCGATCTGGCCGATGTGCCCGAGCTCAGCCTTTGACGCATGTCGGCTGCCCATGCCTGGATTCCGGCTTGCAATCGTTTATATTTCGATTATTCTCGAATTATGGAAAAAGAAGTTGCTCTCGATGCTTTGGCAGCCCTTGGTCAGGAAACCCGCCTCGACGTCTTTCGCCTGTTGGTGAGGGCCGGACAGGAGGGCATGACTGCGGGCGCCATATCTGACGCGCTGGGCGTGTTGCCCAATACCCTGTCGACCCATCTGGGGGTCTTGTCGCGGTCCGGCCTTGTGCAGGCCAATCGCGACGGACGCTCGATCACATACCGTGCGGAGCTCTCCTGCATGCAATCGCTTGTGACATATCTTCTTCAAGATTGCTGTGGCGGCAATCCAGAGCTCTGTGCGCCGCTGTTGAACATCATTGCGTGTGAACCTTCCTCCTCCGGCTCGCCCGATTGACTGACCTGTTTCGCCACGTGAGGCCTTGATTTTCAAATGCGCAATGTTCTCTTCGTCTGTACGGCGAACTCCGCTCGGTCTGTCCTGGGTGAAGGCTTGCTTCGTCATCTTGCCAGCGATCGCTACCAGTCGTTTTCTGCCGGTTCCACACCGCGCGGCACGGTCAATCCGGATGCGCTGGAGTGTCTTGCGCGCCATGGGATCTCCACGGAGGGCTTTCGCTCGAAGAGCTGGGACGAGTTTTCCGGGCCGGACACGCCGACGATGGATCTCATTGTCACCGTTTGTGACAACGCCGCCGGGGAAGCCTGCCCGATCTGGCCCGGGCACCCGTTGGTCGCACATTGGGGCATCGCTGACCCGGCGAGCGAAAAGGAAGACGACGCCGAGAGGGCGGCCGACTTTGATCTTGCCCATGAGCGCATGAAGCGTCGGATCGAGGCGTTTCTTGCCCTTCCGGACTCTGTGTTTGACGCCCCTGATGCGAAGGCGCAGCTCAGCGCCATCGGCAACCTGAATGACTAACTCCCCTCTTTAAATTCACCCCGCAGCTGGGTGAACTCGTGTTTAGGAGACTGAATTATGGCTTCCGCGGATGAAACGCCGCTTGGCGTGTTTGAGCGCTATCTCTCGGTCTGGGTGGCGCTGTGCATTGCCGCAGGCGTGATACTCGGGCTCGTTGCTCCGGGTGTGTTTTCGATTATTGCCGGCCTTGAATATGCGAACGTAAACATCGTCGTCGCCGTCTTCATCTGGTTGATGATCTACCCGATGATGGTCAATGTTGATTTTGCCTCGCTCAAGGATGTCGGCAGAAAGCCAAAAGGACTTTGCATCACACTGGTGGTGAACTGGCTGATCAAGCCTTTCACCATGGCAGCGCTGGGCATCCTGTTCTTTGAGTACCTGTTTGTCGACCTGGTCAGCCCACAGGATGCCAAGGAATATATCGCCGGGATGATCTTGCTTGGCGTTGCGCCCTGCACCGCCATGGTTTTCGTCTGGAGCCAGCTGGTCCGCGGCGATGCCAACTACACCTTGGTGCAGGTTTCCATCAACGACATCATCATGGTGTTTGCCTTCGCCCCGATCGCCGCTCTTTTGCTCGGTGTCACCAACATCATCGTGCCCTGGGAAACGTTGCTTCTATCTGTGATCCTCTACGTGATCATTCCGCTGGCGGCGGGCTATGTCACGCGAAAGATGCTCGACGGGACCGATAATGAGGAGCGCATCGCCGAGTTCACCGGCAAGGTAAAGCCGTTCTCGGTGATGGGCCTTCTGGCCACGGTGGTTCTTCTGTTCGGTTTTCAGGCACAAACCATCGTCGACAAGCCGATGGTGATTGTCCTGATTGCCATCCCCTTGCTTTTGCAGAGCTACGGCATCTTTGCGATCACCTATGCCTGGGCCTACGCGTGGCGGGTGCCCTTTGCGACGGCTGCTCCTGCGGCCTTTATCGGCACATCGAATTTCTTCGAGCTGGCCGTTGCTGTTGCGATCAGCCTCTTCGGTCTGAATTCGGGTGCGGCGCTGGCAACAGTTGTCGGTGTTCTCGTTGAGGTTCCGGTCATGCTGTCGCTGGTGGCTTTTGCCAACCGGACACGTCACTGGTTCGCCGAGACGCCGTCCGCTTAACTTCTGGAGCCTTGGAAGCATTTTGCTTGCAGGGCTCATTCTATGCTTGCAACGAGCGCCGCCGCCTGTCGGCGCAGGTGCTGCATCAGTTCCTCGGCTTTTTCCAAAGCGATCTTCTCGTCGCCCGCCTCAATCGCCGTCATCAGCTCGACGTGGTTCCAGGCCGCCGGGTTCAGATCGGCTTCGCCCAGGTACCTGAACCAGAAGCGGCGGCTGAGTGTTTGCAGCGGGCCGACCGCCTTTGCCGCAAACGGGTTGCAGGACGCGGTGGCGACGATCTCGTCAAACTTCTTGTCCAGGCGCAGGAACTCTGAGACATTCGCTTCGGCCGCGGCAGTGCGCATGCGGTCGGCGCAACTTCGCAAGGCCTCCCGCTCTGTGCGGCTTGCCAGGCGTGCTGATGTGCCTGCCAGCAAGACTTCCAGGCCGTGACGGGCCTCCATGACTCTGGTGAAATCAGCGGGATTGATCTCCGCAATCACAATCCCGAGCCTCGGGCGGATTGTGATCAGGCCTTCCCAGCTGAGCCGTTGAAGCGCCTCCCGGATGGGGGTTCTGCCCATTCCAAATTCTTCCGTCAGTCGGCTTTCCGTGACCGCTTCGCCCGGCTTGAGTTTCAGCGTGACGATGTCCTCTTCCAGGCGTCGATAGGCGGTATGGGTCAGACTGTCTTTTTCGCTTACCATTTATCCTGCCTTCCGGGTCTGGCTCGTCATCTCGCTGGAGTGTGGATTTCTCACCTGATGCACCACTGATATATCAATGATTGACAAAAGGAAAGCGGACGCGCAGTCTCCTTCTCAACAGGGTTCAATTTTAGAGGTGCTCCCATGTGGAAGGGTGTTTTCCCGGCTGTCACGACGAAGTTTACCGAAGACGACAAGCTCGACGTCGCCGAACTGGAGCGCTGCTTCGCGCTTCAGATCGATGCCGGTTGCGATGGCTTGATCGTCTGCGGCTCCCTTGGGGAGGCGATGGCGCTCGAGCCTGACGAAAAGCTCGCGCTGCTGACGATCGCCAAGGAATGCGCCGGAGACAAGCCGGTTCTGATGACTGTCTGTGAAAGTTCGACCAGACGCGCTGCTGCGGCGGCGGAGGCTGCGGCCAGAGCCGGGGCCAACGGCCTCATGGTGCTGCCTGGTGTCCCATATAAATCCGCGCCGAACGAAACCGTGGCCCACCTGAAAACAGTTACCCGGTCGGCAGGTCTTCCGGTGATGATCTACAATAATCCCGTGGCCTATGGTGTCGATGTGACCCTCGAAATGTTTGAAGAACTGGCAGCTGAGCCGCTTGTTGTCGCCATGAAAGAATCCACGGATGACATTCGCCGTGTCACCGATGTGATCAACCGTTTCGGCGATCGTTTCGATCTCTTCACCGGCGTCGACAATCTCGCCCTGGAAAGCCTGATGATGGGCGCAACCGGTTGGGTTGCCGGTCTTGTCGTCGCTTTCCCGAAGGAGACGGTTGCGATCTACAAGCTTGCAGAGGCTGGCCGCTACGGGGAAGCGCTCGAGATCTATCGCTGGTTCCGGCCACTGCTGGATCTCGACGTGTCGACCAATCTTGTCCAGAATATCAAGCGAGCAGAGGTACATGCCATCGGCTCGAACGACCGGTGCCGTGCGCCCCGTATGGCGTTGTCCGGAGCAGAGCTGGAACGCGTTGACAGGGTGATCAAATCCGCCCTTGCAAAACGCCCTGAATTGCCAACTCTCTAAGGTCATGACCACACCTCACGTTCATATCCTCGGGGCCGGAATCATCGGCCTTGCGACTGCTGCGGTTCTCGTGGAACGCGGCTGCAAGGTCACCATTCTTGACCGGGAAGGTCCGGCAGCCGGAGCAAGCCAGGGCAACGCCGGCGGTATCGCCTGTACCGATGTCGCTCCGCTTGCTTCGCCGGGTGTCTGGAAGCAGGCAATCACCTGGCTTGCCGATCCTCTCGGGCCTCTTTCCGTACGCCCTTCCTACAGTCTCAAGATCCTGCCATGGATGGTGCGGTTCCTGGCCGCCTCCACCAATGCGCGGGTGCGAGAAAGCAGGGAGGCTCTTGCCGTCTTGAGAGCCGACGCGCTGCCTGCATGGGAGCGTGTGTGGAAGCTCACCGGGACCCACAATCAGGTGCGCTACAGCGGCTGTCTTGAGGTCTTCGACAATGAGGCCCAGTTCCGAAATAACTTGAGTTCCTGGGCTGAGCAAAGAGACTATGGCATCGAAGTGCGTGAGCTTTCCGGTGATGAAATCCGGGAGCGTGAGCCGGAGCTTTCGTCAACTGTCGTGGGAGGTGCCTTTGTTCCCGGTTGGGCACAGATGGATGATCCCAAGAAGCTTTGCCTTTCGATTGCCGATTGGCTTGTCGCACAGGGCGTTTCTTTTGAAGTCGCAGATGTTCAGCGGGTTGCGGCAACCGATGAGGGAGCTTCCCTGAGCCTTGCGGATGGTTCGACGCTCAGCTGCGGGAAACTGGTGATCGCATGCGGTGCCTGGTCCAGGAAGCTGACATCCCAGCTTGGTGACCCTATGCCGCTAGATACGGAGCGGGGCTATAATATCACCGTGCCGGAGCCTGGGGTTTCGCTCAGGAATTTCGTCATGCTGCGCGGCCATGGGTTCGTCATGTCGCCGCTGGAAACGGGCCTGAGAATTGGCGGCGCCGTCGAGTTTGGCGGTTTGGAACTTCCTCCGAACTGGAAGCGGGTCGATGCGATGATTGCCAAGGCGAAAACCATTTGCCCCGGGCTCGATGCCAGCACCGGCAAACGCTGGATGGGATACCGCCCGTCTCTGCCGGACAGCTTGCCGGTGATCGGAACGTCTTCGGCGAGCGAACATATTGTCTATGGCTTTGGACATGCCCACCACGGGCTGACGGAAGCTGCGACGACAGGTCAGCAGTTGACTGCACTTCTGCTCGGCGAAACACCGTCGCTTGATCTCGCACCGTTCCGCGCAACGCGTTTTTGACAAGAGGACCAATAATGGCCCGACATACGTTTTTCTGCATCGACGGTCACACGTGCGGCAACCCCGTTCGTCTGGTTGCGGGCGGCGCGCCGCAGCTGGCCATGGGCTCGATGTTCGAGCGGCGCCAGTCTTTTGTGCGCGACTATGACTGGATTCGCACTGGCTTGATGTTCGAGCCGCGGGGCCACGACATGATGTCCGGCTCAATCCTCTATCCGCCTTCCAGCGATGCCTATGATGTCGGTGTGCTCTACATCGAGACAACAGGTTGCCTGCCCATGTGTGGTCACGGCACCATCGGAACGGTCACGATGGCGATTGAGGAAGGCTTGCTGGTGCCAAAGACGTCCGGTCAGGCACGTTTGGAAACTCCCGCCGGTCTGGTGCTTGCCGACTACACGATGGACGGCGAGTATGTGTCTTCAGTAAAGCTGACCAACGTTCCCTCGTTCCTGGCCGCTGAAGGTCTGGAGGTCGAGTGCCCTGAGTTCGGGCCATTGGTCTGCGACGTCGCTTATGGCGGTAATTTCTATGCGATCTTCGAGCCGCAGAAGAACTTCGCCGGCGTCGGATCCGTTTCCGTCGATCAACTGGTGGCGGTCAGCCCAAGGCTTCGGGACGCGCTGAATGAAGCCTTCGACATTTGTCATCCGGAGAATCCGGAGATCCGGGGCGTCTCCCACATTCAGTGGACCGGGCCGGCTCAAGACCCTCAGGCCGATGCCCGCAATGCCGTCTTTTACGGCGACAAGGCTATCGACCGCAGCCCCTGCGGCACCGGTACGTCCGCACGCATGGCGCAGCTTTTTGCCAAGGGCAAGCTGAAGGTGGGTGATCGCTTCGTGCATGAAAGCGTCATTGGTTCTTTGTTTACGGGTGGGGTTAAAGCTGACGTTCTCGTCGGCACCAAACGGGGCATCATACCGACTATCGAAGGCTGGGCCGTCAAGACCGGCACCAGCACCATCACCCTTGACGAACGAGACCCCTATATGACGGGCTTTTCGGTCACCGGAACCGGCGTCAAACGTTACCCGAGGCCGTAACGTCGGGAAGACAGTTCATCTCCGGTTCATTTGCGCTATTGTACGAATGATTTCGTTACTTCGAACCCGCTTGCTCCGAGGGCATCGGGTATAGCCAATTTTTTAGGTGGACCTGTTTATGCGACTATTTTCGGTTCTTTCGACCTGTGTTCTTCTGGCCTTTTCCTCTTCTGCCTTTGCGTCACCGGACGTTGACTTCCCGCAACCTGGCTACTCCTACGGCGGCAAGGTCCGCAGTGGCCCGGGCATGCAGTATCGACAGATCGGCAGCCTGCAGGAAGGCAACAGGATCAACATCCTTAATGGCACCGGCGTGATGATGAACGGCTATGAGTGGTTCGAGATCCGCTACCGCAATGGCCGGACTGGCTACCAGTGGGGCGGCATCATGTGCTCGCAGAACCACTACCCGACCATCTTCAGGGTTTGCGATGGGCCAAAGCTGAAGGTGCAAGGGTCTCCCAAAGTCCAACCGCCGGTCACGCCAGCTGGTCAGCCCGGTGTGAACGGATATTCCGCAGCGAAGGTCCTTCATCCGGGCGGCAGCTTCACGGCCGTTGGTGGCGGTCAATGGCAGGAAGCCGATGCAAACGGACGGGTCAATTTCCATTTCCAGGAACAGTCCCGGGACGAGTGGTCCGTCTACCTGTTCGATGCCTCCCGGAACGTTTCGCTGCAACTGGACCTGCATCGTCGTCAGGTGCTTTACGGTGTTGGCAATGCTGCCAAAACGGTGCTTTACCCGATCACGGCCTTCTATGCGCAAGGCCGGTCAAAGACCTCGCCGGCGCGTCCAAAAACTGTGCATTACACCTGTGAGGAAGGCCTGCCCCTGACGGTGACCTACGTCAACAGTGGCAAGGGACATGTGCTGTTCACCATCGACGGTTCTCCGCAAGAGCGGCTTGACGAGGCCGTCTCCGGGTCCGGGTCACGCTATACGAATGGTCGTTACACGCTTTACAGCAAAGGCAATACCGCCATTCTGGAGCATCCCGGCGGTCTCGATAAATGCGTCGCGCGCTAGTTCGGGCTTCGATCGGCTGACCTCATCGGACGTTGCTGAAACTGCAGCGGCGTCCGAGCAGCTGTTTTGCGGGGCGGTGCGCGCGCTAGACGCTCGCGCCGGTCTGGAGGTGTTCGGTCATGCTCGTCGCCGCCATGGGCCTTGCGCAATAGAACCCCTGAATTTCGTCACATCCCAGCTCTCTCACCTTGGCTTCAAGCTCGGCGTTCTCGATACCCTCCGCCACGATGCTGACGTTCATCAGCTTGCACATGGCGATCATCATCTTGACGATAGGCTCGCTGCGCGGCAGGTCCCTGATCAGGCTCCGGTCGATCTTGACGCAATCGGCAGCCATGTCGTTCAGACGTGAAAAGTTCGAGTAGCCCGTGCCGAAGTCGTCGATGGCAATCTTCACGCCGAGTTTGCGCAGCGCCTTCGGATTCTGATGAACCGTCTTGTCGCCCTCCACCAGGAGGGTTTCCGTCATTTCCAGCTCCAGTCCTGAGCTGTCGCAGCCGAATTCCTGAAGGGCGCCCTGTACCTGTTCGGCAAAATCGAAACTGCTGAGCTGGCGTTGGGACACATTGACCGAAACAATGATCTCGATTCCCTGCTTGCGCCATATATTCTGTTGTTTCAATGTATCGCGGAGGATCAGAAGTCCCAGGGCGTTGATCAACCCGGTCTTTTCACAAAGGCCGATGAAGACGTCGGGCATAATGATCCCGCGCTTGGGATGATTCCAGCGGGCGAGCGCCTCCACGGCGACAATACGGTTTGTCGCGAGGTCAATCCGAGGCTGATAATAGGCCACGAAATCACTTCGCTTCAGACCTTCACGGATGTCCGTCAGGGTCTCCAGCTCGGTTTCCTGATCCTGCTTCATGCGGGCGTCGAAATGGCGGTAACGGTTCCGCCCTGCTGCCTTTGCCTGGTACATGGCCAGGTCCGCATTCTTCATCAATTCCTGCGCCGTTGTGCCGTCCTGTGGCCAGCGCGCGATTCCGATGCTTGGCGTCACGGAAAGCTTGCGGCCGTCATGACGGACCGGAAGAGACAGGGAATCCAGGATTTTTCCGGCGATATTGCAAAGCTGTTGCGGGTCGTCTTCCGGCACAGTGGCCAGCAGCAGGAACTCGTCACCGCCGAGGCGGACGACTTTATCGCTACCTTCGCAAATCGCGCGCAGACGTTTGGCGACACGTATCAATATCGTGTCGCCATGGCTGTGCCCGAGGGTATCGTTGATCGCCTTGAACTGATCCAGATCGATGAAGAAGACACCGACGATGTCTCCGTCTGCTTCGGCTCGCGCCGTCATCTGCTGGTGGAGGATCGGCAGGTGGATGCGATTGGACAGGCCTGTCAGAGGATCGGTATAGGCTTGTGACTTTGCCCGTGCCTCTGCCTCCTTGAGATCACTGACATCGGTCTCGCTCACGTGGATTGACGGCACACCCGAAACGGGGTCATGGCATGTACGCGCCGTCACCTCATGCCAGCGTTCGCCCTTGGTGGTCGCGACCCTGGTGATGATGCTGGTCTGTCCATCCGTCCTCAGTGCTTTCTGGAGCTTGTCGAAATCGCGTTTGCGGACGAAGCGGCTATGGAGATGGGCGTTCTGTGCATCAAAGGCCGCGCGCGCCGCCGGATTGAGATATAGCGCTTCGCCATTTTCATGATGCAAAGAGATCATCAGTTGGGTGTGGAGCAGCGCATCCGAACTGCGGATTGTCTCCGGCTGCTCGGCGATTTCATCGCGCCCCTCACACAGCATGGCCATTCTGCCATCATCCAGTTCGATGCCGACGTAACGCACCCTGAGCGACTTCGGTACACCCTGCGGATACAGCGTCCAAACCTCGGAAAAGGTTGCATCATGCTCGATGAAGTCGGCCTGAAACTGCTTCACGCGCTGGGAGACTGCGGGCGACATGTCGGCCTTCAGGTTCCTGGCTTGGAGCTCCTCGAGGTCGGTGGCACCCCAGACCGCCAGCGCGGCCTGGTTCGCCCAGACCACGCGGCTTTCATCGATGTCGAAAACCCAGATCGCGGCTTCAAGGCGGTTGAGTATCTCATTCTTGTCGGTCACATCCGTTAGGGTCACGGCAGCGCCATTTTCTCCGTGTGGGATATTTGCAATCGGGCGGTTCACCTGGAAGTTCTCCGGGCTTTGTGCCGATTTTTCTCTATTTCGCCCAAGACTCGGAACTCCGTCAGAAAGTAGAAACAGTCGGAAGCTTCCGGATGCTGTGCTTCAAGCTGAATATCGTTTAACTGCCGGAGCTTAGAGGCAGATCGTTTAAAGAATCTTCCCTTGGGGAATTTTAGGCGGTTTTGATTGCCGCAGCGAGCTGACCAAACAGCCAGCACCAATCCCGCCGCAGGATATCTCCCCGGCGTTTTGGCTGGTCTGTTTCCCGTCAGAGACGGGATGGCAGGCGCTCCGGACTTGCCGGGAGCGGTTGGGAAAGTGGGATGTGCAAGGCCGTCACGCCTGCCCAAGCTTCGTGTCCCAAGTGACTGAACGTGCGCCTTTCTCTTTTCTGCGCGCCGGAAGTAGAGCGTCC
>NZ_JBDWYP010000079.1:0-6753 GCF_039982295.1 Roseibium sp.
CCCAAAACCAACGGCAAGGCCGAGCGCTTCATCCAGACAATGTTGCGGGAATGGGCCTACGCCATTCCCTTCAAATCGTCCCTGACACGCGAAGCCGACCTGCCAAGATGGCTTGACTGGTACAACGCTAAGCGGCCACACATGGGCATCAAAGGCAAAATGCCACTTCAGGCACTAAACGGAACAACCTGATCAGAAACCACATCTAAACCGCAACACGCGCAAACGGAACCGACGAAGCAAAAGTTTGCGACAGAACGCTCAGCGGGTCCTTGACCCCGTCTCGATCGGAAAATTCGATGATGGTATTGTCATCCATTATGGTGGCGCTCTTGTAAGTTGTGGCTTGTATCGCAACAGCAAACCAACCAGATGCACCACCCTCATTCAAACCGCCCTAACACCAGATTCGATCATAGCTTTCCTAAATCTCGCGACCACTTCTCTGGAGAACGCAGCAATACCGCACAACATGCACTAATCAGCACAGCTCTCTATGGAAACTTCGTTTAATGGTTCTTGTGAAGTTATTCGCAAAAAGGCGCTGGAACGAATAAGTATCTGCAAAGGCGGCTTGAATTAGGCTTTTCCGCTGTTCGCGTCTTGAAGAATGTGCAGCTGGTCAGTCAAGGTTAGGATGCAATCGTGGTGCGCCAGTTTCACGAACTGGTACCCCCCCCCCCCCCCCCCAAAAAAAAATAAAGAGTGACGGTGGCAAGATGAGCACGTTCAAGGAAATGACGATCCATTCAACCTTCAAAGAAGCATTGCGCTTTTTCCAGGATAAAAGTGAGGGTCGCTTTCAAAGTCGTTCAGTGAAAATACCTGGTATTGAGAGAGGTCACGTTTCGCGACTGAAAGTAAACTTTGAAAGCTCTAATGCCAATCCTTCTCTTACTGACTTGCCAATCGGCCAGAATGGCAAAAAAAACAATGAACGCGTCGTGATTCACTACAAATCTAGTGGTCGCAAAGTAACGGCCACTGAATTTTCAAAGAACGTCGCTAAATTTCTCCATTTCAGAAAAGCTCCGTCAAGATGTCTTCCAAAACACTATAGCTCGTACTTAAAAAACGAGTTGATAGAGGAAGATCTAATGATTGCCAGAGACGCAGCAGAAAAAATGCGCAACGCCATCTTTGACGTGCGACGATGTTCAGTATCTACAATGGCAACTAATGATTTCGGGGCGCCTGATGAAGACCAGGCCTCCTCGACGGAAGATTGGTCACCGGATGAAGCTCTTGAAAATTATTTTCAAACACGCGACAGTGACCTGCAACAGGATTCTTCCTTCAGCGATGTCGACGAAAGTTTCAATTGCCTTTCGGATGAGGATGATAGCATGGAGAGTGTCGATCGACCAAGTTCGGCAGGCCATTGGGCATCGCTCTTGTGAAGTACGTGTCGGGTTGGATCCACGGTGTTGCGGAAGTCATCAGGCGCGCATTTCCGGGCTCTGTCGCGAAGTTTAGTGGTAGTTGGATCTGTGGCTTTATCTTGACACATCTATCCTGCGAGCTCCATGAACTGTCGGTAAGCAGGTACACCCGGCCGGTTCAGTTGCCACTTTCGGATCATGTGCGCTGTTTCAATACCGCTCAGCGTTGCCCGTTGCTGAATGAAAGGCCTTGAAGCCCATCATCGGCTTGGTCAGTTTCTTGATAAACCGGTGGTCCTGTTCGATGATGTTGTTCAGGTATTTGACCTGAAGGGTTTCGATGAAGGACCACCACAAACCAAGGACAAGCAGGTGGGTGTTCATATTGGTCGGGCCCGCCAGATTGGCTCCGCTTTTTGTCCATCATAGCCTTTTGATATCACTCAACTACTTTGAGAGCGGCCTCTTAAACACGTCAAGAGGCTTGGCAATCTCCATCAAGGGCTTGCCGTTGTTCAGAACGGTATCCTGACGTTGACGGTTGCGCCGTAGGAATGGAAATCGGCGGTTCCGATGCCGTCATAGAACCCTTCGCCGGAGATCTGAATGTTTCGCCGGGGGATCAGCAGACCGGCACCAGCTTCCAGCCTGGCCCTGAGGTTTTCGTTTGATGACGCCAGCGTTGCGTCGGTTGGACTGTTGTCCTGAAGCTTGTTGAAGTCGTAAATACCCGAGAACGACAGGAACGGCGAGAACAGCAGGCGGTCGTCAAGGACCAGGTCGAAGGAGACCTTCGGCCCGAATTCCAGCCGTCCGAGGTAGAAGTCCTGCGACGGGATGATAAGCCCGAGTGTATCGGTGTAGCTCTGCTGCTCTTCGTAATAATAGGTGATGCGCGTGAACGGGCTGATCCGTGTGACCTCGTTGAGCCTGAAATCGCCTGTCAGGCCTCCCTGCAGCATGAACCGCTGGGTCCTGAAATCGTCTTCGAACAGTCCCAGCGCGTTGACGCTGTTGTAG
Organism: Roseibium sp.; assembly: GCF_039982295.1. Taxonomy (GTDB): domain Bacteria; phylum Pseudomonadota; class Alphaproteobacteria; order Rhizobiales; family Stappiaceae; genus Roseibium. Next base: position 2,403 of record NZ_JBDWYP010000079.1, read on the forward strand.
GACTGGCCATAGGTCATGACGCCATCCAGATAGAAATTCTGGTGCAGGCGGAGAACCACATAGGGTCCGGCCATCCATCCGACGCCGTCGGCGGAGGTGCTGTCGTTGCTCTCGTCGGTGACATCGAGCTGCCCCATCACACCAAAGACCGCCCGATCCCCATATCGGTAGTCCAGCCCCGCGAAGAAGAGTCCGGTCCGACTGTCGCTGTTGCTGTTGCGGGTCACCGCATAGGTACCCTGCGCCCATAAATCCCAACCCGAACCTGCTTCACTATTCTGCGCTGCGTCATTCGTCGCCCTGGCATTACTGCTGCTCAGTATGGCCAGCGTGTCTTCTCCCGTCACCGGAGGAGCGACCGCTGTGTAGCTCATGTTGCCGGATGAGCTGAACTGATCGAAAACGGCATATCTCTCCGACTTTAATGTTCCCTGGGAAGGCGCCGCCCCGGCATTACCTGCAGCGGGCTGATCGGAACGGCCCGTGCGAATGACGTTAGCGAACGCCCGCAGTGAGAACTGGAAGCTTCCGGACTGGGAATAGGGCGTCACTTTGAAATTGAAACCGTTTCGCCCGGATTGCCGGCCGAACGGGCCGCCGGTGAGCCTGGAGACCAGATCCGGCTGACCGGCGACGATTGCGTTCGCCCTGCCGGTGACGAAGGAGGCGATGACCTCCTTGGTTTTCTGGATATCTGCTTGCGAATCCCGGTCATTCGTGAGCGAAAAGGCAACGCTGGTCAGACCGGAGGCGTTCGCGGTCACCGAATAGGGGGTGAGCGCCCCGCCGCCATCGTAGCTTGAAGCCGTTTCATTGGCGGTCATCGCCGAGCTTGTCGCCGTCCCGTCCGCTCCGGTCGTGACGGTCTCGGTGTTGGTTCCCGTACTGGCGAAAGTGAGCGAAGCGCCGGTCGAGGGCGCAGTGAACGTGACATCCACCCCGGCCACTCCGCTACTGCCGGCATCCGTCACGGTGGCGACCAGCACGTTCTCGAATTGGGCGCCGACCTCAGCGGACTGACCCGAGCCCGAGGTTGCCGTCAGCGTCGACGCCGGGCTGGCCGCAGAGCCGCTGACAGTAAGGTTGAACGGGTTTTCATCGCCGTCGTCGTTGGCAACGCTCAATGCAAAAGAGAAGGCACCCGCCGCTGACGCTGTGTAATTGACGACGAGCGTCGTCGTGCCGCCGAGACTGGCAACCGTCGTCGAGCCCAGGGTCAGGCTGTTGACCGTGACGTTACTCGCGGCGCTGACGTTGCCGCCGACGGTCGGCGTGGTCACCGACAGGGCGTCCGTGCCCGAGTTGGTGATCGTGTAGGTGATCGTTGCCGCGGTGCCGGGGCTCGGCGTGGAGCCGACCGTATCCGTACCGCCGTCGCTGACCGCCCCGCTTTCGGAAGACGAAACCGCGATTTCCGAAGAAGCGACGGTCAGCGAGGCATTGGACGTCCCGGAATTGCCGAACCTGGAGGTCAGATCACCTGTTGTATTGCTGTAGACTCCGTCGTTGGCAGCGGTTAAATCGGCACTGATCGTACAGGTGCCCCCTGCCCCGACGGTACCGCCAGTGTAGGAAATCAAGTCTGTGCCGCTGGTCGCCGTCAAGGTTCCCCCGGTACAGGTCGTCGACACGTTCGCCGGGCTCGCGACGGTCACACCGGCGGGCAGGTTGTCCGTGAAATCGAGCGAGGTGGCCGCGGACGTATTGGCGGAGTTATCGATCGTGAAGGTGACGGTCGAAGTCTCTCCCTTCAGGATGGATGAGGGGGCCAACGCCTGCGCAAACCCGGGCGCCGATGTCCCCACACCTTCGACATCAAATGTATAGGCGCCCTCATCGGCATCGTTCGAGTTCACCGTGAGGGTCGCCGACTTGGGCCCGGCCGACGTCGGGTCGAACGTCACGGTGAAGGTCGCCGATTCCGAGGCGGCGATCGTCCCGCTCGTCGTGCCGCTGACCGCGAACTGGGTGTTGTCCGACGAAGTGACGCTGGTGAGCGTCAGGTCGCCCGTTCCCGTATTCTGGATCGTGAACGTGTTCGGATTGCTGCCGCCGGCCACGGCAACACTCCCGAAATCCGTATCGTCAGCACTGTCCGGCGAATTGTCGCCATTGACGATGGAAACGCCATTTCCCTGGATATTGCTCTCCGGTTCGGTTCCCTCACCCGTGATCGAAAAGGTGTAGGTACCTTCGTCGGCATCAATCGATTGAACGGTGATGACCGCGTTATGGGTTCCCGCGGACGCTGGATTGAAATGCACGGTAAATGAATTCGCCCCACCCGAAATAAGCGTCCCGCCGACCACACCGCTGACGCTGAACTGGGTCGGATCGGAGGAACTGACGCTGTTAACCGTCATCCTGTCCGGCCCGGTGTTGCGCATCGTGAACGTGTTGGCGTTCGAACCGCCAGCAACCAGGACCCCGCCGAAATCAGTTCCATCGAGGGTAGATGGTGAAGTGTCGCCGTCGAGAATGGTGATCCCGTTGCCTTCGATATCGATTTCCGGCGTGATGCCTCTGCCTGCGATATCGAACGTATAGGTACCCTCGTCGTCGTCATCTGATGTCACTGTAATTGTTGCATCATGTGTTCCTCGAGCCTCCGGTGTGTAGGTCACCGTGAATGTTACCGAGTCGGATACCGCCACCGTCCCACTTGTCGTTCCACTCACCACAAAGAAGGCGTTGTCGGACGTCACATTGGTCAGGGACAAATCTGCAAAGCCAGTGTTCCTGATCGTGTATGTGCGAGCAAGAGGAACCCCGTCGACTACCACATCTTCGAAATCCGTGTAATCGGAGGTGGTTGGCGATGTATCCCCGTCAGCGATCGATCTGCCCCGCCCCAGGATGTCGATTTCAGGATCCAGTCCGTAGGAGCCATTGCCAACGTTAACGTAATTTAATCCAAGATATTTTCGCACTTGCAGTGTGACCGGTTGACCGTCGTAGGTGGCGTTCAGGCTGAAATTGCATGTGTCCGCGGTGAGGCACTCCACGTCGTAAACGGGGGCCGTATTGACGACGGATGGATATGTGCCCGTGAATGACACATCCGTAACACCCGCGCCCATTGAAAACCTGATCCCCGTCCCGCTGCCTGTAAGGTTGAGGATATTGATATCTTGTGCGGCTCCGTTTCGTATGCAAGAGGGGCCATCTAGGTCTATAGCCGCCCCGTCACCGTTGTTTAGAAGGTGGCCGCATTCAATGCTGGCTGCGTTTGCAGGTGTATCGGACAATGTGAAGTGTCCGACAAATACCAAGAGCAAAACCTGCCTTGACATAACGCGCATCAAGTCGGCCGCTATTCTCTCGTGCCGATGGCAGATCCGTCTCAATTGCGCGCAACTCCGTCTGCATCACTTGACACTACACGGCGACTGTCTATTTTCTTGCATATCAACATGAGTATTTAACCTACTGTAATAAATACTAACCTCGCATCATAAGAATTATACGATTTGAAAAATTGTTATATTTCAAAGAACGTTGAGTAAAGTTTGTGGCTTGAAAAATAATATTTTTAAAACATTTTTTTAATCGGTAGGAAGAAGAAATAAGGGACTATATGTTGATTATTAATTTGTTTAACGCTTAATTTACCATCGACGGAGTCGCTCTAAGAGTATTTACTTACGTGTATATTTTATCGATGTGCGTATAAATTGCAGTTTTGGGATTAAAAAATCTATCATGGCAAAAAATTTTTAAGTATTAGCAGGCGCTGCATGAAGTAATGAAGGGAGAGATTATGTACGGCATGAATACTTGTTTCGCTCCATAGGTCGGGATGGGGAGTGAAAATGTGTGTAAAGAGTTCACAGGGGCATTCCGAGTGGTGACGGCGGCGTTGTTGCATTAATCGGATTGCTGGCCCACGTGCTCGGCGTTGTCTGATTTCTGAATTTTCGTGAATGCCGTTCAAACACCACGCCACCCGCTGCCACAAGTTTGCGAAGTCCGGGCGTCGTGTGACGAATTGGGCCGAGTATAGGGGAAGCTTGCGGCGGCGTGGGAATGTCACGTTCTGGGTTGATGGGGGCGTGACGCATACCGGTAAGCGGGGCCCGGCCGGGGACATACTGCGCTTTGGTGATCAAGGCCTATGGCCGCATGGCCTGGAAAAAAGTTCCGGATATAACCAAATAGCGCGCGTGGAAACGCTCATGGGCCCCTGGACGTCGGTCATCGGGGAAATACTCTAGAGCATTTCCCACTTACTCCGGTTCATATCCGGCCGCAGCGAAGTAGTTTCTCGCCTCTGAGGGAGTGACTGCGTCGATTGCCGTTGCAGTCGCATCCCATAGATCCTCGACGGTTCTGGCAGCGGCTTTTTTGAGGA
>NZ_JBDWYP010000080.1:0-4355 GCF_039982295.1 Roseibium sp.
GCACTGGCGGCCTCAATTCCCAGAGCATCCTTCAGCAGCTCATTCTGCATTGCCATCTCGGCATACATCTTTTTCAGGCGGCGGTTTTCTTCGGCCATGACCTTCATTTCCGCCATCAACGACGCATCCATGCCGCCATACCTGGACCGCCAGTTGTAGTACGCCGCGTTGCGGATCCCGTGTTCCCGGCAAAGATCGGCAACCGGCACACCACTCTCACTCTGCTTTAAAATCGTCAGAATCTGGCTTTCCGTAAATCTCGATTTCTTCATGTCGTTCTCCAAGCGCATCAAAGGCCGGAGAAGTCCAATTTTCAACCCAGTGATTTTTAGGGATGATTACCGAAAGACTGAGGGGGATGACGCTTGCGGATGCACGCGAAAAGCTGGAGGATTGGCGTAGACACTACAATGAGGATCGGCCTCATTCAGCGATCGGATACAACGTCCCGATCGCACTGCATAATCCCGGTGGCATCCCCAGGCCGTCACCGCGATAGCAGCCGGGAAACTCTAGATTCCGGCGCTCCAAATTGCGGTCTCAGTGCAAAAACTGTATTTCACCATCATGACAAATGCCCTATATTGCCGGGTCTCATCATCATAAGATGTGGTTTGTTGATTACGTAGGAAAACTGTCACCAAAGTAATTTTGTATGGCAGCCCTCCGGATCTACTCCCCGATTGCGGAGTAGTATTTACTTGGCGAAGAGAGGCCGTTTAATTAGATGGATAGGATCCTAGTTGTTGGAGCAGGTTTTGCTGGCGCAGTCATTGCCCGGGAAATAGCCGACAAAACTGACCATAAGGTACTTGTCATTGATCGCCGGGATCATTTGGCAGGCAATTGCCACACTGAGCGCGATCAGGAAACCGGCATCATGCTTCATAAATATGGAGCCCATATTTTTCACACCGGCAACCTCGAGGTTTGGTCCTACATTCGCCGCTTTGGTGAATTCATGCCATTCATCAATCGCCCCAAGGCCATAACCGATACGGGAGTTTATTCCCTTCCCATTAATTTGCATACGATCAATCAGTTCTTTGGGAAGAAATTTTCACCAAAAGAGGCGGAAGAGTTTATCAAAATAAAAGCAGATTCATCTATTGAAAACCCAAAGAACTTCGAGGAGCAAGCATTAAAGTTCATGGGAGCAGAATTATATAAAGCATTTTTTTACGGATATACTAAAAAACACTGGGGCTGCGAACCAAAAGAGCTTCCAGTCTCCATTTTGAAGAGGCTTCCTCTTCGTTTTAGCTATAACGACAACTATTATTCGAGCACCTATCAGGGCATTCCGGTAGACGGTTACACCAAGATCGTAGAACGCATGCTGGATCATAGCTCGATTGACGTCTCGCTTGATACTCCATGGGAAAAGTCAATGCAGACGGAATTCGCCCATACCTTCTATTCAGGTCCCCTGGACGCCTACTTTGACGACCAGTTTGGCTCATTAAGCTATAGAACGTTGTATTGGGAAGCCGTTAGAGATAATGGAGATGTTCTAGGGCATCCTGCGCACAATTTTCCAAGCTTGGACGTTAAACATACCCGCCGACGCGAACACAAGCACTATGAATACTGGAGGGAGTTTGAAAAAACCATCGTCTTCACTGAGTTCTCAAAAGAAGCGGAAAAAGGCGATGAGTTATATTACCCGAAAAGACTGGCCAACGACAAAACTCGCCTTTCGGACTACATAACACTCGCTAAGAACGAAGAAAAAACGAGCTTCATGGGGCGCCTTGGGACATATCGCTACCTCGACATGCACAGGGTTATCGAAGAATCGCTGCAGCTTGCCAATGAATGGATCTCAGCACAAGCAGAGGGGTGCCCCTTACCAATTGGAAAATTTTCCTAAACCCTCTTTTTCTAAGTCTTCAAAGTAGAAAATACCATCATGACAGCAAATAATCTAGTCATTGTACGAGCGGGAAAAAACAGCCTTCATAATCACTGGCTTGACCAGGCCCCAGAGACCCGGAGCTGGGATCTGATCGTTAGCTATTTTGACAAAGAAGCGTTCGACAGTCATCAAGAGCAGCCAGGCGTTAAAAAACTCTACTATGAGGGAGGAAAATGGAGTGGTATTTACGATGCAATAGAAAGGACAAATTCCTTACGTTCTTATGAGTACTTCTGGTGTCCTGACGACGACATCTACTCCAAAGGTGAGAACATTAATGAGATGTTCATCACGGCAAAAAAATGGAACCTGGAACTCTGTCAGCCGGCACTAACGAATGCCAGCTTTTTTTTCCACTTCATTGTAACGCAATGCCATGCGTTTGATTTGCGGTTCACGAACTTCGTAGAGGTTATGCTCCCCTGCATCTCCTGCAATTACATGATCGACATTATGCCGATCATCAAAAGCCGGCACACAGGTGTCGGGTTGGACCTGATTTGGGGAACACCAACCCTCAATCCCAAAAACGCTGTTGCCGTTCTGGATAAAACGCCGATGGCCCATACACGCCCGGTAGGCGCGGTTTTGAAGGGTGTGGTCAATTCCATGGGGCAGCCTCAGCGGAAGATGAGAAATCAGCTTCTCGAAGACTTTGGTTTTCATCGAAGGCCCGACCAGGTAGCACTCGCGGGAGTCGTGCAAGGTGAACTAATCGACGATCCCGAAGCAGTGTACAAACTCATGATAGATTCATACGAAGAAACAGCTATTCACTATCAGAACCCAGCTTTGGCACTGGAGCGCCTTAATCAAATCAAGGAAAGCTATAAAAATCAGATCGCCGCTTTAAACGATTTCACTATTACCCGGAAAGATTTTAATAGACTGATCGCTGAAGAAAACTGTGGTGTCATTGAAGTCAACGTTGAAAAAGATAGAAATTCTAAAGCGACTAGAAAAAATACGATACAAAATGGAAAAATTAACTTACAGAAGTCAAATTTACTGCAAAGAATGCTAAATATTTTTTCGCTCAAATAAAAGGAGCACTAAATGCATGTCTTAATGTTGACAGGAATTTTCCCGCAGTATTCACAGACGTATATTATCGATCAGATTAATAAAATGCGTGAAACTAAGGGAGATTATTCAATCGAAATGGGCTGTGTCAGAGACACAGGAATGCGGCCTGTAAATGCTTCACCCGAAATCAAAAAGCATTTGGTCTCATCGAAACCATTTCTATTTCGGACTGTTATTAATATCGCACGGAACTTTGTCGTGCGACCGTCCTACGTATTGAGGCTTTTTGATCTTAGACGACGGGGGCTTATTTACGAAAAGACGCTATACATAAGTTTGCAGGTTAGGAAAACACCGGACCTCATTGTAATCCATTTCGGCAACCATTCCGATATGGTTGCACAAATGAAGCAGTATATTTTTCCTGAAGCCAGAACTATTGTGGTTCTGCACGGTCATGACGTTTCCAGTTTTGTTAAAAGAAGCGGTTGGAAGTTCTATAAGAAAGTTCAACCTTTCGTTGATGAGTTCATTTCTATAAATAGACTTTGGAAAGACCTTTTGGAAACAAACGTTCCAGGCGCAAAATGTAGTGTTTGCTACCTTGGAACTGAAATTCCTTCTTCATTTGATAGAATCTATAGAGATCAAGATGAAATAAATCTGTTGTCTGTAGGTCGTCATGTTGAAAAAAAAGGGCACTCAGACCTATTAAATGCGCTTGCATTGGTCAAAAACAAGACAAACCGGCAAGTAAAACTCTACCTTGCTGGCGATGGCCCGAAAACCCAAGAGTTAACAGAGCTTTCGGAAAATTTGGGATTACAGGAAAACATCGTTTTCCTTGGCGCTGTTTCTCACAAAGATGTGCTTACTCAAATCAAAAAGCACGACATTTTTGTTTTGCCCAGTAAACGCGCCCAAAACGGTGATTCTGAAGGCCTTCCAGTCGCAATCATGGAGGCCATGGCAATGGGTATGCCGGTTATTAGTACTTACCATTCTGGCATCCCTGAACTCGTTTCGAACAAAGATAATGGTTTGTTGGTGCCTGAAGGCGACGTCGAAGCGCTCTCGGACGCCATCCTGAAACTGGTGGAATCTACAGACGAGCGAGAGAGACTGGGCAAGGGGGGATATCAAACCGTATGCGATCGTCATGAAATAAAAAAGCAAACAAAAGAGTTTGTGGATTTGATACTTGACTAAAAGGGTATGGTAATCATCCCTAAAAATCACTGGGTTGAAAATTGGACTTCTCCGGCCTTTGATGGTAACCGGCCGATTGTTACCGCGGCGCTTGGGCCTTGACGCGGGCAATGACGTGGGGATCTGAGACGAAGTCATCGAGGAAGCCGTTCCAGTTTTCGGTTGAGCTTCTGGCTTCGGCGAGCATGTCTTTCAATTCGTG
>NZ_JBDWYP010000081.1:0-13313 GCF_039982295.1 Roseibium sp.
AAAAGCTGGCGTAAACTGCGCGGCTTCCATCATCTCGCAGACGTGATTCAAGGCGTCGACTTCATCAACGGCATCAAGCCATCAAACCAGGATCAAGCCGCTGCATGAAAATCGCCTGGACACCAGATTTGACAATAACTCCTTTTGCGATGGCTCCAAAGAAATCATAAGGGGACGGAATGCCCCTCTGGGGACATTCTCGGCGAGAATTGAAGCCTGTTATGGTTTGGGTTTGATTGAAGATATAGAGAAAAATGAATGCGATTACATCCGAAGAATAAGAAATGAATTTGCACACGATGTAAAAATTACTTCATTTGAAAGCGGAAAAATACCAAATTTGTGTAAAAATCTTAAGTCTGAACTCCCAGATGGACTGGAGAAAAAATACACATCTAGGTATATATTTCAGAATGCGATGTTATCTATGTCAATGAGGCTTTTCTATAGAGACAAATACGTCATTAAGGAAAAGCGAGCGCCTAAGACGTGGGTAGAGGCCGAATCTATTCGGTGGCGACGTACTGACGAAGAACTCCCGCAAAGTGGCGAGCCGGTCATTGGTATTCTTGTAAACCCGACCCAAAAGTCATGACTTCCGGGACGGATTCCCCGGCCCTGATTTTTCAAGGGCTTGTTTGTCCCGTAAGTCTGTCCCGAAAATGTGCTACGCTTAGCGCATGAAAATCGGATACGCCCGCGTCAGCACCAAGCAGCAAAATCTAGACCGGCAGCTTGTAGAGCTTCAAGCCGAAGGCTGCGAGCTTATCTATGACGAGAAAGCCAGCGGCCGAAACACCAAACAGCGCCCGGGACTACAAAAAGCCCTCGCAGCTTTGAAACCAGATGATGTGTTTGTGGTGGCCGAATGGGACAGAGCAACCCGATCCTATACGGATGGCATTGCTATCCTGGCTGAGATTGGCCAGCGAGGTGCCACGGCTAAGGTGCTAGATCGCCCCTACTTCGATTTAGAAGGTCCCCTGGGTAAGGCCCTGTTGGGGCTGTTGTCGGCCATTGCAGAGGACGACCGGCAACGCCGCCTCTCCCAAGCGGCCGCTGGCCGAGAGCGTGCCCGCGAGCGCGGCCAACACTTAGGCCGTAAGCCGAAGCTCTCACCACACCAGCAGGCTGAGGCCCGTAAAATGCTGGAAGCAGGCCAGCCGGTGCGCGAGGTCGCCCGGCTATTTGGCGTTGGCAAAAGCACTATTTCCCGACTTCGATAGATGGCACACTACTACAGTGGTGTAGTGGTGTGCCGTTATACCTTCACAAAGGCTTAACGGTGTAATGGTGTAATGGTGTGCCACTACAAATGGAGTGCAGCCTATGAAAACCATAGCTTTTGTGACGCAGAAGGGCGGAGCTGGAAAAACCACTCTCGCCGCGTCCCTTGCGGTTGCTGCCCAGGAAGCCGGTGAACAAGTCGCGGTCTTAGATCTCGACCCACAACAGTCGCTGGCAAACTGGGCGAACGACCGTACCAACGAGATCCCAGCCGTTGACTACCTGGAACCAGGCAGCATTGCGCAGCTTCCATCTGTGCTAACTGCACTTGATAAGCGAGGCTATACGCTGGTCATTCTCGACACGGCTGGGATTGATAGCACCGGTACGCACATGGCCATGCAGGCGGCAGATTTGTGCCTAGTACCAAGTCGGCCCACCCGGATGGACTTACGGGCGACTAGGGCGACCTACGAAGCCGCTATACGTTTGCAAAAACCTTTTCTGTTTGCATTGAACCAGTGCCCGCCACAGCCAAACAATTCGCGCGCCAGCGAAGCGGCGCAGGCTCTAGCCATGCTTGGTTATGTAGCAGAGCCGCTATTGATGCAGCGGGCAGACCACCAAGATGCTTTTGCATCTGGTTTGGGGGTGACTGAGTACGCGGCAAGTGGAAAGGCCGCCGATGAAATTCGCCAGTTTTGGGCATGGGTAAAGAAATCAATGGAAGGAACGGCACATGGCCAAAAAACAACGTCCAAGCTTGTTGGGTAGCATCCAGGGGGAAATGGGGCAGGGGAACAGCGACCACAAAACCGCCGAGGTGGTGCCTTTGGCGCAACCGGCTCCTACACCTTCCAAGAGGGCGGATGTGGTGAAGTCCACCATCTATTTGCCGCCGCAGGTACACCGGAAGCTAAAGGAGATAGCCTTTGCGAAGGACTGTAAACTACATGACTTGATTATGAAGGGTGTGAGCCGGGTACTGGTGGAGCACGGGTACCCGACGGTTGATGAGCTGAAAGAGAAATAACGGTATAGTGGTATACCGTTATAGTGGTTCTGCTTGTGGTCTGCGAGAACAGGCCCCTTTAAGGGGTTATGCGCGGCCGTTCTTCTCGACGTATTTCTTCACAAACCCGACGAATGAACCGTCTGGATTTTCGGGAATGGCTTGTTTGCGCATCAGGAAGTCACGCCATGAACCTTCAAGAAAATAGATATCGTACCCTCCGGCAAATTTGCGGGCGACATCGATCGTGGAGGGCTTAAGCTTCACCTGGTCGATCGCGCGCGGTGTTTCCGGCTCGCAATAGGTTTCTGTGAAATCTCTGCGTGGCCGAATGATGATCAAATCGTCGGTCATCTCGAAATCGTAATCGGGAATATGTTGGTGCTGCCGATTGTCCTCGATAATCGCCTTGAGCATCCGGCGGAACTCTTTGAGCGTCGAGTTTGATCCCGTGCGATGGTGGATGGTTTCAAGCCGCAGGTGCCATTTTGTGCTCTGGCCGCACATCTTCCGCGCCAGTTCGTATAAACGACGCTCTAAGGGCTTGCGGAGACGAAAATAGTCACGAGAGATCGTGAGAATGTCGCCTGCCTTCTCATGCATGGCATTGAACACCCAATCGGAGAGAGTGATTTCAATAGCCTGCATCCGGCCGTCGCGCGTTTCCTTGATCGTCTTGGCACTCTCAATGAAACTGAACACTTCCCATTGCTCACGCCCGCCCGTGGTGATGTTCGTTTCAATCTGTGTACCTTGGAGACGCTTGAGAGCTGCCTTGAAGAGATCATAGCCACGATCGTTCGTCGCGCGATTGGTGGTCTTCAAGAGGTCATGGGCATTAAAGCGCAAAGTTCGGAGCACCTGTTTGCCTGCGTTCAGGCGCGCCATACACTGTGATATGCAGTAGATCAGGATATCGCGGTCATGCACCGTTGCCAGGCCGATCGGAGAAGGGCCAAGGCGGATATATTTATCCCCGTTTCTATATTCGCGGGTCTGATGATCCGGTTTCGTCGAGAGCGTGAAAAGCGGATGCTCCATTGAGGCCGTATCGGATTTCGGCGCTGCGTCGAAAATATCGCAGATGAAAAAATCCGGCTCCGGGTGTCGATCGGGAAGCAGGGGAGAGCGCTCAGAGCGTGAATCATCTAAAGGCAGTTCATTCACCATTTCACACACCAGTTTCGCAATTTTACCCACCCTGTCAATCAATTTCGCAATTTCACACACTATGGATAATTTCCGCTGCGTTACCTCATTTTCACGGTTGTGGGCAGATCGGTGGATAAGTCATCAAATCGGATTCGCAACTCTACACACCCAGATTCGCAACTCTACACACCTAGATTCGCAACTCTACACACCAAAAAGATTATAAAATCTAATTTATTATTTTATTTTCAAATACTTACTGATTAGACAAAAATCGGAAACACAATTCAAACACATATAAAAACACATAGGGCGCTTCGCGCCTTCAGGCTTACCCTTAGGATTACGCTTAAGCCAAATCCATAATGAGGTAGATACTCATGTCGATGGTGCCTGACAGAAAAGCCCTTTTAGGATTTTTTGAACCGAAAGACCGATCTAATTACTGATTAGCGGTTGATAATACGGCTAGTTGCCACGGCATCTTTAGCAACTACTGGGTCGCTCAAAATTTTTGCGACCCAGTCGGATGTTTCAGGGCTTGGGGTCATCAGTTTAGAAATACTAGTGGTATCATTCTCCCAGATTTCGAGCCTCATATCACCGTTATCTTTGAAGTGTTTCAGGTTCTGGAGAATGGCAATTCCAATTGGAGCCAACTTCATAGTTGCATCTAGATCTGAAACTTCTTCTGCCCATTGGGCATCTCTGGCGAAAGAGACAACGACAATATGTGATGCCGTTTCATAAACACTATAACCACTCTCAATCGAGAGCAGCGCCACCCCCGCACCGTAATGCGTCAGATCATATCCCAAATGTTTCACCAGTCCTCTAACCACAGTCAGCGGGTCATTTTGCATGGGCTTTGGTTTCTTAGAGAACGGCCAAATCATATTATCTCTCCCGAGAAGGCATGATAGCATGGATGGACCAGGTCGTGTTCACCCGCCAGACACGTGGCTCTGTAGCGATCAGCCTTGGTCGAATCTGCCCTTGAACTCAGGGTCAGAGAAGTAGGCAAGTTTTTGGGCGATGACGGGCCTTTGCCCGGCCAGGAAGATAAGCTCGGAATGGCCGGGAAGATTGCGGACCTCGTCGGGGGTCAGCAGGGGCCGGGCAACGTGGTGCGTGGACCATGTGATGCCGGTTGCTTCGGCATCGAGGGCACGGGCCATGGTCTGGAAGACGGCGGTCTCCTGTCCGAGCAGATCGGAGACGAGACGAGCACTTTCATGATCGTTGACGCCAAAGATCTGAAGAACGCCGGCATTGGAAAGAAAGGTACCGGCCTTTTGTCCGTAGGTCGCACGCAGCTGGTGAATATCCTGGAGGATCGGCCAGAGCTGAACGCCATAACCGGCCATGAGGCCCATGGCGCGCTCGATGGCGGCCAGGTGACCGAGGGCGGCGAACTCATCGAGCAGGTAGAGAATGGGGGAGGCGGGCTGTACCGGATTACGGGCCATGTCGAGCAGGCTTTGTGTGATGATGAGGCGCAGCCAACGGGAATAGGTTGACAGGCGATCGGGGGGCAGGACGAGGAAGACGGTTGCGTTTTTGCGCTTCAGATCCGTGAAGGAGAAGGAACTGTCATCGAGGACGCGATGCATGCGCGGTGAATCGAGAAAGTGGGTGTGGCGCTGCGCGGCAGACAAGACGCCGGCCGCTTCCCGGTCTGATTTGCCGAGATGTCGATTGGCGGCGCGGGCGACCAGTCCATTTGCCGCGGTTGAGGCCTGCATCTGTTTGAGAAGGGCGGCAAAGGCGTCCGGGGCGAGGGTAAGGTTCTCCCGGAGGGTCATGAGGGTGCGCCGGGCTGCGGGCTCGTGGGAGACGATCTGGAGGATCAGGCCGGCGACCAGGGCTTTGGCCTCCTCGTTCCAGTGGGCTTCACCGCTCATGCCCGGTTCGTCGAAGACGAGGGCATCGGCGAGCGTTCCGGCGTCCTCGGCAAGGTCGAGGCTAGCCGGGTCAAGGCTGTCCATGGGATTGAAGGTGCCGGTCCGGGTATCGGTCGCGCCGAAGGGATCGAGAATATGGACTGGCCCGAACTGTTCCCGGGCGCGTCCGGCGATCTTTGCGTTTTCGCCCTTGGGATCGATGCAGATGATGGAGCGATCGGCGGTCAGCAGATTTGGAATGAGGGTGCCGACGCCTTTTCCGGTCCTGGTCGGCGCCATGGTGATGAGGTGGGACGGGCCGTCATAGCGCAGGAGCCTTTTCGACTTGGGGTCTCGGCCAATTAGGAGGCCGGAAGACTTTTGCGAATAGGGCGCCATCTCTTTCGGTGTCGCGAAGCGGGCGGAGCCGTGGGTTTCACCGGCGATGTTACCGAAATTGTCGATGAGCGCATTGGTGATAGCGCGCCAAATAAGCAGCAAGGCAAAGATGATAACGACCGAACTGGCGATCTGGCGAATGAGGCCGGCGCGCTCGATCGTGCCGTTATGGACGAGATATTCAATGACGAAAGTAGGAATGAGTATGATGACCAGAAGACCGACAACGAACTTCACGAAAAACGCGCCATAGCGAAAGGGAAATGTCACGAAAGCGATCAATGCCCAGATGGGGTCACGTCCTGCGGCGCGCCCAATATTTTTCAATGCCACCCAGGCCAATTTTAATCTCAGCATGAATTCCCCTGTATCAAGCGTCTTTTTGGTTTTCGGTACTTATCTCGATCAAATCGGAAAACAGTTCCTTATCGGCCTCCCGAGTGAGGAAGTCCGGCAGTTCGCGGCGTAGCCAGTCGGAGAGCCGCCGTGTAAATTCCGGGTCATTGGCATTCTCAAGACGGTGCAGCACAAGTGCTCCAAGCAACACCTTACGGCGTGTGTCGCGGGTGCGCTCCTGTTTTGTGAGCCGTGCTTTCAGCGTCTTCTTTTTCGTTTCCAGTTCAGCTAGTCGCTGTTCGATGGATTTGCGTGCCATGATGATTTCCTGATGAAGGTACCACAGGGCTGCACTCTATAATTAATTTTACCGAGGAAGCAAAACGCAAAGTTGCGCATATTGAGGCAAGAGGCTATCCGCTTGCTCCGATACCTGAAAATGAAAAAGCGTAGCGATTGAAATTTGAAGGGCGCACTTACGAGTTGATGCTCAACTCAGTGCTTGATACCCTCTTTGAGGATTAGGAGATCGGGATTGGCCGTCTATCATTGCAGCATCAAGCCAATATCGCGATCGGGCGGCCGCAGCGCCGTGGCGGCGATCGCCTATCGATCCGGTGAGCGGCTGGTGAATGAACGCGACGGCATGGTGCATGACTTCACCAAAAAACAGGGCATCGAGCACACCGAGATCGTTCTGCCCGAAGGGTCATCCGCCGAGTGGGCGCGCGATCGCTCGGTTTTGTGGAATGCCGCCGAGTTTGCCGAAAACCGCAAAGACGCCCGTGTCGCTCGTGAGTTCGAGATTGCGCTTCCCCATGAGTTGTCGGCTGAAGCGCGGCTGGAAGCGGTTCGCGACTTTGCCGCCGATCTTGCGAACCGCTATGGCGTGGCAGTGGACTTTGCCATTCATGCGCCGCATGTCGAAGGCGACATTCGGAACTTCCATGCGCACGTGATGATGACGACACGTCGGGTTGAGAAAAGCGGCTTAAGCGAGAAAACCTATATCGAGCGTGAGAACAAGTGGCTGTTGGGACAGGGCTTGCCGGCGAGCGACATGCAGATTCGTGACATTCGCCGATCTTGGGAAGGGATAGCGAATGAACAGCTGGCACGTGAAGGGTTTGATATCCGGATCGATCACCGGTCCCATTTGGACCGGGGGCTTGAGATCATTCCGACGGAGCATATGGGAGTTCATGCGACGCAGCTGCAACGGCAGGGGCGGGCGGTAGATCGAACCCGTTTGGATGAGGGGTCGGCCAAACGCAATGCGGAGCTTATCCGGGAAAAGCCGGAAGAGGTTCTGTCGCTGATTGCAGAAGAGAAGAGCGTGTTCGATCGGCATGATATTGCCCGCACACTGCATCGCTATCTCAACGATGAGCCCCAAGCGTTTCAGAACGCCTTTGCTTCAGTCATGGCCTCGCCGACGCTTGTGCAGCTTCAGGGCGAGCGTGTTGATCGGGAAACGGGCGAAGTGACGCTCGCGCGCTATTCAACGCGGGACATGGTGTCTCTTGAAAGCAGCATGATCGAAAGCGCGCGGCGAATGCATGCGGCGCGATCGCATGGTGTCGATCAGCGACATGTTCGTGGTGCGATCGAGCGACAGGACGAGGCGCTTCAACGCGGGGCCGGGGATATCTCGGCGCGATTGTCGAATGAGCAGCGTGGAGCGATTGCGCATATCACCGGTCGGGAACGGATTGCGGCGGTGGTCGGGTTTGCGGGGGCGGGCAAGTCGACGATGCTGGCGGCGGCGCGTGAGGCCTGGGAGCGACAGGGGTACCGGGTTCATGGGGCGGCCTTGTCGGGGAAGGCGGCCGAAGGGTTGGAAGAGAGTTCCGGGATTGCGAGCCGCACGTTGGCGTCGTGGGAGATGGGTTGGCAGAACGACAGGCGCCAGCTCGGCCGCGGCGACGTGTTTGTTATCGACGAGGCGGGGATGGTGGGCAGCCGTCAGCTGGCGCGATTTGTTGGCGAGGCTGAAGCGCGCGGGGCGAAGATCGTTCTTGTTGGCGATCATGAGCAGTTGCAGGCGATCGGGGCGGGCGCTCCGTTCCGGGCTGTTGCGGAAGAGGTCGGTCATGCGGAGCTTACGGAAATTCGCCGCCAGCGTCATGACTGGCAGCGGGAGGCTTCTGTTTCGTTTGCCACCCATAAGACGGGCGAAGGGTTGGCCGCCTATCGCGATCATGGAGACATTCATTTTGCGGCTGATCGCGACCAGGCGCGGTCGGAGATTGTTCGAGACTACCTTGCCGATCTTGACCAGCGGCCGCAGGGAAGCCGGGTCGCTATGGCGCATCGGAGGGTTGATGTTCGAGCGTTGAATGAAGGCATCCGTTCCGAGCTTCAGGAACGCGGTTCATTGTCGCGCGGCGAGGACGCCGGCGAAGTGTCGGTTCAGACCAATGACGGCAAGCGCGACTTTGCGCCGGGTGACCGGATCGTATTCCTTGAGAACAACCGTGACCTTGGTGTCAAAAACGGGATGCTTGGCACGGTGGAGCGCATCGAAGCCGGTGAGGGGGGTGACCCACCCAGGATCGTTGCGCAGCTCGATGGCCGCGATGGTGAGTGCGTGCGTGTTGATTTGGAGACCTACAAGGCCATCGACCACGGCTATGCGACGACGATCCACAAAAACCAGGGGGCGACGGTCGACCGAGCCTATGTTCTGGCGTCGGCAACGATGGACCGACATTTGACCTATGTTGCTATGACCAGGCATCGCGATGGCGCGCAGCTTTATGCGGATATGGGCGAGTTCGGCGATCGTTCATCGGGTCGCCTGGTCGAACATGGCAAGGCGCCGTTTGAGCACCGGTCAGGCAACGCCAAGAGCTACTTCGTCACTCTGGAAAACGCCAAAGGCGAGCGACAGACGACTTGGGGTGTTGATCTTGAGCGGGCCATTGGTGAGGCCAAACCGGAGATCGGCGAGACGATCGGGCTTCGGCATGAGGGATCTCAGACGGTTAGGCTTCCTGATGGAACGCAGGTGCAGCGCAATGCCTGGAAGGTGATTGAGGCGCAGGATCTGGCCTATGGACAGCTGGAAGCCCGTTTGTCGCGTTCCGGCGTGAAGGAAACGACGCTGGATTATTCCGCCGCTTTTGCAGAGCGTCGCGGGATAGCGGAAACCTTGGGGATCAGGAGCGAGATCGATGTTGCGCGGATGGAGCGGAGTGCTGCCCGCGATCTTTCTCCGGCTCACTACGGCGCTAATGGGGAGCGCGTTCGCTCGCAGAAAGATCGCTCCGAAACGGTCGGGCGTATGGTGGCCCAGGATAGGGGATCTGGCGAGAAGAAGCTTGCGGATCGCGCAGAGCGAACGACCGAGGCAAACGCACCGTCGGCGGGCAAACAGCGGCGTAGCCTGTTTGACGGTCTCAAGCTTAACGCCCGGTCGAAACAGGAACGCAAGCCGGAAACGCGCGATATAGACCAGGACAGGCTTGCTGAGCGGCTGCGCCGGCACTCCCCGTTTGAAACGGCCGTCGATCGCTATGCGCAGGCGTTTAGCGCCGGACAAAAGCAGCGTGGGCAGGGCTTGCCTCTCCTTGAGAGTCAGAAACGGGAAATGCAGGAGGCCGGCCGTCAGCTCGACCAGGCGCGGTCCGGTTCCCTGGAGTTGATCAGATCTGCGGTGCAGCGCGATCCGCAGACCGCGTTGGCCATGACGGAGCGTTCTGGCCGGGACCGTGTCGATCATCTTGTCGCCGGCATGGAGCGTGAGCGGGCGGCGGTTGCGGACCCGGCTGTTCGTGCCGATCGCTTTGTCGAGCGCTGGCAGGAGTTGAAGGCCGAGCACCGGGAGCTGCGTGGGCGGCAGGAGACGCAAGCGCGCGGCAGGGTCGCATCTGAGTTGCGCGATTTGACGAAAAGCCTCGAGCGCGATCCGCAGATGGAGCAGGCGCTTCAAAAGCGGTCGAAAGACCTTGGACTTGACCATATCGGCCAAGAAAAGAGCCTTGCCAAAGACCTGGAGCGGCAAATCTCGCGGGAGCAAAAGCTCGACAAGAGCCACGGACTGGAAATGTAAGGGACACGATGACGGACGCAAGCGCGGACTTCGAACGAGACAACATGGAAACTGCCGGCGATCCGGTTCAGGCTTTCGACGATTTGCGTGAGGCGGTGGAAAAGCTCTCACGCGAGATCGGCGGAGAAATGACCGTGATCCGCAAGGGGGTCGAGACGGCCTTCGACCAGATCGACAGGATCGGTCAGCCGGTCGACTACAGTGCCGATCTCGGTCGTCTGGTGGAAAGCCTTGCCCGGACCCGGGAGCGCCTTCAGGCGATCGAGCAATTGCCGGTACTCCGGCTTCAGCCGGCCCAACTGACGCGCGCCGCCGAACAGGGCGGGGACGGGCTGGTAAAATCACTGGCGCGTAAAGTGGATGAAGCTACCAGCGATCTGGCGCGCGAAGCCCGGACCCTTGCCGCCTATACCAAAAGTGCACGAGATCGGGAAACCCAGACCCGAAACCTGTACTTTGCCGGCTTCGGCGGACTGGTGGCCGGAATGCTCCTGGTCGGTGTGGTGCTGTTCTGTCTGCCCGACGCTCTCGCCTCGCGGGTCGCGGCCTTCCTCATGCATGACACGCGCTGGAATGCCGGCTTTGCCATGATGAGTGCCGGCAATCCTGCCAGCGCGCAGTTTATGAATACAGCCAACCAGCTGGTTTATGCCAATAACGAGGCCATCGAGAAATGCCGGGCGGCCGCCGCAATGGCCGGGCAAGACCAGACATGCACCATTGTCGTGTCCGAAAACTGAGGGCTGGCAGGAAGAGAGCTAGGCCCAAAAGTTGGAGGCGCCTCAGTCAGGTGGCGATTTGAAGTTGCTTGATGCCATCGCGGAACGCACACTCCCCCAAGCCACAATACGACCTGCAAACCCGGTAATGATCTTAGCAATTCGGGAGATTGTCCAAGTTGTTTTCTGAAGACGAATCTGCGGTCGAGCGAAGGTATTTCCCGGTATTTCCATTCACCACGGTGATGTCGACGCGAGACGTACCAGCCTGCTGGACGTAGTAAGTGTGCAGGCCTTTTTCGATGTCGTTGATCGCATCTGCCTTCAGGCGAGGAGACCATGTTGCGCCTGACTTGCAGAGCTTAGTGATATCGCCATCCGTGTTTTTTCCGGAGGCAGTAACTTGTCTGTCGGCCATCTGAAGCGTTCCTTGTAGATGAAATATTGTATGGTTCGAAATATTCCTGTTTGGAGGTGCGCGGGATTATCAGGCACCTCTCTCCATTGTTTTAACGTTATTTTTTGTTCGGACGCTGCGTGAGTGCCGAAGCTGCCGCCGTCTTTGCAGCTGAGCTGGACTTTGGGTTTTTAAGCACTTTTGACGCTGCTGATGCAGCCTTCGCGCTCGTTACTTCTTTGTTCGATTTTGCCATGTTGTTCACCTACTTCCTTTCTTCTTAATCTCTAGAGTTTGTCAAAACCGGTCTATAAATGGGAATAACATTCCACCCGCAATATTGGGTTGTTTTTTAATAAAAACAACCCTGAATCGTATCTATTGAGTGTGTTCTACTAGGGCGGTTGCACACGAAGATTCGGGGCGACTGGGCCACTTATAAGGCATTGAAGAAATATGCTTATTTATGATGTGTACATTTAGTACGGTTTTTCCTTGCATTCTTGCGCGAGAATCATCCATATTATAGGAGACATGACCGGCCCCACTGCACCTCGGTGTACGGGTCGGTCTTCTTATTTATAATATTGAATTGTGGCCTTATATCCGAAACCATTCCTATCTCTTGATGACCAAGTTGCGCTTTTAAAACAGCGTGGAATGGAAATTACGGACGAGCCGAGAGCTAAATTCTACCTTTCGCGCGTCAACTATTATCGCCTTAGTGCGTATTGGTATCCGTTTCGTGAAAAGCAGACGGTGGTAGATCCTAACACTGGGGTCGAGCAGACAACGATTCTAGACACCTTCAAACAGGGCACACATTTCAGCCATGCCCTGGATCTCTATGTCTTCGATAAAAAGCTGCGTTTGATGGCTCTCGATGCCCTAGAGCGCATCGAAATCGCTTTGCGGGCGGATCTTGCTATCCTGCTCGGTCAGCGGGCTCCTCTTGCGCATAGAGATCCTTCGCAGCTCCACGGTCATTTTTCCCGCCGTCGCCGTAATCCGCAAGCAGAAACCGAACATGAAAAATGGCTCCGGATCTTGGATGGAAAGGTCGAGAGATCTCGTGAGGATTTCGCGCTGCACTTCCGGCGCAGATACCCAGGCGCAGACATGCCAATATGGGTAGCGGCGGAGATTTGGGACTTCGGAGCCCTATCGCACCTCTATGCAGGTCTCTTACAGGCTGACAGAGATGCTATTGCGCAAAGTTACGGTGTGCCAGACGGGCGGATCTTCGAGAGATGGCTGCGTGTCCTCAATGATGTTCGAAACATCTGTGCTCACCATTCCCGACTTTGGAACAAACCGCTGGTGAATATCCCTCGTATGGGCGGGCCGGGGGACATTCCAGCCTTTGATCACATCCAGGCGGATAGGCGCGCTCAAACGCGTGTCTACGCCGCCTTTGCGATCATGCGTCACATGGTCGGCGTGATTAATCCGAACTCCTCCTGGTGCTTGTTCTTGTTGGAGCATTTGGGCACGTTTCCGGACAATGCTTATGTTTCACTAAAGAATGCGGGGTTTCCCGATGGCTGGGAACAACAGGTGATTTGGGCTGGGTGACGGACAATGCTTCTTAGCACAGTGAGCACGTCGAGGCGGCAGACTTGGCGAGAGTTGCATCATTCCTCCGGCATATCCGGCCTACGCACCTGGCGCGGGCGCAGTTCCCCCACCGTGTTGCACAAATCATCAGGCGGCGCGCGGCGGTCCCTTACCCAGAATTTTGGCATCATGAGATACGCTCGAACGTGGGACGTCCGAGGGAAGTCATCTTGTTGAGGACTGAGACGCCAATCCGGCTCTCGGTTCTCTGATTGTCCAGGGTGCGTGATCTTAACCTTTCCCCGAGAGCACTTCGTGAAAAGGTGTATCACCAATCGCTGCCTGAAATCGAAGATTTCAACGCGATTGGTGATACTTTTTGTTTTTGCTTTCACGAAACGCTATTGGCTCGGATCGAGCGCACGCTCTTCATGCTGAGCTATGTCTGAATCTGGTGTCCGGGCGATTTGAATGACGGCGGTGCATCTGGTTGGATTGGTGTTGCTACACACCCA
This sequence comes from Roseibium sp., assembly GCF_039982295.1. GTDB lineage: Bacteria > Pseudomonadota > Alphaproteobacteria > Rhizobiales > Stappiaceae > Roseibium. Next base: position 13,252 of record NZ_JBDWYP010000081.1, read on the forward strand.
ACCAACCATTTTAGGACGCACCACCATGGACGAAGCTACCATCATCGATTTTACCCGTCGAG
>NZ_JBDWYP010000082.1:0-360001 GCF_039982295.1 Roseibium sp.
TAACCGGCGCCTCGCCAAGGACTTCGAGAATACTCTCGAAAGCGCCACTGCCTGGATCTTCATGGCCTCCGTCCAGATGATCACCAGACGTGTCGCAACTCATTGAAAATGTTCAAGGGAATTTCGAGTCAGACTCTAAGGTAGCATTCAAAGCTGAACTCAATTGTACAATTTCAAGGCCTTCTTCAAAGTATTCAAAACTGGTCGTAATCTGGTTTATTTCTGCGATGCCGTAAAACCTTGTGATCATCCGTTTTGTAGCCAATCTCTGATACGATATGCACCTCTAGGCAATCCAGATTGACAGTAAGCGTGTCGGCTCGCTCATCTGCATCGAACCTATTCTCAGCAAAATAGCTAGGTAGTTTTGTCAGCATTGCCTTGTCCCACTCCGCCGACTTAGTCATTTTTTCTCGAGGAGTATTTTCAGTTACAGTGAACCAAGGCTCAGCACCTTCATTGGTGTGCATGTAGGTAGTGGCATCAATCTCGCTCCCATCAGGCAGAACAATCTCCTGCACCCGACTTGCCCGATGAAACATGACGACGTTGACACTCTTGTCGCCGGTTTGCGCCGATGGGAAAAGGACACCGTCCAGCTCGGTTTCAAGACCATTCGCCAGAAAATCGACAACAGCCTGGGTTGCAAGGTAATCAAAGGCTTCATCCGTCGGCATCACAGGCCGCGAGATTTTATACTTTAGAGAGCGAAGAAATCTCTGCCGCGACAGTCGATCAGCAAAATATGGGTCAAAAATACTGCCAGATTCGGTGACAGATCGAAGTGCTTGGAAATCCAGCAACCGGACCTTCCGTAAAAGATCGAAACGTCCAATCAAGACTCGGCTTGCGACCGGCGGACGAACCTCAGCAATGGCTCCTAAAACACTATCTGCACCATAAAATACCGAGACACCATGAGCGTTCATCCGACCCGCAGGAGCTAATTCCGAGGGAGGAGGACCAAGTTCAAGATCAGGCCTCTTCATCGCAACTTCAAGCTTATCATCTGAATAAAACACTCTCCCCCGGTAGAACCCTAAAATCTCCTGTTCTGGTCCCGCCTCAATGACCACTGGGCGGCCTTTGGCAGTCTTCATCGTATCAACACCGCCAAAAATGGACTTGAGGTACTCCTGTGCAGCACCACTAAAGAACCTCGTTTCTCGCTTCAAATTCCGTTCGAAACGCTGCCACTCCTCATGCCAAGCGCCATCGCTGGGCATAATTTCCTCATAGTATGCCTCGGAAGCGAATTCACACTCTTGACCACACACGGCGGCATCCCAGTCTTCGTGCTTCTTCTCGAGATATTGTTGTAGGTCGCTCGCGATTTCTTCGGAAGAGTTCAGCGCATTCATGATCGCGTATACGGTCTGCTCTCCATCGCGATCCCACTCATACGTGCCTTCTTTGTCGGCAAGCATCATCGATTGCAGTCCATCAGGTTGATCTGGTGTGCGCCTGAAATGCTGTTGAAAGGCTGCCTCTACCGCGTCGGCTACTTCAGACAAAAGCCAAGTTCGACGCTCATCCTCCTCGCAGTAGAAACACGTCTCAACCTCGCCATTTAACTCAATCTGTTTTGCGAGATAGTTATCACCGACGCAGTGTTCACAAATGGCTCTCTCGCCATATTCTTCGACGTCAATGTCCATTATGAAATGTGTTCTCCCCAACCATCGACACTTATCGATCCAGTTGCCTGAAACTGCACTAATAGTACTTCGAGAAAAATGTGGGTTGAGTTGGTCGAATGAGTGTATCTGACACCTCAATCATAGTACTCGCCTTTTTCTTTCCACCTCCTTTCTTAGCAACTTCCAGCTCACCTTCCGAAGCAAGCGTCTGCAACACTCCGAAAATCATGTCATTCTGAGCCGCTGTGAGGTTTCCTATTTGGGATAAAAGGTCTTCCACCATCAGAACATCATCAATCATGTTATCCATGACCCTTGACGGCAGCTCATTCTCCAATTCCATCATAAGTTTTGTTTCATCCTCCTCACGAAACGAAAACAGGGCGTCTTTGCTCTCAGCCAGACGGTGATCGAACCCAAGCTCAAAGAGGCTTCCTTTTCCGATATGCCGGAAGTGATTTTGCTGGTCCCAATGAACGGAAAGCATCTTATCTCGAGCCGCCTGATGCTTTGACAAATGCGCCAACAGCATCCAGCGTTTGTCCGTTTTTGAGTACATCATGAATGGAGTGAAAAAGTGAGCACCACTATTCCTGCGAAGGTTCTCCATGATTGTTCTTTGTGCCGTCGCCCGACCAAAATTTTCATCATCTTTGAGAGCCTGCCACGTGTTTACAAAGTCTTCAGTAACACCAAATTGCCGTAAACCTTCCAATCCGCTCCCATCTGTCCGGAGATAATTGAGCAAGGCATCAATTGAGAATGTCAGAATTGCCTCTGGCTTATCTAGCGCAGAGAAGATCTGTTGAAGACACTTGACCGGGACATCCATATATCCCCATTGGTCTAGGACAAAGAAGCTGCGGCCTTGGCGCTGACGCCCTTTGATGTCCGCAATCACTTTAGGAAGAATATGTTCAAACTCTCCCGTTTGAAGGATTATGCTGTCATCCACCTGCCGCGCAAAATCGCTTCTTAAAAGTTCGTCACGCAAGGCCGCCATATGCAGCTTGTTTGCGTCGCTGAAATAGTACTGGGCTGCAATTTCAAGTGGCTTGTGGCGATCAGCATTTACACGGATCTTTGCTTTTTCCACCGCATTAAGTAGTGCAAATGGGCTACCATATCTGGTCTCGCTGCCCTTTTGATACAAGCCACCGCCACAAAAACCATCGACGATGGTTATCCGCAGAACGTCCATGCGGCGATTGGCGGTGACGGTGTCAAAATAAACATCAAGGTATTGTTCAATAACCTCGAGTTTTCGTTCCGTATGAGCTTCAATCCGAGGGCGGGGCTCACCAATCTTCCAATTAAAATTTTGTTTCCTAGCCATCAATCTCAGCTGCGAAGATAAAACATTTCATAAATCTGACCTCTCTTGGCACAAACGCAAGCAAAAACTATACCTGAAGTTGAATTTCGACAGGCATTTCATCCCAAGTACGACCTCGATAGTCACGCCCATTTAGTTTCTTGGAGCGCTTCTTATTATCTTTGCCCCAAGTACCCCATTGTTTGAAGAAGAAAGCGGTCCCATGCAGTCGGCAGACATCATGAATGTCGTCAATCCATTCTTCCTTGATGGGCCTTGCATTCCTGCCACTTTCTCCACCAACGATAGCCCAATCGATACCTGTAAGATCAACCTGCCCTACGCTGTCGATCAAAGGCTCAAAAGATACAAAACGAATGCTCGCCGGCACTTGGCGCAATTCATCGATGCGATGCACAACATGCTGCGCCTCGACGCTTGTTCCAAGCCATACATTCATCAGGGGAAAGGGGCAGATCTCCAACAGTATCTCTGCCATCCTATCGGGCCTCTTTGTCAAGATTTGATAGTGATGGCGAGGCGTCTCAGCCATGATTTGCCAAACCTCTGCGACAAAGGCTTTAGACACAGCCGGATGAAAAAGGTCGCTCATCGAATTGACGAAAATTTTTCGAGGCTTCTTCCACTTTTTTGGGATTTCTAGAGACGTACGATCTTCGTGCACAACTCCGTTCCAGACCGTACGCTTGCCCGTTTTTCGCGTCAGCCCCTTGTACTTTTCGACCCCCATGGCCTCCAAGCGCTTCGCCATGTTCATCGCGTAACAGTTCGTACACCCAGCGGACATAATCGTGCATCCGGCAACCGGGTTCCATGTTGCATCAGTCCATTCAATCTGCGTATCGGCCATTTGATTGCTTTCATGAACACTAGAGACCTCCCACAAGTGTTACCTCTGGTGGAACATAGAGGCAACAAATATGAAACTCCGTAATGTGCTTCCTCAGCGGGGCAAAAGCAAATGTTGTGCCGAGATCCACAATACAACCTAAGTGGTATCGATCGAGACGGAGGGACGCTGACGACAATTTTTCCGAAAAATCTGCGAGCGGATATCATTCAACCGCCTTTTCCAAATGCCCCCCCACCGGGTGCCCAAAATGCGCCATATAGCCAACTACCGACCATGCCACTCACTGCACGGCGTCATTCATAAATGTATACCTTGATGAACATCGAGATGACGGCTTGACAGCCCGTTCATTTTCCGTTCAACAATGATTGATCATTTAAGTCTAGATATTGGTGAACAATATGGCTCTGGTTGGTTATGCCCGTGTTTCCTCAGTCGGGCAGTCTCTCGAAGTACAACAGGAGAAGCTCGGGGAAGCAGGATGCGCAGAGATATTCGCCGAGAAGCGTTCTGGCTTGGATACCGAGCGCCCCAAATTGGCAGAGTGCCTTCGCTATGTCCGCAAGGGCGACACGCTGGTCATCTCTCGCGTTGACCGCCTAGCCCGATCTGCCAAGCATCTCCTCTCCTTGGTGAGCGAACTGGAGAACAAAGGCGTTACCCTCAAGGTGCTTGACCAGAGCATCGACACAGGAGACGCAGCCGGTCGCGCCTTCCTTGGAATGCTTGCCGTCTTCGCACAGTTCGAGACAGACATCCGTAAAGAGCGGCAGATGGATGGCATTGCAAAGGCGCAGGAGAAAGGCATCAAGTTCGGGCGAAAGCCACGGCTAACAACAGAGCAAGAGGCTGAGGCACGTCACCTAAGAACCACGGAGGGTTGGTCGATCCAGCGGATTGCGGACCACTTCGGGATCTCCAAGGGGCTCGCTCACAAGGCCACGAGCGCAGACAAGAGCTAATTGCAAGGCTAGTGCGTGAAAACGTTCCCATACTGAGCAAATCGCGCGTTGGGACGATCTAAAACGTAGCCATACTGTACATAGAACGGCCAAACCCGCTCTCTGCACCGGCATCCGCACTCCCAACTGATCGAGTGTGGACACCGTCCCCTTAGGACACTCTCCCTCAGACGTCGGCTGGTCAGATCATATCTGGCCGGTCCGATCTTCTTTTGTCGGAGACCTGCGTCCCCTCCCCCGAAATCCCCACGAACACATGAGGTATCCCCATGACGGATAAGCCTACTCTCGTCACGATCTATACCGACGGGTCCTGCAAGGGAAATCCTGGCCCCGGCGGCTGGGCAGCCATCCTGACAGGCAGAAAATCGATCAAGACGCTCTCCGCAGGAGTACTTGATACGACCAACAATCGAATGGAGCTGACAGCGGCCATAGAGGGCCTCAGGGGGCTCACGAGAGCCTCGAAGGTACTCGTTATTTCCGATAGCGAATACGTCATCCTAGGAGCTTCGGAGCGCCTTCTTGGCTGGAAAGCTCGAGGATGGAAAAACGTGAAGAACGTGGACCTGTGGCAGCAGCTTCTTAGTGAGATAGCAAAGCACGAAGTCCGGTGGAAATGGGTGAGAGGACATGCCGGGAACGAGTTCAATGAGCTGGCTGACACGCTTGCTACCGAGGCCGTGACACGACAGACACGCTTGGTGGGGACCGCCCTAGCCAGTTAACGCCACGCCTAAGAAGACAGCCTATTATCAGGACGCCTCAACCGACGATCAGACACCCAAGCCAATAATCGGCAAGGTGTCTCTATCGGCCATGTTCCCCACCTTCACAGTGGAACTGCCGATCTCAGCCTATGGAGTTTCTGCACCAGAAAACCTCCATGGCTTATCAAAAGACCCAGCATTTCAGCCATTCTTTAGACCCTTTCCTTAAAAGAAGAAGGGGTAATGATTGAGTTTGTGCTGGCTCTTCCTCCTCAAGGAAACCTTCAAGAAATGATCACCGTCATCGATGCCGTCATGGGGTCTGGCAAAACGACCCACATCATCAAACACATCAACGAAACCTATCAACAAGACCTCAAAGCCAACTTCGATAGGGGACAGAGGCCTACCAAATTCCTTGTCGTCACGCCTTTGCTGTCAGAGGTAGAGAGGTTCAGGTCTTCCTGCCCCATGTTGGACTTCAGGGACCCTCAGCCAATCGAAGGGCGCAAGCTCCATCACCTTGAGACGTTGGTGCGAGAAGGACGGAATATTGTCTCCACACATGCCCTGTTCCGCCTTCTCAATCGCGACATCTTCCGTCTTCTGCAAGATGAAAACTATGTCCTGATCCTTGATGAGGTGCTGGACTGTGTCCAAATCTTCAAGACGCTGACCAAAGCAGACAAGGACCTTCTGTTCGATCAGCGTCTTGTCTACGTCGATCCAGAGACCAAGCGCCTTGGCTGGAACATGCGAGATCATTCAGCCTATTCCGGCCGCTTCAGCGCCATCAAGGAGCTGTGTCGCAACGGCAATCTGGTTTGCCGCAACGGCACGGTCCTACTCTGGGAGTTTCCCGTCGAATTCCTGGAGTGCTTCTCGGACATCATCATCCTGACCTACATGTTCCATGGATCACCTATGTCCGCCCACCTCAAGGCTGCGGGTCTCATGTGCAGCCTCAGGGCCATCCAGGACGGAACGCTAGTCAACTATACCGAGGTCGACGAAAGCGCCCTGAAGGCTCACCTGAGTGGTTTGATCGAGGTGTACGATGGGCCGATGAATGAGATCGGCAATAGGCAGGGAAGGTCCAACGCCCTTTCTTCCTCGTGGTTTAAGCGTCAATCTCCGGAAACGCTTAAACGAATTGGTAGCTCAACACGAAGGTTCTTTGAGGTAACAGCAGGATCCCCATCGAACGCCAACATGTGGACTTGTTTCAAGGATCAGAAGCAGAGCCTTAAGGGACCCGGCTACACTCGGGGATGGGTCCCGCTGAGCACCAAGGCCACGAACGACTACGCCAACAAGCAATCCTTGGCCTACCTGTGCAACCTCTTCCCCCATCCTGTTATCAAAGGCAGCTTCACCGACCGGGGCATCTCCTTTGATGATGACCTCTATGCCTTGTCTGAGATGATCCAGTGGATATGGCGCTCACAAATCCGCAATTTCCAACCCATCAGTCTCTTCATACCCTCGCAACGAATGCGTGGGTTGCTGACGGACTGGCTTGCATCCAAGAACACGCTAGAACTGATCAAGCGCGAGCCTCAGCTCATCGCAGCGTAGCGCCCACACCTATACCCATGGCTAACCCACGGGCTCCGTCGGACATTCTGGCGGGGCCTCAACACCTGTTTGTATGGCTGCCCACATTTTTCAGGACCAAATCCCAAGTTGAAACTGTTACAGTGAGATGTTACATTCCGAACAGGATCAGCGACAATAAGGCATTGATATTGCTTGATTTTATTCCCCGGAATGGAAAATTCAAATCTCTCCGGCAGCACCATTTTCAAGCCAGATATTTTTGGATCGGTAGAGTTCAAACTTCGCGCTGTCGCTTCGTGTCCGCACAGCTTTTCGCTCCCCAAGCGAGAGGCCTGGGAAGCGACTGGATTCGCTGACTTTTATCCCGGAGATCCAGGCCGACACCGTCAGACAGCCATCTTGTCTCTTTGGGCATTCTGGATCTGCCGCCAGACGAAGGCACAGATGAAGAGCAACGTGAGAACGAGAATGATCGTCGGTGCCGGCGCGCTGTCGATCCAGAAGCTGACGTAGACGCCCCCTGTCATCGCGAGGAGCGTAACGGCAATCGCTGTCAGCATCATGGGCAGGAATTGACGGGTCAGGAGGAATGCGATTGCGCCCGGCGCAATCAGGAGACCGATGGCGAGGATCAGGCCGACGGCCTTGAGTGTCGCGACAATCGTCAAAGACAGGATCGACAAGAGCCCATAGTGCAGGAGCTTGACGGGTAGACCCAACGCCTGCGCCTGGGCCGGGTCAAATGCGTGAAGCAACAGATCCCGCCACTTGAAGGCAAGCGCGAAGGTGACGAAGGCGCCCACGAGTCCGGCCGTCCAAAGGTCTGCGGATCCGACACCCAGCATGTTGCCGAAGAGAATGTGGTCCAGATGCACGTTGGTCTCGACCTTCGTGTAGAGCACCATGCCGAAGCCAAACATGCCCGAGAACACCACGCCCATGACCGTGTCCTGTTTTACCCGGCTGTTGTCCTTCAGATATCCGGTGGCCAAAGCACAGGTCATGCCGGCGCAAAACGCGCCGATCAGCAGCGGAATGTTGAGGATATACGCAATCACAACGCCGGGCAGAACCGCATGGCTGACAGCATCGCCCATCAAGGACCAGCCCTTGAGCACCAGAAAGCACGAGAGCATCGCTGTTGGTGGCGCGAGCAGAATGGCCACCCAAAACGCGTTTTGCATGAAGCCGAACTGGAACGGCAGCACAAGATCTTCCATCAGGCGCCTCCCGTTTCTGCCTGACGCAAAGCCTGCGCGGCGCGTCTCCTGGCAGCCAGCAGCCCATGTTTGGGCGCAAAGACAAAGACCAGCAAAAAGATCAATGTCTGCAAGGTGATGATGATCCCGCCCGTCGCGCCATCCAGAAAGAATGAGAGATAGGCGCCCGTGAAGCTCGTCACCGCGCCAATTGCGACACTCATCGCCAACAGCTTTGGAAACCGGTCGGTCAAAAGGTAGGCCGTCGCACCTGGCGTGACCACCATGGCAATCACCAGGAACGCACCAACGGTCTGCAGGGCCGCGACGCAGGAAGCAGAGAGCAGCACGAAGAAGATGAAACGCAAGCGTTCCGGCTTCAACCCGATGGACCGTGCATGGTTTTCGTCGAAGAAGGCAACCATGAGATCCTTCCACTTGAGCAGTAGAATGGTAAGCGAGACAAAACCGATGATCGCGAGCTGGAGCGTATCCTCAGGCGTGATCGCCAGGATATTTCCCAGAATAATCGTGTTCACGGAGACCGGCACCGGCGAGACCGAGACCATGAACAGCCCGAGGCCGAAGAAACTGCTGAAAATGATGCCGATGATGGCATCTTCCTTAAGGCCCGTGCGCTGATTGAGAAACAGCATGGAGCCGGCAGCCAGACCGCCGGACAGGAATGCGCCGAGCGCAAAAGGCAGCCCAAGCATATAGGCACCGGCAACACCTGGCACGATCGAATGGCTGAGCGCATCTCCGATCAGGGACCAGCCCTTGAGCATCAGATAGGCCGACAGAAAGGCGCAGACACCGCCCACCAGAGCACTCACCCACATGGCGTTGGTCATATAGCCGTAGCTGAAGGGTAGCAGCAGGGTTTCCATCACGACGCCTCTTCAGCAATCTTGGCGTCGGCCGTGTTCGTGGAGCCAGCATCCGATTGAGTGAGCGTTCTCGTCTTGTCGTCGTACATGACCACAGGCCGTTCATCGTCGGTGATGATTGTCACCGCCCGCGCATCATCATCGTCGTGCAAGTCGGCGCCGCCCAGAACGAAATGCCGCAGCACGCCGCCAAAGGCGACCTCGAGGTTTTCGCGGGTGAAGGTGGTTTCCGTCGGACCATAGTTGAGCACCGTGCCCTTCACCAGGACGGTCTGATCGCAGAACTCGGGAACGGAACCCAGGTTGTGCGTCGAAACGAGCATGACCCGCCCCTCGTCGCGCAATTCTCGAAGAAGCTTGATGATTGCCTCCTCCGTCTGCACGTCCACGCCGGTGAAGGGTTCATCAAGCAGGATCACCTGCCCGTCCTGGGCCAGAGCCCGGGCAAGAAACACACGCTTGCGCTGTCCGCCCGAGAGTTCTCCAATCTGGCGCCTTCGAAAGTCGGACATGCCAACACGTTGCAACGCGTTTTCGACAGCCCTTCGATCAGCAGCCGAAGGGATGCGCAAGAACCCCATGCGGCCATAGCGGCCCATCATGACCACATCTTCGACGAGCACGGGAAAAGACCAATCGACTTCCTCTGCCTGAGGCACATAGGCAACGATACCCTCTTTCAGAGCCGCTTTCACTGGACGGCCCAGAATGCGGATCTCGCCGCCAGCCAGCGGAAGAAACGCCATGATCGCTTTAAAAAGGGTCGATTTTCCGGCCCCATTGACGCCGACCAGCGCGGCAATCGATCCGCGCGGCACCGTAAAACTGGCATCGCTCAATGCCATGACGCCATTTCTATAAGTTACCGTGACATGTTTGGCCGACAACCCGGCCTCGCCTGCATTCAACTCTTCACTATCGATCACAACACGCGTCCGTTTGTTACTGGCGGGGCCTTTGCCCCGCCTCCACGCCCATTTGCCTCGCGGGGCGATTACTCTTTCGCCGCTCCAATCAAACCAGCTGCAACCGTTTCGGTGGTCACCCGCAGAAGGTCCAGGTAGGTCGGCACCGGGCCATCAGGATCCGAAAGGCTGTCCACATAGAGAACCCCACCGTAGCTTGCGCCGGTTTCGCGCGCCACCTGCTTGGCCGGATCTGTGTTCACCGTGCTTTCGCAAAAGACCACCGGGATTTCATGATCGCGAACCTCGTCGATCACCTTACGCACCTGCTGAGGTGTTCCAGTTTGGTCCGCGTTCATTGGCCACAAATAGATTTCCTTGAGACCAAAGTCGCGCGCCAGGTAGGAAAAGGCCCCTTCGCAGGTCGCAAGCCAACGCTGATCTTCCGGAACTTCTGCGATCATCTGCTTAAGCGGCTCAATAGTCTCGCGAATTCTGGCCTTATATGCCTCGGCATTGGCCTCATAGACCTCCGCATTTTCCGGATCCTGTTCCGCCATTGCCGCACGAATGTTGTCAACGTAAATCAAGGCGCTTTCTAGCGACATCCATGCATGCGGGTTTGGCTTGCCCTCATAGCCGCCTTCGTGAATAGAGATTGGCGAAATGCCCTCGGACAAGGTCGCGGATGGAAGGTCTTTGAGGTTGCCGAGGAACTGCTCGAACCAGAGTTCCAGATTCATTCCGTTCCACAAGATCAGATCTGCATCCTGAGCGCTGATAAGATCCTTCGGCGTCGGTTGATAGCCGTGGATTTCGGCACCCGGTTTTGTCACGGACTCCACGATGGCAGCATCACCTGCAACGTTTCTGGCCATATCCGCCAGGACGGTGAAGGTCGTCACGACCTTGAGCTTTTCATCTGCAATCGCGCTCGACCCCGCGATGCATCCCCCGGCGACAGCCATTCCCAGCACGTATTTAGACCATGAATATTTCATTGCTTCGCTCCTAGCGCATCCGTCATGGGACAAATATGCCGAGCCCGAACCGAATGTCAATGCTATTAGGAATTATTTGCAAAAAGGATTATTTTCCTCTTCTGACCCGCATAGCACCTCGGCGAAGATCCACTATTCCAGCCGCCACTTTCAGATATTCGGAGTTTTCGGGGACCGGGCTTTTCGGCGGTTATCGCAAGGGCGGCTATGGACAGGCGGGGCCGTCATGTTAAAGCAACATCTGACTGTTAGCGGGTGAACCTTCTAACTGACGAAGAACCGGCTTGCGGAACACTGATTTCCGCGATTGCCCAGTTGATCGGAATGAGACTATGCGCGTTGCAATGATTGGAACTGGCTATGTCGGGCTCGTGTCCGGGGCCTGTTTTGCCGACTTCGGCCATGTGGTCACTTGTATCGACAAGGATGCGGGCAAGATCAATGCCCTGAACAACGGCGAGATCCCGATCTATGAGCCCGGTCTTCAGCAGCTGGTCGCCAAGAACGTCGATGAAGAGCGCCTGTTCTTCACCACTGATCCGAAGGATGCCATTGCAGAGGCAGACGCGGTCTTCATCGCCGTTGGCACGCCGACCCGGCGCGGTGACGGCCATGCGGATCTGTCCTATGTCTATGCTGCGTCCGAAGAGATCGCCGGGCATCTCGATGGCTTTACGGTCGTGGTCACCAAGTCGACCGTGCCTGTCGGCACCGGTGACGAGGTCGAGGCGATCATTGCCAAGACCAATCCCGACGCGAAGTTTGCTGTTGTTTCCAATCCGGAATTCTTGCGCGAAGGCGCAGCCATCAACGACTTCAAACGCCCGGACCGGGTGGTCGTCGGCACCGACAGCGAAGATGCTGCCACGGTCATGTGCGAACTCTATCGGCCTCTGTTCCTGAACGAAACCCCGATCATCATCACCCAGCGCCGCACCTCCGAGCTGATCAAATATGCCGCCAACGCCTTCCTTGCGGTGAAGATCACTTTCATCAACGAGATTGCCGACCTTTGCGAGAAAGTAGGCGCCAATGTGCAGGAAGTTTCCCGTGGCATCGGGCTCGACAACCGCATTGGCAACAAGTTCCTGCACGCAGGCCCCGGCTATGGCGGCTCCTGTTTCCCGAAGGACACGCTGGCGCTGTCCAAGATCGGCCAGGACGCGGGCTCGGAGCTGAAGATCGTCGACAGCGTCATCGAGGTGAATTCAGAGCGCAAGAAGAAGATGGCGGACAAGGTGATTGCCCACATGGGCGGGGACGTCAGTGGCAAGACCATCGCTCTCCTCGGCCTTGCCTTCAAGCCCAACACCGACGACATGCGCGAAGCCCCCTCGATCGACATTGTCGCCAAGCTGCAAGAGGCTGGCGCCAAGATCCGCGCCTATGACCCCGCCTCCATGGACGAAGCCTCGCACCTGATGAGCGATGTTCTATTCTGTGACGGGCCCTATCACGCCATCGAAAACGCCGATGCGGTTGTCATTGTCACCGAATGGGACCAGTTCCGCGCGCTTGACCTCGACCGTGTCCGGCAAACGCTTGCCGCACCCAATGTGATCGACCTCAGGAACATCTACCAGAGCGATTACATGATCGAACGCGGCTTCAAATACACAAGCGTAGGGCGGGCGTATTAAGCGTCCGCTCTACTGCGTTGCCAAGCGCGCCGCTATTAACCACTTTTTCGCTTTAACCTTGGGTTAACCATAGGGGATCGTTACATTTCCTTCCAAACTACAGGGAGTGAAACAGGGTGCCTCCAGTCGCACTAGTCGATAGAACTCCGCCAAACGGCGCCAAACGCCAAGCGCCTCATATGGCAATTTCTAACACCTTGCCGGATGCGCGACGCTACGCCGGGATAAAGAGGCTGTTTGACATTGTCGGGGCGGTGTCCGGCATCTTATTGCTTGCGCCGCTGATGGCAGGGATTGCCATTGCGATCAAGGTGAACAGCACCGGATCGGTTCTCTTCCGACAGACGCGCCACGGTAGGAATGGGTCGACGTTCACCATACTCAAGTTCAGATCCATGTACGCAGATCTCGGTGACGCCAGCGGGCGGCAACAGACCGTGCGTGATGACCCCCGGATGACGCCGGTCGGCCGCTTTCTGAGGCGAAGCAACTTCGACGAACTGCCCCAGCTGTTCAATGTCCTGAAGGGCGAAATGTCATTGGTCGGGCCACGCCCCCACGTGCCGGGCATGCTGGCTGCCGGTCTGCCGTATGAGGAATTCGATCCACGCTATCATCAGCGCCACCGGGTCAAGCCTGGCATCACCGGGCTTGCGCAGGTCAATGGTTATCGCGGTGAGACCAAGGTTCCTCATGCCGCGCACATGCGTCTTGAGCACGACCTTGCCTATGTCGCGCGTCACTCGCCGCTTCTCGACATCAAGATTATCTTCAAAACGATTGTTCGCGAGTTCTTCAAAGGCAACGGTTACTAGCCGGACACCCTTGGACCGGTCAGGAGCCGAGTACGCGAATGAGCCTGAGAAGCGCCAGCTCGTAGCCTTGCGCGCCGCAACCAGCGATAACGCCATCAGCTCTTAAAGACACATAGGAATGATGGCGAAAGCTCTCGCGCTTGTGCACATTGGAAATATGCACCTCGAACACCGGGCGCTCGAAAGTGCTGAGTGCATCCAAAAGGGCCACTGACGTATGCGTATAGGCTGCGGGATTTATGATGATACCGCAGGCACTTTCCCGGGCCTCATGAATCCAGTCGATCAACTGGTGTTCCGCATTGCTTTGCAGAAAGCGGACTTTCATACCATTTGCCTCGGCGATCTTTCCGCAGGCAACCTCGATATCCTGAAGTGTTTCCTTGCCGTAGATCTCCGGCTGACGCTTTCCCAGCAGATTCAGGTTTGGGCCATTCAAGATATAGACGGTTTGCAAAACGTTCCCCTGTCTCTCTGACCTTTTCCACGAAGGCCATTTCTCTTTCGATATAATGTCATGTGTTTAAGGACATGTGTGCATTCGATGCGAAAACGCGAAGGTAGATCAAGCCCCAAATACAAAGGCTTCCCTTTAAGGTCGACGTGTGCGCCATTTAGGCAAATTTAACCATAATCGGAGAAATTACATAACGGCACATGGGAGTTAGTTTGTATGGTTGAACTGAAGAAGACACTCGACACGCTGGAAGCCTTCAATCAGGCAATCGAGGGACTACGCCATCTGCCCCCGGAGACGCTCTCCAAGTTTTTGCTGGCGCACTACGCGGTCGATCTGGATCTCATGAGCGAATTCCTCATGAACTCGACCACCACCGAACACGAACTGCCGCTAGCAGCCCCAGCCATCAGACACGCGGCCTGAGTCCATTCAATAAATTTGAACTTGATGCATCTTGCGCTATCGCAGGAGGTGCAGCTTATCCGATGGCTGCAACATCAGGCTTCGCTCCGCCCTGTGGACCATTTGGGTCACCCGGGCCGCCCGGCGCTCCCTGCCAGATTTTCTGACGATTGCGAATTTCGCGCGGAGCGGGACCGAAGTAGGTCGCGGTCTTGATGAAGTCGCGTGGATGAAGAACCACACTTGAAACACGTTGGTATAGTGCTTTTGCCGAGATGGGCTTCGACAGGAGTTCGTGAACTCCCAACCGCCGGGCTTCAACGATCCGGCTACGCTCTGTATGCGCGGTCACCATGATGATCGGAATATAGGCGAAGGGATTGTTCGGACTGCGGATCATGCGCACCATGTCCGCGCCATCGAGGATCGGCATGACCCAATCCAGAATCAGGATATCAGGGTTTGCACGGTCCATCGCTTCCAGACCGGACGCGCCGTCTTCAGCTTCAACAATGCGACGTGCACCAAAACCCTGCAACATCGTGCGCAGGATCGTACGCATATACGCACTGTCTTCGACCAGCAAAAACGTCAGTGAAGAAAGATCAACACTCACCTAGCAAACCTCCATGTCATCCTACAATTGGCAGGAAATCCTGAAAATTGAGTTATTAATGTTCAAGATAAGCTAATTCTCTCCCATCAAAGACGTGGCGGTTTATAGTGGGTCACTTCAGGTGTTCCAATTTGAAGACAGGCTTGAGCACGCAAGAAATTTGAAAAACTTGCGCTCGATCAATTACCTCGTTTGCTCAGCAAGTTAGCAAGAAGGTGAAAGCATCAGGTAGCGATCACCGCCAAACGGGTTTCGCGAGCGCGTCAATCTGCCGTTAGACTTTGAGAGTCTGACTGGCTAGGGTCCGCAAAAGACGTCAGAGAAGAATAAGGTTCATGGAATGAACTACGAAGAAACCTTTGAACGTGCGATTGACGCCCTTCGGGATGAAAAGCGCTATCGGGTTTTCGCCGATCTGGAGAGGGTCGCCGGGGAATTTCCAAAAGCAGTTTGGCGCGCCGAGAATGGCCTCGAGCGCGACATTACGGTTTGGTGCTCCAACGACTACCTGGGTATGGGCCAGAACCCGGCCGTTATTTCTGCGCTGACGCAAGCTGCCGAGAAAATGGGAGCTGGCGCTGGCGGCACCCGCAATATCTCAGGCACCAATCATCCCCTGGTACAACTTGAACGCGAACTTGCCGACCTTCATGGCAAGGATGCAGCGCTCGTCTTCACGTCCGGTTTTGTCTCCAACGAAGCCTCGATTTCGACCATTGCAAAACTGCTGCCGGACTGCCTCATCCTTTCGGACCAACTCAATCATGCATCCATGATTGCCGGCGTGCGCGGATCGGGAACCGCCAAGCAGGTTTGGCGTCACAACGACCTGGAGCACCTGGAAGATCTTCTCAAGGCGGCCGGCAGTGAGCGCGCAAAGCTGATCGTGTTTGAATCCGTCTATTCGATGGATGGCGACATTGCCCCGATCGAGCAGATCGCTGACCTTGCCGACAAGTACAATGCCATGACCTACATCGATGAGGTGCATGCCGTCGGCATGTATGGCGAGCGCGGCGCGGGCATCTGCGAACGCGACGGGGTGATGGATCGTATCGACGTGATCGAAGGCACAATGGCCAAGGCATTTGGCGTGATGGGCGGCTATATCACGGCCCGCCAGTCAATTGTCGACGCGGTACGTTCCTATGCACCGGGGTTCATCTTCACCACGGCAATCCCGCCAAGTCTTGCGGCTGCAGCCTGCACGTCGATCCGCCATCTCAAAACGTCCCAGAGCGAGCGCACCGCGCATCAGCGCCAGGCCCAACGTACAAAAGAGGCGCTGAGCGCAGCTGGCCTCCCCGTGATGCTGTCCGAGACCCATATCGTGCCAGTGCTGGTCGCCAATCCTGACCTTTGCAAAAAAGCCAGTGACATGCTGCTGGACAAGCATGGCATCTATATTCAGCCCATCAATTATCCAACGGTCCCGCGCGGGACCGAACGTTTGCGGATCACCCCCACACCGCTACACGATGATGCACTCATCGCCCGTCTCAAGGAGGCCCTTGTCGACGTTTGGGACGTGCTCGGACTGCCGAAGGGTACCGTCGATGCGGACTGCAACATCGTTGATGCCAATGGCAACGTCGCCCAGTCGATTTATCCGGCAGCAGGCGGTTAAGTCGCCCGATCAAAGGCTCAGCCACATTTTCACACCTTGGTATTGTTGCTGAGCATTAACGCCTTTTACAACTCCAGATTAACGAGACTTTTAGCGCTTTGGGTGTCCTGTGGGACGCATCCAAAGGGGCCAATGCCCCTGCTTGAAACCGCGTTGCAGGTCCAAAATGCCGTCGAGCCACATGTCACGAGACGACATAGAGCTACTTTCTTCCGCTAAGGCAGATAGAGAAACAAGCTCAGCTGGCCGAGGCGGCCCCTCGCATTCATCGTGGAAGGAAAATGCGCTGCTTGTCTCTGGCCTTGGCCTGGTGCTGGTCGCCGCAAGTATGGTTGTCACGACGCTTTTTTCCTGAAGGCGCTCGCAACACGCAGAACACCGACAGGTCCTAGCTTTCGCCGCCCTTCTTATCTGCAGGCCCTTCCAGGTCATCGTCCTCAAGAATGCGCCATTTCGCACCTTCCAGATCTTCGAATTGACCGCTTTTCAGCGACCACAGGAAGCCGGCCAATCCAAGCAAGCCAAGGAACAGTGCGATCGGTATGAGGTAGATGAGGACGTCCATTCAAAGCTCCGAGCGGGCTGACCCGCCATCTCCCCATCGCAGGCGAAGGGCGTTTGCCGTTACCGCAATCGAGGATGCAGACATGGCGACCGCCGCCATCAGTGGCGTGACCATACCGGCGACGGCAATTGGAACGGCGACGACATTGTAAAGTGCAGAGATCCAGAGATTTTGCTCTATTGCTCTGCGTGCCCGTCGCGAGATTTGAAGGGCGTTTGCCACCGGCTGCAATTTATCGCCCAGAAAGACCGCATCGGCAGCAGCCTGGGACAGATGAACCGCAGTGACGGGTGACAAGGACACATGTGAGCCGGCCAGCGCAGGAGCATCATTGAGACCGTCTCCAACCATAAGCACTTTCCGCCCTTGCCGCTTCAGCGTTTCGAGATGGGCGATCTTTTCACCAGGCTTGACCTCCGCCCGCCAGTTGGCAAGTTCAAGTTCCTCGGCCACAGCCCGAACAGCCCCTTCCCTGTCGCCAGACAGAATTTCAAGCTGATAGCCAAGCCCGGACAATTCTGCCATCACCGCGGCAGCGTCTTGCCGCAAGGATTGGCGTAATGGCAAAAGCACCGCCGGTTCGGTGCCGTACTTTACTGCAATTACCGAGGCTCCCGGGTGTTTTTTCATGAGCGCAGCTATCTCCGCATCCGGAACGCTGCAAAATGCAGGACCTCCAAGGCGAAGCGCCCACCCGTCGACTGTGGTCTCGATCCCTGCGCCAGGCGTCTCCGAGACAGATCCGAACGGCCGCAACGCGCCGCTCTCCTTCACCAATGCCGATGATAGAGGATGGCGGCTTGAAAGTGCCAAGCGCCCGACAAGTGCCAGAAGCTCGTCAGAAAGCTGCCCGTTATCGAGCAGACATGGTTCCGCGGTGGTCAGGGTTCCGGTCTTGTCGAAGACAATGGTATCCACATCCGACAAGCGTTCGATCGCGTCACCGGAGTTCAGCAAGACCCCGGACTTGAAGAGCTGGCCCGAGGCTACGACCTGGACAGCGGGGACCGCGAGACCGAGAGCACAAGGGCATGTGATGATCAAGACAGAGATCGCAATCACCAGAGCTGGCTGCCAATCGGCCCCGGCCAACATCCAGCCAGCGAAGGTCACGGCGGCTGCGCCATGTACGATGGGCGCATACAGCTGTGCGGCGCGATCGGCCAGTCTGACATAGAGCGACTTTGCCTGGGTTGCCGTCTCCAGCAGCCGATTGACCTCATCAAGCAGCGTTGCACCTGTGGCGGCGCTTACCCGGACCTTTAGCGTGCCGTCACCGTTCAATGTGCCAGCATAAACCTGGGTGCCCTTTTCGACGGGATGCAAAATTGTCTCACCGGTCACAAGGCTCTGGTCGATTTCCGAACGGCCATCAACGACGACGCCGTCGACAGGAACACGGTCACCGGCCATCACCAGAACCATATCGCCCGGTTCAATCTTGGACAAAGGCACTTCGCGTACCGTGCCATCTGCTCCAATACGAGCTGCAACTTCGGCCTTCAGGGCGGCTATGTTTTCAGCAAATGAGCGCGTACGGCCGCGCATGTTGTGATCCAGATAGCGACCGACCAAAAGGAAGAAGAGCAACATCACCGCGGATTCGAAATAGGCGTGGTGTTGATGCTGCATGGTCTGGATCAGGGACAGCCCGACTGCCAGCGTGACGCCGATAACGATCGGCACATCCATGTTCAGCCGCCCTGCCCGCAGAGCAGAAAACGCACTTTTGAAGAACGGTCGGCCTGAATAGGCAACCGTCGGCAGGGCAATCAGTGCGGATAGCCAATGAAAGAAATCGCGCGTTTCAGGCGTTATGTCGGTTGCGTTTCCGGACCAGACGGAAACGGAGAGCAACATGATGTTCATGCCTGCGAACCCCGCCACGGCCATGCATCGCAGCAGGTTCTTGCCGGTCTGGTCCTGACGGTCTTTCTGGCTCGCCGGATCGAAGGGATGAGCAGTATAGCCAAGCCTTGATAGCTCAGCGACGATCTGATCGGCGCCGGTCTGCCCTGTGTCCCAATCCACGGCAAGCCGCTGACTGGTCAGATTGACCCTGGCTTTGCGGATGCCGGGAAGACGGGAGAGACCGCGTTCAATCTCCCCCATGCAGGCGGCGCAGGTGATGCCCTCCACCGCCAGATCCATATGCACCGCGCCCTCTTCGGCGGGGGTTACGAAAGCATCCCAATCGCGTGCGTGAACGTTCATGGGACCCTGACTCACTCGGAAAGGAAAATACGGTTCTCGGATCTGAACAGGCGCTCGTTGGCACTTTCAGCGTCCAGAACCATGTTCCAGTTTCCGGCCGCCAGAGCATCGGCTGTCCCGGTGTAGACGCCGCTCTCGCCCTCAACCAGCGCAACATCAAGATCCACGCCGTCATGGGTCGGATGATTGAGATGCGCGACAAAGGCCAGTCCGGTCAGCGGGGCGCCGAGCTTGTCTCGCGCCTCGACCTTGAGGGAGGCCCCGCCGTTTGCTGCACGCGTCAGATCGGCTTTCACCTGCCATCCGCGTTCAGACTGGGCTTTGGCATCGGCGATTTCCTGATTGTAGGTCTGACCTGCCGTGTAGGAGCTCTCGACAACAACACCCGGGAAGGATCCGACAGCCAGCCAGATGAACACGGCATTCGCTGCAAAGATGACGGCAAAGAAACCGAACAGCCAGAACAGAACGGTGCGCCCTGTGAAGGCCTTGGGGTCTTTGGGCATGGCGCCTTGATGCGTCGTGGTCATTTTCCGCTCCTATGGCGCTTTGAAGTAGTCATCAGCTGTTACGACCTCGCCCATCACCGATTCCGTCAGACGGAAAACAATCTCGGTGCTCTTTGGCATTTTGACACCGGCCGGCGAATTGACAAGCACACGCACCTCCCGGGTCGTGTCAGCGCCAACCTCAATGATCGGCCTTCCGGCGAAGGTCGTGTCGATACCCACGGCTTCAACACTTGTTCCAGCGGGCATGCCTTCGACATGCAGCATGAAATTCCGCTCATGGTTTCGTTTGTTCAAAAGCCGAACGGTGTAGCCATTGCGGATAGAGCCATCGGTTTGCGTGACGAAAATCGGATTGCGATCATGAAGAACGTTGATGCCGGCAAAATCGCGGGTCAGCAACGCAAACAACATGATGCCGCCCACAAGAGCAATCACCGCGGCATAGACAACAGTCCGCACGCGCACGATTTCGTAGACCGATTCCTTGCCCTCGATCCGGCGCTCGATGTTCTCGTCAGTGTCATAGCCAATCAGCCCGGTCGGCTTTCCGACCTTCTCCATGACATTGTCACAGGCGTCGATGCAGAGCCCGCACTGGATGCAGTCGAGCTGTGTTCCCTTGCGGATATCGACGCCAGTTGGGCAGACATGGACACACTGGTGACAGTCGACGCAATCGCCAGCCGGCAATCCCTTCAGCTCAAGAGCCTTGTTCTGCTTCAGCGATCCGCGCGGTTCGCCGCGGTCCCACTTGTAGGTAACATTCAGGGCCTTCTCATCCGTCAGCGCGGCCTGAATGCGTGGCCATGGGCACATGTAGATGCACACCTGCTCGCGCATGAAGCCAGCCAGCAGATAGGTAGTCGCGGTCAGGATCGCGATCCAGAGATAGGCGCTGAACGGTGCCTGGAACGTGGCAAGATTATAGACCAGCGTCGGCGCGTCGGAGAAATAGAGCACCCATGCGCCGCCGGTCCACCATGCGATCATGAGCCAGAAGAAGTGCTTGGCAGCCCTGCGTCCGACCTTGCCGGCTGTCCACGGCGCCCTGTCCAAGGCCATACGCTCGCGCCGATCTCCCTCGATCTTTCGCTCAACATAGAGGAAGAGGTCGGTCCAGACGGTCTGCGGACAGAGATAGCCGCACCAGACGCGGCCTGCGACCGCGTTCATCAAGAACAGAGCAACGGCCGCGATGATCAGCAGGCCGGTAATGTAGTAAACTTCCTGAGGCCAGATCTCGATGAAGAAAAAGTAGCCACGGCGGCCCGCCAAGTCGACGAGCACCGCCTGATCCGGGGCGTTGGGCCCGCGATCAAAGCGAATGAAGGGCAGGAAATAATAGATCCCGAGCGTGATGAACAAGATCGCCCATTTGATCCTCCGGAACGTGCCCTTGACGGCCATCGGATAGATCTTCTTGGCTGAGGCGAACCACTCTTCCGCGTGTTCGGCCTGCGTGGCTTCGGTGTCGGCAGACATGCCGTCCGTCCTTCTGTTTCGGATCCTGCCCCAATAGGATCCTTTGCGTCCTGCAGGCCGGACACCCGGCCTGCGTCGTCTTCTCTCGTTGATCCGGGATCAGCCGGACCAATCTCCCAGGACTACTGGCCACCCCCGAAGGAATGGACATATACGGCCAGCGACTTGATCGTCGCCGGATCAAGACGCGCCTCCCACGCCGGCATGACGCCATTGCGCGGGCTGTAGATCTGCGCCTTGATGGCATCCACGGACTTGCCATAGAGGTATGTCGCCGATGTCAGGTTCGGTGCGCCGACTTCAATCATGCCCTTGAGGTCTTCGCCGTGACATGCCGCGCAATTATCGACATAGAGCGTCTCGCCGGCGGCCAGGTCGACACCTTCTTCCGGTTCAAGTCCGGTCTTGGATGCGACGTAACTGGCGACCTGCGAAATCTCTTCGCGGGTGAGCAGCTCGTCAGTGCCAAAGGCCGGCATATCGCCGAAGCGCGCCTCGTCATGATCCGAACGGATCCCGTAAAGAAGCGTGGTGTGGATATCGTCCACAGTGCCGCCCCAGATCCAGTTGTCGTCCTGAAGGTTCGGATAGCCCGGCGAACCGATCGCCCCCGAACCGTGACACGGCGCGCAGTTGTCACCGAATGCTGCGCGACCGTTTGCCGAGGCAAACTCGAGCAGGTTCGGCGTGGTGCGGATGTCTTCGAACGACGCTGCGACCAGTTGATCTCCAATGCCCGCGCGTTCTGCGATGCCCGCATCATACGCGGCCAGCGCATTGGCGCGCTGACTGTCGCCAAGGACCCCGGTCGCATAGCTGGAGACCATGGGCCAGGACGGATAGACCACCCAATAGCCTATGGCCCAGACAATGCAGGCGTAGAAGGTATAGAGCCACCAGCGCGGCAGCGGGTTGTTGAGTTCCTTCAGGCCGTCCCACTCGTGGCCGGTGGTTTCGACCCCGGAAATCTGATCAAGTTCGGGTTTGTGACTATCGGACATGTATCAATCCTCCCGAAACGGGATCTGGGCGGCATCATCGAAGTCCTTGCGGTTCTTCGGCCAGAACACGTAGGCCAGCACGATGCCAAACAGGACAACAAAGTAGAGAAGGCCCCAGGTCTGAGCGAAGCCTGCCACTGCGGAATAGGTCTCGTTCATTGCATTACCTCAGGTTTGCCTTGTCGTCGTAGATTGAGAAATCAACCATGGTTCCGAGCATCTGGAGATAGGCGACGAGCGCGTCCATCTCGGTGACTTCCTTCGGATTGCCGTCGAAATCCCGTACCATGGCGGTGGGATAGCGCTCCATGAACTCATCGGAGGCGTCTGTATCCGGCATGGCTTGGCCGAGAACATCTCTCGATGCGCTGGCGATCTGTTCCTCGGTATAGGGAACACCAACGAGCACGTTCGTCTTCAGATGATCACCCATGCCACGCGTGCTCAGCTTGGTTTCAGCCAGAAACGGATAGCCGGGCATGATCGAGACAGGCACCACGGAGCGAGGATCAATAAGATGCTCCACATGCCAATCGTCCGAATACTTGCCGCCAACGCGCGCAAGATCAGGACCGGTCCGCTTGGACCCCCACTGGAAGGGGTGGTCGTACATGGACTCCGCGGCCAGCGAGAAGTGACCGTAACGCTCCAGCTCGTCGCGCATCGGGCGGATCATCTGCGAGTGGCACAGGTAGCAGCCCTCGCGGATATAGATGTTCCGGCCGACCAGCTCGAGCGGGGTATAGGGACGAACGCCCTCGGTCTTTTCAATGGTGCTCTTGAGATAGAAGAGCGGTGCAATCTCAACGAGACCGCCGATGGCGACCACGATCAGAATGCCTATGAGGAGAACGAAGGAGTTCTTTTCGAAGATTTGGTGCTTTGACCATACTGACATTTTGTCTCCTCCCCTTATTCGGCCGCAGCCAGATGGCCGGCCGCGCTGGCTTCAGCTTCTTCAGCTTCGCCATGACGGACAGTCATCCAGAGGTTGTAGGCCATGATCACAGCGCCAAAGACGAACAGAGCGCCGCCCAATGCACGGATCACGTAGAAGGGGTACATCGCCTCAACGGTTTCAATGAAGGAATACTCGAGGAAGCCCAGCGCATCATAGGCACGCCACATCAGGCCCTGCATGATCCCGGACACCCACATGGAGGTGATGTAGAGAACGATGCCGAGAGTCGAGAGCCAGAAGTGCCAGTTGACCAGCTTGAGCGAGTAAAGGTTCTTCTTGTTCCACAGCCACGGAACCAGGCAGTACAGCGCTCCAAAGGAGATGTAGCCAACCCAGCCCAAAGCACCTGAGTGAACGTGACCGATGGTCCAGTCGGTGTAATGCGAAAGCGAGTTCACCGAGCGAAGGCTCATCAAGGGACCTTCGAAAGTGGACATGCCATAGAAGGCAACGGACACCACCATCATGCGCAGGACAGGATCAGTCCGCAGCTTGTCCCAGGCACCTGACAGGGTCATCAGACCATTGATCATGCCACCCCAGGATGGCATCCAGAGGATGATCGAGAAGGTTGCCCCCAAGGTCGAAGCCCACTGCGGCAGAGCCGTATAATGCAGGTGGTGCGGTCCGGCCCAGATGTAGAGGAAGATCAACGCCCAGAAGTGCACGATCGACAGCCGGTAAGAGTAAACCGGCCGCTCAGCGCGCTTGGGTACGAAGTAGTACATGATCGCGAGGAAGCCTGCAGTCAGGAAGAAACCGACAGCATTGTGGCCATACCACCACTGTACCATCGCATCCTGAACACCTGACCAGACGATGTAGGATTTGGTGCCATAGACCGTCACTGGGATCGTGGCGTTGTTGACCAGATGCAACATCGCGATGGTGACGATAAAGGCCAGATAGAACCAGTTGGCCACATAGATATGCGGCTCTTTCCGCTTCCACAAAGTCATCAGGAACAGCAAGAGGTAGGCAACCCAGACGATGGTCAGCCAAAGGTCTGCGTACCATTCAGGTTCAGCATATTCCTTGGATTGGGTTGCGCCGAGCAGATAGCCCGTCCCGGCAATGACGATGAAGACGTTGTAGCCGATGATCACGAACCAGGGGAGAACCGAGCCTGGCATGCGCACACGGCACGTACGCTGAACCACATACATGGAGGTCGCAATAAGGACGTTCCCGCCGAACGCAAAGATCACGGCCGACGTATGAAGCGGACGCAGTCGACCGAAATTGGTCCAGGGCAGGTCAAAGTTCAGCGCCGGCCAGGCCAGCTGCGAGGCAATGATCAAACCGACGGTAAAGCCCGCGATGCCCCAGAACATGGCAGCCACCACGCCGAACTTGACCGGCGCCATGTTGTAGTTCGGCTTCCCGTTGATTTCCTGCGGGATCGGAATCCCGCCGTCATCGAAGTAATTCTTGAAGATGACAAACACGCTGCCGGCCGCGACGAATGCGCCGAGCATTGCGTGAAATGCCATCACTTGATCGTAAGTTTTGCCCGCCACGATCAGGCAGGCGAATGCCAACACCACAAGGAAGGCTGCAAACAGACCTTCCTCGAGTGTGATCAATCTGGCCTGTGTCTGTGCCATTTTGCGCGCCCCAGTCTTCTATATCGTTACACTGTGCCAACGATTGGTCCGACCTTGCGCATGGCGTGGGCAGGCTGACGTTGATCCAGATCAAGACTGCCCGACTCCACCCCCAAAAGATGGCTGACACGAAGCCGCTGCGGCAATTTGCGCGGCAAAAACAAGCTTGAAGGGGGGCAACGGGTCTTTGTCGAGTAGCGGAAAACGAATCCGTAAACAGACGCGCAGCCTTACCCGGGACCGAGAAAAAGCCGGGTCGCAAAGGGGAGAAGCAGAACCATCCCGATGTAGCGAACCAGCTGATGAGCGGCGACGAACGCCGGGTCCAGATCCATCATGAACGCCAGCAGTGTCATGACCTCGAGACCGCCTGGCGCATAGGCCAGGAGCAATTGGCCGAAGGGCAAGCCGAGAACAGTCGACACGACCAACGCAATCACTGTGGAGACACACAAACCGACGGCGACCGCCCCCATGCTGGCCTTTATGATGCGGAGGAACACCGTCAGCGACGTTGAAGTGAACCGGCTTCCGATAAAACACCCAAGGCCGATGTAGCAGGGAATCAAGACAAACTCAGGCAATGCCACCGGGATCACGCCCGACGCGTTCAAGGCAGAACTCATGAAGAACGCCCCTGTCATCCATCCTCCGGGGACGCCGACACGCACCGCCACAAAACTTGCGCCGATGCACAGCGCGAACAGGATCACCATCTGGAGAAGCGTCGGCAAGACATCGCGTTCAAGACCGTGTGGTGGATTGCTGGCGGTGGACGTGATGAAAAGTGGCAGCACCACAACCAGGATCAAGAGCCGGGTCGATTGGGACGCAGCGATCCGCGCCAGATCAACCTGACGTTCCGCGGCCAGAGCCATGACGAAGGACAGCGCTCCCGGGATTGCGCCGAAGTAGGCGGCCTCAGGATCCCATCGAACGGCATAGCGCAAGAATATGAATGTTGCCCCCGTGACCAGGGCCACCACAAGCAGGAGCGCCGCCATCGTCCATGGCCAGTCGCTCACCCGCTCGACCACCTCGGGGGTTACACCCGCCCCCATGGAGAGCCCCAAGACGACAAAGAGGGCGTCCCGCAAAGGATCGGGCAAGGCGACCGGCAGCCTGCCAAGCGCGGCCGCAGCGACAGCCACCATCGCACCAGACATCCACGCCGCAGGCAGGCCCATAGCTGTGAAGACCAGTCCTCCGGCCGCTCCAAGAGCAACCGTCAGAGCAATCGAGCGCAACGTCTGCCACGATGGCCAATTCAAATTCAACGCAATGTCCTTTTGAAAAGATGTTGGACCTTAGGTGCCCAACAGGGCTGCCTCGTCCAGATCGGGCCGCTGGGGCTCTAGAAATGCCGAACCGCCGACTTCCTCCTTGGCGATCGCCCGCTGAACCGACGGCCGGTCCTGCAGCAAAGACAACATGCCATGAAGCGCCGGCCAGCGATCCGCATCGAACACCCGCGTCGCAGGATAGAGTTGATACCACCGCACACAGGCAGCGGCATAGAAGTCGAGAATTGAGGGTGTTGAACCCAGCATGTAGGGACCCGCCGACCCTTGGAATGCCGTTTCCAGATGCGAGAAGCCTTGTTCGATCCGGGTTTCCAGGGCGGCGGCCAGATGAGGCAACCCTGCCTCATCCGACATGTAGCGCTCCGGCCTAAAAGATATCCTGAGATCGGCGTGCAACGTGTTGGACAGAAAGAACAGCCATGACAGGAGCCTGCCCCGGTCGGGCGAAGCCACCTGTGGCGCCAGTCGCCCGGTCTTGTCGGCTAGATAAAGAAGAATCCCAGCCGTCTCGAAAAGAGGCTCTTTCTGATCGGGATCAATCAGGACCGGCAGCAAGCCCTGCGGATTGAGTTCGAGATATTCGGGCGACCTGTTCATTCGATTGGCGCGATTGATCTCGACAAAGCGATAATCCATTTCGAGCTCTTCGAGAATGAAGCGCACCACCAGATTGGCGCTGTCAAAAGAGCCGAACAGATGAAGCCGAGTTGGATCGAGCTGGAAGGCGTCCTGCACCATCTTCTACTTCCTGAGCCGATTTTCGGGATGGCAAACCTGACCTGATTTCCTTCACCTTGCGAAAGATCAAAGACTGAAGGGCGCGCTCACGTCAGTTTGCCGGAATGACTGACACATTCTCATCCTATGCCATGCGCAACGTGCCGCGCTACACCAGTTATCCGACTGCGCCGCATTTTAATGCGGGCGTTACCGACGCGATCTATTCGGACTGGCTTGGCGCGCTGTCACCTCGAGACAGCCTCTCGCTCTATTTGCACGTCCCCTATTGCCGTGAGATGTGCCACTACTGCGGCTGCTACACCAAGGCAACGCGCCAGGAGGCCCCGCTTCTTTCCTACGCCAAAACGCTTGGTCAAGAGCTGGAACTGGTCGCCGATCACCTCAAGACACCGGGTCAGGTCAGGCACATTCACTGGGGCGGCGGGACGCCTAGCCTGTTGCCTGAGCAGAGCCTTCTAGACCTTGCCGGGATGATGCGGGTCCTGTTTGATTTATCACCAGACATCGAACACGCCATCGAGCTTGATCCACGCTACGTCAGCGCATCCCTCGCCGAAACGCTGGTGACGATGGGTGTCAATCGGGCAAGCCTTGGCGTTCAGGATTTCGACCCCACTGTTCAAGTCGCAATTGGCCGCGTTCAGTCCTATGACCTCGTCAAGACCGCAACGGAGCGGCTGCGGCATGCCGGTCTGGCTGCGTTGAACTTCGACCTGATGTATGGCTTGCCGGAACAATCGCTAGAGACCATCCGTGACACGGTTGCGCGCACCGTTGAGCTGAATCCGGGCCGGATTGCGCTCTTCGGCTATGCCCATGTGCCATGGATGAAAAAACATCAGCGCCTGATTGATGAAAGCCGCCTTCCCTCCGCTGCAGAGCGCCTTGCCCTCGCTGAAGCGGCTCGCGCCGACCTCTTGAGCGCCGGGTACCTGGCGATCGGCCTCGATCATTTTGCCAGACCGGACGATTCCATGGCGATCGCGGAGCAACAGGGAGAGTTGCGGCGCAATTTCCAGGGCTATACGACGGACACGGGCGACCAGCTGATCGGTTTTGGCGTTTCGTCAATCGGGAAGCTCAGCCAAGGTTACGTCCAGAACATGCCTGATGTCAGGCATTGGAGCCGGGCCATTGCCGATGGCAAGCTTCCTGTTGCCAAAGGCATGGCACTGAGCACTGATGACCGCCTGCGCGGCAGCATCATCGAACAACTGATGACCAATCATCTGTGCGACATCGAAGAGACCTGTCGACAGTTCAGCACCGAACCAGTTGATCTTTTGCCGTCGATGGATGCACTTCAGGAGCTGGTCGACCAGGGTCTGGTTCGGCTGGATGGCTGGACGGTGGTCATTCCGAAAAGAGGTCAGAGCTATGTCCGCCTCGCCGCGGCAGCTTTCGATGCCTATCTTGGCGGGCGAGACGCCGGCGCGGGCAAGCATTCCATGGCAGTTTGAGCATAAGTTTTGGTGGCGAGGTTTCCTCGGTCAATCTTTCCCCGCCCACGTCCGGCGCAAAACAGCCGGCGCAGGGGCTGCGCCGGCAAGGGGGCCGATGGGAGGATGCACAGTTCGGTGGGCCCCGAAGTTTTTGGGAACTCAGTGAATGCCCGTCATCTGGCAAAGACCGCAAATCCGGTTCAGATGGATCTTGTCGGACCGGTCGATCCGGATCACGCCGCGGCGCTTGAGGTCGGAGACCACACGGCTCACGGTTTCGATCGTCAGACCGAGATAGTCCGCGATTTCCTGGCGCGTCATATGCAGCTGGAGATCACACCCATCGTCTGACTTGCTCGGATCAGGTCCGACACAGCCAACACCGCCACCACGGTTGGGCACGAGGTACATCAAGAACGATGCGACGCGCTCGACGGCAGACTTGCGGCCTAGCAACACTGCGTGTTCGTGCAGAATGTTCATCTGGTTGGTCAAGCACTTTGTGAGCTGGCGCTGAAGATCAACCGATGCTTCGACCTGCTTCAGGTCAACTTCACGAACCGTCGCTTCAGTCAGCGTTTCAGCGGTGCAGTCCTGTTCCTCACCGGCGGACAAACCGAAGATGTCGCCGGGGCGCAGGATTTCGACAACCTGGCGCCGTCCGTCCGGGAGCAGCTTGAAGAGCATGATCGTGCCGCTGGCCAGCTGATAGAGACGTTTTGCCTCGTCGCCCTCGTAATACACGACGTCATGCGCGCCGAATTTCGTGAGTTTGGCGCCGAAGGCCTCAAATGTCGGTTGAGTTGCCACTGCCATGGGGCGTGCAGCCGCCCGCGCAGCGCCATATTGACCGTTCGCTTCGTGTTCCAGGTATGCCATTTCAGACCCCTCCTTTACGCAGCAAGGGGCACAATAGACATGAGGAACAGAAGATCATCTTCTGCCTATCCCGGTCAGTGTTGGCTCAGTCCCGTCCGACTGCCCAACGCCCTTGCTAAGAACAAGCTAGACCGATGATCTCGATCAAGAAATTCGGTCGAATGCGTAAGGCCAACTACATAGTTACCATATGGAATACGTAAGTATCCCTAAGCAGTTACCCGCAGATCGAGCGGCATGAAGCACACCAAGAAGGTCGCGTTTTTTACCGATTGAGACGGATCGCCTCGGGAGATTTTCTGGAAGGGGAAATCAGTTCAAATGTTCTGCAAGTGCCGGAAATGACAGAGGCTTGCGCAGTACAGTCATGGAGGCAAACTGTGGCAGCTTTCGCTCCAGCTTGGACTTCGAATGGCCGGAAATCACGATCACCCGTGGCGGTTCCTGGTTCAGCTCCAGGCGCCGAACCACTTCCTCCCCGCCAATGCCAGGAAGGCCCAGATCAACAATCACCAGATCTTCGGAATCAGGTGCAGGCTCTGCCAGAAAACTCTCCGCATCGGGATAGCAAAGCGGTGCATGACCAAGGACACTCAAAACAGTGGCCAAGGCATCAGAGACCGCCAGATCATCCTCGATTATGTGAATACGCACGGAGTTTTGCTTTCAGAATTCAGACTGGTACAGACTACCTAATGTAGAGCAAAACATGCGGGTTTTCAGTACGCACAAACACGAATTTTCGCTGCGAAAGCCGTACTCAGAGTATGTGTTTGCGGCGGCTGCAATCAGAAGCGGCGCCTAGATGACGCCACCTGTCTTGTTCTATGCCCGGCCCAGGACAATCCGAACCAGGTCAGCCGCGTTTCGGGCACCCAGTTTTTCCATGATCCGGGCCCTGTGAACCTCAACGGTCCTTGGACTGATCCCCAGGATACGACCTGCTTCCTTGTTTGAGGCTCCGCCGGTGATTTCCTGCAGGACTTCACGCTCCCGTCGGGTCAAAAGATCCGACCCCTCAAAGACGGTCGGGTCGTTTTCCAGCTGACGCTTTTCCATCGCCGCGATGCCATCATTGATCCGGCCCACCACGGTCTCTGCGGTAAAGGGCTTTTCAATGAAGTCAAAGGCACCGTTCCGGATCGCCTCGACCGCCATGGGGATATCGCCCTGGCCGGAGATGATGAAAATCGGCGCGGGATAATCCTCGCCATTCAACGCCTTCAGGATTTCGATACCGGAGCGGCCCGGCATATGGACATCAAGAACAACACAGGCCGGATGGGTCTTGCTCGCGGAATTTACGAACGTGTCGCCATCTGAAAAGGTCTCAACCACGAAACCCTCCATGCTGAACACGACAGACAGCGCGTCACGCACCGCCGGGTCGTCATCAACGATGTAGATGGCTTTCGCATCGTTCGTCATTCTTGTCACGTCCTTCCAATTTGCACCGGCCTGCCGTTCGACATCAGCCGTGCTCAGTCACACAGTGCGCCGGCGTCATTTGCGCGACGCGCAGTACCGACCGGTAATTTCAAGATAAATGTTGCTCCGCGCCCGGAAACGCTTGGGCCGAGCAAGAGGTCACCGCCGTGGTTCTGGGCGATTGACCTTGAAATGGCGAGCCCCAATCCGAGGCCCTTCTGCTTCTTGCCGGTAAAGGCCTTGAAGAGTTCAGGTACCAAATCCTCGGGAACCCCTGTTCCCGTATCACTGACCTGAAATTCGACAAAGCCATCCTTCAGGTCGACCGCCAGGTGAACATTCTTGGTCTTGCTATCGCTGACCGCTTCACGCGCGTTTTTCAGCAAGTTGACCAAGACCTGCCTGATCTGAACCGGATCGGCGGGGAGCGTCGGCAATCCGGGCTCTACGGAAGACGTGAACAGAGAGCGGCGCTCATTGGTGCCGAGCTCGACGAGCTCGATACAGGCCTTCGCGAAGGAAGCAACCTCGATTTGCTCACGCTCCGGCTCTTTCTTTTCTACAAGCTGGCGCATCCGTTGAATGATTTCACCGGCGCGCTCGGCTTCCTTTTCCGCCTTCAAAATGACGCTAAGCATCATCGGATCAAAGTCGGCGCTTGCCCCGGCCTTGCGGGATACCGATTGCAGGTAGAGCAAGATGGCCGTCAGCGGCTGGTTGAGTTCATGCGCGATCGCTGCGCCCATCTCGTCCATGGCACTGATACGGGTCATGTGGACGAGTTGTGCCTGGGCCTGAGCCAGTCTTTCTTCGACGGACTTCCGGGACCTCAGATCCCTCAGGATGCCGATGAACTGACGACCTTCGCTGGTCGACGCATCGCCGACGGACAGCTCAACAGGAAACTCCGTACCGTCCTTGTGCCGTCCACGAACCTCGCGGCCAATTCCGATGATCTTCTTCTCGCCGGTATCGAGATAATGCTGAACAAAACCGTCATGTGCAGCGGCGAAATCTGCCGGCATGATTTTCATGACGTTGTCGCCAATCAGTTCGGCGGCCGTGTAGCCAAACAGCTTCTCACATGCCTTGTTGAAGGCAAGCACCTGACAGCGTTCATTAATCACGACGATGCCATCGGCAGCGGTGTCAAAAACACTCGCCAGACGTGCGTCAGAGACGGTCGCTTGCCGCTCGCTATGTTCGTCTAGTCCCTGATCCATCGCCCCGGTCCCAAGCCCACTTCGAGGACGCTTTCGAATTCAGGTTTAAGGGTAATCACGTAACTCGGCAAGGCATAGTCTCAAGCCTGCGCTGCGACCCATTCAACAATTCGATCAATAGTTTCGTTCCTACGAGCCGCATTGAGGCGTGGCAAGATCGTGAATTTTCACAAGATCGCAACAAAATAGGGCGCGAACCTCGCGATCCTCGGCCACTCGCCATTTCAAGCCACCGCTGCGGCTGATCAACTCAGTGTATTCCTTCAAAAAAACAACCGGACTTCTCAGAGAAGCCCGGTTGCGCATCACACCAAAGAGTAGAATTTACTTCTTCAACAGGTCGCGAATTTCCTCAAGCAGAACAACTTCCTTTGCAGGAGCTGCAGGTGCCGCCGGCGCTGCTTCTTCCTTGCGACGCATGTTGTTCACACCCTTGACCACAATGAAAATCGCGAAAGCCACGATCACGAACTTGATGATGGCATTGATAAAGAGGCCGATGTTCCAGGTTACTGCACCTGCTTCCTTTGCGGTAGCTACTGTTGCATAGGGGCCTTCAGGCGTGCCCTGTTTCAAGAGCAGAAACATCTCGGAAAAGTCGATATTACCCAACATCAAACCGATTGGTGGCATGATGATATCATCGACCATAGATGAAACGATTGCGCTGAATGCTGCACCGATGACAATGCCGACAGCCATGTCGACCATGTTGCCTTTGACGGCAAACTCTTTGAATTCTTTCAACATTAAAGGTAGTCCCCGTTAGACTTTTCCCCGAACAGAAAACCGGAATGATTTTCTGTCGGTTGGTAAATAGAACCTTTATGAACCTTCCGACAAGCAGATTTCTCGCAGCTTGGCCTCAACCGCAAGACCAATAGACACAACAAGGCACTTATGATCGGATCCAGTCTCTGAGCGTCTGGATCTCTTGAGAGCCTGATGAGACCATCAGGACAGGACGGATAGCAGGGAGGGAAGAGCCCGCACATGCTGCATGGATGGCTCGTGATATTTTCGGCTGTAGGGTACATCCTGCTGCTCTTTGCCATCGCAACCTATGGCGACCGCATGCCACGCCGGTTCGTACCGGGAAGACGTGGCAGGCCGTTCATCTATGCCCTTTCACTCTCCGTCTACTGCACATCCTGGACGTTCTACGGCTCGGTCGGTGGCGCAAGCCGCAACAGCATGGAATTCCTGACGATCTACATTGGTCCGATGTTGGTGTTTGCCCTTGGCTACCCGATCTTGCGCCGGATCATAAGGGTCGCCAAAACCGAGCGTATAACTTCGATCGCCGATTTCATTGGTGCACGCTATGGCAAGAGCCAGTCGGTAGCTGCGGTTGCAACAATCATCGCCGTCATAGGCATCATCCCCTACATTGCCCTGCAGCTAAAAGCCGTATCCCAGTCAATCACCACAATGATCGGGCCACTGATGCCGCAAGGTGGCAGTGGTTACTTCCCCGTTTTTGACGACATCACGTTGCTGATCGCGATCGGCATGGCCATTTTCACCTGGTTGTTCGGCACACGCCACATCGATGCAACAGAACACCAGGAAGGCCTGATGCTGGCGATCGCTGCAGAAGCGATTGTCAAACTGGTCGCCTTCCTCGCAGTCGGCTTTTGGGTCACCTATTCTCTATACGACGGCCCTTTCGACCTGGTCCGGGCCATCTCCGGCGCGCCGGAAGTTGCAGAGGTCTTTGAGCAGCCGATCAATCAGGGCAAATGGCTGGTCATGACGGTACTGTCGACCTTTGCGGTGATTCTTCTTCCGCGACAGTTCCACGTCACGGTGACCGAGAACAACTCCGAAGCAGAATTGCGGCGCGCCGTCTGGCTGTTTCCGCTTTACCTGATCCTGATCAACCTGTTTGTCGTACCGATCGCAGCGGCCGGCCTGCTGCGTTTTGGCGAAGACATCAATCCAGACACGTTTGTACTCGCCCTGCCAATCGATTCAGGACAGCACTGGCTGGCGCTTTTTGCGTTCATCGGAGGCCTGTCGGCGGCAACAGCGATGGTCATCGTGGCCACTGTCGCTCTTGCGATCATGATTTCAAACGACATCGTGGTGCCGCTGATCCTGCGTCGGCGCAGTGAAGACGAGATCGTCGCGGTCAGCGGAAAGGACATGAGCCGTCTGTTGCTCAACGTCCGCCGAACCGCGATCTTCGCCATCTTGCTGCTCGCCTACGCCTATTATCGAACGGCAGGCGACACGGCTGCGCTCGTATCCATCGGGCTTTTATCCTTTGCCGCCATCGCACAGTTTGCACCGGCCTTTGTCGGGGCGCTGGTCTGGCGCAGGGCAACTGCGCGTGGCGCGATCGCGGGAATGGTCGTTGGCTTTGCCTTATGGCTCTACACCTTGCTGCTGCCGACGTTCGCGGAATCAGGACTGATTTCCAGTACAATTCTTCAGACCGGGCCGTTGGGGCTTGAGATTCTCAAGCCCCAGTCACTTTTCGGAATGGAGCTTGACCCGTTTGTTCACGGGACGCTCTGGAGCCTTCTGACCAACGTATTCCTCTTCGTCGTTGTGTCGCTGATGCGCCAACCGGAACCTGCTGAAAAACTGCAAGCCAATATCTTTGTTCCGGTTGACCTTGCCCCGGCTCCCGGCCTGCGATTGTGGCGCACAAGCGTTACCAGCGGCGACCTCAAGGCGACCATCGCCAGATACCTTGGAGAGGAACGGACAGACCGATCCTTCAACCGCTATGCGCGGGAACGCGGCCTTGTGCTCGACCCGGATGCCACCGCCGACGCAAACCTCCTGCGCTTTTCCGAGCAGCTGCTGGCCAGCGCAATCGGCGCGGCTTCTTCGCGTCTTGTTCTGTCACTGATGCTGAAACGGCACGATCCTTCCACAAAGGGCGCCGTCAAACTGCTCGACGACGCTTCGGCGGCGATCCAGTATAACCGCGACCTCTTGCAGACTGCGCTTGATCAGGTCCGGCAGGGCATCGGCGTCTTTGACCGAGACCTGCGGCTCATCTGCTGGAACCGCCAATTCCGCGACCTCCTCGGCCTGCCTTCCGAATACGGTCAAGTCGGAACGACACTCGATACGATCATTCGACACAACGCCGTTCGCGGCGAACACGGCGACGGTCCCGTAGAAGCGATTGTTGCCGATCGACTGGAAAAACTGGTGGTTGTTCAGGAAACCTTCCAGGAGCGCATGACATCCTCCGGACTTGTCCTGGAAGTCAGAATCAGCCCGATGCCCGATGGCGGCATCGTGACGACCTATACCGATATCACCGAGCGGGTCATGGCAGAGGATGCGCTTGCGCGTGCCAACGAAACGCTTGAGCGGCGCGTCCGGGAGCGAACCGAAGAGCTCACTCACGTCAACCAGCGTCTGGTTCAGGCGACGCACGCTGCCGAAGAAGCCAACATCGGCAAGACGCGTTTTCTGGCTGCGGCCGGTCATGACATCCTGCAGCCGCTGAATGCCGCACGGCTTTATGCATCAGTGCTGGTCGATCAATTGCAGGAAGGCGAGAGCGGCGGTCTCGTGCGGAACGTTGAGGCAGCCCTCGAATCTGTCGAAGACATTATTGGCGCAGTTCTCGACATCTCCCGCCTGGACACGGGCGCCCTCAAGCCGGAGCAGACGATCTTCCGCCTTGATGTGCTTCTCAAGGCTCTGGAACTGGAATTCGAACCGGTTGCCCGGGACAAGGGTCTTGATCTGCGTTTTGTCTCAACGAGCGTTTCGATCCGCTCGGACCGCAGGCTCCTGCGCCGCTTGCTGCAGAACCTGGTTTCGAACGCTGTCAAATATACCGCCCATGGCAAGGTTCTGGTCGGCTGCAGGCACCGTGGCGGCAAGGTGGTTGTCGAAGTTCATGATACAGGCATGGGCATACCGGAGACCAAACAGAAGTTGATCTTTGAAGAATTTCAACGGCTTGACGACGGTATGCGCGTTGCCAAGGGGCTCGGCCTCGGATTATCCATCGTGGATCGCATCTCTCACGTGCTGGATCATCCGGTTCGGCTCGCTTCAGATCCTGGAAGTGGTTCCTGCTTCCGCGTAGAGCTACCCCAGGCAGCCCCCGTGCCGCAGGAAGTCGCTGCACCCAAGGCTCCCGTCGCCGCCGGCCAGCTGGACGGACTTTCCGTGCTGGCGATCGACAACGAGCCCGACATTCTCAATGGCATGCGCCACCTCTTGGAGAACTGGCATTGCGATGTGATTACGGCCAGGGATGACCTCGAAGCGGTTCAACACCTTGCGGAAGAGAACAAGACCCCGGACATCGTGGTGATAGACTATCATCTCGATGAAGGTACCGGGATTGAAGCCGTCGTCCGACTGCGATGGAAATTCGGCGCCGATCTACCCGCGCTCCTGGTGACGGCGGATCGAAGCCGCGCCGTTCGCGCGGAGGCGGCGGCCAAATCAATCGACATGTTCAACAAACCGGTCAAGCCGGCAGCCTTGCGAGCGCACCTTGCCCGCTGCCGAGCAGGGCTCAAGGCTGCCGAGTAATCCGACTATTGAAAGAGAGTGTCTGAGGCCATTAGATCAGGTCGCGTCAGCGGCCTGCCCCTCACCTTCGCCGCCCATTTGCCATTGACCGGCCTCGATTTTCGAAGCGGCAATCACTGCCTGGGTGCGGCTTTCCACGCCGAGTTTTTGAAGGATCGCCGACACATGCGCCTTGACGGTCGCTTCGGACACAGAAAGCTCATATGCGATCTGTTTGTTCAGAAGGCCTTCCGACAGCATCATAAGCACACGCACCTGCTGAGGTGTCAGTGTCGAGAGGCGCTGCACGAGATCTGCACTGCCATCATCGGCCCCGAGATCAACCTCCGGCGGCGTCCACATGTTGCCTTCCATAACGGCCGCGATCGCTTCCCGGATAACCTCGATCCCGTGGGACTTTGGAATAAAGCCTGAGGCCCCGAACTCAATGCAACGGCGGATCGCCTGCGCTTCCTCGTTGGCTGAGACAATCACAACCGGCACGCCGGAATATTGTGCCCGCAGGTACATCAAGCCGGAGAAGCCGCGCATGCCCGGCATCGTAAGATCGAGCAATATGAGATCCACATCGCCGCCTTCTTCCAACTTTCCGGTGACATCCTCCAAGGCGCCGGCCTCGTCGATGCGCGCGTTGGGGTATTGCGTCTCGAGTGTCTGCTTCAACGCCCCCCGAAACAGCGGATGATCATCGGCAATGATAAAACGAAACGCTGCTGTGTCCGGCACTCCGGTTTCCTCCCTTTTCGGCAAAAGCCCTGGCTCTTCAACTTGGCCTTGCTTCCAAAACCAACCTGTCGATTCATCCATCGAGACAATAACCAACAGACAAGTCTGTCCGGCCTATACCTGCGAAAGCGTGCCTGCGAACGCCACGAGATGTCGCGGCGTTTGCCCGGTAAGCGGATGAAGAATGCGCCCCAAGTGCTCCATGCCCCCCATTTCTGCTTTAGCCTGGCGTAATATCCAGGTTCTGCTTCAATTATTCTAGCCAGCATGTTTGCACTGCAATGAATTCTCAAGTCAAATCCGTCATTAGGCTTACGGTGCACTGGCGACACGTTTTCTGTTGTGCCACGCCGACCTGGACACTGCCGGTTTCGCTCTGCCCCCGCAGGAGATCACCCCAAAACGCCAACTCGTAGCGTCCCTAGCGTCATCCAAGACAAAGGTCGGCAACCAAGTGATTTTCACAACGTCATCGCACTGCACAACATGCAGACATCAGTTGATATTGCCATACACTATCCTAAAGTCTAATATAGACTAAAGTTCAATCACAAAAATACGTGCACGGCAGATTTCGGACCCCATCACCACATCTTGCGAAGGATATGCGAGATGAACATCTGGCTCTACGGTTTGATAGCCTTGATTCTCGTTGGCGCCACCGCGGGAAAATACTCAAATCCAGGCTTCGCCTTTGAAGGCGATCGCAGTCTGGCAGCAACAGCAACGCCCGCATTTCACACACCAGCTGTGCCCTGAGACAGGTCGGCTGACACCTCTATCAAGTGCCCAAATAGTGCATTGTGACCGACCGCTGATGCCCTTGCGCCCGGTGCTCAGTCAGATAAAGCGCCTGCCACGTCCCAAGATCCAGGCGACCACCGACGACAGGCACCTGCAAGCTGACTCCTGTCAGCATGGCCTTGACGTGAGCTGGCATGTCATCAAGGCCCTCCAGGCTGTGCCGATAGTTGATGTCCTCTGGCGCCAGTCGATCCAGAGCGTCAACCAAATCCGACTGGACATCCGGGTCGGTGTTTTCCTGAATGACCAGCGAAGCAGATGTGTGCCTCAAGAATACGGTCAGCAGTCCATCTCCGGCAGAGTTTTCTGCCAGCCATCGATTGACCGGCTCCGTAAGTGAATGAAAGCCGCGCGGAGCCGTAGAAACCACGAGGCGCCCCATCACCTGGCGTAGTTGCGTCCCGTCACCATCAAGGGTCCACACACCTATGGGGTTCAACGTCATTGTCCAAGGCTCCCTATCCGTTTGAGGCAAAATCTTGAGCCAACACTCTACTGCCTGAGCACACAGTATGACCAGTGTGGAGACGCCCCCTGACCAATGCTCCTCAGCACCTCTCAAATAAAGGATTCGAGATACTTCAGAAACAATCAGAAAAACAAATACAATCACCGGTTTATCGACAAATATAAGATCAATGTTCAAGTATTAAACTCCTCCTCACCCAGGAGGAAGTCCAAAAAAACACAACCAATTTTAATACAGAACAGCTCTAGAAAAATAGGCAAAAAACGGCAATGAACGCTCAAGATACACTATTCTCATTCGTCAACCGCTGGGAATGTGATGAAAACGACCACCTGAACGTTCAGTTTTACTTCAGCCGATTCGAAGAAGCCGACAGGCAATTTCAACTCTTAAGCGGTCTCAGCGATGCCGTTGTTGGCGCCCGGCGTGTGCGTCACGTTCGCTATCACAAGGAACTGAGGACCGGCGACCTTATTGCCGTCAAATCCTTCATTGCCTTCGATGGTCCACATATGCTGACCGTCGTACACGAACTGCGGAACAGCGGCACCGGGGATCTGGCCGCGACGGCAATTGACGGATACGAGCCCGGAACCGCATCTGCGAAAGACTTGAGAAGTCGTTTCAAGTCCGTGCTTGGTAACATGCCTGTAGACGCAGCGCCGCGCGGCATCGCTGCCTCTCATGCCGGTTCGCGCGCAACGCTTAATGCCACGCTGGCGGCTGGCGCTGAAATCTGTTTCCGCGGAACGGTACTGCCTCGCCACGTCGGATCCGATGGCCGCGCAGACGATGGCTTTGCCCTATCTGCTTTCACCGATGCCGTGGCTCACGTCTGGCAAAGAACGCCAATGACACATGAATATTTGAGCCGGCACAACTACGGACGCGTAGCCGTCGAAATGAAGCTTTCCTGGCTTTCTCCCCTCAAGACGGGGGACATGTTCCTGGTCGCAAGCGCACCAACAGGCGCACAGGAAAAAACCTTCAGCATCCGCCATCACCTGTTTGAAAGCCGCACGAAACGGCTGGCCGCAATTTGCGATGTGGTGGCACTCGTCATGGACCTGACAACGAGAAAGGCCGTTCCGCTTCCAGAAGGCGCTCAAAAAGACATACCGCGCCTCAATCAGAGGTAAGAGTGCCAGTTAAAGGAGAGTGATGTGCGACGTCAGTCACTGTCAGCAGGACTTTCAAGCTCATCTCTAAGGTCCTTCATCAGACCAAAAAAGCGGCGCATCGCCTTTTCGGAAAAGTTCAGCATTTGCTCTAGCTGAGCTTCATCCTCTTCGGACAGCGGTGTGTCTTCGCCCATCTCCCTGTCGGCGTTGCCGGCAGCGGGTGCCTCACCTTTGATCCCAGGCGAAGCTGCTCCCTCTCCCGATCCGGGCTGTTCCAGGCCCAGAGGCGTATTGGTAGCATCTGCCTCCAGCTCGTGAAGTCTTGCTTTCAGCTGATCGACCTCATCGGCAAGCGACGCAATTTCGGCCAGATAGGCTTCCTCTGCCAGCGGCGCCGGGACACAACGCCAGATATCGTTGGCTTTGCGGCAAAAGCTGACGCTACCTGCCTCCCGATCGATCCGAAGAATGTCATCGCCGGAGGGAACAAGTGCATAGCGCTGCTGCTGTGCGAGATCTGCTTTCTGATCCACATCGCTCTCAGGCTCGATCGCAGCCTGTTCTTCTGCGTGTGCATTTGTCAGCAAAGGCGAGGCGAAAGTCATGCCCGCCAATGCGATCAGGCCCCACTTCAAACAAGTGATTTTTCTCGTCCCTAGCGCCATTTCACCTCTTCTCGCAGATCCATTTGCCACATCGTTCTGATCTTGTGGCAGGTTAATTGATGCTTTTCAGTTTGAGATGGCAAAAGGGTGACCTCAGACTGATCTTCTTCGGGAAAGTGCGTTTACTCGTCTCGCCCGTCCGCAGACTACAACGAAGTATAACCGGGTCGCCCACTGATGAGCGCGTCTTCGAGAAGATCAATGCGGTCTTGTCCCCAGAATGGCTCCCCCCTTAAAACGTAGCAAGGAGAGCCGATCACGCCAGCTTCAGCGGCGTCCTTCTGATTTTGCTGGTACTGAATGCTGACGTCTTCACCTTCAACCCTGGATAACACCTCATCCGGATGAACGCCCACGTCGACAAGTCCCTGTCGTACGACGTGCTCTTCGGAGATATCCAAATCATCGACCCAAATAGCCTTGAACATCGCGGCTGAGAATTCCCACGCGGGGCCCTCGGCCTGCGCCAAGGCAATTGCGCTGCGGTCAGCCAGTCCCGGCTTCGTCGGAAAGAATTTTGGCTCGAAGGAAAGGGGTACACCGCGCTTGTCCCGCCAGCGCTGCAATTCGATAAACCGATAGGCTTGGCGCGCAGGATGGCGCTTGCCGAGCGGCAATCCACCCGAGGCGTCGAACACGCCTGACAGATCGACTGGTCGCGCTCGAAGGACCGCGCCATGCTTTTCCGCAACCATCCTCACCACGTTATGCCCGAGGTAAGCCCACGGTGAAACATGCGAGTAAAAATAATCTATCGTCTCGCCCATGACACGACCTCCCGATGATGCTGTTGACCGCAACGCTTACCGGTGCGGGGCTGCAAATCAAGCCTGGGTCGCTGTCAAAAGCGTCTCAAGTGTCGCAATCCTGTCTGCATCCGCAGGCTTCTTGTCCCAGCGCAAACGGGAAATCCGGGGAAAGCGCATCGCAAGTCCGGACTTGTGGCGCGTCGAACGGTTCAACCCCTCGAACGCAATTTCCAGAACCAGCCCGGTCTCACGGTCGTGTGTCACTTCCCGGACAGGACCGAACCGATTGACCGTGTTGTTTCGAACGAAGCGATCGATCTCCCGAAGCTCTTCGTCGGTGAAGCCGAAATAAGCCTTTCCAACCGGTACCAGGACATCTTCTCCAGCCTCAGCGCGCCAGACGCCAAACGTGTAGTCAGAATAAAAGGAGGAGCGCTTGCCGTGTCCCCTCTGCGCATACATCAAGACGGCATCCACGAGGAACGGTTCACGTTTCCACTTGAACCATTGCCCCTTTGGCCGACCCGGGACATAGGGAGCGTCGCGCCTCTTTAACATCAGCCCCTCGACCGCAGACGCGTCTGACCCTGGTAAAAACTCGGCCGGAGCCTTTCTTGCCTGAGCATAATCCGCCCAGTCAGAGACCTGAATTTCCGGCGAGAGGTCCAGTTTCGGATTGTCCACTGCGCGAAGGAAGGTCTCCAACC
Source organism: Roseibium sp. (assembly GCF_039982295.1). Taxonomy (GTDB): domain Bacteria; phylum Pseudomonadota; class Alphaproteobacteria; order Rhizobiales; family Stappiaceae; genus Roseibium. The sequence goes on from NZ_JBDWYP010000082.1 coordinate 41,738, forward strand.
TGCCTCGCCGCTCCAGAAACGGCAACGACCTCAAATCTTCGCCTTCAAGTGACAACAGATCATAGACGCGGATCGCCGCCGGATACTCAGCAATCAGTTTTGAACTTGCCGTTTTGCGATTCAAACGACGTTGCAGATCCGAGAACGGCCGAACCTTTCCATCCGAGACGATGAGCAACTCGCCATCCAGTGTCGCATCGAAATCGAGAAGGCCGACCACGTCCGGAAATGCTCTGGAAATGTCCTCACCTGTGCGCGAGTAGAGCCGTGACACCCTGGTCCCGGCCTTATCGACGCCGCTCGCTGCCTGAATGCGAATACCATCCCACTTCCACTCGGCAAAAAAGTCTGTTGCGCTCAAGACTTCGAGATCTTTTTCCTCATCGAGCGGGTGAGCAAGCATGACCGGTCGAAAGGGTGCCGGATCACTCGTGTCTGGCGGGCCGGCCTTGCCTTCAACCCATGCAAAAAGACTCTCATAGGGAGGTTTCAGGCCATGCCAGACCTCCTCGATCTGATTTGGGTCAAGATCACCCAAACGTGCCACAGCGGTTTTGGACAGGCGTGCCGAAACGCCAACACGCAGACCTCCGGTGACAAGTTTCAACAGGGCCCACCGTCCAGTCTCGTCAAGTGCGTCAAGCCAGCTGGCGATCACACCCGGGAGTTCTGACTTACTCGTCAGGTCCAGTTTTGTGACCACCTCGGCGAGGGATGGCGCGGCCACATTATCTAAAGAACCCGGCGCAGCAGGCCAAAGCAGAGCAATGGTCTCGGAGAGATCCCCTACAAAATCATAGGAGAGTTCGAAGAGCCTGGGATCGGTTTGATCGGCGATCAGAGCTCTCAAAAGAGCAGGTTTGGCGTTCTTGAAGGTCATATCCCCGGTCAGAGCGGCAAGTGCATACCCCCGGTCCGGGTCTTCGCTGCGTCGTAGGTAATCGCACAAGATCGCCTCCTTTGCAGAGCGACGAGGCTCAAAGGAGAGACGATCAAGAAGGCTGGAGAATGCGAGCATAAATCAAGACCCGGAAGTTGCGCCCCGCCTCGTCTTCAGGGCCTTGCCAAAACTAAGATGGGCCGCTCAGGCCAAAGGACAACATTTATCGCGTGTCACGACTGCCACCTGCGTTTCCATCCTGGTTTGAACGCGCCGGCATATCTCGACGAACCAGGTTTCCAGACGTCACTCGAATAAGCTGCAGCTGTCCGCGTCTGCTCAGTTGCATCGATTTGCCGGAAAACAGCTATGGGAACCACAACCACTGTACGGTTTCTATGGACCTTTCGTGCTTTCCCCCCTATACACGGGTCAAATAGTTTTGCGCCCGATCGCAAAGAATGGCTGTTCAAGCCTCCTGCGCGGCGCCTGTTTCCTTTGAAAGAGCTTAATGACCGACTTCAATAACGTCACCCCGGCGTTGGCAACCGCTTTGGCAAACCGCGGCTACGAGACCCTCACGCCCGTGCAGGAAAGTATCCTCAAGGACGCTCCGCCCGCCGCTGACCTTCTCGTTTCAGCCCAGACCGGTTCGGGCAAGACCGTGGCATTCGGCCTCGCACTGGCGCCAACACTTCTTGGAGATGAGCCTGCGCTTGGCAAAGCAGACGCTCCGATCGCGCTGGCAATTGCGCCAACCCGCGAGCTGGCCCTTCAGGTCAAGGAAGAGCTGACATGGCTCTACAAGGAAGCCGGCGCGCAGACTACATCCTGCGTTGGTGGCATGGACCCCCGGACTGAGCGCCGTGCCCTGGAGCGCGGTGTCCATATCGTCGTCGGCACGCCCGGTCGTCTCAAGGACCATATCGAGCGCGGCGCGCTGGATCTGTCGCAGATACGCGCCGTCGTCCTTGATGAAGCCGATGAAATGCTCGACATGGGTTTCCGCGAAGATCTCGAATTCATTCTGGATGCAGCGCCTGCCAGCCGACGCACGCTCATGTTCTCGGCAACGGTCCCGCGTCAGATTGCGGATCTGGCGAAACGCTTTCAAAAAGATGCGGTCCGTCTGAATACCGTCAGTGCACGCGAACAGCATGGCGACATTGAATACATCGCCCATCCAGTCGCCCCGAATGAGCGCGAAAATGCAATTATCAACGTCTTGCGACTTCATGAAGCTGAAAAGGCCATTCTTTTCTGCTCGACCCGTGAGGCGGTCAAGCGTCTGACCAGCCGCCTTGCAAACCGTGGCTTCTCGATCGTTTCGCTTTCTGGGGAACTGAGCCAGGCGGAGCGCTCCAATGCGCTTCAAGCCATGAAAGACGGCCGCGCACGCGTCTGCGTTGCGACCGATGTCGCCGCGCGCGGTATTGACTTGCCAAACCTTGATCTTGTCATCCACGCTGACTTGCCAACCGGTAAAGCCGCGCTTTTGCACCGGTCAGGCCGTACCGGTCGCGCAGGCCGCAAGGGCACTTGCGTGCTTATGGTGCCCTATCCGCGTCGACGCGCTGCTGAAAGAACGCTCCAGTTCGCAGGTGTTAAAGTCGCCTGGAAGCCAGCACCGACGGCAGCTGCCATTCGCGCCAAGGACAAGGAACGGCTACTCGCGGACCCGTCCCTTTCTGCGGATCTTGATGGCGACGATCTGGCGATTGCACGCGAACTTCTCGAAGCACACGGCGCCGAGAAGATTGCAGCTGCCTTCGTCAAATTGCATCAGGCCCGGCTTCCCGCTGCAGAAGATGTTTCTGAAGCGACAGAAGACAACCTGCGCGGACGCGGCCCAGGTGAACGAGGCGGGCGCACCGCGGAGATTCAGGGCAAGTTCGAAGGAGGCACCTGGTTCCGCCTTTCGCTGGGCCACAAGCATCGAGCTGATCCGCGATGGCTTCTTCCGATGATCTGTAGAGCAGGTCACGTCACCAAGCGTGAAGTCGGTGCAATCAAGATTTTCCAGAACGAGACCCGCTTCGAGATCGACGGCGAGCACGCCCAGCGCTACGCGGACGTGATCAAGCGCGACGGCTCTGGCGAGGAAAATGTCACCATCCAGGTCCTTGATGCCAAGGGAGCCAAGGCTCCGCCGTCAGAGGACCGTGGACGCCGCGGACCTCCCCGGGATCGTGGCAGCGATCGCCCGTTCAAACGCGGCGGCCGTGACGCCTACGAGGGTGGCCGCGAAGATCGCAACGATGGCGAAGGCCGTCGTGCCCGCCCACCACGTGACGGTTCCGGGCGCGACTTTGCGCCCAAGGGCAAGAAGCGGCGCCGCTTCAATGACGACGATCCGGCCCCTTCCCATCCGGCATTTGAACCTCTGGATGCAAAGCAGCTCGGCGGCGGCAATCGCGAGGAAAAGCCGAAGCGTGAAAACGTCGTCCGCCCGGCGAAGTCTGACGAAGAGCGCGGACCACGCAAGCCCTCCAAGGGCAAGAAGCCCGGCGCAGCGAAAGGCGCAGGCAAAAAGAAAGCCGCCAAGGGCAAGCCGTCTCGTGCTGAACGCAAGGCTTCCAAGGCCTAGATCTAGGCGGGGTGCGACGTGATCGGATAAAACATTAAAGCGGAGGCCAGAGGCCTCCGTTTTTCATTTGATCACTCGTTGATGATCATGGCGATCAACCAATCGTCACCGTCTTGAAGCAGCTGATAGTGGCAGGTGAATTCAAGCGCAGTCTCGCCGCTGGAACTTTCCTGACTCCAGTCGAGCGTTACCAGCGCAGATGCCCCGCTGATGTGGCTTGAAGCCACATTGAATTCGGATACGGTGACGCCCTCTTTGTCGAGAGCCGAGAGCAAGGCTTCTACATTCTCAAGCAGCTCTTCTTCATCATTGAAGACGTGACCCTTTTCATGCTGCCAGATGGTCGTCGGCAGCGCAAAGCAATCGCAGATCCTTTCTGCATCGAAATCGTTGAAGCCGGTCAAATAGTCTTCGAACAGCTGGGCTATCGCTTCTTCGGCCTCGCTCTTGCCGTTATCATGCGGCTCCGTTGCGGGCTCCATATCGATTTGATCAGACATGGCTTTCTCCTGCTAGCCGGTCTCGAGAGCCGTGTCAGAGACCGCGGTCTCTTCCTCGTCGTCATAGCCTATCATATTGAGAGGACGGGCCTTTCGTCCATTGATTTCACACCAATGCACAAGAGCTTCCTCAGCACCATGTGTCACCCAGATCTGTGAGGCTTGGGTTTCGATGATGGTCTTGCAGAGGTCATCCCAATCGGCGTGATCAGACATGATCAAAGGAAGTTCGGCGCCACGCTGCCGCGCCCTTGCACGGACACGCATCCATCCTGAGGCCATGACCGTCACCGTGTCACCAAAGCGCCGCGCCCAACGGTCTGCCAATTGACCGGGTGGGCACAGGACGATCTCGCCGGTCAGCTCCTTACCCCGCCTTGCGACAGCTTCCACAGGACCGAGCATGATCCCCTGTTCTTCATAGTAGTTGGTCAAATTGACCAATGCACCGTGCAGATAAATTGTTCGGTCATAACCGGCTGCCCGCAGCTCGCCGATGACCCGCTGCGCCTTGCCCAGCGCATAGGCACCGACCAAGTGGGTCTTGTCCGGAAAGAGTTTCAGCGAGGTCAGCAGCTTTTGCACTTCCTGAAGAGCCGGAGGATGCCTGAAAACGGGAAGACCGAATGTCGCTTCGGTCACGAAGGTGTCACAGGTGACAAGTTCGAAAGCCGCGCAGGTCGGATCGGACTGCCGCTTGTAGTCGCCCGAGACCACAGTCCTCCCCCCCTCGCCAGAGAAAAGCACCTGCGCAGACCCAAGAACATGACCCGCCGGGTGGAGTGAAACCTCAACGCCGGAAAGATCGAGTTTCTCGCCATAGTGCAAGGACTGCGGCTGGCCGCAAAAGTCTGCGCCGTAACGCAGGCCCATGATATCGAGCGTCTGGGGTGTGGCCAACACAGCGCCATGACCTGACCGCGCGTGATCCGCATGAGCGTGGGTGATGACTGCCCGTTCGACCGGTCGGACCGGGTCGATATGGGCCTGGATCGCCGGGCAATAGAGGCCTTCCGGAGTGAGGGTCAGGAGATCGGACATGACAAAGAGAATAGGTGGGCTGGTTCAAATAACCAGCCCACCTATTCAGTCAGCATTCGCGACCGAGCCTTTCGCCACGGCTATTGGCAGTGGGTGTACTCAATCTTGCACCCGGAAGCCCCGGCATTGGTGCAAAACCCGAGGGCGAAGTTCCTTGCGGCCTGCTCATTCTGCCCGGCTCCGAACCAGGATCCGCCGGGCACCTGGGCAAGAGCATGACACTTCGCGTCTGTGACGTCCAAGATCTGGCAACCCTGCTCGCCGCAGTACTGCATCGCAAATCTCTCGGCATCAGCTACAGTTCCACCCGCACCATGACCAAAGCGTCCATCGCTACCAACTGCAAAGGCCATGAAGCCGCGGCCTTTACGTGTGATGGTCGACTGGTTTGTGGGCGCCTGTGAGATGTTTTGGCACGAACTGTAGATGCCCTCGATCCTCGGGCCATTCGAGCACATGATGCCACCCCATTGATAGCCGCGCTTGCCGTTGTCGAAGACCACCTCAAACCAGTCATAGCCATCAAAGCGAACGTTCGTGTTGTTCAGAATTGTCAGCCAAGTGCCTTCTGCCACACTGCCTATCTGGCGAAAATTGGTCCCTGGCCCGTCTCTCAACTTTCCACCAAGAGACTGCCCGACGGCATTGATCGCTTCGGCCTGCCCGTGGGCAATCGGCTGCGCGAAGACACTCTCGCAAGGAAAGGATGCATCGCCGAACCAGAGTGTCGCGCGCCGTCCCTTCATCTCGAGCGAGATCTCTTCAGCCTCATTTGCATAGACGTTTTCCTGATATGGCTTCATCGAAAAACGAGAATTGGCATCTTCATAGTATGCCCTTCCCTCTTCGGGAACGACCTTAACGATAGCGCTGCCATTACCCATGGAACAGCGGTACTCGCTATCTGCGCTTGCGGACGCATGATCAATTGCAGATGCAGACAGACACAGCGTTGCTGCGACGACCCAAATTGATTTCATCTTCTAAGCCCCTTCCTAATCACTTTCATAAAGTGTCGCCAGTTAGCTGTACCCTATCTGAACCGCGAATGAACGCTGTGACCTGGAACACATTTGTTAGCCTCGCCAAGTGGCCAGAACCGCCTTAAAAACACTTCCATGGATAAAGGCTTGCTCCCCGATCGTTTCAAAAACTGGTTTGACAGTCGCGGCTGGAGCGCCCGTCCGCATCAGCTAGCCCTCCTTGACCAGCTTTCCAGCGGCCATTCCACGCTCCTGATTGCGCCGACCGGCGCGGGAAAGACGTTGGCAGGTTTCCTGCCAAGCCTGGTTGAGTTGTCGGAACGGGGATCGCGAAAACCCGGCAGCATCGGCTCAACGGGTATCCACACGCTCTATATCTCACCTTTGAAAGCTCTTGCGGTCGACATCGCCCGAAATCTGGACGCACCTGTTTCAGAAATGGGCCTGGATATCCGGATCGAGACGCGCACGGGAGACACCCCCTCCCATAAAAGGCAAAGACAGAAAACGAATCCGCCCGACATGCTGCTCACCACACCGGAGCAGATTGCATTGCTGCTGTCTGACCCTGCGTCGGAAAAGCTCTTCGCATCGTTGGAAACCATCATTCTCGATGAACTCCATGCCCTGGTGACCTCCAAGCGCGGCGACCTTCTCGCCCTTGGCCTTGCCCGGTTGAGAAAGATTGCGCCCCGGCTCAAAACCATTGGTCTGTCTGCGACCGTTGCTAGACCGGAAGATCTGCGCGCCTATCTGGTTCATCAGCCAGATCCTGCACTCAGAGCGCAATCGCATGTCGTGCAAGTCGCTGGCGGAGCGGCTCCTGATATCGACATTCTTGCGTCACGAGAGCGAATTCCCTGGTCAGGGCACTCGGCGCGCTACGCGCTCGACGACATGTATCAGCTCATCAAAAATCACCGGGTCACGCTTCTTTTCGTCAATACGAGGTCCCAGGCAGAAGCTGTCTTTCAAGAACTTTGGCGCATCAACGAAGAAACGCTGCCCATTGCCCTGCATCATGGATCTCTTGATGTTGGCCAAAGGCGGAAGGTCGAAGCAGCTATGGCCGGTGGCCAGTTGCGGGCCGTGGTCGCGACCTCGTCTCTCGATCTTGGCATCGACTGGGGCGACATCGATCTCGTCGTGAATATCGGTGCCCCAAAAGGCGCAAGCCGACTCGCACAGAGGATCGGCCGTGCGAACCATCGAATGGACGAACCTTCCAAGGCTGTCCTCATTCCCGCCAACCGCTTCGAAATTCTGGAATGCCAGGCTGCGCTCGCAGCCTCAAGGCGCGGCGATCAGGATACACCAGACCTGCGCGAAGGCGCGCTTGATGTGCTTGCACAGCACCTGCTTGGCCTAGCCTGCTCTGGTCCCCTGAATGCAGATGAAACATATTGCGAAATCCGGTCCTCTGAAACCTACCGCCATCTGGAGCGAGAAACGTTCGACCGAGTTCTCGATTTCGTCGCCACCGGTGGCTATGCGCTAAAGAGCTACGAACGTTACGCAAGGCTGAAGCAAGACAAAGACGGTAACTGGAGAATTGCTCATCCAAAGATCGCCCAACAATACCGTCTGAATGTCGGCACCATCGTGGAGGCGCCTATGCTGAAGGTGCGTCTGGTCAAATCGAAAGCTCAAGGACGCCGATCGCCGATTGGCCGCGGCGGGCGCGTGCTCGGTGAAATCGAGGAGTGGTTTGTCGAACAGCTGGAAGCAGGCGATACGTTCATTTTCGGCGGGGAGGTTTTACGTTTCGAGGCCTTACGCGAAAACGAGGCATTCGTCTCGCGGACGCGATCTCAATCCCCGATGATACCATCCTACATGGGCGGCAAGTTTCCACTCTCCACCTATCTGGCCAAGAGCGTCAGGCATATGCTCGCAACCCCCGCCAGCTGGAAGCAGTTGCCAAAGCAGGTCGGGGAATGGCTTTCTCTTCAGCAACAAAACTCCAAACTACCTGAAGAAGATGGCCTTCTGGTCGAAACCTTTCCTCGTTCCGACAAGCACTACATGGTCTGCTACCCCTTCGAAGGGCGGCTGGCACACCAAACCCTCGGCATGCTGCTGACGAAACGGCTAGAGCGTCTCGGCGCACAACCCATGGGCTTTGTTGCCAATGACTATGCCCTCAGCATCTGGGGCCTGCGCGACCTTTCAACCCTCTTCGAGAGCGGGCAAATTTCTCTCGACACCTTGTTTGAGGAAGACATTCTCGGCGACGATCTGGATGCTTGGCTTGCGGAGTCCAGTCTGATGAAGCGGACCTTTCGGAACTGCGCCGTGATCGCCGGACTGATTGAGCGCCGTCATCCAGGGCAAGAAAAGTCTGGCCGCCAGGTCACCATCTCGTCTGATCTCATTTACGACGTATTGCGCGCGCATGAACCTGATCACATCCTTCTTAACGCAACTTGGAACGATGCAGCCGAAGGACTTCTGGATATCTCTCGTCTGGGCGAACTTCTTGCGCGTATCAAGGGTCGAATCACGCATACTCGCCTCAGCCGAGTATCTCCACTCGCGGTGCCGATCCTACTCGAGATCGGCCGGGAACCGATCTACGGTGAGGCCATGGAAAGCATTTTGGAAGACGCAGCTGACGATCTGATCACAGAGGCTCTCGGCCAATGAAACTTCTGCCCTCCCACATGAGTGATTTCAACGTGGTGCCAGTTTGCCACGATATTCAGATCAATGGTCAGACTATCGGCTTGCACGATAGCGGGATCCTGTGGTGGCCTGAACAATCCACGCTCGTGGTGGCCGATCTGCATCTTGAAAAAGGCTCCGCATATGCCCGCCGAGGCGTTATGTTGCCACCATATGACACCGCAGCCACCCTCGAAAAACTCGCAGCGGTTGTGTATGCCTTTGATCCAGCTAGGGTTATCGCGCTCGGCGACAGCTTTCACGACTCTCATGGCTCTGATCGTTTACCACCGGCTTATCGCGCGATGCTGGCGACCTTGCAACTCGATCGGGAATGGATCTGGATAACCGGCAATCACGACCCGATAGCACCTGTCCGCCTCTGCGGCGAGGCGATGGATGAAGTAACCATCGGCGCTTTGACCTTTCGGCATGAACCGCGCGAAGACGATCACGACGCTGGCCGCGGCGAGGTTTGCGGGCATCTTCATCCCGCGGCAAGAGTGCGCCGTTACGGACGGTCCATCCGGCGCTCTTGCTTTGTCACGGATGGCTCGAGACTGGTCTTACCTGCCTTCGGCGCATTGACCGGCGGTCTAAATGTGATGGACGACGCATTCTCTTCACTGTTCGAGCCACGTCGTTTTTCGGCTTTTCTATTGGGAGAGAACCGCCTTTACCCGTTCACGGCAGCCCGGCTGATCGCGGACTAGACGTTCACTGAGCGACGGCACGGACCAAGCCTGCTCGAATATCGCTTCAGTCCTTGCGGAATATCACCCCTGCGAGCCAGCCTGTGAAAATGGCAAGTGTTACCGCGAGCAATCCATAGATCAGCGAATAATTGTTCGCGAGGTTGTAGGTCACTTGCTCGAAGCCGCTTTTGGCAACAGTCAAGTCGGACTCCTTCGCCGAGAGAAGCCCACCATCCTGCAGAAGATAGCTTTTCACCTTGTATTGACCGACCGGGATATTCGCTGGCAGCGGTACTTTCGTCCTGAACATTGTCTCCGTCAGAAACTCTATCGATTGTGGTCGTTCCGAATAGAGCCCCTGCTGCTGCCGCAGACGGAGGAAGGCGTTGCGGAAGTCGTCGCGCTCAGAGAGAGGCACGCCCGAATGGCCTGAGACAGCGAGGTTCAGGTGATGAAGACCAATGGCATGTTCATCGAGCAGCTCCCGATCCCCCAGCTCTCCGACACTCCGGGTGCTGGCCAAAGCGTAAAATGACGGAACGCCTTGGAAGGTCTCGTATTCACGATTGACCCAGACACCCAGAAAACGTCCTTTCCGGCGGGTGGTGATGTCTTGCGAGGGGCCCTCAACCGTGATCACCAGGTCGTAGACACCTGGGCGGGCAATCGTGTTCAGGTCTCGGCTGATCTGGCCGAAAATCACAATTTCCGTACCGGTGAAGTTTGACTGGATAGAGACCTCGTCCGAGGACAGGGCCGTCACAAGGTCCTCGGCGCGAGTTTGCGATCCGAGCAGGCAGAGGGCCAAAGCCAGAAGCAAGGCACTTCGACCGATCATGCGCCCGCCCCTTTCATGATCGCAATCGAATAGAAGTCTTCTGGCGTCAGCAACAAATCGACGGCAAAGCGCATGCCGACCAGCAGCACAAGCAGAGCCAGCAGGAGCCGTAACTGATCCCCGCGCAGATTCTGACCCATACGCGCGCCAAATTGAGCACCGATCACGCCGCCAATCATCAACGTCAAGGCAAGGACGATATCAACCGTCTGGGTGCCTATCGAATGAAAGATAGTGGCGGCAGCCATGGTGAACATGATCTGCAGAAGCGATGTTCCGATAACGATGTTCGTGGGAACGCGCAGCAGGTAAATCAGCGCCGGCACCATCATGAAGCCGCCGCCGATGCCGAGCACCGTGCCCAGGAAGCCGATGATGCCCCCCAGCGCCAGGATAGGCAAAACGCTGACGTAGAGCTTCGACTGGCGGAACCGCATCTTGAAGGGAAGCCCGTGGATCCAGTTGTGCTGGCCGGGCCGCCGGGCTGCCACGCGTGCACCACTTTTGCGTCGTCTAATGGCACGAACTGATTCAATCAGCATCAGGCTGCCAATCGCGCCGAGGAAGGTGACATACGCCAGGGAGATGACCAGATCCAGCTGACCAACAGACTGAAGGACATCAAACAGGATCACGCCCAGCAATGAGCCCAGGACACCGCCGATCAGCAGCATTGTCGCGAGCTTGAGATCGATTGCCTTGCGGCGCCAGTAAGTCACCACGGCAGATGCGGAGGACGCGACGACCTGCGTCGTGACAGTCGCAACAGAGACCGCCGGTGGAATACCAGAGAAGATCAGAAGCGGCGTCAGGAGAAACCCGCCACCAATGCCGAAAAGGCCCGAGAGAAATCCCACGGCGCCGCCCATGCCGAAAATGACAAACATATTGACCGGTATTTCGGCGATGGGCAGATAGACTTGCACGATAGATTGCCGGTTTTGGGGTACCCGGTCAGGGACCCGTGGATATGATGCTTCGGTTTAAGACCCTCTTGGAAAGATCTGTCAACCAGAGTCAGGCCATCAGTGTCATAAAGCCTGCCTGCGTTGTTCTTTTTATACGCTAGCGTGTCTTGCGCGCGGGTAAACCGGCCAAAATCAGATCGATTGGCTTTCCAGTTCCTTGATCAGATCCGCATCGACGTCACCGGTCTCAACCATGCCGATACTGCGCTGGAAGGCGCGAATTGCGCTGCGAGTTCGCGGCCCCATCTGCCCATCAGGCGTGCCTGTTTCGAAGCCGAGCTGATTCAGTCTGGTCTGCGCCTCTCGCACCATTCCCTCATAGTCGACGACATTGCCGAGAGAAATGGAGGCATTGGTGGACAAGTCTCCCGCAGCCGCCCATTCAGGGTCGGTGGCAACCTTGTTTGCGACCGGATCCGGCGTCTTCAGCTTGAACGTCTCCACAGCGAGGCGTGCAGCTGCCAGCGTCTCCTGGTCCATCATGTTCGCCACGTCGTCGCGTTTCTTGGCAGCGTCCCGGTCCCCCTGATCTGCGGCGATCGCAAACCACTTGTAACTCGCCACGAGGTCCTTTTCGACACCAAGACCACGCGCATAGAGAATACCCAGATTGAACAGGCTGTCTTTCACGCCATAGTTGGCTGCGCTTTCGAACCACTTGCCTGCCTTGGCAAAGTCGGGAGCGCCGTCTGCGCCTTCAGCGTAAAGAACCGCGAGATTGTGCATTGCCTTAGCGTTGCCCGCTTCAGCTGCCTTTGTGTAAAGCTCACGGGCCTTTTCGAGATCCTTCTCGACACCCCGGCCCTTCTCATAGAGGCTTGCAAGGCGATATTCGGCCGGCGCAAGGCCAAGATCGACCGCTTTCTGGTACCATTTGGCCGCTTCCGTAAGATCGGCCGGTACGCTTTTGCCCTCGGTGTATTTCACACCAACGAGGAAAGCTGCTGCGGCATTGCCACTGGCTGCAGCGCTGCGCAAGGCCATCGGGCCAACCGCCTCCGGAGGCAGCTTCGCAACGAGACTGGCTGGAACTGCATTCTGGCCTGCCGATGAAATTTCGTTTTCGAGCGGCGGCACTTCTGCGCCGAAGCTCCCGCCAACACCGCTCGGAGGAGCAAATGCCAGCGTGTCGGGTGTCTCGGGACCGGGCGCGACTGACGTTGACGCCTGCTGAGGCGCCGGTTTCACGGGCTGAGTGGCCGGGGCAGAGGCAAGCTGAGGCGTGGTCTGTGCCGGTTCCACAGGTGGCGCAACCTTTGCTCCCGCTGCACTCTCGTTCGTACTGGCGACACTTTCCGGCGGGCTCTTAACTGCGCCTGCGGCTCTCACCGGGGCTGCTTCCGCCGGGCTGGGTGTGGCCTCGGCAGGCGTCTCTACCTTTGCCACCTGCGGCGTAACCGGCTCCTGGGTGGTCACGGCAACCTTGTCGGCATCAGACGCCCCATCGCCGGACGTCGTGACCAACTTGAAGACCTGCAAGGTGCCGATCATCAGAACCACTGCGGCAGCTGCAAAGAGCAAGGCTCTGCGGCGACCGCCGCCTGCGGCAGGCGTGTCTTCAGGCGCGGGCCGATCCCCAGGGAGAACCTTGTTTTCTTCTGCATGAACAGGTTCAAACGCCGGTGTATCCAACACCAATTCATCTGCGTCTACGCCGTCAGACTTCTTTGTATTGCGCTTCAAGACATTGCGCAGCCAGCCGGTACGCGCAGAACTGCGATCTTCGGCGCTATCGTCTTTGGAACGGCTCGGCTCAGCGGCAGCTTCGATCATTGCAGCTTCTTGAGATGCTGCTTGCGCAGCCCTGCGCGCAGCAGCAATAAAATCGGCCTTTCGATCCCGCACACGCTCAGTCGTACGCTCCTCCTGAGGCTCGGACTGGCGCAGCTTGTTCAACCCACGTCCCAGAAGCCCTGCTTCGCCAACTGCGGTCGACGATGCAGTAGACGCCGATGTCGGATGGTCCATCCGCTCCAGACGCTCCAGTCGGTCCGTGAGCGAACCAAGTACCGACTGAACACCGTTGAATGTGTTGCGTGTACGCTCTTCCGAACCATCAGCGGCATCCAGAAGCCTGCGCAGATCACCTTGCAGACCCTCGATTGCCTTGTCGTATTCAGGAGCACGCGCCGTGGGATTAGCCGAAACGGCTTCTTGCGCCGCGTCCATGGCGATCGCAACCACCTCTTCCCGTGTGGTCTTCAATCCGTCTTCGATACGGGCCAACGCAGTCGTGACCCGTTTCATGTCCTCATCGCGATCGCCGGAAGTCTCGAGCTGTTCGGCAAGCGCTGCAACCTTAGAGCCAAGCTGCTCTATGCGTTGATCATCAAGTCCTTCGCTGCCGCGAGCCACGGCTTCCGCCAGATCGCTGATGCGCTGTTCCAATGCATCCGTAGAAACCGGTGCGGCGACCGCCTTACGCATGTCCCCGATTTCCTGGCGCAATGCGTCCAGATCACTGGTGGTGACGTTATCCCGAGGCTTATCAAGCTGTTCCGCCAGATCAGAAATCCGCATCTGGAGCTCGCCGAGCGCCTCGATCCCCGCAGGATCGGCAGCAGCCAGAGCGGCAGCATCCATAGCAGCCGTCGGACGGCTGGCAGTCTTTTCAATGGTATCGATCTTGCCCGAGATCGTTGCCAGGCGCTCTTCCAGCGCCGCAAACGCCTTTGGTGTCTCACCCGTGGCACGCTCGTCGGACATCATACCGACAATGTCTTCAAGCCTACCCTGTAACCGGTTCAACGTGTCGGCATCGGGAAGCCGATCTTCCATGGCGGAAATGCGCGTATCAAGTCCGCGCTGCTCGCGCGCCAGAATTTCGAGCTCGTCCAGGCGACCCGCAACGAAACGCATCCTGTCATCGATGCTTTCGACCAGACCGCCAATGTCAATCTGTTCAACAAAATTGCGAACTTCGCGCAACTCTAGCCGAAGAGGTTCGATTTCCTCGTGGCTGTTTCGATGGAGCAGCTCTTCAACGCGTTCAGCGATGCCGGACACCCGGTCTTCAAGCACGAGCATGTGTTCGCCGCGTGGCAGGGCGGCAAAGGAATCCTCAATCTCGTTCAAGCGCGCCGTAACACCGCGCAGAACCCTGGGGTCGATCGTCGCCCGGCTGAGCTCATCCAAACGCTGCAGAATATGGGCATAGCCGTGCTCGAGGGTCTTGAGCGTCCCGTCGACATTGGTGCGGCCGACAAGCGACTTGAGTTCGTAAACTTCCTTGCGGATCTCTTTTGCAAAGCGATCATCCTGTCGCTCAACACGCAGCCGCTCGACCATGTTCGCCAGACGGCGCAGCTCGGCATTTTGCTTGCCGGACCGTTCCTGGGTGACGGAGGAATAGCCGCCAATGGCGTCGCGCAAGGAACCGAGTTCCTGACGCACCATGTTGAAGGCTTCCATCTGCGGTTTGCGCAGGGAGTCTATGCGGCGGCCGAGATCCTTATAGGCACCGATGCCGGGATCGTTGGGCGCGCGACGAGACCCCGAAGCCATTCGCCTGCGTCCACGCGGCTCCGCGTAGGCATAGGCCTGTTCTTCGTAGTCATCATACTCATCGGCACCATAGTCATCGTCATGATCCAGGTCAGCGCCGTACGCATCTGGTTCGTAGTCTTCGTCCGGATAAGGCGCATCGTAGGCTGAGCGGCGATCATCTGCGTCGAAAGCATGATACGCTCCAAAATCCTCGCGATACTCGTCCTCATACTGCGACTTGTCGGCAAGTCCTTCGACTTTCCGGTCCAGCTTTTCAAGCGCACCAATCACCTGATCAAGACGCCCGCCATCGCGCGGGGGAGACCGGTCTCTCTTTGACCGACGGGTGGGGGCCTGCCCACGCGACGGGCGCCGGGGCGCAGCATCAGCGTCACGGTCGCTAAGCAAACGATCGAGTTCGTTGGCAACCGCCTCGAGCTCGCCTTCGCCGCCCATCGGGCGCGCACGTCGCCGCCTGCCCTGATCACCAAGAGAAGTCGCGGTTCTTGTCAGACGTTCAATCCGATCGCCCGGTTGCTCGTGCCGTGACGGCCGCGGACGGCGGGCATCGCGCTCGTCAAGGCCCGCATCGAAATAGCCCTCATCGTGTGGCTCATTTCTGATGCGTCCGCGGCGTCCTGCTTCACGGTTCTTCCAAGCCGGCATGTCTTGACCCTGGGGTTACGATCTTCTGACCGCTCATTTTTGACGGGCTGCGCCAAGCCAACAAAAAATACAAATAGCGCCGCAGCATTTGCCGAATCTTTGTCCAGACAGGGTAAACAGCGCGTTAATTGCAGTTGCCAAATGCAAGAAACCGGAGCGGGTTAACCGTTGAGAAAACATCATCTGCCCGCCTCAGCAGGCCATCGGTTAACGATTTCCTGACAAGCCCGCTGCCGTGACTGGACCTTTACCTTCGCGTAAGGTACATGTTCCTTCAAAGTAACCGAGATTGATGTGTGTCGGGTTATCCACATTTGGCGTTTCGGTGGACGGCGAGATCCTCTCAGCCACACAGCTGCGCAAATAAAAACAAAGCTCCGGAACCGGAGATGACAAGGTAAGACGCTATGAGCGAAGCTCTTTCGATTTTGAACGACAACGAACTGGTCGACGTTGTCGCTGCCGGGGACGAAAGTACAAAAAAGACCCAATTCACCATTGGCGACCTGGCCAAGGAATTCAAATGTACACTTCGGACCCTTCGCTTCTATGAGGACAAGGGGCTCCTGAACCCCAAGCGCGATGGGCTGAACCGGGTTTACACGCGCCGTGACCGCGCACGGCTGAAGCTGGTGCTCATGGGCAAACGTGTCGGCTTTTCGCTTTCCGAGATCCGTGACATGCTGGATCTTTACGATCTGCGCGATGGCCAGGTCACCCAGCTCAGGGTCGCGCTTTCACGCTTCAACGGGCAGATTTCGGTGCTCGAGGAACAGCGCCGGGATATCGAGCAGGCGATTGAGGAATTGTCGCGAACCGTCGAGATCATCTCCGGCATGCTCAAGCAAAAAGAAGCGGAAGGAGAGGAATAGGGCTCTTCCTACCCTCCCCCGCCAATTGAGAACTTTTCAACGCCTGCAGCGCGCCTTGTCGCGGCAGGCGTTTTTGTTTGTCTGCGGCGCTTCCAGACGCAGCGCATACTGTCGGTGCGCCACGAACCGACGCCTTGGCTTAGGCCATGATGCAGTGCGGCTCTCAGCGTTCTGATCCCTAAATGTCAAAAATGGTCCCAAAATTGGACTTCGGCTTGTGGTTTTCGTAACGGCGGACGCCACTTTTTGCCCAAAAGCCTTCAAAAACGCATTTTTTCAGTCTCCCTTCCCCAAGGACACCACTTGCTCGCACGTGCAGAGGGACGTATATAGCGATCAAGGTGACGTTTACGGAAACGTCAGGTATCAAATGAAGTGGCAAATCTGGGAGGATTTCCATGCCGAGCTACAGCGCACCAGTCGACGACACACTGTTTCTCCTGAACGATGTTCTGGGCTACGAGCAATATTCCGACCTGCCCGGCTTCGCCGACGCCAGCCCTGACCTGCTGGAAGCGATCTTGCGCGAGGGCGCGAAGTTTTCCGAGGAAATTGCCCAGCCGATCAACCAGAGCGGTGACCACGAGGGCTGCTCGCGCTCGGACGATGGCGTCGTAACACCGCCCAAAGGCTTCAAGGAAGCCTATGCCGCATTCTGTGAAGGCGGTTGGGGCACGCTTTCGGCTGATCCGGACTATGGCGGGCAAGGCCTGCCCCATACTCTTGCGACGGTTTTCAACGAGTTCCTGTCTTCCGCCAACATGGCTTTCGCCATGTACCCGGGCCTGACGGCAGGTGCCGTTGCCGCTTTGTCGCTGCATGCCACAGACGAGATCAAGCAAAAGTATCTGCCGAACATGATCGCCGGCACATGGACCGGCACCATGAACCTGACCGAGCCTCATTGCGGCACGGACCTTGGTTTGATCCGCACCAAGGCGTCTCCCCAGGAGGACGGCAGCTACAAGATTTCCGGCACAAAGATCTTCATCTCTGCTGGCGACCACGAGATGTCGGACAACATCATTCACCTGGTGCTTGCCCGCATTGAAGGCGCGCCTGAGGGAACCAAGGGCATCTCTCTTTTCGTCGTTCCCAAGAAGATGGTTGCAGACGACGGGACCATTGGCGACCTCAACGGCGCTTCCTGTGGCTCTCTCGAGCACAAGATGGGCATTCACGCCAACGCAACTTGCGTGATGAACTATGATGAATCCGTTGGCTGGCTCGTCGGTGAAGAGAACAAGGGTCTGCGCGCCATGTTCACGATGATGAACGAAGCGCGTCTCGGCGTCGCCGTTCAGGGCCTGGCGCAGTCGGAAGTCGCTTATCAAAATGCGGTCGTCTACGCCAAGGACCGACTGCAGGGGCGTGCCCTGACCGGCCCGAAAGCTCCGGAGAAGGCAGCCGACCCGATCATCGTGCATCCGGACGTTCGCCGTACACTGATGCAGATCCGCTCCTTCAACGAAGCGGCGCGGGCTCTCGTTCTCTGGACCGCTTTGCAGGGCGACGTCTCGCACCGCTCTCCTGATGAAAAAGCCCGGACCAAGGCCGACGACATGATGGGGCTGATGACCCCCGTACTCAAAGGCGTTCTAACTGACACCGGGTTTGCAAATACCGTGAACGCACAGCAGATGTTCGGCGGACACGGCTATATCGCAGAGTGGGGGATGGAGCAGTTCGTCCGCGATGCACGGATCGCCATGATCTATGAGGGGGCAAACGGCATCCAGGCGCTAGACCTTGTTGGCCGCAAGCTGCCGGCCAACGGTGGCCGCGCAGTGATGGGCTTCTTTGAAGAAGTCAGCACCTTCATCAAGGAAAATGCCGAAGATGAGGCAATGAAGCCTTACATCGCGCCCCTCAAGGCGGGGCTCGATGACCTTCAGAAAGCGACCATGTGGTTCATGAACAACGCCATGGCCAAGCCGGACAATGCCGGCGCAGGCTCGGTCGACTACATGCACCTCTTCGGCCTTGTTGGCCTTGGTTACATGTGGGCCAAGATCGCGAAAACCATCAACGACAAACTTGAAAGTGGTCCAGATGGCAAGGAAGACTGGCTCAAGGCAAAGCTGACGTTTGCAAGCTTCTTCATGGAGCGTACCATGCCGGAGACGTCGGCGCATCTGGCACGAATTTCCAGTGGCGCAGACACGCTCATGTCGCTCGACGCCAACGCTTTTTAAGGCACTCCCGGCCTGGAAAATCACCGGGCCGGTCACAGAGTACACGGCGCTGCCTGCCGTCAAAGCCGAAAGAAACACTCCGTCATCTGGTCACTTCCGTTCGACAGGAAGCCGAAGCGGAGAAGAAACTCTTAGGAGGATATGATGCCTGAAGCCTATATCTACGATCACGTGCGCACACCGCGAGGCCGCGGCAAAAAAGACGGCGCCCTGCATGAAGTTCCGGCAGTACGTCTCGCCGCCACGACCCTTGAAGCGCTCCGGGATCGAAACGACCTCGATACATCGAAGATCGATGACGTGGTGCTGGGTTGCGTTGATCCCGTTGGTGAAGCGGGCGGGGACATCGGGCGCGCATCCGTTTTTGCTGCTGGTTATGACACGTCTGTCCCCGGCATGCAGATCAACCGGTTCTGCGCTTCGGGGCTTGATGCCGTGAACATGGCCTCCGCACAAGTCATGGCCGGCCAGCACAAGCTGGTTGTTGCAGGTGGTGTCGAGAGCATGAGCCGCGTCGGCCTTGGCGCTTCAGGCGGCGCATGGCCGATCGAGCCGCAAGTCGCCATCCCCTCCTACTTCATGCCCCAGGGCGTTTCCGCTGACCTTATCGCCACCAAATACGGCTTCTCGCGCGACGACTGTGACGCCTATGCCGTCGAAAGCCAGAAGCGGACAGCCCAATCCTGGCAAGACGGACGTTTCAAGAACTCCGTGGTGCCGGTCAAGGACATCAATGGCATCACCATTCTCGATCGCGACGAACACATGCGTCCTGAGACCGATATGCAGTCCCTGGCTTCGCTCAATGCGTCTTTCGAGCTGATGGGCAGCATGGGCGGCTTCGACGCGGTCGCTGTACAGGCCCACCCGGAGCTGGAATCGATCAAGCATGTCCATCACGCCGGCAACTCCTCCGGAATTGTTGATGGCGCCGCTGCCGTCCTGATCGGTTCGCGCACAGCCGGTCGCTCAGCTGGCCTGAAAGCCCGCGCACGCATCAAGGCATTTGCCAACATCGGGTCCGAGCCCGCCCTGATGCTGACCGGCCCAGTCGATGTCACCGAAAAGCTGCTCCGCAACGCAAAGATGGACCTCAAGGACATCGACCTTTTTGAAATCAACGAAGCCTTTGCGGCAGTTGTCCTGCGCTATCAGCAGGCGTTCGACCTCGACCCGGAAACCGTCAACGTCAATGGCGGAGCCATAGCGATGGGGCACCCACTGGGAGCTACCGGAGCGATGATCCTCGGTACGGTGCTTGATGAACTGGAACGCCGGGATCTGAACACGGCCCTGGTCACTCTGTGCATTGGCGCGGGCATGGGCACGGCGACAATCATCGAGCGCGTTTGAGGCGAGACGGAGGAGACAAGACAATGACCTACAAGAACTTCACCATCGACACCGACGCGAACGGAATTGCGACCATTACCTGGGACATGGCGGACAAGTCGATGAATGTCATCGACCTTTCGGTCATGGAAGACTTGGACCAACTGGTTGACGATGTCGCCAACGACGACACGATCAAGGGCGCAGTGATCACTTCCGGCAAGGCAGCCTTTTCCGGTGGCGCTGACCTGACGATGCTGGAAGGCCTGCTTCAGAGCTTCCACAAGCAGAAGTCAAATGATCCGGAAGCCGCTGCCAAGGCATTGTTCGACGGTTCGCGCAAACTGTCGCTGATCTACAGGAAGCTGGAAACCTGCGGCAAGCCGTTCGTCGCAACGCTGACGGGTGCCTGCATGGGCGGAGGCACGGAACTGGCGCTTGCATGTCATGCCCGTGTTGCCGCCGATGACGACGGCTTCAAGATGGGGCTGCCTGAAGTAAAGGTCGGCCTCTTCCCCGGTGCTGGCGGTACACAGCGCGTCATGCGCATGGCCGATGGTCAACAGGGCATGCAGTTCCTGCTGCAGGGCCGAACCTTGCGCTCCAAGCAGGCGAAATCGATGAAGTTGGTCGACGAAATCGTGCCGCCAAAGAAGCTGGTCGAAACGGCAAAAAAACTGCTTGCTGCCGGTGTCGACCCGGTCAAGCCATGGGACAAAAAGGGCTTCAAGCTGCCGAACGGCAAGGTCTACTCACCCGCAGGCTTCCAATTCTGGCCGGCAGCCAACGCGATCTATCGCCGCGAGACCTTCGACAACTATCCCGGACCGCGTTACATGCTTCATGCGGTGGTCGAAGGCCTGCAGCTTCCGATGGATCTCGCGCTTCAGGTCGAAAGTCGGTACTTCGCCAAGGTTCTGCAAAGCCCGGAAGCGAGCAACATGATCCGGTCCCTGTTTGTCTCCATGCAGGAGCTGAACAAGGGGGCACGCCGGCCAGTCGATCAGCGCCCGAACAAGATCAAGAAGGTTGGTATTCTCGGCGCCGGTTTCATGGGTGCCGGCATCGCCTATGTCAGCGCGCAGGCCGGCATCGACGTCGTGCTGATCGATCGCAGTCAGGAAGCGGCCGACAAGGGCAAATCCTATTCGGAGGGTCTTCTGACCAAGGCGATCCAGCGCGGAAGATCAACGGAAGAGCAGAAAGAAAAGCTGCTTGCGCGCATCAACGCCACGACCGATTATGACGCGCTCGGCGATTGTGACCTTGTCATCGAGGCCGTCTTTGAAGACCGAGCAATCAAGAAGACCGTCACGGAACAGGCCGAGGCGGCCATGAAATCCCGCGCGATCTTTGCGTCAAACACCTCCACTTTGCCTATCACCTCGCTGGCTGAAGCCTCCAGCCGACCCAAAAACTTCATCGGCATTCACTTCTTCTCTCCGGTCGACAAGATGATGCTGGTCGAGGTGATCATGGGCAAGAAGACGTCCGACAGAGCGCTGGCAATGGCTCTCGACTATATCAAAGCAATCAAGAAGACGCCGATCGTCGTCAACGATAGCCGTGGGTTCTACACCTCACGTGTCGTGATGACCTACATTCGCGAGGGCCTGATGATGCTGGCCGATGGCGTGCCAGCCGCAATGATCGAAAACGCAGGCCGTATGGCCGGCATGCCGGTCGGTCCTCTGTCATTGGGAGATGAGGTCGCACTCGACCTGGCCTGGAAGATCGTCTCGGCGACCCGAAAGGACCTCGGTGTCAAATATGTCGAAGGACCGCTCGACAACATTCTTGAAGAGATGGTCGTGAAGCGTGAGAGGTTTGGCCGGAAGAACGGCAAGGGCTTTTATGACTACGCCGGGCGGGATAAAAAACTGTGGCCCGGCATCCCTGATGTCGTGGGACAACCAAAGCCCGCAGAGAGCTTCAATGTCGAAGAACTTCAACAGCGCCTGTTGGTCATGCAGGCTCTGGAAACAGCGCGCATCTTTGAGGAAAAGTGCCTCACAGACGTTCGTGAAGCGGACGTGGGATCCATCCTCGGCTTCGGCTTTGCCCCCTATTCCGGCGGCACCCTGAGCTACATCGACACCATGGGAACAACCGAATTCGTCGATCTGTGCAAGAAGTTTACCCGCAAATGGGGCCCGCGCTTCAAGCCGAACAAACTTCTGCGTGACATGGCTAAGACCGGAGATACCTTCTACGGCAGATTCCCGCCTGTGGCCGCTGTAAAAGACGAGGCGGCGTGACCAAAGCAACCTTCTACTTCATCGGTCAGACCTAGCAACGATAACGGGCGGCGAACAAACTTGCCGCCCGTTATGACCCAAGCTATTGCCTTCCTGCGGAATATTGCCCATTTTTTCGCCACTTCGCCCCTTTGATGTTTGGCAATTTTTACGATTTAAGCCCGAGAACGTCGCGCTATATTGATATGGTGGGACTTCGGTGCGGAGGGCGAAGCACAAAAATGACTGCCACCAATGAATGGGCACGGTCAGAGATTCTGAACGCGCTGAAAATGGCTCTTCCTTCAGAGAGTGTGTGCTGGCCGACTCTGGCAGATCGATTTGGTTTCGATCTCAATGCACTGACAGAGCCAGACGGCATGGTCCCTTTTCGCGCGACCGCCGCTGTATTTGAACATGTTGCCGAAGTCCTCGAGGATGACGCCGCCCTTTTTGACATTTTCCACGAGATGAACCTCGGCAAGTTCACGCTTTACGACTACCTTTTCGTCTGCGCGCCAACACTGAGAGACGGTTGTCTTGCGTGGAAACGCTTTCTCGCGATGAGAACCAACTGCGTCTCGCTTACGTTCACCGAAGAAGAGAGTACAGGCACCCTGGAGTGGGTCATTCCACCTCGGCTTGGCATTTGCACGCAGAACATGTTTGCCCGTATCGGCTGGTCGGTAAAGCGAGTCGAAATGGCTCTTGATCAAAGTCCTGCTCCGATCAAAATCGAACTGATTGCGGATGCGCCTACTAAAAAATCGAGACTTCAGGAACGCTACGGCGACAGGATGCAGTTCGGCCAGTCCCGAAACTGCCTCGTCTTCAGCAAAGAGATCCTGTCCCGGGCACCGAAGCGGAATGATGAAAACCTCTACTCAATCATCCAAAAAGCAGCCGGCGAAGAGCAGGCTGCTTTTGCCCAGCGAGGCTCACCGCTGCACAGGATTGCCGACGAAATTTCGGAGACCATGAAAACCGGCACCTGCAGCTTGCAAACGGTGGCGTCCAACCTAGGCATTTCGCAAAGGTCAATTCAAAGGCTTCTTGCAGAAGAGGGAACCTCGTTTCGCCAGTTGACCGAGGAAATCCGGCGTTCAGCTGCAGGGCGTTACTTGCGCGAAACAAACCTGCCGATGAAGGAGATAGCGTTTTTGCTTGGATTTTCCGAAATCAGCACGTTCTCGCGCGCTGTAAAGTCCTGGTACGGTCAGCCTCCCAAGGAAATCCGGCGCACGATCTCAAGCAGCTAAGTTGCATGCCCTGGATACTGCAGAAGTCCGGGCTTGAACTGCTATCGAATTTAACCTGAAAACTGTCGATAATCGAGCACCTGACATTTGACGTAGCGGAAAGACGTTGACCAGAGCCCAGCCTGCGCCCTACGCTTTTCCCGGATTTGTAAAATGGTGGGCTGTAAGCTTTGTCGCGAAAAGATCTTGGCCGTGTGAGAGCTGGCCCTTTGGCAGCCATAGAAGCTCGCGCGTTAAGCCACGGATTGTGCTGGGAAACAATCGCATCAGATATTGGGTTCGATCCCTACCTGTATCGACGCAACGATGGGTTTATCTCAGCCAGAAAGCTCGTTGACCTTCTTGAGTACATCGCCGACGTGTCTCGGCACGACGCGGAAATATTCGACGAGGCAAGCACACTCCAGATCGGTACACTGTCAATCTTGGACTATGTAACCCTTTGTGCACCAAGCATCGAAATGGGACTGCGTAACTGGGCGAGGTTTCAGATTACCTGCAACACTGCGGTTTCCGTTTCGTTCAGGGTCGAAGACAACTGGGGCTGCATGGAATACGGCCCAATGTCACCGTTAGGGACCCACAACCAGCTATCATACGCCGTGGCAACCTCCGCATCGTCGCGTTTCATGACACTTTCTGAGAGAATCCCTGACGCGATACGTATTGAAATCGATGCCCCTGCGCCCTCGGGCCAGGCGACCTTTCTGACAAAACATCGATCAAAGATTCAGTTCGATTGTCCCAGGACCCGCATTTTTATTCCTGCTGTGGTTCTCGATGAGCAGCCACCTCGCTCCGAATCAAACCTTTATCGGGTTGTAGAAAAAGCCGCTCTTGAAAGCGCTAGGGTTCAGATCGGTGGAGAAAGTCCGCTTGGCGAAATTGTGGAGACAATCAACACACAGCTGAAAAATGGCCACATTTCGATCGCCACCGTTTCCTCCGCCCTGGACATTTCGGAACGAAAACTCCAGCGCGTGATCTCCGCCGAAGGAACGACATTCCGTCAAATCATTGAAGAAACAAGGAAATCTCTTGCTCAGCACTATCTTCATGACACACAACTGTCGATGAAGGAAATCTGCTATCTACTGGGTTTTTCAGAAACGAGCGCATTCTCGCGCGCCGCAAAAGCGTGGTTCGGCATGCCCCCGAGGGTATATCGGGAGCAGGCTAACAGGCGATAGAGCGTAAAATCGCCACTTTTATGCCTTTGTTGCCGTGAAGATAGACACGCGCCTAAACTGCAAAATAGTCCGGAGCGCAACCTTATATTTCTGAGCAATGCCTCAGGCCGCCCTCAAGAGCGGCAGGCTAGAAACTAGAGCTGGGAAACTTGCGATGCTCGCGCCAATGGAGAGTGAATGGGTCGTTGCGAGACCTCTCAAGTATCTCGGCGAAGCTGCCCGTCAGAATGATCTAAACTGGGACGCTGCACTGCTGGATTGTGGCCTTGACCCTGACGATCTAAATAATCCTGAAAATCATATTGGCGTCAGGTCCGCCCTGCTGGCCTTCGAGTTTTTCGCAGAAAAACTCGACAATGACGCGCGCATTTTTGACCTCTTCGATCAGGCGCCAATCGGTTACGAGAGCGTGTTTGACTATGTATTCCTATGCGCTTCCAGCCTCAGGGAAGGTTTGCGAAACTGGGCACGCTTCTGTCCTGCCCGTAGTAACTGCATGACGATCGCATACCAGGAAAATGAGCATCTTGCTGTTCTCAGCTTCTCATTTCCGGATTATTTCGGACCCTACGCACAATTTGCCTATGGCTTCATGGCCTATCTTTGTGGCCGGATTGAAAGACTTGGCAGCGAGGGACAAGCGCTTGTTCGTATGGAGTTATCCGCCAAGCAGCCGCGCCATAGCAGTGCCTTTCTCGCAAGACACAGTGGTCACATCGCATTTGACGCTGAAGAAAACCGCATACTCCTACCCCTCCAAAGCCTGCAGCGCGTTCCGGAGAGTGCTGATCCGATCCTCTTCAGAATTGTCGAGATGGCAGCCTTGCAGGAACTTGAGGCCGTCGGCGCTCCAACAACAAAGACATCGGCAATCGCGGAAAAGATCAGTCAGGGGTTAAGGGCTGGTGACTGTTCCATAGAATACGTCGCCTCATCTCTTGGAATGTCCAGCCGAAGCTTGCAACGGGCTCTGGAAAACGAGGGAACGAGCTATCGCAAGGTCCATGACGACGTGAGGCGCTCGATAGCACAGCGCTATCTGGTCGACACTGATATTCCGATCAAGGAGATTGCATTTCTTCTCGGTTTCTCGGAAGTCAGTGCGTTTTCTCGCGCGGTCCGGAACTGGTTTGGCCTTGCACCACGTGCTCTTCGCCGCCACCCCCTCTCGGGAATGACAAAGCCGCTGGTAGCTGGAGACATTTGACAAAATTCGCAATTCGGCGCGAACAGATTTAGCGCAACATCTGCGGTAATGGCACGAGACCACCCGTTGGCCTCTGTAGCGATCCCGCGCCACACTTTGTCTGTCGGACTGATGCGAGATGGGAGGAGATCGCATCAGTCCGTAATTGCTTTCAACGAGGGTTCGCACAGGTCCGCCAACCCGATTGAACTGTCTCATAGTCAAGCACCAGACACCGCCCAATCTTGTACGCGCTCTTCCAAACCCACTTGCGACCGGGAGGATTCAGATGCAGCCGATGGGGCACATGCTTCTGAAACCCAAAAACCCTGCCAAGATCTGGCGGCAGATTGAACAGAGGCTGAGCTGCGAATGCACCGAGAGAGGGTGATTCTCGCACCTGCAAGCCTCATGAACCAGATAGGTAGTTGAAGTTGACGCGCCTGTAATTGGCAGAACTCGTCTTACTTTTACCCATTCATGCCAATTGGGATTGCAGGATGGCGTAATTGGCACGAAACATCTCTTTTCTCTGAGCCATTCAGGTCAAAACTGACAAAGCTGGTTGTCTGGGCGCGCAACGCCGCTTAACTACGGTACAGTTACACCTTTTCGATGGATGACAGGAGCAACGATGTCCGAGCGCAATCTTTCCCGTTTTATGGGCGGGTCTCCCGGGCAAGTTATCCTTCGCCTCGTCTTTCTATCTTTTGTTGTCGGCGTGATTCTCTCTGCCCTCGACCTGGATCCGCTGGAGATCGTCGATATCGTTGTCGGGTTCTTCAAGCGGCTTTGGGAAATGGGATTTGACGCGATTGGCAGCCTGCTGCGCTACTTCGCTCTCGGCGCTGTAATCGTTGTGCCACTTTGGCTCATTTCCCGGGTGCTGAACCTGGGAAACAAGAGCTAGCTAAACGGTCGCGGATTTTCTGACGTTGGAAACAGCGATCGCCGCTCGGTGCAAGGACACATGCCGGTCGGAAAGTTCACACATGTCCTTTGAATAGCCACCACCCAACACGCCTGCCAATGGTAGTCCGACTTTACGCACGGTCTCGATGACATATCGATCACGGCGCGCAAGGCCTTCCCGTGTCAACGCCAGTCGGCCCAAACGATCACCTGCGTAGGGATCCACGCCGGCGTTGTAAAATGCGATGTCGTATTGACCATCCTTCAAGAGCTCGGGCAGGATTGAGGTCAGCTGATCCATATAAGGCTGATCGGCAAGACCATCAGGCAGCGCGACATCGAGGCTGGAAGGCACCTTGCGCACTGGATAGTTCTTCGCCGAATGCATGGAAAAGGTGAAGACGCTGTCATCGCCTGCAAAGATGTCCGCAGTTCCATCACCCTGATGTACGTCGAGATCAATGACCAAGGCTCGGCGGATCACACCGTCGGCCTGCATGACCTTGATGGCGACGGCAACATCGTTGAACACGCAAAAGCCTGACCCATGTGCCCGGCGCGCGTGATGACTGCCGCCAGCGGTGTTGCATGCCAAGCCATGCTCCATAGCGAGATATCCCGTCAGAACAGTTCCTCCCGTCGCACATCGAGCGCGCAAGGCGATATCCGGCTTCATCGGAAAGCCGATCTCACGAGCAATTTCTGCCGACACATTTCCGGCAAAAACCTGGTCGACGTAAACGTCGTCGTGGGCGAGTGCAAGCCATTCAAATGGCGCCGGCCGCGGTCGATAAAATTTGTCACCAGCCAAGAGACCATCCTCCACTATCCGGCTTGCAACGGCCCTGAATTTATCCATCGGAAAACGATGATCTTCAGGAGGCTCGGCGCAATAGGCGGGATGGTGGACGATCGGCACGTGCATTTGCGGACCATATAGCGGCATTGGATGTGTTGGGAAGTCCTGAACCGGGGCCTGATTGGCTTGACGGCACAGCCTGGCAGGGTCAAGCAAGACTGCCAATGCCAAGGACTTCCATGACCCAAGCCAGCCACTCCGCCGAGCAGCCCTTTTCCGTCACCCATCGCAGTGTCCTCGCGATCGCAATTCCGATGACCTTTGCCTATTTATCGACGCCTATTCTGGGCGTGGTCGATACCGCAGTCATTGGCCGGTTGGGCGATGCGGCCCTCGTCGGCGGAATTGCCATAGGTGGCGTCATTTTCGACCTTGTGTTCACCACCTTCAATTTTCTGCGCTCCGGCACCACTGGCCTTACGGCACAGGCCATGGGTGCTGGCAACAATTCGGAAATCAAGGCCACCTTCTTGCGCGCTCTGGTCATTGCCCTGGCCGCGGGTCTTGCCGTGATCCTGCTGCAAGCGCCCTTTCTGGATCTTGGCCTTAGCTTTCTAGGAGGCAGTAGCGAAGTTCAATCCGCGACAAGACGCTACTTTGAAATCCGGATTTACAGCGCTCCATTCCTGCTCGCCAACTATGCGATCCTCGGCTGGTTCTTGGGCCTCGGCCGGGCCGGAACGGGCCTCATGCTCCAGCTGGTGCTCAATGGCCTGAACATCGGCCTTTCGATTTTCTTTGTGATCGGCCTTGGCTGGAGCATCGAAGGCGTTGCCCTCGCGACTGTGCTGAGCGAGGTCGCCGCCACGATGTTTGGTCTCATCCTCATTTTGCGCGCTGTCCGCGGCACGTCCTGGCCAACACTAGCAGATGTGTTTGATCGCCAACTGCTCTTGCGCATGCTTGCCGTCAACCGTGACATCATGATCCGGTCGTTCTCGCTGCTCTTCGCCTTCGCCTTCTTTACCGCCCGTTCCGCCGATCAAGGCGACGTCATGCTCGCCAGCAATGCAATCCTGGAGAAGTTCTTTATTGTCGGCGGCTACTTTCTCGATGGCCTCGCAACAGCCGCAGAGCAATTGGTCGGCCGGGCCGTCGGCGCGCGGCACAGGCCAGCTTTCGACCGAACGATACGCCTGACCACAGTCTGGAGCTTTGCCCTGGCGGCACTGCTCGCCATCTTCTACTTTGCAGCAGGTCCAACCCTTTTTGACCTGATGACGATTTCACCCGACGTACGCGAAATAGGTCGCATATATCTGCCTTGGGCAGCCCTGACACCACTGTTTGCTGTTCTCGCATTTCAGATGGACGGCGTCTTCATTGGCGCGACGTGGTCAAAAGACATGCGTAACATGATGCTTCTGTCCCTGGCGATTTACATTGCAGCTTTCTATGCTCTGTTTCCGCTGCTGGAGAACCATGGGCTCTGGCTGTCCCTGGAGATCTTTCTGGGCCTCAGAGGCATCAGTCTGACATTTATTTGCAGACGACGCGCGGATGAGACATTTGATGCGGCCAGACCCTAGTCAGGGTCGGCTTCCGCCCATGCGTCCATATTGACACCGCGCGCCTCATCAAGATTCGAAAGGCCATGTTTGTCGAGCTCCCTGGAAAGACCTTCGACAATTCGCCCGACGAGCCCGACACCCTGAAAGACGAGAGCTGAGTAGAGCTGAAGCAAGTTCGCGCCCGCGGCGATCTTGGTCCAGGCTGCCTCTGCGCTATCGATTCCTCCGACCCCGATGATCGGAAGATCTGGCCCAGCCAATTTGCGTGCCTTGGCAAGAACAATGGTCGAGCGCCGGAACAAGGGCTTGCCGGAAAGCCCTCCAGCTTCATCGCGATGCGTCGCCGAGCGCAGTCCCCCACGCTCGATGGTCGTGTTGGAGATGATCAGACCGTCAACACCCTTGGCAAGGACCTCCTCTACGATCTCTGCGAGTTCGTCATCCCCAACATCCGGGGCAATCTTGAGGAGGACCGGCACCTTGCGGCCCACGACTTCCATTCTTGCGTCCCGAGCACTTATGACGCCTGTCAGAAGTTCCGAGAGAGCATCGCGCGCCTGCAAATTGCGAAGACCTGGCGTGTTCGGCGATGAGACGTTGATCGTGAAGTAGGACGCCATGTCGGCGAAGGCTTCAATGCCATGGACATAGTCGGCCACCCGGTCTGTCGCATCCTTGTTGGCGCCGACATTGATCCCGACAATCCCGGTCTGGGTAGCACGCGCTTCAAGCCGGGCGCGCAGAGCTGCATGTCCTTCATTGTTGAAACCATACCGGTTGATCACCCCCTGATCGCCCGGCAGGCGAAACACCCGGGGCCGCGGATTTCCCGGCTGCGCCCTTGGTGTTACAGAACCGACCTCGGTGAAGCCAAAGCCCAGTTTCAAAAGCGCATCGGGCACTTCGCCATTCTTGTCGAAGCCTGCCGCCATTCCGAGCGGATTGGCAAACTCCAAATCCCAAAGCTTCACGCTTAACCGAGGGTCACGCGCAAACCGCGCTGACGGTAGCAGACCCGACTTCAAAGCCTTGATCGTCACACCATGTGCTGTTTCTGCGTCCAGCTGGTGAAGTCCAGCCAATGCGATCTTTTCAAGGGATAGGAAGGTCATTGATCGAGATCCGGAAATACGTGCGCGCCATCTTCGCCAATTGGAAGGTCGCAAACCCATTTGGCCGCATTCGTTGCAAGAGTGGCGTAAAGATGCGGGAACAGGGCACCTCCGCGAGATGGCTCCCACTTCATGTCCGTACCGAAATCATCAGCCTCGAAGGCGGCAAGAAGCAGGTCATCCTGGCCGCCGAAATGTTTCGCCGCCGTTTCGCGTGCCTGCTCCGCGGTCGAAAAATGGATGTAGCCATCCGCCAGATCCACCGGTGCCCCCTTGAACTCGCCGACGGCCTCGGCCGATTGCCAAAGAGAACGTGGAAGGATCTTGTAAATCAGCGCCATAGGTTTTCGTTTCCGCCTGCATCGTCCGGTATGGTCTACCTCGGACCTAATTATTGAGGCGGACCCTAACGTCCCTGCCAAATAGGGACAAGCGTCGAAGAAACCCGATCAACCCGTGGTCCTGGATATTAACGCTTTGACAGGGCTTTTGCCGACGAACATAATCCGGCGAAAGGGATTTATTCCTGTGAACCCATGATAAACCGGAGGCACAACTCATGCTGTCGCATGCGCAAGTCTGGGCTGCCATAGACGGGCTGGCACGACGCAACGGACTGTCTCCATCCGGACTGGCCAAGCGCGCCGGCTTGGATCCCACCACGTTCAATCCCTCCAAGCGCTTCGCTGGCGATGGCCGTGCGCGCTGGCCCTCAACAGAGTCGCTGGCGAAAATCCTTGAGGCGACTGGCGAACCCCTGAAGCTCTTCGTTGCCGAGATCCAGACACCGAAGGTCCAGGAAAACGACGGAGAGCCTTGGCGGCAATTGCCGCTGAGCAGACTTGCCGAGGCAAACGGCGAAGGATTTTTTGATGCCGAAGGCGCTCCCCAAGGCAAGTCCTGGGCGCCAATGTCGTTTCCGGACCCCAAGGCCAAAGGGCTTTTCGCCCTCGAAATAAGCGGCGACGCCATGCTGCCGCTCTACCGAGACGGAGATGTTATTGTCGTCGCACCCGAGATGGCGCTTCGCAAGGGCGACAGGGTTGTCGTAAAGCAACGTAGCCAATCGCTTTCGGTGTTGCTGTTGCAGCAACGTACAGAAACTGCGATGGAGTTTCGTCCCCTTGACCAATCCCTGCCACCAATACGAATGGAGCACGGCGAAATCGATTGGGTTGGCCGCATCATCTGGGCCAGCCAGTAGGCTTCAAGAGCCGTCGGAGACCGCATGGCATTGCGCCCACTTCTGATTCCACTGCTGCTGGTTTGCCTTTTCGGGGCTGCGGTTGCCTGGCTCATGTTGGCAGAGCCGCCAGCTGAACCCGAGCGAACATCCAGGGTCCAATTGCCCGCTCCAAAAAAGCAGGAAGTGCCGACTTCATCTGCCACAATTTTGGAGGCGCCGACGACGGCCGCGCCGCTTCCGAACGAAATCCGGAATGTCTCACCAGAAGGCGTCACACCGCCACGGGTCACCGGCGTCCTGACACGAGTAGAACCTTCGGAGAGCTATCAGGAACTAAAAAACCCGCCTGTTGCAGCGATCCCTGATGGTCCACTCCAACTGCACAGGCCTCGTATTCCAGCTGCTGGAATCCTGATCGCAGATGATATGATTGTTCATCTTGCTCATGTGACCGCCCTGAGCGCTGACGAGACCTGCCTTTCGCGCCTTGGGGGAGCGTGGCCGTGCGGTGCACGAGCAAGGACCTCCCTTCGCGGCCTGGTCCGGCTCTTCACAATCACTTGCGACAAGGTCGAGGAAATTGGACCACGGGAAATTTCGGCAGTCTGCTATCGGCGAAAGACCGATCTGGGCGCGTGGTTGACGGAATACGGTTGGGCAGATCCGAACGACGACGCACCACAAGCCTATCACGCACTCGCCAAACAGGCCCGTGAGAGGAAAATCGGGAAGTGGCAATCGGAATGGCTTTCTGAGCCAGCAGTCTCGACGTCAGAGACAGAGTTTCCAGACAACACAGCGCTTGAAGCGCTTTTGCCGAACCTGGCCGAAACAGATCAAGCCCTTTCTGGCGAAGCGCCGCTCAACCCCTTCGATCTGCCGGAAAGCGATATCGAAGCAGTACCCGACCTCACGTCCGAGCGTCATTCTATAGAGCCTTCAACGTCTCTTCCGGGCCTTCAACCAACAAGATGACACCAGTCGCTGTGTACTCGCGGCTCACGACAGTCAACGACAGGCCGGAAACACGTCGTTCGAGCTCGGAGCTCTCGGCAAAGACCGTTTCCAATCTTTTGCGACCGGTCTTCACAAAGGGGATCAGCGTGGCATTGGCAATCGCGTCGCTTGCCGCGCCGGAGTAGCCGCGGGCGAGACCACCGCCACCCAATTTCACGCCACCGAAATAGCGAACAACGATCACCGCAGCTTCGATCAGCCTGGCACCCTGCATCACTTTCAGGGTCGGCATGCCGGACGTGCCCGACGGCTCACCATCGTCCTTGCCGCTCTCCTCAACACGCCCATCGTCGAGCAAACGTCGGTGAGCCGTTACAAAGTGATTTGCTTTGCGATGCTCCTTGCGCAGGGCATCCAATCGGTCATCAAATTTCTGGTAAGGGACCAGATGAGCCAGAAATCTGGATTTGCGGTCTTCCAGTACCCCACAAGCTTCCTGGTCGATCGTCAGATAACCCATTCCGGTCAGGTTGGTGTCTTGAAGTGCTTCGATAGCTTCAGCGCCTGGCCCTGATAGTTCGAACCTATGCCCTCGCCATAGAGCTGCGCCGGCCGCTCGGCCATCTTTTCATAGACCAGGCGCCCAACGGTCTGGCCATGCTCCAAAATGAACGGAACGTCGTGAGAGCGAACTTCGAGAACGGCCCGCGCTCCGACGCCGCCTACGCCCGCGTGACCAAAGCCAGGATCAAAGAAGCCTGCGTAGTGGACACGGAATTCCCCGACCAACGCATCAAAGGGCACCATTTCCGCCGCGAAATCCGGTGGAACATGAACAGCTTCCTGGCTCACGAGAATGTAGAATTCATTCGGATCGAGGATCAGTTCTGCCGATCCACGTCGGTAGATCGGCTCCCAGAAATCAAGCGGTTCCTGCGCACCGGGCATGTCGACGTCAATCAAGCCAGAGTGATGTTTTGCGCGATAGCCGACGAGACTCCCCTCACCCTTGCCTTCCAGATCAATAGACAATTGGACGCCGCCGCCAATGCGCTCATTACCGCCACTCATTAGAATGTGTGTCCTGTGCACCTCTTCAAGATCAGCATCGCTGACCAGAGATGCACCGATGCGAAAGCGGATCTGACTGAGGCGTGATCCCGCACGAACCAGGATCGGAAAGGTCAGAGGAGAAATCTCCGCGTAGAGTGGCCCATTGTAGCCGGCGGGAACCGTATCAAAGGCAAGGCCCCGATCAGTGATCACCCGCGTAAAGACATCAAGGCGTCCGGTCGAGCTTTTGGGGTTTGCTGTGGCGGAAATACCTTCGGGCAGAGCCAGGTTTTCCTGCAGGGGCACAATATAGACGCAGCCGGTCTCGAGAACCGCACCATCGTTCAAATCGAAGCGATGCAGTTTCAGGTTTTCCAACTTCTCCATGACCGTGCTTTCCGGTCCTGTCAGGAAACTTGCACGAACACGATAGGCAGAGTGCCCAAGACGCAAATCAAGGCTTGCAGGTTGGATCTGTCCTTCGACCGGAGCAACCTCGGCAGAGATCGTTCCTTCCTGGAACATTCTCTCGATCGTATGCGCCGGCAAAATGCCTGTCGGTGTCTGCGTCATGTCTCGTCCCGCAAAAGTGCCGTCTGTCTCTCGTTAACGTGCTTAGCGGATTGAGCCTGCAAGGCCAACAGCCCTCAGCCTTATTCTTTGCCTCGCCAGAGCTGTGGCTGTGGCAAGGGCACAGAGAGATCCAATCCGTGCGTCAAAGTCAATTTTGTTCCCGGCAATTGACGAAATTGGGCTTTTGACGTATCCACTAACTGGATCTGTGGTGATTTGGGCCGGCCGGCTTGCAGCCACATTAAACAAGTAGCTAAAACGGTCGGGTTGCAGAACCCCGGCCCGAGGCCGGGTTTTTTGCTTTTTGGAGTAACTTTCGATGACAAACCACGAAACCAAGACCAGCCGCCCATTGCGGCCTGCGACGCAGCTCGTCCACGGCGGCACGACGCGCTCACAACACGGCGAGACGTCGGAAGCCTTGTTCCTGACGCAAGGTTTTGTCTATGAAACCGCTGAAGCAGCTGAAGCCCGTTTCAATGGTGAAGATCCCGGTTTCGTCTACTCCCGCTACGCCAATCCGACCGTCGCGATGTTCGAAGACCGCATGAAGATGCTTGAAGGCGCTGAGGCGGCGCGTGCCACGGCCTCAGGTATGGCGGCTGTAAACCTGGCCTTGATGGCTTCCGTAAAGGCCGGTGACCATGTGGTAGCTGCCAAGGCGTTATTTGGCTCTTGCCGCTATATTGTCGAAACCCTGCTGCCTCGTTTCGGCGTTGAATCAACCTTGGTCGACGGCACAGACCTGGATCAGTGGAAGGCGGCAGTAAAGCCGAACACCGCTGCGCTCTTTCTGGAAAGCCCGACCAACCCCACGCTCGAAGTCATCGATATCGCCGCCGTTGCCGAAATCGCACATTCGGTTGGGGCGAGGCTGATCGTCGACAATGTCTTTGCAACTCCCCTGTTTCAGTCTCCTCTCAAGCTGGGTGCAGATGTCGTGGTCTATTCGGCCACCAAGCACATAGACGGCCAAGGGCGCTGTCTTGGCGGTGTCGTTCTCTCCGATGAAGAATGGATCCTTGACGAGGTCATGCCCTTCGTCAAACACACCGGCCCGCATATGAGTCCCTTCAACGCCTGGGTGCTTCTGAAGGGGCTTGAAACCCTGCCCCTGCGCATCGAACGCCAATCATCGAGCGCTGGCAAGATTGCGGACTTCCTGGCGCGTCAGTCGTCTGTAAGCCGATTGATTTACCCGGGCCGCGACGACCACCCGCAGGCGGCAGTCGTCAAGAAACAAATGACAGGCGGCTCCACAATGCTTGCCTTCGAGATCGAAGGTGGCAAGGAGGCGGCCTTCCGGTTCACCAACGCACTGGAGGTCGTCAAGCTCTCCAACAATCTGGGCGATGCCAAGAGCCTGATCACCCACCCGGCGACGACCACACACCAGTCTCTCGGCGAGGAAGCCAGGGCAGAGCTCGACATCTCAGACGGGCTGCTGCGACTATCCATCGGCCTCGAAGACCCTCTGGACCTGATCGAGGACATTGAGGCAGCGCTTCAGGCTATTTCCTGATCAAGAAAGTGACAGATATCCGGCGGCTCCAAGCAAGGCAGAGCCGCCGGTCCGGTTCAGGGCTGTTGGGTGCCGGTCCAGAAACCGCAGAAATTTTCGGGCTGTCAGCGCGTAGAGCATCACCCAACTGAAGTCGAGGACAGCCATGGTCGGGCACATGGCAAAAAGTTGCGACCATGCTGGCACCGCCGGATCCAGAAACTGCGGAAAAAACGCGCTGAAGAACACAAGCGCTTTGGGATTGCCCAGCGCTACAAAAAATCCACTCGAAAACAGACGCAAGCAACCGCCCTCGTCCACCACATCCATGGACATATCGGCGGTCGGGCGCGCGCGCAGCATTTTCAAGCTCATATAGACAAGTGCTGCGACCCCAAACCACTTGATCACCTGAAAGGCCGCCGGCGAAGTCGCGATGACGACACCAAGGCCAAGTGCAACAATCATCATCTGCAGCATGTTCGCCGAAATGTCGCCAAGGGCAGTGAAGATAGTCCTGCGGGCTCCAAATTTGAGTGCGTGAACGACACCAAGCAAAATACTTGGCCCGGGTGTCATCGTCAGGATCAAGGAAGCTGCGGCAAAGGCCAGCCAGGTTTCGAAACTCATTTTATTCATCCGGAAACATCATTTGAGAGGTCTCCGGTCTAGGATTTTCGGCAGCCATAAACTAATAACTTCAGGTTATGGAGAACAAATATCTCATTCCCGATACCCCGGAGCGCGAAATACCCATTTCGGTCGCGCGCGGACTTGTCCTGATTCAGGAACACGGCAGCGTTTCTGCAGCCGCACGCGAGTTGGCAATTAGCCAACCCGCGTTGAGCAAAGGCATTGCCCAACTTGAAAAACGCCTGAACTTAACGCTGCTTCGCCGCGGCACCCGCCCGCTGGAACTCACCGAGGAAGGTTCGGCGGTTGCGCTTTACGCCTTGAAAAGGGCTCAACTTCTAGGGTCCACCCTGCATAACCTGGAGGAAAGTCGTCGCAACAGAGCTGGCGTCGTACGTGTCGGCTCATCGGGCGCGTCTGCAACGACCCATATCCTGCCACAAACGCTGCGGCGATTTCGGCAGGCATATCCGGACATAGGTGTCGAGATACTGGAGTACACAGATCAGGCGCTGCTTTCTGCCTTGAGAGACGGCCTCGTTGATTGTGGCGTCATGTCGAACCCTGGAGAGAGGGATCTTGAAGTGCTTTCAATCGCCTCAGATCAGCTCGTTGCACTTTTACCGGAGCATTCAGACCTCATAAAGTCGGGCGCCGCCACAGCAAAAGCACTTGGCAAGGAGCCATTTATTTTCACCAAAGGCGGCAGCGGCCCCTTGGTGGAAACCTGGTTCTCGAACGCCGGCGTCCGTCCCAATATCGTCCATTCGATCCTTCAGGTTACCTCGATTGCCTCTT
Organism: Roseibium sp.; assembly: GCF_039982295.1. Taxonomy (GTDB): domain Bacteria; phylum Pseudomonadota; class Alphaproteobacteria; order Rhizobiales; family Stappiaceae; genus Roseibium. The sequence continues at coordinate 78,412 of NZ_JBDWYP010000082.1, forward strand.
GTGTCCGGGCGGGTCTGGGCAATTCGATCATCGCTCAGCTTGCCGTGCCGGAGAACTTTGGGGGCCTCAAGGTCGTCCCTCTTTCGCCAGCTGTTCGGCGCGATATCGTCTATGCACGCGAGCTTAACGGATTCCGTTCGCGAGCAGCGGAGGTGTTCTGGCGTTTCTGTGAGATGTCGGCTGAGAGCGCCAATCCTTCGGGCGCCTAGTCAGGGCTCTCGCCCAGGGTCCGCACTGCGATGATCACGCGGGCGCCCGCCGACAGCACACAGAGCGTCGCGAAGCTGTAAGCAAGAACCGGGAATCCCGCTGGCCATAGGCACATCAAACAGAAAAGGGCGATCGTCTCTCCGCCTTCCGCCAGTCCACCAAGATAATAGAGAGATTTGGATCCCTGCTTGTCCGTTTCAAGACCCTGCTTTTCTGCCATGATTGCATAAGCAAGAAAGGCCGATCCATTGGCATAGAAGCTGAACAGAAGCGCTGCCGCCGGCAAGGCATTTTGTCCCGGGTCAGCAAAGGCAAAGGCGAGTGGCACGCCACCGTAAAAGAAGAAGTCAAAGACGATATCCAGATAGCCGCCAAGATCCGTCTTGCCGTTGACCCGAGCAACGGCGCCATCCAGCCCATCACACAATCTGTTTAGCAGTACGAAGAGCAAGCCAAACAGAGGAGCGGCCCATGCGATCGCACCTGCTGCGGCTATCGCAAAGCCGAATCCAATCATAGTGATCTGGTTAGCCGTCCAGCCGGAACGCGACAGACGCACCCCCACCATTTCCAAGGGCGGATCAATCAGAGTGCGGAGTCGAGCGTCGAACATTACGTTATTGTTCCTACTGAAACGCATTGAGCTTCAGCCCTAAATGCTGAATCCGAGACGCCACTGCAAGCTGATCCCTTTCACGGATGCGTCAACCACTCTATAACCTGCGAAAATTATGCGCCGTCGAACACGGTACAAAACAGGTGATCAGAGTTGTCAGACATGTATAGAGCCACCACCAACGGTATCGAGGTTGCGGTAGAGCCATTCTATCTGGATGATGAATCTGACCCAGAAAAGAGCCACTTTGTCTGGGCCTACATGGTCGAGATCCGCAACGACACGAATGCTCCTGTGCAATTGCGCACACGCTACTGGAAAATCATGGATGCGATTGGACGCGTGGAGGAAGTCAGAGGCGCCGGAGTCATTGGCGAAGAGCCCTGGATCGAACCGGGAGAAACCTTCGAATATTCCTCCGGCTGCCCGCTGAAGACCAAGTCTGGCATCATGCAGGGAAGTTACGGCATGGTGCGCGAGGACGGCAGCATGTTCGATGCCGCGATCCCTGCCTTTTCCCTGGACCTGCCGGATGAAATCAGAAGCCTGAACTAGAGGATTCAGGCTTTCTTGAAGCGGGCAATTGCACCGCGCTCAATGGCAGCCGTGGTCAGCTTGTCGAGATTGAAACGATCGCGCAGGAGCTGAAGAATACGCAATTCTTCTTTCGAAACGCCAAGGTCGGCGGCTGCGACTTCGACGGCCAGCGCATATCCGGTGTCAAAGAGGTGCACCGGAAGGGTATCTGCGATCAGATCGAGAACTTCGGCGAGTCCATTTTCAGCCTGCAAACGCTCACCACAGCGCTGAGCGGCCGGCAAAACATTCGCGGCATCATAGTCCGCGAATACAGGAAGCGTTTTGGCGACCTCACCCATCGTTGAGAGTTCGCTGTCCGTCATGGAACTGTCGGCCGCGGACATGATAACCATGACGTAGACGAGGGCTTCCTGAATGCTGATCGTATCGTTCATCGTATGAATTAGCCTTTCCTGCGACTATTTTCCGGGTAATCGCTACCACACAGCGAGAGGTAGCCCTTTGTACCTTTACCTTCAAGGCACAAAGGGAGATATCGACATTGACGGAAGCTCGCGGCTTTTCTAGTGTCGCGGCGCTTCCTGCAGGTCGAAATTGAACTTGCGCTTCAGAAGCTTTCGAATTTCCAAACAAGCAGAACGAACCTCAAATCATGACAGACCGATCCCTGCCACCGCTTGACCTTTCGCCAGAACTTGTCGCAGCGGCCCAGACTTCCAAAGCCTGGCCCTTCGAAGAGGCGCGAAAGCTGGTCAAACGGATCGAGAAACGGGATCCGTCACGTCCGGTTCTTTTCGAAACCGGTTACGGCCCGTCAGGCCTGCCGCATATCGGCACCTTCGGCGAGGTTGCCCGCACCACCATGGTTCGTACGGCGTTCCGTCTTCTGACCGAAGACAAGATCCCAACACGGCTCTTGTGCTTTTCCGATGACATGGACGGCATGCGCAAAGTGCCAGACAATGTACCGGACAAGTCGGCCCTGGAGCCCTACCTGCAAAAGCCCTTGAGTGTCGTGCCGAACCCCTTCGGCGGCGAACACAAGAGCTTTGGCGATCACAACAACGCCATGCTGCGTCGTTTCCTGGACACCTTTGGTTTCGACTATGAGTTTGCCAGCGCGGCCGAATACTACAAGTCCGGCAAGTTCGACGAGATCCTGCTGACGGCAGCAGCCAGGTACCGCAAGCTTATGGATGTTATGCTGCCGACGCTCGGCGAAGAACGTCAGGCGACCTACAGCCCGTTCCTGCCTATTTCACCGACCTCCGGACGCGTGCTCTACGTGCCGATGAAGGACGTGAACGGCAAGGACGGCACGATCACCTTCGAAGACGAGGACGGAACCGATGTGACCGTTTCCGTCACGGGCGGAAATGTGAAGCTGCAGTGGAAGCCGGACTTCGGCGCCCGCTGGGCAGCACTCGGCGTCGACTTCGAGATGTTCGGCAAGGACCACGGCCCGAACATGGCTCTCTACGACAAGATCTGTAAGGTTCTTGGCGGCGAAGCCCCGGATCATTTCGTCTACGAGCTGTTCCTGGCTGATGATGGCGCGAAAATCTCCAAGTCCAAGGGCAATGGCCTCACCATCGACGAGTGGCTGACCTACGCACCGACAGAGAGCCTCTCGCTCTACATGTTCCAGAAGCCGAAGACCGCGAAGAAGCTCTACTTCGACGTGATCCCGAAGGCGGTGGACGAGTACTTCACCTTCGCGCAGAAATATGACGCGATGCCGGTGGAGCAGAAGCTGCAAAACCCGGCCTGGCATATTCACTCCAGCAAGGTGCCGGAGATCGATCTGCCGGTTCCCTTCGCGATGCTACTCAACCTGGTGTCCGCCTCCAACGCGGAAAACAAAGACGTGCTGTGGGCCTTCATCACCCGTTACGCTCCGGGCGTGACGGCAGAGACCCACCCGCACCTCGATGCACTGGTCGGCTACGCAATCCGCTACTTCGACGACTTCGTGAAGCCGAACAAGTCGTTCAAGACGCCGGATGACGTGGAACGCGAGGCACTGCAGAAAGTCGATGCCTCTCTTGCCGCCCTGCCCGCAGATGCGGACGGCGCAGTCATTCAGGACGCAATCCTCGATGTTGCCCGCAAGATCGAGCGGTATCAGGATCCGAAGAAGAAGAGCCCGGACGGCGGTCCCGGCGTTTCCGTGGTCTGGTTCCAGGCGCTCTACCAGGTACTGCTCGGTCAGGAACGCGGCCCGCGCTTCGGCTCCTTCGTCGCCCTTTACGGCATCGACGAGACCCGCGCACTGATCGCCAAGGCTCTGGCGGGCGACCTAAGCGTCTGACAGCGGTTCACATCAATCGAATCCTGAAGAGAGCGGTGTCAGGCACCGCTCTTTTTTATTTCAGAAACAGTATCAACGCGGAAAGCGCTTCTGGCTCTCGCGGTAATGCGCCATTTCCTTCTTGAGCTTCTCGATCTGCTGCAGGATCCGCTCCGTTTCTCGGCGGATCAATAGCCGTTCCGCCTCAGCCTCAACGGCCATTTCCTCGCTCACCAGTTCGCTTTCCAGCCTCATGAGGCGCATTTCCGACAGGTCCTCCTCAATTGCCTCCTGCTCGGCTTCGACTTGCCCAAGCTCTGCGAAAAACAAACCCAGCAACGAATTGACCAAGGCAACCAGAACGACCGCCCAAAACAGACAGGCCGGCAGCCAGACAAGCGGATCTTCTTCTGCCAACCGCAGCAACTCCTCAAGGGAGGAAAGCTGAGAAAGGCACAGTCTGACAAGGGTTTCCAGAGCGCGCAGGAAATTGCCGAATTCGGCCGGATGCCTGTCACCTAAAAGATCCACCGCCAGAACCGCGACGGCGCAGACGCCGGCCCCCAGAAGACTGATGGAGACAAGCTGCTCCCGCAGCAAACGGCGGCACCAGCGAAACACATCAGCCAGAAGACGCCAGCGTTTCCTGACGGCCGGCCAACCGATAATGGCCACCAGTCGGAAGACAAGAATGACTGGCGCATTCAAGCCAAACGCAACAACGACAATGGTCAGATGATAAAGGTTCCAGTGCCAGCGAAAGAAGCGCCAGCCTTCCAGCAGAAAGCGTATCAGAAGCTCCAGAGCCATGACCGCCAGAATGCCGCCCTTCAAGAGCCGCCAGAGTTCGGCGAGCTCCCACCCGAAGGCCTTTTCACCGCGCCAGATGGAGGTCAGGACCAGGAGCGCGAGCGCCAGCAACGTGAGCCCAAATCCCAGCCGCTCCAGCCGATACCGCTCCTCCCAAGACAACCGCTGCCACCCCATCGCCTTCCCCCGCAATTCACCCCTTTGAAAGAAGACGCGCGAGAGGACTGAAAATGACGGTCGCCGAGGCGTTTTCTATTGGAAGAGCCTCTTTGCCCCCTACCGCTCCTTTTCCTGACTTCGTCTGAACTCAGCCAATTCGGCACGCAGTTCGCGGACCTCTGTCAGGATGTGCTCTGCTTCGGTGTGGATGGCCTTACGGTCTTCATCGGCAGTATGCTCGTGCTCCTCCTGCATGGCGGAGACGATGATACCAATGAACAGGTTCAACACCGTGAAGGCCGTGCACAGGATGAAAGGCACGAAGAAAAGCCAGGAGTTCGGGAAGACCTCCATCACCGGACGAACGATGCCCATGGACCAGCTTTCCAGCGTCATGATCTGGAACAGCGTGTAGATCGACCGGCCCAGATTTCCGAACCACTCCGGAAAGGCCTCGCCATAGAGCTTGGTCGCCATGACGGCAAAGACGTAGAAAACCAGCGCCATCAGAACCACGATGGAGCCCATACCGGGCAGCGCTGAAACCAGTCCGCCGATGACCCTGCGCAGCGATGGCACGACAGAGATGAGACGCAGGACACGCAGAATGCGCAAGGCACGCAGCACCGCAAATGGCCCGCTCGTCGGCACCAAGGCAATGCTGACGATGATGAAGTCGAAAAGATTCCAGGGGTCCTTGAAGAAGCGAAACCCGTTGGCCACTATCCTTAGGCTGATTTCGACGACAAAGACCATCAGGATGAAGCGGTCGAAGCCCGTCAGCAGGCCACCGAGAGCTTCAGTGGCGGCCGTTGAGGTTTCCAGACCCAGTGTGATCGCATTGATGACGATCAGCCCAACGATGGCCAGTTCCCACTCACGCGATCCCGTGAGCGCCTTCAATTCGTCGCGCATGTCGTGGTTCACCCTGTCGTTTGATAGCGGGAGCAAAATCGAGGTGAAAATGGCGTTTGATGCCCGCAAGCGCAAGGGCGGAAATGGCATTCCGACCAGCCTGGCCCAACCGACATGAGGAGAACAACGGCCGACGGAATGCCTCACCTTGACAGCACGGCTCTCTAAGGCGCACAAAACTTCTGAATGCGGGTGTAGCTCAATGGTAGAGCAGTAGCTTCCCAAGCTAACGACGAGGGTTCGATTCCCTTCACCCGCTCCACTCCGCTTTACCTATCCGCTTTTGGCACGCTTCCGGGACAACCCGTGTTCGGTCTTGTTCCACTCGAAGGGCTTGAAGGCGAACTCCCAGACGGCCCGGTAAAAGGCCAGGCTTGTGAAGAGCCAGTAGACCGGCAGCAAGGCTATGTCAGAGACGTTGGGCCGATACCCGCGGCGCCTGCCGGCGCGCAGTGTGGCAAATGCTGCACCGATGTATCCAAACGCAGCCCCGCAGGAGCATAGCGCCAGGTAGAGTTCGCCTGCGAAGCCATGGTTCGACGGCCACGGAAGCACACCCGAAACGTAGCCAAGACAAGCAAGTACCACAAACGGATGGAGCCCCATCATGACAAAGCTTCCCCCGATCATCGATGATATGGCCAGAAACCGTGTCAGGCCGATCTCCTGACAGGTGCGCCGTGGATCGCGCAGATGGACGCACAAGGTTTGCAGCCAACCCTTGTACCATCGGGATCTTTGGGACAACCAGGCGCGCCATTGCAGAGGCGCTTCCTCATAAGTCGTGCTTGGCAACACACCGCAGACGTAACCGAACCTGGCAAGGCGAATTCCCAGATCGGCATCTTCCGTAACGTTATACTTATCCCAGCCGCCGACACTATCAAGAATGGATCTGCGGAAGTGGTTGGAGGTTCCCCCGAGCGGGAACGGCCATGACAACTGGTGAAACCAGGGAATGACCTGGTCAAAAAGGCAGGCATATTCGAGTGCATACTGCCGCGAGAAAAAGCTCTCATCGAAATTGTCGATGGCAAGCCTGGCCTGAAGGCAGGCCAGTTCCTTTGGTCCGAGCGAAAAGAAAAGGGCCGCCTTCTTCAACTGATCGGGCTGGGGCTGATCCTCAGCATCGAAGATCGTGATGAACTCGCCTTGCGCAAGCTCTAGCCCATAGGCTAGGGCTCGAGGTTTTGTTCTTGGGAACCCGTCGGGCACGATCACAACATGCATGTGGGGATCGAGAAGTCCCGCGAAGGCCTCGCGTGTCTCCTTGTCCTCTTTCTCCAGCAGGAACTTTATCTCGAGCCGGGAGGTGGGATAGTCCAATCGGCGGAGCCCTTCCACAAGCTCGGGAACAATCCTGGCCTCCTTATAAAGAGGCACGAGGACGGTGTAGGCGGGCCACCGGATCAGAGGACTGGCGAGTGCGTCAGGCAACACCAGATCAAGTCTGTCATCTTCGGTCGCCCGCGTACTTTGCCAGCGGGCAAGACCGGTCACGATGCATGCCATGGAAAACAGGGACGAAAGGCCATAGAACAGAAGCGATTTGGGCATCAAAAGGCCGGCAAGAAACGCGAGAAACGCGACAGCAAATGTCACGAACTGGGCTCTTGAAAAGCGAATTTTCGCGCTGAACTCGGGAAACCTGCTTTCCAGGTCGCCTGAGGGTGCGTTCATTACCGTGCTCGCGTGACGTATCGCGCTTGGCGTCGAGATCCGGATCTGGCCGGCCAAGTCGGGAAACTTCTGCAGGTGCGCCCTGACTTGCGCAAACTGTGAATAGGCAGGTGCAATAACGTAGTGAGGGCTTGCAGCACTGACGCCGACCAGAAGAGGTCCGTTGTCGAGACTTCCAAGACCAAGCGGTATGCTGTTGACCGATTGCGGACGGAACCCCATTTCGGGAACAAACGGCACACCGCAATGCTCAGCCAGCGCGCTGTAGATCGCAGCTTCCGAAACGATGGCACGTTTGACCAAGTACTCGGCAGCGGAAATGCCGATTTTCTCTGATTCTTTCCGCGCGGTGCTTAAAGCGCTGTCTGCGATGCCCCGCTGTCGCAAGATCTCCAACTCGCCTGAATAGGACTCATGCACTACCATACCCCCCCGAGCAGCCAGAGGACCGGTGCGAGTCGTACTTCCCCTTAACCCGCAACAACCCCTGAGGGACATTTGGCCACATGAACGCTATGCGCGCAATAGTTTATGTCGTTACGGCATTTCTATCCTTAATTGCAATCATTCATCCGAGCCACGCCACGGAGCCCGGGACCGATGACCCGGTGGTGCCCAGCTTCTGGAATCCCAAAGGTGTCTATGACCGACCGAACAGCTTCCCGGAAAAGATTCAATTCCTTGCGAGCGATGACTTTCCGCCATTTGTTTTCCGCGACGCCAGTGGCCGCCTCACCGGTTTCAACGTCGACCTGTCTCGAGCGATTTGCATCGAGCTCGGAAGCTCTTGCTCTCTCCGGATCCAGGAATTTGAAGCATTGGTGCCTGCGCTGGTTGAGGAGGAAGGCGATGCCATCATTGCCGGCCTCGCGCCCTCACCCAGCCTATCAGAGCGACTGAGGTTTTCGGCGGACTACCTGAAGCTGCCCGCGCGTTTCGTAAGGCGCAAGAATGAAAATACGTCCTTCGATGAAGACGCTATGGACGGCATCAGGATCGCCGTAGAGGCCGGGTCACGCCATGAGCGCTTTGCGCTGAAATTCTGGCCCGAAGCACTGCTTCTTACCTACCCGGATCTCTCAAAGGCACGTCTGGCCGTTCAAGACGGCAGAGCGGATGCACATTTCGGCGATGGCCTGGCCCTCTCGATATGGATCAACAGCGAAGCGTCGCAAGACTGCTGCACGTTTGCCGGAGGGCCCTGGCTGGAGCCGGGGTATTTCGACGCCGGCCTATCGATTGCGTTGCGCAAGCAGGACATAGAGCGGGCGGAAGCCATTGACTATGCGCTCCGACAGCTTGCTCAAAAGGGTACGTTTCGCGAGCTTTATCTTCGTTATTTTCCCTTGAGCTTCTACTGACGCCGGGACCTCAGCGGGCGGAATGGCAGCATCAAGCTCCATGGCAGCTTGCGAGCCCCAACGGTCATGTCATCGGCAAGACCGATGGTCATACCGAGGTGCCCCTTGGCCGGCTGGTCGATATAGGTGCGAAACAATCTGTCCCAGATCGAGAGGTTGAAGCCGTAGTTGGAATCTGTCTCCACCCAGTCAGCAGAATGATGAACGCGGTGCATGTCGGGTGTTACGATGACCAGTCGAAGGATAGCATCAACCGGCTTCGGCAAGGTGACGTTGGCATGATTGAACATCGCGGCGCCATTGAGAACGACCTCAAACACAAGAACCGCCTCTGGCGGCGCGCCAAGAGCGACGATCAACAGTCCCTTCCAGACAAATGACAGTAGAATTTCAAGCGGATGGAAGCGAAGTGCCGTTGTAACGTCCACATCGCCGTCGGCGTGGTGCACCTGATGCATGCGCCAAAGAATCGGCACCTTGTGTGCCGCCCAATGCTGAAACCAGACACCGAAATCAAGAACCAGAAATGCGCCGACGCCAACAAGCAAACCTGTCCAGCCCGACGCGTTAAAAAGACCAACATCGTTTGTCTGGGCCCAGATCGCGAGGCCGACGCCGCCAATCGGGAAGATCAGCCTTACGAGCAAGGCGTCCAGAATAACGATCGACCAATTTGTCGGCCAGCGAGATAGGCGACCAACTGACAAATCCCTCCGAGGCAGCAGAAGCTCGGCGAGCGACATCACCAAGAAGATACTCGAGAACGCCAGAAGGCGGACGGTCCCTACATCCAGATCAGCCATTTCCAATTCACCTGCCCCGTTTGTGCCGCAACCATTGACCGACAGCCATTGAAGTTGAACGTGAAACATAATACGCCCGACCCGACGATACAGGTCACACTTTGTCACTTCCGACGGACCTTTAGACGAGACGGATCGCCACACCATGTCCGAAATACTCTGGACCCAGCCAGAAACGCCGCCGATTGCCACCCTGCTGCTGGCTCACGGCGCAGGCGCCGCCATGGATTCCACGTTCATGACACGGCTCGCCAACCACCTCGCAGAAGAGGGTCTGGCAGTGGCCCGTTTCGAGTTTTCCTATATGGCCGCAAGGAGGACCGGAGGCTCAAAGCGTCCACCTCCCAAGGCGGAAAAGTTGATCGGTGAATTTCAGACAGCGCTTCAAAAGGTTCTCGGCGAGGCAAAAGGACCAATCCTGATCGGCGGAAAATCCATGGGTGGCCGTGTCGCGGCCATGCTAGCAGGAGGCTCTTCCCTGCCAGCGCGCGTGCTTGGCGTCGCCTGTTTCGGCTATCCTTTTCATCCTACCGGCAAAGCGGATGCAGAATGGCGTCTTTCTCCGATCGAAGAATCAAAACGCCCTATTCAGATCCTGCAAGGCGAAAGGGATCCATTTGGCTCCAAGGCTGAAGTTGACGCGATTACATTGCCGAAGCAGGTCTCTGTCCACTTCCTCGAGGATGGAAACCACGACTTTGGCCCTCGCGGCAAGTCTCCGGCGACGCTGGATGGCAACATCACAGAAGCTGCAAAGGCCACAGCCGACTTTGCCAGAGCACTGATCCAGGGGCAGGCCGCCCTCTGAGTTTTTCAGCCCGAGGCGCGCCCACTGATCATTCCGCCGGTGCGATATCCGTCGAGGAGAAAGGAGTTGGCGGCTTCCCTTCCTGGCGCCTCAGCAGAACTAACCCGGAGAGGTCATCGCCGACTTTCAAGAGCGCCGGCACCAACATCAGCACCAGCACAGTTGCTGTCGCCAGGCCGAAGACGATGGTGATTGCCATCGGCAATAGAAACTGAGCCTGAAGGCTCGTCTCGAACATCAGCGGCAGCAATCCACCCACCGTTGTGAGGGAGGTCAGGAACACCGCGCGCAGACGGTCGCAGCTCGATCGAATGGCGGCTTCGGTGACGTCCTCACCGGTCGCCCGGCGTTCTTCAAAGCGGGCAACCAGAATGATCGAGTTGTTCACCAGGATACCCGCCAACCCGAGCAGGCCGATCAGGCTCAAGATGGTCACGCTGAAGCCCATCAGATAATGGCCCGTTATCGCGCCGACGATCCCGAAGGGAATGATCGACATGACCACGATCGGACGGGCGTAGCTTGCGAAGATCGCTGCGAGAATGATGTAAATCCCTGCAACGGCCATTGCCACACCGGTCATCAGATCTTTGAAGGCGGTCGACTGCTCCTCCGCCTTGCCGGCAAACGAATAGGTCAGCCCGTATTCATCAGCAAGCGCCGGCAAAAAGGACTTGCTGAGCTCCTGAATGATCTCGGTGTTCGACGTGATCTTGCTGTCGACGTCGGCCACGACCGTTACCACGGTCTTGGCGTCCCGCCGCAGAATCACGGAGAAGCCCTGCGCATCGGTCAGCTGGACGACTTCGGTCAGCGGAACGAATTCGCCGGCGCTCGTGCGCAACGACAGGCGCCTCAAGGTCTCGCTGCCACCGCTTTCCAGATCCTGCTTCACGCGCAGCGTGACTTCTTCGTCCCCTTCCGCAAACCGGCGTGCAATCCGCCCCTCAAAGGCATTGCGGATCTGACGGGCGGCACTTTCCACCGTGAACCCGAGCGCGCGTCCACGCGGTGTCAGTTCGATCAGGAGTTCCGGCTTGCCGTAAGGAAGATCATCGGTCACGCCACTCGTTCCCGGAAAACCGGAAAGCTCTTCCTGCAGCTCGATCGCAGCAAACTTCAGATCCTGAAGCGGCGCCCCCGTCAAGCGGATATCAAGGTCCCTCCCTGGAGGGCCACCTCTTCTCTCAGCAATGGCAATGCGCGACGCGCCGGGAATTTCGGGAACGGCGCTTCTCCAGGCCTGAACAATCTGCGGCGTTCGAATAGTTCGCTCTTCAGAAAGTGTCAGCTGGACATTGATATTGGCGACATTGTCACCACGGTTGTTCCCGCTCTGCCCCAGTGTGACATAGCTCGCAACAACCAGCTTCTCGCCAGTTTCTGCAGTGATCTTGGTTTCGGCCTGACGGAGAGCTGCCTCGATACGCGTTACGCTATCGATTGCTTCAGCCTCAGGAATACCTGCGTGGAAGAAAATCGAAGCTGTGAGATTTTCAGCTTCAGGTGAGGGAAAGAATGTGAACCCGACACGCCCGCCGCGCATCAAACCCGCCGCCATGATCAAACAAGCGATGGCCAGCGCCAGCGTGACGTAACGCCAGTTTACTGCCAGACGGACGACACCATGGAAAGGATTGTCCCGAAACCAATCGAAGCCGGCATCGAAGCTGCGCCGGAACCAACCCGGAGCCCCTTCAACGTTTTGGGCAGCTTTTCGTCTGCGCAAAATCTGCAGAAGGGATTCCACGGCAACGGCAATGGCGAAACACGCCACGATCAACAATAGCTCGAAGCCGAAACCTCCCGACAGCTCACGAAGTCCGCGCAACGGCCCGGCGATTGCGTCGAGATAAGGCGGCACGGACAGGTCAGGCCGGCTGGCGAGCCCGGAAAGAAACAACGCCGGAGCCCCGGCCAGGATGACCACGCGCCACCAGGTCCAACCTGAACGGCTGCCAAGCGCGTGCGCAAGGTGCCCGGGAAGGATGAAAAAACACTCGATCAGAGATGCGATGACAACGGATACGACAACCACCGGCAAAGTGCCCATGATCTGACCGAGTACATCGCTGATCAACAGGATCGGCAGGAAGGCAGCAACCGTCGTCGCACCAGCGGCGATGACCGGCGCCAGCATCGTGTTTGCGCCCCTGATTGCCGCCTCATCAGGCGTGTCACCAAGCGCAAGACGCGTCGCGGTATGCTCGCCGACCACAATGGCATCATCAACAATCACACCAAGCATCATGATCAAGGCAAAGAGAGAAATCATGTTGATGCTCTCGCCTGCCAGCCACATGATCCCGAGCGTCGCCATCATGGCGACTGGGATGCCCATCGCGACCCAGAGCGCAATGCGCGCGTTCAGGAACAAGAACAAGATACCAACAACCAGCACCAGGCCGCTAAGTCCGTTCTCAACAAGGAGCGATATACGGCCTTTAACCGCGTCCGCACGGACGTCGTACTTGAGGATTTCCAGAGTTGGAGGCAACTGCGGCCGGATGTCTTCCAGATACTCATCAAGAATAGCAGCGGCCTTGAGCGTGTCCGTCGCCTCGACCCTTAGAACATCGATCTCGATCGCACGTGTCCCGTTCGAAAAGCCCTGAAGAGCGCCATCCTCGAAATCCGGATAAACGCGACCTATATCGGCAATCGTCGTCTTTTCACCGGACGCAAGCGACTTTACCTCGATACGGCCGATGCTCTCGGGCGATTTGGTTTCAGCAACTGCCCGGATCTGACGCTCAACCGACCCGTCAAGACTACCGGCGGGTATGTCGACTGTATTGTCGGCAACCAGGTCCGCGACGTTTGAAACGGTCAGATCGAGACGACGCAGTTCGCGTTCCGGGATCTCGACCACATACTCGGGAGCCCGGTATCCGCCCAACTCGACCTTATCGATCCCGCGAGCAAGCAGGTCATCACGTATCTGGCGTGCAAATACCTTGAGCGCCTGCTCGGAAAAGGGGCCGCGAATGGCAAGAGTTGCCACACTGTCAGTGAAGGTGGACGCAGAGATCACAGGGGTCTCGGAATCCTCAGGCAATGTGGTAACGCCCGCGACCGCCATCTCGACATCAGAAAGCGCGGTTTGCATGTCGGAGCCTTCAACGAACTCCAACATGACAGTTCCTGCGCCCTCGCGACCGTAGGAAACGATTTCATCCACGCCGTCAATGAACCGGAGTTCGGGCTCGACCACCTCAAGGATGTTGGAGGTTACATCCTCCGCGCTGGCCCCGGACCAGCTGATTGTCACGGTCACCCGGTCGGTCTTCACGGTCGGGAAGAACTGGGTGTTAAGCTTGGAAAGGCCGAAAGCTCCAAACAACACCATGATGACCATGATCAGGTTGGCGGCATTTGGATGTCTGACAACGGTCTGGAGGAAACCGCGGGGTTCAACATGAAGCGGCATGACGTGATCCCCTAGTTGTTCGCTGTGACAGCTTGACTTGAATCAGCCGTGCCCTGGTCCTCCAAAGGGCGGACCAAGAGGCCCTCGCCTGCCTCCGGCACCCTGGTCGCCAGTACTGTTTCGCCGTCGCTCAGATCGCCCTCGACCAGAATGAAGCCTTCATCGAAAGCCAGAGCTTTAACCTTCCGTTCGACCAGTCGGTTTTCCGCATCGACGACATAGACCTTCCCATCTCCGTAGAAAGCGGCCTCGGGAATCCGGAAGCTAGCGGCATAGGTCTGATCGGGCACAGTCACCTCAACAAAGGCTCCCGGCCGCAACGGCGTCTGCTGCGTCGTCACATCGATCATCGCAAAGACATCGACACCGCCTCGCGTACTGGCAACATCAGCGCCCACCCGGTCAATCTCTGCTGTATAGAGCAAGGGCTGGTTTCCCAGAAACCACTTGAGTTCCGCCGGACGGCCGACAACTGTGCCGCTTTCGGCAACAAGGCGACCGTATTGATTGTCCGACAGAGTGAAACGGACTTCTAGCTCATCTCTGCTATAGATCGACGCGACGACATCATTTGCGCTCGTCAACCGGCCGACTTGAGCTGCCTCGGAGCGCACAATGGCGTCGAAGGGAGCCCTCAACACCGTGTTGGCCAGTTTGCGCTCGGCATCTTCCAGGCGCCATTCAAGGCGCTCGATAACCGCCGCCTGCTGCCCGACCTTGGCTTCTTCTAATGCAAGTGTGTTGATACTCTGTTCGAGGCTTTGCTGGCGCTGAGACACCAGCAGGTTGCGCTCGTCAACCGTACGTTCGGTCACCGATCCTCTTTCAAGGAGACCTTGAGCGCGTTCAAGATCCTTCTGGGCAAAGTCGAGCTGCTCCCGCGCGCGAACGACGTTGGCCTTTTCGAGCTCGACGCGTCCTCGATTTTCGATCTGACCAGCCTTTGCCTCAGCAAGGTTCGCCTTGGCCTCCGTCAATGCTCCTTCGTATTCAAACCTGTCAATCGACACGAGGACATCGCCCTTGGCGACAATACCTCCGGCCTTCAGCTCGTCGTTGACTGCGACGATCTCGCCGGCAACCAGAGCCCGAAGGTCGACCTGACGCCCGGCTGTCACCTCACCATAAACACTTATGGACGGCGTATAGTCCCCTTGCGCGATGGTTGAGACTTCGACGGCATAGGACTTCTCTGTGACCGGACGTTTTGCGACCTCCGGTTTCGTGTTCACGAGATAGTTCATTCCTTTGAAGGCCGCAAAAAGGACCAGAAAGGCCAGCACGGCCTGAAGAATTGCCTTGGAAACCAGCTTTGCGCGGCTCACTGACGGCTTGGCAGCAGGAATTTCCGCATATTCAACAGGTGCTTTCTTCTCGCTGTCGTTTCGTTCAACAGACTGCAACATGAAGATCCTTCCGATTGGGCTCACCCAAGTGTACGTTACGGACCACCTTTTGGCTCATCCCGCACTGCAAAAAACACGATCCCGATAATCACGGCGAATGTACCTTTGGCAAGACCGCAAATTGTCTCGCCTCGTCGCAGGAACGTTATTGAGAAATATTCAGAAACAAATACGCGATCACATCTCGTCGAATTCGTAGCTCGCACTACAAAACTCGCACTTCACGACAATCTTGTTGTTAACGGTCATCTGCTCAACTTCTTCAGCGCTGAAACTAGTCAAAATGCCTTTGACTTTCTCACGCGAACAGCTGCATTGATCCGCAATCGGCTGCGGATCAAAAAGCCGGACACCACGCTCATGAAAGAGCCGGAACAGCAGTTCCTCAACGCTTACCGACGGGTCCGTCAACTCGACGTCCTTGACCGTATCGACCAAAGCCTTGGCTTCAACCCAGGCATCATCTTCATCGATGATGTGTACGTCGGCTCCGGCCGGTGCATCGCCTGGATCCAGATCGGGCTGGCGCATGCGCTCAGGAGCCTCGGGCAGGAACTGCACCATGACACCGCCTGCGGTCCATTTATGGTTGGGACCGCCGCCTTGCGTGCGCGTATACAATTCACCGACAGCAAGCCGGACTTCCGTCGGGATCTGCTCCGAGCGCGCGAAATAGCGTCGTGCAACCTCTTCCAGCGAAATGCCGTCAAGCTCGACCAGCCCCTGATACCGCTGCATATGCTTGCCCTGATCGATGGTCATCGCAAGATGACCACGACCAAGCAAACGCTCTGGCGTTGCCTCTCCGGCCTCGATCGCAGCTGTGACCAACTCTTCATCGAAAGTTGCGCATGCACGGATCGCCTCGGGCGACGAGAAATCGACGACGAGCATCGACACCGGACCATCCGTCTGGGTTTGAAGCGTGAAGCGTCCATGAAACTTGAGCGAGGTCCCAAGCAGGCTGGTCAGCGCGATCGCCTCTGCAAGCAAACGCGAAACGGGTTCCGGATAGGCATGCCGCTCCAGAATACTGTCGACCACCGGCCCTAGAGTGATCGCACGCCCGCGCACATCCAGCCCCTCGACCGCAAAAGGACGCACAGCGTCCTGCCCCGCCGGGGTTACACCGAATTCCGATAAATCAAATGCCACGCCTTATGCCTTTCACACAGCGTTGAAGCACCAGGCCAGAATGCCCTTCTGTGCATGGAGACGGTTTTCCGCCTCGTCAAAAACCACCGAGTTCGGGCCGTCCATGATCTCCGATGTCACTTCCTCGCCGCGGTGTGCGGGCAGGCAATGCATGAAGAGAGCTTCGGCGTTGGCCTCTGACATCAAACGCTTGTTGACCTGATAGGCACTCAGAAGATTGTGTCGGCTTTCGGCATCATCGTCTCCCATGGAGACCCAGCAGTCGGTCACGACACAGTCGGTGCCCTTCACCGCCTCATATGGGTCATCCGTGACGAGGATCGAGCCCCCGTCCTTGCGTGCCTGTTCGATGAGGCTTGTGGGAGGCGCCAGTTCGGACGGAGTTGCAATGCGCAACTCGAAGTCAAATCGAGACGCTGCATGAACCCAGGATGCCAGAACATTGTTACTGTCACCGGTCCAGGCAACGGATTTGCCGTTGATGTTGCCACGATGCTCTTCGAAAGTCAGCAAATCCGCCATGATCTGGCAGGGATGGGACACCTTCGTCAGGCCGTTGATAACAGGCACCGTTGCGTTTTCAGCCAATTCGCACAGCTGATCGTGATCGAGGATGCGGATCATGATGGCGTCAACGAAGCGCGACAGGACTTTTGCGGTATCTGCGATCGTCTCGCCGCGTCCCAGCTGCATTTCCGCGCCTGTGAGCATCAACGTCTCACCACCGAGTTCACGCATTCCCACATCGAAGGATATGCGTGTACGTGTCGAAGGCTGCTCGAAGATCATGGCGAGCACTTTGCCCGCGAGCGGGCCGACACCGCGGTGTACGCCGTTGCGCTCGCTCTTGATCCGCTTGCTAGCATCAAGAATGTGCCGCAACTCATCGGAGCTAACTTCTGTCAGATCAAGAAAATTACGCGACAAACCGGTGCTGGTCATTCTGCCGCTCCTTCAAGTGTCATTTTTTGTTCCAGTGATTGAACTGCAGCCTCAAGTCGCTCAACAGCTTCAGAGATTTCCTCCTCGGAAATCGTCAATGGCGGCATGATACGTACAACATTGTCTCCAGCCGGAACGGCCAAAAGGCCATGCTCGCGGGCCATGACAACCAATTCCGCGACCGGAACGACGCACTTCAGGCCGAGCATCAAACCCGTTCCAAGCACATCAGACAGAACTTTCGGATGGCTATCGACCAATCCGGCCAGCTTCTGCTTGAAACTCAGCCCCTTGGACTTGACCGCATCGAGAAAGCCGTCAGCAAGGATCACATCGAGAACAGCATTGCCAACGGCCATGGCGAGAGGATTGCCGCCGAAAGTCGTTCCATGAATTCCTGGAACCATGCAATCGGATGCTTCTGCCGTTGCGAGACATGCGCCAACGGGAAAGCCACCACCGATCCCCTTGGCAATCGCCATGATGTCCGGAGTCACGCCGCTCCATTCGTGGGCAAAGAGCTTGCCGGTTCGGCCAACGCCGGTCTGAATTTCGTCGAAGATCAACAGGAGGCCTTCGTCATCACAGATCTTGCGCAGATGACGCAGGAAGTCCGCCTGCACTTCGCGGACACCGCCTTCGCCCTGAATAGGCTCGATGGCAATAGCAGCCGTCTGTGGGCCAATGACCTTCTTCAGCGCCTCCAGGTCGCCTGCCGGCACCTGGTCAAAACCGGGTGCCTTGGGACCAAAGCCCTCAAGGTATTTGGCCTGCCCGCCTGCCGCGATCGTTGCAAGGGTGCGTCCATGAAAGGCCCCCTCGAACGTCACCACATGAAAACGCTCCGGATGACCTTGATCATAATGATAGCGCCGCGCTGTCTTGATCGCGGCCTCCATGGCTTCAGCACCCGAATTGGTGAAGAAAACCCGATCAGCGAAGGTAGCATCAGCAAGCCGACGTCCGAGACGCTCCTGTCCGGCAATCGGATGCAGGTTCGAGACATGCCAGAGTTTTTCTGCCTGGGTCTTGAGCGCATCGACCAGATGCGGGTGGCTGTGCCCCAATGCGTTAACGGCAACACCGGAACCACAGTCCAAGAATCGTCGGCCATCGCTCGCTACCAGCCAGACACCTTCCCCATGATCGAACTCCAGGCCCGATCTTGCGTAAGTTCCAAACAGCGCAGACGCCGACATTACTCTTTACTCCTGTGGAGAGACAAAATTTCTGACAAGCGCACCAAGCAATCCTGGATGTTCACGCCCGGAACGACACTCGCCCCCAAAACGAAACATGCCGCCCGGAAGGCGGCACGCGCATATCTGAATTGCTTATACACCCCTTCCACTCTTTGCTGTCAATGCAATTGGCGGGTTTCCGCCAATTCCGGCAACGTTCCCATAGGGATGGCTATTCTGGGGAAAAGTGGGTTCATCCCCATCTCAATGGCCTGCCAACCTTGCCTCGACTTTTCGCGCTATTGTAGTCTCCAACCCGTCGAATACGACATCTCGTGCGACAAATCACTTAATGGCACTAAATATGCCACGACTGGCACGCCTACGCGTGCCTTAACACCAGGTTAATGCCTCGTGGCTATTGGCCACAGACCAGACGGGGTGCGGCAAAAATGAGTTGGACGAACGAACGCGTAGAGCTGCTGAAGAAGCTCTGGACCGAAGGCCACAGCGCGAGCCAGATCGCAGGCGAACTAGGCGGCGTCACACGCAATGCCGTTATCGGAAAGGTACACCGTCTCGGCTTGTCGGGCCGTGCCAAGACACCAGCGCCGGCTTCAAAGCCGCGCCGCAGCCGGGCATCCACCGCTCCGACCTCATCATCGAGCCGTCCCAGCGCGCCTCAGCCGCAGACACAGGGCGCTACTGCGCTTAAAATGGAGAGTGCACCTGCACCGGTCGCGCAAATCGCGCCGGAAGCCGAGCCCATTGCCGAACTGGTGCCGATCTCCGAGCGGGCGACCATCCTGACCCTGACTGAGCGCACCTGCAAATGGCCAATCGGCGATCCAAGCAGCGATGATTTTTATTTCTGTGGGCGCGTGTCTGACGCGGGAGTTCCCTACTGCGCGCATCACTGCAAGATCGCGTACCAGCCGGTCAGCGATCGTAGGCGTGACCGCAAGGTTGTCACGGCGCGTGCTTCCTGACATCATCGCAGTCTCAAACGAAAAAGCCCGCCGATAATCATCGGCGGGCTTTTTTTAGTTTCGAAACCTATAAAATCAGGCGACCGCAAACTGATCGTTGAAGGCATAGCCAGCCCCGCGCACGGTTCTGATCGGATCCTTGGCCTTGCCACGGTTCAAGGCCTTGCGAAGGCGACCGACATGCACATCGACGGTTCGCTCGTCAACATAGACGTCATGCCCCCAAACGCCGTCCAGAAGCTGCTCACGCGAGAACACCCGGCCCGGGGACGTCATCAGGAATTCCAGCAACCGGAATTCGGTTGGACCAAGATGAATTTCCTTGGTGCTACGACGAACGCGATGTGTCTCCCGATCGAGTTCAATATCGCCCGAGCGCAGCATGGACGAAACGACCTCCGGATTGGCCCTGCGCAGGATCGCCCGCAACCGTGCCATAAGCTCGGGTACAGAGAAGGGTTTGACGACGTAGTCGTCAGCGCCGGTCGACAGACCACGAATACGCTCCGCTTCTTCGCCACGGGCCGTGAGCATGATGATCGGAAGGCGCTCCGTGTCCTCCCGCATACGCAACCTGCGGCACAGCTCGATCCCTGAAATACCAGGCAACATCCAATCCAGAAGCAGCAGATCCGGCACACTTTCGCGAAGCCGCACTTCTGCGTCATCACCGCGCATGCAGGACTCAACCGCATAGCCTTCAGCTTCAAGATTGTACCTTAGCAAGAGGCTAAGCGGCTCCTCGTCTTCAACGATGAGTACCTTAGGCATTCCATTTCACTCCGACACACTCGCGCCTGACCAGTTCAGTCAGACGTTTTCCTTATCCGCAACGCCCGTCTCGTCCATTCGAGGACGATCGTCCGTCAGTCGGTCACCCGTGACCATGTAGTAGACGTTCTCAGCGATGTTTGTCGCATGATCGCCAATGCGTTCGATGTTCTTGGCGCAAAAGAGCAGATGAGCACACTGCGTGATGTTACGCGGATCTTCCATCATGTAGGTCAGGAGTTCGCGGAAGATGGACGTGTAAATGGCGTCAACTTCACTATCCCGGTCGCGAACCAGCTTTGCAGCCTCCGCATCACGGCGCGTATAGGCGTCCAGAACAGCCTTTAGCTGCGCCAGGGCAAGCTCGGTCATGTGCTCAACACCAATCGCCAGCGTCGAAGACTTGAGGCCTTCGTCCATGGCGATGACGCGCTTCGCGACATTCTTCGCCATATCGCCTACACGCTCGAGATCGTTGGCAATACGGCCTGCAGCCATAATCTCGCGCAGATCCTGCCCCATCGGCTGGCGGCGCGCGATCACCTGGACATTGCGCATTTCGATATCAAGCAGCAGTTCATCCAGCTTGACGTCCTTGGCAATGGTCTGCTCTGCCAGCGCGAGATCACGCCTCATCAGCGCAGACACGGCGTCGCCGACCAGATCTTCGGCAACACCACCCATCTCCGCGATACGACCCGCGATCGTGGTCAATTCTTCGTCGTAGGACGACACCGTATGTTCGGTCATCTCTGTTTTCCTTTCCAGCCTGGAGCGAGCGCGATCAACCAAAGCGTCCAGTGATGTAATCTTGGGCGCGCTTGTCTTGCGGGTTTGTGAAGATATCCTGCGTAGCGCCAAGCTCAACGAGAACACCAAGGTGGAAGAATGCTGTCTGCTGCGAGACACGTGCAGCCTGCTGCATTGAGTGCGTCACGATGACGATCGTGTAGTTCTCGCGAAGTTCGTCGATCAGCTCCTCAACCTTTGCTGTTGCAATCGGGTCCAGCGCTGAACAGGGCTCATCCATCAGGATCACTTCCGGGCTGACCGCGATCGCACGCGCAATGCAAAGGCGCTGCTGTTGGCCACCGGAAAGGCCGGTGCCCGGGCCATCGAGGCGATCCTTGACCTCATTCCAGAGGCCTGCCTTCTGCAAGCTCGAGGCAACGATCTCATCAAGATCTGCCTTCTTGCTGGCCAGACCATGAATACGTGGTCCGTAGGCAATATTGTCGTAGATCGACTTCGGAAACGGGTTCGGCTTCTGGAACACCATTCCGACCTTGGCCCGCAGCTGAACCGGATCAACCTTCGGGTCATAGATGTCTTCGCCATCGATCTTGATGTCGCCTTCAACGCGGCAGACATCGATGGTGTCGTTCATGCGGTTCAACGTGCGCAGGAAGGTCGACTTGCCGCAGCCAGACGGGCCGATAAACGCGGTCACCGCCTTTGCCTGGATGTCGATATCGACGTCTTTGATCGCATGCGTGTCGCCGTAATAAACCTGGACCTTGCGAGCGGCGATTTTCGTCACAGTCATATCGCTGACCTTTTCGACTGTAGTAGGCATCTCATTCATGGGAAGCGGCTTTCTTACCAACGGCGCTCAAACCTGCGGCGCAGGATGATCGCAAGAATATTCATTGAGAGCAGGAAGACGAGCAGGACGATGATGCCGCCCCAGGCTTTCTCGTAGAAAGCGTAGTCCGCACGTGCCGCCCAAGTGTAGATCTGTGCCGGCATGGCTGAGTTCGGCTCGGTGAAGCCTGCGATCAATCCGTCTGGATAACCGCGCGCAACGAACCCAACCATACCGATAAGCAGCAGTGGGGCCGTTTCTCCAAGGGCCTGTGCAAGACCGATGATGGTTCCGGTCAGGATACCGGGCATCGCCAGTGGCAACACATGATGGAAAATGGCCTGCATCTTCGAGGCGCCAATTCCCAGAGCAGCATCGCGGATGCTCGGCGGAACAGCCTTCAAGGACGCACGCGTCGAGATAATGATCGTCGGCAAGGTCATGAGCGTCAGCACCAGACCGCCAACCAGCGGAGCCGACTGCGGCAGGTGCATGAACTGGATGAACACTGCAAGTCCAAGGATACCGAACACGATGGAGGGAACGGCGGCCAGATTCGAGATGTTCACCTCGATCATGTCCGTGATCCGGTTCTGGGGTGCGAACTCTTCGAGGTAGATCGACGCGGCCACACCAATCGGCAACGACAGGAAGAGAACAACCAGCATCATGAAGAAAGAACCGACGGCAGAAGCGCCAATGCCTGCGCCACCCGGGTTATCCACTCCGGAGTCTGCCCCGGTTATGAAATTCCAGTTGAATGCGGTCTTGATAATTCCAGCGTCCACAAGTGCATCAGCAATATCCAGGTCCGACTTCATCAGGAAGCGGCTGTCGACGATATTGTCACGTGTGACACGGCCATTCATGTAGCCATCGACACGCGACGACGCTGCCAGTTCGAAGCCAACGGGCTCGCCGATCTGATCCGGATTTTCTCTGAAGAAGGACCGGATCGTGCTGCCCGGCTTACCGAGCAAACGCTCGATTGCTGCTTCATCGAAGGGAACAGTCACGCCGCTCTCGTCAAGCTGCTGCTTAAGGCCCGAAATGAACAGGTTCTCATAGGCACGGGTCTTGAAGAGCTGCTTTTCAGCATCATCAAACTGTTCCTGGGAAACCGAAAACTCGACCTCTATGACGGTCCGGGTAAATGCCGGAGTGCCTTCGCTAATGATCGACACAGCAAGCACCACGAGGAAGAAAAGCCCGATCAGGATAGCGCCAATGCCGTAAGCCTTGAAGCGCGTCTCCGCAGCGTTGCGCTGTTGTGTCCGCTTGTCCAATGCATAAAGGGATTTACCCTGAGCCGGAGCAGCGGTCGTCTCGGCAGAAGATGGTGCCGAAGAATGGGTTGTCTCGGTCATCAGTCGTACTGCTCCCGGTATTTGCGCACGATGTAGAGCGCGACGATGTTCAGACCAAGGGTCACGACGAAGAGGGTCATCCCAAGCGCGAAGGCCACCAGAGCTTCTGGAGACGCGAAGTCCGCATCGCCGGTGAGCTGGCTGACGATCTTGGCAGTGACAGTCGTCATCGCCTCGAAAGGATTAAGGCTGAGACGGGCCGCGGCACCGGCTCCCAGCACTACGATCATGGTTTCACCAATGGCGCGCGAGGCTGCCAGCAGGATGGCACCGACAATGCCCGGCAGAGCTGCGGGCAGGATCACCTGCTTTACGGTTTCGGACTTGGTTGCCCCCAGTCCGTAGGAACCATCACGCATGGCTTGCGGGACAGCATTGATGATGTCGTCGGACAGTGAGCTGACGAACGGGATCAACATGATGCCCATGACCAGACCGGCCGTCATCACTGCCGTTCCGGCTTGCATGATGCCGACACCTTCATCGCCAAAGACAGACAGGAGCAAAGGCCCGACAGTCAGGAGCGCAAAAAGGCCGTAAACAATCGTCGGAATACCCGCGAGCACCTCCAGAAGCGGCTTGGCCACCGCGCGAACGCGAGGGCCCGCGTATTCCGAAAGATAGATTGCTGCGAAAAGGCCGACCGGCACGGCAACCGCCAGGGCAACGATCGAGATATAGAACGTGCCCCAGAGCAGCGGGATAATGCCCAGCTCTGATGATCCGCCTCGACCGGAGAAGCTCGGAGACCACGTCAGGCCGGTGAAGAAGTCTATGGCCGGATAGAGCCTGAAGAATTCAACAGTGTTGAACACCAGCGACAGAACGATGCCAATCGTCGTCAAAATGGCGATCGAAGCAGCTCCGATCAGAAGTGCCTTCACACCACCTTCAACGGTGTTGCGCGCCCAAAAATCGGCCTTGGTCTCGCGCAAACCCCAAAGGACACCTATGACAGCAACGAGAAGCACAGCGATTGCCATGAGCAGGCTCGCGGTCGAATCGAGAATTCGGAACCGCTGAGCTGCACGCATAACGGGCTGCGTGATCTCGGACGTGACGATCTGCCCGGCCTCCTTCAGGCGGGCTGTAATGTCGTTGAAATCAGCGCGTGCGTTGCGCGCAAAATCATCCGTGATTTCACCCATCGCAACTGCATTTTCCAACCCTCGGGCTGCACGCCGCACTTCCGCCATCACAAGCCCACGCGAAGAGCCCTCGCTGATCGCAGAATCCGGGATCATGCCAGAGATGGAGTTGTCGATGTAGAATGGCTGCGCCAAGAGCCAGACAATCATCAGCAAGAAAGCCGGCACAGCGGCTTTCATCGCAACGTTGGCGCCGTAATATGAAGGAAGCGAGTGCAGTTTCCGCCGCTCTCCCCCAGCACTGGCCAAGGCCCGCGACCGCCCCAGAACGTAACCCACCGCAGCGACGGCGAGAACGATCAAGATGAGCCAAAATAAAGGCATCTGCTTCCCCGAAAGTGTTTCGACAATATAAGTCAGGAAGGAAAAGGGGCGGCGAAAACGCCGCCCCCATCGAGCATAGCTCGATTACTTCATGGTCTCTTCAGCGGCGATAGAAGCCTGAGTAGCAGCCAGCTCCGGATCGGAAACCAGGCCGTACTGAGCCAGTGGGCCCTGAGGACCTGCGATTTCGTCAGCAATGAAGAACTGTGCGTATTCCTTCAGACCAGGGATCACGCCGATGTGTGCCTTCTTGACGTAGAAGAAGAGTGGGCGGGAAACCGGATACTCGCCAGAAGCGATGGTCTCTGTGGAAGGAGCAACGTCGCCCATGGTGGCAACCTTGAGCTTGTCGGTGTTGTTCTCATAGAACGCCAGACCGAAAACGCCGATGCCGTTGGAATTGGAGTCGATGCGAGCCAGGGTCTCGGTGTAGTCACCGTCGATGTCCGTGGACTTGCCGTCAGCGCGAACGTTGAGACATGCGTCTTCAGCGTCGTCTTCGGACATGCCGCCGTCCATCATGGCTTTCATAGCGCCAGTTTCTTCACAGCCCTTCAGAAGAACCTTGTCTTCGAAAACTTCGCGTGTGCCGTGCTTGGTGCCCGGGATGAACATTGCGATTTCAACGTCCGGAAGATCCGAGTTGAACTCAGCCCAGGAGTTGTAAGGGTTGTCAACAACTGCGCCGTCCTTGAGAACCTTTGCGCCGATAGCATTGAAGATATCGGAAGGCTGGAACGCAGTGAAAGCCGGGCCGCTCTGCTGCGACGCGAAAACAATCCCATCGTAGCCAATGCGAACTTCGATGATGTCTTTGACACCAGCTTCTGCACAGGCCTTGATTTCTTTTTCACGAATTTTGCGCGATGCGTTTGCGACGTCGATCGTGTTCTCGCCGACGCCTTCACAGAAACGCTTCAGGCCAGCAGAGGAACCGCCAGACTCAACGACCGGTGTCGGGAAGTCGGTGTTTTCGCCGAAAGCTTCAGCAACGATGGAAGCGTAAGGCAGAACTGTGGAAGAACCAGCGATCTGAACCTGGTCACGAGCCTGAGCAGCGCCAACAAACGCAGTGGAAGCAACGGCCAGAGCTGTTGCGCTAACGAGGGTCTTGAATTTCACTTGACCACTCCCTTTGAATGTCAAGGTTTCCTGGATATCGCAGACTTTCCAGCCTGTGCGATGGCTGCGACCCTAGTGGCCACTCATGTGACTTCTATGACTATTTGATATCAGTTTTGTGACAATATAAAATATTGATTTTATTTGCTTTTTCTAATTTATTTCTTTTCATCGCCAATGACAGACGCGCTTTATGAAGGCGCCTTGGTAATTATCACATGACTCGCAGAACACCTCGAAAAATGCCCTGACCAAAGCGAACTGCTGCTAGCTGCTGAAGAGAATTTCCTGACCCTTGTGCGGTCATTTGCGCGGCTCAATCTTATCTGGCTTAGAAGCGTCTCGTGGCAGAACGTCCCTCAAAGCCGCAGCGGCTCCATTTTCCGGATGCGCGCAGCCCCCTCCCTACGCTGATTTTCGGTCAACGGAATCAATCCCCTTTGAGCGAGGTAGCCAGCGTCACCCCAAGCCGCTTCGGAGGTAAACTCTTCAAGATACCCTTCGATGCCAGGAACCATTCCGACGTGCTCTTTCTTGATATAGAAATAGAGAGGCCGCGAGATCGGGTAGGTTCCGGACGCAATATTCTCGAAGGTAGGCTCGATTGACCCAACCGCTGCCCCCTGGATTTCGCTGCTGTTCTGATCGAGAAAAGAGAACCCGAAAAGACCTACCGTTCCCGGATTGGCTTCAAGTTTCTCAACGATCAGATCATCGTTCTCTCCAGATTCGATGTAGGCCCCATCATTTCGGATCTCAGGGCATGCGTCTTCTTCAATTCCGCCAACGATCTTGCGGCCTGCGTCCATGACAAGCTCCTCGAAGGCATCACGAGTGCCTGATGTCGGCGGAGGCCCAAAGACCTCAATTTTTTCGGCAGGAAGCCCAGGACCGATCTCCGACCATTTGGCAAATGGATTAAGGCGAACCTCGCCCTGCTGCTTCAGATTCTTCGCGAAGGCAAGGAACATCTGCTCGATCGTGATGTCGAACTCTGGCCCGGCTTTCGAATTGGCGAGGACAATTCCGTCGTAACCGACAATGACCTCAACAGGCGTCACGCCGTTTTTGAGACACGCCACGTACTCAGACTTTCTGATCCGCCTCGAGGCATTCGTGATATCAGGCGTGTTGTCACCAACACCGGTGCAAAACAACTCGAGCCCACCGCCAGTACCGGTCGATTCAACAATAGGCACCTTGTGACCGCTTTTCTCGCTGAACGTTTCGGCAACCGCCATGGAAAAGGGAAACACCGTGGAGGATCCGACGATCAATATTCGATCACGCGCGTGAGCCACCCCCGAAGCCAGAAGCAAGAGAGCAAGGGCGATTGAATATTTTGTGGCTTTCTCGCCCATTTGATCACTCCGATCCAACTCTGGCTCACAAAGCCAAAAAGATGATCGTCGAATAAAGGATCAGCGCTTCAGTTTTATGACTTCAAGCAAGGGTGTTCCCGACATCAGTCTGCGTCATTCGCGGGAAAATGCACCTTGAAAGCTGCACCTTCGCCCGGAGCGCTTTCTACTTCCAGGCGCGCCCTGTGACGATTCAAGATGTGTTTCACGATGGCGAGGCCGAGGCCCGTCCCCTTGAGTGCACGACTGGAATCGACATCGACTCTGTAGAAACGCTCTGTCAGGCGCGGCAGGTGTTCAGCTGGTATGCCCTCGCCGTAATCCCGAACCACAAGCGACCAATTTACCGGACCGGCATCCGGAGCAACCGGCTTGACAGAAACCGAGACTTTTTCGCCAGTGCTGCCGTACTTCAGGGCGTTTTCAATCAGGTTTTCAGTGACCTGTATAAGTTCATCCCGGTCGCCACGCACCAAGGCTTCGCCAACATCAATATCGGTTTCGATCTCGACATTCATGTCGCTCGCAAGCGGAGCCAGTGCGTCAGTGGTGTGCCGAACGATTTCAACCAGATCCACGAGTGCCGCCGGCTTCACGTGGGCTTTGAGCTCGATCCGGGAAAGCGAGAGAATATCATCGATCAGGCGCCTCATCCGGCCGGCTTGTTCAAGCATGATCTGCAAAAACCGATCGCGGGCAGCCGGATCGTCGCGCGCGGCCCCCTGGATCGTTTCGATAAAACCGGTAAGTGACGCGAGCGGCGTGCGCAGCTCATGGCTGGCATTTGCGACGAAATCAGTCCTCATACGTTCGAGTCGACGCTGCTCGGACAAGTCTCGAATCACAACGAGAACGAAGTCCGGCAATCGACCGGCGTCCGCCCCGCCGCCCCCCGGCCCCGGCATGTAAACGGGTGAAACATGCGCCTCGAACCAGGCCTCGGTTGGGACCTTTTCGGTCCAGTTTATTCGCTCTGCAGCGCCCGAGCTGCACACCCTGTCGAAGGCCTCTAGTAACGACGGCGCGCGAAGGGAAAAGGACAGCGGGTCGCCCGGCGTCAGTTCACCATATTGCTTCAGCGCAGCCTGATTGATGTATCGCGTGATGCCACGGCCATCGGCAACAAAGCAGGGATTGGGCAAGGCGTCGACGGTCACCTTCATACCGGTTCCGGGCCACATGCGACGCAATTCACGCTGTTTGACGACCTCGAGGCGACGCGATCTGAGCCTGCGTGGAACATAGGCCGTAACACCAACTAGAAGCGCAATGGCACCTAGCACTGCCTGCCAGGGAACATCAAAGAAGACGTTCGAGGCAAACCCCAGGCTCGCAGCGGTTACGAGCTGCCAACGGGCTTCCCGTAGCCTGTTGAAAGGCGAAGCCGACTTATATTCAACAACCGGATGTGCTGGTTCGCTTTGGACTTCAGTCATTACAGGGTGTGCTTCCGGACTGCATTTTTCAGTTTGTTATTTTGACGACTTATCAATCAGATAGACCGCTCCAGCACATATTTCAAACTACAGCGAGCACTGCTGATACCATGGCAAGCATGTCAGATAAGCGACAATAGACCGCCTGTCGGGTTTTCCTGCGCAGCAGAAGCCCCGGTTTTCCAATGCTGACGATGGCCATCTACCAGATGCCTCCATAGCAACGACAGGCGATGGCACATGCAACGGCTGGCATGCTAGAGGATCGTCGAAACCGTCGGGAGACATCAAAAAGTGAAACATGATCGCCAGTTTGACCCTGCATACGGCAACGCGATTGAGATCTCGGACGGCATTCGCAGGCTGACCGCACCAAACCCCAGCCCATTCACGTTTCATGGCACCAACACCTATCTCGTCGGGCAAGATGCGGTAACCGTGATAGACCCCGGACCCGACTCTCCCGAGCATATCGACACACTCCTGAGGGCCATCGGCGGGGCAAAGGTCGAAACAATTCTTGTCAGCCATACGCACCTTGACCACTCTCCAGGTGCCAGATTGCTTCAATCCGAAACGGGAGCTCCGATCCTTGGGTGTGCAGCCTACCGGCCCGCACGGGAGCTGGGGGCAGGTGAAAGCAACCCGATGGACGCAAGCTCAGACAGAGACTATCAGCCTGACCTCACGCTGGAGGATGGCCGCCTTTACAAGACCTCAGGCGGCGACTTCGAAGTCATCGAAACCCCTGGGCACACAGACAACCACCTCTGTTTTGCGCTTAAAGGCTCTCCCTTTCTGTTCTCGGCAGATCACGTCATGGCCTGGTCAACCTCGATCGTCGCACCGCCGGATGGAAGTATGCGATCCTACATGAACTCGCTCGATCGGCTTCTGGCCCGTCCGGAAACGATTTATCTTCCTGGCCACGGTGGCCTGGTGCACGATGCCCACGACTATATGACGGAGCTCAAAGCCCATCGCATGCAACGCGAGGCCTCAATACTGGACCAGCTGGGCACTGAGCCGATTTCAATCCCGAGTTTGGTTCTTCGCATCTATTATGGGCTCGATCCGGCACTTCGTCCTGCCGCGGCGCTTTCTGTCTTTGCGCATCTCGAGGATCTCGCTGCCCGCAATCTTGTGATTGCTGCCCCCGAGATCCGGCTAGAGGCAATGTATCGCCGACCCTAGAGCCGCTTTGAGCCGCCGCCCCTAACCTTCGAGGTCTTCGGGGATACCTGGATCTGGCGAAAGGCTATCTTCGGCACCCTCTACATAGGGTTTGAACTCCGGGACCGGGATCTCTGTGTCGCCATCAGCGCGCGCATCAGAAGCGCCCTCAGGGGGATCATCCTCCATCACATCGCCATCACCCAGAACTTCTATGCTTTCAATTTCCCCATAGGTCTCCAGAAGCACGTCATCCACGGCTCCATAAAAATTCCGAATTCTGTCGCTGTTCCCGCCCAGGTCCTGCAGCACCGACCTTGAAGCAGATCGCATGTCAAACAGGGCCCCAAGCCGGTCTGGGCGAATGCGGACCACAACGTCTTCGAAAAGCCCGAGCACTGGTGTTTTCACCTCGGCCTGGAAACCAGTCGGGTCGTCAAGCAAGTCCGGAGGGATTTCCGCAACGATGCGCCATCCGTTTCGCTGGGCCGCCTTAAGCGCTGCAAAATGAAGCTCGGCCGGCTGCATGCGATATCGGCGCGAAACGATATCTGAGGAAGGAAGCACATCGCTCCGTACCTTAAAAACCCGCGATAGCTGATCAAGCGTTCCAGGCGCATCAACTCCCTGGAGGAACGCCGGTGGGTCGTCGGGATCAGTCGAAACATCCAGGGCACTGTTTTGCAAAAACGGCCCCATCGCGAGGGCCGCCGCTGGCAGCAGGGCCGCGATCCCGTAGATAGAGCCAAGGAATGCATGCCCGGCCCCCGTGCCGCCTCTATTCCACAGCTGAAGGAAGCCGACGGCGGCCAGAAACAATGCGGCGATGCCCAGAATTGTTGCCAGAAGAATTGAAAAGGACATTTGTGCGGGGTCGAGCAATCCCGCGCGGTGCGCCAGAACGCCCAACAGCGCGACCGGCAAAGCGATTGCACCAACCCTTCGACTCAGTCGTGCGATGTTCGATGTAAACACCGGATAGCGTTTCATGAATCCGCCAGACCTTTCACCAACACCTGCATCTCATAGCATCATGCAACGGTTCTCGGAACTGCAAACACACGTTCATCGCAAGCGGCGCCTGATGAAGTTTCAGGCGCTGCGGCGACCACTCTGGTCACATGATCACCTTGCCAGACCCACGTCTACTGGCGCGCTTCTGGTTCTTATTCCTGGTGGTTCCGGCCATTATTGGTGGCGCGAACCTGGTTTCGAACACGTTGGTTCCCAGCGAACCTCTGCTGATAACGAAACTTGTGTGATCTTTGTTGCTGTCATCATACGGAGTGGTCTGCGTCGTAAATCAGCGTCCCCGACCTGATCACAAACGCTCTCAAATTTAGCCGGCGCATCAGCTTCACCCGCCAAGTCAATGTTTTCCGTTACATTCAGTTATTCATTGTTACTCGCCAGAAAGCGATTTGCGGCGCATCATGAATTGGCATTAACCACGACTTCGCGGCGCGATGACTTTCGTAAAAGCTCTTTGCCAACGTATCGTCTCATTTGCGGCGCAAGCTCCCGGAACACTTTGACCCCATGGACGAGAACAATGTCTGAAAAAGCCTCAAGCGTTGCAGTTGCGTCACCTGCCAAGCCCTCCCTTGAAAGCCAATACAAGCCGGTCGGCATCGCTGCCTTGACTGCAGCTGCGCTTTGCGCGAGCAACAAGACCGGGAAGAAAAACCACAACTGAGCGGCGTCCCCCGTCTGCCCGCGCCAATATTGAAACGTACATTGTTGGCATGTCGGCGTGGCGCAAAGTCCGAACGAACAGTTTCGCTTCGGACAAGTCTCTGCTGGACATAACGATTCAAAGTGGCATGTTTTCACGTAATCCACGGATTGCGTCGGAGCTCGCTGCATGATTATCGCCTATTGCCCCTCTTCCGCTGGCCTCGAACGACGTGAGGTGCCCGCAGGATCCCCCTTGCCTCCGACCTCGGTCTGGATCGACATGATCCAGCCAACACATGAAGAGCAACTGGCAGCCGAGAAGCTGATGGGCGCTGAAATTCCCACCCGTGAAGAAATCGCGTCTATCGAGACATCTGCTAGGCTTTATGACGAACCGGGTGCAATCGTCATGACCGGGCTTCTTCCGATGGCTGCGCGAACACCAGACCCGGAGCTCTCGTCCGTTACATTTGTCCTGTCATCAAAACGACTGGTCACCGTGCGCTATGGCGACCCGCAGTCGATCGTCATCTGCGGGCGGAAAGTCCAAAAAGATGCGACGATTCCCCATACAGGCACAGCTGTCTTTTTCACGCTCATGGAGATCATTATCGATCGTTCGGCTGACGTGATGGAAGAGGTTTCAAGACACTTTGACGAGATGTCCGTCAAAGTCTTTGAAGAGGGCATCACCGCCCGAAAGGGAAGCGTTTACCAGGACGCCATCAAGACGCAGGGCAGAATCGGCCTGCAGCTCGCAAAGATGCATGACGTCTGTGCCAGCCTTTCACGGCTTTTGCTCTTTCTGGACAGTCATGGGCGAAAGGTATCCCTCTCGGACGAGCAATACCTCACCTGCAAGAGTTATGGCCGTGACATCCATTCCATCAAGGAGCATGGCGACGCTCTGGACAACAAACTGTCGTTCTTGCTCGACGCTACCATTGGCCTTGTCAATCTGGAGCAGAACCAGATCATCAAGGTGTTTTCCGTGCTTGGCGTCATCTTTCTCCCGCCGACCCTGATCGCGTCGATCTACGGGATGAATTTCATCAATATGCCCGAGTTGAAGTGGCATCTCGGGTTTGTATTCTCGATTGCACTCATGTTTGCCTCGGTCGCCATGACCTATTTTTTCCTGCGCTGGAAAAAACTTCTCTAAGGCTCGCATGTCGCTTTAGGTCACGGATAGAGTCGATCCCTGCTCCACCCCTCATCGGCCGATGCGCGCGTGAAGAGGACACGGTCGTGCAGCCGAAATGGCCGATCGTGCCAGAACTCGATCGATGTGGGAACAAGCCGCATTCCACTCCAATGGTCGGGCCGCGGTATTTCGCCGATGGCGAATTTCGCCGTAAACTTCGCGACTTCCTTTTCAAGTGCGAAACGACTTTCAAGCGGTCGTGACTGCTTCGACGCCCAGGCACCGATACGGCTTCCACGCGCGCGAGACTGATAGTATTCGTCAGCCTCCGCATCATCGACCTGAACAATCGGACCGCGAATCCTCACCTGGCGTCGGAGCGACTTCCAATGGAAGCACATCGCGGCCTTGCCTGCGCTGAGCAACTCACGGCCTTTGGCGCTTTCAAAATTTGTGTAAAATACGAACCCACGCTCATCGAAGCCTTTCAGCAAGACCATCCGCACATTTGGCAATCCATCTGGATCGACCGTCGCCAAAGACAGCGCGTTCGGGTCATTGACTTCGCTCTTGCCTGCATCTTCAAGCCACTCACGAAACAGGTCAAACGGCTTCGATGACTCTGTAAAGTCACCATTTGTTAACTCTTTTGGCGAAGTGTTGGAGTCTGTCATTTCCTGCCTGCCGAGTGTTGGAAATGGCGTACTGACCGCATATCAGGTCAGGGCCAATCGGGATCGAACCAGTTGTCTCACGAACAGACATATACTGCCGGCAAGGCAAAGATCCAGAGCCTCGCGAGCCTGGGCGTTCTTCTATGCCTTGCTGTCGGCGGCTGCGGACAGGTTACGATGCCACTGGGAAGCGATGACGTTGAAACGCCGCTTGTTCTGACCGGGTCCATTCCCTCCGGGATAGACGTAGCGTTCACCGACATTGACGGAAAAGACCGTCAGATAATTGCCTTTACCCTCGGCCTGCTCACGTCAGGCGCCGTTCCTGAGCAAGAAACAGGCGGAGACCATGACGCACGTCTGAGCTGGACCAATCCGGAAAGCGGCAATTCAGGCAAGGTCAGCGATGTGGACCAGCAGGATCTTGCCGAAACCGGATGCCTGACCTTCAAGACGACAGCCAACACGATTGCCGGCGTAAGGATCTATTCCGGTACGGCGTGCAGAGATATCAGCCGAAAGCTGACAATTACCAGCTTGGCCGCTGGCGGCGCTTGATCGGCTCTATAATCCCGGTAAAACAGATCTGAAGACTATTCTGAACAGGTCTGGAATTTTTTCCTATCAATCACGATATAATTCCAGAGACAGACTTCGGAGGCGGGCGGTTGCGCCGGCCGTATCCATGAATTGGTGACATTCCATGCGTGATCCTTACAGCGTCCTCGGTGTTGCGAAATCGGCGACCGAGGCCGACATAAAAAAAGCCTTTCGCAAGCTGGCAAAGCAATATCATCCTGACCAAAATCAGGACGATCCAAAAGCGCAGGCTCGGTTTGCCGAGGTCAATCAGGCCTATGAAATCATCGGCGACAAGGAAAAGCGCGCGAAATTTGACCGGGGAGAAATTGACGCCGAGGGCAAGCAAAAATTCCAATCCCATGGCTTTGACGGTTTCTCGGATTTTCAGGACTTTGGTGGCGCGGGCTCCTCGAGAGGTTTCCGCGGACAGGCGGCGGGTGGCCCAGGCGGCTCTACCGGCGGCTTCGATGACATCTTGAATGATATCCTTGGTGGTTTTGGTGGCGGCAAACGTGCACGTGCCGGTGCTGGCGGCCCGAAGCCAGGTGCAGGTCAGCGCACGCGACCTGCTCAAAAAGGAAAGAACGCCGAGTTGATCGCGGCGGTTTCGCTTGAGGACATCGTCAACGCCGGGAAGACGCAAGTTACGCTGCCAAGCGGCAAGACCGTCAACGTCACGATACCGGCAGGCACGCACGAGGGCGAGAAAATCCGCCTGCGTGGACAAGGCTACCCTGGAGAATATGGCGGCTCGGCAGGAGATGCGCTTGTCGAAATTCGCGTGAAGCCGCACAAACTCTTCGATGTTCGCGGAAACGATCTTATCCTGGAGTTGCCGCTTGCTCTCTATGAGGCGGTGCTCGGCGCAAAGGTCCGCACCCCGACGCTTACGGGCGCGGTCAACTTGAACATCCCGCCCAACAGCTCGGGAGACAAGACGATGCGCCTGAAAGGCAAGGGTCTGCCAACCAAGAGCGGTGGCCATGGCGACCTTCTCGTCAAACTTCAGATCATCCTGCCCCCGAATGCAGATGACGAGCTGGAAACCCTCATGAAAGCCTGGAAGGACGTCACACCTTACCGCGCCAGGGGACCGGAATTCGATTAGGCCAGACAAAACGTCGATCCAATAAGAAAAGCCCCGGCACACCGCCGGGGCTCTTCTGGCTCAATCGAAGTCCGCCGAGAGATATCAGGCTTTGACCGGTCCCAGCTCGCAGGGCGCGACGCTGTTGTCTGGTACAAAGAAGTCAGGCGCCAAGGCAACGCTTGGGTCAACGCGATAGCCGTCAAAATCGGTCACGCCCCGTGATGCCAGGAAACTGTCATCAATCAGGAACTGGCCAGAAAGCTCTTCCGACGAGGTCGTGAAGATCTCGTAGGCAGCGTCTGCGAGAATATCGGGTGTCCGACTTTGCTGCATCAGGGCATCACCACCAATGATGTTCCTGATTGCAGCCGTCGCAATTGTGGTGCGCGGCCAGAGCGCATTGACTGCAATCCCCTTCGCTCTGAGCTCACCGGCGAGCCCCAGAACCACAAGGCTCATGCCGTATTTGGCAATCGAATACGGCGTAAACGGCGCAAACCACTTCTCTTGCATATCAAGAGGTGGCGAGAGTGTCAGAATATGAGGATTGTCAGACTTTGCCAGGTGTTCAATTGCATGTTTCGAACAGGCAAGCGTGCCGCGAGTGTTGATCTGATGCATCAGATCAAATCGTTTCATGTCTGTTTGGGCGAGCGGTGTAAGCTGAATTGCGCTGGCGTTGTTGACGAGTATGTCCAGTCCGCCGAATGTTTCGGCGGCCTTGTCGATAGCACGTTTGACGGCTTCATCGTCACGAACGTCAAGGACCAGTGGCAGCGCCTTGCCACCAGCCGTCTCGATTTCCTCTGCAGCGGAAAAAATCGTGCCCTCCAGTTTGGGGTGCGGCTCAGCGGTTTTGGCCGCAATGGCAATATTCGCGCCGTCGCGCGCCGCCCGCAGGGCAATCGCCTTGCCGATACCGCGCGAGGCGCCGGTGATGAAAAGTGTCTTGCCTGACAGGCTCATTGGGATACTCCGATCAATCTTGTCAGCCCTTGGGCTTTTTCATCATGAAGGCCTGAAAAGCGGCGATGGTCTCGGGCGCACTTAGCCGCTCACCGAAAATTCGGGCCTCTTCGTCGATTCGTGCCAGCAGATCTTTCCGGTCGCCCAACAAAAGGTCGCGCGACAGTTTCATGGCCTGGGGCGGCTTCGCCGCGATCGTTCTGGCGCAGACAAGCGCTGCCTTTTCGACATCGACCTCAATGTGGTTCACGATGCCTACAGCATGCGCTCTTTCCGCATCAAAGGCGGCCCCAAGACAGAGGAGTTCGAACGCCCGCGCATGCCCCATGAGCCTGGGTGCGAGAAGAGATGAGCCAGCCTCAGGCACAAGTCCCAAATCCACGAAGGGCGTCTTGAAGGTGGATATCTTCGTTGCAAAAACCATATCACAGTGCATCAGCAGCGTGGTTCCAACGCCAATTGCCAGACCATCAACCGCAGCGACAATCGGCTTCTCATTCAACGCGACCGCCTTGAGAAAACGGATCACGGGCGTGCCCGAGAGATCGCCCTTTCCTGCAAATTGCAGAAAATCGGCGATGTCATTGCCCGCGGTGAAAGAGCCGGGCTGACCGCAAATGAGATGGCATCGTACGCTCTCATCCGAATTCCCCTCTTCAAGGGCTTCAGCAAGGTCGGCATACATCGCGCCGGTGAGCGCGTTTTTCTTTTCGGCACGGTCAAGCCGGAGGGTGCAAACCCCCTCCTCCAGAGATTTCCGGATCATTGAATTCCTCCCATTGCAGCTTCTGTCAGGACGCCAGCGCTTCAGGGTCGAGAGACAGGATCGAGCCTGCTGAAGACGTGACATCGGCTCCAAGAGCAATCGTCTCGTAAAGGCTCGTCTCTGCAAAACTGCGGGCCAACAGTGTACGGTCCTTCACAGCCGCTGCATTCTCTGTGCCGGCGCGCAGAGCGCCCTTGGCAAGGAGAACTCCGCCGAGGGTCAGCCCGGCCAATCGGAGATAAGGCGTTGCCCCTGCCAAAGCCTCGGCAGTGCGCCCGTCAGCCTGCGCTGACTTCATCCAGCTCGTGACCCGTTCGAGTTCTTCAATCGCTGCATGGAGCAGATCACCCGTCGCACCGAATTCGGGACGGTTGCTGGCGACGACTTCATCGGCAATCTGCCGCAACTCAGAAATGAACCCGTCGATATGCTCACCGTTCGACAGTGGCAATTTACGCATGACAAGGTCGATCGACTGGATGCCATTGGTGCCTTCGTAGATCGTTGCGATACGACTATCACGAAGGTGTTGAGCTGCACCTGTCTCCTCCACATACCCCATTCCGCCGTGGATCTGGACGCCCATGGAAGCAACCTCGACACCGAAGTCGGTCGGGATCGCTTTTGCAAGCGGGGTCAAAAGCCCGGCCCGATCTGACCAGAACTTCCTGTCTTCAGCTGTTTCGGCCAAATGAGACATGTCAATTGCGTGGGCACAGGCATAGCAGATCGCCCTCGCCACCTGCGTCCGCGAACGCATGGCCAGAAGCGTGCGTTTGATGTCGGGATGATGCGCAATTGCGCTCATTCCCTCGCCTTTTTCACCCGGCGCGCGCCCCTGCTTGCGATCGAGAGCGTAGGCGAGTGCCTGCTGATAGGCCCTCTCCGCAACACCAAGTCCCTGGATACCGACGGCAAGCCGAGCGTTGTTCATCATCGTGAACATGCATGCAAGGCCACGGTTTTCCTCGCCGATCAACCAGCCGGTGGCGCCTCCGTCATCACCAAAGACCATCGTACAGGTCGGTGAGCCATGAATTCCGAGCTTGTGCTCGACACCGGCACAGCGCACGTCGTTATGATCTCCCAGCGTACCATCGTCGTTGACGAAGAACTTCGGCACCAGGAATAGAGAAATGCCCCTCGTTCCCGCGGGCGCATCCGGGAGTCTGGCAAGCACCAGATGGACGATATTGTCCGTCATGTCGTGTTCGCCGTAGGTGATGAAAATCTTCTGTCCGCTGATTCTGTAGGTACCATCGCCGTGGGGAACGGCCTTGGCTTTCAGTGCGTTCAGATCTGAACCTGCTTGAGGTTCGGTCAGGTTCATGGTTCCCATCCATTCACCGGACACCAGCTTTTCGAGATACTTGGCCTTCAAGTCATCTGTGGCATGCTTTTCGAGCGCTTCAACCGCGCCGATTGTCAATGTTGGGCCGATCGCAAAGGCCATAGAGCCCGAGTTCCACATTTCCAGCGCTGCGGCAGAGAGCATGACCGGCAGTCCCTGACCACCGAAGTCAGGATTTGCACTCAAGCCGTTCCAGCCTCCTTCGATCCAGCGATGATAAAGCTCTTTCCAACCGGGAGGCGTCGAGACAGTGCCGTTCGAAAAGGGAGTTCCATGCTTGTCGGCAACCGCATTCAGTGGCGCAATTTCCTCCGCGGCAAAGCGTCCGGCTTCTGTCAAAATCGCGGAAACGAGGTCATCCCCAAGGTCACCATGCGCATCGTGTTTCTGAAGCTCTTCAAGTCCACAGACGTTCTTGAGGGTAAAAGCAATCTCGTCGATTGGCGCACGATACATGAAGAGCTCCCTAAGCAATTTTATACGGCACCTTGACGGGACCGCCCCGGGGCCGCAAAAGGCCCTGACGTTTGACTATTTGACGGAACACTAACCGGGTTTACGTGAACGTCAATCCGTACCGCTACGGCAACCTAATACTTCGACAGGAGCGGTTCGACACCCATTCAGGCGGAGACACGGCAATCCATGCGCAAATGGACCCTGAACCTGACACAAGACGACTGGCAGGACGCAGCAGAGGCGGATGCCGTATGTGATGCGATCAAGGCTGGTGAACTCGTGGCCATTCCGACGGAAACGGTCTACGGGCTTGCCGCTGACGCCACCAGCAGCGCCGCATGTGCCAAGATCTTCACCGCAAAAGGCAGGCCCCAGTTCAATCCCCTGATTTCCCATCTACCATCTCTGGAAGCTTGTATGGAGCACGGGATTTTCGATGAGGACGCCTTGAAGCTTGCGAGAGCTTTCTGGCCAGGCCCGCTTACACTCGTCGTCCCCAAGAGGCCACAATCAACCATTTGCGATCTTGCTACGGCCGGGCTTGACACAGTTGCCCTGCGCGTACCTGCGGGACCTGTCATGCGATTTCTGGCAGAAAAATGTAGCTTGCCGCTCGCGGCGCCCAGCGCCAATATTTCAGGAAAGGTCAGCACAACGACTGCCGATGCCGTCACAATTGACTTGGGCGCCTCGCTTAGTTTTGTCGTCGACGCCGGCCCCTGTTCGGTCGGCATCGAATCCACAATTGTCGCGCTCGTTGATGGCACTCCGCGCCTGCTGCGCCCGGGCGGCGTCCCGCGAAAGGATCTGGAGGCCGTCCTTGGCCGTGGCCTGATCGATGCTTCGACACCAGCAAAACCCGACACACCGCAAGCACCGGGAATGCTGTCCTCTCACTACGCACCCTCGGCAGCTGTACGCCTGAATGCCCTAGCGGTGAAAGAAGGCGAAGCACTCTTGGCGTTTGGCCCGCACAAGCTTCCCGGCGCAGATGGCGCTGTCTGCGAAATTAATCTAAGTCCCTCAGGCGATCTTGAAGAAGCTGCAGCAAGGCTTTTCGCGGCACTAAGGTCCCTGGACACCTCAGGGGCAGAGACAATCTGTGTCCAGACCATCCCGAAGGAAGGTCTCGGGGAAGCCATCAATGACCGCATTGAGCGCGCCGCTGCACCGCGCCCGAATACACCATCGTGACTGACAATTGCCGTGCAAGTTTTGATTGAGCGGCAACATTGATCGAGTTTCTGGGCGTCGAAACGTTTGGATTTTTTCGAGATAGCCTGAAAATACCGAAAGCTTGATCGAACGCACCAATACAGAAAAAATCTCTCAGCCCGATTCACATCGTGTAATTGACAATATTCATTTTTATATAATCGCCACTTTATATCTCACAACACAATTTATACACAGATACATCTGCGGAAGTTTGTTGCCACCCTAGCGA
Organism: Roseibium sp.; assembly: GCF_039982295.1. Taxonomy (GTDB): domain Bacteria; phylum Pseudomonadota; class Alphaproteobacteria; order Rhizobiales; family Stappiaceae; genus Roseibium. Next base: position 118,150 of record NZ_JBDWYP010000082.1, read on the forward strand.
CAAGGGCCGCGAATCAATTATCTTTTACTTACTAAATCAGATGCAGCGGACCTCCCCTCGAGCACCCTTGTGCTCGCACCTTTCGGGGCCAGATCTCCACCCAGATCGGCCCCGTTTCTTTGCACACGACACCGCTCCAGACTTTCAACTTCGACACTCCTACATCCAATGCCGGATTGACAGGCCTGCGGAGCGCCGGTCTGATGCACTCAATCTCAGAGCCCGCTCGGCGACCTCCTTTTATTGGTGTTCTTGTGTCAACGCTTCTGCTTCATCACCCAACCTTCCTCGATCATCTAACGCCCGTAGGCCATCCCGAGCGCCCGGACAGACTGAGGGCAATTGACCGCATTCTTGAGCACGAGCGCTTTCAGCCCTTGGAGCGGGAGGCAGCACCGATTGGCCGGCGAGAAGACATCGCGCGCGCTCACCCCATGATCTATATCGACATGCTGCACAGGCTTGCACCTCAGGAGGGCCTTGCACGAGTCGACGCGGACACCACCATGTCTCCGGGCACCTGGGAAGCAATCTTGCGTGGGGCGGGTGGCGCGTGCCGCGCAGTCGAGGAGGTGTTTGACAAAAAAGTCACCAACGCATTTTCAGCGTCCCGCCCACCCGGCCATCATGCTGAAAAAGACCGGGCGATGGGCTTTTGCTTCTTCAACAACGTCGCGGTTGCGGCTCGTTTCGCCCAGACCCAATATGGCGCAGAACGCGTTGCAATCGTCGACTTTGATGTTCACCACGGCAATGGCACCCAGGACATTTTCTGGGCAGATCCAACCGTGATGTATTGTTCGACCCATCAGATGCCGCTCTATCCGGGATCAGGTGCCGCAAATGAGACCGGTGAGGCCAACACAATCGTCAACGTACCACTCTCCGCAGGAGATGACGGCTCAGTCTTCAAGGAAGCAATGGAAGCAGTCATTCTTCCCCGCCTGAGTGGCTTCGCGCCGGATCTGGTCATAATTTCCGCCGGGTTTGATGCGCATGCTCGCGACCCGCTTGGCAGCCTCAACCTTCTGGAAGCCGACTTTGCCTGGGCGACACGGGCTTTGATGAACGTGGCTGAAAAACATTGCGACGGCCGCCTCGTCTCCGTTCTTGAAGGCGGGTACGACCTCGAAGGGCTGGCACGCTCTGCCGCGGCACACGTTATGACGCTTATGACCGGCTGATCGCTTCTTCGGATCAATTGAGGATAGCACTTCGCAACGGTCCTCTACGCCTTGACCTCAGCCGCCAAGCCCGTAAGTGTCTAAATCCGTCATCAAAAACCTCTCGGATTAGCGCCATGACCAGCGAAACGACCCAGCCAGACCTTGCCTCTCTTTCCTTTGAAGAGGCACTCAAGCAGCTGGAAACGATTGTGCGAGAGCTGGAACAGGGAAATGTGCCGCTCGAGCGCAGCATCGAGATGTACGAGCGCGGCGCGACCTTGCGCAGTCATTGCAACAGCCTCCTGAAGGCTGCTGAGGCGAAAGTAGAGAAGATACAACTTGGGCAGGACGGACAAGCGGCCGGGACAGCAGATCTTGACCCCGAAAGCTGACCTCACACCTCTAATTTCCTCCGACTTAAAAACTCTCGCAACGTAATGTATACATTTTTACCGAGATCTCGCCGAATTGACCAGCTTTTCTCTTGCCAACAGCTGAGAAACTGGAAAATTATGCGGCATGGTTTCGATTACCGCACATGACGAATTCAGGGTGCTGGAGCGCGTTCAAGAATGCGCTGGCAACCCGTCGTTATGGCCTCAAACCCTGCAATGCGTCGAGCGGTCCCTCAAATGCCGCGCCTACATGCTTGAATTTGGCCCGAACAAGGAGCACACGGGCCGCTTTTCAGATGCAGCGCAGGCAAAGGAGCTGATCGATTTTCTGGACAATGTCCGGACCGAAGCGAACCGCACGGCCTTGCGCTTCCTGATCGACGAAGCCGCAGTCAACTATCCCTACTGCAAGGCTCAGCTGACGAACCGCAGCAAGGAAGTTTCCAAACAGGCGGTACCGGCAGCACACCCACTTGCCAATTGGCCCGGACTGATCACACCTGTTCTGCGATCGCGGGGCACCACAGTTCTGGTCGGCTGTCTCTGGTCGACCATCTCCATGGAAGAAGCTGATCCCGATTACGTGATGCCGCCCTTCAGGCGTTTCGCGAAGGCAGTTTCATCAGCCCTTGATGTCGCAGAGCGCTTTAGTGAAGCCGCCTCTCGCAAAGAGGCATTGCAGTTGATGGCATCGAGCCAAAAGAACGCAATGTGTCTCGTCGACGAAGATCTTTCAATCCACTTCAGCACGCCCTCCTATCGAGAACTGTTGAAGGACGGCCATATTTTCACCGTAAATGGAAATCGGCTTGTACCTACGAAAAAGGAACTCGAGACCGCGCTTACGTCGGTATCACAACAAGTGGGCGCCCCGTTCAGGTCAGCAGCAGCGACCGGACCTTCGCTCGAAGTGACGCCGGCTCCCGAACAGTCTGTTTTTGTCTCTGTTCATGACGAAGCATTGTGTCATGTCTCGATCCGCGGTCTCCGATCCTTCACCGACAGACCGGAGCTTGCAGAGAGCAATTTCATACTGGTGGAGGTCCGAAAGCCCCACAAGCTTTCCGAAGACCTCAAGGGGTTGCTGCGCTCCGCATTCGGCTTGTCGAATGGAGAAGCGCGGCTGGCTTACGACCTAGCCGTCAGCGGCGCTCTTGCTGAGACACTGGAAAATCTCGACATCACGAGGAACACCGCAAAGACACATCTGCGCCGAATATATGAGAAAACATCGACGCAATCACAACTTGAGCTTACGCAGTTGATACACAGCTTGAGCGGTCTTTTTTGAAAAAGGCCTGCCTTCCGCAGAGATACAATGGCCTCAAAACGATACAATGACCCGGGACCGCTACAGCCGCTCATAAGCAGCCGCACATAAAAAAAGGGGCCGTGAAACACGGCCCCAGTTGATCACTGTGCACGTGGCCCCATCGACCACACCAGCCTTTTATTCCACTTCCGGTTTAAATGCATCACCCATCTGGGTGACTAGGCTATCAATTCGACAACAACCTGATATTTTTGACTATCTTTTTGAAGTTTGATTTCGTTTACCGGATAAAGGAAGGCGTAAAAACGCCCGGTACCAAAGCTAGGTTTGCGCCCTATCTTTGCTTGGTGTAATCCTGCGCGCCAAATAGAATCTTCTGGAGCCGTACACAGCGTGACGTCCAAGCCCTCTACTCCCCTACTCGACAAGATCAATTGTCCAGCGGATCTGCGTCAATTCGAGGAAACCGATCTAGCTCAGATCGCCGACGAACTTCGTGCGGAGATGATCGACGCGGTTTCCGTGACCGGTGGACACTTGGGCGCGGGGCTTGGCGTGGTCGAACTGACCGTCGCAATTCACTATGTGTTCAACACCCCGGACGACCGCCTGATCTGGGATGTAGGCCATCAGTGCTACCCTCACAAAATTCTGACGGAGAGGCGCGATCGCATTCGGACGCTGCGGCAGGGCGAGGGTCTTTCAGGCTTTACGAAGCGGTCGGAAAGTCCCTATGACCCGTTCGGCGCTGCCCATTCCTCCACCTCCATCTCAGCTGGTCTTGGAATGTCCGTCGGGCGCGATCTCGCCGGCAAGGACAACAACGTCATTTCCGTAATCGGCGACGGGGCGATGTCAGCAGGCATGGCCTATGAAGCCATGAACAATGCCGGTCATCTCGGCTCGCGTCTTGTTGTCATCCTCAATGACAATGACATGTCCATTGCACCTCCGGTGGGTGCAATGTCGGCTTACCTTGCAAAACTCGTATCAGGCCCGACCTATCAATCCCTGCGCGATGCTGCCAAGAACATTGCAAAGAACCTGCCCAAACCGCTTCAGGAAAAAGCCGCACGCGCCGAAGAATATGCACGCGGGTTCTGGACTGGCGGAACGTTGTTCGAGGAACTCGGTTTCTATTACGTCGGCCCTGTCGACGGCCACAATCTTGAACATCTTCTCCCGATTCTGAGGAATGTGCGCGACACGCATCACGGACCGGTATTGATCCATGCGGTCACCCAGAAGGGCAAGGGATACGCTCCCGCAGAAGGCGCCAAGGACAAGTATCACGGCGTTGCCAAGTTCGACGTTGTGACCGGCAAGCAGTCGAAACCTAAGGCTAATGCGCCGAGCTACACCAATGTCTTCGCGACCTCTCTGGTGCGCGAGGCACAAGACGACGAGAAGGTGGTGGCGATCACCGCTGCCATGCCCGACGGGACCGGCATCGACCTGTTCCAGGAAGCCTTCCCGTCGCGGACGTTTGATGTCGGCATCGCAGAACAGCATGCCGTGACGTTTGCCGCTGGTCTGGCGACAGAAGGGTTCAAGCCGTTTACGGCGATCTATTCGACCTTCCTGCAGCGCGCATACGATCAGGTGGTGCACGATGTCGCCATTCAAGGCCTGCCAGTGCGCTTTCCGATTGATCGCGCGGGGCTCGTCGGCGCGGACGGGGCAACACATGCCGGTGCCTTCGATACAGCCTACCTTTCCTGCCTGCCCGGTTTTGTCGTCATGGCGGCGGCTGACGAAGTCGAACTTCGCCATATGGTCGCGACTGCGGTCGCGTATGACGAAGGCCCGATTTCATTCCGTTATCCCCGCGGCGAGGGTGTCGGCCTTGAGCTTCCCGAGCGCGGAACAGTTCTGGAAATCGGCAAGGGCGTGATCCGACGCGAAGGGACCAAGGTCGCACTGCTGTCCTTTGGCGGACGCATGAGTGAATGTCTTGCAGCTGCCGATGAACTGGATGCAGCAGGCCTTTCGACCACAGTTGCCGATGCGCGCTTTGCCAAGCCGCTCGATATCGATCTCCTCACCCGCCTGGCGAAAGAACACGAAGTTCTGGTAACGGTCGAGGAAGGCTCGATCGGCGGTTTTGGCAGCCACGTTCTGAGCCAATTGGCGGCGCTCGGACTTTTGGACAATGGCCTGAAAATCCGCACCGTGACGCTACCTGATGTCTATCAGGATCAGGACAAGCCGGACGTGATGTACAAAGACGCCGGCCTCACCTGTGAAGGCATCATGAAGCAAGTCTTCCTTGCTCTTGGTCCGGACCATTTGAGCTCTTTCCAGCGCGCCTGACACGGTATTTCCAGAGCACGAAACCGTCACTCGTGTATGCGGTTTCCGTCACTCGTCAGTATTCGATTGACAGACCCATTCAGGACTGAGAAAGCTGAAATTCAAGAAGATCTGCGTCGACGTTCCGTCGGCGCATTTTCTTTTGTCCAACTGCACCGAGGTGTTTCATGGCGCAGATGCTAGCTTCCGTTTCCGCCCTGTTGATTTCTGTCGCTTTGCTCATTCTCGGACATGGGCTGCAGTCGACGCTGTTACCGCTTGCCGCGAGCAACGCGGATTTCAGTGACCTGCAGATCGGTGCAATTTCCTCGGCCTATTTTATCGGGCTCGTGCTTGGTTGCCTTGGTGCACCGCTTGTCATCATGCGTGCTGGCCACATCCGAGCCTATGCTGCAGTTGTCTCCCTCATGTCCGCAGCCGCGATCCTGCACCCGATCGCCATTGATCCGGTCACATGGTTCGTTATCCGGATCATCTCGGGCTTTTGCCTTGCCGGCTTTTACATGATCGTTGAAAGCTGGCTGAACGAAAGCGCCACCAACGAGAACCGCGGAACGATCATGTCCATCTACGTCGTGATCCTGTTTGCCGCCATGATGGTGGGACAGGTTTCGATTTCAGGTATGGACATTACGTCTTTCATTCCGTTTGCCATCGCCTCGGTCACCGTAAGCCTCGCCGTTATCCCCGTGGCCCTTACCACAGCCAATCAGCCAGCTCCGATTACTCTTGTCCGTTTTCGACCGATCAAGCTTTACCGCAACTCGCCTGCCGCTCTGGTTTGTGCCCTGCTCATCGGCGTCGCGAACGGGGCCATCTGGTCACTTTCACCGCTCTATGGCTCCCAGATCGGCTTTTCGACCAATCAGTCGGCCGTCTATGCGGCTGCCGTGATTGCAGGCGGCATGCTCTCGCAATGGCCAGTTGGCCGGCTTTCGGACAGGATGGATCGCCGCCTCGTGCTGCTGATGCTCGGAGTGGCAACCTCGGTGGTCGCAACCGGCGTCGCCGTTTTGGCTCCTCAGGACTTTCAAACCGCAACGGCCCTGGCCGTTCTCATAGGCATCTGTTCGCAACCCGGCTACGCAATCGCGGTCTCTCATGCTTTCGACTACGCCGATCCCGAGGACTTCGTCGAAACATCATCGGGACTGCTGCTCGCTTTCGGGCTTGGCTCCGTCGCCGGCCCGATCTCTGCTTCGATCTTGATGAATCAAACAGGACCGTCGGGGCTCTATGTGCTGATCGCGTTCGTAAATGTAGTGATGGCCGCCTTCATCATGACACGCCTGTTTGCGCGCGGAGCCATCGATCCGGAGGAGAAGTTCGACTTCGAATACGCTGCAACCGCTCAGGTCGGTACTGTCATGTCGCCTGAACCGCTGGACGTTGACGCGCCCAACGTCATCCCGCCGGAAGAATTTCCAGCATATGACGATGAAATCTACAATCCAGAGACTGATGCCATTACCGAAGAGGTCGTGGCATATGAGGATCTCGAGGAAGCTGCTGCTGAAGAGGAACCAGGCAAGACTGACGAAGCGGCTGCCACTGACAAAGACTAGGGTCCGTTTACGCCCCTGTGGCAAAACACCCCTCGACGCCACTACAGTTTGCCATCATATTCCGCCCATGAACTCGCGCCCGAGCCTATTCCAGATGCTGCGGCAGGAACGCCACCCCTTGGCGGTCCTTGCCATGCTTGCGCTCGGCCTCAGAGTCACCGTCATCATGGTCGGCTTGACCATATCTCCCGGCGTAGCGGGAGAAAACCTCGGCATCCTGTGCCAGGCATCTGCCCTCGAGGAGGGCCGCTCGCTTCCGTCGGGCGGTCAGCACGACGCTGCCCATTGTATCTGCGGAACCGGGTGCGGCCACATCGGCCAGTTTTCGGCCACGCCTCAAAGCGCGGCTCACGCCATCGAAGCTGCCGACAATCGCTTTGCCTCGAGGCCTCGTTCACTTGACCATTTGGGCCCATCGACGCGCGCCGGGACGACCGGACCAATTCGAGCACCACCTTCCGTCTTGACCTGACACGACATCCGGCGCGCAAGCGCCAACAGCTATTTTCCAATCAGGATCAATGACACATGACGTCTCTGAAAACGCTGGCCACTGCGGCCGCCATCGCACTCCTGTCGGTTGCCGCGCAGGCTCACGACTACAAGCTTGGTGATCTGACCATCGATCACCCCTGGACACGCGCAACGCCTCCGAAGGCTGCGGCTGCTGGCGGCTTCGCTGAAATTCACAATTCCGGTTCAGAAGCCGATCGCCTGGTTTCCGCGTCCTCGCCGGCAGCCGGACGGACCGAAATTCATGAAATGGCCGTCACTGACGGCGTCATGACAATGCGTCAGCTCGAGAACGGGCTGGAAATCCCGGCCAATGGAACTGCCGTATTGAAGCCGGGAAGCTTTCACATCATGTTCATGAAGCTCAAGGCTCCAATCACCGAAGGTCAAAAAGTCCCTGTCACACTGACCTTTGAAAAAGCTGGCGAGATCACCGTTGAGCTTGCCGCAGAAAAGATCGGCGCAAAGGGCATGGATCACGGCGAAATGGATCATTCCAAAATGAAACACGGCGATCATGCCGAACACGGCAAGGACTGAAGGCAATATGTCTGGTTTGAAAGCGATACGTTACGGAGCTTGGGCGGCAGTTGCCGCCCTTGCAGTCGGAGCCGGTGTTCTCATCACGATGCAGACGGCAGGCAACAAGAATGCTGGAGCCCTGATCGAACCGCTCTCTGCGATCGGCGGACCGTTCGAACTCGTCAATGGCGCGGGCGAAAAGGTGAGCGACAAGGACATGGTCGGCAAACCCACTGCCTACATGTTCGGCTTCACCTTCTGTCCGGATGTCTGTCCGACCACGCTTTCTGATATGCAAGGATGGATCGACACCCTCGGCGAAGATGCCGACAAGCTGAACTTTGCATTCGTCTCGGTTGATCCGGAACGCGACACACCCGAAGTCATGCGAGACTATGTCGCTGCCTTCGATGAACGCATCGTCCCGCTGACCGGGTCGCGCGAGCAGGTTGACGCGATGATCAAAGCCTATAGGGTTTATGCTAAGCGAGTGCCTCTTGAGGACGGCGGCTATACGATGGATCATTCCGCCTCCGTGTTCCTGATGGATGCGAACAACCACTTTGTCGGCACGGTTGCCTATGGCGAAGCGGAAGACAGCGCCCTCAAGAAACTCCAGCGGCTGATCGAGAATGCTCCCGCCTCGTCTTGAGACCGGGCTCAATTCGAGACGAACAGAACCAGGGAGCCTCAGAGCAATGCACATGCCACTCTATCTGGGACTTGCGACCGGCGCGACGATGCTGATTGCAGCCTCGGGTCTATTGTGGCTGCGTTTCGGCGAGCGTGTCTACTTTGATCAGCTTGTTGCCGGCATCGCTGGCTGTTTTTGAGGCTCCAGGTTTTCCAGGGAACCAGGTTCGACTAAGACACGCGTCATGAGCAGCAAACAACGCCTTGATCAGCATCTCGTCGATCTGAAGCATTTCCCGAGCAGGGCGCGTGCGCGCGACGCAATCCTGCGCGGAACGGTTCAAGTGAATGGTACGCCTTGCCTGAAGCCGGCCCAGAAGATTGCCGAAACAGCTCAAATCTCTGTCGCTGACCCCGCAGCAGGTTATGTGTCGCGCGCAGCGTTAAAGCTGATTGCGGGACTGGACAGTTTCGGCGTTGATGTGTCTGATCGCATTTGCCTCGACATTGGCGCCTCGACTGGCGGCTTCACACAAGTCCTTCTCGAACGAGGTGCCGCCAGCGTTCACGCCATTGATGTCGGCCATGACCAATTGCATGAGACAATTTCCGCTGATGCCAGAGTTCGACGCAGCGATGGGTTGAACGCCCGTGAACTCACCCTCGCCGACCTTGATGGCAACCATCCGGAAATTCTGGTGTCGGACGTGAGTTTCATCTCCCTCAAACTTGCTCTGCCACCGGCGCTTGACCTTGCTGCACCCGCGGCTGCTGGAGTGTTCCTCGTCAAACCACAGTTCGAGGCTGGCCGTGACAACATCGGCAAGGGCGGCCTTGTGGATCCGGATATTGCAGAGGAAACAGCCCAGAACCTGCAGGAATGGCTGGCGGCTGTGCCGGGCTGGAGCGCAGGCGATCTCGTTCTCTCCCCGGTCAAGGGCGGCGATGGTAACGCCGAATGGCTCCTTTACGGGCGTAAAGACAGCTAGCAACGCGGTTTTCTCTCCAACGCTACGCCTACAGGAATTAGGCGAAGCTTTGGCGTCTTCCCTTGCAAGCGAGGACCCGGGCAGTTAACGCTGCCCGCATGAGGGATACAAATTTGACAATCGCGGAGTTGGGCCACCGCGGTGACGGCATTGCCCATAGTGAAGGCGGACAGGTCTATGTACCCGGCGCACTCCCCGGCGAGGAAGTGACCGCCGACGTCTCCAATGGTCGCGCGGCGAACGTCACCTACATCAAGACAAGCCCCGACCGCATCGAACCTATCTGCAAGCATTATGAAAGCTGCGGCGGCTGCTCTATGCAGCATCTTGCCGAGGAATCGTACCTGGATTGGAAGCGCGGCCTGGTCGTCAAGGCGCTGGCAGATCGAGGTATCGAGGCCGAGGTTTCACCGGTCGTGCCAAGCAATCCCGGAAGCCGCAGGCGTGCTGTGCTGACGGCAACCCGTGCTGGCCGCACGATCCTTCTCGGATATCATGAGAAGGCCAGCCACAAGATGGTCGACATCTCCGAGTGTCCGGTTCTGGTGCCCGAGATCATTGCAAGCCTTCGCGGACTGAAACGCCTTTGCGTTGAACTGATGCCGAAAAAGGGCGAGTTGCGTCTCAACATCCTCTCGACCAAGAGCGGCCTCGACGTTGCCTTTGACCAGGCAGACCGCAAGTACGAAAGCAAATTTGCCGCGCTGTCTCAACTCGCTGTCGAGCTGGGCCTTGCTCGCCTTACGATCAATGGCGAGACGCTTCTGGAAGCGAGACCACCTGTGCTCGACATGGGAGGTTTGACGGTTGTTCCGCCGCCAGCCGGCTTCACCCAGGCAACGTTGCAAGCCGAAGAAGCGTTGTGCGCACTTGTGCTCGATGGCCTCGGGAAGTCCAAAAAGGTAGCTGACCTCTTTGCCGGCGTGGGAACGTTTGCCCTTCGGATCGCCAAGAACGCATCCGTTCATGCTGTGGAGGGGGATGCTGCGGCCAACAAGGCGCTGGATAAGGCGCTTCGCGTTCCACGCGGTCTCAAGAAAGTCACGTTCGAGCGCCGCGATCTTTTTCGCCGACCTTTGATGAAGGCGGAACTGGCGAACTATGACACCGTCGTTTTCGATCCGCCGCGTGCCGGCGCGCAGGCTCAGGCAGAACAAATCGCTGCGTCCAAGGTCAAGACGGTGATTGCCGTCTCATGTAACCCTGCGACCCTCGCGAGGGACCTGCGAATTCTGATTGACGGCGGATATACGCTCCAAAAGGTAACACCTGTGGACCAGTTCCTGTTCTCGCCCCATATTGAGTGTGTCGCGATCCTGAAACGGGAGTGAACCATGACTAAGGCGAGCAACGCGTCAACAACCTCTGCGTCCTTTGAGGCGGCGATAGAGCCGCAACGAAGGCAGCGCAAGAGGCCGTCGCTTCGAAAGCTCGTCTCTCGTGCGGACTATGTCTGGCGGCAAGGAAACCGGCTGGCGCTTTATACAGCGCACTCCGAAGTCATGCGCCGGATGAACAAGCGCCTGCAGAAAGACCTTCCCAAGACACCAGCGCCTGTGCCGGAAGGGCCTGTCCCAAGTCAAAGGCGCATGCTGGCTGATATCGCCAGTCTCTTTGCCTCGGACCTGAAAGCCGTAGAGGCCGGCCTCTACCCGCCCCCCCGTGATGGACGCATGAGCCTTCGAGAGCTTGTGTCGACAAGCCGCGCCTTTTTCAAAGACGTGCCTGACGTTGCGCGGCGACGTGCGACCGGTTCCCATCAGGAAGTATTTGAAACCACAGACGGGTTTGCCGACGCACTGCCTCGGTATTATCAGCAGAACTTCCACTATCAGAGCGATGGCTGGCTGTCTGAAGACAGTGCAAGGCTCTATGACTTTCAGGTCGACGTTCTGTTCTCCGGCGCTACCGCTGCCATGCGTCGCCGCGCTCTTGTTCCTTTTGCAGAGATCGTGAAACGCAAGGACCAGCGCCAGATTGCCTATGCGGATCTGGCCTTTGGAACAGGTGGTCTTTTGCGCCCTGCCCTGGATGCCTTTCCGAGACTGAGTGGCATTGGCATCGACCTGTCCGAACCCTATCTGAATGTCGCCATGGAGCGCATCCCGACAAGACGCGCCAGCTTCATCAACGCCATGGCGGAGAAACTGCCCTTTGCCGACAACAGCATGGATGTCCTCTCCTGCGTTTTCCTGTTTCACGAACTTCCACCAAAGATAAGGCGGCAAGTGGTTTCAGAGATTGCACGGGTCCTGAAGCCGGGAGGGAGCTTCCTGTTTGTCGACAGCCTGCAGACTGGTGATGTGCCCGACTATGACGGCTTGCTGTCGCTGTTTCCGCAGCTCTTTCACGAACCCTACTACGCGTCCTATCTCAAGGAAGACCTGGACCAGATGTTCAAAAATGAAGGCATGCATCGCGGCTTTTTTGCGCCTGCCTTTGTGTCCCGTGTTGCTGCGTTCGTGAAGTAGCCCAAGGTCCGGGAACCTTGCAGCCGGGTGCCGAGATGCCCGAGCGATGGAACAGAATCCGCTTCCCGGCGTTTGCGATTGATAGCTTTCATCAGTCGGGAACCCAGGCTCCATGTTCGATTACCACGGCAATTTCAAAATGCCCGAGCGGCAGACCACGCCCGCGGGTGAAGTGCGACGTGTCGGCGTGGAGCTGGAATTTGCAGCGGTATCAGCCCGTGACGGAGCCACGCTTGTACATCAATTGTTCGGCGGTGAGATCGAGCGCCAGGATGCGCATCGCTTTGCAATCAACGAAACCCGACTGGGCGACTTTGTCTGCGAACTCGACAGCCAATATATTCACGGAGGGCTTGGCGGTCGCAAAAAGAGCCTGGACCGAGTGCTTGGCCAGGTCGAAAGCCGTGTGCAGGAGTTTCTTGGCGACGTGTCGTCCCTTGTCGTCCCCTGCGAGATCATCTGCCCGCCGATTGCGCTCAGTGAACTGAGTGACCTGAGCCTGCTCACGCTTGCCTTGAGAGAAGCGGGCGCAAGCGGTACCCGCGACAATCTGCTCTATGCCTTTGGCGCGCAGTTCAACCCCGAACTGCCGGACTTCTCCGGGGCCTATATCAGCAAGATTCTAAAAGCCTATATGCTGCTTTCGCCCTGGCTGCGCGGCGTGATCGACGTGGACAAGACGCGCAAGCTCACGGCCTTCGCTGATCCTTTCCCCAAAGACTATGTGCGCAAGATCCTCGCGCCGGCCTATGCACCGGACCTCGACCAGCTGATTGACGACTACATCCAGTTCAATCCGACCCGGAACCGGGAGCTGGATCTCCTGCCGCTTCTGTCTCATCTGAACCCGGAAAAGGTCGCGGCGGCCGTCTCGGATCCCTTGATCAAATCCCGACCCACGTTCCACTACCGGCTGCCGGATGCGCGGCTGGACGAGGAGGCATGGTCGATCGCCCTGGAGTGGAACCGTTGGTGTCTGGTTGAGGACCTCGCGGACAAACCTGACCTTCTGGATGCAATGGCGAGAGAATATCTGACATCATCCAATCAAGCCAATTGGGCCCTGCGCGCCAGCGAATGGCTGCTGCTCTCATGAGCGGGAAGCGAAAGAAACGGTCACGCATCGGTGTTACCACATCCCGTGGCGGCGGGCGTTACATGTGGTGGTTCTATTGGCTTGCCCTGAGGCTTTACGGCGCCGTGCCCGTACGGCTGCTCGCGCCGCTGGACCCTTCCGAGCTTGCCGGGTTTGACGGCTTCATCATCGGCGGCGGCGATGACATAAGCCCCGACCTTTACCGGGGCGATACGCTCATTGACGCACGACTCGACCCGGAGCGAGACGCGATGGAGCTGGCCGTGCTGGACCATGCGACGCCGCGCGACATCCCGGTGCTCGGAGTGTGCCGCGGAGCGCAGATGATCAACGTTCACAAAGGAGGCAATCTGCACCAGAATGTGCGGGAGGTTTACGCTGACCTGCCCCCCATGTGGACGCCCCTGCCCCGCAAGACCGTGACGTTTGAAGAGCCAAGCCGACTTGGCCAGATCCACGCCTGCGATTGCGTCCGCGTCAACAGCCTCCATAACCAGGCCATCGATACGACGGGCAAGAACATTCGGATCGTCGGGCGTGACGAGTTCGGAATCCCCCAGGCCTTTGAGGACACATCCGCCCGGTTTTTGATGGGCGTTCAGTGGCACCCCGAGTTTCTGCTCTATCGGCCCGCCCATCGCCGTCTGTTCAGAGCTTTCCTTGCAGCGGTTCGTGATCCCGGCTGTTTTCCCGGCACCTGAATCTTTCAGTGATACTGAAAATTTTTGTATGCAAGCCTTGCCAGGCTTGGGTCACCGGCTTAAATGGGTCTCATGAGACTGGATCATTGGCTCTTGGAGATGGGGGAAAGCCGGAGCGCATTTGCGCGACGCGCGAACCTGTCCGCCGCCTCCGTTACCGCCTTGTGCAACGACCCCGATGTGTGGGTGTCGCGGGACATGGCCCGCAAAATCGCGGAGGCCACGAACGGCGCCGTTACCCCCAATGACTTTCTCGGCCTTTCCACTACGAAGGAGCATCCTGTGTCCCAGGCCCGTGTCGCAGAAGCTATCCGCGCATTTGAACGTGGCGAAGTTGTCGTCGTGACAGATGACGACGACCGCGAGAACGAAGGCGACTTGATTGTTGCCGCTTCGAAAATCACTCCGGAACAGATGGCCTTCATCGTCCGACACACGTCCGGGATCGTCTGCGCCCCGATGACGGTGGCAGCCGCCCAAAGGCTCCGTCTCGATCCAATGGTGTCGCAGAACGACGCACCGCTGGCGACCGCCTTCACGATCTCGGTCGACTACCGCCAGGGTTTGACGACGGGCATTTCGGCCGAAGAACGCTGCTCAACGGTCCGGGCTCTCGCAAACCCCAATGTCGGCGCCGACGACTTTGTCCGCCCCGGTCATGTCTTCCCGCTGGTTGCCAAGGAAGGCGGTGTGCTGATGCGCTCCGGCCACACGGAAGCTGCCGTTGACCTTTGCCGACTTGCCGGCCTTGAAGAAGTTGGCGTCATCAGCGAACTCGTCAACGACGATGGCACGGTGAAGCGCGGCGACCAAGTCGCAGCCTTTGCCACCGAACACGAACTGAAGATGGTGTCCGTTTCAGACCTCATCGCTTGGCGTCAACGCACCGAACGATTGGTCGAGCGGATCAACGAGCAGCCGGTCGACACGATTGCAGGCCCGGCCTATGCCATGACTTATGAGACACCATATGACCCGATGCACCATGTCGCCGTTGTGTACGGCGACATCCTCGACGGGCGCAATGTGCCGGTGCGTCTGCAGTTGGAATCCGTACTGGACGATGTTTTCGGCCAAACCCAGCCGCTCGATACCACCATGCAGCTTTTCGCCGAGCGAGGACGCGGCATCGTTGTCTATCTGCGCGAAGGGTCGGTGGGCGTTGCCCGCCAGTCCAAGCGGCCCCGCACCGAGCTGGAGGCTGCCGAGCTGGAAGAACATGGCTCGGCCCAGGCGCGCGAAGAGCAATGGCGCGAAGTTGGACTGGGCGCGCAGATCCTGAAAGATCTCGGCGTCACCTCCATCCGCCTGTTGGCCTCCCGCGAGCGCCATTACGTCGGCCTCGAAGGCTTCGACATCAAGATAGAAGCCACGGAAATTCTGGATCAATAACCCGCTCAGAAGCCGTCTGTGAATAGCTCTCCGTCCCTGCGGCGGAGGGCTTTCTTGTCTTATTGCACCAGATCACGCCAACTACTATCCTGAGCAAGTTGCTCCTGGTCCACCTCGGGCCCTTCCATACCGATTTTCAGGATATTCAGATGACCAGCGGATTGTTTCGATCTGCCGCGGTACTTGGGCTACTTGCTGCCGTTGGACCGCTCGCCATTGACATTTATCTCCCTGCCCTGCCCGCGATTGAAGCAGACCTGAATGCAGGGATCGCATCAACGCAGATGACGCTGACGGCCTTCTTCCTGACCTTCGGCCTGTCGCAGATGGTGTACGGCCCGCTTTCGGATCAGATCGGACGCAAGCTGCCGCTTTATGGCGGACTTGTCTTGTTCATCCTGGGATCCATCAGCTGTGCCCTGTCTCCCACGATCGAATGGCTGATCGCCTCCCGCCTGCTGCAGGGCGTCGGCGCTGCCGTGGTCATGGTCATTCCGCGCGCCATCATCCGGGACATGTACACGGGCTATCAGGCAACCCGGCTGATGGCATTGGTGATGCTCGTGATCAGCGTTTCGCCAATGCTGGCGCCCCTGGCAGGCACCGGGATCATCGCAATCGGCGGCTGGCAAGCCATCTTCTATTTCCTCGCGGCCGCTGCCGTTCTCTCCCTTGTCGTCACAGACCGGGCGCTTCCGGAAACCCTCGCGCCGGAAGATCGGGTACCGGTCAACACGCGGTCTCTTTTTGCGGGACTCAAGGTTCTGCTGGCAGATCCGCTGTTTATGGGCCTGACCCTGATCGGCGGCTGCGGCATGGCAAGCTTCTTCGTTTTCATCGCCAGCGCGCCGTTCGTCTACACCGGCCACTTCGGATTGTCGGGTGTCGAATTCAGCCTCGCCTTCGCCGTCAACGCAATCGGCTTCTTCGCATCATCGCAAATCGCAGCCCAACTTGGTCAACGATTTGGCATGACGAGGGTCATCGTCTATGCGGTCACAGGCTTTGTCCTGATTGAACTCGCGCTTCTCGCCCTGACGCTTTCAGGCTACGGAACACTGCCGGTAGTCATGTTGTTCCTGTTCTGCGGCAACGCGTGTCTTGGTCTCGTCATTCCCTCGACCATGGTGCTCGCTCTTGATCATCACGGAAAAATTGCGGGTCTGGCATCCTCTCTTGGCGGAACCCTGCAGATGATTGCAGGCGGTTTGATGATTGCTGCAGCGAGCCCATTCTTCGACGGCACAGTGACACCTCTGGTTGCGGCCATTACCTTCTGTGCACTGGCAGCCTTCGCCTTGATGAAGCTCCTGGGCATCGGGAAAGAGACACCAACCAACGGGGCAAACGCCTAGAGGCGGCTCTCTTTATTGCCGGCCGAGGTTTTGACAAGCCTTCAGCGGCCTGGAACAAGGAAGCTCCAGCGTCCTCACAACAGGATATCAAGTCGCCTCATGCCGACAGACGTCAAAGATACAGGCCAGAAAAACCCAAGCGAACCCAAGCCATTTGCAATTGGCTACATCCGGTCGACAGGAGAAGCGCTTGTCATTGGCGGTCTGTTTTTCGGCTTTGGCTTCGTCGTGCTTGGCCTTTTCGGCGGCGTGAAACCTCTCGCGGCTCTCGCCATCGTGCCACTGCTGGTGTCCTTTTGGCACTATCCGATGATCGACCGTAGCCAGCCTCAGCTCGGGGCAAATGAGCAGGGTCTGTTCGTTGAGCGTATCGGATTTATCGATTGGGCCTCCATCGACAAGATGGCCCTTCATCAATCATCCGTGCGCAGCATCGAACTCGTTGGCCTGGAAATTTCGCTGACCAGCGCTTTGCCAGCCGCCGTAAATGAAAAGCACATGTTTCCGCTCTGGAAGTCGGTCATGACGCGGAACTGGAAATTATCCAGGCAAGCCGACGGTACTGATCACCTGACGATCAAATTGAACACGCTGGCGGGCGAGCCGGAGGAAATCCTGCAACGGCTGCAAGCCTATCGACCGGTCTGACTGCCAACCCAGCACGCATGCCGTGACTTCCAACAAGGCTTTTCGGCGGATCGAACTTTATGAGGTCTGGCAAGGCCTAAATTGGTTGCAAAGGCAGTTGTAGAGCGACGCCGGAGCGTGCACTGTGCGCCGCAAAGACATATGCCACGATCCGGCTTTCATTCGTTGGTCAGGTCAGGGCATCACACATCAAACTGGAGGAAACCATGCTTAAATCAGCTCTTCGTCTGAGCCTAGCCGCTGTCGCCGGCTTCGCTCTTGCCTTGCCTGCTTCGGCAGAAACGCGCATCACCTACAAGTCGGCCAAATCGAGCTCATCCTACTATCAGATGGGCGTCCAGATTGCCGAAGCCATGAAGGCAGGCTCGAACGGCGATATCATCGTAACAGTCGAGGAAAGCCAGGGCTCGGTCCAGAACGTCATGGAAACCCGTGCACGCGGCGGCGACTATGTGTTCACGACGCCTCCTGCTCTCGTTGGTCTGGCCCAGGGCGGCAAAGCCATGTTCGAAGGCAAGTCGAACCCGAAGTTCGATGAAATCCGTGCGCTGTTTCCGATCCCGTCGCTGACGATGCATTTCGTTATGTCGAAAGAAAGCGGCGCAACCGACTTTGCGAGCATGGAAGGCAAGACCATCCTGCTCGGCAAGGGATCTTTCGGAGCACGCGAAGGTGAGAAGTACCTCAAGCTCTTCGGCCTCGAAGGCAAGGTGGAACTCGCTGAAGTCGAGCTGTCCAACGCTGTTCCTGCTTTGAAGAACGGTCAGATCGACGGCTTCGTCACCGCCGGTTCCTGGCCCGCACCGAACGTCATCGAGGCAGCCGCCTCCACCGACGTGACAGTCCTCACGCTGACGGACGAGCAAATTGCACAGTCCAAGCGTGCGAAGCTGGTCATTCCCGCAGGCACCTATTCAGGTCAGGATGCAGATATCACGACCACGTCGCTTCCTGTCGTCGCCTATACGACAACTGCCATGGATGACGACACGGCCTATGCACTGACCAAGACCTTTTGGGAAACCAAGGCCAAGATGGGTGAGACTGCTCGCTGGTGGAACGGCGTCGATGAAGGCCTGATGGGCACCATCACGGGCAAGATCCACCCAGGTGCCCAGCGCTACTATGAAGAGGCCGGTTTTGCGCTGACCGACGCGCAAAAGTAAACCTCTCACCCTCTCGATGATTTTGCCCCGGGCATGCCATGTGCCCGGGGTCTTGTTTTTGCCAGGGCCAGCCATGCCGACTTTCACCGCACCCGCGCGACCGATCCATCGCTTCATCTTGCTCGCCTGCGCGGCCACGTTGGTTGCCTTTCACCTGGGCCTGATCTTTTCAGGCCTGGTGCCGAACCTTGTCAGCAGGCCGCTTCATTTGGCACTGGCCCTTCCCTGGATCTTTCTCTTCAGCGCGTCGACTGGCCTCATTTCACAGGTAACCGGCTATGTGATTGCGGCGCTTGGCCTCGCCGCCAGTCTTTGGGTTGCGTTGAACCACAGCAGCCTGATTGACCAATACGGCTTTCTGGAAGGTGATTTTCAGATCGCCATCGCCGCCATCTTGCTGATCACAGTTCTGGAAGCCGCCCGTCGAGCCATCAATTGGCCGTTACCGCTCGTCGCGGTTCTGGCATTGGCATATGGGTTGTTCGGGCAGCACATTCCGGGCGAATTCGGTCACTCGGGCACACCGATCGAGAGCTTTCTCGGAACCCTCACGATTGCCGAAGGTGGCATCTGGGGCAGCCTGACGGGTGTTTCTGTCTCGGTGGTTGCGATCTTCGTCATTTTCGGGGCAGTGCTCAACGCAGGCGAGGCCGGTCAGGGCTTCATGAACGTTGCAGCGACCGCCGCCGGACGCCTCAACGGTGGCGCGGCAAAAGTCTCGGTGATCTCGTCCGCTCTTTTCGGTTCCATTTCCGGTTCCGCCTCGGCCAATGTCGCATCGACCGGCGCCATCACCCTGCCCGCCATGACGCGGCTTGGATATCCGAAAAGGCTTGCCGCAGCTGTTGAAGCCGTTGCCTCCTCCGGTGGCCAGATCATGCCGCCGCTCATGGGAGCTGGCGCCTTCGTTATGGTCGAACTCACTGGCACACCCTACACATCGATCATGGCTGCCGCGGTTCTGCCAGCCTTGCTCTATTTCATCGCCGTATGGGTCGGAATCAATGCCTATGCAAGCCGGCTGGACTTGAAAGGCATGGACGAAGCTGATCGTCCTGATCCGAAGGCCACACTGATCACCACCGCTTTCTTCCTGGTGCCTTTCTCGGTTCTGCTCTGGGGCATGTTTGCAGTCGGCTATACGCCACAATACGCGGCCTGCCTCGCGATCCTTGCCGGTTTCCTGCTGCTGTTCACCGATGCCAAGCTGGGCTTTTCCATCAAGAAGACTTCTCTTCGCCTGGAGGCCGCCATGGTGACGGCAGCCCGCCAGGTCGCGATGATTGCCTCAATCATCCTCTGTGCCTCGATCATCATTGGCGTGCTCTCAATCACTGGCCTCGGCGTCAAGATTACATCCCTGATCCTCTCTGTTTCGGGAGGCTATCTCTGGCCCTCCCTGTTCCTGACGGCTCTCGCCTGTCTGGTGCTCGGCATGGAAGTCCCGACCACCGCGGCTTATGTCATCTGCGTTTCGGTTGCCGGTCCAGCCCTCACCCAGCTTGGCCTGGAGCCACTTCAGGCCCATCTCTTCGTGTTCTGGTTCGCGCTTCTGTCGACGATCACGCCGCCCGTCTGCGGTGCGGTCTTCATTGCCGCCGGCATGATCAACGAAAACTGGCTGAAGGTGGCGGTGACCGCAATGGCGCTTGGGATTGGGCTCTACATCATCCCGCTCGGCATGATTGCCAACCCGGACTTGATCGCACTTTCAGACGCGCCTATCGCCGCCCTGCTTGCCTTTGCGCAGATTGGCTTGGGACTTGGTTGCATGTCCTATGGCCTGATTGCCGCAGGCCCAGCCGTGAAAAAGGCCGCCCTGATCGGGGGCGGCCTGGTCATCATCTTCATCCGGCTTGCTCTCGGCTAAGAAGCCGTCTCAGCTTGCGCTTTAGCCAAGATACTTCTTGAAGAAGGCAATCGTGCGCTCTTCGGCAAGCTTGGCCTTTTCCTCGTCGTAACGAGGGGTCGTATCATTGTGGAAGCCATGGTTGGCGTTCTCATAGATATAGGCTTCGTAGGTCTTGCCATTGGCCTTGAGGGCTTCTTCATGAGCTGGCCAGCCGGCATTGATACGCTCATCGAGTTCACCGAGCTGAATAAGAAGAGGTGCCTCTATTGCAGCCACGTCTTCTGCGGATGGCTGGCGACCGTAGAATGGAACGCCCGCGCTGAGCTCCGGATACGCAACGGCGATCGCATTGACCACGCCGCCGCCATAGCAGAAGCCAACAGCCCCTACCTTGCCGGTTGAGCCTTCGTGTTTCAGAAGGAACTCAAAACCTGCAAAGAAATCATTGAGCAGTTTCTCGCGATCGACTGTGCGTTGTAGCTCGCGGCCTTCATCATCCGTGCCTGGATAACCACCAACCGAAGTCAGGCCATCTGGAGCAAGCGTCAGAAAGCCTGCCTTGGCCATACGGCGAGCCACATCCTCGATGTAAGGGTTGAGACCACGGTTCTCATGGATGACCAGAACGGCCGGGAGTTTGCCCGTGGCCCCGGCTGGTTTCACCAGATAACCGTTCACTTCGCCGTGCCCGTTGGGCGAGGGATAGGTGATCCGCGTGGTTTCGATCTCGGGATCGTCCGGTGCCACTTGCTGGGCCAGCGCGTAGTTTGGTGCCAACTGGTTCAAAAGCATGGCAGCGGTCACACCGCCGACTGCGAATTTGCCGGCACGTGTCAGGAATTCACGTTTGGTGATCTTGCCGTGAGCATAAAAATCGTAAAGGTCGAGCAATTCCTGCGGAAAGTCTTTTGCCGTTTTACGGCGAACCGGGGTCATCTCGTTCATAGCATCCCTCCATCAGTGAGGCAGAGCAGCCTGCCTGCCGAGAATACTAGAAGTCTGGCATCCGCAATCCAGCCAAGGGCGGCAGGAAAACTGTAACGAAGTGTATCAGAAGTTTGCTATAGCCCCTACTTCGCGGAGAAGTGATCGGGCCAGGTCCTACCCGACCTGACCGCGATGGCGCAGAAGATGGTCGGCCAGAACGCAGGCGACCATGGCCTCGCCTACCGGGACTGCACGAATACCTACGCAAGGATCATGGCGGCCTTTGGTCATGACATCGACCTCTTGCCCCTGACGCGTCACGGACTTGCGCTCGGTCAGGATGGAAGATGTCGGCTTGACTGCAAAACGGGCAACGATCGGATCGCCGTTGGAAATGCCACCCAGGATGCCGCCTGAATTGTTGGAAAGGAAGAGTGGCTTGCCATCCCCACCGATACGCATCTCATCGGCATTTTCCTCGCCTGTGAGAGCTGCCGCATCAAAGCCGTTGCCGATCTCAACGCCTTTGACTGCATTTATCGACATAAGCGCAGCCGTTAGTTCAGTATCGAGTTTGCCGTAAATCGGTGCTCCCAGACCGACAGGCACGCCTTCGGCGATGACCTCGATCACGGCACCTACGGAAGATCCAGCCTTGCGGATACCATCGAGATAGTCAGCCCAAAATGCAGCAGCTTCCTTGTCCGGGCAGAAGAACGGGTTGTTCTCGACCTCGGACCAATCCCAGTTTTCGCGATTGATCTTGTGCGGACCGACCTGAACCAGTGCAGCGCGAATACTCACCTGCGGCAAGACCTTTCGTGCAACGGCCCCGGCGGCAACGCGCATAGCGGTCTCGCGTGCAGAAGATCGTCCGCCACCGCGGTAGTCGCGAATGCCGTACTTGGCATCATATGTGTAGTCAGCATGACCTGGACGATAACGGTCCTTGATCTCGGAATAGTCCTTGGATCGCTGGTCTGTGTTCTCAACCATAAGAGAAATTGGGGTCCCAGTGGTCCTCTGCACGCCGTCTTCGTCGACCATGACACCAGACAGAATTTTAACTTCGTCCGGTTCCCGCCGCTGAGTGGTGTATTTCGACTGACCGGGTTTGCGCTTTTCCATAAAGCTCTGAATGTCGGCTTCTGTCAGGGGAATGAGTGGCGGGCAGCCATCAACAACACAGCCGATCGCGGGTCCATGGCTTTCGCCCCAGGTGGTGACGCGAAACAGATGCCCGAACGAGTTATGTGACATGCCTTGCCTTCCCGAAAGCGATCGTCGGCGCGTACCGACCCGCTGAAATCCAGTGCGGCAAGCGATAAGCCATCAAAAGGCTGATCTCAAGCCCTTCCGGCCTGTGGTGGAGGTTGCCGCCCCCTTATGAGAGAAACAAGTGTCAGGATGTAGCTGCCTTCCGCTGCTTGAAATCCGCAGCAGCAACAGACAGTCCGCCATTTGCTCCATCAATGAAATGCACGTGCTGGCTGGCACCGATGTCGGTCATGAAGCAGGTCATCAAGGCGCTGTCGCTGACGTGCATGCCATAGATCAGACGCCTGGCGCAGAACGCCTCATCAAGGTAATCGGTCAGAGCGTTAAGTTGCTCCACCGAAACATCGAGAACGAGCCGGAGCGAGTCATCAAGTTTGCGGTGGTCGGTATGACGGCAAATTTCCTGAAGGTATCGTGCAGGACGAAATGGCCCGACTCTGAGTCCCGTCAGGAACCCCCAAATCGTGGCCACGCTTTGAAACACGGCTCTTGCACCATAGGCAAGGCGGTTTCCGGTTCGCGAAAGCATTCGGATTTCCAGTCCGAGCCCACGCGGAGGGAACCGGAATTTCAACCGGTTGCGTGTGACGTGGTTGGCACTCTCCGTCTCACCCAGCGGATCGAAGCCGACGATGTGCTCGATGTCCGCCGCGATCGACCGCAGGCTTTCACCACCGCCTTCCCACGGCCTCAGGATCAGGGACAGGACCTTTCCTCGCTCCGAAGGTAGAGGCTCCCACCGGCAGGACAATCCCTCAAGATCAGGTTCAACAGCCATGGCCGGATCGATCAGGAAAGGCTTGCAGAGAGCCTCATCCTTGAGGATCTGATCAGCAAGTTCGAGCCCTCCGCCGATCACCATGGCGAGATAGTTCCCCGGCGACAATTCATATTTGCGAAGACGGACGTCCGTGCCTTTTGACCGGACCTCTGTGAGCGGGATCGCTGCCGTACGCAGTGACAACCCGGCTTCCTCGTCCGCAAGGCGCTGGACGCCGGCCAGTGCGATCTTGCCTGCATTCACCGCGCCCGGCGGTACAAGCAGCATGGCTCCGTCGCCGCCAAAAACAAAGGGTACGATTTCCCGCCCGACCTGATTGAGCACTGCGGAAATGACTGCCGCGCCAATGAGGTTTACCTCCTTGTAGTGACCGGCCTCAATCGCATCGTGCGAACGGACAATATCGGCGGCGAGGATCACCCAATCGACCGGAACCGCCTCATAGCACTCCACGTCGCCGACGGTTGCGAAATCAGTGAAGGGTTCTAATTTGAGATAAAATTCATCTGAAGGGTCCGGCATGGCAACGTCCTTTGTTTGCCCCTTCATACGTGTAGGTTTCAACGCCCGATCAACCGTTTGCGCTGCCTGCTTTTCACATTGCCGTGTGGTCTGATCTCATCGGATTCAGATCCAGGAAAACCCGCTGTTGCGCCAAACGAACACCTTGTCCTGAGGCACATCAAGCTTTGGCACGGCTGTGGTCTCCAAGCCTTCCAGAAGGCCGCGCAGA
This sequence comes from Roseibium sp., assembly GCF_039982295.1. GTDB lineage: Bacteria > Pseudomonadota > Alphaproteobacteria > Rhizobiales > Stappiaceae > Roseibium. Next base: position 141,919 of record NZ_JBDWYP010000082.1, read on the forward strand.
ACCCGAAATACGCCGCCATGAGCCACAACGACACTCGGACGATCGACGGTCTTTAGCCAGTTGCCGATCCGGCCTGCAAGCATCTCGTAGCTCTCGCCACCTGGCGGCACGAACCCCCACTTGTCCTGACGCCTCGCAAGAACGAGATCCTGCTCTTTGTCGGCCAGTTCTTCGAGTGTAGAGCCTTCCCATTCACCGAACGTGATTTCAAGGAGCTGCTCATCAAGACGGTAGGCAGCGGGATCGAGATTCATGGCTGTGCGCGCAAGCTCCATCGTCGTCCGGGTACGGCCGAGCGGCGATGAGACAAAATCGAACGTTCCAGGGTCGACGTTCTCGGTCCTGAGGAAGTCTCCCAAACGACGCCCGTTATCACTGGCCTGGCCGCGGCCGACGGAGTTGAGCGGAATGTCCCTTTGACCCTGCATGCGTCCTTCCGCATTCCAGTCAGTCTGGCCATGACGGATAAAGATCAGGAAATGCGGGTCTTTCAGCTTGGGCAGTGCAGAACTCATGGTGACTTTCGCGGGCTTGAGGAGATGAGAATCCAACGACAGCAGAGCCTCTTTCTGACCGCTACCTATCACCAATTCATGACGGGCTGTCCAGATCCCTGAAGAGATGGCCCGATAGATATAAAAAAGGCCGGCTTGCGCCGGCCTTGAGAGCTTCGGGTTTGAACCCTAGTCCTTCACCACCGAAATGTCCGGCGCATCCACGGCCTTCATGCCGACAATGTTGTATCCGCAATCGACATGCTGGATCTCACCGGTGACACCGCGGCCCATGTCGGACAGGAGATAGAGCGCGCTGTCGCCGACTTCTTCGATGGAAACCGAGCGGCGCAGCGGCGCATTGTATTCGTTCCACTTGAGAATATAGCGGAAGTCGCCGATGCCGGATGCTGCGAGGGTCTTGATCGGACCGGCGGAGATCGCGTTCACACGGATCTGCTTGGGACCGAGGTCCATTGCGAGGTATTTGACGCTGGCTTCCAATGCAGCCTTGGCAACACCCATGACGTTGTAATGCGGCATGACCTTCTCGGCGCCGTAGTAGGTCAGCGTCAGCACAGAACCGCCATCGTCCATGAGCTTTTCGGCACGTTGTGTGACAGCGGTCAGAGAGTAGACCGAAATATCCATGGTGCGGTTGAAATTGTCGGAGGTCGTGTCGACGTACCGCCCGGTCAGCTCATCCTTGTCGGAAAATGCAACGGCATGGACAAGGAAATCGATCTTGCCCCACTTGTCTTCAAGCGCCTTGAAGACAGCATCAATGCTGTCGCCATCCGTCACGTCACAGTGGCCAGCCACGAAAGCGCCAAGCTGGTCCGCCAGAGGTTCGACACGTTTTTTCAGGGCATCACCTTGGTAGGTCAGAGCGAGTTCCGCGCCGGCATCGGCAAGAGCCTTCGCGATTCCCCAGGCGATCGACCTGTTGTTCGCAACGCCCATAACAAGTCCGCGTTTGCCGTTCATAAGTCCGCGCGTTTCCGCCATCTTCATCTCCAGAAGGATTTCAGTAACCACCCTACAGCGGGTTGGCCTCCTATGGCACAGCCCCCCATATCCTTCAAGACGCCGACAAAGCGAATGAGACGTCGACGGGACCGCATCTTGGCACTATGTTACCGGCCGAAATCACCCCATCGAGAAACGAGGACACGCGCTCATGGAGCGAAATCCCCATGCCGAGCGGCTCGCTGAAATCATCGGCGCAGCAAACGTACTGACCAGCCCCGAAGACAAGGCGCCGTTCCTGACGGAATGGCGAGACCTGTATCAGGGTGTGACACCGATGGTGCTGCGACCAGGGTCAACCAAGGACGTCAGCGCGGTGATGAAATATGCATCCCTGAATGATCTCAAGATTGTTCCCCAAGGCGGCAATACCGGTCTCGTGGGCGGTCAAATCCCCTTGGAAACCGGGGATGAAATGGTTCTTTCACTCGGGCGAATGAACAAGGTCCGTGCGGTTGATCCCGACGGTTTCACAATCACTGTCGAGAGCGGCGTGATCCTCGAGACCTTGCAAAATGAAGCTGAAAAAGTCGACCGTCTGTTCCCGCTGGCGCTAGGCTCGCAAGGATCCTGTCAGATCGGTGGCAACATCTCCAGCAACGCCGGCGGCACCGCTGTTCTTGCCTATGGCAACACCCGCGACCTCGTTCTCGGGCTCGAGGTGGTGATGCCAAATGGTGATGTCTGGAACGGTCTCAGGACCCTCCGCAAGGACAATACTGGTTATGATTTGAAACAATTGTTTATCGGCGCGGAAGGGACTCTCGGCATAATTACCGCAGCGTCACTCAAACTTTTCCCCAAGCCGAAGAAACTGGAGGCCGCCTTCGTCGGTCTCGCAGATCCCCAGGCCGCGCTGAAGCTCTTCTCCACCGCCAAGGCTCAAGCAGGCCCGGTGCTGACCGGCTTCGAAATCATGCCTCGTGTCGGGGTCGAGTTCTGTGTCGCACATTTGGACGGTGCACGAGATCCTCTTGAGGCGCCACACGACTGGTATGTGCTGATGGAGCTTTCGAGCGGGTCAGAGGCGTTTCCGGTTCGCGACCTGCTGGAGTCCATTTTGGGAGAAGCCTTCGAGGAAGGCCTGGTCGAGGACGCAGCGTTCGCCCAGTCCATGCAACAGGTCCAGGATTTCTGGCATATTCGGCATGGCATGTCCGAAGTACAGAAAGCTGAAGGCGGCTCCATCAAGCATGACGTCTCTGTCCCTGTCGCCTCCATCCCGGCGTTCCTGGAGGAAGCCATCGCCGCAGTCACGAAATTCGTGCCCAACTGCCGCCCGGTGCCCTTTGGTCATCTGGGTGATGGCAACATCCACTTCAATGTCAGCCAGCCAGTCGGAGCGGACAAGGAAGCCTATCTGGAGAAGTGGGACGCAATGAACGACATCGTTCATGGCATAGTGGCGAACTTCAACGGCTCGATCTCCGCCGAACACGGCATCGGGCGTCTGAAGCGCGATCTTCTGAAGGACGTGAAAAGCGAGCTTGAACTAGACCTGATGCAACGCATCAAGGACGCGTTCGATCCCAAGGGCCTCGTCAATCCAGGCCGGGTTCTTTAGCGGCCTGACCCGCAAGCCTTGACAGAAGGCAGGCGGGTTCCTATGTCCGCGGTCAGGTCGAAGGTCCCGGCCGCTCGCGGGCTTATGCCTTGGGTAAAACCTTCCCGTGCCGCCAAAAATCGACGGCCAGATCGAAATCAGCCTTTGCTTTGATGCAGGCCGATGGCAATGCGAGCCCCATCCGGAACGCCTGCAACAGACGGGAAAGGCACGTTCCAATGACCCAAACTACACTTCCACCACTGAGTGAGTTGAAAGCTCAGGCTAAACGCTTGAGAGCCGCGATGCCGGCAGCCACCGATGCGCCGCTCAATCATGGCCAGTCGCTTGATCTTGTTGCCAGACAATATGGCTTCCGCGACTGGAACACTCTTCATGCGGCCAAGGGCAATGCGCCCAACATGCCGCTGTCACTCGGTCAGAAGGTATCTGGCACCTATTTGCACCAGGCTTTTCAGGGCGAGATCGTTTCGGCCGCCAAGCTGGGACCGTCCAACAGGACGCGCATCACCATTGTTTTCGACGAGCCGGTCGATGTGGTGAGCTTCGACAGCTTTTCCGCATTCAGGCAACGGGTCACCGTAACGCTTGGCAACGACGGAAAGACCGCAGAGAAGACCTCGGACGGTGTCCCGCACATGCAGCTGACGACGGCGATCTGAGCCTGATCACCGTTTGCGAAAAAAGAAGGTCCGCTTCAGCTTGAAGCGAACCTTCTTAAAGAACAGCCTTGATGACGATCGCATGTTTGGACAGAGGTTTAGCCCGGCATCACGATCCCGATCTTGCCAATGTAGGACTTGGCGAGAAAGTCCTCTTGTGCTGCGCGCAGCTCCTTCAAGGAGTAGGTTCGCGCGACTGTCGGCTTGATTTCTCCGGCCTCAATATACCTCACCAGATCATTGAAGACGTTGACCGGCTGGCGTGTGCTGCCGATCAAGGTAAGGTCCTTGAGGTAAAGCGTGCGCAGGTCCAGCTCGACTATCGGCCCCGCGATGGCACCCGATGTGACATAGCGACCGCCGATGCGCAGGGCATCGATCAAGGCGTTCCAGCGTGCGCCGCCAACGAGATCCAGGGCCACGTCATAGGCCTCTTCTCCCAGCTCCGCATCTCGGTCCAACGTCGCATCGGCGCCCAGCGCGCGAAGCTCTTCGGCCTTTGAAGGGCTGGTCACGGCTGTAACATGCGCACCGCGTCTCTTTGCCAGCTGAATGGCCGCCGAGCCAACGCCGCCTGAAGCACCGGTGATCAGAACGCGCTCGTTTGCGAGCCCGGCACGTTGAATCATGCCCTCTGCCGTCGAAAACGCGCAAGGAAACGAGGCAAGCTCAACATCCGTAAGGTCCGACTGAACAGTGACCGCGTTCACAGATCCAATGGTGGTGTATTCGGCGAAGGCCCCATCGCGCTCCGAACCCATCGTGGCAAGTGCATGGGGATCTTCTGACCCTGCAGGATGATGCATCGGACGCAGCAAGACCCGTTCACCGATGCGCACCGGATCGACACCTTCACCGACTGCGACAATCTCGCCGCAGCAATCTGCGCCTTGAATGCGAGGAAAGGACAAGGCGCCAGCCCACCCGCCTTCAAGATCCTCGGAATCCTCATAACCATCTGCTGCGGCAACAGCGGTGTCGCCGCGCACGGTCTTCGAATACCAGCCAATGCGGGTGTTCACGTCCGTGTTGTTGACGGCTGCAGCACCTACACGAACAAGGACATCTCCGGGCACAGGGGTTGGAACCGGAAGATCCTCGCGCCAAACCAGTTTGTCGAGACCACCGTGTCCCGTCAGGACCATGCCCTTCATCGTTTCTGGAAGTGCCATCGCGGCCCCCTTAGCTGGTAGAATGAGTACTCTACTTGCTTTGGTAGAGGGATCATTCTACATAGTCAAGCATGAACGCGACGATGACCAAGATCGCCTCCGGGCTCGAACATGCCTTTGCACTTCAGGGGTTTGCCGAGCCGAGTGTCGAGGACTTGCGCGAAGCGGCAGGCGTTAGTCTCAGGACACTTTATAAATACGTACCTTCGCGCGATGACATGATGTACGCTGCGCTCGAGCATCGCCATCAACGTTACCTTTCGAGCATCTTTGACGATCTGCCCGAAGACCAGGCCGCAGCGCTCGACCATCTGATGGACCGGATCGGGGCCTGGATGCTGAATGAAGCGTCGCATGGATGTCTTTTTCATGCGGCTGTTGCCGCAGCTCCAGCCGATACACGACTCCGTTCCCTTCTGGAGCGACACAAGGGCGAAGTCGCCGAACGCGCTGCCCAGGCATGCGGTCTGACGCAACATCAGGTGGACCTGAACCTGATCATCGAAGGTCTCATGCAAAGCTGGCCAATTCATCGAGAAGAGGCTGTTGCGAGCGCTAAACGGCTCAGCGGAATGCTCAGCATTCAAGCCCGCAAATAACTTGCGAATACTAAAAACTGATTTCACAAGGCCACGCACTCAACGGTCCTGACGAAGCCGGTCAAGAGCTGAAGACCAATCGTACAGCGGCCTGTATGTCAGGCTTGAGAGAATTGACAAGAGACGCTGTTCCGGGTGATTCCTCATGTCCGTCAACGCCCTATCCGAAGTCGAGAACATTCTCGTCACAATTTGGCGTCTAAAAACATCCTTATGGCCGTGATGGGGAAAAGCGTCTGCATCGGGACAGAGTAGATTTGACAGGACATGACGCGCCAAACGCTGATTAACAACTCTGATTTCTCCTAAGAGATTAATTTTTTTTTGATTTCTTCAAAAAAGGTGTTCAATACTCAAAAAAGACAAATAACAATAGTTGACATCACAACACCAAAGCAAAGGAGAAGCTTCCGTAAAATATAACAGGGTTAATTACCCTCTGGGGTGTAAATACAGGCAATTTTCACTCCTGACTTTTCGACCGCACAACGACCTCCCAAAACCAACAAGGGAGACGTCGCGGTTGTCAAAGTCCACAAGAACAAAGTGCACGTGATGAAAGCGCATACCTGACCAGAAGATGTCGGGATGCCGAGAAAACCCAGACTGCGGATCAAAACCGCGAAAATCGAAGAAAGTCCAAGGCTTCACTGTCTTGTCCTTCCTTTAAAAAAACAGCAAGCGGGTGAGTTGGGCCGCTTTCCTTTGACAGGAGGCGAGTATGCAGATTCAGAGTACGAACGGGACGGAACGCTGGGATCGCGTAAAGTCGAAATTGAGACAAGAACTTGGAGATGACGCCTATTTCAACTGGTTTGGCCGCGTTATTCTCGAAGAAAACAGTGGGGATATTGTTCGGCTATCAGTGCCAACACGCTTCCTGAAACACTGGATCCAATCCCACTACGAAGAGCAGTTGGTCGGCCTTTGGCAACACGAGTGCCGGGACATCAACAGCATCGAATTGACAGTTCGCAGCGCACTTCGCCCGGGCAAATCAAGACCCAAAAAACTCATACCAACCAATGCATCACCGGCCCGTGCCGGCTATGCACACCCGGGCTTGCCAGATGCCATTCGCTATCCGCAGGTGCCTATCGCCCTCGGCGATGCTGACGAAGAAACTCTCATAGAGTTTCTGAAAGGCGCGCCAACCAATCCACGAAACTCCTTCGAGTCCTTTGTCGAGGGGGATTCCAATGGACTTGCCTTCGAGGCGGCCCGGAAAATCGCAAGTGGCCAGAACGAAGCCCTCGATCTTCTGTACCTTCATGGCGCTGTCGGGTTCGGCAAGACCCACCTGCTCCACGCCGTTGCGACGGAAGCAAGATCCCGCGGACAGAATGTCTGCTATCTGACCGCCGAGTACTTCATGTACCATCTCGTACCGGCGTTGAAGTCCAGATCGTTCCAGGCCCTAAAACGGATCCTGGCATCAATCGACATTCTGTTGGTCGACGACATGCAATTCCTTCACGGCAAACAGGCCCAGGCAGACTTCAGCGAGACACTTCTGTCGCTGATGCAACCGGTCAAGCATATCATCGTGGCTGCTGACCGGCCGCCGCTGCAACTGGAAACGGTAGAGAGCGGACTGCGTGACCGGCTTTGTGACGGACTGGTGGTAGGCTTGCAGCCCCCGGACTTCGCCTTGCGCCGCGGTATTCTGACCAGGCGGCTGGTGGCAGCCAGGAAGCTTCTTCCGACCTTCGACATCCCGAAGGAAGTTCTCGATTACGTTGCCTGCCATGTGACGGCGTGCGGCAGAGATCTGGAAGGTGCGATCAATCGGCTCTACGCCCACCACCAACTGACCGCTCAAGCAATCACGCCCTATCTCGCAGACAAGATCCTCAGCGATCTGGTTCGTTCGGGCGAGAAACGCAACATCAAGATCGAGGAAATCCAGCAGGTGGTGTGCAAACATTACAGCGTCAGCAAGGCTGACCTGCTGTCAGCCTGCAGGTCTCGAAATCTGGTCCGCCCGAGACAGATCGCCATGTATCTGTCGAAGGTGTTGACACCGCGTTCCCTGCCCGAGATTGGCAAGCGCTTCGGAGGCCGTGATCACACAACGGTTCTTCATGCAGTCCGTAAGATCGAGGCGCAATCACAGGCCGATACGAGTTTGGGGCAGGAACTGGCGCTGCTCAAGCGGCTCGCGCACAGCTAAACGCGGCAAGTTGCCGGCAGAGGCCAGAGCCGGCGACGGCAAGGGCGGGGATTCCTGATCCCCGCCCTTTTTGCTCTTCGACTTCAGAGACAATCGCGTGACGCATTACGCCACAAGTTGCGCAACAACCAAGTGCCCGGGCACCGGCTCACCGTCTTCAAGCCGCACCGTGATCGGATCCATGGCAAGTACCTTGAAACCATGCGCTTCAAGTCCGCTGCGCAGGTAACTTTCTCCTTGAGCAAAACGCTGTTTCGCACCGACCATGTAGTTCCTGCCGGCCAGAGTGCTTTCAGGTAGCGTCTCGGTTGAAAAGGCAAAGTATCCGTTGGCTTCAAGCCGATCAGCCGCGCCTGCCAAGATCGGTTCGATTGCCCCCAGATAGGGGAAGACATCCGTGGCGGCGATCAGATCCCAACGAGGGCGAGCCCCGTCTTCGTCCTCGAACTCTTGGAGAAACTCGACCGCCTCACCGACGTAGAGGTCATCATAAACCTGTCGATCATAGGCCAACTCCACAATCCGCTCCGAGAGATCGACGCCTGTCTGATGTTTGGTGCAGTCGTTGAACGCAACGCCTGTGAGCCCGGTGCCACATCCCAAGTCCAATAGTTTTTCGAACGGGCCAATATCAAGTTTGCTGACAAGATCGCGTAGCAAAAGGGGAACGCAGTAGCCAAGCTGATCGACCAATATGTCGTCGAAGACATCTGCATGTTGATCAAAGAGTGTCGCCACATAGGCATCCGGCATTTTTTCGGGAGACGTCTCGTGCCCCATAGCTGCAAGGCGGATGGAAACACCGCCTGGGTCTGACGGATCGAGACTGAGCGCCTGGCGATAAAAAACAGCGGCCTGATCACGATCGCCGGCCTTCTCCAGCTCGAGCCCCTTGTTGTAGGCATCGGCGAGGGCATCATCATCGATTTCGCTCATGTCACGGTTCCAGTTCTTATGTTCTCATAGCCGAATTGCAGTAGATGTGGGCCGGATCTCTCGGGTGCTCCTCTTAACCAGCGCGCCCAACACAGGCCAGACGTTTCTCGATCTCCTGGGCTTCAGAACAAGTCCAGCTGGTCCTTAGCGACACCTTTGGCAGCTTTTGTTTTTTGCCCGGCCGCTTCGCTCGGCTCCGGAGCGACGATTTCGAGCAAAGACTCATCGTCATTGGCGACAGAGTTCACGCGGGTGGAAACAGGATCAGCGACCAGATAGTCCTCCGGAGCCGGTCTCAAGAGCTGGCTCGCGTCCCGAGCCATGACATTTCCCGTGTCCAGCCAGGCGCCGAAATCTTCCGGCATTAGGATGGCGGGCATCCGGTGATGAATATGGCGGACGCACAGATTCGCATCAGTTGTCAAAATCGCGCCCGTATCGATATCGCCGCCGTCCGGGTCCGACCAAATTTCCCACAAACCGGCAAAAGCCATTAGTCCGCCGTCAGCTGGGCGAATGAAGTAAGGCTGCTTTCCTTCGGCAGTGCGGCGCCACTCATAAAAACCGGAGACAGGAAGTAGACAACGGTGATGACGCATCGCTCCGCGAAAGGATGGCTTGTGCTCTGCCGTCTCCGACCTTGCATTAATTAGCAATGTAAAACTCGCAGGATCCTTGACCCAAGGCGGGATCAAACCCCACCGCACGAGGGCAAAATGCCGCCCACCATGTTCCTGACGAACCGTGGCTACAGGCTGGGTCGGCGCTATGTTGAAACGAGGCGGAAAATTCGGCTGTTCAATGTAATCAAACAAGGCTCGAACGTCATTCGGAGTCGCTGTCAAGGTGAACCGGCCGCACATAAAATGTCTTTGGCATGAAGTTAGGCAATTGGCAACGAAGAGCCGCTAGCTTAGCCAAAGAATTCAAGAGCGTGGGGGAACGGCATGCAATGCGATGATCCAGTTCTAGGCGTCGGGCCGCTCGCCGCCGATAAGCTGGAACAGGCAAATATCAATCCGAAGACCGGATTGGCGACAGACTATCTCAATCACTTCAATGAGGTGGTCATGTTGCTTGAGATGCTGCCCGCAATGCCGGACTGCGCCGAGGACGTCCTTGAATGGACGCCGCTCGACTATGAATCCCATTTCGAAAAGTCGACTTTCTCCGACAAGCAGCTCGCGATCCTTGCCTTCCACGCTGCTCCTGTGAACCTGCGCACCCATCTGGAGCAGAGAGTGGCCCAGATTGATGCGGCTGTGACCGAAGCACAGGAGATGCTGCGCAAGACACCGGACCCATCGTTGATGGCCGATCAGATCGCAGCCCTAGCGACCAACAGCATCAAGCCACTGATTTCGGTGGCAAGTGGCGTGATCCACGGCCATGTAGCAGGTGAAGCGATCCAGCTCGAAGGCGATGAGGCCCAGGCCGAAATCGACGCGATGTTCGCATAAGGCGTTCCTCCCGCCTGGTTGCCATGTCTGTTGCCGCAGAGCCAATGACTTGCAGCCTCTTGGATCCGCGCCGTCTCTGTGAGACAAAACAGGATGCAGATCCCCCGTCTTTATCCTCCGATCCCGCTGCTGGGTGTCAGCGTCCTTTGTTACAGGGGCGATGACGTTCTGCTGATCAAACGCAGCAAACCGCCCTACCCCGAACACTGGAGCCTGCCGGGCGGGTTGGTTGACGTCGGCGAACCTTTGAAACAGGCTGCAGAGCGCGAACTTCTCGAGGAGACAGGTGTCCTTGCCGACCTCGATGTACCGCGCGAAACATTTGACAGCATAGAGCGTGATGCAGACGGCAGGGTGCGTAGCCATTTCGTACTGGCGGTCTTTTGCGGGCAATACCTGTCTGGCGGCGTGCTGGCAGGCGACGACGCCTTGGACGCCAGATGGCTCGACGGCGCAGCTCTGCAAGACCTCCTGACGACGCCCGGCACCCCGGAGCGAGTTCGGCGCCTTCTTGATCGACGCTGACACCGGATTTCCCCCGATTGCCGTTCTCTGGCCCTTGCGAACACTCACTGGCCTGCGCATGATCCGCCCATGAGCTTCCTGTTTGAAAAGCCCTTGGGCAAAGTGGTTGCAGTACCTCTCTTCGCGGTGTTGATGTTTGGCACACCGCTCGGCGCCAAGGCACAGTCAGCAGACAATGCACCACCGTACGAAGCAAATCTCATGCGCCTTTCGGAAGTCCTCGGCGCGCTTCATTTCCTGCGGCCCTTGTGCGGACACGACGATCAGCCGAGCTGGCGCGAGCAGATGGAAACTTTCCTGACATCAGAGACCCGGGACGGTAATCGGCAGCGCCGCTTCATCGAGCGCTTCAACCAGGGATACCGTGGTTTTTCTTCGGCTTATCGCAATTGCACCGCGTCCGCGCGTATCGCGATGGAACAATATGTTGCCGAAGGACAGACGTTGATCAGCGACGTCACGAGCCGCTACGGCCGCTGAGGGCTGACGCCGCTACGGCACTTCTTACCACTTGGTTAACCTTTCCCATCTAATTTGTGGGTGGTTGTTAAGTTTGCGTTCACAGTTGGTTATCGGCCGGGTTTGCCGTGTTAGGATTTTTATCAAGAGATTCGGGGGCCACATCCGACGGGCAGCAAGATCCGCGGCTGTTCAACACCAGTAAGGGAACGAATGACTAACGACGATTTCACAGATGCGGCAATGGAAGCTGAGTTCGCTGAGGATGAAGACATCCGGCGCGCAGCTCTGGGCTTCATTTCGGACGCATGGGCCGAAGCAATCGCATGCGGCGTCGATGCCGATGCTGTCGCACATGCGGCCATGTTCACTGCCCTTGCCGACCTTGTCACCACCTATGGTGAAGATGCCGTGGCGAAGCTGGCCGAAGGCTTGCCCGACCGAATCCTGCGCGGGGACTACACGGTCAATCGCATTCTACAGTAACAACGATCACGCCTCACGGGGCGGCTGCCCAGCCGTTCCGCCTATTCCTGCATTTCCATTCAAAACAAGACTGTCACAGCCAGGTCTGTAAAGACCGCGAGTCCGAAAAGAACCAGAACGGTTCCGGCAATCCTGTTGGCATTCTCCAGCCAGCGGTCATTGATCTGGCTGCTGAAGCGATGAACCGCGGCCGACACCAACGTCCACCACAACAAGGCTCCCATGGCAACGCCGGCGACCAGCGCAAGCGCGCCAATGTGATTGCCGTGTTCTGGCCGCCAACTGCCAAGCCCGCCGATGATGGCAATGAACCCGAGAACAGCACCCGGGTTGGTCAGCGTCATGAAAAAGGCCGCCGTCGCATCGGCCCAAAGACCTGCCGCACCATTGCCAGGCTCGGTTTCAAGATGCGGGTGGGTGTGCAGGATCTTCAATCCGAAAGCGATCAGCAGCGTCCCTCCGACCAGCTTGATCAGGTCCACCTGCCCCTCGATAAATTGAGTGACAGCGGAAACGCCAAACACAGCAACAGCCGCATAGATGGTATCTGCCAGGACGGCGCCAAGTCCGACGAAAACTCCTTCGCGGGCGCCGCGTTGAACCGCATGCCGGATGGTCATGATGTTGACCGGGCCGACGGGGGCGCTCGTGATCAGGCCAATAGCCACTCCAAGTGCAATAAATCCAAATACGCTCACGCGGCCAGTTTCCTCAACGGTTCGGCTCCCACTTGTGCGATACAGCCGGCCGCCGACCTGCGCAAGGCCTCAGGCACATTGCCTTGGCAGTGGCCAGAGACCCCACTTTGCGTGTATGCAAATCCTGCCGATTTCGGCAGTGAGGGGTATACCGCATGTCCAAACGATTGTTTCTGCTTGCGGTCGCCGCAAGTCTCGCCGGAACGCCAGCCATGGCCAAGACGGTTCGCACCGACACCATCCGCGTTGCACCGATAGAGACCCCTGCAAGTGGAACGATTCCAGTCGAAGATTCGATCACATCGCAACAAGAACCAGGCGCTGACGACAAAGTTCTGACCGAAGAGCTGGAACTCCCATTGCCAGAGGTTCTTTACGACACGAGCCTTCTGCCCAAACCTGTCGCGCGTATGCACTCCCAGCTTTTCGACGCTGCGATCTCCGGTGATATTGAACGACTTCGCATGGTCCTGGAGAGCAATGAGGTTCCACCGACACTTTCCCTGATCGAGATCGATGACCCGATCGAATTTCTCAAAGAAAGTTCCGGGGACCCTGACGGTCTCGAGATCCTCGCCATTCTCGCCGACACCCTTGATGCAGGGTTTCTTCATGCTGACGTCGGCACGGCCCAGGAAATGTACATCTGGCCCTATTTCGCGCGATATCCGTTTCACGCCCTGACCGCAGACCAGAAGGTCGAGATGTACAGGATCGTGACCGCTGCCGATTTTGCCGAAATGGAAGCTTTCGGCGTCTGGCTGTTTTATCGCGTCGGGATCGGCAAGGACGGTACGCTTCACTATTTTGTCGCGGGCGAGTAGAGGCCTTCCGGCGAAGGACCTATTTCCGCGTAGTGGGCGTAACCTCGGTAGAGCGGTGTGAATGACTGGCTCCGTCCGGTCTCCTCGGCGATTTCCGTAAGGACAGTTTCGAGCTCGGAGCGCGGCGTTACATGAAACCTGCGAAGCCAGGCAAAGAGCAGAGCCCTGAAGGAGGCCGGAAGTCTCTCTTGTTGGCCAAAATCGACCACGGAAATTCGGCCACCAGGCGCCAATCGAGCAGCCCCGGCCTGCAAAGCCTCGCGCCAAACCGGAATCATCGACAGCGTGTAGGAGTAGAAAACCCGTTCAAAGGACGTGATCCTGAAGGAGTCTGCGGCCGCCGGGTCCGAGGCGTCACCACGAGCAAGTCGAATCCGATTGGACAGGCCTGCCTTATCGATATTACGCTGCGCCGTGTCCAGCATCTCCTGCGAAATGTCGACCCCATAAAAATGCGCGTTGGGAAAACGGGTCGCTGCTTCTATGAGGTTGCGACCGGTGCCACACCCAAGCTCCAGGACATTGGCGCCAAAAGGCGGCTCCATACGATCGATCAACAGATCCCGGCCCAGCAGATAATATTTTCGGGTCAAATCGTAGACGTGGCGCTGGTTCCGGTAGACCGCGTCCATAAGCTGTGCAGTTTCCGCGGTCGCTGACATCGTTGTTATCCGTTGTAGACGTACAGGTGGAAGCCGCCGTAGATGGACGAGCGATCCTGTTGGCCAAGGCGAAGACTTTCCTCTTCGCGATAGCTCCAGCGATCGAGGGTTTCGTCCTCAACGCGCCCTGGCAACAAGGTTGGTTCAGCAGCAGTGCGGAAAATAACCCTCGCGCCCGGACGTGCGGTTCGCGTGATTTCACTCCAAAGGGCATTGAGCTGAGCGTCTGTCATCCAGTCCTGCGCATCCAGCAGAACATAGGCATCAAGACTGTCTTCCGCTTCGCCCTGAAGGTGCTCGGTGAAGTTCCGGTTGAGGACACGGACCCGGTTCGAACGCGTCTTGATCGCCTCGAAATGCTCTCGCTTCAGGTAGGGCGGCAGTGGACCGGCATCGCCAGTGGATTCGCCTTCCTGAGGCGCATATCCGCGGCTGAAAGCCTGCCATGCGAAATAGTTGTCATTGATTGAAAAGTCACAGGCGAGCTTTTCCAGGCGCTGACGCAGGACGGAAGACATGTCGCCTTCGGCGCTAGCAGAAACGAGCGCTTCATATTGCGCAGGCGGAATGCCCAGCCCGTAGAGCGACATCTTCTTGGAAGTCGCCCAGCGTACAAGACGCTTGTCGAAAAGCGGTGCCAGCGCGGTATCAAAGAAGCTGCGCTGCTCATCCATCGAGCGCGCGCGGACCATATGCCTGGGGTCGATGCCGTAGAGCTTCGCAACGAAATGCCCGACACCTATGCAATAGCCCAGCAGACCATGATGGTAGAGGTCACGCGAGAACAGGGTGATGCGCTTGCGGCCCCAGCCTGCAATATCGCGGCCCTCCCAGTAAGAACGGGACTCTGCATCCAGCTCTTCGCGCAGGAAGCGCTCATAGGTTGCGATGTTGGCTTTCTCGTCGGCCTCGCCAAAGAAGCGATAGAACGTATCGTAGTTGGGCAGGCGTTTGGCCGCGAGCAGCTTCAGCCGCCCGAGCGCCACATGGGCGCGGTTGAGATCAACAGCCGTGATCTCGGCCGGATTTGCCGTGAGATAGGACATTACGTTGCAGCCGCCGGACGCAATTGCCACCATCCGCGACTCTGGCGTCAACTTCAGCGCCTGCATGTCCACGTCCGGATCTTCCCAGATCTGTGGATAGACGAGACCCTTGAAGGCGAATGTAAAGAGCCGTTCGAGAAAGCCCTCCTTGGATGTCGCGCTGGAGCGATGGACCGCATTCTTCAAACGGGCCTTGGATGCATTCAGCGTACTGGAGGACATGGCCTTCTCCCGGATCTGACCTTGCTGTGGAGTTCAGTTCCGATACGGGAGTCTGACGACAGTTTGGTGACGAAAGGTCAGCAGACTGCGTTCTTTATTCAACAAAAAAGCCCCCGCCAAGGGCGGAGGCCTTTCGAAAGCGCGTCGTTGGAAGGTCCTACCTCGTTACGACGACAAAGTCGGTGCCAAGACCCGTGTTTCTGGCAAAACCGCGATCTGTGATGATCAAAGAGGTTCCCGGCGTCAACATCTCGCTGACTTCCCGCTGGACTTTTGCCGGCAGTGTCAGACGGTCAAGTGCATCACGCGGCGTGCCATGGCTTTCGCCTTCCGCCGGAACGGCCATCCAGTCAACCGAACCTGCGCCCTGCTCGAAGCCGAGTGCGGTGAAGACATGGGTGCCGATTGGCGCATCAATATCCGAGAGCGTTACAGGTGCCTCGTAGATGTCCTTGAACTTGCGGCGGATGCGAAGGGTCGCGTTCTGTGGCTTTTCATAACCGGCAGCTGCGTGAATGTCGCGGATCAGACTGTCGGTGATCTTGCCGGTCACCGGGCGTTCGGCACCTTCCTGATAGAGAGCAATCGCAGCGCGGGTCTTTCGGCCCATGACGCCGTCAACGGGACCAGCGTTGAAACCCATCCGGTTCAGCAGGCGTTGCAAGGTCCGCGTCTGGTTTTCTGATTTCTTCGGGGTGACGATCATGCGCAGGGGCTGATCGAACTTCCGATTTTTGGCAGCCGCCGCATTCAGCTCGGGCTGAATGGAGGCGGTTACGAGCGTCCCACGCAACGCAGGATCGGAAGCAATCGTCTTCGACGACAGGCTGGCCAATGTCGTTGCGGCGGGCAGAGGTTGTGGCAACACATCGTGGCGGATGAGCTCAGGTGCAGCTGCGCCGCGGGTGACGACAACATGCATGCCGCGCTCTGTCTGGCCGAAGAGATCCTTCGCGAAGTCACGTGGCATGCGGATGCATCCATGTGAGGCAGGATATCCAGGCAGACGTCCCTGATGCAGAGCAATACCTGACCATGTCAGACGCTGCATGAAAGGCATCGGCGCATTGTTGTAGAGGTTGGAAAAATGCTTGCGGCGCTTCTCCAGAATGGAGAACACGCCCGTGGGTGTGCTGTTGCCGGGCTTTCCTGACGAGATCGGAGCGCTCTGAAGCAGCTCGGTCCCGCGATAGACATCGATCTTCTGCTCATCGAGTGAAACCAGCATCTGCAAAGGCGCTTCTGCCGCAGCTTTTTCGCCTTCCGACGCCTGGTTGTCACGCGCCGTTGCAGGTCCTGCAACAGCGGCGATCACGCCGATAGCGACAGCAATTCCCTTGATGGGCGCAAATTGGCGAAGACCCGATGTAACGGTCTCGCGAGTCTCTAAACTGACATTCATGGCAGGAGCCCCCTACGCAGCACTCTTCAAAAGCTCAAACAGAAACTTAAAATCTACAGGTGTATTTTACGTTATGGAACAAGGTTACCGAAACGTTTGAGCCGATCTGCACCGACAATAGGCACGATAGCGCAAGGCCGCTGTGTTCGTGATCACAGTTTGATGAGCTGGCCAAGAGCCTTAAGCGTCCCTCTAAAGCAGGGAAGTCATGCCTTCGATCACGTCGGAGGCAGAGCGGGCATCGGTGTCTGAATCGCGGATCAGCTGGTCGAAGTGATCCGTCAAGGCGCGGATCTGCCGACTCTCGCGAAACACCATGTAATGACCACCGATATAGATCACGCCAAGCAGTGGCCCGAAGATCGTGACCGGTGCAGAGAAGACGACCTTGGTGTCATGGAGGTAGAGCCGCAGTGAGGGGTAAAGATCCCGGCAGCATTGTGCCATATGCTCGATCTGCTCTTCACGCGCCTCTTTGGGCAACCCGCGCCAATAGCCCTCGCCGCGCGCAAGGGATTCAACCAGTTCCCGGGAGCAGCAGATCTCGTAGTCGGACCCTGGCCGCCGCAGCCAGTCGGCACGGCTGCGCATGGCCGAAATGGCCTGATCAGGCGTGCGGTCGCGAAAGGCAGCATATTCGAATTCGAAAACCGCATCGGTCTTGAGGATATCCGGTAGCGTCGCCGGTACGTGTCGGATCTTGTAGCCGGCCGCTTCACGGTGCCACTCATCAATTTTTGCATCGGCGAAGGAGCGCTCGGCTTCTGTCACCCGAAAGGAGGCCTCCAGAAGATCCGCGGCAGTCTCGCTGCGCTCAGACAGGCCCAGCAACCAGTCAGCGCTGACCGAAAGCGCTGAAGCGCATTCAGCAGCCAGATGAGCGTTGGGAAGCCTTGCATCTCCCTCCCCCAAAAGCTGCGCAATGGTCGAGCGGTCCACGCCGCAGATCCGAGCCATCTCCGCACGGCTCATGCCCTGGCGCGACATGGCGTCGGCCAGGCGTTCCCGAAACAGGGTTGAGCGGTCACGTTTGTCCATTCGCGTTTTTTATCACAGTTTGTGATTAAAATCTACAATTCAGATTTTTTGCTGAAAAGATACAGACTTCCATCAACCGATGTTCGGGCGCACTCTTTTTGCGTTGCGAAGAGCCCCTTCCACCCGGCATGAACCCCTCGACAGGCGTGATGGACACCACAAAGCGAACCTTTTTGAAAGCGCTGACCTGGCAGCTTCTCGGGCTGATCACCATGACAGCCCTGAGCTACCCGCATACCGGGTCGCTGTATTCGGCGCTTGCCCTGGCCTCAAGTGCCTCTGCGAGCGGTTTTCTTGCTTTCTTTGTACACGAGAAAGTCTGGAACAAGGTGCCTTGGGGGCGGACGGCGCAAACAGAAAAGGCGCCCCACTGATTTGCGGGACGCCTTTCAGGAACAATCGATACTGCTCGCTCAGGCGCGCGGCATGCCGTCCTGGAAGAGAACAGCCTCACCTCGGGAAGGCGTTGTCAACTCGGCGTCCCACATCACCTTTTGACCGCGTACGATTGTACCGATCGGCCAGCCGGTCACATCCTTGCCGTCATACGGCGTCCAGCCACACTTGGAGGCAATCCACTCGTTCTGGATCGTCTCCTTGCGCTTCATGTCGACGATGGTGAAATCAGCATCGTAACCGGCCGCAATCCGGCCCTTGAGCGCGGTCTGAAACAGACGCGCCGGACCAGCAGAGGTCATATCAACGAAACGGGCTAACGACAGCCGGCCGGCGTTAACGTGGTCCAGCATGATCGGCACCAGCGTCTGCACACCCGTCATGCCGGAAGGCGATGCCGGATAGGGCTTTTGCTTCTCTTCCAGCAGATGAGGCGCATGGTCAGAACCAAAGATATCCAGAATGCCCTGCTTGAGACCCCACCAAAGCCGTTCGCCATGATGTGGCGCGCGGACCGGCGGGTTCATCTGAACCAGCGTTCCAAGGCGTTCATATGCCTCATCGGTCAAGGTCAGGTGATGCGGTGTCACCTCGATGGAAGCGACATCCTTGTGGCCGAGCAGGTAGTCGACTTCTTCAGCCGTAGACAGATGCAGGATATGGATCTTCGCACCAACTTCGCGCGCAATGCCGACCAGACGCTGGGTGCATTGCAAGGCAGCGATTTCATCGCGCCATACCGGATGAGACCGCGGGTCGTTTTCAATCCGCTCGCCCTGACGCTCGCGCAGCCGGAACTCATCTTCAGAATGGAAGGCGGCACGGCGGCGGGTGGTCGACAGGATATCGCGGACACCCTGATCATCCTCCACCAGCAGGTCTCCGGTGGAAGAGCCCATGAACACCTTGATGCCGGCAGCGCCTGGAAGACGTTCCAGCTCTGGAATATCCGTGACGTTTTCACGCGTGCCACCAACCCAGAAGGCAAAGTCACAGTGCATGCGGTGATGACCGCGGCGAACCTTGTCGGCGAGCGCAGACTCCGAGGTCGTCAACGGATTGGTGTTCGGCATCTCAAAGACGGAAGTAACACCACCCATGACAGCAGCGCGGGAACCAGATTCAAGATCTTCCTTGTGATCGAGACCGGGTTCGCGGAAATGTACCTGGCTGTCGATCACACCCGGCAGAATGTGAAGACCGGTGCAATCGATGGTCTCGCCAGCCTGTGAAGGATCGAAGGCTCCAAGCTCGACAATCCGGCCATCTCGAATTGCGACATCGCGCAGGCCCTCGCCGTCCTGATTGACCACTGTTCCGCCCTTGAGGATCACGTCATAGGTCTGGGTCAAGGTCTGTCTCCTGCTTCGCCACTAGATCATTTCCGGGCTTATACGCGGATGACCGGTCAAGGACCAGTGCCGACCTCAACCGCGCAGAGCGTACTCCAGCCTTGCCCACACTCTCAAAGCCTCCTATGTCGCATGACAAGGTATCAACCACGACTTTGAATGCGTGCCCGCACGCCCGAAAACAACAGCAAGGATCCGGACGATGAGCCAACTGCACTTTGCGCTTCTGGAAAGCCGGGGTCTGATCCGCATTGACGGCGAAGACGCGACGCATTTTCTTCAGAACCTTGTGACCTGCGACATCGAGAAGGTGGATGCGGACAATGCCGGCTTCGGAGCCCTTCTGACGCCTCAGGGCAAGATCCTGTTCGACTTCATAATCCTGCGAACCGATGATGGCTATCTGCTCGACACGCCAGGCGAAACTCTCGCTGACTTTGCAAAGCGCCTGACGTTCTATCGCCTGCGTGCAAAGGTCGAGATCGAGGCTCTGGGATCGAACGTTGGCGTTATTGCCTCATGGGGTGGCGCTGTCCCTTCACCCTTGCCGGGCCATCATGCGTCTGACCCGCGTCTTCCAGAATTGGGAGACCGCCACCTGGGCGACCTGGAAGATACTCGGTCAGCGTTGCTGGAAGCAGGTGGGCTGCAAGAAACGCCCGCGGCCTACGCAACTCATCGGATCGCGCTGGGTGTTCCGGAAAGTCTCTCGGACTATGGCTACTCGGAGGTCTTTCCCCATGACGCGGATATGGATCAGCTGAATGGCGTTTCCTTTTCAAAAGGCTGTTATGTCGGGCAGGAAGTGGTCTCGCGGGTTCAGCACCGCTCGACGGCACGCAAGCGCATGATTGCCGTCTCCGCCGACACTGCCCTGCCGGAAGCGGGAACGGAAATCGAGGCTGATGGCAAGGCAATCGGGACCCTCGGCTCCTCATCGCAGGCAAACGGCGCTCATGTGGGCATCGCTTTGGTGCGGCTTGACAAGGCGCAGGCTGCTCGTGACAAAGGCGCTGCGTTTCACTGCGGCGATGTTGCGGTCTCCCTGGATCTACCCTCGTGGGCCGGTTTTAGCTGGCCAGCTGATCCAAACGACACCTGACCCGCAGATTGAAATTCCCCGTTCCGCTCTAAAACCCGAGCTGCCATGCCTGCCGATAATTCCGTTCCCTCCCCAAGAGCATGGCAACGCATGTTGTCCGGACGCCGGCTTGATCTTCTGGATCCCTCACCTCTGGACGTCGAGATTTCCGACATTGCTCACGGCCTGGCCCGCGTCGCCCGCTGGAACGGTCAGACCCGGGGTGAACACGCGTTTTCGGTCGCAGAACACAGTCTGGTGGTCGAGGACATCGCCCTGAAGCTGAAGCCCGATCTGCCGCCACGTTGGCGTCTCGCCGTTCTCCTTCACGACGCGCCCGAATACGTGATCGGCGACATGATCTCTCCCTTCAAGGCCGTGATGGGTGGCGCCTACAAGGCCGTGGAAGCTCGCTTGCAGGCGGCCATCCATTTGCGCTTCGGATTGCCAGCTGAAATTCCGCAAACGGTGAAGAAACTGGCCAAACGAGCCGACATCATCTGCGCCTACTACGAGGCCATCGAACTGGCCGGTTTTGAAGAGAACGAGGCGGCCAAGATCTTCGGAAAGCCACGCGGTTTCTCGCGCGATGGCGCGTCCATTCCCCGGCTTGATCTCAGACCTCTTCCCGCTCTTCAAGCACAGGAAAAATTCCTGGAACGCTTCGAGTTGATCGAAAGCCTCGTCGAAGCTGGGAAAAACAGCAAAAAGGCTGCTCGCTGACTGGTGACGTTGGCGCGCCGGACAGGTACGATTCGCAGATAAACAAATCAACGGATCGCCATGCTCTACGTCTGTTCCCTGTCCCGCCTGACCGAAACCGTCAGCAAGGTTGGCGCTGGCCATCTCGTCACATTGATCAATTCCGACATGGACGTGCCAACGCCGCCGCAAATCTCGCCGGATCAGCATCTTTTCCTGGGCTTCAACGACATTCTTGCGCCGATTGACGGCCTGACACCGCCGACCGAGGCCCATGTTGACCGCTTGCTGGCCTTTATCGGCAACTGGGACCGAACGGCACCGCTTGTGATCCATTGCTGGGCCGGGATCAGCCGATCAACCGCCGGGGCTTATATCACGGCCTGTGCCTTGAACCCGGAGTTCAGCGAACGTGACCTTGCGCAGGAGTTGCGACGACGGGCGCCGTCAGCCACTCCCAATGGCCGCCTCGTATCAATGGCCGACAAGGTCCTCGGACGCGAGGGACGCATGATCGACGCCATTCGCGAGATTGGCCGGGGAGCGACTGCCTTTGAAGGCACACCGTTCGAAATGCCGCTGGACTAGCACCCGACTGCAGAGGCAAAGCCATCATGATTGCGGCGAATACGACCATCGAAATCGGCCTGAATGCGGTGATCGTCGCCGTAGCAGACGGCATGCCCCAAATCGTTCAGGTAGGCGATGGCCGCACCGGAGACCCTGAAAGCCTGCCCTTTGGTGCCTTCGATCCCCTTCATCACCGGACATTCGAGATCGGTTTGAGGTCCTGGGTGGAAGAGCAGACCGCGCTGCAGCTTGGTTACGTCGAGCAGCTCTATACTTTCGGCGACCGTGGACGCCACAGGTCACGCGACGATTCCGACCCCCACGTGGTTTCAGTCGGGTATCTCGCCCTCGCCCGCCAAAGCGAAGGATCGCGCGACGTGCTCGCCAGACATCATTCGGGTTGGCGATCCTGGTATGACTATTTTCCCTGGGAGGATTGGCGCGACGGCCGACCGGGCATGCTCGACAGCGACATTCTGCCTGCCCTGATGGCATGGGCAGAAATCCCTCCGCCAGCTGATGCACCACCGCGGGCCTTGAACCGGATGGAACGCCTGACTCTGGCATTCGGGCTTCATGCCGACAAATGGGACGAAGAGCGCGCGCTCGAACGGTACGAACTGCTTTATGAAGCCAGTCTCGTGGAAGAAGCGCTTCGCGATGGTCGGCCCGCAGCCCTCAAGCGGCCGCACTTGCCCAAGTTCGGACGACCCATGCGGTTCGATCACCGCCGTGTCCTGGCAACCGCCATGTCCCGCCTGCGCGCCAAGCTGAAATACCGCCCCGTTGTCTTCGAGCTGATGCCTGGCACCTTTACTCTGACAGAGCTTCAAACCACGGTGGAAGCGATTTTTGGTCGGCACGTGCACAAGCAGAATTTCCGAAGGCTGGTTGAAAACGCCGACCTTGTGGAACCAACCGGCGCGACATCAACGGCGACGGGCGGGCGGCCAGCGGCACTCTTCCGCTTCCGCCATGAACTCCTCAAGGAGCGCCCTGCGCCGGGCTTGCGTGTTGGCGGCCGGTGATCAAAATTTCACTTGCGTCTTAACCATGAAACTTGCATTTGGCGACTTCTGACGCAGGGGAACAAGCCAATTTCTTCTTGTTAACTCTCTTTCAAGGTTAAAGCGTCATCTTCAATTCAATCGCTTCGGAAAGGATTCCAGTGACGATTTTCGTCAGAAGACTTTCCTGGCACGCGTATTGAGTTGGAGTTGGCTGCGTATGTCTGGCCCGCGTAATCGTTCGTCCTCCGGGCGCCGTTCGTCTCGTGTTTCCCCGCGCCGGGCAAAGCCTGCGGCCGCACGGCACAAGCTGAAGCGCCTTGTCCTGACATCGCCCCTCGCCTTCATGTTCCTGACCGGCTCCATCGGCCAACAGGACATCCTGTCTCTCCTGGCCGAAAAACAGACCGATGCACCGCGCTGGATGATGGCGCTGGAGCCGGCCAGTTTCGCCACCGAGATCAAACCGACACTCGCGCTGGCAGCAAGCAGAAACGTGCCGATCAACCCGCTCAAGGAACGGCACCTGACGCTGACATCGGCTGCCAAAGGCGTTCGCGACACGAATGTCTCGGGTCTTTCCGCTCTGGCGGCAGAAGTTGCGCCGAAAGAAATTCCCGACGAAATCGCGGTCAACCGCTCCGCAAAGGGTGACCGCCATATCTCGCTTGCGCCGGACAGGCACATGGTCGACATGGCCGCAGGTGCTGTCTATGCCCTGCCCAGCATGATCGGCGGCGACCACAAACGGGCTTCCCTGCCGCGCGTCTCCTTCGTCAAGCCGGAACCGCTGAGCGAGCAACAGTCGACACTCCTGGCAGGCATTCCCTCGCGTACGCCGGGCAAAGACGGGCCGCTTGACCTGCAACAGGTCATGATGGCGCGCAACGCCGCAGCTGCCAGCTTCTCGCTTGTCTCCGCCTATGCCCCTGAAACGGCCCAGGATACGAAAGAGCCCTTCAACGCGCTCTTCGGTGCTGCAAAATACGAGCAGGAGCTGCCGCCGCCGGAAGATCCGGAAAATCCGCATTGGTGGGCGCAAAAGCCACTGCCTCTCTCCGTGATGGAGAAGAAGGAACAACGCTGTCTTGCGGAGGGCATTTATTTTGAGGCCCGCGGCGAAAGCGAAGAGGGCCAGATCGCCGTTGCACAGGTCGTTCTCAACCGGGTGAAGAACCCCGCTTACCCGAACTCGATCTGCGGCGTGGTCTATCAGAACAAGCACAAGCGCAACCGCTGCCAGTTCTCCTTTGCCTGCGATGGCATCAAGGACCGGATCACGCAGCCGAAGAGCTGGAAACTCGCGCAGCGCCTCGCCAAAGAGGTCATCGGCGGCAAGCAGTATTCCAAGATGGTCGATGCCTCGACGCATTACCACGCGAACTATGTGGCTCCGCGCTGGCGCAAATCCATGGTCAAGCGCGGCCAGGTCGGACTTCATATTTTCTACAAGACCCGTGCCGGCGGCTGGAACTGATCAAGCAAGCGTCCGATACCCGGCATAATTGAACTCGTTCCCATTTGCTGTACAACTTGGTGGCCACCTTGCGGACGTCCGCGAGGTGGCCATTTGGCTTTCAATTGATTACGCGGGAACGTATCGATGCAGATGCAACAGCAGCCCCGGTCCGACGAACAAGATCGGTCTTCCGGGTTCGACACCTACCTGTTCAAAGATACGCCACCCCACACGCTGTCATCAGATGATACGGCACGCACGCTGAATGTTGAGGTCGAACGTGGCCTCTCGCAGCAGGATGCAGTCAGCCGTCGGGGCAAGGTCGGCCCCAACAAGTTGGCCGAAACAGACAAACTTTCGCCGCTGATCCTGCTGCTGCAACAGTTTGCCAATCCTCTTTTGATCATCTTGATGGTCGGAGCCGCGATTTCCGCCTACACAGGGCACACGGTGGATGCGGTTGCCATTCTGGTCATCGTCGTGATCAACGCCCTCATCAGCTTCTGGCAAGAGTATAAAGCCGAGCAGTCGCTTGCGGCGCTCGGTGAGATGGCCGCCCCACAGGCTCATGTCATGCGCGATGGGCAGTGGAGAGACACTCCGGCGGCTGATCTGGTTCCAGGTGATATCGTCAAACTCAAGGCCGGAGACATCATTCCCGCCGACATGAGGTTCGCCTCCGCTCACCGCCTTCAAGTCGATGAGGCCGCCCTGACCGGAGAGTCGGAACCGGTCGACAAGAACGACCAGATCCTCGCCGACGTTCAGACAGTCCTCGCCGAGCGCTTCAATATGGGCCACATGAGCACGCAGGTGACCGGAGGCACGGCGGTGGGCATCGTCACCTCCACCGGGATGACGACGGAAGTCGGCCATATCGCCGGGTTGATGGCGGCGGCCAAGGAGCCCAAGACGCCCCTTCAAGAGCGCATCGAAGGCCTGTCGCGTGTGCTGATAGGCGCAGCCCTTTGCGTTGTGGCGATCATTATCGGCATTGGCATTCTCAATGGCATGGACGCCGTTGAGATGCTCAACACGGCGATCTCTCTTTCTGTCGCCGCAATTCCCGAAGGCCTTCCGACCGTCGTGACGATCGTATTGACCCTCGGGTCACAGAACATGGCGTCCAAGAACGCCCTGGCACGCCGCCTGTCCTCGGTGGAAACGCTGGGAACCACATCAGTCATTTGCTCCGACAAGACGGGAACACTGACCCAGAACCAGATGCAGGTCATGCGTCTATGGGCCGGCGGAAAAACGTGGCAAGTCACCGGAGAAGGCTTCGATCCGGGTGGAGTGTTTCTTGGCGCGGATGAGACCGAAGCAGATCCAGAGGTCGAGGACGATCTGCGCGAGATGTTGATGATCTCCGCCTTCTGCAATGAAGCGCGCATGATCGAGGTCGACGGGAGGCCGGCGATCCAGGGCAATCCGACCGAAGGCGCGCTGGTCGTGGCCGCTGCCAAGCTCGGCGTTTCCAGAAGTGACCTCAAGGCCCGGAACTATGTTCCGCTGGCTCACTTCCCGTTCGATTCCACGCGCAAGATGATGAGCGTGCACACCCGCCTGCCGGACGGTGAGGAATACCTCGTGGCAAAGGGTGCCCCGGACATGATCCTGGCGCGGGCGACACACGTTCGCCTGCATGGCGAAGAAGTCCCGATCAATGATGGCAACCGAGCCGAAATCGAGTCGGTGATCACCTCGTTCGGCAATGATGCCCTGCGCACACTTGCCGTCGCTTACCGGAAGATCTCGGCGGGTGATCTCAATCATGAAGATCCCGAACGTGACATCGTGCTCATCGGCATTCACGGCATCATGGACCCGCCACGGCCGGAAGTTCCCGATGCAGTTGCCCAAGCCACCAGCGCCGGTGTTCGCACTGTGATGATCACAGGAGATCATGCCGTCACAGCACAGGCCATTGCAGAACAGATCGGCATCAAGACATCGGATGAGCAAACCGTTCACGTCGGCGCGGAACTGGACGCGCTTTCGGATGAAGAGCTTGGAGAAACCGTCAAACGCGCCGCCGTCTTTGCCCGGGTGACGCCCGAACACAAGCTGCGGATTGTAGCGGCCCTTCAAGCCAACGGCGAAGTGGCGGCAATGACCGGAGACGGCGTGAATGATGCGCCTGCGCTGCGCAAGGCAGATATCGGCATTGCCATGGGCATATCAGGAACCTCGGTCGCCAAGGACAGCTCTTCTCTGGTGCTTCTGGATGATAATTTCTCGACCATCGTAACCGCTGTTCGCGAAGGACGGCGGATCTATGACAACCTGCGCAAGTTCATTCGTCAGGCCCTCACCGCCAATGTCGCCGAAGTTTCGACGATCCTCTTTGCGTTCCTGCTGATGGGAGCCGACCCGCTCCTTCCCCTGACACCGTTGATGATCTTGTGGGTGAACCTCGTCTCGGATGGCATTCCTGCTCTTTCCCTCGGTTTTGAACCGGCGGAGCCGGACCTGATGAAACACAAACCGCGCGGGCGGGACGAGAACATCTTTTCCGGAGGTCTCAAGGAGATGATCATCATCCGAGGCCTCGCCGTCGGCGGCCTCACGTTCTTTGTTTTCAACACAGCGCTCGAACGCGGCCAACCGCTCGCCTATGCGCAGACTTTGGCATTTGCGACACTGATTTGTGCCCAGCTCTGGCATATTTTCGATGCGCGCTCGAGCCGAACGCTTTTCACCAAGAACCCCTTCGACAATCCGTATTTGCTCGGCGCGGTTGCCCTGTCAGCTGCCCTGTCGTTGCTCGCGATCTACACGCCGGCAGGGAACTACATCCTCAACACCGAACCACTGAGTGCCCGGCATCTCCTGGAAGCGATCTTCATCGCCGCCCTGCCCACGCTTCTGCTGTCGGGGATCAAGGAGCTCTTCGGCTTCAAATTTCTCTAGATGCGCGCGAGCACTTCCATTCCAGGCGCGAATCCGCGACCATCGACTCCGCCATCCGGCAACGGTGCGACCCATTCCGGGGCACCTGATCAACTTGTATTCAAGGATCCAATCATGACGTTTCAACGGTTCGCCGCCGCAGCGGCCTTCCTGCTGTTGTCCTCCCCCGCCCATGCCCATCTCGACCCGGCCTCCCATGGTTCCTTTGCTGCGGGCTTTACCCACCCGGTCTTCGGCCTGGATCATGTTCTGGCGATGATCGCGGTCGGCCTTTGGGCAGCTCTCCTCGGCGGCAAGGCCATTTGGGCGCTGCCGAGCGCCTTCGTCGGACTGATGATTGCCGGCTTCGGCCTGTCCCTTTTGGGCGTTCACGTCCCGATGGTGGAACCGGTGATCCTGGCATCTGTCGTCGCGCTTGGCGCGCTCGTCGCCGTCGCCGCACGCTTTGCGCTCCTGCCAAGCGCCCTTCTTGTCGGTGTGTTCGGTTTTTTCCACGGTCACGCCCATGGCGGCGAGATCGGTGGGGCCGGTGAACTTGGCTATGCGGCTGGTTTTGTCGCCGCAACGGCATTGCTGCACGCGGCCGGCGTCCTGATCGGTTATGGCGCCAAGGTTGGCCTGGGCCCTGAAACCCGGCGCGGCGAAATCGCCACCCGCTTTCTAGGCGGTGTCACCGCCCTTTGCGGCCTCGCGCTGATGGCCGCTTAGCTGAGGCGACCTATATTAAGCGACTAACGCAAGGTTTTACCGTCGAAACCCGCCTACAAATCGCTGCGCGGAAGCTGGCTCAGTGAACGGAATTTTCTAAAGTTCATCTTCATGCCAGGAAGAACAAAAGATCTTCTGGCATGAAGGTCACCTTATCGCGAACCTTTCACACCCGGCCTCTTTGAAGCAGAGGAAATTGTGAAGATTTCGGACGCTGAATTCTCAATGAAATCCATCGCAAGTCTTAAGCGACGCTAGCCAGCTTTCCTGTCTGCCCAGTAACCCGCCGTTTAATCATGTCAGCTGTCTGCTTGGTCGCGTTCGCTACACTAACAACACTTTTGAACTTTCGTGCACCAAATTCTTCGATCAACTCTAAGAATGCGGTATTCACAAACGAAGAGGTGACGTTGTTAATCCCAGAAAAATCAACAGTTACGAGCCTATCGGCACACAAATGCTCTGTAAGGGCAGCCTTAATCAAGGCGCCATCGGCATTTGTATCACAATTTGGCACAATGTTTCGAACTACTATATCCATTCGAAACTCTCCCGTTCTCCGCTGGTAATTTCAATACGATCTGTGCTGAGTTCGATGTCAATGAGCGTACCAGGACAGTAACCTTCCACATCATACTCACGCCGGATTACCGAACCCTGAAAGTCACTGAACGTTACGGCCCCTTCCAGAGAGTACACCGTGACAATTCCTCCAAATCTTCCCACAATGTTCTGTTGCAAGTCAAATAAGCCGAGACCGCGGTTTCTTGGACTGCTTTTTGACGAAAAGCATTCTTCGAAAGCACGCATTATTGCGGCAGGGTCTGACAGCTCAGGATCAACGCTTCTCACCGCGTTTGGTATCCCTGTCCCGAAATCTGCGACCGACAACATCACTCGCTTTTCTTTCGGATACCATTGCGCAAAAATGCTACCGACATCTTGCGTGGAATGATCATTGATATTGTTGAATATCTCCGAAATACAAGTCTGTAGATTATACAAATCGTGTTCAGGCACATTAGACGACGCAGATACCCAAGGTATTAAGGTAGTTCGTAGCCAATTGTGACTGCGCTCATGACGAACTTCAACCAAAGGCTGTGTCGTCTGCCTCACGTGACTTCCAGGAAAAATCTTTTTCCCGATATGCTGCTCAAAGAAACGGGCATCGTCTAGAAAACGCATGCATTCCGCATCTCGTTCCATGCCGCAAAACGTAACCTTGCAGCCACTTCTATGTAGAAACCGCGCAACATTACTTAGAAATACAACTCCTGACGGACGAACAAAATTCAATCTAGAAAAATCGAACGTTACTTCCCCAGGAACCTCGCTGAACCTACCAAACCTTGATTTGATAACGGGAAAAATATCGGGTGCCGTGAACTCATATGGTAGGAGGACCTGTATTGTCATATTTTTGTTGAAATATTCCAATCACACTGCCGTTTGCCGACCACTTCCAATACACTACACGTTGCGAAGAAAAAATCTACCTTCATAGCGTGAAGAACCGTAATATCCGAACGTCCGATCCGACCAAGTCTCCCTCACCCGATCTCGATATCCAGACCAAGATCCAGAACAGTTGCGGAGTGAGTGATCCAGCCGGAGGAGATAAGGTCGACACCGGCTTCGGCAATCGCCTTGATGGTGTCGGCTTCAATGCCGCCTGAGGCTTCCAGAAGCACCTGACCGTCCGCGATCTGGACTGCCTGCTTCAAGAGATCCGGCCCCATGTTGTCGAGCATCACCACATCCGGTTTCAGGGGAAGCGCCTCGCGCAACTGGTCGAGCGTATCGACTTCCACCTCGATCTTGACCAGATGGCCGGCAAAGGCCTTGGCCGCCTCGATGGCCTGACGCACGCCACCTGCAACAGCAATGTGGTTGTCCTTGATCAGGATGGCATCGTCCAGGCCGAAACGATGATTTGAGCCGCCGCCGCAACGCACCGCGTATTTTTCAAAGGCACGCAGGCCCGGCGTGGTCTTGCGGGTGCAAACAATGTCCGCACTGGTGTGGGAGATCAGGTCCGCGAAATGCGCCGTGGCGCTGGCAATTCCAGACAGATGGCCAAGGTAGTTGAGGGCAACACGCTCCGCTGAAAGGATGGCCCGCGCGGGTCCGGAAATTCGGGCGACGATGGTGCCCTTTTCCAGCCGCCCGCCGTCAGATGCCAGTCCTTCAAACCGCAGCGCATCTTCGGTTTGACGGAATGTGCTCTCGGCCAAACCAAGGCCGGAGAGCACCCCGGGTTTACGCGCTGCAATCACCGCCGTTGCGGCTTTGTCCGCCGGGATCGTCGCCTGACTGGTTATGTCCCCTGCCCGGCCCCAATCCTCCAACAGCGCGGCCTTGACGGCCTCGTCGATCATCAGTTTCGGCAGCACGGGCAATTGGGCGGACATTGATCAGCTTCCCATTGCGTTCGAGACGGAATTGCCGGCAGCCTGATCAGCCGCCGCCTCGGCAATGGCGTTCACCTCATCAAGCGTTATGTAGGAGCGCCGCGCCTGCGCTGGGTCGGCATCGGGATAGTCGGCCCGGAAGTGACCGCCCCTGCTTTCCGCGCGTTTGAGGGCCGCGGCTGCAATGATCCTTCCGGATGCCATCATGTTGCGGATCGAGACCCGCTGACACCTGGCTTCTGCCTGGCCGATGTCGACAAGAGCCTGACGCAGGCTGTCGGCGCTGCGCTCCACACCAACGTTGCGGCTCAAGGTTTCACGCAGCACGGTGATCGCCTCACGTTCATCAGTGTTGCGCTGGCTCGGCAGTCCCGGCTCGCTGTCCATCTCGTTCCAATAGGCGCTGCGCGGCGTCGGCATCAGACCTTGAATGTCTTCGGCGATGCGTGCGGCGAAGACGACCGCCTCCAGAAGTGAGTTCGACGCAAGGCGGTTCGCGCCATGAGCTCCGGTGGCCGCCACTTCGCCAGCCGCCCAAAGACCGTCGAGCGAAGTTCTGCCGTTGGCGTCGGTCAGAACGCCGCCCATGTGATAGTGCTCGGCTGGGGCAACCGGGATCGGCTGGGTCGCCGGATCGATGCCCGCCTCCTGACAGGCCGCAAAGACGGTCGGGTAGCGTTCGGCAAAACTCTTGCCGACGGCGTCCCGGCAATCGAGGAGGGCACCGCGCCCCGCTTCGACTTCGCGGTGGATCGCACGCGCAACGATGTCTCTGGGGGCCATCTCGGCAAGATCGTGGACGCCCTCCATGAACCGTTCACCGGCGGCGTTGATCAAAAGGGCGCCATCACCGCGCAGGGCCTCTGTCGCCAGAGGCGCGGGATCCTTGCCGACGTTAAGAGCGGTCGGGTGAAACTGGACGAACTCCGCATCAGCGATCACAGCGCCTGCACGCGCGGCCATCGCCAGACCATGACCGTTGGCTTCGCCGGGATTGGTCGTCACGCCAAAAAGGTGGCCGATGCCGCCTGACGCCAGCACCACCGCATGGGCGGGAAAAGCCATACGCTCAAGGCCGCCGCGCTTGCGGGCCAGAACACCGGTGACATAACGGCCTTCGCCCATCAGGCTCTCGCCCATGAAGCCTTCCAGCAGTCGGATTGACGGCGTCTTGCGAACCGCTGCGATCAACGCAGCCATGATCGCCTGGCCGGCCATGTCTCCACGCACGCGCACGACCCGGTTTTCGGAGTGGGCCGCCTCGCGGGAAAGCTCCAGCCGCCCTTCCAGATCCTGGTCGAAAGGCACCCCGTAAGACAGAAGATCGCGGACACGCTCCCCTGCTTCCCGGGTCATCATCTCGACGATCTTGTCTTCGCAGATGCCTGCGCCAGCGGCCAGCGTGTCGTCGCAATGCTTCTTGTGCGTATCCTGTTCGGAGACAGCTGCCGCGATGCCGCCCTGGGCCCAGGCGGAGGATGCGCCCTGCCCGATCGGCGCATTGGAGATCACGGTGACTGGACGCGGCGCCAGTTTGAGCGCGCAGAACAGACCGGCCAGTCCACCGCCCAGAATGACGACGTCGTCAACGTCCTTACCCGCCAGCGCGGGGACAAAATCCTCAGAGGAAACGCCCATTACAAACCCAATTATTTCTTCTCTAGTTTTTCCATAAACTGATCTCGAAGAGACAGCGTGTCGTCATCATTGGTATGCCTGAAGACGTCACCGTCCTTCTTGAAGCGACTGTACACATCGCCCTTACCATTCAAAATCTCAAGAATGCCATTCCGAACGATCCACGAGGCTTCATTCCCGTTTGCACCTTGTTCAATTTTTCCTTCAGACGTGAATGTCATTACTTTCGATTCATCTTCAGAACGCTTTCCGGTATAATAAAACTTCCATTTAAAATTAGTTATCTCTTCAAAAATAACATGGTCCTGTTCTGATTTTGCAAATCTCAACTTACGAAGTACTACAGCCACCGAAGCTGCAGAAATCATTGTTGCAATTCCTCCAATAGATGCGGAGAAAATCGAAACCATTGCTGACGAAAGAGCTCCGTTGGAGATATCGAACAACTCTGACAGTACAGTCGGGATGTGGATGCCAAATAATCTCACTGAATACAGGGTATTCAGGAGAGAGAAAAACAAAAATAAAAATGCGACTATAATATGGATTCGATAGTCTACTTTCAAAAAAATATCACTTTTTACAATTGAATTCTGAACTTCCCAACAAAATACAAGATTGTACAACATGTAAATGGATATAAAAAACAGAAGAACTGGAATAAGACTATCATCCCCAATCCTCAAACCGAGAAATTCCAGCTTCTTTATTGAACTGTCCTCAATTCCCCCAAAAAAGTAAAATGTACAAACGATCCAAAATATTGCAGACCACCTCTTGACCTTTAAATAAACGTCTGTTGGCGATCTGCTTTCCTTGCGTTTGTCACTATCGTTCACCGATACAAGTCCTGGCTAATCTTTTTCAGGTTAATCATCCGTTCGACCGCGATACGCGCCTTTTTGGCAATGATCGGATCAACGACCACCTCTTCCCGCATTTCGACAAGGCTGTCGAGAATTTTGCCAAGGGTGATGCGTTTCATATGCGGGCACAAGTTGCAGGGCCGGATAAAGTCAACACCGGGCGTCTCACTGGCCACATTGTCGGCCATGGAGCACTCGGTGATCATCATCACCTTTTCCGGCTGCTTCGTCTTGACCCAGTCGATCATATGCGCGGTGGACCCGGCAAAATCGGCTTCGGCCACGACTTCGGGCGGACACTCGGGGTGAGCGATGATCTTCACTCCCGGGTCGATCTTGCGGTAGTCGCGCAGCTCCTGAGCGGTGAACCGCTCGTGAACCTCACACGCGCCATCCCACACAAGCACCTCCACATGGGTCTTGTTCCCGACATTGGCCGCCAGATATTTGTCCGGGATTAGGAACACCTTGTCAGTGCCGAAGCTCTCCACGACCTGCAGGGCGTTGGAGGACGTGCAGCAGATATCGCATTCGGCCTTCACGTCGGCCGAGGTGTTCACATAGGTGATGATCGGCACACCAGGATTGCGTTCGCGCAGTGCACGAACATCTGCGCCCGTGATCGATTCAGCCAGCGAGCAGCCAGCCTTCATGTCCGGGATCAATACCGTCTTGTCCGGGCTGAGGATCTTCGAGGTCTCGGCCATGAAGTGCACACCGCACTGGACAATGACATCGGCATTCGCGCGCTTGGCCTCGATTGCAAGCTGAAGACTGTCTCCAACGATATCGGCAACGCCGTGGAAGATGTCCGGGGTCATGTAGTTGTGCGCCAGGATGACCGCGCTGCGTTCTTTCTTCAGCCGATTGATCGCATGGATTGTCGGCGCAAGCACTGGCCACTCGATAGCAGGAATGATGTGCTTGACCTTCTCGTAGATCGACGCGGTCGCTTCGGCCACCTCGGGCGTGTAGTCGAGGGAGGGCCGCTCGATTTCCGCGAACCGTTGCAAGGCTGACGGCGGGCTGGTGGAAAAGGCGGTTGTCTGCTCGACGCTTTCACATGCGACACCAAAGTTCGTCGTGGTCATGGCGGCCTCCCTCATAGTTTATACTCATATTGAGTATATTAAATGCAAAAGAAAACAGGGCGATGTGCCCCACCAACTCTTTTGCTCATAATGAGTTTATATATCCCCGCCGATCTGAAAAATCCATAAAATTCCTCACACATGACCCTTTCGTTCTTATTTCACTATTATTTTCATATACCTGAATACTTTTGATCGAAACATATCACCGAAGCCGACTTAGCAAGACCGGTCGCGCATCTTGCCATATCAGCCCACTGACCTGCGATCGCGGCGGCACCACTCATTCAGAATTTTGATCCTTTCTTCAAAAGAAATCACTTTTTTCAATATCCTCCGGACCGTATCGTGCCGGTTCTTTGAAACGCGGATCGGGACAAGATCATGCCTAATAGCCAGACTGCTACCGCTCGTTCCGGTCCGAATATTCCACTGGTCATCGTGTGTGGTTGCGTGATCGCCCTTCTGTCTTTCGGCCCGCGTTCGGCCATGGGACTGTTGTTCCAGCCGATGACGGAAGCACGTGACTGGAGCCGCGAGATCTTCGCGCTCGCCATCGCGATCCAGAACCTGATGTGGGGCATCGGCCAGCCGATTGCCGGCATGTCGGCAGACCGCTTCGGCACCTGGAAGACCATGACGGTCGGCGCCCTGCTCTATGCAGCCGGTCTGTTGATGATGGCGGATGCTGAAAGTGTCGTCGCGCTACAAGTCTCCGCCGGCGTTCTCATCGGACTTGGCATCGCCTTCTCGTCATTCTCGCTTGTGCTTGCCGCCTTCGGCCGGATCGTCTCCCCGGCGCAGCGCTCCCTTGCCTTCGGCATCGGCACCGCATCCGGATCGCTCGGTCAGTTCATCTTCGCACCACTCGGCAACGGCCTCATCGCGACTGTCGGCTGGCAGCAAACGCTAATCTTCTTTGCCGGTCTGATCACGATTATTCCGCTGATGGCGATTGCCCTGAAAGGCAAGGCATCCAATCAGTCGACATCTCCTGAAGTTTCCAACCAGACCCTCAAGTCTGCCATTTCAGAGGCCTTCGGAACCCGTGGTTTCATCCTTCTGACCTTCGGTTTTTTCGTCTGCGGCTTCCATGTGGCCTTTATCACGGTCCACCTGCCGCCCTATATCGCAGACCTTGGCCTGGACCCGTCCTGGGGAGCCATTGCTCTTGCGCTTATCGGGCTCTGCAACATCGTCGGCTCACTCGCTTCGGGCTACATTGGCGGGCGCTGGTCCAAGCCGATTTTCCTGTCGTGCATCTATCTCGCCCGTTCAGTCGTGATCGCCCTGTTCCTTGTTTTACCCGCTTCGCCGCTAACCGTCCTGCTGTTCTCCGGAGCCATGGGGCTGTTGTGGCTCTCCACAGTGCCTCCGACTTCGGGGCTGGTGGCGGTCATGTTCGGACCGCGTTACATGGCGACCCTGTTCGGTTTCGTCTTCCTGGCCCATCAGATCGGCTCGTTCCTTGGGGTTTGGCTCGGCGGCAAACTCTACGACGAGACGGGCTCTTACGATATGATCTGGTACGTCAGCATTGCTCTCGGGATCTTCGCGGCGGCCGTTCATTGGCCGATAGAGGAAAAGCCTGTGCCGCGTCTGGCCAACGTGCCAGCCGAATAGCTTTGACATGAAACCTTCAAGAGAAGCTGATTGACTTCTGCTTCTCTTGAGGACATTTTTCGCGCAAGGGGTTCCCGCGACGTCCCCGTGAAGCGCAAGCTCAAAGATCGCGTCCTGAGATCCATACGCTATGGAGGACGCTATGCCTGCGCCGAACCAAATTACCGTTTCCCAACTCAACCGCCTGGTCGGAACACCGGATTGTCCGGTTCTTGTTGATGTCCGTATCGATGAGGACTTCGAGGTCGACCGGTTGCTGATCCCAGGGGCCTTCCGTCATCCACATGACCAGATCGATACCCTCGCCGAAAAGCTTCGTGGCCAACGGGCCATCATCATTTGCCACAAGGGCAAGAAACTGAGCGAAGGGGTTGCAGCCTGGCTCCGCCATGAAGGGGTTGAGACCGAGAGCCTTGAGGGCGGAATGGTTGCCTGGCGCGAAGCCGGTTTGCCAAACGTCAATTGCTGCAAGCTGCCAGAGCGGGACGAAAAAGGCCGCACTGTCTGGGTTACCCGGCTGCGTCCGAAAGTCGACCGGATTGCCTGTCCCTGGTTGATCCGCCGGTTCGTTGCCCCATCGGCTGTCTTTCTGTTCGTCGCCAAGCAGGAAGTAACCGCGGTAGCCGAGCGCTTTGACGCGACGCCTTTTGACATCGAGGGCGTCACCTGGTCTCACCGGGGCGAAAATTGCACTTTCGATACCATGATCGAGGAATTCGGCCTATCAAGCGCCGCCCTGCTTCATCTGGCCAGGATCGTACGCGGCGCGGACACACAACGGCTCGACCTCGAGCCCCAATGCGCGGGTCTTCTGGCAGCTTCACTCGGCCTGTCGCGGATGTACCGGGACGACGTGGCCCAGCTGGAAGCGGGCCTCGCGCTCTATGATGCGTTCTACAGGTGGTGCCGAGACGCCACGAGCGAAACCCACGACTGGCCAGAGATGCACAGCGGAAAATGACCTCCTCACATCCCAACTTGAAGGAAGCCGCAGCGACATGGCTGAAAATCGGCTTCCTGTCATTCGGCGGCCCGGCTGCGCAGATCGCCCTCATGCACAAGGTGCTTGTCGATGAGAAGAAGTGGCTCAGCGAGAAGACCTATCTCAACGCGCTCAGCTTCTGCATGCTGCTGCCCGGCCCAGAAGCGATGCAGCTTGCCGCCTGGTCCGGATGGCGTCTCCACGGCACCCTTGGCGGACTGATCGCCGGGCTCAGTTTCATCATGCCCGGCGCATTGGTGATGCTGGTCCTTGCCAGCCTCTATGCCGCCTTCGGCACCGCGCCGCTCGTGGCCGCCTTGTTCCTCGGCATCAAGGCGGCTGTGATCATCATCGTCATTGAAGCCCTGCTCAGGATCTCGAAGCGTGCGCTCAAACGCCGGGACTATTGGGTTCTGGCGGGACTGGCCTTCGTCGCGATCTTCTTCTTCAGCGTTCCCTTCCCGGTGATCATTCTGGTCGCTGCGCTTTATGGCTATTTCACCAGCCACGGCCGCGAGGAGGTTGACGACGCTTCACCTCAGCCAGCCATCCTGAAGCGGACCATCCTGACGGCAGGTTTCTGGCTGGCGCTTTGGGTCGTCCCGCTCGGGGCACTCTGGCTGGCCCTCGGGGCGGATGATCTTCTGGTTCAGGTCGGGATCCTGTTTTCCAAGCTGGCGGTCGTGACCTTCGGTGGTGCCTATGCGGTGCTGACCTATCTCGGACAGGAAGTGGCGATCAACCGTTCCTGGCTGACAGCCAACGAAATGATCGATGCGCTCGGGCTGGCGGAGACAACACCAGGTCCGCTCATTCTGGTGACCGAATTCGTCGCCTATCTTGCCGGCGAAAAGGCAGGCGGTGTGGTGATGGGGCTGGCGGCGGCTGTCGTCGGCCTTTGGGCCACCTTCGTGCCCTGTTTCCTGTGGGTGTTCACGGGAGCCCCGTTCATTGACCGGCTCGACCGCGCACCCAAGCTCAGCGGCGCACTTGCGGCCATCACAGCGTCGGTGGTGGGCGTAATCCTCAATCTGGGGATCTGGTTCGCACTCCACACGCTTTTTGGATCGGTGAAACAGGAGCAGCACGGCCCCTTGACCCTGTGGCTGCCGGACGTGGCAAGCTTCGACTGGCGGGCAGCAGCGCTGACCTGTCTTGCCGGGGTCCTGCTGCTGCGCCTTCACATGGGCCTGGGCAAAGTGCTGGTTCTGATGGCGGCCAGCGGCTTGCTGGTCAGCCAGATCTGATCGTTCGATGTTCCGAGACTGAAAGACGGCCGGGCTTTATTCGGGCGGCACCCAGAGATCGCGCTTGTTCCACGGTTCCGGCACGACCAGCGTGCCCGACACGTCGCTCGCGCCGTCGGACAAGGTTCTCGATTGCCAGCCCTCGCGCCATTCCACCGGAATCTCGAAAGGCGTCACGACCTTGCTTTCTGGATCAAATCCGAACCTGCCGTAATAGGCGGGATCTCCCAGAACGAAAATGCGGGACACGTTCTCATCAGCCAGTAAGCCGAAGCCCCTTTCGATGAGAGCCGATCCAATTCCTTGTTTCTGCCGGTCCGGGGCGACGGCGACCGGCCCCAGCAGGGCGGCTTTCGCGTCTGTTCCGCCGACTTGCACCATCGTGAAGACAACATGCCCCACCACGGCTCCGTCAGTTTCTGCAACGAGCGACAGAAGAACGCAATCAGAAGCAAACAAGTCCCGCAGCAACGGTAGGAGGTCCTCGTCCGGAAACGCCAGGGGATAGAGCCCCTCAAGAACCGGAAAGTCGGAGGCGACGCTTTCGCGGATCAGTTCCGGCATTGCATTCACCTCGCCTCGTGCTGCCTGCAGCGTTAGCCCGCCACCTTGGAGAAATCGGCAACAACATGGGTGGCGTCGCGGATTTCGGACAGAAGCCGCAAACGGTTCATGCGGATGTCCGGATCCTCGTCGTTGACCAGGATGTCCTCGAAAAAGGTGTCGACCGGCGCGCGAAGCTTCGACAGCGCTTCCATGGCACCTTCGAAGTTCTCGTCCTTGACGGCAGCCTCTGCTTCGGCGCGCGCCGTGTCGATGGCTGCGGCCAGATCGATCTCGGCCTGCTCCTTGAAGTGGTCCGCATGAGGCCGGCCGGTGACGGGCGCCCCGCCCTTCTTTTCCTCGGCGCGCAGAATGTTGACCGCGCGCTTGTAGCCAGCAGCCAGGTTCGCACCGTCGTCGGAAGCGACGAATTTGCCAAGCGCCTCAACGCGCTTGACGACCATCAGCAGATCGTCCTGACCGCCGAGCGCAAAGACGGCGTCGATCAAATCGTGACGGGCACCTTCGTCCTTCAGGTGAACTTTCAGGCGGTCGGCGAAGAAAGACAGAAGGTCGGCGACATCATCCTCAACTGCATCATGAACACCAGGTATCAGATCGTTTTCGTCAGTATCAATCGCTTTGACAGAGCCTGAGAACCGATCGCTCAATTCATCGGCAAAATCGTGCTGTACGCCAGCTGCTTTAAGCTGTTCGATCTGATCGGAAGTCTGAGCCTTACTTCTATAGTAAATCTCGGTCGCGATCATCCTTACTTGTCGAAGTAGCAAGTCTTTAAGCGGTAAACGCAGCCCATTCTCCAAAATGATCCTAACGACACCCAGTGCGGCACGGCGCAGGGCGAAGGGATCCTTGGAACCGGTCGGTTTTTCGCCGATGGCCCAGAACCCTGCCAAAAGGTAGAGCTTGTCGGCCAGCGCAACGGCGATGGCGACCGGATCGGTCGGCACGCTGTCGCTCGGGCCCTGCGGGCGGTAGTGGTCCTCGATGGCGATGGCGACAGAAGCGTCTTCACCCTGCTTTTCAGCATAGGTCTTGCCCATCAGGCCCTGGAGCTCGGGGAACTCATAGACCATGGCGGAGACCAGGTCCGCCTTGGACAGCTGCGCGGCACGACGGGCCTTGTCGACATTTGCGCCAACCAGCGGCGCGATTTCAGCCGACAGCGCTTCGAGACGCTTGACGCGCTCGCCCTGTGTGCCGAGCTTTTCGTGGAACACGATGCTGTCGAGCTTGGGCAAGTTGTCCGCAAGCTTCGTCTTCAGGTCGGTTTCCCAGAAGAACCGCGCGTCGGAGAGACGGGCGCGAATGACCTTCTCGTTGCCCGCGACGATGGTCTTGCCGCCGTCACTTGCCTCAAGATTGGAGGTGAGCACGAAGCGGTTGGCCAGCTTGCCGGTCTTCGGGTCGCGAAGAACGAAGCACTTCTGGTTCACCCGAATGGTCAACTGAATGCATTCGTCCGGGATTTCCAGGAAAGCCTCATCAAAGGTACCGGTCAGAACCACCGGCCATTCGACCAGGCCTGCGACCTCTTCCAAAAGGCCTGGATCGTCAACCAGCTCAAGACCAAGCGCGAGCGCGCGGTCGCGCGCGTCATGCAGGATCATGTCCTTGCGGCGATCGGCGTCGATGACAACCTTGTGCTTCTCCAGCTTCGGCGCGTAGTCGTCAAAGCGGCGAACCTCGAAGGCCTCATCGGCAAGGAAGCGGTGACCACGTGTGGTTTGTCCTGACGTGACGCCCTCGACTTCAAATGGAACAACATCCGGCTCTTCTGTTTCAGGACCGAATGTCGCGACGATGGAATGCAACGGACGCACCCAGCGCATCGATCCCGTGCCCCAGCGCATGGACTTCGGCCAGGGAAACCCCTTGATCAGACCGGGCATGAACCCGGAAATGATGTCGATGGCTTGCCGACCCGGCTTTTCGATCACCGCGACGTAGAACTCACCCTTCTTGGGATCGCTCTGGATCGTCGCCTCATCGATGGAGGAAAGACCTGCCCCGCGCAGGAAACCCTCGACAGCCTTGTCCGGAGATCCAACTCGCGGGCCCTTGCGCTCTTCACGCGTTGCTGCTGATGCAGCCGGAACGCCGGCAACATGCAGGACAAGACGGCGCGGCGTTGCAAAACCCTTTGCCCCTTCATAGGGCAAACCCGCATCGACCAGAGCATTGGTCACAAGGGATTTCAGGTCTTCAGCGGCGCGGCGCTGCATGCGCGCGGGGATTTCCTCGCTGAAAAGTTCAAGCAGGAGATCGGGCATTGGAGTCAACAGCCTTCAGGTGTTTGGCGGGCGATATGCCCGTGGTCAATCGCGGGCAGCGTGCCCGGTAAATTCAGTGCCCGTCCGTTAGCAATTCAGGCTGGTTTTGTCACCCCCTTGGAAGGGTCACGCTGCTTGGTAGCGTTTTTCGAGGGGCCGACCCCGCCGTCATGCTGCCAGAAGCCGAACAAGCGCTTTCAAATATAAAAATCATAAACACTGTTATTTTTTACAATATCCCTATACCCAGACGACGAATTCACGCTTCCTAAATAAAAAATCGGCAATACTGAAGTCCAACACAAACAAGCCGAGCCTTTAGATTTTGAGACTGTTTCAGCGCTTGCCTCGTTATACTCTTCGCTGTGGCCTTTGGCTTGTCGTCGCTGTCGTTCCGATTGGTTACATTCTGGCCGAGGCCGAGCCTTATGCGCTGCTGATCAAGCATGGGCCGGTTTGGCTCTTCGACCTGATCATCGGCTATTCCTTGACGCTCTTCATCGCAGGTTCCATCTACGGCATCTTTCGCCTGTTGCATCTCAAGGGTGAAATCAACCGTCACGCAGTTGCCGAACAACAGGCGCGCGAGCTGGCTGAGCACGATGCTTTGACCGGTCTGGCGAACCGCCGCAAATTTATTGACGGATTTGCAGAACTGACGGCGAAGACCATTCATGGGCAAAGACGAGCGGTGATGATGCTCGATATTGATGGCTTCAAACCGATCAACGATGTCTACGGCCATGCTTTCGGCGACGCATTGCTGCGCGAGTTCGCCCTCAGGCTCTCCAGCGAAGTGGGTAACGAGGGCATGATCGCTCGTCTGGGCGGTGATGAATTCGCCATCGTGACACCGCCACTGGCAGAAAAGAGAGAGGCCGCGGATCTGGCAAGGCGCCTCCTGGCACGTATCCAGGAGCCGATTTGCCTCGAAAGCCGTCAGGTTCAGGTCGGCACCGGCGTCGGAATCTCGATGTTCCCGGACGACGGGTTTTCGGTGTCCGAGCTTCTGCGGCGGGCCGATATTGCGCTTTACCGGGCCAAGACTTCGGGTCGCTCGGCCTATCGCTTCTTCGAGATGGAGATGGACGCGTCCATCTTGCACCGCACCTTGCTGGAACAGCGACTGCGGTCGGCCCTGGCAGAGAATGAAATTCAGGTCCATTTCCAACCGATCCTGGATCTCGCCAGCCAGAAGATCCGCGGCTTCGAAGCCCTCGCCCGCTGGTCAGACAGGGATTTTGGCCATGTGCCGCCAAATCAGTTCATCCCGATTGCCGAAGAAAGCGGTATCATCTCGGAACTGACGGACCGGCTTCTGCGGGAGGCCTGCCGGGTGGCCAGCCAGTGGCCGGAGCACATGTTCCTGAGCTTCAACGTGTCACCTGTCCAGCTGCACGACCATACGTTTCCACTGAAGGTGATGTCGATCCTCGCCGACAGCGGCCTTAACCCGGGTCGGCTGATCCTCGAGATTACCGAGACCTCTCTTTTCAAGAACCCACGCGCGGCAAAGGCTGTCCTAGAGCAGCTGTCGGAGGCGCGCATCCAGATCGCGCTCGACGACTTTGGCACCGGCCACTCGAGCCTTGGGTATCTGCGGGACTTTCCCATCAACAAGGTCAAGATTGACAAGTCTTTCACCCTGCATATGGAAGACGACGCCGAATGCGCCGCCATCATTGACGCGATCCTCGTACTGGCCAAGGGGCTCGGCATCGAGACGGTGGCCGAGGGTATCGAGCAACCCGCGGTCATGACCAAGCTGGCCGAAAGCGGTTGTCAGTTCGGGCAAGGCTTCCTTTTCAGTGCGGCCAAGGCCGCTGCGCGGATCGACGAAATGGTTGCTCAGCAAGGCGTAGGGAGCGCAATGCCCCACACTGTCGACGCGCCCTCCGGGAACGACATGGCCAAGGCCATCAACTGAGCAGTCTGCACCCGCTCATCATTCTGATCGGCCTCTAGCCGCCGAGAAACAGCCAGATGATCGCTGCGTTGGACAGGTCGACGAAGAACGCCGAGACCAATGGCAGGATCAGGAAAGCCCGTGTTGCTGCGCCATATTGCTTGGTGACTGCGGTCATGTTGGCAATCGCCGTCGGCGTGGCACCCAGCGCGAATCCCGCAAAGCCCGCACCAAGGACAGCTGCCTCATAGTCCCGTCCCATAACCGGGAACAGAACATAGACAATGAAGAGTGCGGCTCCGACCAATTGAGCTGCCAGAATAATCAGCATCGGGCCAGCAAGACCGGCAACGGTCCACAGCTGCAGGCTCATCAGTGACATGGTCAGGAAGATGCCCAGCGCAAGGTCGGAGATGACCGCCAGTGAGCGCGAACGGGCGGGCCAGGTCATTGTCTTGAACACGGCGGGCACCGTGTTGGACAGCAGGATGCCGCAGAACAGGCAGACGACGAAAAGCGGCAAGTCGAGACCAAGCCCCAGCTTGAGGCTTTCCTGAAGACCAAAACCAAGCCCGATGGCGATATTGAGCCAGAGGAGACTGCGCATCAGGCCTGTGTGGGTCACCGTGGCCGTGGCTTCGTCATCATGCTCGATACCGATCACCGGCGTTTCCTCATGAGCCGCCAACGCAGGCCTTGCACCGCGCTTGTTGATCAGAATGTCGGCAATCGGCCCGCCCAACAGGGACGCGGCGATCAGTCCGAGGGTTGCCGTGGCCGCCCCGATTTCGACTGCACCGGTTACGCCGTAGGTTTCAACCAGGGTCGGGCCCCAGGCGATGGCAGTTCCGTGGCCGCCGACCAGAGAGATCGTGCCACCCAGAAGGCCAAAACCGACCGGCAAGCCCATCGCAAGGGCAATGCTTGTGCCGATGCCGTTTTGCACGAGCATATAGCCCACGGTAAGGACCAGAAGGATCAACAGCGGTTTGCCGCCCTTGGCGAGATCGGAGAATTTCGCGTTGAGGCCGATAGCCGTGAAGAAATACAGCAGCAGGAAGTCGCGAGCGGCGAGCGAGAAGCCGATTTCAGCACCTGTTGCCAGATAGACGATCAGGGCCAGGGTCGCGACCAGCAAGCCTCCGGAGACCGGTTCCGGAATGTTATAATTGTTGAGCAGCGGGAACAGCGCGTTAAGGCGCACGCCGAGAAAATAGACGATGATCGCAATGTTGAAACTCGCGAACTCGCCGATTGTGAGCAGTCCCTCAGTCATTTCGTTTATGCCTTCCCTTGCGCCGATGGCCCCCTTGTAGCCGCGGTTGTGGAAAGACGCCAGCTACCACCCGCCCCCGCCGCCTCCGCCGCCGCCGCCACCGGAAGAGCCTCCGCCGGAAGAGCCGGAACTGGAAGACTTCGGAGCGGGCAGAGAAGACTGAAATGACCCGGCCATGGCGCTGGCCGTTGCCCCGATGCTGCGGGTGATATCGTGGCCATTGAAGTCACGACCACTGTACCAGGTCGGGCGATAGTCGTGATTTTCCGCCGCTTGCGTCGCCGAGTTCAGCCAGTGCTGGAACCTCTCCGCCCAGGGCTCCTCGACCCCTAGGGCGACCGCATAGGCAAGCAATGCTTCAAAATGCACGACACTCATCTGCGGAACGCCGGACATGTTCAGGCGTTCCTTTTCGGCAACTGACAGATAGAGCTTCAAACCCTCTATCTCGCTCATCATGGAGCGCCCTTCAGCTGTCGGTGCATCGATGTGGTTCGCATAGAAGAAAAACAGAACGACGATCGCGAGGACAAACAGCGGCACCAGAGGGAT
Organism: Roseibium sp.; assembly: GCF_039982295.1. Lineage (GTDB taxonomy): Bacteria > Pseudomonadota > Alphaproteobacteria > Rhizobiales > Stappiaceae > Roseibium. Next base: position 185,990 of record NZ_JBDWYP010000082.1, read on the forward strand.
CTCGGAGCCATCACCGACAATCAGCGCGGTCAGAAGACTGATCAGATACAGGGCCCCAACCGCAATCGCTGCAAAGGCAATCCAGAACAAAACGTCTCTGGCCGTCTCACCCAGGGCAGATTTGAACGGCATCAAGATCAAATGTGCCAACCCGAGCGAAAGGGCGGTTGAGAAAACGGAGAAAAACCCAAACAGCAGGGATCTCTCCAGTTGTCTGTCGCTCAAGTTGCCGAAAACAAACAGAGCCGCGATGGCAACCACACTCAGCACAAGTGCTGCAAACAGGTACCATCCGTTCTTGATGAAATAGACACCACGATTTTCCCTGGCAATTGCCGACCGGAACTTTGCGCCGAGTGTCTTGATCGCTTCGCCGTTGTTCTTGTCCAGCGCCAGGGACCCGCCCCTCCCGGAGACAAACGCCTCAATGACGGCTTCTCCGTTCGGCAATTTCCCGTCCGAGCCGGGCCTGAAAGCACTGGCTGACTGCAGCACCATGACGTCATCGTTTTTTGTCAGGGTCAGATATCCCTTCGCCGCAAGGCTCAAACACGCCGCCGACAGAGCGGTCCATCCCGTTCCGCCAAAGCCGCGTTCAACGATATAGCTTGCAAGAGCGGGCGACACTCCTTCCGGTGCCTTGAACCTTGGAAAGACAACACCCGTCTTCAGATCCCGTCCGACAGCCAGCCAGGTCACCAGGTAATAGAGCATCAGGACGGAAAGCCCGATGCTGCCGACAACCAGCACACGCTGGTCCTGGAGCCAGGTCAGAAGCTTTTCGCGATCACCGGGTTCGTCTGCAACACCCTTTGGGAAGGCGACGGCAACCGTCAGCCCCTCGTAAGCGCCAAGGGGTGATGTGGTTGTGAAAACGATCCGGGATGTCGCCGGCTCCTGTTCGGCAACATAAGCAGTCCCCGCCTCGCCGTACCCGCCGGTATACCCGGCCCATTCTGACGCTTTCGCGGAATGCGGCAGGGAAATCCTGGCAACGGCTTCGTCTATCGGGAAAATCCATTCATTGCCCGTGACGTTCCAGTAGACCTCGTCATAATCAGAGAAAAACCGAACCTGCCGATCCATCAAGTAGGTGATGGCATAGGTGTAGGTCCCCGGCTTCAGAAAGACGCTCGCGTCACCAATATAAATCCTGACGCCATCACCATTGAGCTTGGTGAAATATTGAGCCTTTTTGCCGTCCTGGTGAACGGACAGCAGCTCAAAGCCGACATCATGGGTCCAGCCGTCCGCATCTTTGGCCCTCAACGGAATATCGCGAAAGATGCCGCGCTTGATCTGATCGCCTTCGGCACGGACCGTAATGGTTTCTGTCACCATCAAGGATCCGTCTTGCTGCACGACAATGTCGGAGACAAACGTCTGAATGCGCTCGTCCGCTTGCGCACCCGCCATCCCTAAAAGCGTGGCGACAGCGAAGAGGATCAGTCTCAGGGAACGACAGCATGTCACGGAAGCGCTCCTTAAAACTGGACTTTGGGCACCGCGCGCTCAGCCGCGTCTTCGATCTCGAAATACTCTGCCTTTTCAAACTTGAACTGGTTGGCAATCAGGTTCGAGGGAAAGCTTTCCACGGCAACATTCAGCCCGCGCACCGCGCCGTTGTAATAGCGTCGGGCCATTTGGATCGCGTTCTCGATTTCATCAAGTGAAGTGTGCAGATCGGAAAAATTCTGACTCGCCTTGAGGTCCGGATAGGCTTCGGCAACCGCAAACAGTTTGCCCAAGGCCTGGGACAACATGCCTTCCGCCTGTGCCCTGCCAGCGACATCCCCCTTCGGCAAGGCGCTGACCTGCGCCCGTAGTTCGGTGACCCGGTCCAGCGTCTCCTGTTCGTGAGACGCGTAGCCCTTGACGGTTTCGATGAGATTGGGGATCAGGTTTGCCCGGCGCTTCAGCTGGACGTCGATGCCGCTCCAGCCTTCCTCTACCATCTGCCGTTTCTTCACCAGCGTGTTGTAGAGAAGAATGGCGAATAGCGAGAGCGCAAACAGAAATGCAAGAACGAACCAACTGACCATGAAAACCTCCGAAACAATTGCTCCGGAAGCTATCGGGAGATCGGCCGCTTGTCACCGGCTGACGAGCTATCAGGTTTGCAAAACCGGCGAACTGTAATTCAGATTACACTTTGCAGGTTCAGGCGGTGGTTTTGAGGGGCTGCGCCTTACTCGGCCGCCTCAAGCTGATACCCGACGCCGCCCGCTTCCGTTTCAAGGAATGCGGCCCCGCAGGCCTTGGCCAGTTCACGCACTCGCAGAATGTAACTCTGGCGTTCGGTCACCGAAATCACGCCGCGCGCGTCCAGCAGATTAAACGCATGAGAGGCCTTGATGCACTGGTCATAGGCCGGAAGCACGACCTGGTGCACATTGGCACCGGCGTCTTCGCGGGCCTTGGCACCTGCATCCAGAATGGCACGGCATTCGGCTTCCGCATCCTTGAAGTGCCGGAACAGGATGTCCGTGTCGGCGTGTTCGAAATTGTAGCGCGAATATTCCTGCTCGGCCTGAAGGAAGACATCTCCATAGGTGACCTTGTCGTCGCCTTCCATGCCGTTGTAGTTCAGATCATAGACGTTATCGACGCCCTGGACATACATGGCGATGCGCTCAAGACCATAGGTCAGCTCGCCGGACACGGGTGAACACTCGAAACCGGCCACCTGCTGGAAATAGGTGAACTGCGAGACTTCCATGCCGTCGCACCAGCACTCCCAGCCAAGCCCCCAGGCGCCCAACGTTGGGCTTTCCCAGTCATCTTCCACGAAGCGAATGTCGTGCAGCGCTGAATCGAGCCCGATGGCCTTCAGCGAGTCCAGATAAAGCTGCTGCAGGTTTTCCGGCGACGGCTTCAAGATGACCTGGAACTGGTAATAGTGCTGCAGACGGTTCGGGTTCTCGCCATAGCGGCCGTCGGTCGGGCGACGGGACGGCTGAACATAGGCAGCCTTCCACGGCCGCGGCCCGAGCGAGCGCAGCGTCGTTGCAGGATGGAACGTGCCCGCGCCGACTTCCATGTCATAGGGCTGCAACACCACACACCCCTGATCCGCCCAGTAGCGCTGAAGGGTCAGGATCAGGCCCTGAAAGGAGTTTTCGGGACGCATATGCGCCGGGACATCGCTCGACATGGCTTTTCGTTTCCGTCGGATCCGGTTGATTTTCGGGCAGCGAAGATCACGCCGCTCCATTGTTGGCGACAGGTGCCACGCAAGGGGCAGAAGGTCAAGGGCGTGGCCAACGATCGAGCGGCCAGAAGATGCTCCAGCAAGGACGTCAGGGCTCTGGATCCGGCATGCTGAGCGCAGGCTGCTGAACTAACTGCAGTCCCGCTCCTCTCGAAGCAAAAACTCACTCACAAACTTCGGCATTCTCTGCCATGACTGTTCCCTACATAAGCCTATGAAACTACGCTTCATTCCTCTATCGTCCGGCGCGAGCGAAATATGGAAAGCGAATTTATGGGCGACGTACATAAAGACATTATTCCGCGCGATATACACTTTGGCATTTCCAAGGCTGCGCAACGGCACTGGTTCGACAACGACCTGCAAAAAACCGCGATCATTGATTGCTTCTCGGTTGCGCTGCCCGAGGGAGAGCGGTTTTTCATTCGTTCACTGACCCACTATGCCGGCAAGCTTTCCGACGCCGAGCTGACCGCCGAGATCAAGGGGTATTCGGTGCAGGAAGCATTCCATACCCGCGAACACCTGGATTACAATAATTCGCTTAAAGCGCTTGGTTATGATGTCGACAAGATGGAGGCCAACCTTTGTGCCACGTTAAAGACCATCAAGAGCCCGATGATCCGGCTCGCAGTCACCTGCGCCATTGAGCATTTTACAGCTGTCTTCTCCTTTGCAGTCCTTCGTCATCCGGAGGTTTTTGAAGGCGCAGACATCCGCTATCGCAGGCTTTGGACCTGGCACGCACTTGAAGAGCTTGAGCATATGGCCGTCGCCATCGACGTCTTCAAAGATGCTTCCCGGGATATGCCCGCCTGGAAACGCTATTTCCTGCGCACCGGCGCGATCAACGGCGTGGCTGTTACATTCCTGATCAACTACCTGCGCAACGTCGGCCTTTATGCACGGGCCGATGGCGAAAAGACCGGCATTCGATTTTGGACACGGTTCTGGTGGCTGCTGATCGTCAAACCTGGCTTTGCGCGCTTCAGCTTGCTTGCCTTCCTGAAGTACTACCTTCCAAGCTACGACCCTGCGAAAGAGCGGGATGAAAAGCTGATCGACAAATGGCGTGAGTGGGTCGACCGGGAAACGTCTGACCTCATTGCCAAGCCCAAGACGGCACCTGCACCTGAACTGGCACCGACAAACTGAAATTGCCGAGACCTTTCCAGAGGAAGAGATTTTCATGACAAGTCGTGTGTTCGACATGGTGTTGGAAGCAGCCGACAGAGGCATTTTTCCAAAGGCCCGAAAGTGGGGCTGGCAACGGCTCTATAACCTCATGTCCCGCTTTTGGACTGACGGCGACTGGCGTTTCATGAACTACGGCTATCTGCCGCCGGCAGACAAGGCCGCATTCCCACTTGATGAAATCGATGAGCCGGAGCGCGCCTTCATCGGTCTCTATTTCCAGGCTGTCGACGGCATCGACCTCGCTGGCAAGCGGGTGCTGGAGGTCGGCTGCGGCCGCGGAGGGGGAACCGCCTATGTTGCAAACTATCACGGTGCGGCCAAGGCCGTCGGAGTGGACTATTCACCGGTGACTGTGAAACGTGCGCAGGCGCTCAATGGCGAAACGGACGTCTTGTCCTATGCCTTTGGCGATGCCGAGAATCTGCCCTTCGAAGATGGTTCCTTTGATGTCGTCGTGAACATCGAATCCTCCCACTGCTATTCAGACATGGACGCATTCTTGCGCGAGGTTGCCCGTGTACTTAGACCCGGCGGCAGCTTTACCTGGGCGGACATGCGCGGCAAAGCCATGATGCCCGGCACCGACGCGTCTTTCGAGGCGGTCAAGGCCCTTGAAAAACAGCGAGAGACAGTGCTCTCACCCGGCGTGGTCGCCGCTCTTGATCAAATGAATGAACGCAAGGTCGCTCGGATCGCCAAGATCCCGCTTGCTGGTCGTTTTTTCAAGGAATTCGCAGGCACCAAGGGCTCAGCGCTTTATAAATGGCTAAAGAACGGCGAGGTGATCTATCTGGCGCGCGTCTATCGGAAGGCGGGCTAGGCAAGGCATTCGTCAACGCCGCACCCGCGATGGCTCGTCCCGGCAATCCAAGAACCCATCGCCGCAAGCAACTGGAAAAGTGGATCCTCGGGACGTACCCGAGGATGACGCCAGCGGGTGCGGTGGTCCCTGCCCCTCTCTATGCCTTCCCGGACAAGCGCAGCGACGATCAGGTACGCTGAAACCTCGCGCCCGTTCTGAACGGCCTGCGTCTTTTGGAACCCTGCCAGTGCAGGGAAGGCACGACTTTTACAGCCCCCGACTTGCGCTGCCAAGGTCATCATTGTTCGGCCCAGAAGCCCCGGCGATTGCTTGCACAAACACCCCCATACGAATGATCATTTCAGGGAAGCTGTGTTAGGCCATTGCTCCGCGCGTCATCTTCCCGTAAAACCCGCGCAAAGATTTCCCATTTCTGAATCAAATGCCGGAGAAGCGGAGCCCCATGGCGCGCCAGTTCATCTATCACATGCACGGACTGTCGAAGTCCTACACCGGGGGCAAGAAGGTCCTCGACAACGTCAACCTGTCGTTCTACCCGGACGCGAAGATCGGTATCCTGGGCCCCAACGGCGCCGGTAAGTCGACCCTCCTGAAAATCATGGCAGGGCTCGACAAGGATTTCACCGGTGAAGCCTGGGCCGCAGAAGGCGCGCGCGTCGGCTATCTGCCGCAGGAGCCGCAGCTGGATCCGACCAAGAACGTGCGCGAGAACTGCATGGAGGGCGTCGCCCACAAGCAGGCGATCGTCGACCGCTACAACGAACTGATGATGAACTACTCGGACGAGACCGCCGACGAAGGCGCCAAGCTCCAGGACATCATCGACGCGGAAGACCTTTGGAACCTCGACAGCAAGGTCGAAATGGCTATGGAAGCCCTGCGCTGCCCGCCGGAAGATGCTTCGGTCGAAAACCTGTCGGGCGGTGAAAAGCGCCGTGTGGCCCTGTGCCAGCTGCTGCTGTCCGAACCTGATCTGCTGCTTCTCGATGAGCCGACCAACCATCTGGACGCGGAAACCGTCCACTGGCTGGAACGGCACCTGCGCGAGTTCAAGGGCTCCGTGCTGATCATCACCCATGATCGCTACTTCCTCGACAATGTCACCGGCTGGATCCTCGAGCTCGACCGCGGCTCGGGCATTCCATACGAAGGCAACTACTCTGCCTACCTGGAGAAGAAGTCCAAGCGCATGGCCCAGGAAGGCCGCGAAGACATGGCCCGCAACCGGGCGATCTCACGCGAGCGCGAATGGATGGGCATGTCGCCGAAAGGCCGCCAGACCAAGTCCAAGGCCCGTATCAAGGCCTATGAGGACCTGCTGTCAGCGCAGGAAGAGCGCGTCCCAACCATCGAGCAGATCATGATCCCGGTCGGCGAGCGTCTCGGCGCCAATGTCATCGAGGTCAAGAATGTCTCCAAGGGCTTTGAGGACCGCCTCCTGATCGACGACCTGTCGTTCAAGCTGCCGCGCGGCGGCATTGTCGGCGTCATCGGCCCGAACGGCGCCGGTAAGTCGACCCTGTTCAAGATGTTGACCGGTCAGGAAAAGCCCGACAATGGCGAGATCGTCGTCGGCGACACGGTGCATCTTGGCTACGTCGACCAGTCCCGCGACAAGCTGGATCCGGACAAGACCGTGTGGGAAGAAATCTCCGACGGCGGCGAGGTCATTTACCTCGACGACAAGGAGATCAACTCGCGCGCCTATTGCTCGTCCTTCAACTTCAAGGGCCCGGCCCAGCAGGCCAAGGTGGGTGACCTCTCCGGTGGTCAGCGCAACCGGGTGCATCTGGCGAAGGTCCTCAAGCAGGGCTCCAACGTGCTTCTCCTCGATGAGCCGACCAACGATCTCGACACAGAGACGCTGGCTGCCCTCGAAGACGCGCTGGAAAACTACGCCGGCTGCGCCGTGGTCATCTCGCATGACCGCATGTTCCTCGACCGTCTGGCCACGCACATGCTTGCCTTTGAAGGCGACAGCCACGTGGAATGGTTCGAAGGCAACTTCGAGGACTACGAAAAGGACAAGGTCCGCCGCCTCGGCGCCCACGCCGCCGACCCGCGCCGCATCAAGTACAAGCCGCTGACCCGGTAACCGGGGCGGTAAGTCTGGAGCTTGTTGAACGAATTAAAACGGCGGTCCATCGGGCCGCCGTTTTTTGTTTGGCAGGCAGAGTACCTTGCAGCTTGGGAAGGTTTTCCAATAGGTTGCCGCCGAAGCGTCCTTTCAGCGGAGCAATCTCTTGGCCAAGCAGTTCCCCGAACTCACTGATGCCCACCGCAGCTATATCGCGCGGCAGCACATCTTCTTCACAGCGACCGCCGCGCCGACCGGCCGGGTGAATGTCTCGCCGCGCTCGACAACGGCACTGAAGCTGCTGGGTCCCAATGCCCTCGTGTATCTGGACCGAACGGGCAGCAGCAACGAAGCCGCTGCACATCTGAAACTGTCCGACCGGATGACGATCATGTTCTGCGCCATGGACGGGCCGCCCCAAATCATGCGGCTTTACGGCAGGGGGCGGATCATCCGCCGGGGCAGCGCCGAGTATGATGCTCTGCTGGACAGCGCCTTTGCGGGCGATGAACCGGGCGGCGCACGGCAGATGGTGCATCTGGACTTCGACCTGGTGCAGACTTCCTGTGGTTATGGCGTTCCGCTCCACAACTATGAAGGCGAACGGCCATCCCTGGACAACTGGGCAGCGAACAAGAGCGCAGAGGAACTAGAGGCCTATCAGCGGCAGAAGAACCAGGTCAGCATCGACGGATTTCCCACCGGGCTCTTTGAAGACGCGTAAAAGTCAGGGGCCCGGCAGCGTGTTTGGTGTCAGGCCTGCTCCAGGTGGCGCATGATGTCTCTGGAGCTTTCCGTGATGTTGTCGGAAATCTTCTTGATCTCTTCGGTCAGAGCGCCGAATTCGCGGCCATGGGCGCCTGCCCGGTCTGCTGAAATCTTGGCGTTGAGGGCGACCATCCGCGAGAAACGGGACGCCTTGAGAATTTCATGCAGTGCATCCTTGACGCGGCTCACTTCGCTGCTGCGCTCCTGGCGGCGTACAGTCATCTCGTCGTCGAAATCAGCTCCCAAAGCCGCGACCAGCGCCTGAAGGGTTTGCAGAACCGGGCCAAGAACATAGGCGGACCGTGTGCTGGCAACATCACGCGGCTGGGCCCTGCCCTCTTTGAACGCAGCCATCGCGTCTTGGGTCTGAGACAGGAACCGCTCGATCACCTGGCCACCGCTCTCGGATTTCTGCTGGTTGCGCGTCAGGATCATGTTGATGCGCGCGGACTTCAGGGCCGGCAAGTCCTGTGCCGCGTCGCCATGGCACAAAATCGAATAGCCGTGACCGAAGTCAGAGACCGCGCCTTCAAGCATGGTCCAGAGTTCACCGTCAATCGGCTCCCCCTTCTCGCATAGGCCGTTCATGGTCATGAGCAAGAACCCGATCCGCTGAGACAACATTCTCTGGCGCCCGGCGATATTGATCAACCGGGCAAAGACGTTCTCGCTGATCCCCTCGTCGCGCATGTACCACCTACCATCACTCTACTGGGTTGCAACATCATAAGGCTTCGCGCGATCTTCAAGAAGATTCAAAACCTGTGCAGCTTGCACATTTATTGGCTGGCCTCGCGAATATTTACCTTCTGTTAACGCGGCGCTGACCGGCCCATCTCACTTGCCAATCAGTTGATCAATGTCTTTCATTGGTCCAACAGCAAGGCTTGCGCTAAGTCTCGGCCAACAGTGATTTTCGAAAGGGTCCTTGATGTCTTCCGCGGTTTCTCCTGATGCGATGATTCAGCAGCTTTCCGTCACGCCGGCGCGCAAATTGACCGGGCAGGTCACAGATGTCCTGAAGACCCTGTCGCCCGGTGATTTTGCCACCCAATCGTGCGACGCGCTGGATCTTGAGTTCTCTGGCATCTCAGGCGATCGCCACGGCGGCTTCACTCGTAAATCCGGTGGTCGTGAGCCGTGGTATCCGCGTGGGACGGAAATGTGCAACGAGCGGCAGGTGTCCATTCTCAGCCCTGCGGAGCTGGCACTCGTGGCCGAGCGCATGGAGCTTGAAACCGTTGAAGCGGCCTGGATCGGCGGCAATATCGTGCTGGATGGCTTTCCAAACCTTTCGCTGATCCCGCCACGCACACGGCTGGTGTTTGAGAATGGCACCGTCATCCGGGTGGATGGTGACAATGCGCCCTGCCGGGCTTCGGGCAAGTCCATTGCCGCTCACGTTCCAGGCCGTGAAGGTCTGGATCTTCTGTTCCCGAAAGTGGCCAAACGGCTGCGCGGCCTTGTCGGTTATGTGGAGAAACCAGGCACCATCAGCGCCGGCGAAAGCGTCACGGCGGTCATCCCCGAGCAGTGGATCTACAACCCGGCCTAGGCTTTCCGCCAAAAGGCTGATCCGGCTCTAGAACTCCTGGCCCTCGCTCGGATCAAGGCGCTTTGCGCTGCCCCAGTCTTCCAGCATCTGGTTCATATGATCCAGAACGAAGAAGCGTGCCGCGTCGCGGTCATAGCCCTCATCCAGCAAGGCGTCATAGTCGGTATGAGCGTGGCGGATGCGGCTTGTGGTGGCCTGCCAAAGCGCGATGGATGGCGGCAGATGGCGCAGATGCCCGGCCAATGCCGCCTCAAGGATGGCTTCGGCATCGGCCATAGGCATGCGCGGAGCCATGGATCTCAGCGCCTTGCGCATTTCCTTCTGCCGCTTTGTCCCCCCAGCCAATGACGCGCCCATCCTTCTTTCAAGCCTTGACCATAAGCCCGCGTCAGCGCCAGTACCAGTCACTGAAGGCTGGGCGTGCCCGACGGCGCTCGCTTTCCCGCGCCCTCAATTGCGGGTCCTTGATCACATCATCAATGAGCTCATCGGGGATCCGGCGCAAGGCACGGCGTCGCCTGTAAGCCAACCAAAGGTGCAATAGGGGGCGCAGATGGTGGGCAACACATCTGCCGAACCGCAAACTTATGCCGAAACGCTGGTGTAGATAGTCAGGTCGCATGATGTCCTCCCGGGCTTTCAACGAGACATAAAGAAAGTTTTTTCTTTCTTTATCATGCTCCCACTTTTGAGATCCGGCAATATAAAAAGCAAAATCTTTTTTTAAACACGGATCCATGTTAGAAGCGTTTTATGTCCGATCGTACCAAGACCCGACTGATCACGGCGCTGAAGACCGCCGGACCCCAGACAGCTGCCGAGCTTGCCAAGGCCGAGGGTGTGACGTCCGTCGCCGCCCGCCAGCATCTGGACAGCCTGCTCGCGGAAGGTCTCGTGGGATTTGAAGACATCAAGGGCGCCGTTGGCAGGCCCAAGCGGGTCTGGACACTAACCCGCGAAGGTCATGCGCAGTTTCCAGACAATCATTCCGGTCTGATCCTTGGATTGCTCGACGGCATGAAGGAGCTCTATGGCGATGAAGGCATCAACCGCCTGATCGCTCACCGGGAGCAAGAGGCGCTGAAAGTTTATTCCACCGCCCTCGCGGACAAGGTTGAGCTCAAGGACAAGCTCTGCGCCCTTGCCGAGATTCGCTCACGCGAAGGCTATATGGCAAGCGTCGAGGAAAATGTAGATACGGGCGGGTTTTTCCTGGTCGAGAACCACTGCTCAATTTGCGCAGCGGCCACTACCTGCCAGGGTTTCTGCCGATCAGAAATGAGCCTCTTTCGCGCTGTTCTGGGCCAGGACGTTGACCTCACCCGCACTGAACACCTCCTCTCCGGTGGCCGCCGCTGCGTCTACCACGTCAAGCAGTCAGCCTGAGGCAGATAGGCCCCTCCTACCCTTGCCATCCCATGGTTCGACCATGGCATCCATGCCGTGATATCGCCACGCAGGACCACCTCGATTTGGGGAGACGGGACGGCATGGATTGCAGGATCAGGTCCTGCAATGACGATGGGGGGATGGTGGGGATGGTGGACAGTTGTGAAGTTTCGGATGCCGCACGTCCCCCGAACCACCGACGGTCATCCCCGCCCAGTGCGGGGATCCAATCCACATAGCTGCCAGCCGGACGTTTGCGAGCAGGCAAGAAACTGCCGCGCGTTCTCTGCTTTGATTCCAGCGCTACGGGTACCAATGGATCCCCGCACAAGGCGGGGATGACGGCCCGGATTGAAGCGAGACCTTGCGGCTGCAAAGACCCCCGCATTCATCATTGTCGGGCTTGTCCCGGCAATCCAGCAAGGTTCGCCACTCATACCGTAGGAGTGGATCCTCGGGACACGCCCGAGGATGACGGCGTGGGATAAGGTCAGCCTCGCTTATCACTCCATGCCTTCCCGGACGAGCGGAGCGAAGATCCGGGATCCGGGGTCTCACGGGTCTTGCCGAAGCGCCTGCGACGACTGGCTCTCTGCCTACGCAGGGAAGGCGGAAAGGGCGAAGCATTTCCTTCGAAATCCACGTTACCCGGCTCAAGGCTCACGACAGGTTCGCATGTCACGATTGAGCCACCGGACAAAGATCAAGACGCAGATAAAAGAGCTTCCAAGCTGCAAAAAGCAACGCCGCAAAAACAATTCACCTTGTTTGAAACGCCTGAAAATAGCCGTTTTTGGATGGTCTTCGACAGGTTGAACGAGCGCATAAACGTCTTGGTTACCAAGTTTGCTCATAGTCATGAAATGTCAGCGGCCAGGGCTGACGGGTCGCAAAGGGGATTTTGTCATCGCTGCCACCCGTCGCCCAGCTGCAAGGTTTGATCGAGCGCGGACGTGTATTCCGTGCGGGTACGCGTAAATTGGACCCAAGAGTACATGCGTAAAAACACTCCGCAAACTGCTGCCAGAACGGCAGAAAAAAGCGTCACCGGTGCCATTCGCCTCGCCATGTTTGGCGGCGCAAGCATAGTCGCCGGACTGGCTCTGATCTGGACCTTGAACGGCCCGCCCCAGGCGATCGTGAATTTTGGACAGATTTCTTGGGCAGAGAAGCAGCCAGAGGTTCTGATCCCACAAGGGCAGACCGCTCCCGCAAAAGGCGCTGCAGCTGCAACGGAAGCCGGCCTGCCAGATGCAGGCCTTCCGGGGCCTAGAGAAATCGCAGCGATCATAGCCCAAAAGAAGAGGCAGCACGAAGCCCTCGCTGCGCGGCATGATGAACGTTTCGAGGATCGGGCCGCAGCACAGGTCAGCGCTGCTGTTTCGACAAGCGTTGCTAGCGCTGCACAGAGCGCAATCGACCCAAAGGTGGCCCAGGCAGAGCAAGATGCAAAAGGCAAATTGCGGCACCTGATTGAAACACGCCAAATGGCAGGCCTGCTGACATTCCCAGGTGCGACTGCCCAAACGGTGGCCAGCGCAGAGCCGGCCGCGGGCGACATTCCGGTCGAAGCAGTCGTTGCGGCCGTGGCCAGTCTTGAGCCGACAGCGGAGCCCGACGTGCCCGCGGAGAGCTCGATTGCCCTGCTTGAAGCCGAGCCCGTGCCGGTGCCCGGCAAGCGCCCCGCCGCTCCAAAACGCCGGATCGTCAAGCCGCGCGACACCGCAGCTCCAGCGGCAGCCTCCCTGGCATATGCCCGCGACGTCGACCCGCGCAAGGAAGGCGACGGCATCTTCAGTGGCCTGTCGAAAGTCTTCAATTCAGGCGAAGTACGCCTGCCCGGACGCGGCAGCGGCATTGCCGTCTACGACATCAGCGCCGCCGTTGTGTACATGCCTGATGGTACGAAGCTCGAGGCCCATTCGGGGATCGGCAAGATGCGTGACAATCCCCGCTATACCAAGGTGCGGAACAAGGGACCGACCCCACCCAACATCTATAACCTGCGTATGCGCGAGCGACGGTTCCATGGCGTCGAAGCCATTCGCATGCTTCCCGTGGACGTCGCTGCCATGCACGGGCGCGACGGCATGCTGACCCACACGCCACTCCTGCGCGGACGTATCGGCTCGCACGGCTGCGTCGCCTTCAAGGACTACAACAAGTTCCTCAAAGCATTCAAAGCCGGCAAGGTGAAGAAGATGATCGTTGTGCCAAAGATCGACAAGCTGCCGGTCTATATGGCAGCTCTTTGATCGAGCGCTTTATTGTGACTGGCCGGGAGCGCGGAATTCCCTTGGAATTCGTGACCTCCGGCAAAGACGACGGAGAACGCCTCGCGCATTTGCGCGTGGCGGCAATGCGCCCGAGCCTCGAGGCCATTGGCCGGTTTGACCCGGCCCGGGCGAAAGCAAGATTCCTGGAAAGCTTTACACCTGACGAGACGCTCCGTATCGAGGCTTCAGGCCAGCTTGTGGGGTTCTTTGTGCTGCGGACCCGGGCCGATCATCTCTATCTTGATCACCTCTATGTCCTCCCGGACATTCAAGGCCGGGGCATCGGCACACACGTGGTGAGAGATGCGAAGAAGAAGGCCACTGCACTCAAGCTTCCCCTTCGCTTGATTGCGCTTAAAGGCAGCGCCGCGAACGACTTCTATACAAGTCACGGCTTCAAGCTGAAGGGCAGCTCCGAATTCGACAATGCCTATGAATGGGCAGCAGGACAGGCGGCTAAAATCTAGGCCCGGCTTTATTCCGGCCGGTATTTGCCCGTCAAAGGATCCTGCACCAGCTTTTCCGCAGGCCTTTTGCTGGCGGAGCGAGCGGCAATATCAGACAAATGACGCTCGACATCTGCCATTTTCTTTTTCATGCGCTTGACGATCCAGTAACCGCCCACAGCCAAAGCTGCTACGCCGAGAAGTTCTGTCATCTGGTCCCCTTCCCCACACTGATTCAAAACCCTAAAGGGCGTTCTCAGAGATTAAAACTCAATATCACAAACCAAAACGCGACCAGAGTGAACGCTCTTCGGCCGCCGAAATGAGATCGCTACCGATGCCGTCGACAAGGCCCTTTTGCCCGCCAGAGATCCCGCCAGCGCCAGAGCGACGGCCAAACAAGCCGCGCGGAGCGGAGAAAAGCTTGGGCTCCGCATCCTTGCCATAGCGCTCCTTCAAGGTGCTGCGAAGGTCGCCAAGGCTGTCGATCAGGCCAAGATCACGGGCCGAACCGCCGGTCCAGAACTTGCCGGAGAAAATCTCGGGATCATCAGCAAGAACATCGCCGCGGCTCGTCTTGACCATCTCGATAAAGATCTCGTGGATCTCGAGCTGGAGGTTTTTCAGATACTCGATATCGTCAGGTTTTTCAGCCTGGAACGGATCAAGAATGACCTTGTTCTCTCCAGCCGTATAGACCCTACGCTCGACGCCGATCTTCTTGAGAAGGTCAGGAAATCCGAAACCGGCAGACACCACGCCAATCGAGCCGACGATAGATGACGGGTCGGCGATGATCTCGTCACCGGCAAGAGCGATCATGTAGCCGCCGCTGGCCGCAACGTCCTCGACGAACACCAGAACATCCTTTTCGGTCTCCTTGGCAAGATCACGAATGCGCTGAAAAATCAGCCTGGACTGAACCGGAGAACCGCCCGGTGAGTTGACAATCAGCGCAACGGCGGGCGCCTTCTTTACCGAAAAGGCTCGTTCCAGAGGCAAAGAGGCTGTCGCAAGCGAAAGGCCCGGACGCAGAGGGGTCGCCATGCCGATCGGCCCCTGAAGGCGGACCACCGGAATGACCGGTCCATCATTGCGGAATTTCTTTGGAAGCAGGCTGCGGAGTTTTTCAAACAAATCGGCGGATCCCGGTTGATAGGTAATCGGGATATAGGTCCTGAACGAAAAGGATAAAAGGCCTCGGCGCAAGGTTTGCGCAAGCCTCGAGTTTTAATTCTACTTTTGCGCCGGAGGAGACTTCCGGCGCGGCCCGAAAGCATCTGCGCGTTGAGGAGTTTCTTCTGCAGCGCCCGCCAGTCCGGCTTTTGCACGTGTCGAGGCGCTTTTTCGGACACGCTTTCGGCCTGTGACGTTGCCATCGGTGGCAGTCTGCACAGCGCCACCTGCCCCATCAACGGCGGCGGTGCCCCCTAGACCGGCGCCTTTGACATCTGCGCGTTTGGAGAATTGCCAGAGCAATTCCAGGCCGGCGCAACCGGGCGCTCGCCAGACAATGCGTCCGTTGACCGGTAAGTCAAGGCCACGAATATGCATGCGGACATTGTCGGGAAGATGATCCAGATCGCGCGCATCCAACCGGCAGCCGGACTTGCTGGCGTCCACGATAATCGCATGTATCACGATCCCGCCGCGAGGGGCCGAGACTTGCGCGGGGATCCGGACAGCCCGGCGTTCTTCTTTGCGTTTCTCACGTGGCGCTTCGTCTTCGAACTCGAAAACAACGTTCGCATTGCTATCTGAAACGCCCGTCACCCGGCCACGGATCATCTTGTCGAGACCGTCGACCCTCAGGCCAATGGTCTCCCGCAATTCGCTGACTCGATCCGACAGAATATTGCAGCCCGACTTGTTGAAGCCGGAAGCAGACGCCTCAATGCAGTTCAATCCTTCAAGGTCGATGACCAATACGGACACGATTGCGTGCTCGGGTATGTCGGCAGTCAATGCGTTCAAAATATAAATCCCCTAATAGGGAATTATTACCATATCACACGCAAACCAAAAGTTAATTCCATGTGTAAAATCACCCAGTTCTGACATTTTCCATGTAGTTCAACATCGGAAACAAGCCAATTCGGACTTAGACTTCATGATCTTACGTTAACCATTAGCGTCTTCATTAAGCTTTTGCCGCAGAGACAAGAAATCACGCCAGCCAAGCCTCTTTTCTATAGAGCTACGCAGAAGGTAAGCAGGATGATAGGTCGCCAGACTAGGTATCTTGCGTCCTCCGCAATCATAACTCATCCAACGACCACGCATACGTCGGATACCGTCCTGGACATCAAGGAGCGTCTTGGCGGAAGCCGCTCCGAGAAAAACCAGAACATCAGGTGCCGCCAACTCGATCTGGCGAGCGATGAACGGCCGGCAGATTTCGGTTTCCTGAGGCGTCGGCGTTCGGTTTCCTGGCGGGCGCCAGGGCACCACATTGGCGATATAGACCGATGACCGGTCAAGGCCAATCGCACCGAGCATCTTGTCGAGGAGCTGGCCAGACCGGCCGACGAAAGGCTTTCCCTGCAGATCCTCATCGCGGCCAGGTGCTTCACCGATGATCATGACACGGCCGTTCGGGTTGCCATCGGCGAAAACAAGGTTCTTCGCGGTCAGGCGCAGATTGCAACCGTTGAATGCCTGCAGGCAGCTCTTCAGCTCTTCCAGGGTCTGAGCATTGCGAGCCGCGTCCCTCGCCGCATGGATCGCCTCCGTATCCGGCACGACAGCATCGGCGAACGCCCCT
The DNA here is from genome assembly GCF_039982295.1 of Roseibium sp. Lineage (GTDB taxonomy): Bacteria > Pseudomonadota > Alphaproteobacteria > Rhizobiales > Stappiaceae > Roseibium. The sequence goes on from NZ_JBDWYP010000082.1 coordinate 202,496, forward strand.
CCCGCAATCGGAGCATTGGCAGCGCCTGACTCCCGAGTAGCCGGCGCAGTTGCTGGTAGACGGGATTGCTGTGCCGGGACTCCAGACTGCATGGGAGCGGGCTGGGCGGCGAGCCGCGTTGGGGCAGATGTCCGGGATTCGGCCTGCGCGCGGGCAAGCTCAGCCGACAAGGCAAACCTGTCCACTGCGTCCTCTTCCAGAAAACAGTCGAGGCCAGATGCCAGATAGAATTCAAGCAGGGATTCCAGTTCGCGCTGCGCTGTGTCGGATGTTTGCAAAGCCAAGCCTCCAGACGGCAACTTAGCGCCAGCTGCAGGAAAAACAAAGTCCGCAAGGCGCCTCGCTTCGGCGCCGTTCACGTTGTCCAATGGTTGTGCATGGAACGCGCACTTTGGCCGCGCCCTTCCATTCGCAAACTGACTGCAGTATCTTCCGTTTACGTAAACGTTATATCAAACCTTGACGTGACACGGAAAAATGGGGCTATGTCCGACGTGACGCGCCGCAGCATGGCAGCATTTTTTCCGATTTCGCAAATGCGGCAAATTTTGTCGTGCTTCGAAATGGGAAAAAATGCAAAAAGGATATCGTCCGGGCTCAGTCCGGAGCGCATGAGGGAGAACCAGATGTCAGAACAGGACGCACTTGGCGAACGCGAAAGCATGGACGTCGATGTTGTCATCGTCGGAGCGGGCCCAGCCGGACTTGCTGCTGCCATTCGCCTGAAACAGATCGCTGCCGACAAGGGCGAAGAGATCAGTGTCGTCGTTCTGGAAAAAGGCTCGGAAGTCGGTGCGCACATTCTTTCAGGTGCCGTGATAGACCCGATTGCGCTTGATCAGCTGCTGCCGGAATGGCGTGAGGAAGACACGCCGATCAAGACCGAGGTCAAGGCCGACCACTTCCTCGTTCTGGGACCGGCGGGCTCCGTTCGTCTGCCCAATCTCTTCATGCCGAAGCTGATGAACAATCACGGCAACTACATTGTCTCGCTCGGAAATGTCTGCCGATGGCTCGCCGAAAAGGCGGAAGGTTTGGGCGTGGAAATATATCCCGGCTTCGCAGCCGCGGAAATTCTCTATGATGATCAGGGCCGCGTTGTCGGCGTCGCGACCGGCGACATGGGGATTGGCCGGGACGGCAAGCCGAACGCCATGTTTACCCGTGGCATGGAACTGCGCGGCAAATATGTTTTGATCGGCGAAGGCGCGCGCGGGTCTCTTGCCAAGCAGCTGATCGAAAAATTCGATCTCGACCAGGACAGCGACTTCGCCAAGTTCGGGATTGGCATCAAGGAGCTCTGGCAGGTCGACCCCGAAAAACACAAGGAAGGCCTTGTCCAGCATTCCTTCGGCTGGCCGCTGGACGGCAAAACCGGTGGCGGATCTTTCCTGTATCACCTGGAAGACAATCAGGTCGCCGTCGGCTTCGTGCTGCACCTCAACTACGAGAACCCGTGGCTTTCGCCCTTTGACGAGTTCCAGCGGTTCAAGACACATCCGGCGATCCGCGATGTCTTCGAGGGCGGCAAGCGCATTTCCTATGGCGCACGTGCGATCACTGAAGGCGGGTATCAGTCGGTTCCAAAGCTCTCCTTCCCGGGAGGCCTGATCATGGGCTGCTCTGCCGGTTTCGTGAATGTTCCGCGGATCAAGGGCTCTCACAACGCCATGCTATCGGGCATGCTGGCCGCTGAAGAAGTCATGTCGGCAATTGGCCGCGGCGAAGACAATGCCGAACTCACCAGCTACGATGAGGCCTGGAAGGCCAGTCCGATCGGCAAGGACCTGAAGACCGTTCGCAACGTCAAGCCTCTGTGGTCGAAGTTCGGCACAGTGGCCGGCATCGCGCTCGGCGGCCTCGACATGTGGACCAACGAGCTCTTCGGCTTCTCATTCTTCGGCACCTTGAAACACGGCAAGGCGGATGCGGATACGCTGAAGCCTGCCAAGGACTGCAAGAAGATCGATTATCCGAAACCGGACGGTGTCATCTCATTCGACAAGCTGTCTTCGGTCTTCCTCTCCAACACCAACCACGAGGAAGATCAGCCGATCCATCTCAAGGTGAAGGACGAGACGCTTCAGAAGCTGTCTGAACATGATGTCTACGCAGGGCCATCGAACCGCTACTGCCCGGCCGGCGTCTATGAATGGATCGAGGAAGGGGAAGACGCGCCGAAATTCCAGATCAATTCGCAGAACTGTGTCCACTGCAAGACCTGCGACATCAAGGATCCAAACCGGAACATCACCTGGACGGTGCCCGAAGGCGCAGGCGGCCCGAACTACCCCAACATGTAAACAACAGGCCCGAGGCCTGACTCTAAAAATGAAAACGGAGCCGGACCAGAGGTCTGGCGCCGTCGACTTGTGGGCGATGGGTTTTTCCAAGATCCATGGTGAAAGCCACCGGGTCCTGGTCGCGGTTATCTGGTACTGCTTCTGCTCTGCGTGCTCCGATCCACGATTTGGGAACCAGGCCCGTCTCATTAGAAAAGCAGGCACACCTTTCCGCTGCCACAAGATTTAACGCGCCGTTACGTGAGGCTCGATCCAGTCTGGCCGGGTCTGCGCGCCGCAATGCTGACCCAGATCCAACGATACCCGATGACCTGATGCCGCGCGGCTTCGCACGCCCTGTTCCAAACAGCCGGACATGGCCGAAATCATCCACCGGCCCAAAAGAGGCTGAGGGATCTGCACGTCACGAAAACGAACGCTGCGTCGCCGATACCTGCATCCTTTGCGCGTTTTCCATTTGGAAAACGAGTGAACGGGCTATTCCGTTCAAGGCCTGCAATCGCGCCGCCGATGAAAAGCAATATAGATTACCTTAACGGAAATTGCAATATTTTTTCAACTATTGAAATTTTTTTCACTAAACAAAATAATGCTTTTAATTCAGAAAGATATAACAATCTTGGAACTTCAAACGGTTCTGCAGACTAGCCATGCATGGATGAAATCGACGTTTACGTAAAAGGAAAGCGCGATTACGAAGTAACCGCGCTTTCTTCATGTCAGGGATGCAGATTGGCTGGCGCCAATCAGGCCGCTGCCGTCCGCCGGCGTCTTTGCGGTCGGCGACCACGGTTTTCGTTGTCGTTGCCTCCGGAAGGTGCCCCGAAAGACCTCTTGCCGGGCTTTGGTCCATTGCCGCCACCATTGCGGCGCCCACGGTTGCCGCCACCGCGGCCCTTGCCGGGAGAAACCGCACGGCTATCGGCCGGAACCTCGCCGCTCGCGACCTCGATGGAAATGCCTATCAGCTTTTCGATCTGGCGGAACAGGCCAATTTCCTCTGGCGCACAAAGAGCTATTGCATCGCCATCGGCACCCGCACGAGCCGTCCGGCCGATCCGGTGGACATAAGCTTCAGGCACTTCGGGCAGTTCGAAATTATAGACATGGCTGACGCCCGGGATATCGATCCCGCGCGCGGCGACATCGGTCGCCACCAGAACTTTCAAGGAGCCGTCTTTCAGGCCCTTGATTGCGCGGTCACGCTGGTTCTGGCTCTTGTTGCCGTGAATTGACCCTGCAGAGATACCCGAAGACACCAGCCTTTTCATGAGCCGCTCCGCACCATGCTTGGTGCGGCAGAAGACGAGCGACAAGTCATCAGGACGCGTGCTCATCATATCGATCAGGAAGTCTGTCTTCGCCTTCTGGTCCATGAAATGGACACACTGGCTGATCTTGTCCGCCGTCTTGCCGGCAGTCGCCACTTCCACCCGCACCGGGTCGGTCAGGTAGGACTTGGCAAGATCAGCGATCTGCTTGGGCATTGTCGCCGAGAAAAGCAGGGTTTGACGCTTCTTTGCGACAAGGGAGGAAATCTTGCGCAGGGCATGAATGAAGCCGAGGTCCAGCATCTGGTCCGCTTCATCGAGCACGAGGAAAGACGCCGTATCAAGACGCACCGCATCACGGTCGACCAGATCCAGCAGACGACCAGGCGTCGCGACCAGAATGTCCGTGCCGCGGTAAAGGCGCTTGATCTGACCGTTGATCGATACACCGCCCACAACGGAGGCAACCCGAAGCGGCGTGCCACGCACGAATGAAATCAGGTTTTGAGCGATCTGGTTTACCAGCTCGCGGGTTGGCGCCAGGATCAGTGCCCGTGCGCCTTTGGCAACTGGCTGCTTGGGGTTGGCCAGAAGCTGCTCGATCAGCGGTAGGCCGAAGGCAGCGGTTTTGCCGGTGCCGGTCTGGGCCAGACCCATAATGTCCTCACCCTTGAGGATGTACGGGATCGCATCGCGCTGAATCGGTGTCGGCGCTTCATAGCCGTTGGCTTCGATGGCCTTCAGAATTTGATCGGAGAGGCCAAGCGATTTGAAATCTGTCAAGTTTTTACCTTTGTCATTGGCACCAGACGCAATGCGCCATGGCGTGCCAGAACCCTCGTATCCCATCGCGGAGCTCGAGAGCCATTTAGCGGTTGCGGCAGGTGCTGCGCCCAGGACCGAACTGTCCTTGAAAGGCGGCAAATGCCGTCAGAACCCCGCGTGAAATGGGAACTTGGAAAAGGATACCCCGTCCGAAAGGAGGAGTTTTGCAGTATCTTGCGGTTCTTCTTGGAACTTTTCCGGATCGTACCGGAAGTTTGCAAGGGGCGGGCTGCTCACGCGGCAGCCGGATAATGCACGCCCCCTATCTGCCGAGTGGGCCGCAATGTCAAGGATAATCGTCCTATCGCCAGGGACTGCCCCTTCGGCGGCACGCATCGCTCCGCCAAAGGGCTCGTCTCACAAAGCCTGTGTTTCCACTCAGGCCCCAGCTTTTTTCTGAGCCTCGACGCTGGCCAGTGCCGACATGTTCACCACGCCGCGCGACGTCACCGAAGGCGTCAGGATATGCGCCGGCTTTGCCGTACCCAACAGGATCGGGCCGACGTGAAGGGCCGAAGTTGCGACCTTCAAAAGGTTCAGCGCGATGTTGGCGGCATCGAGGTTCGGGAACAGCAGCAGGTTTGCTTCGCCCTTCAGGCGGCTGTCCGGCATGACCCGATTGCGCAGCACCTCGTTGAGGGCGGAATCGCCGTGCATTTCGCCATCGACTTCCAGGTCCGGACAGCGTTCCCAAAGGATTTCCAGCGCGTCACGCATCTTTCGTGACGATGCAGTATCGCGCGACCCAAAATTCGAAAGGGACAGGAGCGCCACCTTGGGCTCGATGCCGAAGCAATGGATTTCCTCGGCGGCCAGGGCTGCCATCTCGGCAAGCTCCTCCGCGGTCGGCTCTTCGCTGACGAATGTATCCGAAAGGAAGATAGCGCCGCGACTGTTGATCAGGAGGGAGAGCGCTGACAGATCACGCGCGCCCTCACGCAAGCCGATGATCTGGCGGATATCGCGCAGGTGGCGGATGAAGCGTCCTTCAAGTCCGCAGATGACCGCATCCGCATCCCCGCGGCGCACGGCCAAAGCAGCAATGACCGTCGAGTTGGTGCGCACCACGGTTCGCGCAGCATCGGGCGGCATACCCTTGCGGCCGACGCAGGCGAAATAGTCATCCACATAATCGCGGTAGCGCGGATCGTCCTGCGGGTTGATGTATTCGAAATCAGTCCCTGGGCGGATCTTCAGACCGAAGCGCTCACAACGGCTCTGCAACACGTCCGGGCGGCCGACAAGAACCGGAACAGCGACCTTGTCTTCGATGAGAACCTGCGCGGCGCGCAGCACGCGCTCGTCCTCACCTTCGGCATAGATAACACGCTTGGCATCCTGGCTGGCCGCCTGGATGATCGGCTTCATGATAAGGCCTGAGCGGAAGACAAAGCGGTTCAAGCGATCCAGGTAGGCGTCAAAGTCCTCGATCGGCCGCGTGGCGACACCAGTTGCCATGGCAGCCTTGGCGACCGCAGGTGCAATCCTGAGGATCAATCGCTGATCGAAAGGCGACGGGATAAGGTATTTCGGACCAAAGGTCTCTGTCGCGCCACCATAGGCGCGAGCCGCCACGTCGGATGGCTCTTCCTTGGCCAGTTCGGCGATGGCCTCGACGGCCGCGTGTTTCATCTCTTCGTTAATGGTGGTTGCACCGACATCCAGCGCGCCGCGGAAGATGTAGGGGAAGCACAGAACGTTATTGACCTGGTTCGGATAGTCAGAGCGTCCCGTGCACATGACAACGTCCGAGCGAACCGCCTGGGCGTCCTCGGGCATGATTTCCGGACGCGGGTTGGCCAGCGCAAGGATCAGCGGGCCCTTGCCCATCGTGGCAACCATCTCAGGCTTCAGAACACCGGCAGCGGAGAGGCCGAGGAATACGTCTGCGCCCTCGATGATCTCAGACAGAGTGCGCTTGTCGGTCTTTTGTGCGAACTTCGACTTCCACTCGTCCATCAGGGCTTCGCGCCCCTCGTAGACGACACCTTCAATGTCGGAAATCCAGATGTTCTCGCGCTTGACCCCGAGCGAGACGAGCATGTTCAGACAGGCAAGCGCTGCGGCTCCCGCGCCAGAGGCGACGACCTTCGCTTCAGACATCTTCTTGCCGGCAAGCTCAAGACCGTTGCGAACGGCAGCGCCAACGATGATGGCCGTGCCATGCTGATCATCGTGGAAGACCGGAATGTTCATCCGCTCGCGCAGCTTGGCTTCGATCTGGAAGCACTCCGGCGCCTTGATGTCTTCAAGATTGATGCCGCCGAAGGTCGGTTCCAGAACAGCGACCGCGTCGACGAAACGATCGACGTCGAGCTCATCCACCTCGATATCGAAGACATCGATGCCCGCGAATTTCTTGAAGAGGACCGCCTTGCCCTCCATCACCGGCTTGGACGCCAGCGGACCAATTGCGCCAAGACCCAGAACAGCCGTACCGTTGGAGATCACACCGACGAGGTTGCCACGAGCCGTATAATCGGCTGCCTTGGCAGGGTCCTTGGCGATCTCCTCGCAGGGTGCGGCCACGCCAGGTGAGTAAGCCAGCGCAAGGTCACGCTGGTTGCCCAGCGGCTTGGTCGCCTGGATCTCAAGCTTGCCCGGGCGCGGATGCTGGTGAAAGAAGAGCGCGGCTTCCGTGAGATCGCTACCGGTGGTCTTGTTGTCACTCATGGTATCCGCAGCCTTTCCATTGGCGGTTCAGGGACCTTCCCTTGCGTCCCCGAACGGGCGCGAACGATCTTGCCAGACCAGCGCGAGAACAGAAGACAAAAGGAACCTGCATTAGACGATTGTTCAAGGGGTGTAACCGGCACGCTGAGAAATGAGAAGACGCAGAAGTAAAAACAACACCAATCCGTTGAACATATGCCACAGAAAATGCGTTCCGACTTCCAAGCCTGAACACAGAGGCGCGTCGACGGTGCGAAAAGTCAATGAGATCAAAAACAAGAGACCGACGATGAAGAGCGGCTTAGACAGCCCTTGCCCCGTGCGCCAGACCAGCGCCGCCATCGCGAAAATGGCGAGCAACGCGGGAACATAGCCCGCAGATGAGGACGCAACCGGCCGCGCGAGCGCGGCGATAAAGGGTGTCGCGACAAGGAACACGGTAACAAGGGCAATGGTCGCCCACCAAGGCAGGCCAAGATAGCGCCTCAACGCCAGCAGCAGGTAGCCGTGAATGAAGATGGCGATGGGCACCACGTCGGTCAGCATGGCCCAGCGGGTTGCCACTGTGTGGAACAAGAAGGAGCCAATTCCTGTGGCCAGGACCACAACAATAAGGAACAGAGCGGGCCAGTCGCCGGGCGTCTGCCTCCGCCAGAGAACGTAAGCCCACAGCGCGGCAACGACGAAAGACAGGTTGCTCACTGCATTGAGCGGTTCAGCCCAGAACTCCGGCCCCATCCGTTCACAATAGTTGTCGAGACGCTCGTTCCAGTCCAAACACTTGCTCCTGCCTCAAGCTACGCTGGGCATCCGGTCCGCAATCAGGCGTCCAAGTCGGGCTATGCCTTCCTCGATCCTATCCGGTCCACATGACGTGAAGTTGAGCCGCATGCAATTTCGTCCCGATCCGTCGGCGAAAAACGCATGACCTGGAACAAAAGCCACCTTCGCGCTTGCAACAGACTGCTCCATCAGAGCAGCTGCGTCCATCGTTACCGGCAATTGCAGCCAGAGGAACATACCGCCCTCAGGCCGCCCCCAGGAGACCCCGGCAGGCATGTGACGCTCAAGAGCTGCCAGCATGTGATCGCGCCGCTGGCTGTAAACCTTGCGGATCCTGGCGACCTGTTCCTCGAAACAGGTCATAGCAACCTTCGCCATAACCATCTGGTTGAGCGTCGACGAGTTGAGATCCGAGGCCTGCTTGATCAGAACGAGTTTTTGAATGACCGGTGTTGCCGCACAGACCCAGCCAAGCCGCAGCCCAGGTGACAGTGTCTTGGAAAAGCTGCCGCAATAGATGGTTCGCGTCGCCTCTATGTCTCCACAGCGTGCAATGTCGAGCGCCATAAGCGGCGGCAAAGCCTCGCCGTCGAAGCGCAGCGACTGATAGGCAGCATCCTCAATGACAGCAATATCCAGGTCACCAGAGAGGTCCAGTATTCCGTTGCGCGCATCCAGGGACAGCGTCTCGCCCGTAGGGTTGGCAAAGTCGGCGGATGTATAGACGAATTTGACGGCACCACCGGCTGCCGCTGCCGTCTCGCGATAGGCCTGCGCCGACATGTTCGCGAAGGGGTCAAGTCGCTGGTAGGTTGGCTCATAGGCGTTGAAGGCCTGAAGCGCTCCGAGATAGGTCGGCCAACCGACAAGTGCCGTATCACCAGACGTCAGGAACAGCTTGCCGAGATAATCCAGCGCCTGCTGGGCGCCGGATGTGATCATGATGTTCTCTGCCGAGCAGGGAACTCCGATGGTTGCCATCTGGCCCGCGATCCACTCCCGCAAAGGCTTGTACCCCTCGCTGACCGAATATTGCAGAGCGGTCAGGTGACTTCCGTCCGAGAAGAGTTCTTCAAAGGCCTGCTTGAAGGCATCTTCCGGGAACAGGGCCGGATCGGGTATGCCGCCAGCAAAGGAAATCATGTCCGGCTGGTCCAGAAGTTTCAACAGCTCCCGAATTTCCGATGCCCCCATCCTCTTGGCGCGGGCGGCATAAAGGTGTGCCCAATCAGTCATGACGTTTCTCTCTTGCTGGTTCTTTTTTGTTGTCTGATCGATAAATCACGCAGGAAATTAAAGGTCAATATTGCTGACCTATATTTTTTCATTATTTCGCAAGAGTGTCCTCTTTTGGAATATTCAACACACTCCGTCCTGCCCGGCTCTGCCCCTGACTGGCGCCAGGACGCCGGCTCTACTATGTCTTGGTCAGAGGAGTTTCCCGATGAATCGTATTGACGAAAGCCGCCCATTCATTCCGCTTAACATTGCTGTCCTGACTGTATCGGACACACGAACGCTGGAAGAAGACCGCTCCGGATCGACTCTGGCCGACCGCATCGAGAAGGCGGGGCACAAGTTGGCTGACCGGAAGATTGTCGCTGACGATGTTCCGGCGATACAGGCGATTGTGCGGGGGTGGATCGCCGATAAGGGTGTCGATGTGGTGATTTCAACCGGCGGCACCGGCTTCACCGGGCGCGATGTGACACCGGAAGCTGTCGAGCCGCTGTTCGAAAAGCGTATGGATGGATTTTCGGAAGTGTTTCACCGGATCTCCTATGACAAGATCGGCACTTCGACCATCCAGTCGCGGGCGACGGGAGGCGTTGCGGGAGCCACCTATATCTTTGCCCTGCCCGGCTCTCCTGGCGCCTGCAAGGACGCCTGGGACGGCATCCTCAAGCTTCAGCTCGACTACCGGCACATGCCCTGCAACTTCGTCGAGATCATGCCGAGGCTGGACGAGCACCTGAAGCGCGGAAAACTGCAGGAGGCATAGAGGCGTGGTATTTGAGTGGCAATTAGAAATTCTGAATATTCGTCGAAAGCACTCAATAGCTAGGTCAAGCACTAGCAACCGAGGTAATTTTTCACTTTCCTAGGCGTTTGATTACTGCGGCAGATACCGTTTTTTACTCGAAGAAAAACCTGCGCATTCATAGCCCCACGCTCCTCAAAGATACCTTGTTGGACGCCTCTTTCTAGAGTCTCAGCAGCTTCAATTCGATTCTTACGATAGAAGACATAAGACTTATGAGTCAGCCATTCGTGCTCATGCACCTAGAGTATGCAGGTTGCATCACAAAGCGAATTGGACCAAGTCGAAATCGAAACGATAACTTGATCACCATGCTCACAAGGTTCAGTGCAGACTACGTGAAGGTGCCTCCTGCCAGGATCATGCGCAGGTCCAGATGGTATTAGTAGTGTCCCTGCGCGCGAAACCAAATCAATTCAGCCTCGCACGCCTAAAGGCATCTTCAATATGCCGAAAGCTCTCTGCCTCGTTTGCGAATTCTTCCGCGTTTGAGACGCCCACCGCATTCAGAATTCGCTGCAAAGGGATCACGGTCGAACCGCCGTTGGGTTCTTCCCATTCGGGTATATGACTAGGGTCATGCGTCCAATCGCGTAACTCCCACTGTGTCATGTGACCAAATGAGGCCCAGACAGCATCGGCGCACTCGATGTCAGCATCACTAAGCTCATCTAGGCCTTCTATTGAGAGGTCCGAATTCGCTAAAGCGATATTGTGATTTTCGCGATCCCGTAAGAACTCCGACCATCCCACAGGGTCTGGATCATAAACACCATTGAGGTAGTCATATGTTAGCGAGTTTACCGGTCCATGCGGCATAGAAACTCGCCGTTCTTCAAGTACCGGAAATCCAAATTTCTCAAGGCTGTACCGGTCTACCAGATAGACGAGTTTTACAGCCTTCAGAATGTTGAGCCTATCGCCGCCAGACTTCATGATAAGGTAGGCGATCAGCTGTGCTGCTTTTTTGGGTTCGTAGCTCATAGCTTCCCCACGCCGCTAATCGGCGCTTAGTTGTAATCCTTGTATAGTAGATTTTTTCCTAACTGCAATGTTTGGCTGGAAACCGACCCGCTATTTCGCTGATCGAGAATCTCCAGAAGGAGCCAAAACGCTAGGAAGTCAATTGATGCACTTTAGGCAAGCTAGCCGCTATAGATCCCGCTCCGATCAAGACCGTAGAGGCAAAGGCTAGTCCTTTGCGAACTAAATAGCTGCCCCTTAAGAAACCTGACAATACTGCCGACGCCAGATCACTCGCACGCCCTATCCCGTTCGCCCCCTTCTCTCAACACGATGAAGACCCCACTGACGATGATGATGGCGGCGCCGAGGTAAGTGGCGAGATCAGGGATTTCACGCCAGAATATCCAGCCGAGAATGCTCGCCCAGATGAGCGCCCTGTAGTCGAGGGGCGCGAGTACGGTTGCGGGTGCAAGACGAAAGGCCTGGGTCATCAGAGTGATGCCGATGGTGCCGAAAAAGGCGATAGCGGCAAAAAGCCAAAGATGCCGGGACTGAAGGTCGACCCAGAAGAAGGGGCATACCAGGGCGCTGAGCAGCGCGCCGGCGCCGACGAGATAAAGCATCAAGGTCCAGACGCTCTCGCGCGGATCAACCCAACGCGCACCGATCATCAGCACCGCATAAAGAACCGCGGTCGCAAGCGGCAGGAGCAGTGCCGGCTGGAAGCTGCCGCCGCCAGGCCGGACAACAATCAGGACACCCAAGAACCCCACCAGAACGGCACTCCAGCGGCGCCAACCGACAGTTTCGCGCAGGAGAAAGGCCGACAGGGCCGTGATGAACAGCGGAGCTGCGAAGACCAGCGCCGTCGCCTCAGCCAGATCGAGAAGCGTTACGCTGGTGAAGAAAAGCGTTGCCGCAGCCATCCACAAAAGGCCGCGCGCCATATGGGCGCCGAGACTATAGGTCCTCAATGCGCCCGCTCCGCCCAGGAAGTAGGCTACCAGTGCCGCAAACGGCAGCGCGATGATGTTGCGCATGAAGAGGATTTGCACGGGAGGATAGGTCTCACCGAGGGTCTTGGCGAGCGCATCATTGACGCAGAGACACGCGACGCCGACGCACATCATGATGATGCCGGTGGTTGTGCGGGTGGCTGGCACTGCAGCTGCGGCCGTGGTCATGGCTTCTCCTCACCTTGCCAACGCTGTGTCAGAGCGTTGCAGCTTAAAGCTTAGTCATGCCCTGCAATACACCACAAGCCGACTTACATCCCGAGCAGTTCTCTCCTGTGCCTTCGCGTCTGTTTCTTCGTCTTCTTGCCGAAACATCTTGTAGATAGGTCACGAACGTTCTGTGATGCGCTTTCAGTTGGACGCCATGCCCGCCTATGATGCCTATGATGCCTATGATGCCTATGTAATCTGCACCTCTCCGCGCAGCGGCAGCACACTCTTGTGCAAGCTGCTGTCGGCCACCGGGGTCGCCGGCCGTCCAGGCTCTCATTTCCACGAACCCTCGCTCGTGGCCTGGCTTGAGTATTATGGTCTTGAGCCTTGTGCTGGCGAATTAGATAGTCTCAAGGCTGTGTTTGACGCGGCGCGGGAAAAAGGCAGGGGCGGGACTGACCTCTTCGGCCTGAGACTGCAGCGGCACAGTTTCGACTTCTTTCAGCAAAAACTGGCACTCCTCCATCCGGAAGAGCAAACTGACCGCGCGCGCATGGAAGCAGCCTTCGGACGGGTGCTGTTCCTCCATCTGACACGGGCAGAAAAGCTCGAGCAGGCGATTTCATTCGTGAAGGCACAGCAGACCGGCCTTTGGCACAAGGCGCCGGATGGGCGGGAGCTGGAGCGTCTCAGCGCCCCGCGAGAGCCGGTCTACGACGGACCGGCAATCAAGGCGGAGCTCGACCTTTTTGAGGCCTTCGAACGCACCTGGATCGAGTGGTTCGCCGTCCAGGGCATCAACCCGCTCACGATCACCTATGACGCGCTGTCAGAAGACCCGCAGCATATTCTTGCAGAAGTCCTGACAAATCTGGGGCTTGATGGTGATCTTGCAAAGGATGTCGAACTGCCCGTTGCCAAGCTTGCCGATGCGACCAACCAGGACTGGGCAGAGCGGTTCCGTCAGGACTATGCAGCCAGTTGAAGCGCTTCAACCGTGAAGCTTGAGCAGTGCCTTGGGTGGCAGGCGAAGAGTGTTGACACAGAAGCGCGCTACAGACTTCCGGAAGCCGGAAATCAGGCCGTCAGACTGACCCCGCTCGGACCCGCGTCCCGAACACACCGCGCCGGAGCGCAGGAACACAAGACGCCGGCCGCCAATGCGTTTGACCAGGTCCAGATCTTCCATCTCGCGCAGAGGCCGATAACCGCCGAGGCTCTGGTAAAAGCGCCTCGAAATCAGCAAGCCCTGACTGCCATCCGGCATGCCCAGGAACCTGGAGCGGACAACCGCCATGAATTCAGACACGCGCGCGCCCATGCCGAAGGCCTCGAACCGCAGTTTGAAGGCAGCGGCTGTCTTGTCAGCGCTGCCAGCCCGCTCAGCGCGCTCAATGAAGTTCTGTACTTCGTGATGCCAGCTGGCTTCAAGGACCGTGTCGGCGGGAAGAAAAAGCAGCCATTCTCCGCGCCGTGAGGCCTGGGCTCCGGCCGCCAATCGCTCGCTGCGTGGTCCCTTGACCTCGCACCAATCGCAGCCGGCGGCATCTGCAACGCGTTCGGTGCTGTCCGAAGATCCGCCATCAACGACGATCACTTCTCGCACAACACCCTCGGCGGCCGCAGAAACGAGCGCCGCGAGGCAGTGAGCCAAATCTGCTTCAGAATTCAAGGTCGGTACAATCACACTGATCATGGCCTTTCTTTTACCGCCTTTTTTTTGCCATGGCGAGGCAAACGGCTTGTTTCGCCTGTTGTTTCGATTAATGTTCCTATTATGTTCTCATTTCTGATGATCGGATTCGCACCATGCCCATGACTGCCGCAAAGGAAGGTTCGGCTCAAGCGCCAGCCTCTGCCCAGGCGGCGGACGGTGTTTTACAACCCATCGGCATTTCTGACGAGCGCCGGCGGGGTCGCGGCGCCGGGTTGAATATGGCCGGGCGGTTTGAAGCGCGGGCCACGGAAATCGTGGATGATGGCTGGGACAGCCATGAGGACCTGCCTCCTTTCAAGACCACCGTTCAGGAAGAAAAAGCACGCACCATCATCACCCGGAATGCTTCACCGGACACCTCCTTCGACCGGTCCATCAATCCCTATCGTGGTTGCGAACACGGCTGCACCTACTGCTTCGCGCGGCCCAGTCACGCCTTCATGGGCCTTTCGCCCGGGCTCGACTTTGAAGCTCGCCTGTTTGCCAAACCGAATGCGGCCGAACTGCTCGAGCGGGAACTCTCCGCGCCTGGCTATGTTCCCAAGCCGATAGCCATCGGCACCAATACTGATGCCTATCAGCCGGCTGAACGCAGTTACAACCTGATGCGCGAGATACTGGACGTGCTAGACCGCTATCATCATCCAGTGGCCATTGTGACCAAATCGGCGCTGGTGGAACGGGATATCGATATTCTGGCACGTATGGCCGAGCGCAATCTCTGCAAGGTCGCCCTGTCAATCACGACGCTCGACAAGAAACTTTGCCGGTCCATGGAACCCCGCGCCTCGGCCCCGCATAAACGTTTGCATGCGCTCAAGTCGCTCAGCGATGCAGGCGTGCCGACATCCGTCATGGTAGCGCCGGTCATTCCGGCGCTGACAGACAGCGAGATCGAAGCCATTCTGGAGGCCTCCGCCGAGCATGGCGCGACCGAAGCCGGGTTCGTGCTTCTGCGCCTGCCGCGCGAGGTTTCCGAACTCTTCCGTGACTGGCTGTTGCGCGAACGGCCCGGTCAGTATCAGCATGTGATGAGCCTGATCCGCTCCATGCGTGGTGGCAAGGACTATGATGCCAACTGGGGAGAGCGCATGCGTGGCAAGGGCCCGTATGCCGACCAGATCGCAAAACGCTTTCAGCTGGCGGCCAAGCGCCTCGGTCTGAACACACGCCGGCGCAAGCTCAACACAGAACTCTTCGTGTCGCCGCAAAAAGGTGGGGTACAGCTGGACCTGTTTTAAGGAGCAACACTTGCCGCAAGAAACGCTCGGCGGCACACTTGGGCGATGAGCAAGCGCCCTACCCCTTCCCTCTTCGATCTTCCCTTTCCCGACGCACCGGACGCCCGGGTGGAGCGGCGCCATGCCGCCTCGTTTGACGGGCGCCTGGCTGGCGTTGACGAGGCAGGCCGCGGGCCCTGGGCCGGGCCGGTGGTAACGGCGGCCGTTATCCTGGACTACGACAATCTGCCCGAAGGCCTCAACGACTCCAAGAAACTGACCGAGACCAGGCGCGAAGCGCTCTTCGACCAGATCATGTCATCGGCCCATGTGGGTATTTCCAGCGCCAGCGCTGCGACCATTGATGAAAAGAACATTCGGGCGGCCACCCTTGGTGCCATGGTGCAAGCCGTAGATGCACTGACACTGCCGCCCAAGATGGTTCTGGTCGACGGGCGCGACGTACCGCCGGGCCTCACGCAAGATGGGCAAAGCCTGATCAAGGGCGACGGGCGCTGCCTGTGCATTGCTGCCGCCTCGATTGTGGCGAAGGTACTGCGTGATCGAATGATGGTGCGGGCCGACGCTCATCACCCTGGATATGGATTCGCCGTTCACAAAGGCTACGGCGTGCCGAAGCACAGCGAAGCGCTCACAAGGCTTGGCCCCTGCCCGCTGCACCGCAGGTCCTTCAAACCTGTACGATTGGCGTCAGACCAGGCGCCCTAAAAGCTCCCTGGCCCAAAAACAAAAAAGCGGCCCGGGGGCCGCTTCTCGTTCAAACTGATCTTTGGCCAGATCTTTGGTCAGATCAGTTCAGCTTTTCTTTCACCTGAGCAATGCTCTTGGACAGGATGTCATCAGCCACCTTGTCCTTGACCTTGGCGGACAGGATCTGTTCGGCCGCAGCAACCGCGATGTCCGCAGCACGTGCGCGAACTTCTGCAATCGCCTGAGTTTCGGCCTGAGCGATCTTGTCTTCCGCAGCCTTGGAGCGGCGGGCGATCATCTCTTCCAGAGCGTTGTTGGTTTCAACGGTCAGACGTTCAGCTTCAGAGTTTGCTTCGGCGATGATCGCTTCTGCTTCACCTTCGGCTTCATGACGCTTGCGCTGATAGTCCGACAAAAGAGCCTGGGCTTCTTCGCGGAGCTTCCGCGCTTCGTCCAGTTCCTTGCGGATGTCATCTGCACGGTTGTCCAGCGCACCGCTGATCTTGCCCGGGACCTTGACCCAGAACATGGCAGCGAGAAAGAGGACGAGACCGACAAAGGCCCAAAATGTTGCGTCCATTGTCGTCTCCTCAGTTCATCGCCGACTTGAGCGCCTTGGTCAGATCGGTCTTTGTCGGAGCCTTGCCCATCAGCACTTCAACGAGCGCTGTGGTGGTTTCTCCGGCAATGTCGCCAATCTGTGACAGGGCCTCGGTCTTGATACCGGCAATGTGGGTTTCTGCTGCAGCGAGCTTTTCGGCAAGCTCGGTTTCAGCCTTTTCCCGGCGCGCTTCGTTCTCGGCCTTCAGCTTGGCACGCGTGTCATGGGCGATGCCATGAGCCTTGTTGCGCGCTTCGGCAAGGGCCTGTTCGTAAGCGGCGATGGCAGCGTCGGTTTCCTGCTTGAGGCGATTGGCCTCGGCAAGGTCACCAGCGATGCGATCCTTACGATCTTCGAGAATGCCAGCAATCCGCGGCACGGCCACGTTCTTCATGATCCAGTAGAACAGGCCGAAGGTGATGGCCAGCCAAAGGATTTGCGAAGCGAAGGTCGAGCTGTCGAACGGCGGGAAACCCGCACCATGTTCACCCGGCGGCACTTCGATCACTTCGTGCGTGCCTTCGGTAGTCGAATGGGTTTGGCTTGCCATTTCCTGTCTCCAAATCCCGATTAGGCGGCGCAGTTACCTTGAAGGTTTGGGCGCCGCCACCGGAGTCGCGTCAGTTTCGCTAGGGACTAGCGAGTTCTTACGCGAAAAGGAGAAGAAGGGCGATCAGCAGGGAGAAGATGCCCAGAGCTTCGGTAACGGCGAAGCCGAAAACCAGGCGACCGAACTGGCCGTCCGCTGCTGTTGGGTTGCGCAGTGCGCCAGCCAGGTAGCTGCCGAAGATGTTGCCGAGTGCGATAGCTGCACCGCCCATGCCGAGGCATGCGATACCGGCGCCGATGTACTTTGCTGCTTCTGCTTCCATGACACGTGCTCCTAGATTGTGTTTTTGCAGATTGTCTCACCAGGCGGTGCCGGTTCGGCACCGCATGAGTTTGAAACGCTTAGTGTGACGGGTGAATTGCGTCGTTCAGATACATGCAGGTCAGGACTGTGAAGACGTAGGCCTGCAGGAAGGCGACGAGGAATTCCAGCGCTGTAAGCGCAACCGTCATTCCGAGCGGAAGAATTGCACCGAAGATGCCGACAGCGCCCATTGCGCTCAGGCTTACGATAAAGCCTGCGAACACCTTCAAGGTGATGTGACCGGCAAGCATGTTCGCGAACAGACGAACAGAAAGGCTAACCGGACGGGAAAGAAAGGAAATCACTTCGATCGGTGCCACAATCGGGATCAGTGCGCCAGGAACACCGGCGGGCACGAAGAGACCCAGGAACTTCATGCCATGACGCATGAAGCCGTAGATTGTTACCGTCAGGATCACCAGCATCGACAGCGCGAAGGTGACGATGATGTGGCTGGTGACAGTGAAGAAGTAGGGGAACATGCCGAACAGGTTTGCCACCAGGACAAACATGAAGAGCGAGAACACCATTGGAAAGAAGCGCATGCCTTCGGTTCCGGCGGAGCTTCGCAGCATGCCTGCCACAAACTCATACGCCATTTCCGAAATGGACTGCATGCGGGTCGGGACCAAACCACGACCGCTGGTCGAGAAGATCAGAAACGCAGACGCCGCTGCCACGGTCGCAACCATGAACAGCGAAGAATTGGTGAAAGAGAAATCCATACCCCCGACTTCAATCGGGAAAAGTTTCTGGATCTTGAACTGATGGATCGGATCGTTCGCCACCGGTCAGCCTTCTTCGCTCGTTCATTTCAAGGCGCGCCAATCACGGCGCGGACACATATTTAATTGGAACTGTCTTCGGACTCATCGGAGCCAAGCTTGTTCTCTGCTTCAGCGACATAACCCGCCGACCTAAGAACATTCAAGACCCCAGCCCCAAAGCCCAGCAACAAAAAGACGATCAGGCCAAATGGCGTCGTCCCCAGCCACTGATCCAGAACCCAGCCAATCCCGCCACCAACCAAAATGCCCGCAATGAATTCCGAAGAAAGTTTCATTGCCTGGCCATAGCCGGAGGTGCTGCCTTTTGACCTGGCCTCGGAAGCCCGTTCGGCTTCCTGCCTGTCGTCCAGCATCCGGTTCAACCGGTCCCGTCGCTCTGACAGTTCAGCTTCCGTAAGATCGCCCTTCGGTCCTGATTTCGGTTCGTCGTCTGCAGAGCCGCTCATGTGTTCCCCGCTGCAACATTCCGCTCAGATCCGGCAGTTATTCAACCCCCGTAAGCCGCGCGCACCATAGTCGGCACCCTCTGCCCTGTCAAGAACCACCATATGAAGCATAAGCTTCTGTTTTAAATAGAAAATTTCGCACACAGAGCAACAGTGCCAGACCTAAGTCGAATGGATCTGCACGCATTGCAACAAGGATTTGGCGTTCCTAACCGGCCTCGCGGAATCGCTCCGCAGTTTCCAGATCGACCGAGACCAACTGCGAGACTCCGCGCTCAGCCATTGTAACCCCGAACAAGCGATTCATCCGGGCCATGGTGATGGGATTATGGGTGATCACCACAAACCGGGTTTCCGTGCGCCGCGCCATTTCCTCAAGCAGATCGCAATAACGCTCGACATTTGCGTCGTCGAGCGGCGCATCCACCTCATCGAGAACGCAGATTGGCGCCGGATTCGTCAGGAAAACGGCAAAGATCAGAGCCATGGCCGTCAATGCCTGCTCACCGCCGGACAAGAGCGTCATGGTCTGGGGCTTTTTGCCAGGTGGGCGGGCGATGATTTCGAGGCCCGCGTCCAGTGGATCATCGGAATCGACCAATTGCAGCTCGGCCGTCCCACCACCGAACAAATGCGTGAACAACCGCTGGAAGTGATCATTGACGACTTCAAAGGAGGCCAGCAAACGTTCCCGGGCTTCCTTGTTCAGGTTGGAAATGCCGGTCCGTAGGCGCCGAATCGCTTCGATCAGGTCATCTCGTTCGCTGGTCAGTGTTGTCTTCTGCTCGTCGATCTCGCGAAGCTCTTCCTCGGCTCTGAGATTTACGCCTCCAAGACGCTCACGTTCAGCCTTTAATCGCTCCAGCTTTCGTTCGATCGCTTCGGGGTCCGGGAGTGGCGCGCCTTCCTTCAGCCCCGCTATCTCCGGCAGGGCCGACACCGGAACCTCGAGATCCTCATCAATCCGGGCCTCGATGGAGGTCTTGCGCTGGCGCGCCGCTTCAAGGCGCTCTTCCGCGCGGATCTTTTCTTCGCGCGCACCTGCCAAACCTTCCATCGCCGCGCGAGCGGCATGGTCGACCTCCGCCAGGTCCAACTCGGCTCGCTGCAGATCATCGTCTTTCTGCTTTTTGGCCTCTTCCGCCTTGGCAATCTCGCTGAAAAGGCTCCGGCGCTTCAGTTCAATCTCCTCGGGTGCCTCAATCAGCTCCGAGCGCTCATCTTCCGCCTCCTGCTTGCGCCCTTGAAGCACGGCGATCTGCTGGGAGGCATTGGCGGCACGGGCTTTCCAGCTGTCGTACTCGCGCGCAATGGATTCCAGCCGCCTGTCTCGCATCTGCTGTTCGCGGGAAATGCCTTCCGAAACGGCCCGTGCCTCGGCGAGTGCTGCACGCGCGCCTGCGACATCAGCCTGAAGACGTGCGATCTCATCTCGAAAACCGGCCACCTCTGGTGCGCCGGCGAGTTCTTCTTCGGCCTCTGCCAGTGTTTCACGCGCTTCAGCGGCCTCTTCACCGAGCCGTTCCGAACGCTCTTCAGCTGCAGCCTTTTTGCTAGAAAGCTGTGAATAGGCGCGCTCGGCAATAACCAACGCCTCGCGTGCAGCCGTCAGGTCTTGTTGGAGCCCCCGTGTCCGCCCCTTGGCAGCCTGTTCGTTTTCAGCAGCCTGCCGCACGTTGCCTGACGCTCGTTCCAACGCGCCACGGCTGTCCTCCACAACGACACGGGCCGCATCGATTTTGTCGGACAACTCTGCCAAGCGGTTTTTCTGGGCAAGACGCTGTGCTGCTGGAGTTGGCGCCTCGGCGCTGACCACAAAGCCATCCCAACGCCACAGGTCTCCATCCTTTGACACCAGTCGCTGACCGGGCTTCAAGAGTTTTTGCAGACGCGGGCCATCTGGTGCCTCGACGAGCCCGATATGCGCCAGACGGCGCGACAATTGAGGCGGTGCATCCACATGCCCGGCAAGCGGCTTAGCGCCTTCCGGAAGAGCTGGATCGAAAGACGCGTCGGGAGTTTCGCCCCAGCGCACGGGTGCTGCAGCATCGAGCGGGGCGTCGAGATCCTCACCAAGCGCGGCTCCCAGTGCGGTTTCAAACCCCGGCGCCACAGTCAATTTGTCGACGGCAGGCTGCCATTCACCGCCAAGAGAGACGTTAAGGACCTTTTCGAGGGTCTTTGCTTCTGTCTCCAATGCTGAAAGTGCCTTTTCGGCGTCGTTGACCGGACCGCGCGCCGCCTGCTCCAGTTCACGGGTCTCTCGTGTTTGCGTTTCAGCAATCTCGACAGCTGTTTCCGCCTCCAGAAGCAACTCTTCGGCAAGCTCCACAGCTGCTTGTCGCTCGGCCATGCCATCGTGTGCTGCCATCTCTTCGCTCAAGGCGTCGAGTACATTGCGCGCTTCCAGCGCCTGCGCGGCGAGGCGCTCCGAACGCTGACGCGCATCAACGACCTGGCGCTCAAGTCGCCCGCGCTCAGCCAACTCGCGCGCCTGAGCTGCCGTCACATCGCTCAGGCGGCTTTCGTGGCCCGCAAGCATTTCGCCGACCTCGGCCACTTTTTCACGAGCAAGCTCTGCCCGTTCCTGCACGGTTTCATTTTCTTCAACCAGTTCCGCACGCTCTTCAGCGAGACGCTCCAGAACTTCGTCGTTTTCCGAAACCAGCAACTGCTCCCGGGTGACGTCTTCGCCCAGCTGAACCAAGCGCCGTTCGAGATCCTGAAGACGCTCCTTGATCCGGCGTTCTTCGGAATCCAACTCGTTCCGCGCGATCACCAGACGCTGCAATACCGCTCCGGCGGATGCTGCCGCATCTCTCAATTCCGGTAGCTTGTGGGAGGCAATTGCCTGTATCCGGGCGCTTTCGGCCTGCAGACCAGCGGCTTCGGCGACCTTCTGCTGGGCGGCATTGAAATGCGTTTCAGCCTCCGACAAGGCCGTTCCTGCATCCTTCCAGCGCAAATACAGTATAGAGGCCTCAGCTGCACGGATCTCGGATGAGAGATTGCGATACCGCGACGCCTGGCGGGACTGGCGACGCAGGCTATCGAGCTGGCCATCGATCTGCACCAGCACATCTTCAAGACGTTCAAGGTTCTGCTCCGCGGCCCGAAGCCTGATCTCCGCTTCCTTGCGCCTGCTGTGAAGGCCGGAAATCCCGGCAGCTTCTTCCAGGATCTGACGGCGGGACGTCGGTTTCGCGGAAATCAGTTCGCCGATCTGGCCCTGCCGCACCATGGCTGGCGACCGGGCGCCGGTGGAGGCATCTGCGAACAGAAGCTGCACATCGCGTGCGCGCACATCACGAGAATTGATCTTGTAGTTGGAGCCGGATTCGCGCTCGATCCTCCTACTGACTTCCAGCATGTCGGCAGAATTGAACGCCGAGGGCGCCGTGCGATCCTGATTGTCGAGAAAAAGCGTAACTTCCGCCGTATTGCGCGCAGGCCTGTTCAGCGATCCCGAGAAGATGACGTCGTCCATACCGGACGCGCGCATATTCTTGTAGGAGTTTTCGCCCATGACCCAGCGAAGGGCCTCGACCAGATTGGACTTGCCGCAGCCGTTCGGCCCGACCACACCGGTCAGGCCCTTGCCGATGACAAACTCCATCGGCTCGACAAAGGACTTGAAGCCCACAACGCGTAGTTTGGAAAACTTCATCGGCGCACCTGAAAGCTTGAGGTGTGCGCCGATGTGTCTGTCGTTCGATTAGAGGGGCCTGACTTAAACGCAGCCAGCTGCCTCCCGCCTGCTACAGGAAGATCAAAGTTCGTTCTCGATGATCTCTGAAATCTGCTCAACCGACAGGGCTCCGGAGTGCTTTTCTCCATTCACAAAGAATGTCGGGGTCGAGTTGACGCCAAACTCGTTGGAGCCGCGATCCCGTACAGCATTCACTGCGTCAAGCAAGCCCTGGTTTGTCAAGGACTCCTCGAAGGACTCCTGTGTAAATCCGATCTGCTTGGAGAAATTCAGCAGGGAATTGTACGGATTGTCCGTAAACGCCCAGGAACGCTGCTCTTCGAACATGATGTCGATGATCTCGAAATACTTCTCTGGCGGAGCGCTGCGCGCGAGCATGAAGGCAGCTGCGGCAACCGCATCAAGCGGGAATTCACGGAAGATGAAACGGACCTTGCCCGTGTCGATGTATTCTGCTTTCAGCGCCGGATAGGTCTTCTCGTGGAAGTTTGCGCAATGACCACATGTCATGGATGAATATTCAACGATCGTGACCGGCGCGTCTTCGGCGCCGAGGATCTTGTCGCCAAGAGGACCCGGCTTCAGCAATTCGTCCAGATCGACGCTCTGGGCAAAGGCGGCGCCCGACATGGAGGTCAGCGCAGTAGCAAGCGCAAGACCGGATCCGGTCTGAAGGAAATTTCTACGGGAAATAGTCACGAGCGATGTCCTGTCCAGCGTCATTAATTCGGGGCTCCGCTTTCGCGGCATCCCTGCCTACAGCAGTGATGTGCATATTCAGCCCACTCGCGTCAACACAACAGAGCAAATATGGCCGTAGTTGGAATGCGATGTAACAGCCCGATCACGAGGAGGTTATCGTCAGCGAGGTTGAAGGATGGGAAGCTCCGAGAGATCCTCAGACCTGTTCGTCTCCAGAGCGCGCAATGACCTGCGCGCCCAGCTTCTTGAGTGCTTCGCGAAGACGATCGTTGGCGACGGTCTCCAGCTGGCTTTCAAGGCGCGCTTCCTCTTCACCCGTCAGGCTGCGCAGCGCACGAGGCTGAGGCTTGCGGCGGACTTCGACCGGTTTTTGAGTGATCTTTATGCGGCCAATAGCGGCCCAACCGTAGAAGGTGTTGATGCGCTCGATCAGCTGCCTCGTCTCATGCGACAACATCAAGGCAGTTGCACCATCAGTGTGGACCACAAGCGTCGCTGGATCGGCTGTCATTTCGCCATCTTCGCCCGTTCGCCGCGGCCAGATGATACGGTCGGGCTGCACCCTTTCACCGTAACGTTC
Source organism: Roseibium sp. (assembly GCF_039982295.1). Lineage (GTDB taxonomy): Bacteria > Pseudomonadota > Alphaproteobacteria > Rhizobiales > Stappiaceae > Roseibium. The sequence continues at coordinate 225,914 of NZ_JBDWYP010000082.1, forward strand.
GCCGACAATGTCGGGCCAGGCTGCCAGGATGTCGACGGACGCAAATCCGCGCTTGCGGCAGGCAGGCGTCATGGCCTTGCCGACAAGATCGGCCAGTGGTTTGGCCCCCTGTCTTGCTCGCATCGCTGAAATGACGCTACTCCTTACTCGCCTCGAGCCGAGTCATGGTTCTTCACTGATACACCATCGATCTAATTTGCGTCAGAATAAAGACTAGCGCTTCTCACCCCCCACAAACTCACAGTCTTATCCCTTCCTTTTCCCCAGGCTTCCAAGTTTACGACTTGCAATACCACTGCCGCGCGACACATTCGGACCATGAATTCTTTATCGACTCCCGACGCATTGCTTGATTGGTACGATCGCCATGCCCGCACCCTGCCATGGAGAACCTCTCCAGAAGACCGCCGGCTTGGGGTCGTGCCTGATCCCTACAGCGTCTGGCTATCAGAGGTCATGCTTCAGCAAACAACCGTCGCGGCAGTCAAGGACTACTACGTCAAGTTCCTCGCGCTCTGGCCACGGGTCGAGGATCTGGCCGCGGCGGACACTGAAGATGTGATGAAGGCCTGGGCCGGTCTTGGCTATTATTCGCGGGCGAGAAACCTGAAAAAATGTGCAGAACAGGTCGCCTTCGAGCTTGGCGGGCGGTTTCCTGACGCGGAAGACGGCCTGCGGTCTCTCCCCGGTATCGGCCCCTACACGGCTGCGGCAATCTCCGCTATCGCCTTCAACCGTCATGCGGCGGTCGTGGATGGCAACGTCGAACGTGTGCTGTCGCGGCTCTACGGGATCACGACACCGCTGCCAGATGCCAAGCCAGCCATACGCGAAGCCATGGACGCACTGACGCCTCACGACCGGCCGGGAGATTTCGCCCAGGCCGTGATGGACCTTGGCGCTACCATCTGCACGCCCAAACGGCCTGCCTGCGCGCTTTGCCCCTGGTTGACGGAGTGCAAGTCGCAAAGCTCTGGCCTGGCGGAAACCTTACCAAGAAAAGCACCCAAAAAGGCCAAACCCACCAGAAAGGGCGCAGCCTTTGTCGCAATTCGAGACCATGACAATGCAGTTTTACTGGGTCGGCGGCCTCCGAAAGGACTGCTCGGCGGCATGACCGAAGTTCCCGGGACGCTTTGGGCGGATGACTTCGACCTGTCGGCGGCAATCTCCCATGCCCCGGTCCAGGGAAATTGGCGCAAGCGAAGCGGCATCGTCAAACACACTTTCACGCATTTCCATCTGGAACTTGATATCTACGTCTGCCGTCTGGCGCCTGAAAGCCCTGCCCCTGAAGCGCTTTGGTGGTCCGAGAAGGAGCAACAGTCGGATGAGGCCTTGCCGACTGTGATGCGCAAGGTTCTGGAAGCGGGCTTGAGCGGCACCTGACCGCCTCAAGCATCCCACCAGGCGAACGTATGCGGTGACCGGATCAACCATTCGAGCCCTACAACCGCTAATGGTTTGCAAGAGCATTTTTTCCGGCCAAAACGTCAGGTTTTTTTCATATTATCGCGCTTCCGGCACTAGACCTAAAACTAGAATAATTCTAATGTAAGTCATCCAGTGACCGAAACACAAAGGTAATGGCCATGAAGGGCAATCCGAAAGTTATCGAGCGACTCAATGAAGCCCTGTTCCTTGAACTGGGAGCAATCAACCAGTACTGGCTTCATTACCGCCTGCTGGCCGACTGGGGTTTTGCCCGTCTGGCCAAGAAGGAGCGCGAAGAATCCATCGAGGAGATGCAGCACGCGGACAAGATCACCGACCGCATCATCTTCCTCGAAGGTCATCCGAACATGCAGAAGCTCGCTCCTCTGCGCATCGGCCAGGACATCAAGGAAGTGCTTGAGTGCGACCTTGCCGGCGAATACGACGCCCGCACCTCCTATGCAAAGTCGCGCGACATCTGCCTTGAGGAAGGCGACTACGTCTCGATGAAACTGTTTGAAGAGCTGCTGAAAGACGAGGAAGGCCACATCGACTTCCTGGAAACCCAGCTTGAGCTTCTGGAGAAGATTGGTGTCGAACGCTATGGCCTGCTGAATGCGGCTCCGGCGGACGAGGCCGAATAAGACCACGCAAAGTGGCCCCATCACACTGAAATGCGGCTCTTCACGGGGCCGCGTTTTTCTTGTCCGGCCCGTCGTTTGTTGCAAGTCGGCGAACATCCCGGCTAGGTAGTCGCCAACACGATGATCGAGTAATGTGTCTGGCGGCAGCAATTGTCTTTACGCCCGCCACTCTTTGGGCGCGGGCCGATGCGCCGCGTTGCCCCCGATCCGAGCCTTAACGATCGAGGCCAGTCACCCAGTCTATGAAGTGTTTCGTCGATTGCTTGTTCATGCTTCGGTGGGAACAGGTCACAAAATAGGACGTTCCAAAATCATGTGTGCCGGAGGGTAGTTCCACCAGTGAACCATCGCCGACCAGCTTGTGTGTGATTGACCGCCACCCCAGCATGATACCCCGACCATCCAGCGCAGCTTGAACAGCTTGCACATAATTGTCGAATACATGACTTGGTCGACGTGAACGCTTGATACCGCGCTGCTCGAAATAGTCGGCCCAGGTGTCCCAAAGATGGGGAGACCCGAGACGAACCTCAATCAGGGGCACCTCCTCCAGACCACCTGCTTCAGCCACCTGCCCAATCATCTGAGGCGTTCCGACGGGGCAAGCGCGTTCGTCGAACAGTTTCCAGGTTTCGCCATCGGTCCAGCCACCCCGCCCATATCGCAAGGCGATATCCAGACCGGGAGAGAGAACCGGCTGGTCGGAAGGCGGTGCCTGCACGTTCACGGTGATATCCGGGAAACGGCCATAAAAGCCGGAAAGCTTGGGCATCAGCCAATAGGTCGCCATGCCAAGAGTGCAACACAGGCTGAGCTGCTGCTCGGACAGACCCGCCAGATGGCGAATGTCCACGATGGTGTCCTCGATCAGCGCAAAGCTGTGCCGAATGGCGCTCGACAGTCGCTCGCCAGCCTCGGTTGGCAAGGCGGGCTTGGTGCTGCGATTAAGCAGAGGCACACCAATTTCCAGTTCTAGCGCGCGGATCGCCTGGGTAACAGCAGGTGGCGTTACATTCAGTTCCTGAGCAGCCCTCTGCATGGAGCCCAGCTGGCAAACGGTATCGAATGTCGCGAGAAGGCGGAGGTGTGGGATGCCTGACATAAGTTAATCCTGGACTTAATTTATCAGCGCCATTTACCGCCTTTTTGAATAGCCTTTCTACGAGCATATTTAATTTGAAAGAGAAAGCAAAGCCACACGCCGCCGCCGCGCGCGCCATTTGAGGAACTGCGCAATGACCTTCCAGACCTTGTCAGACGCTCAACTTGAATCCTTCGACGAAAACGGCTTCCTCGCGATAGATCGCCTCGTTCCCGAGGAAGATCTTGTCGAGATCGAGCAGGAGTATGCGCAACTTCTGGACGACACTGCCGCGCATCTTTATGCAGCGGGCAAGATATCCGATCTTCACAAAAATCTGGACTTTGGCGACCGGTACTCTGCGATCATTGCCGAATGTTCTGATCTGCACCGGCACTTCAATGTCTCACTGCCGCTGGTGAATGAAGTGCTTGAGCCGAAGAACTTCCACATGCACACGGGCCCGGCGGTCTTCAACCTCATGCGGCACCCGGCAATCCTGAACCTGGTTGAAACGATCATCGGTCCGGAGATTTCCTCCAGTCCCGTGCAGCAAATGCGGATGAAGCCTCCCCAACGCAGGCTCAGCGCTGATGTTGCGGGCCACTCAAATGTAGGTGCTACAACCTGGCATCAGGACATCGTCGCCCTGCTCCCTGAAGCTGATGAGACAAACCAGGTAACGGTCTGGCTGGCGATAACCGAAGCAACCCTTGAAAATGGTTGCCTGACCTCAGTTGCCGGTTCACACCGCGAAGGCCCCAAGGTGCACTGTTCCAATCTCGCGTTGGCATCAGAGCCCCAGGTACCTGAAAAAGTGATGCAAGAGAGAGTCGGTACGCCATTGCCCGTCAAAAAGGGTGGCGCCGTACTGTTTCACAAGATGAATGTGCACCGCGCACTGCCGAACGTTTCGGATCATCTGCGCTGGAGCGTCGATCTGCGCTATCTGCCAACGGGCCAGGCAACAGGCCGCCCAGCTTTCCCGGAATTCGTCGCCCGCAGCAGGCAGAATCCGGCAAGCGAACTCCGGGACCCTAGAGCCTGGGCTGAATCCTGGGACAACGCGCGCGATGCCATTCTGTCCGGCGCCTACAAGGGCCGCATCTTTGAAGACAAGAGATGGGACGACGCGGCGGTCTGCTGACCGCCGCGATAATCCGTCCAGACGTCTACTGGAAAGCTGTTTCGGCGAAGCTTCTTAGCTTTCTGGAATGCAGGCTTTCGCTCGGCATTGCCCTCAGCTTTTCCAGAGCGCGAATTCCAATTTCCAGATGCTGAGCGACCTGACGCTTGTAGAAGTCAGTCGCCATACCCGGAAGCTTCAGCTCGCCATGGAGCGGCTTGTCGGAGACACATAGCAACGTCCCATAAGGCACACGGAAGCGAAAGCCGTTGGCCGCAATTGTCGCCGATTCCATGTCGAGTGCGATCGCGCGGGACTGCGAGAACCGCTGCACAAGACCGCGCTGGTCCCAGAGTTCCCAGTTGCGGTTGTCGATAGACGCCACCGTTCCGGTTCGCATGACCCGTTTCAGCTCATAACCGTCATAGCCCGTAATCTCTGTAACGGCGTCTTCGAGCGCGACTTGCACCTCTGCCAGCGGTGGGATCGGTACCCAGGTCGGAAGATCCTGGTTGAGCACATTGTCCTCCCGCACATAACCATGGGCCAGCACGTAGTCGCCAAGGGTCTGACTGTTGCGCAGGCCGGCACAGTGGCCAAGCATGAGCCAGGCGTGGGGACGCAGGACCGCGACATGATCTGTAATGGTCTTGGCGTTGGACGGGCCGACGCCGATGTTGACCATCGTGATACCGCCCTGCCCTTTCCGCTTGAGGTGATAGGCCGGCATCTGCGGCAACCGGGCCGGCGCGGTACCACTGCTGGGCTCCAGATCACCGGCCAGAGTGACCAGGTTTCCAGGTTCGATGAATGCTTCATAGCCGCTCTCGGGATCGGCCAGGAGATCATGCGCCATCCGGCAGAATTCATCGATGTAGAACTGGTAGTTGGTGAAGAGCACATAGTTCTGGAAATGCTCCGCAGCGGTCGCGGTGTAATGCTGCAAGCGGTGAATGGAGTAATCCACACGCGGGGCAGTGAAGGACGACAGAGGCATGACGCCGTCGACCGGCTCATAGGTGCCATTGGCGATGGCATCATCCATCACCGATAGGTCGGGAAGATCAAAGACGTCGGCCAAAGGCAGATCGAGCTGCGCGGCAGCCGCACCGCCTTCAACATGGGTGCCGTCATAAAATGCAAAGTGAAGCGGGATCGGCATTTCCGAAGCGCCAATCATCACCGGCACATCATGATTGCGCATCAGCAATGAAATTTGCGACTTCAAATAGTCACGAAAAAGATCAGGGCGCGTGATCGTTGTTGCGTGATCGCCGGGGCCCGAAACGAAGCCATAAGCAAGACGACTGTCGAGGCGGCCATGGCTTTCTGTGACGAGACGAACCTCTGGATAAAACGCCCGAACGCGGCCTTCGCGAGGCTTACCGGCGATCAGCTCCTGAAAAGCGTCGCGCAGAAACGCGGTGTTTCGCTCAAAAATCTCGACCAGACGATCTACAGCCTTGTCCGCATCTGTGAATGCCTCAAAGGGGCACTCTGGGGAATATTCGATTGGCCGGGTGGACGAGCCGTTCAGAAAGTAAGTGGTGACGGACAATGGTTTCTCCTTATTGTTATATTTAACCGAAGAATTTCGGCCTTTCGCCCTCCTTCGTCAATCAGCATACGCTCGTTATGTGAAATTTTTTTCATCGCTCGATTATTTTTTCGAACCATCATCGGCGGCACGAAGGTCGCTTTGGTGGTCCCCCAGGCCTTGGGCCCAGCGCGTCTCGAATAGAGAGAATGACCAGCTCCTGGACGTCACGGTTAAAATATGACGTAGCGGCAATGCGCTCAACAGCGACCGCGTCTCGAAAAAATTTCGACAGCCAGTCCTGCGGTATTTAACCAATACAAAATGCAATTCAGACGGATGCCAGATGAAATCAGCAGAAATCTGTCGTTTTGAGGCGGGACACTCGGTTAATCTCTTGTAAAGCTTTTACTAATGTAAACAAACTATTGATTCATCGAGAATTTTAAGTTTCAGCGCTTAACACCTGATTTACCAAACCCGGTAACCATGGCACTCGAAATTGCGTGAGGTATTGCGTCGCAATGAGAGTTCTGCGTACCGGGGTGTCCACCGTGGCACCCCACCACTCTTCCGAGCCAGCCGGTGATCCTGCATGGCTCAACACAATCATGAAGGGCGACTGTGTAGCCGCCCTCAACAAATTGCCGTCGAAATCTGTCGACCTGGTGTTTGCCGATCCGCCCTACAATCTTCAGCTGGGCGGCGACCTGCACAGGCCGGACGACTCGAAGGTTGATGCCTGTGATGATCACTGGGATCAGTTCGAGAGCTTCGAGGCTTATGATGCCTTTACCCGCGCCTGGCTTCTGGCCACACGGCGAGTGATGAAGGATGACGCCTCGATCTATGTCATCGGCTCCTATCACAACATCTTCCGCGTTGGCGCGCTCCTTCAGGATCTCGGCTTCTGGATCATGAACGACATCGTTTGGCTGAAGTCCAATCCGATGCCGAACTTCCGGGGCAAGCGCTTCACCAATGCGCATGAGACAATGATCTGGGCAACAAAGTCGAAGACGGCCAAGCCGACTTTCAACTATGATGCCTTGAAGACCTTCAATGACGATCTCCAGATGCGGTCGGACTGGCACCTGCCACTCTGTACAGGCGGCGAACGGCTGAAGGACGACGACGGTCAGAAGGTGCATCCGACACAGAAACCTGAAAGCTTGCTCTACAGGGTGCTGACAGCGTCTTCCAACCCAGGCGATGTGGTTCTGGATCCCTTCTTTGGAACAGGTACCACCGGCGCTGTCTCCAAGAAACTCGGGCGCAACTTCGTCGGGGTTGAGCGTGAGCAGTCCTATATCGATGCGGCAACCGCTCGGATCGATGCCATCGAAATGGGATCAGGCGCGTCGCTCGACATGCAAAAGGGAAAGCGCGCTGAAAAGCGCATTCCTTTCGGCAACCTTCTCGAGGCTGGCCTTCTGGAACCCGGCGCGGAACTGACCTGTTCCAAAGGACGTCATCTCGCGGTCGTTCGTGCAGACGGCTCCCTCAAGTGCGGTGAGCACACGGGATCGATCCACAAGGTAGGCGCGTTGGTTCAGGGCGCGGCATCCTGCAACGGCTGGACGTTCTGGCACATCAAGAGCGGCCGCAAGCGATCGCCGATCGATGACCTTCGTGAAGAGATCAGATCCCGCCTGCGCACATAAGCAGGACACACAAGAGAGAATGGCCTCGTATCCCCGCGGCCCCTATTGGCCCCTGCCTCAGCAATGAAGCAGGGGTTTTTCTTTAAGTCCCTTCAGAGGTGCTCAAAATCACGCAGCTGCGGCTGCCTGCTCGGCTCCGCCTGATGCCTGACGTTTTGTCAGGACCTGGAAGACAAGCCCGATGATGAGCATCATGCCCACATGGCCGACGAAGGAAGATTGGGTGTAGGCGCCAAAACCCATCATGAAGCTGCGGCCGACCAGCTGCGCCAGAAATCCTTGCGCGACAAACCAAAGAAGAAGTCCGACAAGTGCACCGGAAACTGCAAAACTGAGCCTGCTGACGCGCTGCATCAGCAGCACAAGCGAAGAAAACACCACAGCACCGATCAGAAAATGCACCGCGAAGGCTACGGCATAAGAAAGGGGCAGGCCGAGAAACTTTCCAGCGAGGCCCGCCACAAGATTGGCGGGTTCAAGCCTGACACCAAAGATACCCGGAGAAGCCAGCCAGCCGTAGAGTTCAAAAGCAAGCTCACCGACGAGCCCCGCCAGGATAATATTCTTCAGATCGCCGCGAGCGAGTAGGTTCATGAAGTTCGCCTTTCAGGATTGGAAAGATGTCCTGCCACCGAGCAGGAAGACCGAGCACGGCCATCGCACCTTGACTGAAGCCAACTAGGGGACGAGGCTTCCCGGTTTCAAGTTCAAGCCCGCGTGACTGACACCGTTGTTACCGCTCCGTCATGATTGGTGAACTCTGAGAACATCGCCCGTGGCGACACCTTTGACCCCGATTTCGCTGGAGCCAGAACGACCCGCCCCCTAAGATTGCCACCCAATTTCCGGAGATCTTTCATGACCCAAAGCCTTGCTCACGTCGCTCTTGTGGTCCGTGACTACGACGAAGCCCTGGCGTTTTATGTCGGCCTGCTGGGCTTTGAGTTGGTTGAAGACACCTATCAGCCCGAACAGGACAAAAGATGGGTCGTGGTGAAACCGAAGGGCGAAGGGACCGCTTCGATTTTGCTCGCCCGTGCGTCCAATGATCATCAGGCAGACTATATTGGCGATCAGGCTGGCGGCCGTGTGTTTTTGTTTCTAAGAACCGATGATTTCTGGCGGGACTATGAAGACTACCGCGCCAAGGGCATCGAGTTCATCCGAGAACCGAATGAAGCTCCCTATGGCATCGTGTCTGTCTTCAAGGATATCTACGGCAATCTGTGGGATTTGATCCAGTTCACAGACGGCCGCGAGTGAGCCCCCCCCCGCGGGGCCCTGTCAGTCCACGACAATGACCTGTCCCGTGGCTGCGCCCTCGACACTCTTGGCATAAGCGAGACCGACGCGGCGGGATGAAACAGGGTCGTGACCTGGAAACCAACTGCCATATTTGGGTGCGGACACGTCCAGAAGTCCGGGACTCACTACATTAATCCTGATCCCCCTCGGCATCTCGATGGCAGCGGCTTTAACGAAACCGCCCAGCGCTCCGTTCGCCGTTGCAGCTGAGGCACCCGTTCGGATCGGCTCACGATCAAGAATTCCGCTGGTCAAGGTGAAGGAACCACCGTCCGGAAGCCTTTCCAATCCCGCGAGCACCAGGTTGACCTGCCCCATGACCTTTTCGCGTAGCGTCGACATGAAGCTCTCGCTGGTAAAGTCTGTCAGGGGACTGAAATGTACATCCCCGGCAGTGCAGACCACAGAATCAACCGCTCCAACCTTTGCATACATGTCGTCCACGGAAGACCGGTCGGCGATGTCCACGCGCAGGTCGCCGCTCGACCTACCCGCCAGAACAAGCTCATGGCGAGCGCCCAGCTCTGCACAGACGGCCTGGCCAATATCACCTTTGGCTCCAATGATGATAATTCTCATGCTGGGACCTCTTCGATTTCTGCATAGAGACTGAGTTTGCGCTCAAGCAGACTGGCGCAATGATCAAGAGCGGCCCGTTTGGTTTCCAGGTGCTCGGCGTGATCCAGCAGAACCTGCTTTCGTTCTGAAATGGTGCGATTCCCCAAGCGATAAAGCTCTGCGAAGTGGCGCATCTTTCCGAGCGACATTCCGGTTTCCCGCAGAGAGGACATGAGAACAAGCCAATCGATATTTTCGGCCGAGAATTGGCGATTTCCATCCAACCCACGCCCGATTGGCGGCAACAGGCCCGACTTTTCGTAGAACCGGATGGTGTCAACGCTCAGCCCGCTCAAAGAGGCTGCTTCTGAAATTCGCATCGTCTTCGCCTTTCCAGTTTTCACCTTCGATGAAAACTTCATTCTCGCTCCTGACACAGCAAGCCTACTCGCCTGGAGTGGCTCCAGATCAAGCGAAATCGTCAGCGAAGAAAGCAATCAAACGCATCGCCCGCTTTCCTTTCACATGCGCGCTTCCCAACCGTCCTCTTGAAAGAACGCTCGCCTCACGGACCGGAGGATCTGATGACGCTTTCACTTACGGAGGTGATCCTGGCGGCGCGGTTTCTTTCGTCTCACGCGCGCCAAAAGCCAGCGCGTCGAAGGCTCGACGAGAGACAGCAAGCGGAACAACATGAGGATCTGAACATGCCGACCCCGACCCCAATCGCCCTGATCAAACCGGCCAACCGGTTGTTTGCGACAATCGACATCGACACTCACACCAATCAGTTCAACGCAGGTCAGTTGCCAAGCACCTATTACATGACCGGAGCAGGCCCGTTCCTCCGGCTCCGGCCTTTGCACAGATCCGGTTTTGGCATGTTTGAGAAGGCAACGCGCGTGGTGGGGATCTACACCGGCGATTGGCATTCTGCGGAAACCTTTCAGGAAAACAGGGATGCCAATGACGATATCCTGTTTTCCTATCTCGGCGACAATGTCACGGACATCACTGCGTCAATCGTTGCATTGAAGGGAACCACGAAAACGACCCAAGAGATCATCGACCAAAATGCCGCGGTTCACAGGCCAAACCTCGACAATTCCATTGTCTATGTGGGCAGCGGCACGCTGGAGGGCAGTGTCTTTGGCGGCGATCAGGTCAAGACCAACAATTACTACCGGCCAATGAAGGTGGTGGACGCCACAGCTGCAGATCGCAATGCCCACACCGGCCATGCCTTCGCCACCTCGGAGGCCGCAGAGACCTTCTATGGAGCTCACTACCCCGCCCTGTTGGATCAGCTCATGCAACTCGGCCAGTCCGCCCAGGTGATCAAGACAGACATGAGCCCACGTGGTGTGACCGTTGAAACGCCGATCCAGACCGACCTGCAATATTACCCGGAAGCCATGTTCGAAAATCGTGCAGGTCAGCTCATTTTCCTCAAACGCCTCTATATGAGTTTCGTCTGATCCTCACCCTCTCCATCGTCATTCCGGGCAAGCGCAGCGGGACCTGGGATCGGAGAGCCGAGGGGGTATCTCTAGAACAGTGGCTCACCGTCCCCGGATCTCCGGCTGCGCCTTTGTCCGGGGTGACGAAGGAGAGGATTGTTTGGAACCGTGCCAAACACCGCTCTAAAACCCTCTCTCCCTTACTCAAACCGGACGAGGGCCTTCCGGCGCTTACCGGCAGCGAGGGTCAGGGCATCCTTCGCGCCGATGTCGCCGCTTGAAATCCGGCGGCGCGGGTCATCGACAACCTTGGAGTTGAGGCGCACACCACCGCCTTCCACGAGCCGCCGCGCATCCCCATTGGAGGCGGAAAATCCGATCTCGACCAGAAGCTCCAAAAGTCCCAGGCCTTCAGCCAGTCTCACGAGCGGCAGACGATGGGTCGGCTCCAGATTGTCCGCCTGACCGGCAAACAAGGCGTCTCCCTGCTCCAGCGCATGGCGAGCAGCTTCTGCGCCGTGAACGATGGTGGTCACCTGTGTTGCCAGGATTTTCTTCGCTTCATTCAGCTCCGCGCCCTGAAGCTCGGAGAGACGGATCACTTCATTCATCGGCAATTCGGTGAAAAGCCTGAGGAATTTCGGCACATCCGCGTCCGCCGTATTGCGCCAGAACTGCCAGAAAGCGAAGGGTGACAGATGCTCAGGATGCAGCCAGATGGCGCCCGCAGCCGTCTTGCCCATTTTCGCCCCGCTCGCGGTGGTGATCAGCGGCACGGTCAGACCGAAGAGCTGCCGCCCCTCGCCTTTTCGTCCCAGCTCCACACCGTTGATGATGTTGCCCCATTGATCTGATCCGCCCACCTGCAAGGAACAGTCGTGCCTTCGCGCAAGCTCGAGAAAATCGACTGCCTGAAGCATCATGTAGCAGAACTCCAGCACGGTCAGAGGCATTTGGGCGTCCAGCCGCGACCTGACGCTGTCGAAGGTCATCATGCGGTTTACGGTGAAATGTGCACCATAATCACGCAGGAATTCCAGGAAGCGGAATTCTGTGAGCCACTCGGCATTATCGACGAGCTGCGCGCCGTCCTCGCCCTCCAGATCCAGCAAGCGTTCGACAGAGCGTCGGATACCGGCGATGTTGGCCGCGATTTGTTGCTGTTCCAGAAGAGGGCGCGCTTCGTTTCGAAAGCTTGGGTCACCGACCTGGGATGTACCACCGCCGAGAACAATGATCGGCTTGTGACCAAGCTTCTGCAGCCAGCGCATGGTCATCAGCGGCATCAGGTGGCCGACGTGAAGACTGGCGGCGGTGGCATCAAACCCGGCGTAGGCGGTCACCGGCCCGGCGTCCAGCTTGGCGTCCAGCGCTTCCAGATCAGTACATTGATGCACCAACCCACGCTCCAACAGAACCTGCAGGGCTTCGGACTTGAGTTTTGCGGCCGGCTTACCGGCTTCGATCATGTGATTTGTCATTTCGGCTTTCCTGGAGGTTTGCCCGCCAGGAGCTTTGAAACCAAAAAGCCGCCTGACGCGGCGGCTTTTTTGAGGTTCTAGGAGTGAGACAAGATCCTACGCAGCCGCCGATATGTCGGTGACGTAATAAAAGTACACAAAAGTGGGTGCGGCGATCTGCTTCATAACGCTTTACATGCGGGAAGTTCACTCAGGTTGTCAAGCTGGATCGAAAACAAATTTCACGCCCTGACATTGACCACATCAAGAAACAGCCGTTTGATCGGAGACACGGGCTCCCAGCTCTATCAGCTCCTTGCTGAAACCTGGCCACTTTTCGGGAAAAGCCGTCAACAAGGCCGGCTCGATAACCTCGACCTCATACCCCCTTTGAAGCGCGCCCTTGGCAGTGAGCTGAACGCAATGACAGGCATCGAGGCCGACGAGCTTAAGGGACCCGATCCCTTTTTCGGCCAAATAGGCGTCGAAGTCCTGGTTGGAAAAAGTGTCCCCAATAGATTTTTCGAACACAGGCTCAGATCCAACATCCAGCTCGCGATCAAGCCGAAGACCGTCCCGACCGGGCGTTCCGATTCCTCCCGACACGATCTTCATCGCCAGGATGACAGGTAGATCCCGGAAGACGTTTTGAACAAAGATCACATCCTCACCATCCTGCCGCGCTTTCGAAATCAGCCTGTTCGTTCTGGCAAGAACCTGTTTCCGCTCTTCTGGGTCAAAAGCGTTCTTGCCGGTATTTCGCGTAAAATCCTCCTGAACGTCGATGATGACAAGCGCGGACCTTGGCCGCGTTTTAACGTCAATCTTCACACCTCGTGTCGGAGTGCCCAGTTTCCGCAGGACCAGGACCGACCAGAAGACAAGGCCCGCGACGATCAGTCCTGCGATGGCGGCAAACAGCCAAATCAGGTCCATTTGAAATCTCCTTGCTAGATCACTCGAGGCCACGAGGCCGGTTGGGGTCATCTTCAAATTCAGCGAAATGATCCAGCATCGCACAAACAACTTTCTGCGCCGCGGCTATTTCCTCAGACGAGAATCTCTGGCCGACAAGAGCGATATCTGCGTCTTCGCTGGCTCTGATTTCGCCGAATTGTGCACGTCCGCTGTCGGTCAACGCGAAGAGTGGTGAGCGTTTGTGCGCTGGATTGGGGTGCCGTTTGATCAATTCCAATTTCTCCAGGTCATTCACCAGGAGTTGGATCTGCTGACGCGCCAGGAACAGTGCCCGGCCAATGTCCGGGACAGACGTTGCTCCCGCCTTGCCCAGGAATTCCATCACTGCGCGCATGCCGACGGATAAGCCGGTTCCAACGAGTTTCGCCTCAACGGCGCGCGCCAAGCGCCGGTGTACCGGGCGTATCAGTCGGATGAGCTCATAAAGCTCGGCGGTTTTGGCATTATCGATCATAACGACAATTATATTGTCATAATGACAATTTACTTGTCAATAAAGTAGGCAATAAAAAACCCCGACCAAATGGCCGGGGCTTTGTTCCGCAATCAATTTTTCAAACACAGCTACTCTGCAGCAACCGGCGTGACATCTGCCGGATCCGGGGCAGTCCACTTGAGGACCGGCTTGCGGGCGGCCAGCGTTTCGTCCAGGCGGCGGCGGGGCGAGAGATATGGCGCGCCTGAGAAGCGATCCGTCTCGCCGCGCTTGGCACTCATCACCAGGTCGCGCATGGTGGCAACGAAGAGGTCGAGCGCGGCCCGGCTTTCAGATTCCGTCGGTTCGATCAGCATCGCGCCATGAACCACCAGCGGGAAGTACATGGTCATCGGATGATAGCCCTCGTCGATCATCGCCTTGGCGAAGTCGAGAGTGGTCACGCCCGTGTCCTTCAGGAAGCTGTCATCGAAGAGCACTTCATGCATGCACGGGCGCTCGCCGAAGGGCAGGCTCATCAGGTCCTGCAGGCCAACGCGCACATAGTTGGCGTTCAGCACCGCATCTTCAGAAGCCTGACGCAGACCGTCGGAACCATGGCTCAGCATGTAGCTGAGCGCGCGCACATACATGCCCATCTGGCCATGAAACGCGGTCATGCGGCCAAAGGGCTGCTCACCGTCCTTGACCTCGGCAGTGGTCTCGACCAGCTCCGGACCGCTCTCGCCCTTACGGATGAAGGGAAGCGGTGCGAAAGGCGCCAAACGGTCGGACAGCACCACCGGACCGGAACCCGGCCCGCCGCCGCCATGGGGCGTGGAGAAGGTCTTGTGCAGGTTGATATGCATGGCATCGACGCCAAGATCACCGGGACGGGCCTTGCCGACAATGGCGTTGAAGTTGGCACCATCACAGTAGAAGTAGGCATCTGCCGCATGGATGATTTCCGCGATCTCGATGATGTCGCGTTCGAACAGCCCGCAGGTGTTCGGATTGGTCAGCATGATGCCGGCGATGTTGCCTTCATGCTCGCCAATGGTCGCTTTCAGGCCGTCGAAATCGACGGTGCCGTCGTCCTTGGCATCGATGGAGACCACCTTGTAGCCGAGAAGCGCTGCTGTGGCCGGATTGGTGCCATGAGCACTTTCTGGAACCAGAACGATTTTCGGATCGCGGCCAGCCGCCGTATGGGCCGCCTTGATCGCCATCATGCCGCAAAGCTCGCCATGCGCACCGGCTTTCGGGCTCATGGCAACGGCGGACGTGCCAGTCATGACCATCAGCCAATGGGCCAATTCGTCGATCAGCTCGATGCCGCCCTTCACCGTGGACAGGGGCTGCAGCGGGTGAATGTCGGAAAAGCCCGGCAGGCGAGCCATCTTCTCGTTCAGCCGCGGATTGTGTTTCATGGTGCAGGAGCCGAGCGGGTAGAGCCCCGCGTCAATCGCGTAATTGTTGCGTGACAGACGCACATAGTGGCGCATGGCTTCCGGCTCGGCCAGCCCCGGCAGATCGAGCATGTCGGCACGGGCATGGGCGCCCAGTTCCGGCTCGAAGCTTTCCGGCTCGTCCAGATCGACACCGGTCACATCCAGATGGCCGACTTCAAAAATCAGCGGCTCTTCCATGTCGAGCGCACGGTTGCCGGTGAAGGTCTTTGGAGTGAAGTGAGTTCCTGCATCGCCCGCAGAGGTCGGACGTCCCTGAGTGTTCATGCTCATGCCAGCACCTCCTTCAGAGCGCCGGCAAGGGCGGCGCGGTCTTCATCCGTGTTGACTTCGGTGGAAGCCACGACCAGCAGGTTTTCAAGCTCTGCCTTGCCCGGCTCCAGGCGGGAAACCGGCACACCGGCCAGAATGCCCTTTTCTGCAAGTGCCTCGACGACACCATTGGCGGCCTTCGGCAGCTTGACGGTGAACTCGTTGAAGTAAGCGCTGTTGAGCACCTCAACACCGGAGATGGCGGTGAGCTCCTTCTTCAGCTTCACGGCGTTGGCGTGGTTGATCCGCGCCATCTGGCCCAGCCCCTTGGCGCCCAGAAGCGACAGGTGAATGGTGAACGCCAGGCAGCACAGGCCGGAATTGGTGCAGATGTTGGAGGTCGCCTTGTCGCGGCGGATATGCTGCTCGCGGGTGGAGAGCGTCAGCACAAAGCCGCGCTTGCCGTCGGCATCCACCGTCTCACCGCACAGACGGCCCGGCATCTGGCGGACGTATTTCTGCTTGGTGGCGAAGAGACCGACGTAAGGACCGCCGAAGTTCAGGCCGTTGCCGATGGACTGGCCTTCGCCGACGACGATGTCGGCGCCTTGCGTCCCGGGAGGCTCAATCAGGCCGAGAGACACGACTTCGGTGAAGACCGCGATCAACAGCGCCTTGTGCTTATGCGCCTTTTCCGCAATCGGCTTCAGATCGATGATCTGGCCGTAGAAGGACGGTGACTGCACCACGACGCAAGAGGTCTCGTCATCGATCTGGGACAGGATGTCTTCCGTGCCCATCGGGTCTGCCGGCAAGGACACGACATCGTCGCTTGCCATCTCGGACAGGCCTTCAACAACTTCCCGGTACTGCGGATGCAGGCCGCCGGAGAGGATCGCCTTTTTCTTCTTGGTGACCCGGTGCGCCATGAGAACGGCTTCGCCGGTGCCGGTGGAGCCGTCATACATGGAGGCATTGGCCACATCCATGGCGGTCAGGCGCGCGACCTGGGTCTGGAATTCGAAGAGATACTGTAGTGTGCCTTGGGTGATCTCCGGCTGATAGGGCGTGTAGGAGGTCAGAAACTCCGAGCGCTGAATCAGATGATCGACGGTGGCGGGAACATGGTGTTTGTAGGCACCTGCACCCACGAAGAAAGGCACAGTGGAGGCCGGAACATTCTTGGCCGCCAGGCTGGACAGGTGACGCTCCACCTGCAGCTCGCCCGCGCGGCGCGGCAGGTCCAGAACCTCGTTGAGGCGTGCCTTTTCCGGGATATCGGAAAACAGCTCATCGATGCTGTCGACGCCAACGCGCGCCAGCATATCGGCTCTGTCAGTGTCGGAAAGAGGCAAGTAACGCATAACGGTCAGGCTCTTTTGTTATGCCGGGATCAGGCGCAGGGGCTCTGGCGCAATCTCGATCTCGGTCTTGACGGAATTGGCGATGAAACACATTTCATGCGCCTTCTCATGCAGATCGGCGAACAAGCTCGGGTCCGGAGCCGCGCTGCCAAGAAGAGTAACCTGCGGCCGCAGGATCACCTTCGTCACAGCCATCCGGCCCCGATCGATGCGGGACATGACGCCTTCGGCCTTGTCGTAGTAGCTTTCCACCCGATACTTCGAGAGGCGCGCCAAATCGATAAATGTCATCATGTGACAGGAAGACAGGCAGGCAACGAAGGCTTCCTCGGGATCCACCGCACTTTCAGAAGAAAACGGCAGCGGGACCACAGAGGGTGAAGCTGATGCGGGCACTTCCACGCCGCCATCGAAGCGCCAGGTATGGGCGCGTGAATATTTGCCCTTGGCGAAGTCATCGCCAACCAGCTTCCATGTCACTTCAGCGGTGTAGACGTGTCCCGGCATCTCAGAGAGTGTCCACAAACGCCTTGTAGGCGGCCTCGTCCATCAGGTCGGACAGCTGGCCTGCATTGGCGACTTTCATCTTGATGAACCAGGCACTGCCTTCAGGGTCCTCATTGACCTTGGCCGGTTCATCGGCGAGCACATCGTTGGCTTCGACCACTTCGCCATCGATCGGGGCATAGACCTCGGAGGCTGCCTTGACCGATTCAACGACGGCTGCCTCGTCCCCCTGTGAAAGCGCCTTCCCGGCTTCGGGCAACTCTACAAAAACAACATCACCGAGCTGTTCCTGGGCGTATTTGGTAATGCCAACCGTTGCGACATCGCCTTCAACTGCGATCCACTCGTGGTCCTTGGAGAAATAGGTGGTCATGATTGCGTCCGTTCTCTGAAATGTAGTCAAGCTTTGGGTTTGCGGTAATAGCGGTTCGGCACGATGGGCATGTCGACGATTTCCGCCGGCAGCTCCCTGCCCCGCACAACGAGATTGATCTTGGTGCCGGTGGCCGCATGTTCGGCCGGGACATAACCCATGCCGATCGGCGCGCCGACGCTGGGGGCAAAGCCGCCAGAGGTCGCCGTCCCGATCACCGGACCGCCCGGCAACTGGATCTCGGCACCTTCTCGCGCAGGCGCACGGCCTTCGAGTTTGAACCCGACACGCACACGGCCAGGACCGTCCTTCAATTCCGCCTGGATGCGTTCGGCACCTGGAAAACCGCCCTCTTCGCGGCGGCGCTTCTGCATGCAGAAGGTGATCGCGCCTTCAATCGGCGACGTGGTTTCATCGAGGTCATGACCATAAAGGCAAAGTCCGGCTTCAAGGCGCAGACTGTCACGCGCACCCAAGCCTATCGGCTCAACCCGGTCATCGGCGAGCAGCGCACGGGCAATGGCTTCCGCAGCCCCCGCCGGCACTGACATTTCCACACCGTCTTCGCCCGTGTAACCGGCGCGGGAGATGTGGCAGGCGATACCGTCAAATTCCATGAAGTCGCCAGACATGAATTCGAGGTCGGCCGCAGCAGGCGCGTGAGCGGCGACCGCCTCCACCGCCTTGGGGCCTTGCACCGCGATCAGCGCACGATCTTCCAGAATTTCCAGGCGAACGCCGTCTGGAAGACCAGCTTCCAGCAGCGGATAATCGACATGTTTGCGAGATGCATTGACGACGAGCAACAGCTGACCGTCGAGGCTTTCGTCTCTTGGACGTGTCACCATCAAATCATCGACGATACCGCCGTCAGCGTTCAGAAGAACGGTGTAACGCTGCTTGCTTGGCTTCAGCTCGACCATGTTGGACGGGCAAAGGGCTTCCAGCGCCCGCGCCGTCGTCTCATGGTCTGGTCCAACCAGCTTGGCCTGGCCCATGTGAGAGACGTCAAACAGACCGGCGCTTTCACGGGTCTGAAGGTGCTCCGTCATGATGCCGGTCGGATACTGGACCGGCATCTCATAGCCGGCAAACGGCACCATACGCGCGCCAAGTTCGACGTGAAGATCGTAAAGCGGTGTCTTTTGAAGATCGCCAGAAGCGTCCGGCTCAGCCATGTAAGGTCCTCAGATTCAAGGTTGCACGGGAACGCGCCAACAATGGCCCGTCCGCACCCCCTCTGTCCGAGTACCTGAGAGATTTCCCGCGTCGCCAGCCGGAAAGGCAGGCGATCTACGGTTACTCCTTCGGTGAGCCGTTCCTTCCCGTTTCACCGGGCCGGTTAACTGCTTTCCAGAGCGTTGATGTCCTAGCGGTCCTTTTGCCTGAGAGTTTCCGGGGCGGTTGCTCCTTCGGCGCCGGTCTGTTTCATCCGGCCTCTCCCGCTAGGTCTCGAGGAGGCTCAAACAAGCCTCCCATCGACTCGAGAACGACCCGAGCCAATGTTGACAATTCTGTGGCGCGCCTATGCCAATGTCAATAAGCCAGACTGCTCAAACGATAAGCGATCGTTCTCAACGGCGCTTTCCTTCGTCGAAGCCGACCACAATTTTCATTTCCTGATTGCGCGGGACCGTGAACTTGTTCTCGATCAGGGTCCAGGCCTCACTGGGAGCACCTGCACCAACGGTGACCGGCACCGAAACAATTTCAGAGTGAAGGGGCTTTGCGTCGCCGCCTGAAGGAATGATCGCAACACGGACAGGAAGCAGAACCTCACCTCCCGACCACGCAGGGCCTGGAGTAACATCACCGGAAAGACCGATCTTGATGCGCGTTTGATCCGTTCCCTCGCGCGTGCACTCGCGCGCCCACTCTTCAACAGTAGCCTGGTAGAGGAGATTCTCCGGCGTTTCTTCCTTACGTCGGGCAAACTTCATGATCAGGTGCGTACCTATCTGAAGCTGGATCGGAGGACAGTAAACATCGGCAACAAAGGCATCCGGGTTGACCTCAATCGGCCCCTTGCCGCTTGTGGTGATGCCCGCTATCCAGCTCTTTGACTTGGAGGATACACTGGCACCGCCAGACGTGACTTCATCGGAACTGCTCATGCAGCCGGCGAGCAAGCCTGCGCAAAGCACTCCGGCCATAACGAGACCCGTCCGACGTTTAACCACAGTTTCAATGCCCTTACCCATGTTTCACCCGCATATTTCCCTTTAAGCTTCGGCCGCGCTACATAGCAGGTCCATCAAACCTTGGCGAGACTGAGGCTGCATACGTTTCAGTTGAACCTTGACAGGACCCAGCTCGCGCCCCTTATTGCGGACTGATGACAGTCCGAAGGACCAAAATGACAGCACCAACCTCCGAGAGGCCTGCCCTGACGATCCACCTGTGCGCACCTCGTGGTTTTTGCGCTGGCGTGGACCGGGCAATTCAGATTGTCGAGCTGGCTCTGGAAAAATATGGCCGTCCGGTTTATGTGCGCCACGAGATCGTCCACAACAAGTTCGTGGTCGACGGCCTGAAAACCAAGGGTGCTGTCTTCGTGGAAGAGCTGGAAGAGATTCCGGCAGAGGATCATGAACGACCGGTCATCTTTTCGGCCCACGGCGTACCCAAATCCGTGCCCGAGGATGCCCGCTCACGCAACATGTTCTTTCTCGACGCGACCTGTCCACTGGTTTCCAAGGTTCACAAGGAAGCGGTGATTCATCACCGCCGCGAACGCGAGATTCTTCTGATCGGACACGCAGGTCATCCCGAAGTGATCGGAACCATGGGCCAGCTTCCCGCCGACACCGTAACCTTGATCGAAACCGAGGCAGATGCACTCGGCTTCCGGCCCAAGACAGATCGCCAACTGGCGTTTATCACGCAGACGACCCTGTCGGTGGACGATACGGCAGGTATTGTTGAGGTGCTTCGACAGCGGTTTCCGGATATTGTCGCCCCGCACAAGGAAGATATTTGCTACGCGACCACCAATCGCCAGGAGGCCGTCAAGGCCGTCGCCCCTGAAGTTGATGCCATGATCGTGGTCGGAGCACCCAACTCTTCCAATTCGCAACGGCTTCGCGAAGTTGCCGAGCGCGCTGGGTGTACAACATCTCACCTGATCCAGAGAGCCAGTGACATTGACTGGAACGCGTTTTCCGGGATTTCGTCCCTCGGCCTGACCGCCGGTGCGTCTGCGCCCGAGACACTGGTTGAAGAAATCATCACTGCCTTTGCGGACCGCTACAGCGTTTCTGTCGAGACCGTGCGTACGGCCGAAGAGACGATTGCCTTCAACCTACCGCGGGAACTGCGCGAAGCTTCCACACAAGCGCCCACGGCTGCAGAGTAAACATTTATGGCTGTTTATACCGACGTCGCCGATGAAGAGCTCGCCGCCTTCATTGCAACATACGACATTGGCGCCTTGCTCTCGTGCAAAGGCATTGCCGAAGGGGTCGAGAACAGCAATTTCCTGCTGCACACTGAGGCTGGCTATTTCATTCTGACCCTTTACGAAAAGCGCGTCGACCCGAATGATCTCCCGTTCTTTTTGAACCTGATGCAGCATCTTGCTGCGAAGAACATTTCCTGCCCGACGCCAGTTGCCAACAAGACGGGCGAGCTTCTGGGGACACTCGCAGGGCGACCAGCGGCGATCGTCACGTTTCTTGAGGGCATGTGGGTCAAAAGACCCCGTCCGGAACATTGCGCCGAGCTTGGCGCCGGCATGGCGGCCTTGCATCTGGCAGGAGCTGACTTTGCGATGGTCAGACCCAACGCACTGACCGTTGGCGACTGGCGCCCGCTTTTCCAGCAATGCGGCGCGGATTCAGATCGGGTACAGGCCGGCCTTTCGGGCGAAATCGAAAGAGAACTCGATCTCTTGGAAGGCCGGTGGCCAAAGGACCTGCCCAACGGGGTGATCCATGCAGATCTCTTTCCGGACAACGTCTTCTTTCTGGGCGATGAACTTTCCGGATTGATTGATTTCTATTTCGCCTGCACCGACGCCTTCGCCTACGACGTTGCAATCTGCCTCAACGCCTGGTGCTTTGAACAAGATGGTGCCTTCAATGTCACCAAGGCACGTGCGCTGCTGAACGGCTACACCAAGGTCAGGCCCTTAAGTGAACCAGAATACGAAGCTCTGCCGCTGCTCGCACGTGGCTCGGCCCTGCGCTTTCTTCTAACACGTCTTTATGACTGGCTTAGTGTGCCTGAAGGCGCGCTCGTCACACCGAAGGATCCGCTTGAGTATCTGAAGAAGCTCAGATTTCATCAAAGCGTTGACAGCGTGAAATCCTACGGATTGGACCTATGACAGACAACAATCAGGTTACGATCTATACGGATGGCGCTTGTTCAGGAAATCCTGGGCCGGGCGGCTGGGGGGCCATTTTGCGCTTCGGCGAGCATGAGCGGGAACTGTGTGGCGGCGAAAGCTCGACAACAAACAATCGCATGGAACTGACGGCGGCCATCGAGTCCTTGAATGCGCTCAAGCGTCCCTGCAGCGTCGACCTCTACACTGACAGCACCTACGTGCGCAGTGGCATCAAGGAATGGATGGCAGGCTGGAAGCGCAAGAACTGGCGCACTGCCGCCAACAAGCCAGTCAAAAATGTGGAACTATGGCAGGCACTGGATGAAGCGCGTCAACGCCATGACGTGACCTGGCATTGGGTGAAGGGACACGCAGGCCATCCCGACAACGAACGTGCTGACGAACTGGCGCGCAAGGGAATGGCTCCTTTCAAACCTGGCTATTCCGGCGACGAAGAAGGCTCAGACACTTGAGGTCACTCTGGTCACCCTCTCATGCTCTGCCTGACCTCGCGCCGGACGCGAAGGGCAAGACGGTCCTCATTCTCGCAAACCCGACAAGCGGTGGGTACAATCCGCGCAAGCTTGAGAAAATCCAATCTTACCTTACGGAGGCAGGTTGTCGCGTCACGTTGAGGTTGACGACACATGCGGGCGAAATTGGCGAGGTTGCGGCCGATCCGCGTCTTGCCGTGAACGTCCTGGCGATTGCCGGTGGAGACGGCTCTGTCAATGAAGCGATCTCAGGCTTTCAGTCCAACCCCGCCGCTCCTGATCTTGCCGTGATCCCATGCGGCACGGCCAATGTACTCGCCCATGAGCTGGGCCTGCCCAACCGGCCTGCCGCAATTGCAAGGGCGATCCTGAACCACCGCACGCAGCCACTACACTTTGGGCTTGCGAACGGCCACCCATTCATCCTGATGGCTTCCGCCGGCCTTGATGCCGAGGTGGTTCACGGCATTTCTCTGGCATTGAAGCGGAAATTCGGCAAGCTCGCCTATGTCTTTACTGCACTGAAGATCGGGATGAGCCGAGATAGTTCCGACATCAATGTGGACATCGACGGTCAGGAGTTCACCGGCAAGCTCGTGGTTGCCACGAACGGCCGGTTTTATGGCGGGCCGTTCGTGATCTGCCCCGACGCATCCGTAACGACCCGTGGACTGCACGTTCTTGTGCTTCGAAAAGGCGATCCCGTCTCGGCCGTCCGGTTTGGTCTCGCGCTCTTGATGGGGCGTGTACACAAGGCCAAGGGCGTAACTGTCACTGCTTTTGAAAAAGCGCGCTTCTTTGCAAAGCGGCCCGTGGCTGTGCAGATCGATGGCGATGCCTTCGGCACGACACCGGTGATGATCGAGGCAGCCAAAGACGAATTGGCTATCGTCGTTCCCTGAACACTTGTTCACTTCCAGGCGGGTCTATGGCGAAGCGATCTGCTTCCACATAGGCTTGCTTCAAGCGGGCTCAGTCTCTGCCGGAATGCTGCGGAGCAACTTGGTTGCCTCGTCGGCAGACAGGGCCTGTCCGAAGAAATAACCCTGAGCATATTCGCAGCCAAGCTGATAGAGCTCCAGCGCATCGGCTTCGTTCTCGGCACCTTCAGCGACCACCGACATGCCCAAGTCATGTCCCATCGCAACGATGGACCTTAGCAGGACCGGACGAGCGGACTGGCCATCAGCTTTCACGAACGACTGGTCGATCTTGATCGTGTCGAACGGAAAGCGTTGCAGATAAGACAGGGACGAATGGCCGGTGCCGAAATCATCGAGCGACAGGCCTGCCCCCAGTGCACGCAATCGCTCAAGAACCTTGGCCGAATACTCCGGATTGGACATCACGAGTGATTCAGTCAGTTCGAGCTTGAGGGTTCCCGGGGCCAGTGAAAGGCGCGAGAGAATGGCCTTCACTTCATTGATCAGATCATGCTTGAGCAGCTGGCGCGACGACATGTTTATGCTGGCGAACAGCGGCTTGGACATCTTGATTTCGCGCTGCCAGAAGGCAAGCTGAGCCGCCCCCTTCTCCATCATGTAAGTGCCAAGTTCGTTGATCAGCCCTGACTGTTCGGCAATCGGTATGAATTCAGACGGCGCAATCTTGCCACGCTTTGGATGTGTCCACCGGGCCAGGACCTCAAATCCTGCGATGGACTGATCTTCAAGACGCACGATCGGTTGGAAGAAGACGCCAAGCGCCTCCTTCTTGATCGCCTCGCGCAGGTCCGTCTCCATGTCGACAACGTTCTTGCCCAAGGGGCGCAGGATCGGCCTGAAGACCTCCTGCCTGTCACCGCCCAGCCGCTTGGCATGATTAAGCGCGATCTCGGCATTTGTGACCAGGTCCTCAACGCTCTGCTTCTCGCCTTCATATAGCGCAATACCCACAGAACAGGTCAGGAAGATCTCGCGGTCACCAAAGGTAATGGGCGCACGCACGGCCTTGCGCAAGGAATCTGCCAAGGTCACCACGCGATCCGGCTCCTGCTCGGACAGGAGCACCAGCCCGTACTGGTCACCACTCAAACGAGAGAGCGCGTCCTGCTGTCCAACGAGACGTCCAAGACGGCGTGCGACGGTCAAAAGAATGCTGTCTCCAGCAGACAGGCCAATGCTGTCATTGACCTGCTTGAAGCGATCGAGGTTTATCACCAGAACTGCAGGCTTGCCGCTGGCTTCGGCACGCGAGCGCGCCAGCGCCATAGTCAGCCTGTCCATGAACAACTCGCGGTTGGGCAGGCCAGTCAGATTGTCGTGGACGGCGTCATGAAGAAGGCGCTCCTCGGCGGTGCGCTCTTCGGTGATATCCAGAAGCGTTCCGACACAGCGTATCACCTCGCCGTCCGACCCGACGATGGGACGTGCCCGCAGACGGAACCACCGGAAATGGCCGTCCTCAGATCTCAACCGGAAATTTTGCTGAACCTTGCCACGTCGTTGGTCGATGACGGCGTCGAGCGTCGCCCGGAAACGATCCCGATCCTGCGGGTGCAGGATCTCAAGCCAATCCCTTGCCGCACCATCCAACGTTCCGTGACGCAGGCCGAGCAGGTCTTCAACTTCGTTGCCGGTAAAGATCCGGTCCCGGTCCACATCCCAGTCCCAGATGATGTCTCCAGACCCGGTCAACGCCAGAGCCCGGCGCTCAACATCGGAAATCAGGCCCTGGGCAATCGCGCCACCAGCGAAAGCATGCTGCATGACCGTAAACCCGATCAGAAGCACGATAAGAACGAGACCACCGCCGAGAGCTGGCTGAACGATGTCATTTGCCAGTCCGCCCGTCACCGTAAGTGCCGCACCGATCAGCCAGGCGATCAGCAGGAACCATGTGGGAATGAGCATAATGGCCCGGTCATAGCCCTGGAAGGCTAGCAATAGAACCGTCGCGAAGCCGAGAACACCAATGATGCCAAGTGACAGGCGCGCGATACCCGCCGCGATCGAAGGGTCCCAGACGGCGACGCCCAGGAGGCCCAACAGCAACACCAAGGTCGTCAACGCCAGATGGCTGTAGTGGATGTTCCAACGGTTGAGGTTCAAATAGGCGTAGAGGAAAATGATCAGACTTGCTGCCAGCATCACCTCGGCGCAAGCGCGGTAGAGCTGATCATCACCCTGGGTCAAATTGAAAACCCGGCTGAAGAAGCCAAAGTCTATACACAAATAAGCCAGAACCGCCCAGGCAAGCGAAGCGGTGGCGGGAAACATCACCGTTCCCTTGACGACGAAGAGGATCGTCAGGAAAAGCGCAAGAAGGCCTGAAATACCAAGAATAATGCCCCGGTAGAGCGTATAGGCGTTGATCGTTTCCTTGTAGGTATCTGGCTCCCACAAACGGAATTGCGGAAGATCCGGCGTTGTCATCTCCGCAACGAAAGTCACGATGGCGCCAGGGTCGAGCGTGATGAGGAATACGTCCGCTTCGAGACTCTTCTGACGCTCAGGCGCGATGCCCTGACTTGGCGTGATCGACGCGATCCGGGAAGAGCCGAGGTCAGGCCAGAACAGGCGAGATCCGACGAGCTGGAAGAAGGGGGCAACCAGAAGCCTGTCAATCTGCTCGTCGCTGGTGTTCGTCAGGGCAAACACCGCCCAATCTGTGTTGCTCGCATCCCTTGACGATACCTCGATCCTTCGAACGATACCGTCTGCCCCGGGCGCAGTGGAAACCTGAATGCGCGGACCCGTGCCAGCATGAATCTCAATTGCATTCGTAAGATCGAGAGCGTCCACATCGAGCGGAACCTGGATTGGTTCGACGGCGCGTGCGTGATTGGCTGCGAGGATACCCAGCAGCGCAATCAACAATACAGCGAGGCCTTTTATTGCGCCTCCAAGCTGTTCCGGTATCACATTCCACATGGGGCGAAGAAGTACCGGGTTGCGTAGCATGTCACAAGATTTCTTTCAGCTTGCCCCCGTAAGAAAACGGAAGCGCGGAACGTTTTTTGGCATGATCTTCAGCCAGGCAGGCAAAAAGTATGTGATCCTGCCAAGTGCCATTAATCAATAGATAATTGCGTGCGTACCCTTCGCGCTCAAATCCGGCTTTTTGAAGAAGGCGAATTGAAGCTTCATTGGATGGCAGGCAGGCGGCTTCAATCCGGTGCAGACCAAGATCATTGAAACAAAATGGCATGACGGCGGAAACTGCCGCGGACATATGCCCCTTGCCCGCATGTGCAGCGCCCATCCAGTAGCCGAGCGTCACACATTGGCTGACACCGCGGCGGATGTTCGACAGTGTCAGCCCACCGAGAATTTCATCAGTTTGCGCACAGAACAGAAGAAGCGGTTGGCTGCGCCCATCCCGCCGGTCGCGAGCATAGCGCCGTAGACGGCGGCGAAACCCGGCCTTTGTCAGATCGTCTGCCGGCCAGACAGGTTCCCATGGGCTCAGGAAGGTTCGGCTTTCTGCGCGCAACCTGGCCCATTGCCGGAAGTCGGTCATGCTCGGCGGACGCAAGTAATGCCGATCGGTCTCGATACGCGGACCGGCATCCAGGGAAAGCACGGGTCGCAACAAAGACATGGCTGCCTCCCCTCCTTTTCCCTACTACATCGCGCCAGCGGCCTGGCCTGCTGACTGCTTGGCAGACAAGGGCCCTGATCCAGCGAGGCGGCTGGCAAGCTCATCGACATTCATCAGTGTATCTACTGGTCCAACGGCTGTCAGCGTCGGCGTCGAATCAATGAAGGTTTCTCTTGCCACCCTGCGGATGTCCTCGACGGTCACCGCTTCGATCTTGTCCGACACTTCCTCGATGCTGAGAATGCGGCCGTGAACCAAAATCTGGCGGGCGATCTGCCCTGCCCGGGCAGCCGGGCTTTCAAGTGCCATCATAAGGCCGGCACGGATCTGCGCCCTGGAACGCGCCACCTCCTGATCGGTGATGGTTTCACCGGCAGTTTTCAGTTCGTCCACGATGACAGGCATCAAGGCGGCGATATCTTCGCGGCTGGTGGCAGCGTGCAGGCCGAAAAGACCCGTGTCGGAAAACGCCCAGTGGAAGGAGTAAATCGCATAGCACAGCCCCCGCTTTTCGCGGATTTCCTGGAACAGTCGAGAGGACATGCCTCCGCCCAGGACGGAAGCAAGGATCTGGATCGCGTAATAATCCTTTGACTTGTAAGGTCGCCCCTCGAAGCCGATCAGGATCTGGGCCTCCATCAAGTCCTTTGTCAGCCGCTGCTCTCCGCCCTTGTAGAGAGCCGGTGTTTCAGCCTCGGCAGCTGAAGCAGGAATGGATTTAAACTTTTCTTCCGCCAAACGCACCAATTCGTCATGATCCACCGCACCGGCAGCTGACAAGACCATGTCCGGTCCGCGATATCGATCAAGCAGGTACTTGTTCAAAGCATCGTGGGAGAAGCCCTGCACGGTCTCCGGCGTGCCAAGGATGGGACGGCCCAACGGCTGATCCGGCCAGGCAGCCTCCTGAAATAGATCAAAAGCGCGATCTTCAGGGGAGTCATAGGCAGCACCAATTTCCTGAAGGATCACGTGCTGCTCACGCGCCAGCTCATCCTTGTCGAAAGTCGAATTCTGCAGAATATCGGCCAATAGATCGACGGCGAGCGGTAGATCCTCAGCGAGGATACGAGCGTAGTAATTGGTGTGCTCGATGCTGGTAGACGCATTCAGCTCTCCGCCGACAGCCTCGATCTGCTCGGCGATTTCCCGCGCTGTACGAGACAGGGTTCCTTTGAAAGCCATGTGCTCGAGCAGATGGGTAATCCCATTCTGCTGGTTCGTTTCGGCGCGGGACCCGGTGCGTACCCAGACGCCAAGGGCAACCGTCTTCAGATGTGGCATCTCGTCGGTCACCACAGTCATGCCGTTCGACAGTTTCGTTATACGTACCTGCATGGTCAAACCCCGCTGCGCACGGCGCGGGCATGCTCTTCGATGTGGCGTTCAATTGCGTCCTGCTCCGCGGGCAGAACTTCCTGGCGTTCTTCTGCGCTCATCATAGGCTGCAGCTCGGGCGGAAGCGCGGGTCGTATGCCAGACGCTGCCTCTACGGCATCCGGAAATTTCGCCGGATGGGCGGTGCCAAGGATGATCATCGGCGTTTCGCTGATGTCCTGCTCCTTGGCGACATGAACACCAATCGCAGTATGTGGATCAAGCAGGTAGCCGCTCTGTTTCAGGACACGATCGATGGTCTCGGCGGTTTCCGCCTCATTGCAGCGTCCAGCAAGGAATGTCTCCCGCATTTTTGCGAGAGGGCCGTCTTCTATGGTGAAGCTGCCTGACTGGGTGAGCTGGTTCATCATGCGACGCACCGCGCTGCCATCGCGGTCACTGACTTCGCTCAACAGTCGTTCGAAGTTCGACGAAATCTGAATGTCCATCGACGGCGCGCTGGTTGCCGTCACACCGCGCATTTCGTAGCGGCCCGTCTCCAATGCCCTTGCCAGAATGTCGTTCACATTCGTGGCAACGACCAGTTTTTCAACGGGCAACCCCATTTGCATGGCCGCATAACCTGCAAAGATATCGCCGAAGTTCCCGGTCGGAACGGTGAAAGACACCTTGCGGTGCGGTGCGTCAAGCGCAACCCCCGAAACAAAATAGTAGACGATCTGGGCCAGAATCCGTGCCCAGTTAATGGAGTTCACGCCTGAAAGTGCCACCCGGTCGCGAAAGCCGAAGTTGTTGAACATCCCCTTCACGATGGACTGACAATCATCGAAGTTGCCGGTCAGAGCCAAAGCATGGACATTCGCCTCGGTTGGCGTCGTCATCTGCCGTCGCTGCACCGGCGACACGCGCCCATCCGGGAAAAGAATGAAAACGTCGGTCCGGTCGCGCCCACGAAACGCCTCGATCGCTGCACCGCCGGTATCACCAGAGGTCGCGCCAACGATGGTCGCTCTCAGTCCTTTTTTGGTCAGAACATGGTCCATCATTCGGCCGAGCAGCTGCATTGCCACGTCCTTGAAGGCAAGCGTCGGACCATGGAAAAGTTCGAGAACAAAGCTGTTGGCGCCGATCTGCACGAGTGGCGTAACCGCCTCATGCCGGAACCCGGCATAGGCTTCACGAATCATATCGCGCAGTTCCTGATCAGAAATCTCACCGACCACAAACGGCTGCATCACCTCATAGGCGACATCTGCGTAGGGCATTCCAGCAAATGACGCGATCTTGTCTGCGTCGAAGGTGGGCCAGGTTTCGGGGAGATAGAGGCCGCCATCGCGCGCCAGTCCCTGCAAGAGAACCTCGGAAAAGCCGAGAACAGGTGCTTCGCCGCGCGTACTGAAGTATTTCACCGCCCGATTGCCTCCAAACTGTCGTTACTCATCAAGCGTATTCGCTTTTGGCGCACCCTAGAGCAAACTTAGCCGGAATTAAAACAAAACCCTCGCCTGCAAACTGTCTTTAGCGTCGATTTGCAGCAGGCGGTCGCAATCATGCGTGGCCAGCAGTGCCGAATAGCATGGCCGGATCGATGCCGATGGATTTCAGGGCCCGTTGCCACTTGTCGTCGAAAGTCGGATCAAACACCAGATCCCGGCTGGCCGGACCGGTAAGCCACCCATTTGCCTGGATCTCACTTTCCAACTGCCCAGGTGCCCAACCAGAATAGCCAAGCGCAAGCATGGCCTTTTCCGGGCCACGACCTTCAGCAAGGGCCTTGAGAATCTCGAGGGTCGCGGTCAGACAAATTCCATTGTCGATCTCAAGGGTCGATCTGTCCAGCACGTAGTCATTCGTGTGCAGGACAAAGCCACGTTCCATTTCAACCGGACCACCCTTGTGGACGTTCATTTCCCGAATTTTGGTCGGAAGGCGAATGGCATTTTCGTCGTTCAAAATGTTGAGCTGAAGCAGCAGATCTTCAAAACTGAGATGACGCGCCACCTGGTTGAGCACCAAACCCATGGCACCCTGCTCCGTATGCGAGCAGACATAAATCACAGAATGATCGAAGCGTCCGTCATCCATGTTTGGCATGGCAATCAGAAACTGGCCTTCGAGCGAATCCGTCATTCCGTACTCCTTCATGAAACCGATTGTCTTTCCCGATATCCGGTCACGCCAACTGGTCTCCTCGTTCTGCCCAATTCAGAGATCCAAAAGAGTACCCTGACTTTACAAAATTGTTAACGTCGGGATCTGCTGAATAATCTCATTGTGAGCAGGCGCCAAACTTGTGTGACCTCACCACCCTGTCACGCAGATATGACGCAAGCAGGGCACGCCCAGTGATGACGAACAGCCTCGGATCCGTTAGCAAAGAGGCATGGTAAAACGACTGGTCATAGCACTCGCATTTTCAGCCTACCTCCCCGTCCTTGTCTCAAGCGCGGCCAGCGCTGCAGCAACAGAATGGGCAAGTGTACATGGCGGAGCGGTTCGTCTGATCGCTGCCGGGCCCCTCCAGGACGGCACCTACAAGGCGGGCATTGAATTTTCGATGGAGCCTGGTTGGCACACCTACTGGCGTTTCCCAGGCGAGGCAGGCATTCCGCCGATGATCGACTTTTCTGCGTCTGAGAACGTGCAGAACAGCGATGTCCTGTTCCCCGCACCCAAGCGTTATAATGACGGTTTTTCGAGCTCCATCGTTTATCACGATGCGGTCGTTCTGCCAGTGATCATCACACCCGATGACGCCGGAGATCCGATCGACCTGTCCCTTTCCATGTTCTTTGGTATCTGCAAGGACATATGTGTGCCCGGCGATGCCAACCTGTCGTTGACACTTTTTCCGGACGGCAAGGCCGATGCACTGGCGACAACACTCATCGACCGCGATCTGGAACTCGTGCCAACCTCCGCGGGCAACAGCGCCACCAACGTTCTAAGTCTTGATGCCGAAACGTCAGACAAGGGCCACCAATTCCTGATCACAGCCGAAGTCTCGGAAACCGCTGAGATCGATCTTTTCGCAGAGGGGCCGGAAGGGTCCTACATCGCGCTTCCCGTTTTGCTTCAACGCGATGGTTCTCAAGCAACATGGTCGCTTTCATCCCGTGGCTTGGCGCAATCAGGCAAGGGCTCAAGCCTTACCTTCGTTCTTGTCGACGGGGACGCTGCCGTTGAAACCAAGTTCGAAGTGCCGCCTGAACTCCTTCCCGCGGCGGATTAAATCGGCCAACAGAACAACAAGTGCCGGTTGAGCTCTCGACGCCGCAGATGCAAAGTTCTATTTGGATAGGAGACAGCCCTCACATGGGGATGAGCGGCGAACATGGAGTGTGGTGAATGAGCATCAAGGTTGGTGACAAGCTGCCCGAGGCATCCTTCAAGGTGATGACCGCCGATGGCCCTGGCGAGATCAGCATTAGTGAATTGTTCGGTGGCAAGACGGTTGTGCTCTTTGGCGTCCCAGGCGCGTTCACTCCGACATGCCACATGAACCATCTTCCCGGTTTCATCGAGCATGCAGACACCATCAAGTCGAAGGGTGTCGACACCATTGCCGTTCTTTCCGTGAATGATGTTTTCGTCATGGACGCTTGGAAAAAGGCCTCCAACGCCAGCGATCAGATCACATTCCTTGCGGACACCGGCGCTGAATTTGTCGAGGCAGTTGGTCTTGGACTTGGTCCGGCGCCGATCTTTGGCCATCTCCGCTCCCAGCGTTTTGCACTGGTGGCAAAAGATGGCGAAGTCACGTTCCTGGCAATTGAGGAAACGCCCAGTGATGCGACAGCGACTGGCGCAGCTGCCATATTGGCAGCGCTCTAAGGCAAGGTTTTCCGGGCCACAGCACTCGGATCAGGCTTTCAGGGCGAAACGATTTCAGGGCGCAGGTTTCTGCGCCCTTTTGTTTTGGGCTCCGCGGCGTGGTTTCAATCAGAGCTCTGATCGGGAACAGGCTTTCGGCGCAGCAAGCTCAGCGCAAAGGTCAGATAGACACCTATTAAGGTTGCTGCCAGACCAAACCAGGTCAAGGCATAGCCGAGGTGGTCATTCTTGAAGCGCACCACGGTTTCTCCCGCTTGCGGAATGCCGTCTTTCCCGGAGAATTCTTCATCGAGATCAATACTGAATGGTGCGAGCTTTCCAGTCTCGAGCCCAAGCACACTGGCCATGTGATCGGTGTCTCGGGCAAACCAGATACGTTCGTTTTCCTGAACCTCAGGCGTCGTCCAGTTTGGTGTCTCCGAAAGACGTAGCAACCCCGTCAGGCGCGTCGCGTCAGGCCATTTATCCGGCCCGGCATAAACCCCAGCGCCGTACGACCAGATTTCCTGAGGCACAAAGCCCCGATTGACGAGCACCGTCCATCCGTCCTCTGTGACGAAGGGGCTATAGACCATATAGCCGGGCCCCTTGTACTGCCCGCTTCTGTCGGAGCCGAGGGACGTGAAATAGAACACGTCCTTTGCGAGAAACTGTCCTTCGATAAACACATGTCGGTAGTCGACATCGAAAGAAACCAGACCCGCCCAGCCTTTCGGGCCCGGCGCTGGCTGTGGATCTGCCGTCGTCGCGATTTCCACCTTGGCGATCAGCGCATTCTTCCATGCCAAACGATCGAGTTGCCAAAAGCCCAACGTCAGCAAAATCGTCAAGGCGATCGCTGTTGCGACAGTTGGAAGAACGAGACGGCGCACCGAGGAGGCTTCAGACACTTGCGATTTCAACTTCTTTTGTTCCCGAGCATTCAACGATCGGCGGCCTGGTCCTGTGGAGTGTCAAGCTGCCCTTCGCTGGCATTATGCTTGTATTGCATGGCGATCATCACGCCTTTGAGGGGACGCAAGACACCACCGGCAAGAACGACAGTCAGCGGCAACCAAAGCACCATATGCAGCCAGATCGGCGGCTGATAGGACAGCTCGACCGCGAGGACCAACCCGACGACCACAAAGCCCACCAGCATTATGACAAAAACCGCGGGACCGTCTCCACTGTCAGCGAAATTGAGATCCAATCCGCAATTGCTACAACGATCACGAAGCCCCAGGAAACCCTTGAACAGCTTCCCCCCGCCACAGCGCGGACAATGGCCGGACATGCCGGCAGTCACCGGGTTCACAGGTGGGAAATGGGCTTTGTCGGACATGATGACCTTCAATGGAATGCTGGTTCAAAAAGCAAACGCCCGAACCGGAAGCCGGAACGGGCGCTTTGTTCGTCATCTCACTGTATCGAAGATCAGTGAGCAGGCGTTCCAGCGCCCCAGATGTAGATGGCGACGAAGAGGAACAGCCAAACCACATCAACGAAATGCCAGTACCAGGCAGCTGCCTCAAAACCGAAGTGCTGTTCCTTGGTGAAGTGACCGGCAAGAGCGCGGAACAGACAGACGGCCAGGAAGATGGTTCCGACGATAACGTGGAAGCCATGGAAACCGGTGGCCATGTAGAAGGTCGCGCCGTAGATGTTGCCGTCGAAGGTGAAGGCGGCATGGCCATATTCGTAGGCCTGGCAGATGCTGAAAATCACGCCGAGGATCACGGTCAGGATCAGTCCCCACTTCAGACCTTCGCGGTCGTCATGCAGCAGCGCATGATGTGCCCAGGTCACCGTCGTGCCGGAAGTGAGCAGGATCAGCGTATTGAGCAGAGGCAGATGCCAAGGATCGAATGTCGCGATGCTGTCGGGCGGCCAGTGACCACCGGTTGCTTCCACGCGCGCGAACTGGATGGCCTCGCCCGCAAAGAGCGCAGCATCGAAGTAGGCCCAGAACCAGGCGACGAAGAACATCACTTCGGATGCGATGAAAAGCAGCATGCCGTAGCGCAGATGTAGCGAAACAACACGGGTATGATGCCCCTCATGCGCCTCACGAATGGTGTCACGCCACCAGGCAAACATCACGTAAAGGACAATTACCAGTCCGACGGCGAAGAGTCCCCAGCCGGTCAGGTCGAGACCGAAAAGAACGAACTCCGTTCCCTGACCCAGCTTCATGAAGCCAATGGCACCTAGGGCCAGGATGAACGCTCCGACCGAAGCCAGGAACGGCCACGGGCTGGGATCCACCAGGTGGTAGTCGTGATTTTTGGTATGTGCCTCAGCCATCGGCATGCTCCCCAAACACAAATAGATCCGTCGCCATCAGAGCGGCGGGTTCAAAGCTTCGTTTCAGCGGCGGGCTGAACTGCCCGGGCCACAACAGGTTGTTCCGGCTCATCCACCGGGAAGAAGGTATAGGACAGGGTGATTTCCTTCACATGTTTCAGCTCGGGATCCTTGTCCATTTCCGGGTCGATGAAGAACAAGACTGGCATTTCGATTGATTCGCCAGGTGCCAGCACTTGTTCGGTAAAGCAGAAGCACTCCAGCTTGTTGAAATAGGCGCCTGCCTCGTTCGGCGTCACGTTGAAGACCGAAGTTCCGACGGAGAGATCAGCGCCCGAGTTTGTCGCAGTGTAGGCGATTTGCGCGCTCTCGCCCATCTTCATGGTCACGGACCGCTGAACAGGCTTGAAATTCCAGTTCAGCGTACGATTCACATTGCCATCGAACCGTATGGTGATCGGGCGGTCGATCACGAGATCGCTCGCTGCTTCCGCCACCTGGGTGGTCCCGCCAAATCCCGTGACCTTACAAAACAGATTGTAAAGTGGTACGGCCGCATATGCGGCGCCGACCATCGTGAAGAACAATCCAGCGCACGCCAGACCTAAGGTCTGGTTCCGGCGCATTGCCTTGTCGTCTTTGGATCTGTAGTCGCTCATGGTTTTGTCTCAGAGGGCCCGGTTGAAGATTTCAGGTCCCATCTTGACGATGGTAACCACATAGAACAGCACGACGAGCGCGACCAGCGACAAGGCGATCGCTATTGACCGTGAGCGCCGACGCTTTTGCTGCTCGACCGTCAGCTTGATACCGTTTTCGTCACCCGTCATGGCTTTAAAGACCTGAAATCAGGCTCTCCGCCAGAAGAATGGCGAAAAGCATGAAGAGATAGAAGATGGAGTAGGAGAAGAGGTGGACCGTCGCTTTGCGAGCAGCCTCTCCGTCCCGCACACGCCAGACGTTGAATGCGAGCGCGAGGAAGATCGCCCCCAAGACGCCCGCTGAAACGCCATAGAAGAGACCGGCAAAGCCCAAGAAATAAGGCGCGACGGCAAGCGGTGTCAGAACCACCGAATAGGCCAGAATCTGATTGCGGGTCGAATTCTCTCCAGCGACAACCGGCATCATTGGAACGCCCGCGGCCTTGTAGTCGCTGTTCTTGAACAGCGCCAGCGCCCAAAAGTGCGGAGGTGTCCACATGAAGATGATCAGGAAAAGAACAAAGCTTTCGAGGCTCACGCTTCCTGTCACAGACGCCCAGCCGATCATCGGCGGGAAGGCTCCGGCCGCACCGCCAATGACGATATTCTGAGGCGTCGAACGCTTCAGCCACATCGTGTAGACAATGACATAGAAGAAGATCGTAAACGCGAGAAAGGCTCCGGCAAACCAGTTTACGAGGAGCCCGAGCGTCAGGACAGATCCGACAGATAGCGTCATGCCGAAGGCGAAGGCTTCTTCACGGCTGACCTTGCCGGCAGGAATCGGGCGTTCTGCGGTCCGCGACATGATCTGGTCGATGTCCGCGTCATACCACATGTTCAGAGCGCCGGACGCGCCAGCGCCGATTGCGATGCACAGCAGGGACACAGCGGCAAGCACGGGGTGAATGTTCCCCGGCGCCAACATCATTCCGACGAATGCGGTGAAGATCACCAGCGACATCACCCGCGGCTTCAACAGCGCGATGTAGTCGCCAACGGATCCCTGCCCGCCATCCCAGACGAAGCTTTCCGTGTTCATCGTATCCTGGCGCTCGGCGAGCGACATGGGCGGCGTCCCTTGTTTGTTTTCGTATTACCGTCTCGCAGCTGCCTTTGGGCAGAGGGACGGATCTTGATCTCAAAGTCACACCGCGCCGGAAATGGCGCGGTGTGTATTTTGTCCAGTCGCAAGCTGGAGCCTGCGGGGAAACCCGTCGCCTTACTTGATGCGCGGCAGGGTTTCGAACTGGTGGAACGGAGGCGGCGAAGACAGCGTCCATTCCAGAGTGGTTGCACCTTCACCCCAAGGGTTGTTGCCGACAGCACGCTTCTTGGCGAATGCTTCGACGATACCGAAGATGAAGACCAGAACGGCAAAGGCCGAGATGTACGAACCGATCGAAGAGACCAGGTTCCAGTTGGCCAGAGCGTCCGGGTAGTCAGCGTAGCGACGCGGCATGCCATTCAGACCCAGGAAGTGCTGCGGGAAGAAGATCAGGTTCACGCCAACGAAGGTGATCCAGAAATGCGCTTTTCCGATCGTGTCGTTGTACATGTAGCCGAACATCTTCGGGAACCAGTAGTACCAGGCCGCAAAGATCGCGAACACGGCGCCCAGCGACAGAACGTAGTGGAAGTGAGCCACAACGTAGTAGGTGTCATGAAGCGCGCGGTCGAGACCCGCGTTGGCCAGCTGCACCCCGGTCACACCACCAACGGTGAACAGGAAGATGAAGCCGATTGCCCAGACCATAGGTGTCTTGAACTCAATTGAGCCGCCCCACATGGTCGCAATCCACGAGAAGATCTTCACACCTGTCGGCACCGCAATCACCATCGTGGCTGCCACGAAGTAGGCCTGCGTTTCGGCGGACATGCCAACCGTATACATGTGGTGAGCCCAGACGATGAAGCCGACGACACCGATCGCCACCATGGCATATGCCATGCCCAGATAACCGAAGATCGGCTTACGGGAGAAGGTGGAGATGATGTGACTGATGATGCCGAAGCCTGGGAGGATCAGGATGTACACTTCCGGGTGGCCGAAGAACCAGAAAAGATGCTGGAACAGGATCGGGTCACCGCCACCTGCAGGATCGAAGAAGGTGGTGCCGAAGTTCCGGTCAGTCAGCAGCATGGTGATGGCACCAGCCAGAACCGGCAGCGACAGCAGCAGCAGGAATGCCGTGATCAGCACCGACCAGGCGAACAGCGGCATCTTGTGCAGGGTCATCCCCGGCGCACGCATGTTGAAGATGGTGGTGATGAAGTTGATGGCGCCCAGGATCGAGGAAGCACCTGCAACGTGCAGGGACAGGATCGCAAGGTCCATGGCCGGACCCGGCTGCCCGGAGGTGGACAGTGGCGGGTAGATCGTCCAGCCACCACCTACACCGTTGCCACCTGGAGGCCCTTCAACGAAGAGCGAGAGCAGTAGCAGAATGAAGGCGGGCGGAAGCAGCCAGAAGGAGATGTTGTTCATCCGCGGGAAGGCCATGTCCGGCGCACCGATCATGATCGGCACGAAGTAGTTGGCGTACCCGCCGATCATCGCAGGCATCACCATGAAGAAGATCATGATAAGACCGTGCGAAGTCGTGAAGACGTTGAACGTATGCGCGTTGGAGAAGATCTGCATGCCTGGCTCTTGCAGCTCAAGGCGAATGCCGACGCTCAGCGCTCCCCCGACGATCCCGGCAAAGATCGCGAAGAAAAGATATAGAATTCCGATATCCTTGTGGTTGGTCGAATAGACCCACCGACGCCATCCTGTCGGATGACCATGTGCCGCATGTGTATCGGTCGCATACATATTGTGCTCCCTCGTTAAGCCCAGCTGGCGGCGCGTCTGACGTCGCAATGTGCGATCGTCGCGCGCGCCCGCATTCGTTGACTGTCGCCGTTAGTTCTTGGCGACAGTGATTTCGTCGATCGAGCGCGCCTCGGCCACCTTCTTGTCAGCGGCTATCGCTGCAATCAGCTGCTCATTGGCGACATCGAGATCGTCCTGCGCGGCAATCGCCCAAGCGTCATACTGCTCCTGAGTGACAACGCGGAGAGCAATCGGCATGAAGGCATGCTTGATGCCGCAAAGCTCGGAACACTGACCGTAGTAGACGCCAGTTTCGCGGGCCTTGAACCAGGTCTCATTCAGGCGGCCCGGAACAGCGTCGATCTTGACGCCAAAAGCAGGCATCGCAAATGCATGTAAAACGTCTTCGGCGGTAACCTGAAGGCGGACCGTCTTGTTGACCGGCACAACCAAGTCATAGTCCACGGCGAGCAAACGCGGGACTTCATCCAGCGAAACACCACGTGCTTCGGCGACTTCGGCACGGTCGGCGTCTTCAACCATGATGGAATCGAAGTAGAGATCGCCCATGCCTTCGTCGGTGTACTCGTAACCCCAGTACCACTGATAACCGATCGCCTTGACGGTCATGTCGTATTCGGGAATTTCCAGCTCCTTGTAGAGCAGACGGAAAGACGGGACAGCAATCACGACGAGGATCAGGATCGGAGCAATGGTCCAGACAACCTCGATCATCGTGTTGTGAGAAGTTCGCGACGGAACAGGGTTCGCCTTGGAATTGAACTTCACCATGACGACGATCAAAAGAGCCAGCACGAACAATGTGACGATCGTGATGATCCAGAGCGTCATGTTGTTGAACCAGTGAATGTCGTCCATGACTTCGGTCGCTGCAGACTGGAAACCCAGCTGCCACGGCACG
This sequence comes from Roseibium sp., assembly GCF_039982295.1. Lineage (GTDB taxonomy): Bacteria > Pseudomonadota > Alphaproteobacteria > Rhizobiales > Stappiaceae > Roseibium. The sequence goes on from NZ_JBDWYP010000082.1 coordinate 264,806, forward strand.
AAACCGGGTTCCTGAGCAAGTGCCGCGGCTGAACCACAGACCGTTGCGATCGCCAGTGCGACCATGTTGATGAGACGCTTGAAGATGCCCTTCACGTCCGCGCTCCCTTCCCTCGACCGCCCGTTTCCAGCGGTATACGCATGCTAATCCAAGAACCGTAAGGCTCCAACAGCAGCCGGGCTATGACACGCATGAGCATGTCGCTTCCAGCCAGACCGGCAAAACACAACGGCTTTGCCACATAATACTCACAAACACGCACATAGCGCGATGGGTCCAAAGGGTTAAGCGGCGATCTGACGCATCACTCCACGGACTCCGTTCCGTCGCACAAAAACCACAAGAAACGCAAAGCTGCAATGGTCATCAGGACATTTCGCACCGGACTTACCCTCTGATATCGTTGATTGAGATCAAGGACAGTCGAAATCTGGTCAAAAATGCGCAGTAGCTCATTCCCGTCTCCGCCGAAGGGGTGGCCACGCAGGCTTCCATACGGCAATCTCGCGCTTAGAAAGCAAAGTCGATTCGCGTTTGTGAAAGCATACATCCATTGGCCGGCATGCTAAATGTTGTTCACAAACTGTGACTGGAGGATACCCTTGTTGAGCCGTCTGTCTTCTTTCGGAGCCTCCCTGGCCCTGACACTTGCCCTTGGCGCCACCTCAGCTCTGCCCGCTCTTGCCCAAGGAGAGGTGAAAGCAACCCATGGGGATTGGCAAATGCGGTGCGACACTCCACCTGGAGCTTCCGGCGAGCAATGCGCGCTGATCCAGAATGTTACGGCTGAGGATCGCGAGAATGTCGGGCTATCGGTCATCGTGCTGAAAACGGCCGACAAGCAAGCCAAAATTCTTCGCGTCCTGGCGCCGCTAGGTGTTCTCTTGCCATCAGGCTTGGGTCTTCGGGTTGATGATGCAGATATAGGTCGTGCCGGCTTCGTACGGTGTCTGCCAAATGGCTGCATCGCCGAGGTTATTCTGGAAGACAATTTGATCAACCAGCTGAAGAGCGGCGGTCAGGCGACGTTCATCATCTTCCAGACACCGGAAGAAGGAATCGGAATTCCGATTTCCCTGAATGGCTTTTCCGCGGGTTTCGACTCGCTGCCCTGACGCAGTACTCAGTCCGGCTTATCTGAGACGACATCCGTAGAGCGTCGGCGTGGCGTCACGCCGTGAAGACGATCAGCGCCAGCGAAGATACCTTCTTCCAGTTGAAGAGCGAGCCGTTCCTCGTCTCTGATGCGGACATCTTCCTCGATTTGAGCGATACGATCGACAGGTGTCCCAAGTGATTCCAGCGCCGCCTTGCCAAAAGCGATGCTGGACTCAAAGGTCTCTCGGATTTGATAGTCAACGCCTTTTTGGGTCAACTCCATTGCATGGGCGCGGTCGGTAGCCCGGCAGAAGACCAAGGCGTTGGGGAAATTCCCGTGGATCAGATCGATGGATTGGCTCATCACCCTGTCGTTCTCGATGCACATTGCGACCAACGCAGCTTCTCCAGCGCCCGCGGCGGCAAGGACATCAGGGCGTGTCGCATCACCGTAGTAGACCTTGTAGCCAAGCTTGCGTGCATAGGCGATGCGGTCGGGCCGGTTATCGATGGCTCGGACTTCAAGACCTTCAGAGGTCAGAATCTGGCCGACCATCATTCCGAAGCGCCCAAAGCCGATGACCAAAACCGTTGGTGTCGCCTCGTCAAAGGTCTCGATTGACGGATTCTCGACGCCACTTTTCTTCAATCGAGCCGCGATCCAGTCCAACGCAAGGCAGGCCAGCGGTGTCATCAGCATCGTCAGGATAACGATAGAGTTGAGCAGGTTCGCTGTCTTATAGGGCAAGATGCCAGCGCTGATTGCGGCAGTGAAAAGAACGAAAGCAAACTCCCCACCCTGCGGCAACGTCACGGCGACGCGGAAGGCGTCGGAATTGGATGAGCCCGAACCACGTGTCAGCGCCCAAAGGAACACACCCTTCACCAGCATCACGATCAGAACGCCTGTTGCCACCAGACCAAGATTCTCAGTGAGAATTGAAAAATCGAGCGACATGCCAACGGCAACAAAGAACAGCCCCATCAGCAAAGATCTGAATGGTTCGATGTCGGCTTCCAGCGTGTGGCGGAAACTTGATTCCGCCAGCAGCACGCCAGCAAGGAATGCCCCGAGCGCCATAGACAGGCCGACAGCATGCATGATGCCGGCGCTGCCAAGCGCTACCAGCAGGGCAGCCGTCAGCATGATTTCCCGTGCACGGCTGGCCGCCAGAAATGAGAACAACGGCGAGGCCAGGAAACGCCCCGCCAGAATCACGGCACCGACCGCGCCGACGATCGTCGCCACTTCCACGGCAACCTCGGAGCCTGTTGAAGGGCCTTCATCCGGCGCGAGGAGAGCCACCATGGCCAGAAGCGGCACAATGGCAATGTCCTGCAGCAACAGGATGCCAAACGCCCTTTGGCCGTAGGCAGATGAGAGCTGGCCACGCTCCTGCAGGATCTGAAGGGCGAAGGCCGTAGAAGACAACGCCAGACCAAAGCCTGCCACAAGGGAGAGCTTGGTCGAGTACCCGAGGAAATGTCCGATGGAATAAAGGGTCGCGCCCGTGAGCAGAACTTGCACCGTTCCGAGGCCGAAGATGTCCCGCTTCATCTTCCAGAGCTTTTGCGGATCGAGTTCCAGGCCGATCACAAACAGAAGAAGGACGACCCCCAGCTCGGCGACGTGCAGCACATCCTCCCCAGACCCCAGAAACCCGAGACCGAATGGCCCTATGGCTGCACCTGCCGCAAGGTAGCCAACCACGGAGCCCAGCCCCAGCCGTTTCGCTATAGGCACAGCCACGACGGTTGCCGCGAGAAAAATGATCGATTCAGTAAAAAATGGCGGAGCACCCTCGGCGGCCATTCCCTCTCCCACTCTCGCTTCGTGCTTGATCTGTTACGTCCAGATAACAACTAGCAGCTGTTTCTAAACAAAACAGAGGGCTTCAAGAAAAGAGTTCAGGAAAAACAGCAATCCATGCCGTCGAGAAAACGCAACGAGCCCTTATAACTCCCGTAGAAAGGCGTTGCCACTCCGGCGTTTTGGGTTACCGCGACATTGCTTTCCCGGTCATCGGCGAAAAGAGAGGTCTACGGAGCACAGCCCCCGACTAAGATCGCTGGCTCAAACCGCCGTTCCGCCGACGGTCAACCCGTTGATCCGCATGGAGGGCTGTCCAACGCCGACAGGAACGCCTTGGCCTTGTTTGCCGCAAGTTCCCATACCAGGATCAAGCGCCATATCGTTGCCTATCATGGAAATCCGGGTCAATGCGTCGGGGCCATTTCCAATCAGCATCGCACCTTTTACCGGCTCACCAACCTTGCCGTCGCGCACACGATAGGCCTCGGTGCATGAAAACACGAACTTTCCGCTGGTGATATCGACCTGTCCGCCACCAAAGGAGACGGCGTAGAGCCCATCTTTGACCGATGCCAGAATTTCGTCCGGTTCCTTGTCACCGGACATCATGACCGTGTTGGTCATCCGAGGCATCGGTATGTGCGCATAGGATTGGCGACGGCCGTTGCCCGTGGGCTCCATTCCCATGAGGCGCGCATTTTGGCGATCCTGCATGTATCCCGTCAAAATACCGTCCTCAATCAAGGGCGTGCGTGAGGCCGGTGTTCCTTCATCATCGACGGTCAACGAGCCGCGACGATCAGGTATCGTTCCGTCATCCACGATGGTGACACCGGGAGCTGCCACACGTTGGCCCATCAGCCCTGCAAAAGCGGACGTCTTCTTGCGATTGAAATCACCTTCAAGCCCGTGGCCGACCGCTTCGTGAAGCAGAATGCCCGGCCAGCCCGGCCCCAAGACCACGTCGAGCGTCCCGGCTGGCGCCGGCACGGCGTCGAGATTGACCAACGCCTGGCGCAGGGCTTCATCAACGCCGGACTGCCAGTTTTCCGCGGTGATGAACCGCGCGAACCCTTCGCGGCCACCGCAACCGAAGGAACCAGATTCCTGCCGCTCGTCATTTCCAGCAACCACATTTATGCTCATGCGGACCATGGGTCGAACGTCGCGAACGCGGTGCCCGTCAGCGCGCAGAATATCAACGACCTGCCAGGACCCCGCCAGGGATGCGGTTACCTGCCGCACACGTGGATCTCGCGCCCTAGCATAGGCGTCGATCTCCTGAAGAAGCTTGACCTTGTCTTCGAAAGACGGTCCACCGAGTGGATTTTCGTCGGTGTAGAGGGATTGATTGGTGCGTGCAGGAGCGCTTGCATAAGTCCCGCTGTGGCCAGTTTTCACTGCACTGACGGCATCAGCTGCACGCTTCAGCGCTCCCTCGGAAATTTCACCGGCGTGAGCGTAGCCCGCAGCCTCCCCGACCACTGCACGAAGGCCAAAACCCTGCGCCGTGTCGTAGTTCGCCCCTTTTAATCGGCCATTGTCGAACACCAGCCCCTCAGACTGGCGATATTCCACAAAAAGCTCGCCGTCGTCCGCGCCTTCAAGAGCCTGCGCTGTGATGCGTTTCGCAGTTTCAAGGCCAAGGCCCGAAGTTTCGATGAGATCGGTGTTCTTGTCGCTCATGAGACGTCCTGTATCCGTTGGCCGCTGGCAGGGCTCTGGCCGCTTCCGTGCAAGCTTGGGAGTGCTTCTGTCAGTAACATAGGTGATCGCGGCGGAATTTCATCTTCCAATCGCGGTTCTCCACTTGCATGAATTTTAACTTGATTATAGTACTCATATTAAAGAAGCGCTGCGGATCAAAAACAGCATGCTTCTTTTAGCAAGTCGCGCACATCTGCTGCCCTTCGACAGTTCACAGCGCGAGCAAGCCACTTCCTAAAAGTATCTCAACCAGCGCCGCGGTCTCGAAACTGCGTGCCTTTTATCGTGAGCACTTCATGACGGACAACGACATGCCCGAGGGTTCGAGTCGCCCCCTTTCACCCCTGCAGGCCTATATGGCCGAGCGCGGCGACGGTCTCGATCCACGCATGATCGAAGCTCTCGCTCAGAAAGGTTCCATCTCCGGGCCTGCGCCAAGCGATGGACCGACGGCGGCAAATGTTATCAACGTGGATTTCCGCAGCAAGCGACCATCGACGCGCTCCGGGAAACAAACCGCGTGAAATCTGTTCTGGTCGCCTTGCATATTGTTGCCTGCCAGCCAGACCTTCTGATCTGCAAGGATATGGCAGATGACGGTCTCCGGTGGACCGATATTTCCCACTGCACCGCTCGGAAAGAAGACCTCATCTCTTCTGCAAGGTCACAGCTACCGGCCTGGACAGTCGTCATGGCACGTTGCAGATATCTCATCGCGCGTGACGGCAGAAGTCTGCAGCTGTTCTAGAGCGAGGCTCGTCGCAAGAGCCTTTGACGCTTGCCCTTGCATAAGCGAATGCATAGGATCGCGCCAGAAACTGGGCAAGGCGACGATACAAGACCTGCTCGAGAGACCCGAGACCGGCGACAAGACCATGATGAACCGATATGAAAACCCGCGCATTCCAAGTGAAGCTCGCGTGCGCTACCTCGACGGCGACTACCAGGTGGAAACACCGGGCACGTTTGTTCGCTGCGCGGTGACTGGATCGGCCATTCCCCTCGACGAGCTGAAGTATTGGTCGGTAGAGCTTCAAGAGGCCTATGTGGATGCAGTCGCTTCCTTGAAGCGCTACAAAGAAACCCACTGAGGCTCATCTGGCATCGATAACTCATGCGCCTGGCTTGAAGACGCGGGACCGGATGCTTTCGCGAATGATACCGACGAGCCTGTCTTCATCACCGATTTCCATCGCGACGTTCAACACATGTGTTCTGGCGACCAGCCAACGAAAGATCTCATGGCGAGTGGATTGGAGCCGCACCATGTCTTTGGCGGTGGTGACCAATTGAAGATCCTCGGCCTCGGCGGTCTTTAGCAGCGTCTCCGCTTCGGCCTCTGTAAACTCATGGTGGTCAGCGAAAGACTGGGTCTTGGCGACGTCGAGCCCCTCTTGCCGCAAGGTATCAAAGAACTTGGCTGGCCGCCCGATACCTGCGAAGGCAAACAGAGGCCGTTCTCTAAGTTCGTCTTGAATGGTCGCTCTCAGGCCAGCATGGAACATTGGTAGCCCCTTGCGGGCCGCCAGGTGAACCACCTCGTCGTCCGCGTCGCCATTGCCGACGCGAACAAGAACGTCGGCCTTGACCATTTGCACGTCCATTGGCGCTCTCAAGGGCCCCGCCGGAATGCAACGACCATTTCCAAGCCCGGTTGACGCGTCCACGAGTGCGATTGAAAGATCTTTTTCCAGTGCAGGGTTCTGAAACCCGTCATCCATGATCAGAAGATCGATGCCCTCGCCTTCTGCAAATTTCGCACCGTCCAGGCGATCTGCGGAAACGACCGTTGGCAGTTTGCTGGCCAGCAGCAGCGCCTCATCGCCAACGGCCTCTGCATCATGAACATCCAGATCCACCGAAAGAGGACCTTTTTCGCGGCCGCCGTAGCCCCTTAGCAGAAATCCCGGGCTATACCCTTCGGCAGTCAGGCGCTCCGCGAGACGCAAGGCGAAAGGCGTCTTTCCGACGCCCCCGAGCACAAAATTTCCAATACAGATGACCGGTATATTGGCACGACCGCGGGGCTTCTGCAGCATGCGTCTGCCAGTGACCCGCCCATAGAGGAAGGAAGGCAAGAGCAGCAAAAACGCTTGCCAGCTCCACCCTTTGCGCCACCAAAAGTCTGGTGCCTTCCTCATTGCCCATTGCCCCCCGCCTCTACATCGCCAGACGGTGGCAGATAGGACTGCAAAAACGCAAGCGTCCTTTGAAGTGCACCACGCCCCTTCTCGATGATCTCGCGCGCAGCCTCGATCTGGCGATTTCTCTCTGCAGGGTGATGCAAAAGCCTGGCCACTGAAACAGAAAGAGTGTCAGCCTCGTCTACCCGAAGCGCGCCCCCCGCCGCCCACAAGGACTTGTAGACGGTGCGAGCGTTCGCCACCTTTGGGCCCGTAATGATCGCCGTTCCCAGGTTCGCAGCCTCAACAGGATTGTGGCCGCCCACCTCGACAAATGAACCTCCAAGGAAGGCGACATCGACGACCTCGTAAAACAGACTCATTTCACCAAGGGTATCGCCGAGATAAACTTGGGTGTCGAAAAGGATGCGAGCGCCTTTGCTCCTTCGTACCGCGTTCAAGCCGCTCTGCTCAATCGCCCTAGACACCTCATCAGCGCGTGCGGGGTGGCGCGGAACGAGCAACAGGAGCAAATCCGGGTTCTTTTCCAGCAATGTACGATGATTGGCGAGGACAATTTCTTCCTCTCCCGGATGGGTCAAAGCCGCCAGCCAGATTGGGCGGCCGTCAAACATGCCGGACAGCTCTTGGATACGGGCGTTGTCGGCTTGCTCCGGCACCGCGTCAAACTTCAGGTTCCCAGGCTCCTCAACGGTCCTGCACCCCAACGCTTTCAAACGCCGGGCGTCGGCCGAGCTTTGTGCCAGGGTGAGATCAAACGCCTGGAAGATGTGGTGTGCCGACTTGGGGAGACGTGACCAGTTTTTGAAAGATCCGTCCGACATACGACCGTTCACGAGGCAAAGCGGACAGTCTCGCCTACGCAAACTTTCAAAGCAGGCGGGCCAGATCTCGGATTCGACCATGATCGCCAGGTCAGGCGTCCATGCGTCCAAAAAGCGATCCCAATAGTCCTGACTGTCGAAAGGTGCATATTGATGGAAGGCACCATCGGGCAGCCGCTTTGCGGCAATCTCTGCCGCAGTCCTCGTGATGGTGGTCAACAGGACGCGCTGATGATCCGCGGTGAGTGCCTCGATCAATGGCAGCACGGAAATCGTTTCGCCGACACTTGCAGCGTGAAGCCAAACGAGTGGTCCACTTGGCCGGGCAATGCTGGCAAAACCGAACTTTTCTCCCGACCTTGCCGGATCATCCTTGCCACGCCGACACCGGAGCAGATGGACGAGCCTATAGATTGGCGCGGCAAGCCGCGACAGGACCAGATAGAACGTTACCGGAAACGGGCAACGTTCAGCCATCGCTGCGCCCAACCAACTCATAGGCCCGCCGGGTGGTCGCATTCAATCCAGCTTCAACTTCCTGGCGCGATGCTTCCAGAGCATCGTCATCTGCGTCGGACGCAACATGGATCAATTCTCCAAGGACGATCGCGCCTCGCCCGAATGGAAGGTTAATGCTGGCCTTGTCCCACGAATTCAGCTCGATACTGCGGCTGGTTGCGACAGCGACGGGCAAAATCGCACGGCCGGAATGACGAGCGATTTGAACGATACCTGGCCCAGCAATCCGTGCGGGCCCCTTTGGGACATCCGCAGTCAATGCAACATTGCCGCCGCCACGCAGAACGCGCATGGCCTCAATAAAGCCACGCATACCGCCACGCTTGGAAATCTGATGTGCCTTCTGGCTGCCGGAGGCGCGGATCAAACCCAGCCCCAGCTTTTCTGCTGCAATCGCATTGATCTCGCCGTCGGCGGACCTGGAGATCATAACACTGACTGAATAGCCTTCGGGCCGAATGAATGGCGCCATGAAATGCTGACCATGCCACATGGCAACGATGACCGGCAGGTCACCATCGATCTGGTCATAGACGTCAGGCGGATCCACGACAAAACGGTTCGTCTTGCGAACGAACTTCAGATAGGTCGCCAGGAGAGTGCCGACAGTCCTGAGAACGACAGGATGACGGCCGAGACTTTTAAGCATCAGCTAGATGTCCGGTGCAACTTGATCGGCCCTCAGCCAGTGGCTTCAGGATCGAGTAGACGGTGCATGTGCACGATGAAATAACGCATGTGCGCGTTATCAACTGTCGCCTGTGCCTTGCCCTTCCAAGCAGCATAGGCTTCAGCGTAATTCGGATAGATCCCAACGATGTCGAGGCCTTCAAGGTCACGAAAGGTCATTCCGTCGGGACTTTCAAGCTCGCCACCAAACACCAGATGAAGGAGCTGTTTCGGTTCTTGGGCTTCACTCATTGCTCAAATCTCGCTGCTTCGAGTTGTGTCGTGTATTCAGCCCACCAATCGGAACAGAAGCTCGCAAACCGGAGCGACAAGGCGCTCAGGTGCTGCAATCAATGCGGGGTGGCGCGTTACGGTTTGATTGTAGCGCACGCCCTGTCCAGACAGGTCGGTTAATCTGCCGCCCGCTTCCTGCACCAAAAGATCAGCCGCCGCAAGATCCCAGTCGCTTGCCGAGCTGCGCGCGGCAGCAACATCCACTCGGCCCGCGGCCACGAGCGCGATGCGATAGGCCAGCGAACGTATGTTGGCGGACCGCCTAAATCCTGCGTTCAAAACGTCCTTGTTGGCAGCAATTGAATGTGGACCGGTGAGGCTCGCTCCGTCGACGTTCGTCTGCCCGGATACCTTGAGCGGCTCGCCATTGAGAAAGGCCCCTTTGCCAGACGTGGCGGTGAACATTTCCTGACGTACCGGACTGTAGACAACGCCCGTGGTAGGTCGCCCGTTCTCGACAACGGCCAAGGCAACGGTCCATTCGTCACCACCGGCCAAGAACGCCCGCGTCCCATCGATCGGATCAACGATGAACACACGCCGGCATTCAAGGCGATCCGAATTGTCGGTTGTTTCCTCAGAAAGCCAGCCATACTCGGGCCGCTCGGCCAAGAGCACCTCGGCCAAATAACGATCGACCGCGAGATCAGCCTCTGAAACAGGTGACTTGTTGTCCTTGAACCACGTCTTCGGATCTCCTCCAAAAAAAGACATGGCAATCTCGCCAGCCTGTCTGGCGGCGTCTTGAAGCAGCGCAAGGTCATCCATGCTGCCGGGAGCGTGTTCTGGTCCCTTATTCGCCGGCAATGGCCAGTCCCTCGATCATGACCGACGGTGCCGCCACCGAGTAGCGAGCGTCGAGGTCACTGGCAGGCACCATGCGCCCGAACATGTCAATCAGATTGCCGGCGATGGTGATTTCACTGACAGCTTGGACCGGCTCGCCATTTTCGAACCAGAAACCTGATGCTCCGCGCGAATAATCGCCCGTGACACCATTGACGCCGTGACCGATCAAGTCCGTGACGAGTAGCCCATCCCCCAACTCCTTCATCATCTCCCCGGGCGTTTTCTTGCCCGGCGCCAAGGTCAGGTTTGTTGCTCCGGGAGCAGTGCCTGATCCACCTCGGTGGGCGCGGCCATTGGGCTGCAATCCCAGTTCACGGCTGGTGGCCCCGTCAAGGAACCAGTGTTTCAGAACGCCGTTCTCAACCATATCGAGCGCCAGTCCCGCGGTTCCCTCGCCGTCAAATGGCCTCGTCGCAGCGCCGCGACGCTTGAACGGATCATCGACAATTTGAATACCCGGTGCGAAAATCTGCTGCCCCATCTTCTCGCGCAGAAAGCTCGTCTTTCGCGCGATCGAGGATCCGTTTACAGCCCCCGCAAAATGGCCAAGGAGGCTTTTCGCCGCGCGCGATTCATAGAGAACATTTGCGGTGCGTGTTGAAATCTTCTGCGGGTTCAGCCGACGAACGGCACGTTCGCCTGCGCGTCGCCCGATATCGACCGGATTTTCCATGTCCTCCAAGAAAACCCGGTAATCATAGTCATAGTCGCGCTCCATCGCGGTGCCTTCGCCAGCGACGGCCGTCATCGATAGTCCATGGCGCGAACTCAGATAGGAACCGGAAAAACCATGACTTGTGACCAGGACAATACCGGCAAGGCGCCATGAGGCGCTCGCGCCGCCGGATTTCGTAACGCCGGTCACCGCAAGCCCAGCCTCTTCGGCTTCAATTGCCAGGTCGGCGAGCCTGCCTGAGCGGACTTCGGTGGGATCCAGCATTTCCAGATCAGGGAAATTTTTAACAAGCCTGTCAGGTTCGGCAAGACCTGCATAGGGATTTTCGGGTGTTACCTTCGCCATTGCGACGGCTCTTTCCGCAAGAGCCATCGGGTCATCCAGAACGTTCGCGGACACAGAGGCTGTTTTCTTGCCAACAAAAACACGCAGGGTGACGTCATCGCCCTCTGCGCGATCGGTCTCCTCTACCTGCCCATCCCTGACATCAACAGAAAGAGAAACACCCGTGACAGCCACTGCGTCGCAGGCATCCGCGCCTGCTTTCTTCGCGGCATCCACAAGCCGGGCTGCCCGGATTTCCAGCTCACTCTGGTCGATGACTTCTGACATGTGCGTTCAATTCTCCTGCTGTCCGGCTTTCATAAGATGGTGACACTCGGGAGGCAAGCGCGTCATCCACTGTCCCGGCTCCGCCCCTTTGCCCCCTGGAAAGGCATATAGATCACCCTTCGGACCACCCAAGCCGCGAAACGCAAATATCCGCTGCGGTTCTACAAGCGTTCGAATACTCCCGACGTGCTAAGGTTGACCAATCATGAATTCAACGGTGAGAAATAAGTAACCCTCTTTAAAATCAGACTTTTTTAACTCTGTACGTTAAGTGGATCACCACCTGCATTCGCTACATTGCTTTCATTCGCGAGACCTAAAAAAACAATCAAGGTCCGACGGAGAGGCAAATTGAGACGTCAGACAGCAGCAGACAGAGCAATGGAAGCCGGGCCGGGAGCAACAGCAATTCCCGTCCCCGGCCAATTGCCCGCAGTTTTCGAAACGCGGCTTTTCGATATAACCGTCGTTGACGGTGCAAATCCGGTCGAGGTGAAACTCGACAGACAGAATGTTAGCATCAGCCGATGGCGAGATGGTGACCTCAAGTCGCTGATCGCTCCGGTCCATACCTATGCTGGCGTTATGGTGCAGATCGAGGCATCAGACGTGCCAGGCGCCGTCGCCGCAAGGCTGGTCTTGAAGCATCCAGACCCACAATTCTGCGTCATTCTGATTGAAACCGACAAGCCCGAACAACTGGCGACATCCTGGCCAACATGGTCGGCAGCGCTGAATTTACCAATGCTGGTGTGCGACACCGGTGGCGCGGTCAAACCAATAGAAGCTTTCAGTGCCCGCCCTTGTGGAACACCCGCACCGAGACGCAAGTATCCCTTGCTGACTGGTCGGCGCCCGCGCTTCCTCGTCCGCCGCCGCATCGGCAATACCGGAGATCGGCTAGTTCTTCACCAGGGCGAACGGGAGATCATTGCCCGGGACTGATCCAGACCGGCTGTTCGGTGCATTTTCCCGAAACGGCAGATCATTACGTATTTTTTACGGTATGGATTTATATTTCTGTCATCGAGGTACACAGACCTTCTCACTTCTGCCTTTCCTTCCTCGTCTTTGAAAGATGCATCTCATGTCTTTGGACGCGGCAACACTCATCATCGCGATCACGATTGTAGAGTGGGTCGCGGCATTGCTGATCTTCCTCGTCTGGCGCATGACACCGCACCAAACGGAAAGCAACAGGGACAGCATCTTCATCTGGGCACTTGCTTTCGCCTTTGCAGGTGTTGGCTCGTTATCCATCTGTTTGCGTCAGACACTTCCGGAAGACCTCTGTATCGTTTTTGGCAACGCATTCCTATTCCTTGGACTTGGTCTTGGCCCTGTCGCCGTGGCAGCGCTCTGGAAGCAAAAGCGCCCGTATCGGCTGGCCGTGTTGCCAAGCATACTGTGGCTCGCACTTTGCACAGTTCCAAATTTTTTCGAGACCTACGCTGCTCGAGCATTTTTCGTCCAAGTCGTCTTCATCTCGACTTCCTGCAGGATTGCCATTCTCTGCCTTCGTCACAACAAAGAACATTTGAATACCGCAAAGTGGCTCGGCATCACCTCCAGCTTCGATGCCGTATATCAAACGGGCTACATGTTCGTTTCACACTTTAGGTCCGTCGGATCTCTGACTGAATTTTACAGTGAAAATGCCACCCAGATTTATCTTCTACTCGTCCTGCTGACTGCGACGGCCAAGGTCATTTTGGTCTTCTCGATGGTGATCGAGAAAGAACAGCGGCACTATCGAGACCAAGCTCATCGCGACCCGCTCACGGGCCTCGCCAATCGCAGGGCTTTTTTCGATGATGCGCGTCGCTGGTTGACCGATCAGAGCGGTTGGCCCAAACCCTATTCCGTCCTGATGATCGACGTCGATCATTTCAAGCAGATCAATGATGAGCACGGTCATGCGACAGGAGATCGCATCCTCAAGAAGCTTGGGGGAATCTGCGGAGACGGACTAAGACTAGGCAGTATTGCGGGGCGTCTTGGCGGAGAAGAATTTGCCTTGTTCCTTCCGAACACAAGCCCGCATAAGGCCATCATGCGAGCCGAACGCATTCGCGAGCGCTTTGCACGCGAATCCCTGGCTGCCTCTAATGGAAAGATCCGCGCCACGGTCAGCGGCGGCTTATATTCTACTTCCTCAGATCACGAGCCTCTGGACGGGGCACTCGCCGCGGCCGACAGGCGCCTCTATCAGGCAAAGGCCAAGGGTAAGAACCAAATCGTCACCGACATTCTGGCCGATGCTGGCATCCCTCCCAATGTCACCTCGCTCAATGCGGACGACGCTGCCTGACCGCACACGTTCTTGTATCAAAGCCAGCGGATCAGTGCGTCCAGGACAAAGCCGGCAAACAGAATCCAGCCGTAGGTGGTGTTCGAGCGAAAGAGCTTGAGGCACTGGTCGCCGTCGTCGATATCAAGCACGATCGACTGCCAGAGCAGATGAAGTGCGCCAAGAGCAATACCCGCAAAGGCAGCCGGTCCGGCATCGGCCAGCACCGCAGCCAAAGCGAATAAAAGCGTCGCCAGGGTATAAAGCAGCAGCATTGCCGGTTTCGTCCAGGCGCCAAACAGCCGTGCCGTAGACTTCACGCCGACAAGTGCATCATCCTCCTTATCCTGATGGGCATAAATAGTGTCATAGCCAATCGTCCAGCAAATGCCGCCAGCATAAAGGACGAGCGGCGCCCAGGACAACGATCCAAAGCTTGCGGCCCATCCCATGAGTGCGCCCCAGGAAAACGCCAACCCCAGAAAAAGCTGCGGCCAGTTTGTCACGCGCTTCATGAAGGGATAGATGGCTACCGGCAGAAGCGAGGCAAAACCCAACAGAATTGTGAAGGTGTTGAACTGCAGAAGCACCAACAGACCGACAAGTGCCTGCGCCGCTAAAAAGATCTTCGCCTGACTTCGGCTGACCTGACCGGCGGGGATTGGCCGAGAGCGCGTGCGCTCCACCTGTGCATCAATGTCTTCATCGATCAGATCATTGTAGGTACAGCCCGCACCACGCATGGCGACGGCCCCAATCAAAAACAGGGCGATGTGCCAAGGGTTGGGTCCCGGGGCCTCTTCCGCAATCGCCGCCAGCGACGCAGACCAACAGCAAGGCCACAGCAGCAACCACCAACCAATCGGTCGTTCCCAACGCGCTAGTCTTGCATAGGGCCTCGCCCAAGCAGGAAGCCGCGTGTCGACCCAATGACTCTTAACAGCGTCAGCGACAGGTCCCGTGTCTTTTGTACCGAAAAACATGGATTTCATTTACCGCGGCCAGCGTTCGGGTGCGAGCGATTTTTGACGCCAAGAAGGCTTCAATCCTGCACAGTCGGCCCACAGACACGGTTTCGTCCCATATGCTTGGCCCTGTAAAGACGCTGATCGGCGGTTTGGAACAGGGCCTCAAGGTTATCGCCGTCTTCTGGCGCGCTCGCCACCCCGACGCTGACCGTCACTTTTTCGGGCAGATAGATAATACTGAACTTTTCGATCAGCTTGCGGATGCGCTCTGCCATTGCCATTGCCCCAGTCGGTGAGAGACGGTCGCACAAAAACACAAACTCTTCTCCACCAAAGCGATAGAGGTGGTCTTCAGCCCTGAGGTTTTCATTGAGAAGGCCTGCGATGGCCTTCAACACCTCGTCACCGGCCTGATGCCCAAGCCTGTCATTCACCAACTTGAAGTGATCGATATCGATGACCAGCATGGTGATGGGGCGTTTTGCCGCGAGGCTCTCCTGCAGGATTTTCGGGCCGTTGAGATCATAACTTCTGCGATGATGAACGCCTGTCAGATGATCCTTGTCCGAAGTTTCAAGAAGATCATAGTACCGCTCCCGGTAAGTCAGGACATGAAAGACGTCCTTGAAAGAACGATGCGTGAGCCACCTGGCCCTTTCATCGAAAAACCGCAGGTAGGCGACGAAGAAGCTGGTGTAGAGGAGAGTCGCAATCATTTTTGCCGCCCACCCGCCGAGGAACACGCTGAAAGGTGCCCCCGAGACGTAATGCAGGGCAAGGTAGAAGCCAGCCTGATCAAAGGTGAGAACGACAGCCCCACAAACAAGGAACCTCCATCCCAGATGCCGACCGAAGGCATCCCCGATACGCTCGTAAAGAACAATGATTGCAATAGCATCGATAAAAAGGAGGATTGTGCCCCAAATCATCAGCCAGCCCATCTCGTCGACAAAGCGGATGTCCGGAACACGATCTGGGATAACCGATACGGTGTCGTGACTGCGCAGGATCATCACCAGCGCGACAATCAGAAAGTTGCCGATCAGAAGACCGTAAATGGGCTGACGAACCACGAGCGCATCCTCGCGGATATACAGCAGCAGGATCATCAGCAGCTTGCCGGAAAACAAAATCGTCGAACCGGGGGATATTATGCCGAAGGGCAGCTCAATATAGAAGACACTGGCGAGATATGTCTCAAGGAAATGCATTACGCCAAGCGCGCACATGAACACACCGATACCTATCGAATGCCGCGCCTGAAGAAGGCTCATCATGACGCTGAAATAGACAGCAGCCTGCGCGATCAGCAAAAATGTGTTCGTGACAACCATGCCCCTCTGTATCAACAGTGCATAAATTGACAAGGCAAACATTCAGCGCAAAGAATGTTTATTCCGCATCTTCAAGCTTCCATGACCTCCTGAACGCGTTCAGCGGATGACGTTCGAAATGTTCGAGTTCGAAAACCCGCGCAGCTTGAACATTGCGACGTGTGAAGGACCAAACCGAAACGATCCCGAAAGCTTCCAGGTCCTGTATGACCGCGCGGACCATACGTTGCCCAAGTCCGAGGCGCCTGAATTGAGAGCGTAGAAACAGGTCCTCGAAATGAGCGACACGTCCGGCCTCCCGCACAGACTGGCGAAAGAAAACCGTTGCGAAACCTGCCGGGTCCCCTTTGTAGCGAAACAAATAAATCCGTCCTGCCGCAGCATCGACGAGCAGTCTATTGAACTCGTCTTCCTGCTCATCTGAAACGGGCAGACCATATTCCAGATATGCTTCGCCCAGAAGCCGTCGCAACTCACGTGCTGACAAAGGGCCGCCCAGGAAAATCTCAAGAGAACGCCCCACTCCTGCCCTCCCACCTCTGCCGACTTGATTTGCCTGCGCCCATTAGCGGACGTGCGCAGCCATCACCTCGCATCTCCATTGTCTGAAACCCTCACAACATGTTAGACCGCCGCGAAATTGATCATTTGCTCACCAGAGCGAGGACCGGCCAGTTGTCTGGCCCCAGATTTGAGAGACTGCGCCCTATGAACGTTCTTCTGATTGGCTCCGGTGGTCGCGAACATGCCCTGGCCTGGGCACTGGCCAACTCGCCGTTGCTCAGCACGCTCTATGCCGCGCCGGGAAATGCCGGCATCGGCGAGGTTGCAACTCTTGTTTCTCTGGACGCAGACGACCATGCGGCCGTGATTGGTTTTTGCCGCGAAAAGCAGATCGATCTGGTCGTCGTCGGCCCCGAAGCACCGCTTGTTGCCGGTCTGGTGGATGATCTGGAAGCTGCCGGGATCAAGGCATTCGGCCCCAGCAAAGCCGCCGCTCAGCTGGAAGGTTCAAAAGCCTTCACCAAAGGTGTTTGCGACGAAGCCGATATTCCAACCGCTGGCTACGGCCGGTTCGACCGGAAGGAAGACGCGCTCGCGTATATTCGCGAAAAGGGCGCGCCGATCGTCGTCAAGGCTGACGGCCTGGCCGCCGGCAAAGGCGTTGTCGTTGCCATGTCCGAAGAGGACGCACTGGAAGCAGTCGAAGCGTGTTTTGACGGAAGTTTTGGCGAGGCCGGTGCCGAAGTCGTCATTGAAGAGTTCATGGAAGGCGAAGAAGCCAGCTTCTTTGTCATTGTCGACGGCACCACCCCTCTACCACTTGCTACGGCCCAGGACCACAAGCGTGCATTCGACGGCGACACGGGCCCAAATACTGGCGGCATGGGGGCTTACTCGCCAGCGCCGGTGATGAGCGAAGACATGATCGAGCGCACCATGCGCGAAATTATCGAACCAACAGTCGCAACCATGGCCAAACGCGGAACGCCATTCAAAGGGGTTCTCTACGCCGGACTGATGATCACCACCGATGGCCCGAAACTGATCGAATACAATACACGCTTCGGAGACCCCGAATGCCAGGTCATGATGCTGCGGCTGAAGGACGACATTCTCACGTTGATGCTCGCATCTGCGGAAGGCTCCTTGAACAAGGTCAGCGCAAGATGGCACGACGATGTCGCACTCACGGTGGTCATGGCAGCAAAAGGCTACCCTGGGGCTTATGAAAAAGGCACGAATATCAGCGGCCTCGCCGAAGCATCTTCAGATGCTGACGTGGAGGTTTTTCATGCGGGCACCAAAGCGAGCGATGGCAAGATCCTCTCAAATGGCGGCCGAGTTCTGAATATCACCGCACGCGGCAAAACGGTCAGGGAAGCACGTGACCGGGCTTACGCCGCGGTCGAAAAGGTTGACTGGCCAGACGGGTTTTGCCGGAGCGACATCGGCTGGCGCGCGATCGAGCGGGAAAGCTAAAGCCCCGCTGCGCTTTGTCGGAAGATCGACCTTGCGCCAAGAACACTGTCCGTGCACCTTCCCGCTGATCGGACTTCCGCGGGAGGGAACACGTGTCAAATCCAGTTGTACTGCCGGAGCTTTTCCCCGGCTTTCAAACTCATCGCATTGACTGTGATGGCTGCGAAGTCCATTGCCGCACCGGTGGTGACGGACCGCCCCTGCTGCTTGTCCATGGTTATCCGCAAAGCCATGCCATGTGGCACCAGATCGCTCCCGATCTGGCCCAGCGCTTCACGCTGATCCTTCCCGACCTTCCCGGCTATGGACAAAGTTCTGTTCCGGCACCCAGCGCCAATCATAGTGCCTATTCAAAGCGAGCCATGGCGAATGCGCTGCTCACTCTGATGCAAAAGCTCGGCCATGAGCGTTTTCGGTTGGTCGGGCACGATCGTGGTGCTCGTGTTTCCTATCGCATGGCACTGGATCATCCAGATTGCATCGAGCGTGTCGCAGTGCTCGACATCCTGCCAACCTATGACTATTGGCAGCGGATGGATCGGAATTTTGCACTGAAGATCTACCACTGGGCATTTCTGGCGCAACCGGCTCCCTTCCCCGAAGACCTCATCGCGGCCTCAGCAGCGCGCTTTCTTGACCACACACTAGCCAGCTGGACAGCCGACAAGTCGCTCAAGAGTTTTAGTTTGGAAGCCCTCAAGCACTACCATGCGTTTTTCTCCGATCCTGACCGGATCACCGCAACTTGCGAGGACTACAGGGCAGGCGCGACAGTTGATGTCGATCACGACAGGCAGGACCTGGAAACAGGCAACAAGGTGAAAGCTCCACTCCTCGCCGTTTGGGGCGCCACGGGTATCGCCCAGGCAGGTGAAACACCTCTCGATGTCTGGGCGCGATGGGCCGACGATGTCTCGGGCGGTCCTGTCAAAGCCGGTCATTTCGTTGCCGAGGAAAACCCAAGGGAGCTTCTTGACATGCTCCTGCCGTTCTTAGGGCAGTAGGGGAACCTCAACGAGGTCACCCGTGAGCGGAGGCTTACGCGCCAAGCCTTAAGAAACCCAGCGCTCCTGTCTTCGTTAGCTGCGCTGCCCAAGGTTGGCCGTATGGCCCTACGACCGCAAACCATGCCTGCTTGCCAACCGAACTTCCGGGGCAACAGCGGTCACAAAGGAGTTAAGTCATTATTTACGCAACGTCGTACTTAATTCTACTCACATACCCTTTTTGGGCTTTGCAAACAGAAGCGAAGGCGTCTGCGGAACAGACTGCCAGCGACTGCCGGAATGCACTGGGGTCCCATTTCTAAGTACTTGGAATATACACGCTTTTGCTAACAAATTAACTTGAGGATTCAAGAGAAGTTAACTTGTCTAGGCTAGCCTGACGCTGACCGAAGCTCATGCTCTTGACGATTTGTGGCGGCCCCTGCGCAGAAAATCAGGGATTCTCACTCTTCCTCCAGACCGCTGTTTCGGAATGGATTGTAGCGCGAGGCTACACGAGGAGTTTGTAGTGGGCGTCAGAATTCAACCAGCTGAAGCCATCAAGAGCCGATCGGACCAAGAACGCGGTTTTACCGCGCGTCTCGACGCAATTATGCGCCACTGGAGCCGCAACGGCAGGCAGATCTCGAAGCCTCTCAAAATCACATTCATCTGCTTTTTTGCCATGACCGTCATCTCCCTGACGGGACTAAGGTTGGTCAGCGAATACCAACACCTTACGGAACGTCTGGAAAAGACTATCGAAACGGCCAAGTCTTTTCTCAGCCATCAACAGAAGATCGGCACAGAGGGCCTGGAAAAAAGCCTTCTCGGACTCTCCGTGAATCAACGGCTTATAGATGCGTTTAAAAGTAATGACTCCTATGCACTTCAGCAGGTTACCTCGCACCTGTTTCCGGAGATGATCGATCGCCATAGGATCACGGAATTCAGCATATATAATTCGGAGAAACAACGGATCATCAGCGCGCACAAGGCTATTACGCGGCCTGATGATCAACCGAATTTCCTGCTCGGCCTTTCTGCGGAGACGGAGAGTGTATCGCGCGGGCTCGAGCTCGGAGACAACGGAACCACGACGATTTCCGCCGTGAGGCCCTGGAGCGTCGATGGCAAGTTTCTAGGCTTCCTAAAGCTCGGCATGGAAATTCGCCGCCCCTTGGCTTTTATCAGCAAGACGCTGCAGGCTGACGTTATCGAAGTTCACAAGACGCGCAGTCTCATTCCTGGAACAGCGCCAGCTGATGCGCGAAACGGCTGGCTCAATTTCGGTAGCGTGGCCTATCGCACGGTCGGCGACGTTGAACTTCCATCTCACATTGGGGCACTCGTCGAAAGCAATCTCGATCAGCTTTCCCGGTTCGAGCGCATTGTTTTCAATGATGGTGCTGTAAAGATCGCCTACAGCTTCCCGCTTTTGTTCGCGAATGGCGCAAGCAGCTCTCACCTTGTCCTGCTTCAGGATATAACTCATCAGACGAAAACATTTTTACTTCACACAGGTGTTTCGCTGCTTATGGCCAGCCTGATCGCGTTTGTCGCGTGGCTAGTTTTCAATTGCCTTGCACGCAACCTGCAGGCCTCGGTCGTCAAGACCCGGCGCAAGCTTGAAGAAGAAGTTGAGGCCAACACAAACGCGCTGCAATACTCTCAAGAAAGGTTGATCGAAGCACAAAAGATTGCGTCGCTGGGAAGCTGGGAGCGCGACCTCCAGAACGGTTCGCTTTACTGGTCAGATGAAATGTACCGGATCGCGGGCCTTCCACTCAGCCTTTCGCCCTTCGAAGCGCGCAAAGAGTTTTATAAGCTCATCCCGCCCTGGCAACGTATGGCGGTCGAAACGGAGCTGGAACAGGCCGTCATGACTTGCGGCGAATTCAACTTCGAGCATCAGCTGATACGCAGAGATGGCGAGACACGGCACCTGCATGTCCGTGGATATGTACAGACTGGTGACGATGGCGGCCCCGCAATGATATGCGGCACGGCCCACGATGTTACCGAGCACCACAACTCCCAAGAGCGCAGCAAACGCCTTGCGAATATTCTCGAGGCGTCGCTGAATGAAATCTACATTTTCGACCCAAGGACGCTGCGCTACCAGCACGCCAACCAATGCGCTCGCGACAACATCGGTTACACGATGGAAGAACTCGCAGACCGCCCAGCCTGGGAAATTCTAGGCGACGGCGACGAGCACTTGCTACGCGCAACCCTGCGTCCCTTGCTTGAGGGAGAGACGTCCCTTCTAAGCCTCGAAGGCACGCACCGACGCAAGGATGGCAGCGAATATCCGGTTGAAGTCCGCATCCAGCTTCACGAAACGCAGAACACCTCTCTTCTGGTTGCGATTTGCAACGATGTTACCGACCGGACAGCACGAGAGCGAGAAACACAAGCGGCCCGCCAAGCAGCAGAACGCATAGCCTACTTCGATGAACTAACGGGCTTGCCCAATCGCGCAGCGTGCCAGAACGACGCTGCTGCTGCCTTTGCTGAAAGCAATGAGTCCAAGCCCGCCTTCATTATCCATATGGACATCGATAATTTCAAACGCATCAACGATACGCTGGGGCATAGCGCTGGCGATGCATGTCTGGAAGAAACCGGAGAACGATTGAGAACCTGCTGCATCGATCTGGGCAAGGGTTATCGTTGGGGCGGCGACGAGTTCGTCATCGTTGCACTTCATAGCGATGCCGATCCGGAGGAGCTGTGCCAGCGACTGAATATTGTCATGCGGGCACCGATGGAGTTCGAAGGAAATCAAATCTGGCCGTCAGTCAGCCTTGGTGTTGCCTGTTGCCCAAGTGATGGTGAGGACTTCGCGACGCTTCTGGTTCACGCTGATCTGGCATTGTATCGTTCAAAGGACGACGGCAAGGATCGCTGGAGCTACTTCACCAGCGACATGAAGATTGACAGCGACGAAGAAGCCCGAATGGAGCAAGAACTGCGTCACGCGCTTCGTCGCGACGAGTTCTTTCTGGTATTTCAGCCTCAGGTCAACATCAGAACCCAGCTTGTAACCGGGATTGAAGCTCTCGTACGCTGGCAACACCCGACGCGCGGTATTCTCGGCCCCGGCAGCTTTTTGCCCATTGTCGAAAAGACCAGTCTGGCGGCTCCTCTGGGACAGGTTGTCATCGACAAAGCGCTGGAAGCAGCAAGCCTTTGGCAGGCATCCCAACTGGACTTTGGTCGCATCGCCGTCAATCTGTCGCCATCGCACCTCACATCCGGGACCTTGCTCGACGACTTCAACAACGCAATGACGAAACATGGGGTTCTGCCAAATTTCATCACTGCCGAGGTGCTTGAATCTGTCTTCCTCGACAGCGAGCGCAGCAACAATTCCGAAGTCCTCGAAGAGTTGCATAATCTTGGCGTGCACATCGAGCTCGACGATTTTGGAACAGGTTACGCTTCGCTATCGCATGTCGCGGATCTGCCGATCAACGGCCTCAAGATTGACCGATCATTCACTGCGCAAATCCTGACGGATGCGAAGAAGGAAATTGTGGTCAATCACCTTATACATCTCGCGCGTTCGCTCGACATCGACATCGTTTGCGAGGGTGTCGAGACCGACAGTCAGTTTGATCGTTTGCGCATGATGGGCAACTTTTCGGTCCAGGGATATCTCATTGCCCGGCCAATGCCGTTTGAGAGTATTTCAAATTGGCTCACGTCCGCGCAAGCGGACCTGTCTTTCGAGCTCGCCTGATGCATCGAGTAGACGTGACCGACTAGATCTTCCGCCCTGGGATATTGGCAAAGCCTGACTTCCACCCCATTTACAGGCAGGATGTCAAAGGAAACCAGATCATGAGCAAATTGCGCGTTGGCCTTGCGCTGGGCGGCGGCGGCGCACGCGGCATGTCACACATCCCTGTTCTCGAAGCTCTGGACGACCTCGGCGTCAAACCTCACGCAATTGCAGGGACGTCAATCGGGGCGATCTTTGGCGCCGCCTATGCTGGTGGGTTGTCTGGTGCAGAAATCCGGGACATCGCGATGGAGACCTTTGGTGAGCGCAACAAGGTGCTCGCCTCCCTGTGGAAGCTGCGTCCCCGGAAACTTGCTGAGCTCTTCGATGGCAACATGGTGCAGTTTGATCCGCTAAAGGTCCTGAACGCATTCGTAGGTGGCAACATTCCTGAGACGTTTGAAGATCTCTCAATTCCACTCAAAGTCCTTGCTACAGATTTTTATGGTTGCAGAGAAATAGACATCGAGAGTGGACCGCTTATGCCGGCTGTAGCAGCCTCGATCGCCATACCTGCCATCTTCAAGCCGATCAAGCGCGAAGGCCGCATCCTCATTGATGGTGGCGTTGTCAACCCGCTTCCGTTCGACCGTCTGCCCGACAGCTGTGACTTCATTCTCGCCGTTGATGTGGTTGGCTCACCAGTCCCACGGCCGGGGCGGCAGCTTCCTACGTCAATGGATGCCTTGTTCGGCACATCTCAAATCCTGATGCAGACAATAACTTCCGAAAAACTGAAAAGCAGATCACCCGATCTGCTGGTGCGACCACCGGATGACAACATACGCGTTTTGGACTTCCTCAAGACCAAACACATCCTTGATGTCGCAGCACCTCTCGGCGAAACTGTCAAGCGTGGAGTTACCACTGCTATAGAAAACCATGAACAGAACAGGAATTTTGAGTAAATACTCCTAGTTACTTTTCGGGATGCATTGATTTTTAATTTTAAAATAACTTGCTTTTAATTATTCGTTAATTAAATCAAACCAGTGTTGGATTACGACAACACAAAGAGCACGCACAATGACCCATCAACTGACCTCCGAAGAGCTGGAAGAATGTCCGGTCGACGAGCTGACGTTCGCTCGGCTTGTGAGCGCCTCTCTCACTGCTGCAAGCGATCTGGCTTGCGCACTGCCCGACGAGGACAGGAGCCGTCTCGCAGTTTTCTGTTATCGCCGCACTCATCTCAGACGGCTGGGCCTCGCGATTGCTGCCACGTGCTCGAAGCGAGCACTCGTTGAGGAGAGCGGTCATGCGGGCGAATTGATCCATTTTCAGGCGCAGAACATGGAAGCAACGCTTGCGGGCGACCGCTATATGGCCCCGCGCCACGTCAAGCGCCCGGTCAGCCTTTACAACTGCTAGATCCATCCAGATATGGGTTTGGTACCTCCTCCCACCAGACCCCACCTGGCAACCGTTCCTTCTGTTTAGTAACCTCCCGGAACGGTTGCCAACTTCTACCCCTCTAAGATTGCTCCGCTACCGCGAATTTGACCTTGCAATGCCCAAGCGTAAGCTTACCATTTCGGGAGGCTGAAAAGCGGAGGGTATGCGATGTTTAATGCAGCACAATTCCCCAAACTCCTGACGATTGCAGCGCTTGCTACGGCAGGGATTTTAGGGCTTATGCAGCCCGCTACGGCGGTCTGCCAGCTCGTGGCAGAAAACGCTCCGTTTGAGCCTATTCGCGTCAAGACAGCGCTTGCGCCACATGAAATTCAAATTCGCTATATCGGTCACTCGACCTTCGAAATCGAAACGCCCCAAGGGGTGCGCGTCGCAACAGACTACAATGACAGCTTCCGACCGGCCCAACCTCCTACCATTGCAACAATGAATGGCGCGCACAGTACCCATTACAGTCTGATGCCAGATCCCGAGATCGAGCATGTTCTTCCTGGCTGGAACAAGGACGGCGGCCCCATCGACCATGACTTGATTGTCAGAGATCTCCGCGTTCGGAATATACAGACGAACATCCGAGGTTGGGATGGGGAAAGCAGGAGACTGGGAAATTCGATCTTTGTCTTTGAAGTCGCCGATCTTTGCATTGCCCATCTCGGCCATCTACATCACAGGCTTACCCAGGAAGACCTTACACGCCTCGGCCAGATCGATATTGTATTTGCTGCCATAGACAATTCATCGACGCTCAGGCTGGAGAGCCTGATCGACGTTCTGTCCGCGATCTCACCGGCGATGGTCATCCCGATGCATTTCCATTTTCACGGGGCACTCGAGGCCTTCATGGCCAGAGCATCAAGCGAGGGCTATGAAATCAAGATGGCGGAAGATCCTCAGCTGATCATCAGTCGGCAGCAGCTTCCGATCCAGAAAACAGCTTACATCATGACGCCTTCCGGGAGCTGAGGCGACATTGCGTATTCTCCTGATAAAATTCGTCTAGGCGACCTTGAGAAAGAGAACCTGGCTGTCTCCGACCACGCGGCGGTCGAGCTCCTCAAAGCCTGCAGGAAGACTAACGTCAACTCCTGCATGCTCTTCGAGCACGCAGACTGAGCCGGACTTCACCCAGCCGCCAGCGCCTGCAGTTTGCAGCGCCTTGTCTGCCAAACCCTTTCCGTAAGGCGGATCCGCAAACAAGAGGTCAAACGGCTCGATGTTGCCTGCATCTCCCAGACGCGTCGCATCACGCCGAAAGATCTTTGCGACGCCATTGAGCCCCAGAGCTTCCATGTTTCGCCTTATGACGCCCCGTGCTTCTGCGCCCTCTTCAATGAAGGTGCAGTGGCGCGCGCCCCGGCTCAAAGCCTCCAGTCCGAGCGCGCCGCTGCCGGCGAAAAGATCAAGCACACGTGCACCCTCGACCTCAGTCTCCACGCCATGAGCCAGTATATTGAAGATCGTTTCGCGCAGGCGATCGCTCGTCGGCCGGGTGGCCTGAGTTTTGGGAGCGACTATAGCCGCTCCCTTAAAGCGTCCGGCAACGATCCTCAAGAGCGCTTGCCGCCACGTGGCGGACGTCCTCCCCGATCGGGCCGTTCATCGCCGCCACGACGATCACTACGCTTTTCGCTCGTCATCCGGCTTTCCTGCTGCTTGTCCTCGACAAGCCCCTCTTCGCCCCAGATTCTGCGTGTGGGACGGTTCGGACGGTCCTCCGACCGAAATTCAGCGCGCGGTTTTGGCTCGCTCGTCATGCGAAAGCGGCTTCTGGGAGACACTTTTTCCTGCCGTTCGCCAGAATTCTTTCGCCGATTTTGATCCCCACCACGCCCTTTTGCGCCCCCAGGTCGATCGCCCCGTGGCTTTTTGTCTGACTTGGCTGCTTTACCTTCGCGCTCAGTCATCCAGGAGCCTTTGCTTCCCTTCTGGCCGGGAGCCTTGCGCCCCTTGTCACGAGGTGCCTTCTCGTCTTCTGGCTTGGCCTCATGGAAGATGGGAGCATCAAAATCGGCCCCAGCTTCTTCTGCGAGCTTCTCGCCAAGCTGGTCGCGCAGCACACGTCCGCGAATTTCGCGCACGCCGCCATCCTCGAGGTCCATCAACTGGAACGGACCGAAGGAAAGGCGAATGAGACGGTTCACAGACAGACCCAGATGCTCGAGCACGCGCTTGACTTCGCGGTTCTTGCCCTCGCGCAAGCCGACTGTCAGCCAGACATTGTCACCCTGCTCCTTGTCCAGTGTCGCCTCGATCGCGCCATAGAGAACGCCTTCGATTGCAACGCCTTCGGCGAGGCTATCCAGCTGTTCCTGGGTCACCTTACCAAAGGCCCGAACACGGTATCTGCGAAGCCAGCCTGTGGCCGGCAGCTCAAGGACACGCGCCAATCCGCCATCGTTGGTAAGCAGCAACAGACCTTCTGTATTGATGTCCAGACGGCCGACGGCGAGCACACGTGGAAGATCACGCGGAAGTCGCTCGAACACGGTGGTTCTGCCTTCTGGGTCTTTATTTGTCGTCACCAGCCCCTTGGGCTTGTGATAGAGCCACAGCCTTGTGCGCTCGCGCATGGGGAGCGGCTTGCCATCGACAACCACATTATCGGCGGCCGTTACAGTGATGGCAGGTGTCTCGAGCGGCTTGCCATTCAGTTCAACGCGACCTGCGGCAATCCAGGCTTCAGCATCGCGGCGCGAACAAAGCCCCGCGCGAGCCATGACCTTCGCAATCCGTTCGCCTTTTTCAAGATTAAACGAGGACGCAACCTCGGGGCTCTCAGATTTGGCTTGGGGCCGTGCACCTGCGCTGCGATCCCGATTGCCGCGTGGCGCCTTGTTCGGCGCCGATTTCGCACCAAACTTGCGCGCCGGTTTTCCGCCGGAACCGTCGCGTCGCTCGCCGCGCGGTTTCTCGGAAGAGTCACGTTCCGAGCGCCCGCCCGGCTTTGCACCGGAAAAACGCTTCTTGGGGCCGTCGGCCGAACCTGGTCCGCGGCGTTTTTTAGGAGGCTGTTCTTTCGTCATGATCGCGTCATAGCAGAGCCGGTGGCTTTCGGAAATCAACAAGTGCGAGGTTTTTCGCAAATGAGCCATTCGACAATCGCATGCCTTAAAGCTGACACTTGCGCAACAAGCCGCTAAAGAATGCCCAACCTCGCCTCAAACACACGACGCTCTGGACTTAAAGAATGAACGATGCCTCAACCGATGTCGGCTCGAGCAATTTTATGGACCTCGCCCTTCAAGAAGCGCAGAACGCCGCGGCCAGAGGTGAAGTTCCAGTTGGCGCGGTCCTCGTTTGCGAAGGGAAAATTCTCGCACGCGATGGCAACAGAACGCTGGAATACAACGATCCAACCGCCCATGCGGAAGTGCTGGTGATCCGAGAGGCGTGCCAGAAGCTTGAAAGCCAACGTCTTCCAGGTTGCGATCTCTACGTGACGCTCGAACCTTGCCCCATGTGCGCAGCTGCGATTTCATTCGCAAGGATACGCCGCCTTTATTTTGGAGCTGCCGACGAAAAGGGGGGAGCAGTCGATCACGGCACGCGTTTTTTCCGCCAGCCGACCTGCCATCATGTGCCTGAGGTTTATTCCGGAATCTCGGAGCGCGCCGCAGCAAGCCTGCTCAAAGACTTTTTTCAGTCCAAGAGGCCTTGAGCCAAACAAACTGCGCTCCGGTTACAGGATGCTATGGTTAAAGCTATATTAAAATACGGCTGAATGCACAATTTGTAATCAATACTCACTTGCACCGATACAACACTCCCGATCCATCGAATACATATCGTATTAAATACCTATGCACATACCCATGATTAACCCTTTGGAGGAAATCCTGACTTCTTGATTAGAGTTGGGAACTCCAAATGAACATGGCGTCTTTGTCCAAGCCTTTGAACGGGCTGCTTGCTCTTGCGCTCGTCCAAACCGCATGCGGTACTGCACGAGCACAAGACGGGAAAGCGACAGCACTCGCAATTCAAGAGTCGTTGCAACAAAGCCTCGACCTGATTTGGGTAATGGTCGCAGCGGCGCTTGTCTTGTTGATGCAGGTTGGCTTCATGCTTCTAGAGGCTGGGCTCGTCCGTTCGAAAAACTCCATCAACGTTGCTCAAAAGAACCTCCTAGACCTCACTTTCTCAGTCCTGATCTTCGCGGCGGTCGGATTCATGTTCGCCTTTGCCCGCAGCAACGGTTTCGTCGTTGGTTGGGACACGAAACTCCTGCTTCTTCAGGACCTCGAACCCTGGATCTATGCCTTTTTCGCGTTTCAGGTGATGTTCTGCGGAACTGCTGCGACCATTGTTTCGGGTGCTGTCGCGGAACGTATGCGGCTTAT
Organism: Roseibium sp.; assembly: GCF_039982295.1. GTDB lineage: Bacteria > Pseudomonadota > Alphaproteobacteria > Rhizobiales > Stappiaceae > Roseibium. The sequence goes on from NZ_JBDWYP010000082.1 coordinate 293,118, forward strand.
TGCTTATGTCTGGTGCTCGGTCTTCACTGCAGGCATCATCTACCCGGTTTTCGCCCATTGGGCATGGGGCAATGCGCTTGTTCCAAACGAAACCGCTTTTCTCGCCGAAGGTGGTTTTGTCGATTTTGCGGGATCCACGGTCGTTCACAGCACGGGTGGCTGGATTGGCCTCGCTGCCTGTATCGTCCTTGGCCCAAGACTTGGCCGTTACGACCATGAAGGCCGCTCCATGCGCATTCAGGGTCACAGTTCAGTGCTGGCCACGGCGGGCGCATTTCTACTTTTCGTTGGCTGGATCGGATTTAACGGAGGCTCGACACTCTCGGCTTCGTCAGACGTTGCGTTGATTATCACCAACACGGTCCTTGCAGCAGCGGCCGGCGCGGCCGGTGGCTACTTCCTTGGCTGGCATCAGGACCACCTCATCCTGCCCGAAAAATCGCTATCCGGGCTATTAGGTGGTCTGGTCGCAGTGACTGCGGGCTGTCACATTCTTTCCCCTCTCGGTGCTGCCACGGTTGGTCTTCTTGGCGGGCTCGTCGCGGTTTATGCGAATCTCATCCTCGACAGCAGGTTCAAAATCGACGATCCGGTCGGAGCTATCGGCGTCCATGGATTCGCCGGTATCGTCGGGACCATCGGGCTCGTGTTCCTCGCCCCGGAAACCAGCCTGCCCTTGGGCAATCGCGGTTCTCAGCTGCTCGTTCAGCTCGAAGGCGTCGCGCTGAACTTCATCTGGTGTTTCGGGCTTGGCTTTCTCTTCCTGAAGGCCTTGCGCCGCTTGATCCCACTCAGAGTGATGCCCTCCGATGAAGAAATCGGCATGAATGAAGCCGAACATGGCACTCGGCTCGGCATCGGACATGTTGAGGATGCGCTCGACAAGGTGATCGCTGGCAAGGTGGACCTGAACATGCGCCTCGAGGTGTCTCCAGGAGATGATTCAGAACGGCTTACACGCATGTTCAATGCCCTGATGGACACCATCCAGAATGAAGAGGTCGCGCAAATCAGAGTAGCCGATGCCAAGCGCACTCGAGAAGAATCAGAGCGTCTGTCCGCCCTGACGAACGCAACCTTCGACGCCATTGTCATTTCGGTCGAGGGCCGAATTCTGGACGGCAACGCTGCATTGGAAGACTTGCTTGGCTATCGAATTGACGAACTCAAGATGCGCGGCCTCTATGAGTTTGTGCAGTCCGAGCTCGCAGGCACGCTTGAGAGCCATCTGGTCAAGGCCGAGCTCAGCCCGAGAGAGCTCGAGGTGGTCAATCGCAGCGGCGAAAGCATTCCGGTCGAGATCAGGACCCGCGTTATCTCCTACAGGGGAACACCTACACGTGTGTCGGCGCTCGTTGACTTGCGCCAGCGCAAGAAGGCGGAAGCCCAGATACTGCACCTGGCTCAACACGACCCCTTGACGGACCTGCCGAACCGGGCCGTTTTCAATGCGGAGCTAAATCGCGCTATCGAGCAGTTCCGAAAAAAGGGAAAAACTGCAGCGCTTCTACTGATTGATCTGGACCGCTTCAAGGACATCAACGACCTTCATGGCCATCCGACAGGCGATCAGGTTATCCGGGTCACCGCCCAGCGACTTCGGGACCATAGCCGGAGCCAAGATACAATTGCCCGGCTGGGCGGTGATGAATTCGCACTCATCCAGAGTGATATTCAGTTCGCGAACCAGGCGGCTGACATGGCCCATCGCCTTGTTCAGAGGCTGTCAGAACCGATTGAATGCGGCAACGGTATTCGCCTACGGCCAAGCGCCAGCATCGGGGTTGCAATGGTCGGTCACAGCAGCGATACGACAGACACCGTGGTCTCGAACTCCGATATTGCGCTCTACAATGCGAAAAACATGGGCCGCAATACATATTGCCTGTTTCAAGAAGGCATGGGCGACCTGGTACGCCAACGCCGTGACCTTGAAGAAGATCTCCACTCTGCGATTGAGGAAGGGCAATTCGAACTCTTCTATCAACCGAGGCTCGATCTGAATTCCGGTTCGATAGATTCCTATGAAGCGCTGATCCGCTGGAACCACCCGCGAAAAGGGCTGGTGAGCCCGGCAGACTTCATTCCCGCAGCGGAAGAGTCCGGCCAGATCATACCAATTGGCAAATGGGTTATTCAAACTGCACTCGCGACCGCTGCCGATAAGTTGCCGTCCGCACGCCTGAGCGTAAACGTCAGTCCGGTTCAGTTTCGCGATAATGACTTCGTGGAAGACGTCCGCCGAGCAATCGAAGCATCTGGCATCCCTGCGAGCAGGCTCGAACTTGAGATCACGGAGAATCTGCTTATCGAGGACGACGCTCGGGCGCTCTCTATCCTAACAAGCCTGAAAGCTGTTGGCGTCAAGATCGCTCTGGACGACTTCGGGGTTGGGTATTCTTCTCTCGGCTACCTCAGTCGATTTCCATTCGACACCATCAAGATCGATCGCTCATTCGTCAGCGACGCAGGCCAAAACAGCAATTCACTTGCCATCATTGAAACCGTTATCCGCCTCGGCAACGCCTTGAACATGAGGATCGCAGCAGAAGGGATCGAGGATCTGGACACGCTCAAACTTCTGATCAAAAGTGGCTGCAACGAAATCCAGGGGTTCCTGATAGGCAAACCTCAGCCGGAGAGCGCGCTCGGCGCCGAAATCCCAACTTCTGTTAAAGCCGCGCTCAAGGAAAAGGGGCCACCGGCGATGCTGGAAGACGCTCTTTAAAGAGGCATCGCGCATTGATTGGCGGTTTGGATGAAGTTTCGCCTTGAAACATTTCAGGCCCATAAGATGGAAAATACCAAATACCGGAACTCCACCTCGTCAGGTTTAAAGCCCAATTTGCGAAGTCAGGTAGCCGGTCTGGTAGATCGCTTGCAAAGCGCTTGCGAACCCGCCTCCCGAATAACGTGTACTACGCACGGAATACTCCGCAAATGTTGCGATGTGGTCACAACTTTTCATAATCTGCCCTTCTCAGTGCAATGTGAAGCTCCGCGCCATATCAACTTCTCATCAAATGACGTAGGGTTCTCCTGTTCGGGCGCTCTCGAGTGCCTCGCGCTTCAAGGGTTCAGGAGTATCGCCATGCGTTTCGCACACTTAGCTATCGCGGCATTCGGCACTCTGCCGCTATCGACCGCTTCCTTCGCCGCCGACCTACCAATCGCTCCCGAGCCGATTGACTATGCGCGCGTTTGTGACAGCTATGGCACCCGCTTTTATTACATTCCGGGTACCGAGACATGCCTGCGCGTTGGTGGTCGTCTCCGTGTTGAATATCGTTTTAACAATTTCGGCAGTGCACCGAGCGACTGGTCCAATCGCGGCGACGACGACCTCAACTTCGTCGGCCGCGGTTACCTGTATCTGGACTCGCGCACAAACACGGAATTTGGCCTGCTGCGCACCTACACCAGCATCTATCTTACCAATACAAGCGGCAACGAAAGCTCTTCACTGGAATTTGCATATATCCAGTTTGGCGGTTTCACGTTTGGTCATGCGCAATCGTTCTGGGATTTCTGGACCGGCTATTCCTATGGTGCTCAGCTAACCGACTACTCGGATGTCAAATCCAACGTTCTTGCCTACACTGGTTCATTCGGCAACGGCTTCTCCGCCACAGTTTCGCTGGAAGATGCAACGTCGCGCCAGTCCAATCTTATCTCGGCCGGTGACAATGGCTACGCGGGCACAAAGATGCCGGACGTGGTCGCCAACCTTCGTGTTGATCAGAGCTGGGGCTCTGCACAGTTGATGGGCGCACTGCATCAGGTCCGCTTCGCTGACGCATCCGCAGAAGGCACATTGGGTTGGGTCATCGGCGGCGGTGTCGAGATAAATGTGCCGATCCTGGGTGAAGACGATGCGTTTGCCGTTCAAGTCGCCTACTCGGACGGGGCAAGCGCCTTCCCGCTGGACACTTGGGACGATCGGATCACGGACGCCATCAATGTCGCCGGAAGCACTAAAACCACCAGGACCTGGAACATCTCGGCGGGCTGGAACCATAATTTTTCCAAGACGCTCGAAGCCAACCTGGAAGGTGGGTATCACGTCGCCGATGCCGGCACAGCGGCATATGACTTCAGTCAGTGGGGCATCACCGGCAACGTCGTCTGGAAGCCAGTTCCCGGCTTCGGGATTGGCGGCGAATTGCAGTACCGCAAAGTCAACTACGATACCGCGTCAGGCTTGAGCGACAAGGACGAGATCTACGGCACCCTGCGAGTTCAAAGAACGTTCTGATCGAAAGACGAGGGGCCCCTTCACCGGAGGGGCTCCTTCATTTCCGGCCGAAGAGCTTTTCAATATCGGAGAGCTTGAGCTCGACCCATGTGGGGCGACCATGATTGCACTGTCCCGACAGGGGAGTAGCCTCCATGTCCCTCAAGAGCGCATCCATTTCCTGCGCCCGCATGCGACGTCCAGCGCGGATCGAACCGTGGCAAGCCATGGTCGCAGCGACGTGATCAAGCTTTTCTCGCAATCCCGTTGCCGTATCCCATTCCGCGAGCTCATCCGCCAGGTCTTTGACAAGACTGCGAATATCCATGTCACCAAGCATTGCGGGGGTTTCTCGAACAGCAATTGCGCCTGGCCCGAAGGCCTCTAGACAGAGCCCCACCTCAGTCAGATCATCGGCGCGCTCCGCCAGTCGACCAACGTCTTCTTCTGGTAACTCAATGACTTCTGGAATCAGGAGAATCTGCCGCGCGACCTGCTTCTTTGCGAGCGCCTCTTTCAGGCGCTCATAGACGAGGCGTTCGTGGGCTGCGTGTTGGTCAACAATCACGACCCCGTCTTCGGTCTGTGAAATGATGTAAGTCTCGTGGACCTGCGCCCGCGCTGCACCAAGCGGAAGCGACATCCGCCCTTGGTCAGGCTCCACATCATTTGCCCTCGCATCAGCCGATGGTGTGACAAGGCCTTGCAAGACAGCCGGCATCTCCTCTGACCGCAAAGCGATAAGATCTTCAGCGTCCGCGAAACCCAAGCCAGCAGCATGATGCGCCGCCTTTGGCGCAAAATCTGAGGCTTCCCAGCCGCGAGATGTCCCGGGCAGGACCGCAGACGTCCGATAAATATCACCATGCGGAGATGCAGAAGCAGGAGATGAGAACCCGGAGGCCCGAATGGCATCCATCGCAACAGCGGCATTTGACGTGGATGATCTGTGTCCGGCCTGAACAAGAGCGTGCTTTATCGAACCAACGAGCAGACCTCGGACCAGCTGTCCATCGCGGAAGCGGACATCTGCTTTTGCCGGATGCACGTTCACGTCAACCAGTGCAGGTTCGAGTTCAACGAAAAGTACGACGACCGGATGGCGATCCCGCGCCAGGACATCCGCATAGGCGCCGCGCAAGCCCGACAGAAGCAATTTGTCCTTAACCGGCCTTCCATTGACGAAAAAGAACTGGTGCTGAGCATTGCCACGGTGGTGAGTTGGCAACCCGGCAAACCCGGTCAGGCGCACGCCCTCGCGCGCGGCGTCGATCTCCATGGCGTTGTCGACAAAATCCTGACCGAGAATTTGAGCGATGCGTGCCATGCGCGGATCATCGCCTCGGGCCGCAGGCCAGGACTGGGGCTGGCGATCTGCCCCTGACAGGGAAAAACCAACTGTCGGATAGGCAAGCGCGATCCGTTTGACGATTTCAGTGATTGCGGCCGTCTCGGCACGGTCAGATTTCAAAAATTTCAGTCTCGCGGGCGTCGCAAAGAAAAGGTCTCGGACCTCGACTTGTGTACCCCTTCGTCGGGCTGCCGGAATGACCGGACTTTCAACGCCACCCTCGATGGCAATCTTCCAGGCATGATCTTCGCCCTGGTGGCGGGTCTGAATGCCCAATCGAGCAACGGAACCGATCGAAGGCAAAGCCTCGCCTCTGAAACCGAGCGTACGAATGTCGAACAGATTATCTTCAGTGATCTTGGAGGTGCAATGTCGGCGCACTGCAAGTTCCAGGTCTGCTTGACGCATGCCATGTCCATCATCGGAGACGCGCATCAAGGTCTTTCCCCCGGCAGCTGTCACGATTTCTATTGAGGAAGCGCCCGCGTCGACGGCGTTTTCGACGAGTTCCTTGATGACGCTGGCCGGTCGTTCGATGACTTCACCGGCAGCAATCCGGTTGATGACATCCTCGCCCAATTGCCTGACGTGCATTCAAAGCCCTTTCCACTGTTTCACAGACAGCTTGCTTCCTATATGGTCCCGCGCGACGACCATCGATTCCGTCGCACTCTATCAGATCCCCCAGCTTCCGAGTGACCCATCATGACAGCTTCTGCACCGCTTCTTGTTCCAGGCCTTAGTGCGCTCGCGCCGGCTTATCACGGGATCCTATGTGATGTCTGGGGCGTACTGCACAATGGGGTGAGTGCATTTGAGCAAGCTCATCAGGCACTTACATCGTTTCGACAAGAGGCTGGAGGGACCGTTGTCCTGATCACAAACGCGCCGCGGCCCAATGCCCCGATCCGAGAGCAGCTGGCCGGATTTGGCGTGCCGCTTGAGGCTTATGATGACATTGTGACCTCTGGCGACGTTACGCGTGACCTCCTGCATGCCAATGCTGGCGCAAAGCTGTTGCACATAGGTCCTGAAAGAGACTTGCCGCTTTATGATGATACAGGCGTTGTCCTCGCATCAGAAGAGGATGCGGAGTTGATCAGCTGTACAGGTCTTTTTGACGACGAAAACGAGACGCCCGACGATTACCGTGACCGCCTTTCGATTTTGGCGAAACGTGGATTGACCATGATTTGTGCCAATCCCGATATAGTGGTCGAACGTGGTGACCGTCTCATATGGTGCGCTGGTGCTCTCGCCCGGCTTTATGAAGACCTGGGAGGCACTGTCTCGATCCTCGGTAAACCCCATGCGCCCATTTACAAGGCAGCGGTCGAACGATTGGAAGCAGCACGAGGCGAGACCGTAGCCCCACAAAAGATCCTGGCCGTCGGAGATGGCCTCCCGACTGATATTCGCGGAGCTGTTGCTCAGGATCTGGATGTTCTCTTCATTACCGGCGGCATTCATGCTGCGGACTTCGGTGCAACAGATGATCCCGACGAGCATCTTGTTAGGCGCCGTCTTGCCGAAGAAGGCCTCCGGGCAAGAGCTGCAGTTCCACGCCTGATCTGGTAACCCATTTCAGAAATACAAAAGGCCGCCCAAACGGACGGCCTTCTAAATTTTATGTTTCGATCGTTATCTCAATCGAAGAGCTTGTCGATGTCTGCCTGTGCGTCGCCAAGCATGGCGTCGATGTCATTCTGCGAGACACCCTCGCCATCGTGTTGAGGCCCGTGCAGGATCAGCTCCCGCTGGCGCCGCTCTTCCTCGGTCTCATCGGAAGGGGCTTCCATATCTTCCGGAATACGCAATTTGTCTACAAAGGCACTTACACGCTCATCGATGTAGTTGAGCGTCGAAACCACCTTCGAAATTCGCTGTCCAGTGATATCCTGGAAAGTGCAAGCTTCGAAAATTCCAATCATCTTGCCGCTGACCAGTTCCTGATAAGCTTCAGGATCGCTGGTATCGGCGCACATGATCTCTTCGGCTGCTTCCATGATCGAATTGGTTGCGGTTTCAGTGGCCTCAACAATGGCATCAAGCTCACGCCCGGCACTCGGGATCTTGCTTGAAGTCATGTCATTGGCACGCAACGCTGTGATCTCATCCTTCATTCGGGAGATTTCACGGGCGATCATCGTCAACTCTTCAGTGACGGCAGGCTGCACAGTGGTGAGGAAGTCATGCATCGAACCAGACATGACTTCTGCAAGGTGCATAACGTCATTCAGTGATACATCACCGCCACGGCTTTTGTTTTCTTGAAGGAAATCTATGACTCGCGCCACGTTTTCCTTTGTCATTTCGGCCATTTTTAAGCCTTTCTTGAGAGAAGCGTTATTCTTCGCCCCTGCCCGTCCCTAAGCAGTTCAAGAGAGCGTCGAATGCTACGCTGGCGGTGCCCATGCCCCCCGACACAGTCCCCCAATTATTTTTATTGATAGGCGCAGGCGGCCCCGGTTGTCCGGGCTCCGCCAGTCACAGGGCCGTCTACTCTGAGAAGACCGCTTCGATCTTGCCCTTCAACGTCTGCGCGTTGAACGGCTTCACGATGTAGTTGTTCACGCCGGCCTTTTTGGCTGCGATCACGTTTTCAGTTTTGGATTCAGCAGTTACCATGATGAATGGTGTTTTGCTGAGGCTGCCGTCGGCGCGAACCTGCTTCAGCAGTTCGTAACCGGTCATCGGCTCCATATTCCAATCCGAGATGACCAGCCCGTATTTGCGCTGCTTCATCTTTTCCAGGGCTTCCGTGCCATCGGCTGCGTCGTCTATGTCTTCGAAACCAAGCTGTTTCAGCAAGTTCCGGATAATACGAATCATCGTCTTGTAGTCATCGACCACGAGGACCGGCATCTGAAGATCAAGGGCCATCGTCTACTCCATACTGTCAAGCTGCGCGGCCCTTGGCCTTGGGCCGTGGAAACGCGATATGACTTTAAAGGAGAGAGACACTTAAAGTGTCCTCGCCTCCCCACACCTGATGGACATTAGGGCAAGCCCCTGAAAAGTCCGTTAATGCGCGATATTTTATGCATCCAAAGCACAATTGCTGCGATCTGCGATGTTCCATAGCCTGCAAATCCGAAGGATTCCGGCGGGAAATCGAAATGGACGGCTATGCTTGAATTGCAGAGATTATGCTATGAAGATCTCAAGATCGGCATGACAGAAACACTGATCAAACACGTCAGCTCCTCTGATGTCGTCGGCTTTGCCGAGGTTTCGGGCGATCGAAATCCGATACATCTTTCGGAGCACTTCGCTGCAAAGACCCCATTCAAAACCAGAATCGCGCATGGTCTCTATACAGCCAGTCTTATTTCTGCAGTTTTGGGGACTCGACTGCCTGGCCCCGGCGCCATCTATCTTTCGCAGACGTTGAACTTCAAGGCCCCGGTCAGGATTGGTGATGATGTTCTCGTTGCCGTCACGGTCGAAGAACTGATGGAGCGCGGCAACCGTGCACGACTTTCGTGCATTTGCAGCGTTGAGGACACTGTCGTTCTGGAAGGCGAAGCGCTTGTCAAAGTACCCACGCGCGAAGAGGACCGCCTGGATCGATGACCGTTAAGCGCGTTTCGTGCACGGCAGAACGCCGAAAAGCCTGCTCCCTGCGAGGCTGCTTGACCTTTCGGGGTTAAAACGGCAATTTCGCGCCCTAGGTTCTTGACCCTTTCCAAGAGACAGCGTCTCGCTTGCGTTGCGCTGCTTTTGCGATATCTGCTCTGACCCAGTGCGACCGGAGCTCAAAGGTTTTCTGCATGCCAGGTAACTCCCCTGCCGATTTTTCGGTTGTAACGGATCTCGATGACTTTCCAGCGCATCTGAAAGGTGGCGTCGTCGCAATTGGTAATTTCGACGGCGTCCACCGCGGACACCGGGCTGTTCTGGGTGAAGCGCTTGAACTTGGCAACCGCCTGAATTGCCCAGTTTACGCAATGACCTTCGAACCGCATCCACGAACGGTCTTCAATCCAGATCGTCCGGTTTTTCGCCTGACACCCTTTGATGCGAAATGCGAGGTCTTGAAGGACTGCGAGCTAAACGGCGTCCTCATGTTGCCGTTCACAAGAGAGTTCGCCGGCGTCGAAGCACAAGACTTCGTGCGTGATATCTTGATCGACAGGCTCGCGATCAGCCATGCGGTCACCGGATATGATTTTCATTTCGGTAAAGCGCGCAAAGGCACTCCGGACTTCCTAAGGCAGGCTGGGGATGATCACGGTTTCGGAGTCAGCATTGTCTCACCAGAGAATGACGAAGGGGCAGAGATCATTTCTTCGTCGCGGATCAGGAAGGCCTTGTCGGAGGGAGATATACCTCTTGCCAATGGACTGCTCGGATACCGTTGGTTCTTCGACGCGCATGTACAGCATGGTGACAAGCGCGGCCGGGATCTTGGCTATCCCACAGCCAATTTGAGCCTTGGCGCCGGATGTCCGTTGAAGCGTGGCATCTATGCCGTAAAAGCTCGCGTTGACGAAAAGATGGTTGACGGCGTCGCCAGCTTCGGCCGCAGACCCACCTTTGACAATGGCTCACCTCTCTTTGAGGTGCACCTATTTGATTTCAAGCAGGACATTTATGGAAAGCAGATTAGAGTTCATCTGATCTCCTATTTGCGCGGTGAAGAAAAATTCGACACTGCCGAAGCCTTGATCGAACAAATGGATCAGGACAGCGAAGAAGCCCGTGCAGCGCTCGCCTCCATGCAACCGATTTCTGAGCTCGACCTACAACTCACCCAGGTCACCTGATGGCGAATGCCCCGGACGGACAAACCGATGCGCGCGATAGCTTTCTCGCTGTCACGCTTATGTCTGGCGCGATGCTGATCATTCCGGTGATGGACATAATCGCAAAATATCTGTCGACCAGCTTGCCACCGCTTGAGGTGACATTTGGGCGTTTCTTTTTCCAGTTCGTCATCTGCCTCGTCGCCGCTCTAGTGAGCGGGCAATGGAGAGCTTTGAAGAGCAAGCGTCCCGGCGTCAATTTTCTGCGTGGCCTACTGCTTGCCCTGGCGTCCTTGTTTTTCTTCACTGCCGTCAAATTCATGCCGGTCACCACGGCTATTTCGATCTTCTTTGTCGAGCCGATGATTCTGACGATCTTGGCAGCTCTTGTCCTGAAGGAGAAATTCGGACTACGCCGGGTCGGAGCAATTGTCGTCGGGCTTGTCGGTGCGTTGCTCATCCTGCGCCCGAGTTTTGCCGAAGTCGGGCCTGCTGCCCTTTTACCGCTAGGGACCGCGACCTTCTTTGCATTTTATCTTCTCTTGAATCGACGCTACGCAGGAGCTGACAACCTGCTTGCCATCCAGTTCAGCGCAGGCCTAGCCGGCAGCGCGGTGCTTGGATCAGCGCTTCTGGTCGGAACAGCAATGGGGCGCAGTGAGTTCGCCTTAGTCACACCATCGTTTGATCAACTCGGTCTGCTGGCGAGTATTGGAGCCATTTCTTTCGCAGGACATGGACTTGTCGTCTTGGCATTTCAACGCGGCGAGGCGTCGCTTCTCGCTCCTTTTACCTATCTGGAGATCGTCAGCGCGACACTGTTCGGCTATCTGGTTTTCCGCGACTTCCCGGATGCGATGACCTGGGTCGGCATTAGTCTGATCGTTGGCAGCGGTCTTTATATTGCGCACCGTGAACGCATTCGCAGCCATTAGGAAGCGGTTGTTCCGATCGTCGCCCAGCTGCCTGTTCTCACCCCTTGAAGCATAACTCGCCAGACCCTTTTGAAAATCGACTACTCACGATGGCACCTTAAGCAAGATGCCTTGCCGATCCCTTTATAGAAGTGCGTCGTTCCATTTCGCACGAGCTACAGATCCGGGAATGGCTTTATTCGGACGGCAAGTGCTGCTATGTCCTGCGCCATGATGTTTTGCTTCGCTTTGATACAAGCTCAAATGAACATTCGGCCTCACCGAATTATCGGCCCGGCCTTCGGCTGACGCAAACAGCGGCGCTGAAGGACCGGGAGTTTCCCTATACGCCTGCGGCCCTGAAGGCCGTTTCGAAATTTGCCCGATGACGCGCGCTACTAAGCGCCCATCCGACCGGATCCGTTAAGTGATGACCGAGACCAAGACCCGCGACTATTCCGAAACCCTGAACCTGCCCAAAACCGACTATCCGATGCGCGCTGGCCTGCCGAAGAAAGAGCCAGAAATCATTGCGCGCTGGAAGGATATGGATCTCTATAGGAAGCTTCGTGCGGCCGGCAGCGGTCGAGACAAGTTCATTCTTCACGATGGGCCTCCCTACGCCAACGGAAACATCCATATTGGCCACGCGCTCAACAAGACCCTCAAGGACATTGTCACGCGCTCGATGCAGATGACCGGTTGGGACAGCAACTATGTTCCAGGCTGGGATTGCCACGGTCTGCCAATCGAATGGAAAATCGAAGAACAGTACCGCGCCAAGGGCAAAAACAAGGACGAGGTTCCCGTAAACGAATTCCGTCAGGAATGCCGTGACTTTGCCGCACACTGGATTGAGGTTCAGAAAAAGGAATTCCAACGCCTCGGCATCGAGGGCGACTGGGACAATCCTTACCTGACCATGCGCTTTGAATCGGAAGCGGTCATCGCGCAGGAACTGATGAAGTTCGCAACCTCTGGCCAGCTCTACCGCGGATCCAAGCCGGTCATGTGGTCGGTGGTGGAGAAGACAGCACTTGCGGAAGCCGAGATCGAGTATCACGACTATCAGTCGGACCAGATCTGGGTGAAGTTCCCTGTCGTTGAAGCAGGCAGCATCAATGAAGATGCTGCCGAAAAGCTTCTCGACGCCGCGGTCGTCATCTGGACGACAACCCCCTGGACCATGCCGGGCAACCGCGCGGTCTCGTATTCATCGCGCATCAGCTATGGCCTCTATGAGGTCACCCAGGACGGCCTGCCAGACGACAATTGGGTCCAACACGGCGATACGCTCATTCTGGCAGATGCACTTGCAGGCGATGTTTTCAAGAACGCGCGCATTGAAGACTTCAAGAAGCTGCGCGATGTGACTGCTGATGAGCTGACCGCGCTCACTCTGGCGCACCCCTATCGTGAGTTGGATCTGGGTGGCTACCAGTTCGACGTGCCACTGCTTGACGGCGACCACGTGACCGACGATGCGGGTACCGGCTTCGTACATACGGCACCCGGTCACGGCGTAGACGATTTTGAAATCTGGACGGCCAACGCACGCGATCTGGAAGAGCGTGGCATCGATACGGCGATCCCCTTCACAGTCGCTGATGACGGCTTCTACACCAAGCAGGCGCCTGGCTTTGACGGCAACCAGGTGATCACCCACAAGGGCGAGAAGGGCAAGGCTAACAAGGCGAACATCGAAGCCCTGAAGGAAAGTGGAAACCTCATCGGCCTTGGCCGCCTGAAGCACCAGTATCCGCATTCCTGGCGTTCCAAGAAGCCGATCATCTTCCGCAACACGCCGCAGTGGTTCGTCTACATGGACCGCGACATCAGCGACGAGAAAGACACGCTGCGAGCCCGCGCTCTGAAAGCCATCGACCAGACACGTTTCGTGCCGGATTCCGGTCAGAACCGTCTGCGCTCGATGATCGAGAACCGCCCGGATTGGGTTCTGTCTCGCCAGCGCGCCTGGGGCGTGCCGATCACTGTGTTCATCAACAAGGACACGTCAGAAGTCCTGAAGGATGACGCCGTCAACAAGCGCATCTACGATGCCTTCGCCTCTGAAGGTGCCGATGCCTGGTTCGCGGAAGGCGCGAAAGAGCGTTTCCTTGGCAAGGACTACAGGGCCGACGAATGGGACATGGTGAAGGACATCCTTGATGTCTGGTTTGATTCCGGCTCCACCCATGCCTTCTGCATGGAAAAGCGTGACGATCTGAACCCGAAGCGCAAGGGCGTTGGCGGCGGCGACTACGTTCTTTACCTGGAAGGGTCGGATCAACACCGCGGCTGGTTCCATTCCTCTCTGCTGGAGAGCTGCGGCACTCGTGGTCACGCCCCCTATGACGCAGTTCTGACCCACGGTTTCACCATGGCCGAGGATGGACGCAAGATGTCGAAGTCCCTCGGCAACCAGGTGTTCCCGCAGGACATCATCAAGCAATATGGCGCCGACATCCTGCGCCTGTGGGCAGCGTCCTGCGACTATGCCGAAGACCAGCGCATCGGCCCGGAAATCATCAAGACCAGCGTCGACAGTTACCGCAAATTGCGTAACACCCTGCGCTGGATGCTCGGCTCTCTCGCGCATGCGAGCAACGAAGACGTGACGCTGGCGGACATGCCTGAACTGGAACGCCTGATGCTTCACAGGCTTTCGGAGCTGGATACGCTTGTGCGCGAAGCCTATTGGGCCTTCGACTACAAACGTGTGTTCCATCACCTGTTCACGTTCATGACAGTAGAGTTGTCGGCGTTCTATTTCGACATCCGCAAGGACGCACTTTACTGTGATGCGAAGTCGTCCGTGCGCCGCAAGGCATCCCTCCATGTGATCGACAAGCTGTTCAACTGTCTGGTCACCTGGATGGCTCCGATGCTGCCCTTCACCATGGATGAAACCTGGACCTCCCGCTATGGCGAGGAAACCTCGGTGCACCTTGAGCAGTTCCCGTCCGTCCCCAGCGAGTGGAAGGATGATGCTCTTGCCGCGAAGTGGGCCAAGATCAAGACCGTCCGCCGCGTAATCACCGGAGCGCTCGAGATCGAACGCCGTGAGAAGCGTATCGGTTCGTCGCTGGAAGCCCATCCGGTCGTACATGTGACCGACGCTGATCTGATGGCCGCTCTGGAAGGCCGCGACATGGCGGACATCGCCATCACCAGCCAGATCACCCTCACGGCAGATCCAGCACCCGAAGGCGCCTTCACGCTGAACGACACTCCGGGTGTTGCCGTGGTGCCGGGACTTGCGACAGGCGAGAAATGCGCACGGTCCTGGAAAATTCTTCCGGAAGTCGGTTCTGACGCGGATTATCCGGAGGTCACCTTGCGCGATGCGGATGCCTTGCGCGAATGGGACAAGGACAACGCGGCGGCCTGACGGCCGCTGCCACACTTGAAACGAGAAGTCATGGACCAGCCCACCACGCCTTTGTCATCAGTGCCAAGCAGCTGGGCTGAGAGATGGCTATGGGGACGGTACAGTCGCCTCGTGTTCTGGATCGCTCTGATAGGACTTGTTCTCGACCAGGCATCCAAACTCTGGCTTCTGTACAGCTTCAATCTTGCACAGGCAGGTCCCGTTGCAGTTGTGCCAGTGCTCGACATCGTGCTCGTCTGGAATCGCGGCATTTCCTATGGCCTGTTTCAGCAGGACGGAGATTTTGGACGCTGGATCCTGGCGATTGGAACGGTGGCTGCCACAATCGGATTGTGGATTTGGTCGGTTCGGGCCGAGACGCGCTTTCTGGCGCTCGCTCTCGCTCTCATTGTCGGGGGGGCGATCGGAAACGGCATTGACCGCCTGGCCTATGGCGCTGTGGTCGACTTTGTACACTTCCACGTAGGCACCTTCTCTTGGTACGTGTTCAACCTGGCAGACGTTTGGATCGTTGCCGGGGTCGCCGGTCTCCTGTATGACGGGATAAAGAGCGGTCCAAATAAAGCCGCAAAATAGCGCTTTAAGCGTTGGTCAAGCGACAGGAACATCCTCCAGAGCGCTTTAAAATGGCAAAGACTTAAGGAGTCCGGGGTGCTGCGGGCAATGATTTCAAACATTCGCAAGGTCACCTTGACCGTCGTCGCAGGCGCTGCTCTTGCAGCATGCCAGGCAGCAGACGGGACAACCCAGGCGCCCGACACGGCTCTTGTAGCCGGTTTGATGTCCGGCCTCGGTGCGGTCGACCCGAACGCAAAACCGATTGAATACAAACCGCGTGCACCACTTGCCATGCCGGCCAATTCAACTGCTCTTCCGGAACCTGAAACCCAAGTCGCTGGCAGCAAATCCGATGCATGGCCCAAGAATGCCGGCAACAAAGACCTGGCCGAAGTGAAGGCGATTTACGCCAGCGCAGACGGACGGCACCCAGATGTTCTCACGCCTGAACAGATGCGCGGCATAAACATCAGTTCCAATACGCAACGTAATATTGTCGCCGAGACACGCGACGAGGATCTGATCTCTGGGGATCGTATGACGAGTACAGAGATGCGTGCGCAGAACACGTCAGCGAACGATTTGACCAAAGAGGCCAACGCTGCAACACGCAATAGCCTGCCGACCCGCAGATACCTGACGGATCCCCCTTCGGCCTATTCTGTCCCATCAGCTGATGCGCCGATGCCGAATATTGTTGAGACAAAGACAGAAGCCGTCAAAGACGAATATGACAGTTCGCCGCTCGACATGCGGTGTCTCGAGGAAAGTGGCGGTGCTTGCCGCCGAGGCGGGTAACATTTCGGCGCTCAGTTCGGCGTGACCATTTTAAATCGCCCCGCGTCGGTCGTGGGGCGATTTTTTTATGTGATGGGTCACGCAAGGTGCAAGCCCGCGAGAAAATGACCGATCTTTAATGAGCCTTCGGCGACCTCCGCTCCTATAACAATCAAAGTACCTTTCGTCCGGCATGCATGAACGCAGCCACGAAAAGATACACGACACCCCTTTTCGCGGAGGCCATCTTGCGCACCCACCCCAGATCATTCCGCCGCAGCCAGGCTGCTGCCCTGACGTTGGCGGCCACTCTTTTGAGCCTGCCATTTCCCGTGCTAGCAACGGAGCCTCAAGAGAGCCCCGCCCTGGAGCTTCCTTCCGACCTTCAGATTGCGCCTGATCTCAGCCACTTTACGCTCGATAATGGCCTCGAAGTGGTTGTCATTCCAGATCATCGGGCACCCGTCGTCACCCATATGCTCTGGTACAAGGTTGGCTCTGCGGACGAACCGGAGGGGCAATCGGGCGTCGCTCATTTCCTCGAACATCTGATGTTCAAAGGCACCAAGAACCATCCCAAAGGCGCTTTCTCAACCATGGTCGCCGAGAATGGCGGACAGGAAAACGCATTCACAAGCAACGACTACACCGCCTATTTCCAACGCGTGGCGAAAGAGCACCTTCCCTTGATGATGGAAATGGAAGCCGATCGCATGGAGAATCTGGTGTTGACCGAAGAGGTGGTTGCACCGGAACGCGACGTGGTTCTTGAGGAACGCCGGATGCGCGTGGACAGTGACCCGGGCTCCAAGCTTCGCGAGGCGCTTACAGCAATCACCTTCGTCAACCACCCGTATGGGTCGCCGGTCATCGGCTGGCAAAGCGAAATAGAAGCGTTGAACAAGGATTCTGCGATAGCTTTCTACAATCGCTTTTACACGCCGAACAATGCTGTGCTCGTTATCGCCGGTGATGTTGACGCAGAAAACGTCAAAAAACTTGCGGAGCAAACCTACGGAAAAGTTGCCCGCCGCGCTGAACCCGGCGCCAGGATACGCCCGGCCGAACCGCCACTCGCAGGCGAACGCCGCATTTCCGTCTCTGACCCCCGTGTCCGGCAAGAAACAGTCTCCATGACCTGGATTGTTCCCAGCCAGACAACCGGTCACGGACACGAGGCGGAAGCGCTTGACGTGCTGGCATATGTTCTTGGCGGTGGCGCTACCAGCCGATTGCACAAGGAAGCCGTTCTCGAGCGCAAACTCGCTATCAACGCAGGCAGCTACTATCAGGGCGGTGCTTTGGATGACGGTCGTTTTGGCTTCTACGGTGCTCCGCGAGAAGGGCATACGCTAGACGAGATCGAAGCCATCATTCACCTAGAGCTCAAGAAGGTCATCTCCGACGGTATTACGGAGGAAGAACTCGCCCGGGCCAAACGCAGCATGATCGCCAGTGCAATCTATGCCCAGGACAGCCAGCAAAGCCTGGCCAGAATCTTCGGCAGCGCACTGGCAACCGGGCAGACGATCGCGGATGTCCAGACCTGGCCCGCTCAGCTTGGCGCGGTTACGCCCGAGGATGTCCAGGAAGTCGCACGCAAGTACCTTTCCGGGAAGCCCGTTGTCGGTCGATTGTTGACACCTGCGGAAGACACAGCCCTTTCCGACACAACCAAACCAGAGAAGTCGTGATCCATGCTGCATATTGCACAAAAACACCTTCGTCATGCGATCTCAGCCTGTGCGGTTGCGCTTGGGTCGCTGGGCATGACCCTGTCGACGGCTCATGCTGTCGACATCCAGCGCGTTGTCAGTCCGAAGGGTATTGAGGCCTGGCTCGTTGAAGACAACACGGTTCCGATCATCTCAGTCAATTTTTCGTTCAAAGGCGGTGCTACTCAAGATCCCGAAGGCAAGGAAGGTCTGACACGTCTCCTCGCCTCGACATTGGATGAAGGTGCAGGTGATCTTTCGTCTGAAATGTTCCAGGCCCGAATGGAAGATCTAGCAGTCGGCATCAGCTTCAACACTGGCAAAGACTACTTTTACGGCAGCCTCCGAACCTTGACCCCCGCACGCGACGAGGCGTTCGACCTGCTCCAGCAGGCAGTTAATGCTCCTCGATTTGACGAGGTTGCGGTAGATCGCATGAAGGCCCAATTGGCTGTCGGCATTCGGCGGGCAACGCGTGACCCTGACTCAATCGCATCCCGAAACCTGTTGACGGCGATGCTGGGAAAGCACCCTTACGCCACCCCGACAAGTGGTACAGAAGAGAGCTTGGGAAATCTGACCAGGGCCAACCTAATCTCTCAGCAAAAGAGGATCTTCTCACGTGATGCGCTTCGCATCGGTGTAGTCGGCGACATCAGTGCAGAGACGCTTGCCCCACTGCTTGATCTCGTATTTTCAGAACTTCCCGGCACCAGCGATATCAGCCCCGTCCCTGCAATGGAAGTTCGAGCCGGTGAACGGGTCGATCACGCGATGCCTGTTCCCCAGACCAAACTTGTCTTTGCGCTGCCCGGTCTCAAGCGGGATGACCCCGACTACCAGGCCGCGTTTGTCATGAACCATATTTTGGGTGGTGGGACTTTCACCTCCTGGCTCTATGAGGAAGTTCGCGAGAAGCGCGGACTCAGCTACAGCACAGGCACATCCTTGTCTCCTTATGATGCAGGAGGACTTCTCATTGGCTCTGCGGCGACAAGAGCCGACCGAGCGGAAGAGACATTGGCGGTGATCATGGAGCAGTTTGAGCGCATGGCAACCGAAGGTCCGACAGAAGCTGAGCTTGAGAGTGCAAAGCGCTTCCTGACCGGCTCCTATCCATTGCGGTTTGACGCATCTTCAAAGATCGCCAGGCAGCTCGTCGCCCTGCAGAACGCAGACCTGGGCATCGACTATTTCGATAGGCGCAATGCAGAGATCGAAGCTGTCTCACTTGAGGACGTTCGCCGCGTCGCAAAACGATTTCTTTCTGGAAAAGTACCGACGGTCTCAACCGTTGGCCCTGCATCGAATTAGGACCCGAGAGGAAAAAGTCAGCCTGCGGCGCGCTTACGTGCCGTGGGGGCTGGCGTTCCCTGAAGGACTTCAGCGCGCACGGGCCGGGGCGGCGAGAAGAGATTGCCCTGCGCAATATGGACATCGTAGTCGAGCAGTTCGAGAACTTGTGATTCCGTCTCGACGTGATCGGTGATCAGCTCGATGCCGTAACGGTGGAGCAGGTCTCCAAAATCTGACGGATGGATATGACCGTGATCCGCAGAGCGGCGCCCAATCAGGTAGTCTGCATTCAGCTTGGCAAACTTGAAGCCCTTTTGCGCGAGCGCTTTAAAATCCATCTTCATGTCAACGATGCGGTCAATCGAGAAGCTGAAGCCGATTTCAGACAGCGCGCTGAGGCTTTCCATTTCCATCACGCCCATTTCAGCAACATCGCTCTGGCTAAACTCGAAAATCAGAACATCCGACAGGGTGCGGTTCGCATTTACGAACTCGAGAAATCCAGGAAAGAATGTCTCATCGACGAGCGAGAGCGATGATATGTTGCAAAAGAGCGCAGCATTGCGGTTGCGCGAGGTCAAGCGGCGAATGACCTGCACCGATCGAAACAGCAACAGGTTATCGATCCGGGCAATCTGGCCAGACCGAACGGCTTCCGGCAAGAAGGCCGAAGCCTCCACAAGCTCTCCACGCGAGTCGCGAAGACGCGTAAAGGCTTCATAGTATTTCACCTGGCGTTGAGGCAGGGTCACGATCGGCTGCAAATGCAGCTCAACGCGGTTCGAGTTCAGCGCAGACGTAATCAACTCGCGCATGAGCGGATCCGAGCTGGCACTCGCCGACACCGGCACCTCGGGCTCGGACGCAGATGGCGCCGCAGCATCTGTAGCAGTAAAGACACCAGCAGGTGCGTCCGATGCAGCCCCCATGCTGGCGTTCAAATTTTCCTGTCCAGATGCGCTGGCTGGCTCGGAAAAAGTCGACTGACTCGCCTCATGACCTGAATTGCCAGAGCTCGGGGCTGCCACATATTGCTCGGCCTGATAAGAGACCTGCTGCGGCGGAGCTACCGTCTCACGTTGAGGCTGAGGATAAGGCTGGCTCTGGAACGGCGGAGTATTCGGGTAGTGCGGAAGCTCGGCATGCGCCGGTGCCGGTGGCAGGGCCTTCTGATCCTCGACCCGCGTCTCGAGGTCGGACATTGCTTCCGCCATCTGCTTGACCAACGTTCCAAGAACTTCCACCTCAGCAAAGAGAGGGTCAATTTCTTCTCGCGTTCGATGAGGAATTGTATGTTCAACGCCGGTCAAACGGCCTTCCAGATTACCAACATCCTCGTCCAGCTCAGCCATACGATCCTCAAGCCGATCGACAGCATCACTGACAGCGCCACGATCTCTGGCCCGGCTCACCAGCAGGTGAAACAGGATCATTGTGCACATCAACGCAAGCCCAAGGGACACAGCTTCGCCGAAAGGCCGCCCGAACTGGAAAATCAGCACGGCGGCGACGGACATTGCAATAATGCCCATACAGATGGCTATGAAAAAGGTGGCGGTGCGCCCCATGATCACCAAAGGCTCTCAACTCGAATCAGAAACTTGACGTTAATCATGCCTTAAGATTTGGCGGCGACCGAATCCAATGCCGTATGCATTTGCGGATAAAAGGGGTTGTCCCCTGATATGGCGCTCAAATGCTCCAAAACTCGCCTCATCTCGCCTTCTTGTCTCGACCGACAAAGACCTTGGCGTTGATCGACAATAGCCATACTGCCGTCGCGTCTGCAGACAAGTGATAGGTCATATGACGTCCACAGACGTTACAAATTTTAAAGACACGGCCTCTCGAAACTCAACTCTCAAGTGACCTGCAGCACCTCAGCTTCTTACGATACGACCAGCCATTCCGGGCCAGGTCACACTGGTCTGAATGCAATTTCGGAGCAACGACAACGCTTTGTTTACCCTGTTCGTAGAATTATCGTTATGCCGGTTGAGAACATCGACTGACCCGAATCAACCCAGCCAATAGAGACGGGGGACGCCCAGCAATGGGGAGTAAAGAGGGCCTGACAGGGCCTGTGATGGTACGTGTTCTGGATTGCTCTCCTGCCGACGCAGCGAGAACAGCAGCCGTGAGTGCGAAGCTCGCAGTCGAGTGCGAAGATCCGTCTCTGTACAGTGTAACCGAACACTGTCTGGAAGATCTGACCCGGGATAATACCGACGTGCTTGTCCTGGACCTGGAGACCATTGGCGGCGAAAGCGCGCTGGAACCCTTTGCGGTCCGGTGTCCATCAACAGTCATTATCGCTGTCTCTGCACAGGGATCAGTCTCCCGCGCAGTCAATGCCATGCGCTCCGGCGCACACGACTTTCTCACCAAACCGTTTTCCCTCGATGCCCTGGCTTCGAAAATCTCGTTTCAGCTGGATCAGAGAAAGCCAAACCTCAGCACCCGGGTAGAGCAAACGCACGGCGCAAAGCCTGCGTCTCCAGAGGCAAGTGAAGAGCTGACGCCATCTGCCGCAAAAAAAGCGGGTGCGCTTGATCAACTGATCGGAAAATCGCTTCCGATGCAGGCGGTCTACGACCAGATCGCCCGTATGGCGCCGTCCCAGGCGCCAGTATTCATCACGGGAGAGTCCGGCACGGGCAAAGAGCTCTGCGCCAACGCGCTTCACAAATTGTCGGACCGCAACAAGGAGCGGATCGTCACGATCAACTGTGCGGCCATTCCACGTGACCTTATCGAAAGTGAGATCTTCGGATATGTTCGCGGCGCCTTTACCGGTGCGACGGAAAACCGGACCGGCGCAGCGGAACAGGCCGACGGCGGCACCCTTTTTCTCGACGAGATCGGAGAAATGGACCTGATGCTGCAAAGCAAGTTACTCCGCTTTCTGCAGACTGGCACGTTTCAACGCCTCGGCGACACCAAGAGCGTCAAAGTCGACGCCCGGATCATCTGTGCGACCAATAGAAATCCGCTCGCAGAAGTTTCTGCAGGACGTTTTAGAGAAGACCTTTACTACCGCCTGCACGTGCTTCCGATCCTGCTGCCGCCCCTGCGGGAACGGCGCGATGACATCATGGATCTGGCACAGATCTTCCTGCAGCGTTTTTCCTCGGAAGAACGCCGCGGTTTCAAGGGCTTTGATGCTGACGCCGAAGTCAGCCTGCTGGCCTACAACTGGCCAGGAAATGTACGCCAGCTTGAAAACACCATCCGCCAGATCGTTGTGATGAACGAAGGCCAGTCCGTCACGATCGACATGCTGCCCATGTTGATCCGGGATCCATCTGGCCGGACGACGTCGGTGATTGATCTGTCGCGTGAGCGCGCAAAAAGCCAGCCGACGATACGCCCATTCGGAACCATAGAACCACTGTGGGCCCAGGAACGGCGGATCATCGAAGACACGCTTGTTGCTTTTGACGGCAACATCGCGATGGCCGCTGCGGCTCTGGAAATCAGTCCCTCGACGATCTACCGCAAAAAGCAAAGCTGGCTTGAACGTAGTTGTTAACCAGCACAGCGTTTACCGCACCGCACTCAATTCCTTGTGCCTCGATGAAAGTCAGTCTATATCAGCTTAAAACAAGTTGAAAAACAACGTGATCGGGCATACGCAGGGGTTAATTCGATGATGTCAGGTAAATTCGCACGTTCAGCTTTCGCAGCTGCTGCTTTTTCATTGGCGGCGGCGGTGGCGACTGGGTCTCTTGCCCAGACTACTTCGCCATCATTCCCCACGCCCACTGAAGCAATGACAAGCTCACTGGCAGCCCTGGATGCGTCCTGGGATGCAAGTGAACTGGCCTTTACCTCAGCGACTTTCGCGACTTCCAACGCGTCCGGCTACGGTCAATACACTGCGCGGGACAGCAATCGTTTCTCACCGGCCGAAACGATGACCGTTTATGCAGAGCCTGTTGGATATGGTTTTGCCGAAACGGCCGTGGGCTACCGCCATGATATCGATGTCAGTTTCAGGCTCCTAAACACAACTGGTCAAGTTCTAGCTGAGCAGGATGGCTTTGCCCGCTTTGCCGGGGAAACACCCAACCGCAAGCGTGAACTACCGACAAGCCTGAGCTTTCAGTTCGAAGGCCTTCCAGCTGGCGATTACGTGTTGGAAGCGCTTTACACCGACAAGATTTCGGACAAGGCCGGAACCATTGCCCTCCCCTTTACCATGACTGCCGCACAATAAAACCAGCTCTCACCCGCAAGGTCGCGGTTCATCGCTTAACTGACTTGATGACCGGACCGCGGCCAGAAAAACGTCGCCAGCATCACACGGGCCGCCGGTCCGCAGAGCGGCGAGTTTGATCCAAGGCAGAGTCAAATTCCTGTTTCCCGGGATTGACAAAATCCGGGCCAAATCCTACATCACTGGCGCTGCTGGCACTCGCCCTTTGGGAGTGCTAACAGCCGCGTAGGAACATTCCACGCGATCTTTCGAACCAAAGTTATCATGCCCGCACGCTGCCTTTCGGTTGGGGGCGTGCCACATGAGAGGAAAGAGCCAAATGACATTTCGTCCGCTGCACGACCGTGTCGTTGTTCGCCGTGTAGAGTCTGAAGAGAAGACCGCCGGCGGCATCATCATTCCGGATACCGCACAGGAAAAGCCTCAGGAAGGCGAGATCGTTGCTGTTGGCGCAGGCGCCCGCAAGGATAGCGGTGAACTGATCCCGCTGGACGTCAAGGCTGGCGACCGCGTTCTGTTCGGCAAATGGTCCGGCACCGAGGTCAAGATCAACGGTGAAGACCTGCTGATCATGAAGGAATCCGACATCATGGGTGTGATCGCCTAAGGCGAGCCTCCTGATCCATTCAGTTTCCACCAGATACAGAGTGAGACGATAGAATGTCTGCAAAAGACGTAAAGTTCGGGTCCGATGCCCGCACCAAGATGCTCAAGGGCGTCGACACCCTCGCAAACGCCGTCAAGGTAACGCTCGGCCCTAAAGGCCGCAACGTCGTTCTCGACAAGGCCTTCGGCGCACCGCGCATCACCAAGGACGGTGTTTCCGTTGCCAAGGAAATCGAACTTGAAGACAAGTTCGAGAACATGGGCGCACAGATGGTGCGTGAAGTTGCTTCCAAGACCAACGACATCGCTGGTGACGGAACAACCACTGCAACCGTTCTGGCTCAGGCTATTGTCAAAGAAGGCGCAAAAGCAGTTGCTGCCGGCATGAACCCGATGGACCTGAAGCGCGGCGTTGATATTGCTGCACAGGCTGCTGTGAAGTCTCTGGAAGCTGCTTCCAAGACCATCACAACTTCTGAAGAAGTTGCTCAGGTAGGCACAATCTCCGCAAACGGCGACGTACAGGTCGGTACTGACATTGCTGAAGCAATGCAGAAGGTTGGCAACGAAGGTGTTATCACCGTCGAAGAAGCCAAGTCTCTGGAAACCGAACTCGAAGTCGTAGAAGGCATGCAGTTCGACCGCGGCTACCTGTCTCCTTACTTCGTCACCAATGCTGACAAAATGCTGGCCGACCTTGAAAAGCCGTTCATCCTGCTGCACGAGAAAAAACTCTCCAACCTGCAGGCGATGCTTCCGATTTTGGAAAGCGTTGTTCAGTCTTCCCGTCCGCTGCTCATCATTGCAGAAGACGTTGAAGGTGAAGCTCTTGCAACTCTCGTCGTCAACAAGCTCCGTGGCGGCCTGAAAATCGCTGCTGTCAAGGCACCGGGCTTCGGCGACCGTCGCAAGGCAATGCTCGAAGACATCGCGATCCTGACCGGTGGCACCGTGATCTCTGAAGATCTGGGCATCAAGCTGGAAAACGTTACTCTCGACATGCTCGGCACTGCTGAGAAAGTTGCGATCACCAAAGAAACCACGACCATCGTTGATGGCGCGGGTTCCAAGGACGACATCCAGGGTCGCGTTGGTCAGATCAAGGCTCAGATCGAAGAAACAACTTCCGATTACGACCGTGAAAAGCTGCAGGAACGTCTTGCCAAGCTTGCTGGCGGTGTTGCCGTGATCCGCGTTGGCGGTGCTACGGAAATCGAAGTGAAGGAAAAGAAGGACCGCGTCGACGACGCCCTGAACGCAACCCGTGCTGCGGTTGAAGAAGGCATTGTTCCTGGCGGTGGCACCGCTCTCCTGCGTGCCAAGAAGGCTGTTGAAGCTCTCTCTTCCGACAACTCCGACATCGCAGCCGGTATCAAGATCGTCCTGCGCGCTCTCGAAGCTCCGATCCGTCAGATCGCTGAAAACGCTGGTGTTGAAGGCTCCATCGTTGTTGGCAAGATCCAGGAAAACGATGACGTCACCTTCGGCTTCAATGCTCAGAGCGAAGAATTCGTCAACATGATCGACGCTGGTATCATCGACCCGACCAAAGTTGTCCGTACTGCCCTGCAGGACGCGGCTTCTGTTGCCGGTCTTCTGATCACCACCGAAGCCATGGTTGCCGAGCTGCCGAAGAAAGACGGCGGCGCACCGGCAATGCCTGACATGGGCGGCATGGGCGGCATGGGCGGCATGATGTAATCTGCCAGTCCATCCGGATTGATTTGAAAAGGGCGGCCTTCGGGCCGCCCTTTTTGTTGGTGTGCTGCTGCATTGCAATCACCTGAATGCCAGGATTTTTGCTTCCCTTTCCGCCACGCTGGAACGATTGGCCGAGGAAAGTGTTTGCTCAGTCACTGAGATGCGTGAGACATACGATCCACATTTTCACGATAGAGAAGAGCTGACAAAGCACTCAGCAAACGAAGGCAACGCGCAAACAGATGAAGCCCGAAACTGACCAGCAAGAGCGGATCGAAAAAATCGAAATGGACTTGGCCCACGCCAACCACACGATTGATGAACTCAATCAGGTGGTCATCGACCAAGGCAAACAGATCTATCGCCTGAGCCGCAAGATCGCAGAGATGACAGACCAGATGGAAGAATTGATCGAAAACGCACTCGGCAGCCCAACCGTAGAAAAACCCCCGCACTATTGAGCACCTCATGCAGAACAAACGCATAGCTTTGACGTGTCGCCCTTCCGGACGACTTGCAGCCACCGACTTCGAGACCCGTAACGAGTCGCTCCCCTCCCTCGAGGAAGGGAAGGCAAGAGTGCGAGTTGTCTATGTTTCGCTGGATCCGGCGATGCGTGGCTGGGTCTCTCCTGCCACTAACAGCTATCTGCCTCCGATCCCGCTTGGTGAGACAATGCGATCTCTGGGCATCGGGGTTGTTACCGAAAGCAGATGTGACGGCTTGAGCGAAGGTGACTGGGTTTCAGGCTTCACCGGCTGGACCGAATATCTTGACGTTGAGCCAGGCACACTGAGCGTCGTGCCTCAAACTGTCCCGATGGAAGTCTACATGGGCGTTTTTGGCCTTGCAGGTGCAACCGCTTACCACGGCCTCGTCAAGGTCGGCGAACCGAAGCGCGGAGAAACACTCTGCGTCACAGGCGCTGCCGGATCGGTCGGATCGCTCGTCGGACAGATCGGCAAGGCGTTGGGCTTGCGTGTGATCGGCATTGCCGGAACAAAGGCGAAATGCGACTGGCTGGTGAATGACCTCGGGTTTGACGCTGCGCTCAACTACAAGACCGACGACCTGGATGCCGGCCTTCAGGCCTTCGCTCCAGAGGGGCTGGATCTTCACTTTGAAAACGTCGGCGGCAAGCCTTTCGCTGCAGCGCTACGCAACATGAAGGCATTCGGTCGGATCGTCATGTGTGGTTTCATCTCCGTTTACAATGGCGACAGTCCGGACGAAATGCCGGATATGACCGCGATCGTGCGTCGGCGATTGAGCCTCAAAGGCTTCATCATGACCGACCACCTCGAAACCTATCCCGAGATCTTCAAAGCCTTGGGCGAAATGCTTCAGGCCGGCCAACTGAAATACCGCCTCGACATCGTCGAAGGTCTCGAAAAGGCACCTGAGGCCCTCAACAAGCTTTTCGATGGCAGCAACCAGGGCAAGTTGGTCGTCAAGGTCACAGACCTTGCAGGCTGACGAGTTAGAAAACAGCCCAGACCTTTCGAAAGGCTAGTCTGATCCTCATTCAGCCTACCTCATTCCGGTCAAAATGATTCTGCCAAGTGGGACAATAGAAGACATCAGCCTTTTCACGGCTGCACCTCTAAGCGCAAGGAACATTAGCATGAAAACGAAAATCGGCCCGGTAGCTCTGGCTCTCTGTCTGACTGCAGCTGCCTTGCCCGCACATTCAGCTGAAGAACTTGTGGAAGTCCAATTGGTGGACACACTGGATGATGAACGCGGCTATTGCCTGGATATCGCAGGCGGGCAAGGCAAGAACGCTCCCCTCGATCACGGCCTTCAGGCTCATACCTGTTATCATTATACAGGCAGCATCCTCGAGGATCAGGGCTTTGATGCCGAACTTCTCAGCCAGGGCCAGTTTCGCCTTCCCTATTTCGATGTCTGTATGGAAGTGTCGTCCGTGGCAGCCGGAGCCCCCATTGTCCTGGGAGCTTGCAGCAATGCCGACACCCAGAAGTTCTCGCTGCAAGACAATGGACAGTTGATTGCTCAGACCAATCCATCGCTTTGCGTCACCGTCAGTCAAACGGAAAAGAGAGAGGGCCGGGGCGGTTCACCTGTTCACGTGATGCGGCCTTTGACGCTCCAGCCCTGCGATGCGGCGAATGAAGCCTATCAGACCTGGTCGCTCTACGAGCTTTAGGCTCCACCATCCACCTTATCGCTTTCCAGGATTAGTTTCTTCCAGGCGTGGCAATCGGACCTACGGTCCGGTTGCCAATAGTAAGTAGACATGGCATAAGCCTCGCCATCATCAAGAGAAGGGCTGGCGCCCTCGCCAACCTGCCTAACCGGGCAAGGTGGTCCCCGCCAGGGATGCGGCCGGATGGTTTCAGGAAGATATTTCTTCCAGGGAACAACCGGCAACCAAGCGGTACTTCGTTTCATGCGCCAGTTCTCCTCGGGCAACCGATGGAGGATTATTTTGTCTAAGGACACTTTCGCGAGGCAGGCGGCAAAGCTCGCAGATCTTTCACGCGCCGTACTTGTACGCGCGAGTGCTTCACCAAACTCCACGGAAAAACAGGTTTGGGAAGAAGCGGCTGAAGACTGTGTGCTAGCACGTGTCGACGCTATTCGTATTCTCGGCGGGCTGCCCATGCATCAACCTGCGCTGGATTGCAGCGATCGACGCACCCGGCTTGAAACCCTTTTGGGATACTGGGCCAACGGCTGCCCTTTTGTCATCGACGAAAAGCTGTTTGCAGACATCCTCAAACGGCGGCGCCCAAGGCGGGCATAAGCTCGGACTTCAGAGCCTGAACCATGCCTAACCTCCTATAGGGGGGGCTTTTGGCACCGGGCGCGGCCGACCGTCTTCATCTACCGCCACCATCGTGAAATTGGCTTCCGTCACCTTTTCACGGTGGCCGTAGCGGTGCCGCAGTGCCCAGGCCTCGAGGATGATACCCATCGAAGACGTGCCCACCCGGTCGACCCGGCTGTAAATGCAAAGAACGTCGCCAACATGGACAGGCCGAATGAACTTCATCTGGTCGACCGCAATGGTCACCACACGGCCACCAGCCCGCTGGCCAGCTGCAATGCCGCCGGCCAGATCCATCTGGGAGAGGACCCAGCCGCCGAAGATATCGCCCGCCGCATTCGTATCCGCCGGCATCGCCATGGTGCGCAGTGTGAGCTCCCCTGATGGGGCTTCTATCGCATCTTCGCGCTCTTGGTCTGTGCTCACATTCTCTCTCCGGCCATCTTTGTTGTTTGAAGACTACCGGCTGGAAACCGCTTCGCAAGACGTTCTTGGCCACGTGACTGGTTCTCAACGGGAAACCGAGGTTGCGGTCTATTGCTTGGCCCCATTGAGCTCCGTGGGGATATCGCATCCCGGTGTTCCAAAGCCTGCGAGCCAGAGGCTTTGCGCGATGCGCTCGGCAGACGTGATCACCGCAGCCCCCGCCTCAGCACCAAAGACATCTTCCGCCACCGGACGAAACAGAGACAACCACTCACCATAGTCATCAGATCGGATCGCCGTCTGGCTCACATGAACCGGAACCGGCTTACCCTTGTAGTCGCCAGTCTTGAGCAGGACCGATTGCCAGAAAAGCTTCATCTTCGCGAGATGCTCTGGCCACCGACCATCGACACGTGCTTCGAACAAGGGACCAAGTCGTTCGTGCGCCTGAATCTTGCCATAGAACACCTCGACCAGCTGATCGATGCCCTCGGCCGTGATATCGTGATGGACCGGCGTTCGAGCGGAAGCAGATCGAACATTAAAATCCTCCGAATGGGCGATCTCTGTCATGATCTCAAAGTGTCGCTGCTCGCTTGAGCCATTCAGGTTGCTCCAGACAGTAGTAGCCAGAAATTCGGCTTATGATCCCAGCACGTTTCCAGTCATTCAACACCCGGCTGACGTTTTCGCGAGCTGCCCCTGCCATATTGGCAATGTCAGCCTGGCTGAGTTTGTAGTGGATCAGCACGCGCCCATCATCAAGCGACTTGCCGAATGTCTCCGAGAGTTGAAGCAAGGTCTGCGCAACACGGCCTGGAAGCGGAAGGAAAGACCTCGCAGCAAGGACGTCATTGGCCTGACGCAAGCGTTTGCCGACAATGGACAGCATATGTCGGTAAACCGCCGGATTCTCATCTGCAAATCGCTCGAATGCGGCCTTGTCGATAAATGCCAGTTGCGCGGCCTTGAGTGCACTGACCGTTGCCGACCTCGGACGACCATCAAGCAGGGCGAGTTCTCCGACCAAATCACCGGGCCCAAGCACCGCGAGCAGCTGCTCGTCCCCCTCAATGGAGAGAATGGAAACCTTCATCGATCCCTCCAAAACTGCATAGCAGCCATTGCCCGGATCACCGTTTTCAAAAAGGATCGCGCCAGCGGCCACTTTCATGGGCCTCGCCAGGCTCGACAACTGCTCTGCAAGATCCGATGACAGCCCCTCAAGCGAAAAACTGTTTTGAAGAAATTTCTGAATTTCAGCCACAGCTCAGCCCTTCCCCGGCAGCGCCTTCCCAGGTTGGGAAACGACGGCCAACATCAAGTTTGTGACTCACATCACGTGCATATTCAGAAAATAGACCTATATGGAAAGACATGGAAGCGGAACACACACCGCTTCTGACCTCCCCGAAAAAGGTTCCGTTCCCCGCCGGAACCTTTTTTCGTTCCGGCAATAGCCAATGAGCCTGTCCCGACAGAGTCAGTAGAGAAAAACGCCCCTTTCATCCAAGGTGTGGAAGAACCGTTCACTGGCAAGAACCTCCCGATGAGCCTCACGAACCGCGATCTTGCCGGGCGCCTCATCACGGCGCAAGCGATCGTCCGCAGCGCCAGGCAAGCAGGCAACGAAGGTCATGTCCGAAAGGCCGTCGAAGTGATGCTGCAGCTTTACCTGCAACTCATCGGGATCTGCGGTTTCGGGAAGAGGTGGCCCCCAAGGCAAAACATCAAAACCAGCCTTTGTCGCAATGTGCCTGATCCGAGCTGTATGGAAACCGGGTGGAAGGGCGGTGACGATCTTCGGCTTTTTGGCAAAACCCTCAAGAGAGAGTGCATTTATCACGAGCCGGACAATCGCACTGCGATCGAAGAGGCCTTCTCTGACCGTCACAAAATCCGGCGCTCTTTCCATCTTCGCAGTAAAGGCACTGACCTGCGCCAGGATTTCACTTGTCAGAATTTCTTCTGGAAGCAGGCGAACCATGGCGCGGCGCTCGAGCGAGGCGCGCGTAGGCATCTCATCGCCATAAACCTTTTGCATCCTCTCGCTTAGCGGGCGCGCGCGGTCACCGCTTAGCGCCAACGTCAATCCAAACAATGCACGCTTTCCCACTTGTCCGGAGACGTCTTGCAGGGGCTTGAACTCACGGGACCAAAGATCGGTGGCAACGATGCAGCCGACCGCGCTCAGTCGTCCCTCCAACAACAGGGTCCGTAGCGTTCGATCGACGCCAAAAGCCAGACCATAGTCCAGCGCGCCTAAGGTAATTCGTTTCATGCAAACATTGCCTGGCGGAAATCAAGATTGATGCCCTCTATCCCTGCGTCATCACGCGTTGGATTTCAACCTTGCCAGCATCATTGCCGCCGTAGTGTCATTTGGCCCGGATGTTGTTCACAGGCTCAAGCGGTACAGCATCAGGTTCGCTGACTACATAGACAACCAGATTTTCCAACGGGACGCCTTTGACAGTTCTTGGCAAAACCGCGACCTTTTCGACGTTCTTGTAAGACCGTGACAGTGCCGCGCTATCGTCGCGTCTTTCTACGCTTACATAAAGACCAGGGCGTTCGAAGATAACGTCGTCGACGTCCTCTTCCATCGCGTACCGAATGCGCTCATTCAGCTGAATGACCGGCAAGTCGCCCGCAAACAGAAAGGCAAGCTGTCCGTTGAGTCCATAGCCAGTCGTTGCAATATAAGCTGCGCCTTCCTTGTCTGCCAGTTCTGCGACTTTTTCACCGATTGCCGGCCACCCTCGGAGTTGAAACGTGGGATCCTTGCGCGCCAGTTTTCCGCTGATGGGCGAGACCGCATGGATCTGTACAATGACAGAAACGACTACTCCCAGGGTCACACCGGCAAGCGCGAGAAAACGCCAGGCCTTGTGACTTGACGTGGCGACGAGCCAGGCAGCCATCAGAGCATAGGTCGGGAACATGGGCGCGGGCCAGTTGGCCTGAACGCGAGCATGAAGCGAATGGAACAAGAGATAGGCCAAAAAGGGCGATATCGTCAGAATCAGAAGCCCGGCACTTGCGTCACCGCGCATTGCCTTCCGCACCAGCCCGAACGCTCCCAAAACGGCCAATATCGCGATCAACGGATTGACCAATCCCAGAACAGCTCCGATGAATTCAAAGATGTATTTGCTCGTCCAGCCACCTTGCGCTGCGCGGCCAAATTGCTTGTAGAAGCTGACCCAGTCGTGGAGATGGTTCCAATAGAGCACCGGAGCAAAACACAGAAGGGCAATAAGCCCGCCCGCCCAGAGCTGCCATGCTGCGAACCAGCGGCGCGCTGAAGGCACCAGAACAAGCCAAAGTGTGATCCCGCCCCCCAGGAACAAGACAGAATACTTGGAGTCCAACCCCAAGCCAGCGAACAATCCGACAGCCAGCAGCCAGTTGGGCTTTTGAGAGGAATGCAGCTCTGCGAGCGCCCAGAGCGCAAGGCCCCAAAAGAACACGGAAGGCGCATCCGGTGTCGCAAGGATTCCACCGACACCCACGAGAATGCTGGTATTGAGGAACAGCACCGACCAGCCGGCAACGCGCCGGTCGAATAGAATATATGCCGTGCGCCAGAGAAACAGTGAGCCGAGCGCAGAGGAAAGAACGACAAGGGCGCGAACGCCCAATGGCGTATCGCCAAAGATCGCCTGCCCGATCCAGATCCACCACGCGATCATAGGAGGATGATCATAGTAACCCAGGGCGGGCGAAAGCCCCCAAAGCCGATAGTAGGCCTCGTCCTCGACAAAGTACGCGTTCGTGGCAGACCAAAGCTTAAGCCCGGTCAGCGCAGCCACAAAAACAACGAGAAATGCCGGCCTCAGATAGGCCGGCAAGGTTTGGTCCGCAGGATGACGTGTCAATTGGCCCTCGTCAGCTCCTGCGCCAGGTCAGCGCGGAGCTTGCCGCATAGTTCCAAACAGCCCCCATGATTGCACCGGCTGTGCCCGCGAACAACCAGTAGGCAGGATCCTGATAGATCAAACCTGCCACGCCAACGTTTGCGAGAACACCGACGCTGCAAACCGCATAGAAGGTCAAAAGGCCCTGAATGACCTTGATACCCGTCAGGCGGCGATCACGATAAGTCAGCTGATTGTTCAAGAAGAAGTTGGAGGTCATGGCAACAAAGGAAGCTGCAGTCTGCGCCAGATTAAATCCATAGTCGCCGACGACCAGGAACATGCGAAGCGCAATGAGGTGCACAACCAACCCACTGGCACCTACCAGACCAAACATCAGAAACCTGACGGAAATTGCATTGCCAAAATATTTGGCCAGCAAGAGTCCAAAATAGTCGAGGGTCACAAGCGTATCCAGCTTGCTCTCGCCATGCTGCCGCTCCCTAAAGGTGAACGGCAGTTCCTTGATCCGGAGCCGTCCACCAAAGCTCGATACGATATCCAGCAGGATCTTGAAGCCCTGTGCAGAGAGCCTTGGCGCAATTTCTTCGGCTTTCTCCCGGCGGATCATGAAAAAGCCGCTCATCGGATCGCTTAGGGAAACGTTCAAGAGCTTCTGAGCGAGCGAGTTTGCAATGTTGGAGCCCCAGGCACGGAACCTGGAAAGGCCTTCGCCAATGGTCCCGCCTTCGACCTTTCGGCTGGCTACAACGAGATCCGTTTCGCCGCGCTTCAGTTCAGCAAACATCTCAGGTAACAGCGCTTCATCATGCTGCAGATCAGCGTCCATCACAGCGACATAGTCGGCGGAGCTGGCGAGCATGCCTTCGATGCAGGCTCCCGACAATCCACGTCGACCGATGCGTCGGATAACACGTACCCGCGGGTCCTGTCGGGCGAGTGCTCTCGCAGCTTCTGTTGTGCCGTCGGGCGAATTGTCATCGACAACGATCGCTTCCCAATCGATGCCATCGAGCGTTTCATGCAGCAGCTCGATCAGGATTGGTACGTTTTGCGCTTCATTGAAGGTCGGCAGAACGATGCTCAACTCGGCGGCGCGTGGCATCGCGTCAGCAAAACCTTCCGGGGCCGCGTTGCCAGCTCCATCGAGCTTCCTCAGTTCTGCTGCACTTTCCATCGACACGCGTGCTCCGCTTTCTTAATTCGTTTCTGCGACAGGTTTATCGCGCTTTAAAGTGCGCGGACCATAACTTTGCAGACCGGGAATGCAAGCAACCCTATATCCTGACCATGCGATATTTGCGGCCGAGCAGATCAATGCTCAAACGCCGCTCACAATGAGCCTGCACCACTTCTGCCGTTCTCGGGCGGGGTGATCGCACAAACTCATTACTTTTCCGTATGGCCCCTAAGGCCGGAGTGTGTCCTAAACTTGCCCTACCCTCCTGTTTCGTCTAGGACACCCGGGAAATTGTCGCCTGCGCTGTGGTCCAGTTCATGGACCTGTTCGGCCGGGCCTAGCACCTCGCCAGGACTGACGCATCAATGGCCAAAAAACCGAACAAACTAAAAGCCCGCCTGCCGCGTGGTTTTGTGGATCGCTCTGCTGAAGAAATGCGGGCGTCGGACGAGATGATCGGTAAGATCCGTGAAGTCTACGAACGCTACGGGTTTGACCCGATCGAGACACCGGCCTTTGAATACACCGACTGCCTTGGCAAATTCCTCCCAGACACTGACCGGCCCAACGCCGGCGTGTTTTCGGTTCAGGACGACGACGAACAATGGATGAGCTTGCGGTACGATCTGACTGCGCCCCTTGCACGTCATGTCGCTGAAAACATCAATGAAATACACATGCCTTACCGCACCTATCGCGCTGGTTGGGTGTTCCGTAACGAAAAGCCCGGCCCCGGGCGCTTCCGGCAATTCATGCAGTTTGACGCCGACACGGTCGGGGCACCAGGTGTCCAGACCGATGCCGAAATGTGCATGATGATGGCCGATGCCATGGAAGCCCTCGGCATCCCTCGCGGTCAGTATGTGATCCGAGTGAACAACCGTAAGGTTCTGGATGGCGTCATGGAAGCCATCGGGCTTGGCGGCGAAGACGACGCAGAACGCCGCCTGACCGTTTTGCGGGCTATGGATAAGTACGACAAGTTTGGCGCAGACGGCGTTCGCTTGCTTCTGGGCGCCGGACGCAAGGACGAGAGCGGTGATTTCACGGCTGGGGCTGGCCTGTCCGATATGGCGATCGACGCCATCATCGAGATCCTGGAAGCCTCCGCAATCGACGATCTGATAGATTACACCAATGATCTGACTTTCAAGACAGCCGCGCTTTCCAAATTTGCGATCAACGAGAGCTTTGATGCTGGTTTCCGGGAACTCAAGCTGGTCTCGGATCTCGTCAAATCCGGCGGCTACATGTCAGACCGTATCTCAATCGATCCATCAGTGGTCCGCGGCCTCGAATACTACACCGGGCCCGTTTATGAGGCTGAGCTTCTTTTCGACGTGAAGAACGAAAAGGGAGAAGTCGTCCAGTTTGGCTCTGTCGGCGGCGGCGGGCGCTATGATGGCCTCGTCAAGCGCTTCACGGGCCGCGATGTGCCAGCCACCGGCTTTTCCATCGGCGTCTCGCGTTTGATGAGCGCACTCAAGAACCTCGGCAAGGTCAATGTCGAGGATGTTGTCGCCCCGGTCCTGGTCACAGTCATGGATGGAGATGCCGAGGCACTCGGGCGCTATCAGAAAATGACCCAGGATCTTCGCGCTGCAGGTATTCGTGCCGAGATGTATCAGGGCAACTGGAAGAAGTTCGGCAACCAGCTGAAATATGCCGATCGTAGAGATTGCCCGATCGCGATCATTCAAGGCTCGGACGAGCGCGAAGCGGGCGAGTTGCAGATCAAGGACCTGATCGAAGGCGCGCGACTTGCTTCTGAAGCAACAGACGTCGACAACATCACCTGGCGCGAAAGCCGCCCGGCGCAGATTACGATCAAGACGGACGATCTCGTCCAGACCATTCGCACCTTGCTTGACCAGCAAGCTGAAGATCGCAGACGCCAGTCGGGAGACGTTTAACGATGCCGCAGAGCAGTTTGACGACTGGCGATATTGAAACGGTGCTGACACTTTTCAAGGATGCCGGTCATGACAAGGTCTCTCCGCCAATCCTCCAGCCCGCCGACGTCTTCCTTGACCTCGTGGGAGAGGACATTCGCCGTCGCCTATTCCTGACCAACGGGACGGATGGGGAAGATCTTTGTCTGCGTCCTGATTTCACGATCCCTGTTTGCCGCTTGCATCTGGAAAACGGCGCCGCGGCGCGGGAAGCCGCTTATTGCTATCATGGCCCGGTCTTTCGCCAGCGCGCAGACGGCCTCGGTGAGATACCCCAAATCGGCGCTGAAAGTCTTGGCCGAAACGACTTTGTCGCTGCAGACGCCGATATGCTTGCCCTATCGGTGGAAGCAGTGCGCCGGTTCGGCCTCAGCGATCTTGATATCCGCATCGGGGACGAGACACTTTTCGTCCAGGTCCTCAAAGGCCTTGATCTGCCGGTCGTCTGGCAGCGTCGGCTTCGGGATCTGTTTGGTGACACGGAAAAGCTATCGGAAGCGCTCAGCCGAATGGCCGGCGGCGAGGCAAACAAGGAAGACGAGCGACGCGACGTTCGTCTCGGTTTTCTCTCCGCCCTGGAAGGCTCCGACCCAGCCGCGGCCCACGCAGTCGTTGAAGACCTTCTATCGATCGCCGGGATTTCTGCCGTGGGCGGTCGCACGCCTGGCGAGATTGCGGACCGTTTTCTCGAGCAAGCCCAACTTGCGAACGGAGCCGGATCAAATCCGAAGGCCGCTGAGATTCTAAGACGCTATCTCGCGATAAGCGGTCCTGCGGACACAGCAGTCCGCGAACTGAGAGCTTTTGCAGCGGAGACCGGCATAGACCTTTCCGAACCTCTTGCCAGTTTCAGTGCCCGACTTGACGCCCTGACGGCAAAGGGACTCGCAACGCAGACGCTGACATTTGCGGCCGATTTTGGCCGTCGCCTCGACTACTACTCTGGCTTTGTCTTCGAAATTCATGGCCTTAACAGCCCTTCAGACGAACAGCTGGTCGGCGGCGGGCGCTACGACAAGCTGGTGCGACTGCTGGGAGCTGAGGCTGAAGTCCCCGCCATCGGCTTTTCTCTGTGGCTTGACCGCATTGCGAGGATCACTGGAGCTGGCGCATGAGCAAACTGACCATCGCAATCCCGTCCAAGGGCCGTCTTCAAGAAAACACCCATTCCTTTTTCGGACGTGCCGGCTTGAAGATACAGCGGCCAGGTGGTGCGCGGAACTACCGTGGAACCGTCAAAGGGCTGCCTGACGTTGAAATTGCCTTTCTGTCAGCGTCAGAGATCGCCAGAGAGCTGTCTGACGGCGCGGTTCACTTCGGCATCACCGGACTGGACCTGGTTCACGAAAACATCGCCTCGCCAGAGAAGTCAGTTCACATCGTCACACCCTTGGGCTTTGGCTCTGCCGACGTCGTGGTCGCCGTTCCCAAAGCCTGGATCGATGTCGAGACCATGTCTGACCTCGGCGATGTCGCATCCGACTTCAGAAACCGGCACGGTCGTCGACTTCGTGTCGCGACCAAATACGTCAACCTGACCCGTGCGTTCTTTGCGAGCCACGGCATAGCTGACTACCGTATCGTGGAGAGCGCAGGCGCGACCGAAGGTGCGCCGGCTGCTGACGCCGCCGAGTTGATTGTCGACATCACCACCACAGGATCGACGCTTCAGGCCAACAATCTGAAAATACTGGCAGACGGCGTCATCCTGAAGAGCCAGGCGCATCTTGTGGCGTCGCTCAGCGCCGATTGGAGCGATACCGCTCTCGCCGGAGCCAAAGCGATCCTGGACAGGGTGGCCGCGGAAGAAAAAGCGCGAGACAATCGTGTGCTGAAGGCTGCGATCGCAGATCATGGCAAAGCTCTGGAAGCCCTTGCGGCAATCGCCAGTGTCCAGCCCTTCGGGAACAACGAAGGTCAAATGCTTGGCGTACTTTGTCCAAAGGACAGTGTCGCCGATTGTGCAAGGAGCCTCATTCAGAACGGTGCGGATACTGTCACTGTAGAGACTCTGGAGTATGTTTTCACAAAGGAAAACAGCCTCTTCAGCCCATTGGCGGAAAAGCTGTCTTAAATTTCTGTCCGGAAATTGAAAACAATCACTTGGGACGAGGGAAAGCCGCGCGCGCCTGCTCGACCGGCGCGCGACGGCAACACCCCTCGAGGTGATCGTTCACCATTCCCATCGACTGCATGAAAGCGTAGATGGTTGTCGGGCCGACAAAGCTCCACCCGCGTTTCTTTAGATCCTTGGACATCGAAATGCTCTCGGCCGATGTAGCCAGCGTCCGTGCCACAGCATAATCAAGATGTTCCGGACGGGTTTCAGGAGCAGCTTCATAGCGCCAGACGTAGGCTGCCAGGGAGCCATATTCGGACCTAAGCTCCAAAGCTCTGTTGGCATTGTTTATGACAGACTCGATTTTCTTGCGATGGCGAACGATGCCCGTGTCGAGAAGACAGCGTTCAACATCTTCTTCGGTAAAGGCCGCGACTTTCTCGAAATCGAAACCAGCAAATGCCGCTCGAAATGACTCTCGTTTGCGCAAGATCGTTAGCCAGGACAGGCCCGCCTGAAAGCCCTCGAGGCAGATTTTCTCGAACAGCCTTATATCGTCGCCGACCGGCTGCCCCCACTCCTCATCATGGTAGCGGCGATAGTCATCCAGGCCGCCATGCCACCAGCAGCGATATAATCCATCATCGCCCCGAATGAGACCTGTTTCATCATCGCTTGCCATTGGAAGCTCCCCAAGCACAATATTCACTATTTGTTCTTATTGCAGATGATCCCGCGCCCAACAAGAAATAAAAAACCCGGCATACTGGCCGGGTTTTTGTAGAGCTTCCCTGGAGCCAATCCGAAGATCAGGCGAACAGAGCGTCGATATCGTCCTGAGAGGCAACATCTATATCTGTTTCCAGAGATGGCCCGTTGAGCAAGGCAGCATCGCCTTCAGCGAGCTTCTGCTGAACAGCTTCGATCTCCTTAAAGCTATCGATACCGCCCCAGATGTCCATCATCTGAATGATGCGATCTTCGATGAAGCGAAGTGTACCGACCACCTTATTGATGCGCTGCCCCGTCAAATCCTGGAAGTTACAGGCCTCAAAGATATGAACGACACGTTCCTGAATGTCGTTGGCAAGATCGGAATCCTGCCCCTGCAAGCGTGCTGACAGTGTGTTGGCTGTCTCATCGATGAATTCGGCCGCCGAAAGAATGCTGTCCGTCGCTCCTTCCGTGCCCGACACAACGGCGTCGAGTTCATTGGTGACGCTTGTCATGTCGTCACCTTCGGAACCGGTCGTGTGATGGAGAGTCGCAATTTCTTTCTTGGTCTGCGCGATCGCCTCGTACATCGCATCGATTTCAGTCTTGAGTTTTGCAGCTTCCGAGAGTTCCTTGCGGAATTCACTCATCATCTTCTGACTCATGGCCTCGGCGTCCAGCGCCGGTTCCTGAGACGCTGCGGGCACACCTTTGGCCAGAAGAGCCTTCACTGCGCCGATCTCAGCCATGACTTCCTGGTGGCGGCGCTCTTCCGTCAAGACCGCGTCGTTGCTGGATTCAGCGTGCACACGCATCAAGCTTTCCGCCCGAAAGGATCTTTTCACCGCGGCCATACGTTTTCGTCCTCTTCCCGTCAACTCAGTCTGGGCTGCTCTGCTAATAACCAGATATAGCCAGCGATGTTTAAAGAATTGTTTTCCTGCCGATATTTATTTTCAAATGGCTAAGTCCATTGATCCCCTAGGAAAATTCTTGTTTCTAAAGCGCTGACCATTGTCTATGCTTACAATCCCTGACGCAGGGTATTCGCAACAAGATTAAGTCTCACTGGCATAAATATTCGATGCATTGTATCCGCGCTCTTTTTGTTTTTTGTGTGCTTTGGGCCGGCTCTGCGATCTCCTGCAAGGCTCAACCCTTCTCGACAGAGGAATTGCTTTCAGGATTCGAAAAAACTGTTTTCGGTCTCGAATACCGATCCTGGAGTTGGCGTCCGTATCTGGTAAAAAAATTCACGGTCCCCGTGCGCTTCTATGTTCATAATCTTGCGCGCAAAAATCGGACACCCGTGGTGCATCGTTTCCTGAAGGGACTCGACAGGAAGATCAGGGGGCTGGAAAGCGCCTTGGCCTCCACTCCCGAAACATCCAACTTCCAGATCTTCGTCGTTGATCGGACGCAATATTCCGATGTTGTCCGTAAGAGCATCTATCGGAACGAGAATGCCGAAGTTCCCGGACGCTGCCTTGTACGTGTCGTTTCAGGGCGGCGCGGTATCAAGCGATCTGCGGCCGTAATTGTCTCGGATGAGGGAGAGTTTCTGTTTCAAAGATGTTTGGTTGAAGAAGTTCTTCAAGGACTGGGGCCCATGAACGACGACCAGTCCCTGTCTCACTCCGTCTTTAACGACACGTCACGACACAGCCGCTTTACGGTCTTCGATCAGATCATATTGAACATGCTTTATGATCCAAGGATCAAACCGGGCATGTCCTCCAAACAGATTGAAACTCTTCTCCCCATTGTGGCTCGGGATGCCAAACTGGCGGTGTATTAACCAACTCCTCGTAAAAAGCGCAGCCTTTTCAGAAGCGGTCGATCAGTCGGTCGCGGCGGTTCAAAAGCGTGTAACCTTTGGCAAACCATGTTCGCCAAGCCTTTGCTAACCATATGACAAATTTCACAATATGGTTACGGTCCTATTCACCAAAACCTTGCTTCTAAGCTCTAGCCTTTCGTGATCGTTTCCAAGTTCGCTGATCCTGATGCGGGCTTACAGATGAAATGTTGCGAGTACATCCATGAAGCACTTTGGTCATATGGTGAAAGCCGTCGCCGCCGTTGGGTTTTTTTGCTCTCTGGCATTAGGCCCCACACAGGGAACTGCAGCTGGACGGGCGGCACCTCCTCCGCTTGTCCTGAGTCCAAATCTGACAGAACCCTGGATTCTACAGCTCAAACCCAATCGTGCGGCAACAGCTCAGAGGGCTCCAGAGGTCAGACAACGAACCAGAGGTTGGCTTCGTCCTCAGACAGTTGCACGGCACCAGGCTGCGCCTCAGCGTCGAAGGCAGGCACGCGCACCGCAGCGCCGAGTCGCTTCACAATTCTTGCCGACCATTGTCGATTACTCAGGGCCGCATAAAGCCGGCACGATCGTCATCGATACAAATGAGCGTTATCTCTATCTCGTTCAGCGCGACGGAACGGCCCGACGCTACGGCGTCGGCGTTGGCAAGCCGGGCTTTGAATGGGCAGGTTCTCACAAGGTGACCAGGAAGGCGGAGTGGCCGGACTGGCGGCCACCCGCAGAGATGCGCAAGCGTCGCCCTGATCTACCGAAGTTCATGGAAGGCGGACCAAACAATCCGCTTGGCGCCAGAGCGCTCTACCTAGGGTCGACGCTCTACCGCATTCATGGCTCGAACCAGCCATGGACCATTGGTCACGCAGTTTCTTCCGGCTGCATCCGAATGCGCAATGAGGATGTAACCGACCTCTATGAGCGGGTCGGTGTGGGCACTACAGTTCATGTGATCTGACAAACTGGTCACTGTCAAAACGCCCCGGCCCTGCCGGGGCGTTTTTGATTCAGACTGCGAAAGGCTCAATGTTCTTTCGACCAAGATAGCTTCGGAAAAGACGGCGCCACTGATCCTTGTCGCCGGTCCATTCGCTTTCGTCCGCTTCAAGGACTGTCAGTTCGGGCAGCTCCACACCGCCGTGCCGGTCCGGATGGCTTACGATCAGATACTCACAGGACCTACCGAGAAATCTATCGACGGCCCGTTGGAGCCGCACTAATTCGCCCCGGCGAAAATTCAGATCCGCTATCATCGTATCGCGTGCGACCTCGTCCAGATTGTTCTGGCTGTTCGAGATGACAAAAACCACTCGGCCACGGTCTGCGAGCTTTTCAAACTTTTCTCTCAAATAGCTGAAGCGCGAGAGATCTTCTTCAAAGTGTGCATCGATGTCCGCATCCATACCTTCCTCTCGGAAGTGGTGCAGGAATCGCAAGCCATAGGGCTGCCAGGTCGGATGACCAGGCCCCGCGGTGATATCCTGACGGCGAAAGATCGGAAATCCGTCTTCAAATAGCTGAGCCAGGCCTGCAATCGGTGAGATCAGCCCATCGAAAAAATGTCGTTCGGGGACAAAGTCCTCACCCAGTGCATCGGCCAGAATTCCGATGCTGGTGCGTATCTGGCGCGCGCTTTGGCAAGAAATGCCAAGGCTTACGATTGCGGTGCGTTCACTACCTGCGGACATGTCGAAGGTTCAACTGATTTTGTCATACTGCTGCTGGCAGCCTGGGAGCGAGTGTCCGTTGGGCACTCGCTCATTCTGCCGCAGATGATACAAGATGATCTTCCAATCCTTCGGGAACTGGACCGCCGTAGACCCAGTCAAGCAGTTCCGCCGTATGGATCACAGGGATCTGGGTTCCGTTTCCGATCTGCGTCATGCAGCCAATGTTGCCCGTCGCGATCAGATCTGGCTTAGTCTTCTCAATGTTCGCAACCTTGCGGTCTCTCAATCTCCCCGCGAGCTCAGGCTGAAGTATGTTGTAGGTGCCCGCCGATCCGCAACACAGATGTCCCTCTGGTACGTCCTTGACCTCAAAGCCGGCCGCCTTCAAAAGATCTTTCGGTTGACGGGTAATTTTCTGCCCATGTTGCATGGAGCAAGCGGAGTGATACG
Organism: Roseibium sp.; assembly: GCF_039982295.1. Lineage (GTDB taxonomy): Bacteria > Pseudomonadota > Alphaproteobacteria > Rhizobiales > Stappiaceae > Roseibium. The sequence continues at coordinate 335,579 of NZ_JBDWYP010000082.1, forward strand.
CAGCCCGCAATCGCGGAGTAAGCGCCGGCTCGCCAAGATCCACTTCTGTGAGATACTCGGTGATGTCCTTTGCCAGATTGGAAACACGTTCGGCCTTGGCCGCGTAAAGTTGGTCGTCACGCAACATGAAACCGTAGTCTTTGATCGTGGTACCACAGCCAGAGGCCGTGATCACAATCGCGTCGAGCCCCTCGCCTTCAATTTCCCGCATCCAGGCATCAACGTTCCGGCGCGCGTTCTCAAGAGCGGCCTCTTCCTTGCCCATGTGATGAACCAATGCACCACAACAGCCTTCACCTTTCGGCAAGACGATCTCATGGCCCGAGCGCTGTAGTAGCCGGATTGTCGCATCATTGATTGACGGCTTGAGAACAGGCTGGGCGCAGCCGCTCAACAAAGCGACACGCCCCTTTCTTTCCGCTTGCCCGGAGGCGAAGACAGCTGGTCCTTCCATCGAGGATCTGATCGGTGCCTTTGACGGAGCAAGGTCAAGCATTGCACCAAGCTTTGCCAACGGTCCTCCGACCTTCTTCAGAACGCCCGCCAAAGGGCGCCCAAAAAACGCACCGAAGAGAGCGAGACGAAATCTCCCCGGATACGGCAAAACAAAGGCCAGGAGTTCGCGCAGCATGCGATCGGCAAAGGGACGCTTGTAGGTACTCTCGATGTGCGTCCGCGCGTGGTCTACCAGATGCATGTAGTTCACACCCGAAGGGCAAGTGGTCATGCAGGAGAGACAGGAAAGACAACGGTCGACATGTTTGACAACCTTTTCATCGGCCGGTCGATTGTTCTCCAACATGTCCTTGATCAGGTAGATACGACCACGCGGACTATCGAGTTCATCACCCAACAACGTAAACGTCGGGCAGGTGGCCGTGCAAAACCCGCAGTGCACGCATTTGCGCAAGATCTTCTCAGATTCAGCGACGGCCGGATCAGCAAGTTGGGCAAGTGAGAAATTTGTCTGCATCGTCAATCACATCTGTTTAACGGGGCTCAAACGCCAACAATCATCCGTCCTGGGTTCAAAATCCCTTTCGGGTCGAACTGCTGCTTCAGGCGTTTCGCAAGCGCTGCGAGCGGCGTGGCCTGAGGCTGGAACACCGAAACGGTGCTGCGAAGCGAAGCGTCCGCGCGCACCAACGTCGCGTGACCTCCTCCGCATTCCGAAACTGCCTGCCGGATTTCACCATCCCAGAGAGAGCCATCCAGGCTTTTCAGCCAAATGAGCCCGCCGCTCCAGTCATAGTAGGCATCCAGCGGAAAGAGCTCCCTGAGAGCTGCGACCAGTTTGGCGCCGGATGTCGGTGCGACCGACAAACGCCAGACCGGCTCCGCGCCGCTTGAAACGGGCTTACAATCCCTTAGATCCTTCCAGAGACTTGTCGTCTCTTCATGCCCCACATCGGCGGCCCTACCGAAGCCCGCGAGCGTCTTCCTGAGACTTTCGAGGCGATAGTTGACTGAACTTTCGAACCCTTCAAGACGCAACAGCGTGCGCGGCCGGTCTCCATCACTCCCGCCCGGCAAGTGTGCTGCTGCAGAGACTTCCGCAGAAGAGCCCATTGCCATGCACATGGCTTGCACCGCCTTGTCGTCATCGAGGTCCTCGATGATGAAAGTGGCGCTTGTTTCAGCGGCAGGATTGACCTTGAGAGTGACAGTCGTTGCGACGGCCAGCGTTCCCCAGGACCCGCAAAGTGCTCGCGGAAGGTCATAGCCGGTAACATTTTTCACAACCTTGCCGCCAGAATTGAACACCTCACCACGTCCGGATACAGCTTCCATGCCCAGGATATGATCACGCGCCGCACCTGCCTTGATCCGGCGAGGTCCAGAGAGGTTTGCCGCCAAGACGCCGCCGACCGTGCCTTCGCCGGCAGGCCGACCGAGAAGTGGCCCATAATCCATCGGCTCGAAAGACAGTTCCTGACCGCGGCTTGCGACAAGCTGTTCGACGTCCGCAATCGGCGTGCCTGCCTTGACGGTCAGCACCAGCTCTTCAGGCTCATAAGCAACAACGCCAGACAAACCCGACAGGTCGAGGACATGCGCCGTCTGCACCGGTCGCCCGAGAGCCTCTTTGGATCGGCTTCCGACAATTTCCAACGGTTGTTCTTCCGCGGCAGCCCATTGAACGGCATCGCAGGTTTCGTGTGTGTCACGCGGTTTGAGAGTCGCTTCCATAAGATGTCCTAAAAGCGCGGAATGTCAGGGAAAGGCAGTTTTCCCTTGTGCACGTGCATTTTGCCGAGCTCAGCGCAACGGTGGAGAACCGGAAAGACCTTGCCAGGATTCAGAAGGTGCTTGTCATCGAAGGCGCATTTGACACGCTGCTGTTGTTTCAGATCTTCCTCCGAGAACATATCAGGCATCAGATCACGTTTTTCGATGCCGACCCCATGCTCTCCTGTCAGCACGCCGCCAACCTCAACACACAATCGAAGAATATCGGCACCAAAAGCCTCAGCAGCTGCGAGTTCGCCCGGTTTGTTGGCATCGTAAAGGATCAGAGGATGCAGGTTGCCATCCCCGGCATGGAAGACGTTTGCAACGCCCAAGCCGTGCTTTTCTCCCAGCTCACGCATGCGTGCCAAGACCTTTGGAAGTTCCTTGCGCGGGATCGTTCCGTCCATGCAGAGGTAGTCTGGAGAGATACGACCAACGGCAGGAAATGCGGCCTTGCGCCCGGCCCAGAAGGTCATCCGCTCTTCTTCGCTGTTGGAAATGCGAAGATGCTCCGCCTTGTTGGCCTTGGCGATTTGCTCCACACGATCGATCAGATAATCCACTTCCGCCTCCGGACCATCCAACTCGACAATCAGTAGTGCCTCGACATCCAAAGGATAGCCAGCGTTGACGAATGCTTCTGCGGCATGGATCGCCGGCTTGTCCATCATCTCCATGCCACCTGGAATGATCCCGGCCGCAATGATTTCGGCAACGCAGCGACCGCCATCCTCACTGGTCGGAAACCCAATCAGTAGCGCTCGCGCTGTTTCAGGTTTTTGCAGGATCCGAACCGTGACTTCGGTAACCACGCCGAGCAAACCTTCTGAACCGGTCATGAGACCGAGAAGGTCGTAACCCTCGCTGTCCAGATGTTTGCCGCCGAGCCTGATCACCTCGCCGGTGATCAACACCATCTCGATGCCGAGCACGTTGTTCGTCGTCAGACCATACTTGAGGCAGTGAACGCCGCCTGAATTTTCCGCGATGTTGCCACCAATCGAACATGCGATCTGAGAGGACGGATCAGGCGCATAGTAGAAACCTTCATGTTCGACAGCGCGGGTGATGCCAAGGTTGGTAACGCCGGGCTGCACCACAACCGCGCGGTTCTCAAAATCGATGTCGAGCACCTGGTTGAATTTCATCATCGAAAGCAGAACGCCGTCAGCCAAAGGCAATGCGCCTCCGGAAAGCGACGTGCCGGCCCCTCTGGGGACGACCTTGACATCGTTCTCATGGCAGTAGCGCAAGACCCTGGCCACCTGTTCAACGGTCTCCGGCAGAACCACGATCAGAGGCATTTGACGATATGCAGTCAGCGCGTCCGTCTCATACGGCCGCATTTCCGTCTCATCATGGATCACGCCCTCTCCGGGAACGATCGCCTGAAGTGCCTTTACGATCTCGGCTCTTTTGGCCATCACAGCGCTGTCGGGCGCTGGCATTGCGATCGCGGTCATGGCCTCTCCCTTTCCATTTCCGAACAAATATGATTCATTGTTGCCCTGAGGGCGCAAATCATTGTTGCTGCGGTTGTCTAGCTCCTCAGACCCCATTTTGGCAAATAAGCCAGCACAGCGATACGTCAAAGCAGCACTAGAACGTTTTCCAGGCGGTTGAAAATGAGCAATCTTACAGACATGGAAATCTTTGCCAGGGTTGTAAGCGCAGGGAGCATGTCTGCCGCCGGGCGGGAAATGGGCCTTTCGCCAGCGGTCGTTTCAAAACGTATCAGACGCCTTGAGGACAAGCTCGGAACACGACTGCTTCAGCGCACGACCCGTCAGATTGCAATGACCGAGTCAGGCCAGGGATTTTATGAACGCGTCATCGCGATCCTGGCATCAGTGGAAGAGGCCGAAGCTTTTGTCGCCCGCGGATCAGCACAAGCCAGAGGGACTTTGAAGGTCGCTGCGCCGACGTCTTTCGGCCGCTTGCACATCGCTCCCTATCTCGGCAAATTCCTGGATGCCAATCCAGATCTTTCGGTCAATCTCGACCTCGAGGACAGTTTTGTCGACATTGTCGGAGACGGCTATGATCTGGCGATCAGAATTGCAGAACTTTCTGATTCAAGCCTCGTAGCGCGGCGTCTCGCGCCCATCCACCGGATTCTCTGCGCCTCTCCGGAGTACTTGGCCCGCCACGGCGAACCAAGTTCCATAGAGGATCTTGTCGAAAATCATGTCTGCCTGGCAGCAGCCAACCAGGATCCCTGGAGGCTCATGGGTCCAAACGGTCCCGAGAACGTCCGAACCCTTGCCCCAGTGCGTACGAACTCCTCCGAGGTCGCGCGCGAATGCCTTATTGCCGGCGTCGGAGTCGCCCTGCGATCCACTTGGGACATCGGCCCCGAACTTCGGGAAGGCAAGCTGAAGATCATTCTGCCAACCTACCGCGCTTCGAAGGATGTTGGCCTGCACGCAGTCTATCCAAGCCGACGCTTTCTTCCTGCCAAGGTTCGTGTGTTTATTGACTTCCTCGCGCAGCTTTACGGCCATGCACCCTATTGGGATGAAGGTCTCGACGATTGGTTGGCGCTGCCTGAGGTCAATCGCGCAGAAGCCTGAACATGCCCTGCTCCAGTGCTTCTGCGCTTAAAGTCTGCGCCTGCGACATAGCCGCCCAGGAAGGGATTTTATGGCGTTCGCAGTTCCCTCGCGGCTTGTTTCTCAAAACCAAGTCCTATTTTTTGTAGCCAGCGCCGACGCGCTGACTGACTGAGGGAGAAACATATGAAGCGGATCGTAATGATCGCAGGAGCAGCGCTCCTTGCCCTGAGCGTGCAAGCTCATGCAGAGGGTGATGCTGCCGCGGGCGAAAAAGTCTTCAAAAAGTGCAAGGCCTGTCACGCCGTTGGCGAAGGTGCGAAAAACAAAGTCGGGCCAGAGCTCAACGCGATTATCGGACGCCCGATCGCATCGATTGAAGGTTTCAAATATTCCAAGTCGATGATCGAGTTTGGCGCTGACGGCAAGGTCTGGGACGAAGAAACCCTCGTTGCTTATCTTACAAAGCCCAAGGCTGTGGTTCCGAAAACGAAAATGGCTTTCGCCGGTCTGCGCAAGGAAAAAGACCGCGACAACATCCTTGCCTACCTGAAACAATTCCAGTGAGGAATTCAGGTTAGGCCCTTAACGGAATAAAGGCCGAGCAAACGCCCGGCCTTTACCTAGTCCGGATTGTCGTCGCTCTTTTCTGCGTGATGTACCCGGATCTTGCGTACGGTCCACCAAATTGTCAGGACAACAACGGGTACAGCCAAGCCTGTCGCGACGGCAGGAGCGGGAACCGGAAGCCCAAGGTCTTTCGCCCCTTTGGCAAGGTAAGACAATAGCCCAACCACATAATAACTCACTGCAGCGACAGACAGGCCTTCGACCGTCTGCTGAAGACGGAGCTGCAGGCGCGCTCGTCGGTTCATCGATTCCAGCAGCGACCTGTTCTGCTGCTCCAGATCGACATCAACGCGAGTCCGCAGCAGTGTCGTCGCACGTGCAAGCTTGCGGGAGAGCGTCGCCTGCCGCTCCTCTATTGCCTGGCAGGTGCGCATGGCCGGAGCAAGACGCCGCCCCAAGAAAGCTGACATGCTGAGATCACCGGCAACAGGCTCCTCGTCCAGCGCCTTCAGCCGTGCGGCGACAATGTCGTAATAGGCGCGGCCCGCTCCAAAGCGATAACTGCTTGAGGCAGATCCTGCTTCAAGCGAGGCAGCCAGGCGAGAGAGTTCCTCAAGGAGACCCTTGTTGGCATCCAGATCTGCACTAGCCTGCATGCGACGGCTCAGATCGACAAGGTCACTCTCAATCGCCGAGATTTCAGGCTGCAATTTGTTCGCTTCGAACAAACCGAGCAAAGCGAACGTTCGATAGGTTTCAATTTCAAGCAATCGCTGAACAACGGCGCCGCACTGAACCTCGTTCATCCTCTCGTTCAAGACCAGGAAACGCGTCAGCCCGTTTCCGTCGGGTCGAAAGTCCGTTGCAGCCAGCCCCGCTCTGCCTTCCACGTTGAAAACAGTCAGACTCGCAGGATCGAAGTGTCGCCTCCAATTCTCGCCCGGAGTGGTATCGAGCAAGTCGAGGCGCGTTGCCACCAACACAAGCCCTGGCGCGCGAAATGCCGAACCAAATGGATTATTTGCAGGCAACGGTGCGAAAGAACCTTCGGAATTTGCCCGCCCATCCCAAGTGTATGTCGTGAACTCGGTATGACGCTCCCAACTTAATGCTCCGCCGGCGAATGGCAAAACATGATAACGCGCGTCAGGTGCAGGCCCTGCCGCGCCTTGGCTGGAGCAAAAATCTGAAAACCAGACCCTATCGCGATTGGCTTCTTCCGCACTGGTCGCAAAAGCATAGTGCAACACCACCCTTGGTGAGCTCAGGAGACGAAACGGACGTGCATGCACTTCACCGAGGACTGCTTCTCTCAACGGATGAGTTGAAAAAGAAGGCACGCCTTCCAATGGGAGTGATGTATTGCTGCCACTCGAGCCGTCTTTGACTCCGCTCTTGTCTATTGCCATGCCGCGACGCTCCCACTCTCACAAAATGCCAGAAAAAATCGCTCTCAAATTGGCCCGTGGTCACCGAGTGAATCATGTTCTTCGTCACCTCCGCGGTCCAGCAAGGAGGAAATCGCGACAACCGCCAGCATTATTATCGCACTGTAGAAACTGATAGCCTTGCTGCGAAACAATGGCCCACAGGCAAAAACATCAGCCGTCAATTTGAAGCATCTAAAAGACCTCTATTGCCATGCAGCAATTTGTCACCCCTTGAGATCAAATCCAAATTGAAACTTCAACAATCAAAACTGCCTGATCAATTTCAGAGCTTCACCAAGAACTTTCACAGTACTAAGGCGCATTAATATTTCGTATCCGACAAAGCACTTCGATACCTAGCTTAATCGGATCCTGCTTCTCCAGATTCGAAAATCTGCACCTCGAGACCCTCTCTCGCAATCACCCGAATCTGAAAAACAAATCAACAAGACCCGACCATCAAAACTCAAATATTTTCTTTTCGCATCGCAATATTTACACAGCAAGCGAACATTACCAGATCGCAAACTGGACAAATCTACAACCAAAAAAATCAACAACCAACGCTTCCTTTGCGATCAAGATTTAAATTGATTTAGAAAACAACAAGTCTTGTTCTTCAAATGAGTTGATGATTACCTTTCAACGTTTAGGACCGATGGCAAATAAATCATTCGGCGTAAACGGGAGGAAAAATCATGACTGATAATCTAAACCGGAGACGGTTTCTGAAAGGCAGCGCGCTCGCTGCGACAGCTACAGCAGGCACGCTGGCCGCACCGGCAGTAGCGCGCGCCGAGCCTACCGTTCTGAAGGTGCAAGCTGCCTGGGGCGGCGGCATATTTCTGGAAAATGCGCAGTCCTATGTTGACCGCGTCCACGCGATGGCGGGGAACGACCTGAAGATCGATCTTCTTGCCGTAAACTCCGTAGTCAAAACCAGCCAGATGCAGGACGCTGTGCATCGCGGCGTTCTCGACGGCGCCCACTACGTCTCCGCCTATTGGTACTCAAAATCAAAAGCCGCTTCGCTCTTCGGCACGGGACCTTGCTTTGGCTGGTCTTCGCAGGAAATGCTTGGTTGGATTCACTACGGCGGCGGTCAACAACTGTTCGACGAGCTGATGGCCTCTCTTGGCCTCAATGTCGTCTCCTTCTTCAACAGCCCGATGCCTGCGCAGCCGCTTGGCTGGTTCAAGGACGAGATCAAAGACGCGTCCCAAATGAACGGCTTGAAGTACCGGACCGTCGGTCTGGCCGCCGATGTCCTTCTGGAAATGGGAATGTCCGTTGTTCAGTTGCCCGGGGGAGAGATTCAGCCCGCGATGAAGTCGGGATTGATTGATGCTGCCGAGTTCAACAACCCGACCTCGGACCGTGACTTTGGTATGCAGGACGTGTCCAAGCACTACCATTTGGCATCGTTCCACCAGAGCCAGGAATGCTTCGAAATCACCTTCAACAAGAAGAAGTACGAGAGCCTTCCGAGTGAACTTCAGGCCATCTTAAAGTATGCTTCAGAGGCTGAGAACTCCAACTTCTACTGGCACAATACCAAGCGCTATGCGGAAGATCTGAACAAGCTGCAAAATGAGCAAGGCGTGAACGTCTACCGGACGCCCGACTCTGTAATGGCAGAGCAGCTCAAGGCCTGGGACATCGTGATTGATCGCATTTCTGGCGAAGACGAGTTCTTTGCCCAGGTTGTGGCGTCTCAAAAGGCCTATGCGAAGGATGTGATGAACTATCTCAACCTCAATCAGCCCGATTACAAGCTGGCGTACAACCACTACTTCGGCTGACGCGACCGCGTTTTGAGCGAATTGCCGCGGGGACCCTTGGGCCCCTGCGCTTTCCCTTCTGCAATCGTCAGAGGCTGACGTGACAAAACTGATTTACGCTATCGAAGGCTTGAGTGTGTGGGTCGGCCGCGCTTTCGGCTGGTGCATTCTGATCCTCACCCTTTCCGTTTCCTATGAGGTGTTCGTCCGCTACGTGCTGAACGCTCCTACCGTCTGGGCCTTTGACATGATGGTCCAAATGTATGGCGCCCTGCTTCTGATGGCAGGCCCTTACGCGCTGGCTCAGGACTCTCATGTTCGGGGCGACGTCGTGTATCGGCTGTTTCCAGTACGCTGGCAGGCACGGATCGATTTCGTGCTCTACATCCTCTTCTTCTTTCCCGGCATGCTCGCGTTGTTTTGGTACGGTGCGGAGATCGCGGCGGACAGTTGGCGTTACCAGGAAGTCAGCTGGAACAGCCCAGCGCGCATCCAGATCTATTTCTTCAAGACGCTCATTCCGATCGCCGGTTTCCTTCTCATGCTTCAGGGCTTTTCCGAAATGCTTCGTTGCTGGCGCGCAATGAAGACCGGTGTCTGGATGCCCCGGCTCGATGATGTGAAGGAAACCGAGGACATCCTCGCAGAGGCTCCCTCAACGGCAAAACCGGATTCCGGCGCCTAGTCGGACAGGATCCCCTTTGACGAAAGTTTCAAACAGATGACGAACCCCGAAGTCGCGATCCTGATGCTGTGCCTGTTCATCGGACTGGTGCTGCTCGGCTTTCCGATCGCCTTTACCCTCCTCGCCATGGGCGTTGGATTTGGTTACTACGCCTACTATCAGGGCGGAATTGAAACGCTCTCCGATGTCTTCACCAACAACATCTTCTATCTCCTCAACCAGAACACCTACTCGGTGATGGAGAACGACACGCTTGTCGCTATCCCTCTGTTCCTGTTCATGGGCTATGTGGTTGAGCGCGCCAACATCGTCGATCGGCTGTTCTACTCCCTGCAGATGGCAGCGCGAAACCTTCCCGGCTCCATGGCAATCGCCGCGCTAATCACCTGCGCGGTTTTCTCGACCGCATCCGGGATCGTTGGCGCAGTCGTTACTCTCATGGGCCTGCTGGCGTTCCCTGCGATGGCCAGTGCAAACTACAACAAGCAATTTGCCTCGGGCGTGATCTGCGCCGGTGGGACCTTGGGCATTCTCATCCCACCGTCGATCATGTTGATCGTCTACGCAGCCATTGCCGAGCTCTCGCCATTACGCCTTTATGCAGCGGCCGTCTTCCCCGGATTGATGCTCGCAGGACTTTACATCGTTTATGTGATTGCGCGCGTTTGGATGAACCCACAGATCGCGCCCAAACCACGGCAAGAGGATATTCCGCCGGTAGCCAAGATCTATACGGACCTTCTGGTTTCTTTCGTCCCGCTTACCGTTTTGATCATGCTCGTGCTTGGCTCAATCCTGGGAGGCCTTGCCACTCCGGCCGAGGCGGCGGCAATGGGGGCGCTCGGGGGCCTTGTTCTGGCCGCGATCTACCGCTCTCTGACATGGCGCAAGGTAAAAGAGAGCGTTTTCCTGACAGCGAAAGCTACCGCTATGGTCTGCTGGCTCTTCGTGGGATCCTGGACCTTTGCGTCAGTGTTTTCCTATCTGGGTGGGCATGATGTGATCGAACACTGGTTCCTGGGTATGAACCTGGAGCCTTGGCAATTCCTTGTCATGGTTCAGCTGATCATCTTCTTCCTCGGCTGGCCCCTGGAATGGTCAGAGATCCTGATCATCTTTGTTCCGATTTTCCTGCCTATGCTGGAGACCTTCGGGGTGAACCCATATTTCTTTGCCATGCTTGTTGCGCTGAACCTTCAGACCTCCTTCCTTACACCGCCGATGGCCATGTCCGCCTACTACCTGAAAGGTGTCTTGCGGGACGAGATCGAGCTTGTGGAGATCTTCAAGGGTATTCTACCGTACCTGGGCATCGTCATCTTCTCCATGGTGCTGATGTATCAGTTCCCCGGCATAGCCCTGTGGCTGCCTGACCAGCTCTTTGGACCCTATATCCCATGAACCACATGATGGCTCAGAAAGACCCCGTTCAACTGTCAGCGAGTGAGGCCGCCCGGAAGATCCGGGAAGGCCTCCTCACATCCACCGATCTGGTGAAGGCCTGCCTTGCGCGGATTGAAGCAACGGACGGCCAACTCAAGGCATGGGCACATCTGGATCCGGAACGGGCCCTCACTCAGGCTTCTGAAGCAGACGCGATCCGACAGGCCGGACGGCCACTCGGCAGTTTGCAGGGCGTGCCCGTCGGCCTGAAGGACATTATAGACAGCAAGGGCCTTCCAGCAGAACGCGGGTCGCCTATTTTTGCTGGCCGCGTGCCCGATTCAGACGCAGCTGTTGCGGAACGGTTGCGAGATTCTGGAGCTGTGATCCTTGGCAAGACCAAGACCACAGAGGTTGCATTTGTGCATCCGACGGACACGGTCAATCCGCACAACGCCAATCACTCTCCGGGAGGCTCCTCCAGCGGCTCAGCTGCTGCAGTTGCCGCGTATCAGGTTCCACTCGCCCTTGGCACTCAAACGAATGGATCCGTTATCCGGCCAGCGTCCTTCTGCGGGGTCTATGGCTTCAAACCGACCCGCGGAGTCATTTCGCGCGAGGGCGTGCTTCAAACGTCAGTCTCCCTCGATCAGATCGGTGTATTTGCCCGATCAGCCGAGGACACAGCACTGATCACCGATGTGCTCAAGGGCTATGATCAAAGGGACGCAAAAAGCTACCCTCGTCCGCGGCCGGCAATGCTTGAGGGCTACCTTGCAGAGCCCCCTGCCGAACCGGCACTGGCGTGGATAGATTTACCTTTTGCTGATCGGATGTCTGCAGATGCAGTTGCCGGTTTTGAAGAACTTCGCGGAGAACTTGGCACTCGGGTCGAGATTGTACCCGCTCCACCTGCTTTCGCAGGATTGGTAGAGACACAGCGTATCCTCCATGAATATGAGATCTGCCATCATCTTCGGGAGACCTTTGACGCCCATTGGGACCAGATCAGCGACACCCTGAAGCCTGTGATCGAGCGCGGTCGCGAGATCACGCTTACCGCCTACGAAGACGCGATCGCGCAGATGCAGGCTTCTGAGGATTTTTTCCGCGCTTTCTTCATGGACTATGACGCAATCCTGACCCCAGCTGCATCCGGAGAAGCTCCTCAGATGGGGCCGACAACAGGCGACCCGGTTTTCTGCACGTTATGGACACTTGCGGGACTTCCCAGTCTCTCCATGCCCTTGATGGTCGGAGAAGCCGGCTTGCCAATCGGCGTGCAGATCGTCGGCGCACAGGAAGAAGACGGCCGTCTGCTTAGAACCGCAAGATGGCTGATCGATAGACTGCAGGCCAGCGCGGCCTAAGAGGAGGTTTCATGCTTGGACACAAGACCAAGATCATTGCCGGACTTATTGGAACTGTCATGGTTTCAATCTTTGTCATCGGCCTCGCCCATAGCATCTCGACCGGATTTGCAGGCTTCTGGGGTGGTTTACCCTTCTGGGTCATCGTGATCTTTGTGCTGGCTATGGCCGTGTACGACTTCTACGAGGAGTGCGTTCTCGGCAAGGGGTGGCAAAACTCCGATGAGTGACCGTCCCTGTCTCTGGTTGCCACGCAAGGTTTCGAATGCCACGATTGCGAGGGCCAGGAAGAGCTATGATGTGATCCTGAACGAGGCTGATAGCGTCAGCACGGCGGAGCAAATCATCGACATGAGCCGGCAAGTGGACGCGATGATGCCCTGCCATTCGGAGATCTTTTCCAAAGATGTGGTTGAGAAGCTCCATCCAAGATTGAAGATCCTGGCGAACCATTCCGTCGGCACCGATCATTGCGACCTGAAGGCCCTGAAAACCAAAGGCATAGCAGTCACCAACACACCCGACGTGCTTTCCGATGCCACAGCTGAAATCGCGATGCTTCTGATGCTTGGAGCTGCCCGACGCGCGGTCGAAGGGGACAGACTTGTTCGAAGTGGAAAGTGGGACTTCTGGAGTCCCTCCTTCATGGTCGGCAAACAGGTCAGCGGCGCGCGGCTCGGCATCATAGGCATGGGCCGTGTCGGCAAGGCCTTTGCAAAAAAGGCGCGCGGTTTTGACATGGAACTCCACTACTACAATCGCTCGCGCTTGCCGGAAGCCGAAGAAAATGGCGCCATATATCACGCCACAATCGAGAGCTTGCTGCCAAACGCCGATTTCCTGTCTCTCCATTGCCCTGCAACTACGGAGACGCGCCATCTTCTGAACACGGAAACGATCGCCCTCCTGCCAGACGGCGCGGTCGTCATCAACACGGCCCGCGGAGCGCTTGTTGATGAGACGGCACTGCTCGCCGCTCTGAACTCCGGCAAACTGACGGCGGGCGGCCTTGACTGCTTCGAAACGGAGCCTGGCGGCAATCCTTCGTTCTCCATGCATGAAAACATCTTCATGCTGCCTCACATCGGCAGCGCGACAGTCAGAACCCGAGACGCAATGGGCTTTCGGGCGCTCGACAATCTGGACGCATTTTTCGCAGGCGGAGAACCAAGGGACCTGCTCTAGATAAAATTGGATAATTTAATTGACCAATTTTTCATTTCGGTTTTTATAGAGAAAGCGGTCGGCATCCCGGTCGCTTTCTTTGGACCGATATGAGCTGACCATGTTTCGAAAGGTCGATCAGGGCCGCACCGCAGATGCTGCTGCCAAACAAATCGAAGAGTTGATCCTGCGTGGTGTGTTGAACCCGGGCGATCGTCTTCCCCCGGAACGCGACCTTTGCGTCGAGATGGATGTTTCACGCCCGGTCCTCCGAGAGGCCTTGAAGCTCCTAGAAGAACGAAATCTTGCGACAAGTCGCCAGGGAGGCGGAACCTTTGTCGCAGACGTCATCGGACCGATCTTCTCCGATGCCGTGATCGCGATGATTGAAAGACATCCCTCCGCAACAACAGACTACCTGGAATTTCGCCGGGACATGGAGGCGACTGCAGCAAGTCACGCCGCCAACCGAGCGAGCGCAACCGACCATCGAACGCTCAAAGAAATCATCGACCGGATGGAGGCCGCGCACCTCGCCGAAGATCACAGACGAGAAGCAGAACTCGACATTGAGTTGCACCAAGCTATTGGTGAAGCCGCTCACAATGTCATCTTGTTGCACAGCCTGCGATCCTGTTATCGATTGCTGTCAAACGGTGTCTTCTTCAACCGTCAGCGTCTCTACGATCACCCAACCGGCCGAACCGCGTTGTTGGAGCAGCACAAAGAGATCGTCGATCGGATCAAATCCGGCGACGCCGCAGGCGCACGTGATGCCTCCGAGCGCCATGTCGACTTTGTTCGCAGAACGCTTGCAGAAGCCGAAGACATTCACAACCGCGACGAGCTTGCCGATCTCCGACGGCAACAAAGACGACTGTCAACACAGGTGACAGCGAACAGGATGAAACGCTCCTGAGCCGCATTGCCTGACCTACTCTCTCTTGCAACGGAATATCCCCATGACGCCGATCACTTGTATCGCTGACCTGCAGGCTCTTGCAAAACGCCGTGTCCCAAAAATGTTTTACGACTATGCCGACACAGGATCATGGACGCAGAGCACCTATCACGACAACGAAGCAGCTTTCCAGCGCCAGAAGCTTAGGCAACGGGTTGCGGTCAACATCGACAACCGCAGCGTCAAGACCAAAATGATAGGCGAGGATGTCACGATGCCACTGGCACTTGCGCCGGTCGGCTTGACCGGAATGCAGCATGCCGATGGAGAAATCCTTGCCGCCCAGGCAGCCGAGAAATTTGGTGTCCCATTTACCCTGACGACCATGAGCGTCTGTTCGATCGAAGATGTCGCGGAGTACACGAGCAAACCGTTCTGGTTCCAGCTCTATGTCATGCGTGACCGCGGATTCTCAGAAAGCCTCATGAAGCGTGCTTATGCCGCAAATTGCTCTGCACTCTGCCTGACACTTGATCTTCAGGTGCTCGGTCAGCGGCACCGCGACATCAAGAACGGCCTGTCGACTCCACCAAACCCCACACCACGCGTTTTGCTGGACCTGGCACTCAAACCGCGCTGGTGCTGGAACATGCTGCAGACCAAGCGGCGCCAGTTCGGCAACATACATGGCCATGTATCGGGTGTGGATGACATGACCTCACTCGCTGAATGGACAAACAGTCAGTTCGATCCGACGCTCGATTGGTCGTCGGTCGAGTGGGTCAAGAAACACTGGGATCGGAAACTGATCTTGAAGGGCATCAACGACGTCGAGGACGCAAAGATTGCGGCAGACGTAGGTGCAGATGCAATCGTGGTGTCAAACCACGGCGGACGTCAGCTGGATGGCGCCCTCGCGTCCTACGACGTCTTGCGTGACATTGTCGATGCAGTTGGCGACAAGATCGAGGTTCACGTGGATGGCGGCATTCGGTCGGGCCAGGATGTCTTCAAGGCCATGGCAATGGGGGCCAAGGGTACCTTCATCGGCCGACCATACATCTATGGGCTTGGCGCAATGGGAAGGCCGGGCGTCACAAAGGCCCTGGAGATCATCCATAAGGAACTGGATGTGACGATGGGGCTCTGCGGTGAAACCGACATCCACAATGTCGGTCGGCACAATCTCGTTGCGACCGGAAAGTGAGCTAATCATGGCATCGCGACGACCTCTTCAAAACCGTGTCCTTCCGACTGCAGAGATCGTCGCGATCACCCCACGTGGCACCATGATGGGCAACCGGGGCGGACGTATTCACGACCCTGACACTCGAATGTTGCTGCAACGCAAGTGGGCGTCCCGGCGCTGGATTTGTTGCGTCACAAGCTTCAAGGGTCGACGCCGAAAGGTCATGGGGCAGAGCTACACCGAATTGTTCTTCCTGGACGAAGTCACAGCCCTCGCAGCCGGTCATCGTCCCTGTTTTGAGTGCAGGCGCGCCGACGCAAAGCAATTTGCATCCACTTTCGCTCTTGGCACTGGCTGTACCAATGCGCGCTCAGCTGACGAGATCGACCGGATTCTCCATTCAGATCGCCTCGAAGGACGTCAGCAGAAAACATATCAATCTCCTTTGGGAGAGCTGCCGAATGGAGCCATGGTCCTTTTTGCTGGTCAGCCGCATGCCATTTACCGCGGCGCGTTGTTGTCATGGCAGCCTGAGGGTTACGCACTGACAACCGAAACGACCTCACGCGACACAATGCTGACCGTGCTCACGCCGAAGTGTGTCGTCCAGACTTTGCGCGCAGGCTACCAGCCGGTCTGGCATCCGTCCGCATCCGACAAGAACTTCAAAATTTCTAATAGGTAGATCACGAACTATCATTTGTTCTCAAGCCTCCGATCCGACATGGTCCTATCTTTCCAGACAGGATCGTTCAGATGTCGCTCGTAGCGCCTTTTCCCACTTCGCCACGCCCCGCTCTCACCTCGACGGATTATGGCCTTTATGGCGCAACCGTTTTTGCTTGGGGGTTCAGCTGGATTGCGATGAAAGGACAGGTTGGGGACATCCCGCCAGAGGTATCAGTGTTCTGGCGCTTTGTGCTCGCCTCCTTGGTCATGGCTGGCTGGTGCCATTGGCGCGGGCACAACTTGCGTTACGGCTTCAAAGACCACCTTCGTTTTGCCGGGCTGGGCCTCTTCATTTTTTCGACCAATTTCACGCTCTTCTACTATGGCGCAGCGTCTCTCCCGTCAGGTCTTCTCGCCGTGGTTTTTTCGCTTGCTTCGGTCTTGAACCTGATACTGGCTTTCATTCTTTTCGGGCAACGTCCGGGGCTGGTTTCGCTTGTTGCCGGGCTTCTCGGCTTCGCCGGTATCGCTTTGATGTTCGAGCCACAAATTCTCGGCACTCGTATCGATTATGCAGCCATGAGAGGACTCGGCTTTTGCGCCCTTGGGACGCTGTCATTTTGTCTCGGCAATATGCTCTCTGCCTCAAACCAGCAAAAAGGCCTGCCGGTCACACCGGCCACAGCGTGGGGAATGGTCTATGGAACGCTGTTTCTCGCACTGTTTGCGACCGTGAAGGGCAGCAATTTCGCCATTGAGCCCAGTCCCGTTTACATCGCGAGCCTCGTCTATCTAGCGATCATCGCATCGGTGGTTGCATTTGGATCCTATCTCACCTTGCTTGGGAGGATTGGTTCAGCGCGTGCCGGTTATGCGACAGTGATTTTCCCGATTGTCGCCCTTTCGATCTCAACCGTCTTTGAAGGGTATCAATGGACCGGCAGCGCTATGCTCGGACTGGTTTGTGTTCTCTTTGGCAACATCTTGATGCTGCGCGGGCGCTGACTGAGAAGGTCACCACCCCGACAGTATCACTCAGCGGCCAAGGCCACAGTCACATTGCCAATGGCTGCAACAATGTGATTGCACAGAGTATCATGCATGGGCTGGCGCGCATTTTCGGAACGCAACAAGGTGATGTCGCATGCTGGAAGATCAGGGAAACCATCCTTCTCTCCCAGAATTCGCATTCCGTCCCGAACGGCACTTTGAGGAAAGACAGTCACTGCCAACCCTGCCTGTACCGCCCCGACAAGTGCGGTCGCGCTCGAGCTAACATAGGAGATCGCGTAGGAGCGCGAAACGCGGTCAAGCGCTTCCATCGCCAAGCGGCGCCAGGCGCAGGACGCTGGACCAACTGCAAGGCGCACGACATCACTCGCGTGGGCACAGTGATCTGAAGACGTAACCCAGTAGAGCGGTTCACGCCGGATGACCTCCCCAATCTGCGAGCGATTGTCTGTTGAGGTTACAATCGCGACATCCAGATCACCATTTGCGATAGCAATCGATGTTTCGCTGCTGCTTGCACAAACGACCTGTACCTCGATTGCCGGATTCAGTCGTGCAAACGCTGCCAGAACCTGGGGCAGCAGGCGATCAGCATAGTCGTCGGGAAGCCCCAGCTTTACGCGTCCCACTTCCTGATAAGTCCCGAAAGCAGAGAGTGTCTCATTGTTCAGAAGGATCATGCGGCGCGCATATTCGATCAGCCGCTCGCCGTCTTCAGTTAGACGCGACTGGCGACCGTCCTTCGTAAAGATTGCCATGCCGACGCGCTCTTCAAGTCTGCGCATCTGCATCGAGACGGCAGACTGCGTCTTGTTGACTGCTTCGCCTGCCTTCGTAAAGCTGCCCAGCTCGGCGATGGCCAGGAATGTGCGAAGCTGGTCGATATCCAGCGCATGACTCATTTCAACAATCCATCTCGGTGCCCCTGTCGCGAGGCATCAACATCGCAAATCATTTCAGAAAAGATATATCAGAAATGCTTATCATTCAATTCAGGGATTATTCAGCTGCCAGAGGCACGGAAAGATTGTCCAGGGACGAAAGGATATGTTCGACCAAGGCCTCTGTTACGCGCGTGTTCTGGCGCCAGGACCTGAGGATCCCTATGTCGCAATCCGGGAGTTTCGGAAAGCCTTCCGCCTCACAGAGCACACGCATGCCAGGCCTCAATGCCGACTCTGGCAGGACAGAGACAGCGAGACCCGCCAGAACGGCGGCGCCGACTGCCGTCGAGTTCCAGCTGGAATAAAGCAGACGGTTTTCCCGGCCGACGTCATCAAGGGCCGCAAGGGCAGCCTTTCGCCAATCGCAATCCGCGCGACCGAGCGCCAGGGGCAGCACTTCTTCGTTTTCAACGGCATGGCGCGCCGACACCACCCAAAGCAAGGGCTCCCGACGAATGACCTGCGCTTCCTTTCTCCCTTTTTTCCAGACGTGCGTCACAATCGCAACGTCCAACTCGTCATTGGCAACGAGCTCGAACAAATTGGGCGTCGGCGCGCAGACCACACTCACTTCCGCCTTGGGATTTGATCGCGAAAACCGCGCCAAGATCTCTGGCAGGAAGCGGTCCGCGTAATCATCAGGCGTGCCGAGCCGAACAAGGCCTGCCACTTCTGTTTCGTCAAACGCGGCGATCGTCTCGTCGTTCAGCTGCACCAATCGACGCGCATAGTGCAGCAGACGTTCCCCATTCTCGGTCAGGCGGGACATGCGCCCGTCTCTTGCGAAAATCGGCCGTCCGATTCTCTCTTCAAGCCGACGCATCTGCATGGAAACCGCTGACTGGGTCTTGTTTACGGTTTGTGCCGCGCGCGTAAAGCTACCGCATTCTGCGATCGCAACGAATGTGCGTAGCTGGTCCAGGTCGAGCATCACAGCACCTTTCATCACTATTTTATATGAAAGCCATAAGAAACATTCGTTGGATTAATAATCTGACCCAAGGCAATGTCAAATCGTTCCTAGCAATCAGATCGCCGAACGACGGCGCGGAACGGGCGGACGAAAATACCTTCGTCGGCTAACAGGAGAACTTTGCCATGTCTTACAGAACACACCTCAGCCTGACCGCCACTCTTGGGGCATCGGTTACCCGTGTATGGCGCCTCCTGTCCAACCGACAGAAAATGGGTCGTCTGCACGATCTGACAGACGCTCAACTTCATGACATTGGTCTGACCAGGAGCGATGTTCGACGAGCCTCCCAGATTTCTTTCCTGGCCGACCCCACTCGGGTTCTGAATTCGTGGGCGCGTGAGAAATCACTCGCTGCCCAGTTGCCGAACCCAAAACCAGTGCTTCAGTCCTCGCCCCTCGGGGACCCGAAGTTCACGGACATGACTTCATGTCCGGCCCCAAGGCTCGCAGCTTAAGCCTTGGAATGCAGCCCTGTCGGCAAACCTTGCTGACACCCAACTGGCCCGCCGCCCCCGGCGGGCCTTTTTTATGAGGTTTTGGACTTCACCTCACTCATGTCACGCACCGCGCGCTCAAAAAAACTGTCGAACGCCTTGAGCTGACTGGATTGCATATCGCGTCCCGCCGTCACCCATTCGGCAAACATCTCATCGAATTCCGAGGGGTTGCCTGCTGCTGGATTCGTAACATCTTCAAGATCACCCGGGTCCTCCGGCTCATGGTGAGTATCCAGTTCCGGCTCTGACCTCGCCGCAACGTCAGCGGCCGGCTTGAGAAACCCAGACCAGAATGACTGCATCGCCTGCGTATAACCTTGAATGTAATCCGTCGGTGTCGGAGCCGGTTTGGGTCGGCCTCTTGCATAACCTCTGAGAAACGCGTCGAGAAGCTCCCGAGCTTCGCCCTGCATATATGGGCGAGCAACTTGTCCCATCGCCAGGGTTGCCGCCACCGGCATCATTTCAGCGATAGCTTCCTGCTGCAGGCCGGTAATCGAGGCGATCTGCTCTGCCACGGCCTTTCGTACGAACTCCGGTCCGAAGAACGGCTGAAGGTGCTCGTCAAGAGATGACGGGGATTGCGGATTAAAAAAGGAAGCCATCGGAAAGAGGGCATTGTACTGAGGCAGGAGCCCATTGAACCCCGGCACCGACGGCCCAAAATGCCGAACTCCGCTCATGGCCGCAGGCATGAGCTGGGCCATGGCCGATTCGAGATCTCCTTCATTCCAGCCGAACCGGCGCTGCATGTCCTCGGCAACAGCCGTCAGGTCGAATGGAAATGGAAATCCTGGGACATCCGTCATGGCCGCGCCTCGCTGCGATCTATCAGACCAACATGATCATCTTTCTGAAAGGCAACGTCAAATGCCGTTCCGACGCGGGCCTGCGCTTTCTTGATCGGCGTTAGTAGGCGTAGTCCTTGAAAATCTGATTGATGTCTCCATCCCAGCTGCCGCCATAGCGCTGAAGCAGGATGTCGGCAGGGCTCATGCCCGCAGCCAGTCCCTCTTCGACGGGCGCCAAGTGGACTTGTTCATCAAGATCGCCATCGCTCAGACGATTGCGGCGGCGAAGGCCCTCCTTGGACAGGGCAAGGACGTCCTTTGCCACATCCAGCACTTGGCCGGCACGGAAGGGTGTCTGCAATGCTGTACGCGGCACGCCGGCTCTCAGAGCGCCACGCTCCTCCTCAGTCCAGTCGCGGACAAGCTGCCAGGCCTGGTCAAGAATGCCATCATCGTAGAGCAGGCCAACCCAGAAGGCTGGCAGGGCGCATATTCTGCGCCATGGACCGCCGTCGGCACCCCGCATCTCGATGTATTTTTTCAGCCGCACATCCGGGAAGAGTGTGGAAAGGTGGTTGTTCCAGTCGCCTATTGTCGGGCGCGCATCCGGCACCTTGCCCTCGTAGGACCCATTCATGAAGGCGCGGAAAGTCGTATCGGTCGCGTCGTAGTAGGTTGCCCCGCGCTTGATGAAATACATCGGCACATCGAGCGCCCATTCCACATAGCTTTCAAAGCCGAAGCCATCGTCGAAGGCAAAAGGCAAATTGCCGGTACGGTCCTGATCAAGATCGTTCCAGACTTCAGCGCGGAAGGATTTGTAGCCGTTGGGCTTGCCATCAGTGAAAGGAGAGTTGGCGAAAATCGCGGTCGCAATCGGCTGCAGCGCCAACCCGACGCGCATTTTCTTGGCCATGTCGGCCTCTGAGGCAAAATCGAGATTCACCTGAATTGTCGTGGTCCGGTACATCATGTCCAGACCGTATTTACCGACCTTTGGCATGTAGCGCGTCATGATCTCATAACGCGACTTTGGCATCACCGGCACATCATCGCGCCGCCATGTTGGGGCCATGCCTGTTCCCAGGAAACCTACACCTAGCGGCTCGGCGACCTGGCGCACATGCGCAAGGTGCACGTTCGTTTCCCGGCACGTTTCGTGGAGTGTCTCCAGCGGCGCGCCGGAAAGCTCGAACTGTCCGCCCGGCTCGATGGAAATCGCACCACCACCCACTGGGTCCGAAAGGCCTATGATCTTGCCATTGTCCTCGATCCGCTCCCAACCCAGCAGCTTCTCCATCCCGGACAAAACGGCTTCGACGCCATGATCGCCCTCGTAAGGAATCGGAGATAGGTCCGACAGGTGAAAGCCAAACTTCTCATGCTCAGTGCCAATCCGGAACTTCTCTGCTGGTTTGCAACCGGCTTCGAGGGTCGCAGCGAGATCGGCAATGCTTTCAATTGGCGTCGAATCGACGGTATCGCGGGCCATGCAGGACTTCCCAGTTTTCGTTGGCTGCGCAGAATACCCAGCCGCTCGGCCACGTACAAACGCGAGGAATAGTTGAACCTTTCTGGAACAAGAAAGGCTTGTCGCATTTAGGCTCGATTTGCGGTGTTGGCAAGCACCACAAATGAACTGGTTTGGTGATCACGCAATTCTGAAGACGGCAGCCTCTTCGCAACACCCCGCAAAGCAATTTTCACTGCGTTCGTGGTGCTACGATGCAGCTTGCCCGGACCTGGTTTGCTCAACTCCAATCTCCGAGTGTCGCCTGAACAACCGCCAAGGCCGCAACTGCAGCCGTATCAGCCCGCAAGATCCGTGGCCCCAGCGGAATCGGAGTGACAAAAGGCTGCTGGCGGAGCCCCTCCCGCTCCTCTTCGGAAAAACCGCCTTCAGGTCCAATGAGGATCGCCAGTGGTTGAGGGCCCTGCTGCGCAAGACGTGCGAGCTCACCGAGCGGATTTTGCGTTGCCTCCCCTTCATCACAAAACAGGAGCCGGCGACTTGGGTCGCTCCTGGTCCATCCGGCAAGCAACTCTTTCAGCGGCCTCGGCGCCAGGACCGTGGGCACCGAAATGACGCCACATTGTTCTGCCGCCTCGATGACATTGGCTTCCATCCGCTCCAGATTGATCCGGCTTGATTGCGTATGCTGGGTCATGACGGATCGCAGCGCTCCAGCCCCCATCTCGACGGCTTTTTGAACCATGTAGTCGAGACGCGCGTGTTTCAGCGGAGCGAAGAGATATTGCAGATCGTTGGCATTGGTCTGTTCGCGAACCCTTTCGACCAGATCCAGATGACAGGCCTTCCGGCCCGTCGCCCGGATTTCCGCGAGCCATTCCCCGTCATTGCCGTTGAAGACCAGCAAGCGATCCCCATTCTTCAGGCGCAACACATTCAGCAGATAGTTTGCCTGTCCGCGATCTGCCTCGACGGACGCGCCATCGGCAAGAATATGGCGAAGAAAGAGGCGCTGCATTTTGTAGTCGTATCTGGTCATGACCAATAGGTAGGACTGTCTGGGCGCCCATTTCAATGGTGCAAGTGCAATCGATACCGGTAAGCCACATCTGACAACGGTAACATCCAGCTCTCCCGCTTGACCCCTCCTGATCGAGAGGTAACCTTTGCCGCTCAAGTGGGGAATCAATCAGTGTCTGACAAGCCATCCAACATCGCCGAATTTTCTGTTGCGGAGATCTCCTTTTCCATCAAGAAAACGA
The DNA here is from genome assembly GCF_039982295.1 of Roseibium sp. GTDB lineage: Bacteria > Pseudomonadota > Alphaproteobacteria > Rhizobiales > Stappiaceae > Roseibium. Next base: position 358,457 of record NZ_JBDWYP010000082.1, read on the forward strand.
TGGAAGATGCCTTCGGTTATGTCCGTGTCCGCGGTGAGCTCGGACGCATTTCCCGTCCTGGCTCCGGACACATCTACCTGGATCTGAAGGATGACCGCGCGGTTCTATCAGGTGTTGTTTGGAAAGGCGTTGCCTCGCGCCTGAAGATCCAACCTGAACAGGGCCTGGAGGTCATTGCCACCGGCAAGATCACAACATTCCCCGGCCAATCCAAATACCAGATGGTCATCGACGCGCTCGAGCCTGCTGGCGCTGGTGCCCTGATGGCACTTCTTGAAGAGCGTAAGCGCAAACTTGCCGCCGAAGGACTGTTTGCAGAAGAACGCAAGCAATTGCTGCCCAGCCTGCCGCGGGTTATCGGCGTGGTCACATCACCGACAGGCGCAGTGATCCGCGATATCCTGCACAGGATTTCAGATCGATTTCCGCTTCATGTCCTGGTCTGGCCGGTGCGGGTTCAAGGCGAAACGAGCGGTGCCGAAGTCGCCAACGGTATTCGCGGTTTCAACGCCTTGCCGCAAGGAGGTGCGATTCCTCGACCCGATCTGATCATCGTCGCCCGTGGTGGTGGCAGCATTGAGGATCTCTGGGGCTTTAACGATGAAGCCGTGGTGCGCGCTGCTTCGGAGAGCGAGATTCCCTTGATCTCCGCCGTAGGTCACGAAACTGACTGGACGCTGATTGATCTGGCTGCCGACGTGCGGGCGCCAACGCCCACAGGCGCCGCGGAGATCGCCGTTCCTGTAAAGGCCGACCTGATCTCCATGACTGGCGACCTTTCGCGCCGTCTTTCCTCTGGCCTCAACCGGCTCGTTGCGACCCGCCGCACGGAATTGCGCGCGGCAGAAGCAGCGCTGCCTGCTCCCCGCGATCTGCTGGCCTTGCCACGCCAGACCTTTGATACATATGCCAGCCGTCTGGAGCATGCACTGACGGTCAACACGCGAAGTCATCGCAGTAATTTCCAAAACGCTTCTGCTCGTTTGTCTCCTGCCGTCCTGAGCCGCTCCACTGACAAAGCGCGGAGCGAACTCTCTGTTCTCTCAGACAGGCAGCAGCGCGCCCTCGGCGTTGCCGTTGCGCAGAAACGCCAGGGCTTCCAGCATGCTGCCTCCCGCCTGACGCCGCTCAAGCTGCAGCAGCAAATCCAGCTTGGCTCCGAACGCCTTGGCACGCTGGGTGACCGGCTGGAACGCGCCTATGGCACACGACTGTCCAAGACACGAGACCGGCTGACCACACTGGAGAGCCTACTCAAATCCCTGTCCTACAAGGATGTGCTTGCACGCGGTTATGCCCTCGTGCGTGACGACAACAGCCAACCGGTCCGGTCAGCTTCAAGTGTCGCTCCCGGGGCCTCACTGGCCATTGAACTTGCAGACGGAACCATCGAAGTCATTGCGAAGGGAGACGGTGTCGCTCCGCCGCCTCCCAAAGTGGCTCCGAAGCCCAAAAAGGCAACTCCAAGCAAGCCTGCGACAACCCAGGGAAGCCTATTCTAAGACAAATCTGTTTGTACGCAAAAAGCCGCTGCGGTTTCCCGCA